>NZ_JAUFQO010000017.1 GCF_030409835.1 Lutimonas halocynthiae
TCTGTTCTCCAAGTGTCAACTGTAACATCCGTGTAAGCATCGCTGAATAAAGATGTAACATTCGCCTGATCTTGTCCTGGAGTTGGTGCAGCAGTTGTTGGTTCTGTTGCAGGTGTTCCACCTCCGGTACCATCGTTATAGAAATAAACATTATCAACAAAAACCGTATTACTTCCCGCTAGAGCACCTACAAATATATACTGTGCAATATGCCCTCTTGCAGTCAATCCGGTGAATTCACTCATTGGAATATCCAAACTAACCCATTCTTCTTGAGAAGGATTGTCAATAGTGATTTCATGTTCTGAATCATCTCCTCCTCCAAACATTCCATCAGCTCCAAAATCAACTAACTTAACTTTAAAAGTTGTAAAATCAGCAGACCATACATCAGTTCTAAAATGAGTCATGTTACTCGCATCAACTGTTGAAGAAACCGTTTCAATTCCTACAAAATCTAAAGCACTGTATTTTTTCATTGCACTTCCATCAATAGTAACATCTTCAAGCGTAGCTGATGACCAATCTGTTCTCCAAGTGTCAACTGTAACATCCGTGTAAGCATCGCTGAATAAAGATGTAACATTCGCCTGATCTTGTCCTGGAGTTGGTGCAGCAGTTGTTGGTTC
>NZ_JAUFQO010000018.1 GCF_030409835.1 Lutimonas halocynthiae
TGTGTCTGTGTTGATGTATTACCTTGAGCATCTTCATAAGTCCAAGTAACTAATGTTGTTCCTTGAGCTGTAATTGGTAATGTTGCATCATTTGTAACTGTTACTACTCCTAAACAGTTATCTGTAGCCGTTGGATCAGTTAATGTTGTTACCTCACACTCTGCGGTTACATCTGCCAAAGTACCTGCATCAGCAACTGGCGGCGTAACATCTGTAATCACTACATTCTGTGCCTGAGTACTTGCGTTACCTTGTGCATCTGTATAAGTCCAAATAACTACTGTTGTTCCCTGAGCTGTAATTGGTAAACTAGCATCATTAGTAACTGTTACTAATCCACCACAGTTATCTGTAGCCGTTGGATCAGTTAAGGTTGTTATCTCACATTCTGCAGTTACATCAGCCAAAGTAGCAATATCTGCAACTGGCGCTGTAACATCTGTAATCACTACATCCTGAGTCTGTGTTGAACTATTTCCATTTACATCTGTATAAGTCCAAGTTACTGTTGTTGTTCCTTGAGCTATAATTGGAAGTGTTGCATCATTTGTAACTGTTACTAC
>NZ_JAUFQO010000019.1 GCF_030409835.1 Lutimonas halocynthiae
ATTCGCGCCTTTACCGGACGTGGAATTCTGGTTTGGGGCGCTAGAACCCTAGATGGGAATTCTAATGATTGGCGGTATATTAACGTAAGAAGAACCTTGATTTTTATTGAACAATCTGTTAAAGATGCTGCCAAAGCTTTTGTTTTTGAAGCCAATGATGCCAATACTTGGGTCAATGTTCAATCTATGATAGAAAATTTTCTCACGGATATTTGGAAACAAGGAGGTCTGGTTGGCCCGAAAGCTGAAGATGCCTTTTCTGTAAGTGTCGGACTGGGAACTACGATGTCAAATAATGACATTCAACTAGGAATAATGAGAGTAATGGTAAAAGTTGCCGTATCTCATCCAGCGGAATTCATTGAAATCACCTTCCAACAGGAAATGCAAAAAGCTTAATTAAATCAAATCTTAACAATTAAAAACATAAAATTATGGCAGGAGAAGCTCAAGGAAATGTGTGGCCCTTATCGAAGTTTTATTTCACAGTAAACTTAGGTTCACAAGATAAAACCGTTGCCTTTCAAGAAATATCCGGTTTGGATACAGAAACGCAACCCATTGAATACAGACATGGAAACAGTAAAAAGTTTTCTACAATTAAAATGCCGGGCATTGAAAAATCTGGCAACGTCACGCTTAAAAAAGGAATTTTTGTTAAGGACAATAATTTCTGGAAATGGTATAATGCCATCAAGATGAATACCATTAAACGAGAAACAGTGGTGATTCAGCTATTAGATGAAAAAGCAAAACCAACCATGACCTGGACCCTGGCCAACGCATGGCCCACCAAAATTACTGGGACCGACATGAAATCAGATGCCAACGAGGTAGCAGTAGAAACATTGGAATTGG
>NZ_JAUFQO010000002.1 GCF_030409835.1 Lutimonas halocynthiae
AGGTGCTACAACACAGAGTATTACGGTAAGTCCTAGTTCAACAAGGGATTATACTGTTACAGCGACCATAAATGGTTGTGAAGATACTGATAGTGTTAGAGTAACAGTAAATACAAATGATATTTCGGCACCCACTGAAACTATTGCGAACGCAGGTGAACCTATGACTATTTGTTTAGGAGAATCAATAACCCTAACTGGGAGTGGCGGTAATACTTTTAGATGGGATACAGGAGAAACTAGTCAGATGATTACTGTAAGTCCAAAGAGGACTACTACTTATACATTAGAAGTTACTAATCAAGGTTTAACAAGCGTTGATACTGTAATTATAACAGTCGAAAATTGCTCAAATGATATATCAGAGGAAACTTCTATGAATTCTAGTATTTCTGTTTATCCGAATCCTTCTTCAGGAGTTTTAAATATCAAAATTGATAATCTTGAAGAAAATTCAGAACTATTGATTAATGATATGAAAGGGAGTATTATTTATATGGATGATTTGAATTTATCAAAATTTAATACTATTACAAAACAAATAGATTTATCTCGATATAGTAAAGGAATTTATTTTGTGCGTTTTAATAATTCTCGACAACAAATAATTAAGAAATTCATACTTATTTAGCTTAAGTGCGTAGATTTTTCTTCTAATCTTTTAGAAACTAACCTCCAATCTTCGTTTTTTTTGAAAATTTCATACTTATTCAGATGGACTTTAACCTTTTAAAGAAACTGAGACATCATGCTGCATAAGTTTGTCATTCTTTTTTGCAAAGAAGTGTTTTGATACAAGAATTTCCTTTCTTCTTAGCCCTTAAATAAAGGTTATTTCAAAAACCATATTTCTATAAATATATCAGTTATCTATGGCTAAATAACTAAAACATCTGGCGTATTATTGAATACATAATGTTTATTAATTAGTTGCCGCTGATCATTGCAGGAAGCCGACAATCCATAAATATAGATTTTAGAAATAATAACATTTGAAAATATATTTGAGAATCTTTGAGAATTTGTAATATCATTGCTAACCGTAAATTAGTGCCCTAGAAAACCTATTATAATTTCATCAAAAGGTTAGTTATTCTCATAATCAATAATTGTACTAAAACTCTGTAGATAAGTCTTAATGTAATGTGGCTTTTCAGAATTTAGTTGCATCATTATAATATTCAAGGCAAACATATGATAACATTTTCGTCATATTCGACTAAGGTATACGTACGAGTTGTAATGAAAAGTAATTCGAAACATTTAATATCTACTTTTTTTATTAACCAAAATTCGATAAGCCATAATTAATAATTCTATTATTATTAAATTAAAATATGAAAATTCGCCATTGTATTGAATTTTTTTTCCGCGTGTCCCTTTCTTGAAATTGTATATTCCATTTTTTTCTGAATTTGAAACTGGAATCCGGCACAAATCAAAAAACTCAAAATTTTCTGATTTAAGACAATTTACCACATAATCCACTAAAAAATGGGAGCCAAATCGAGTTTTAGCTTCTGGAGAATTTGCTGCAATAACAAATGTAGAATAAGGTTTGTTGGTATGAATTATTACAACAGAAATCGGTCCAAATTCAGGGCTTATCGCCATGAAAGTTCGGTAGTCATTAGATAAAACTAGTGATTCTAAAGATTTAGTATTGTGATGTTTGAGCTTTTTAGAGTCTGCCATTTTAGCTATCAGCATAATAATTTGAGACAAATTATTAGTACTAAAATCAGTTATTTCAAAGGCATTTAGTTCATTTTTGAATCCTTTTCTAATATTTCCTTTCCAATTATTGTCATATTGAATTTTTTTATTTAAATCTATTTCAATCGAAAGATTGGAGTTAAACGAGCCTAAAGGCCTTCTAAAGCCAGCTAATTTGAGGCCTATTTCAAAAATTATATTGTACTTATTATCGCTGAATATTTCGACTCCTAAATACCCTAAATTCTTCAAGTGAGAATAGCAAGATTCGATTTTTTTCTCACTAATACATGAATCAAAACATTCTCCCTGAATCGTAAAAATTTTTCCTCTTATTATAGGTACCTTATTTAAAACACCCCAAAATGCAATTTGTGTATTCTCTAAGGAATCAACAAAAAATAGAATTTCCTTATTTAATTGAAGAACATAATTATACCATCCATGAGATTGTTGATATGGGATCTTAGTAAATGTTTGTTGAATTTTAAAAAATTCATTCGAATCATGAATTAGTATCATGCTTAATTATGAGGGGATTTAACTTAATTTATATCTGATGTAAAATACAAAATTCAATTAATTTAATCACATTGTTCTGCCGAAATTTATTCTTAAAAAATATTCATTGTTTTATTAAGTTTGACGGTAAACTAACTGGATTTTGTATTTTTAAATTATCTTATCTTCGGAAAATGATATGCCTGGATTAATTGAAATAATTGATGTCGCAAAATACAATGAATATGTATGAAAAAATGAAAATTGGTTTAATTGTGGATGGGCTCGAAATTTCTAATTGGGCTTACGAAATGATCCAAATTTTGAATAATAGTAATTATTCGAAGGTCGTACTTATTGTTAGGAAAGATTATATAGATGAACAGAAACCCACATTTTTCTCCAAACTAAATAAATTAAGAAAACAATTTGTTTTAATAATTTATTCAAAATTTGAATCAATATTTTATAGATTTAAGCGTGATGCAATGGAGCTTAAAAATTTAAGTGATATTAATAATTGTTCAAGTATTTCAATAAGATTGAAGAAAAGTGAATATACAGATTTTTTTAATGAAAAGGATTCAAATCGAATAATGCCGTATGATTTGGATATACTGTTGAATTTGAGTCAAAATGATAGTCGAGGTGAAATAGTTAAATCTGCTAAATATGGTGTTTGGACTTTATGTTTTGGTACACAAGGAGTTTATGGAAGTGGATTAATTGGAGTTTGGGAAGTAATAAAAAATAAGGATGTGTCGATCGTTTATTTAAAGCTGAATAGGGATACTAAGGATAGAGAGCTCTTATTGTTTAAATCATTCTCTTCAACTGATTCGAAAAGCTTTAGAAAAAACGCGAACAATATTTTATGGAAAACGAAAAATATTATTCCAAGAAAGATACAAGAGTTATATATTAAAGGTGGCAAAGAATTTTTTCAAAGAGTACATAAAAATAATAAATTACCAATATTTGTTTTTGATAAAAATCCTAATTCACCATCTAACATTCAAATGCTGAAGTTTATTATTTCAAAGTATTCAATGTACTTGATAGGGAAGATCAGATTAAAACTCTATTTTAAACAATGGATTCTACTGGTTAAATTTAATGAAACTAATTTAATTTCAAATTCATTTTTTAATTTTAAAAGACTTATCCCTCCGAAAGATCGATTTTGGGCTGACCCTTTTATTTTAGAAAGACAAAATAGTTATTTTATCTTTTTTGAAGAATTAATCTATAGTGAAGATAAAGGTAAAATTAGTGTTATAGAAATGAATTCAAATGGTATCGTTAAAGAGCCGGTCGTCGTCCTTGAAAGAAATTATCATTTATCATACCCATTTTTAATAGAATATTGTGAAGAATTGTATATGATACCGGAAACGGCAGAGAACAATTCAATTGAGATATATAAATGTATAGATTTTCCTGTTAGTTGGAAGTTGCAAAAAGTATTATTTAAGAATATTAAGGCTGTAGACACGACAGTATTTAGGCATGATAATGTTTATTGGTTATTTACAAATATTAAGGAAGATTCTGGTGCATCTCAACATGATGAGCTCTTTCTTTTTTACTCAGACAAATTATTAACTGAAAACTGGGTGCCTCACCCAATGAACCCAATTGTTTCTGATGTAAGGTTTGCAAGACCCGCAGGGAATATATTTTGTTTTGAGGATAGAATTTTTAGACCTTCTCAAAATTGCGCCAAACATTATGGTCACGGAATTGAAGTAAGAGAAGTTATTGAGTTAACTAAAACTTCTTATTCAGAAAAAAATGCCCAATCAATTTATCCGAATTGGAATGATGACTTGACATCTACTCATACTCTAAACTGGTCCAATAAATTGACTGTTATTGATGCAATGATTATTAGAAGAAAGACTATGTTTTAAGTCTAGGTTAATTTGATTTATTGATTTCAATTTCGTAAATTTTCATGCAACAATGGAGACAATTTTAAATAGAAAAAATGTTATTCAACTCACTTGATTTCGCTATTTTTTTACCAATAGTCTTTGTACTGTATTGGTTTGTGACAAACAAGAATCTGAAGCTTCAGAATTTGTTGATTGTTGTGGCGAGTTATGTTTTCTATGGATGGTGGGATTGGCGTTTTTTATCCTTGATCTTATTCAGTACACTTGTAGATTATACGGTAGGTAGGAAGCTAAGAGATGAGAATGATAGTTCAAGAAGGCTTTTATTACTATGGACAAGTATTATAGTGAACCTCGGATTTTTAGGATTTTTCAAGTACTATAACTTCTTTCTTGATAATTTTATTGAGGCTTTTAGTTTCTTCGGATATGCCTTCAAGGCAGGAAGTCTTCAAATAATCTTACCTGTAGGTATTAGTTTTTATACTTTCCAAACACTTAGTTATACCATAGATGTCTATAAAAAGAAATTAGAGCCAACCAAAGATTTTATTGCCTTTGCTGCTTTCGTAAGCTTTTTCCCACAATTGGTTGCTGGGCCCATTGAGAGAGCGACGAATCTTTTACCACAGTTTTATAAGAAGAGAACCTTTGATTCTAATAAGGCCATCGATGGTTTGAAACAAATCTTATGGGGATTGTTTAAAAAGGTGGTTATTGCTGATAATGCAGCACAGTTTGCCAATGAGATATTTAATAATTCAGGCGATTACTCTGGAAGCACCTTGTTCTTAGGAGCCTTGTTTTTTGCATTTCAAATTTATGGTGATTTTTCAGGATATTCTGATATTGCTATTGGAACGTCAAGACTCTTCGGTTTTAATTTAATGAAGAACTTTGCTTTTCCGTATTTCTCAAGAGACATTGCGGAATTCTGGCGCCGATGGCATATTTCATTATCCACCTGGTTCAGAGATTATTTGTATATTCCATTAGGAGGTAGTAGAGGAGGATTGTCGATGAAAATCCGAAATACATTTATCATATTCGTCGTTAGTGGTTTTTGGCATGGAGCTAACTGGACATTTATTGTTTGGGGAGTTTTGAACGCCTTGTATTTTTTACCATTATTGCTGGCTAAGAAAAACCGTCAAAACATAACCATTGTAGCACAAGGAAAACTATTCCCTGGAATCAAGGATTTATTGATGATGGGAAGCACATTTTTTCTGACTCTAATTGCCTGGGTATTTTTTAGAGCAGAAGATATGTCTCACGCGATGGGCTATTTGTCAGGTGTTTTCTCCAAATCTATATTGAGTGTACCTGAATTTGAAGGAAGAGAAAGTGCAGCGGTAACGCTTATGGTCATTGTATTTTTTGTATTTATAGAATGGTTAGGAAGATCTAATGAATATGCTATTGAACGTTTAGGCTCAAAATGGCCTAAAATATTGAGATGGTCATGGTATGCGCTTATCATATTTTTAATAGGTATCCTTGCTCAAACTGAGGAGACACCTTTTATATATTTTCAATTTTAGAACATGAGAAATTTTTTAATATCCTTTTTTAAGTTTGTTCTTTTCGCAGGTGTGTTTTATATATTGATGATCATACTTTGGGGAGAATTTTCGCCTATAAGAGGTAATTTAATTTATAAGTTAGGTGCAGGAGGGCATGCATTTACTAGGCTAAAAGAGGTGAAGCAGGCAAAAAATATTGATATTTTGTTCTTAGGGTCTTCTCATACTTTTAGAGGATTTGATACCAGAATATTCAATAAAAAATATAATTCTTTTAATTTAGGAACTAATTCTCAGACTCCTATTCAAACAGAGTATTTGTTAAATAGACATTTAGACTCATTAAATCCAAAAATAATATTTTTGGAAATATGCCCATTAATTCTCTCCTCAGACGGTATAGAATCAACGTTGGAGATATTGTCAAACGTAACTATTGATCCTAAGATAACTGAATTTGTTTTTGAACAGAATCATTTAAAAGTGTATAACACATATTTTTATGCCGTTTTCAATGATTTTGTTTTAAACAGAGTGAATAATTTTTCAGAAAAAAATAAAGTAGGTAATAGCATTTATATAAAAAATGGATTTGAAGAGTCGGAGCTAAAAAATTATAAAAAGATGTATTTTCAGCCTTCAAAATGGCATTATTCAAAAAAACAATTTATGTCCCTAGAAAGGATTCTGAATTTAGCCAGAGAGAAAAATATACAAATTATTTTAGTTCAGGCTCCGGTAACCTCTGATTACTATAATTCCATTCGAAATAACAATGAATTTGATTTCGAATTAAGTAAATATGGTAAATATTATAATTTTAATGAAATTTTAGAGTTAAATGATACTATCCATTTTTTAGATTATCATCATTTGAACCAAGGAGGGGTTGAATCTTTTAATAATCAAATCCTGAAAATATTGGAAGAATTGGAGGTTTCTAATAACTTGAATTAAGAAGATTGGAATAGAATATCTACTTTTAGGGATTTTAATTTCTTTTTTTTCAATATTCGGCCTGTAATTTTAATCACTATTAAAAAAGAATAAAGAATAATTTTCCTCAACACTATATTTGTGTCAATAGCGAAACATTTTTTATTGCATTATGAATTGAAATCATTAATTGATGAAGTGTTATCTAGATATTAATTTTTGAAAAACACCATCATAAGAAGGTTATAAAAAAGAAAAAATAAAGCGGTTTGGTCAACGGTCTAATTACAATAAGCAATTAATACAAATTTTTATAATTCAAGAATTGATTTATTCATATTTTCGAATCAAAAAATTCCATTTATATTTATTAAACACTTCAATATAAACTCTTAATGCCATATGCCTAGAATTTAATTTTTTTTTAAATTTTATTGAAGGGGTATTAAAATAATCTGAAAAACTATAGAATTCATTAATGCCCATGTTCATCAATAATAAATATGCTTTAAACCTGAGGTAAGGCGCCAAATTTTTCCCTCTATACTTTTCAATAGTTTTCATTCCAATCAAAAATGCCTGGTTTTTTTTTAAACTAATGCATTCCGTTCTTTCAGAAACTTTGGAAAGTTCAATCCACATAAATGTTGAGTAATATGAACCATTGATAAGCCCAACGCACATTTGACCATCATTAAGTCGTTTTATTTTTTCATTTTCATTTAAAATATATCCCTTTTTACTAAGTTGTAAAATATCAAATTCATCAAATATTCTGAATTTATAATTTGATTTTATATCTCTTATAACAGGTTCTTTACATTCAGTATCAAATTCTTTTTCTAAGTAATAAGGTGAAATTTCAATCCCTAATTTTTTACATTGATATAAAATACTATACAGAACTGTTCCGTATTGAAAATATTTGGAATATTTATTAATTAACCTAGATTTCATTCTTTAATTATCAATAAGGCCATACTTACCGTTGCCTGGTTTCAATTTCATAATATTTCTAAATTCTGATGAGCTCATAATTTCTCGTGAATTTGCTTTTGCAATTATATGTATGCGTTCTATTAAATCCACATTAGTTGCAAGTTTAGTTCTATTGTGATCATACCAGATATTGTCCTCTAAACCAACTCGTACGCCCCCTCCAATAGCAATAGATATTGAATTCATTTTTAGTTGATTATCTCCAATTCCAGCTAAACTCCAAATAGAATTTTTGGGTAAGTCGTTAATCATAAGCCCTGAGTGCAATAAATCAGCTTGAGCTCCAGCAATATTTCCTAAAAGAAGATTAAAATAAAAAGGAGGTTTTATTAATTCTTTTTTTTCCAAATATTTTGAAAAATTAATCATCCCAGAATCAAAAGCTTCTAATTCTGGTAAGATTCCTTTTTCTTTCATAATACTCGCTAAATTAACAATCATATCAGGAGAATTAACACTTGCAACTCGATTAAAATTTAAAGAGCTTAATGTTAAACTACCCATGTCAGGTTTAAGATTTCCTTCCAAATTTAATGGATCTGCTCTTAAATGTAGTTCACTAAAATTTCTTCCACTTAAGGAAACACATATAACAAGGTCAGGAACGTATTTACGAATTCCTTCAATTATTTCTCCATAAATTTCTTTTTTGTAGGTAGGCACTCCTGATTCCAATTCTCTTGCATGCAAATGAACTTTTGTTATCCCTAACTCACATGCTTTATGCACATCTTCAATTATTTCTGAGCTGTCTATTGGTACATGGGGAGTCATTTTTTTTGTTGGAATCATTCCGGTAGGAGTAAAATCTATGATTAATTTGTTGTTCATATTAATGTAATTAAAAAATGAAAGTTTGAATTAATGAATATTTTTATATTCACACCGTATTTTTGTTTTCATTAAATGCACCTATATCATTTGTTTCCTATTTATAGCTGCATGAATAATGATGAATTTTAAAATCAAATGATTAAAGCCGATAGATACCTAAATTTTAATCAATAAACTGTACAGGATGGTGTTTTAGTTTTTCATGAATATCGTCATTCATAAAAAGACAGTGTAAATAATTACGACAGAGAATATTTAAACATTATTCCCTTAAAATCGACTAATAATAGAGAGACGAATATTTTAAGATTCATCTCTCTATTTGATAAATGTTAATTTTCGCAGATTACAGCATGTGGAATAAGCCAAACACCATCACCATCCTTATCTTCAGCAACAAATTCTTTAGAAAAGGTTTCAACACCTGGATCAAATTCACGAGTAAATCCAAATTGACCAGGAGCTATTGTAGTCGGTACGGCGTCATTAGCATAAATGTGTATTTCTTTAATTGAGTAGCCTTCAAAAACGCTGTAAGTAACAATTAGGCCGGAATCATCTATTCGCTTGACATTAACATTTCCTACCAAAGTTCCTTTGTTTGTATCATTTTTACCTGCCCCAGACCATAATTCAAAATTAAATCCGTAAGTAGCATTATTATGGCCATCTGGAATATTAATGGCCCAACCCCATCTATTTTGAGTCAATCCTAAGGAGGCAAGTTGCTCCGGATTTGCATTTCTGTTAGAGGCGAAAACATAACCTACCCATTCACATACTTGGTGCCATTTAGCAAAAGCTGTTTCACAACCTTCATCATCAGTATCTGATGTTTCAGTAGATTGCATTTTTTCTGTAGGTCTTTTCTCAGCTTCGCTGATGTCTAAAGAGTCTTTGTTACAGGCACTTATTACAACAAAAAGTAACATGGCCGCTAGAATTTTGAGGGGATTCATAGTAGATAAAATTTAATTTATTAATAAATATTTAAGCCACATTAATGGTTCAAATCAAAATAAAAATATTTTTAACAATTTTTTTCAATCAAATCCTCATAGCAGTGGAAAAACAAAAGTATGTTTTTTTTTTTAAATATCAAAGTAAACCCGTAAAGACTTAATAATCAATTAAAAAAAGACCCAACTTTTTGTAGCTGTCTGTATTTTATCCCTTTCAAATTGTTAGGAAATATTGTTGTGAACAAATTAGGTGTTAAGATGTTAACATCTATACCTGTTCATATCTTTTTTTGGTGTTTACATTGGTTTGTGATATTTTTACATTTAAATGGCGTTGTGGCCGAGAGGATAGGCATTACTCCGCAAGAGTATTTACAGTGGTTCGAATCCATTTTACGCCTCATTTCATAAAAAAATCAGAAAACAAATTTCTGATTTTTTTTTTAATATAAACTTACCAGATACCTTTAGCTTTTCTCACATTAATTCAGCGTTATCTTTAAATATCAAATATTGTACTTTCTTTCATTTTACGATATCTGAATAGGATGTTTTTTATATCCCTTTACTCTCTTTTATTCTAAATATAGTTCTAAAATTAGGGCAAAGATTAAATTAAAAAAAACAAATTTAAATTTGGAAGAGAAGACTTACTTATATACTTTTGGAACACAGGCGCTATTGTTAGGTCTAATATTAAAAGCTTAATTTGTCAAGATCAAACATTTTCACTTATCTGTACGAATAGCAATATTAAACATGCTTAGTAAATACTAAATAGCAAATGACAAAAAAAAAAGAAATTCTTATTATAGGTGCAGGACCAAGTGGCTTATCTGCAGCCTTGGAATTAGCCAAAACAGGTCATAAGATTATACTTATAGAAAAAGCAAAATGTCCAGGAGGTTTAATGCGAAATATTAACCATGGTGATTTTAATGTCGATCTTGGTCGCAAAGAATTATATACTAGGATCCAAAAAGTAAATGATTTTTGGGAGGAATTGCTTCATGATGATTATATAAAATATGAGCATAGAGTAGGAATTTTATATAAAAATAAAATTCTTGAATCATCTATTCTTTATAAGGGCCGTTTAAAAGGGCTTTCTCTTATTCAGTTTCTTAAATGCCTTATCAGTTTCGTAAAAGAGAAAATATCAAATAGAAAAGTTTCTAATTATCGAGATTTTGCCTATAAAAATTCGGGTGTTCTATTCACAGAGATATTTACCAAAGGATTTCATGAAAAATTTGTTGGTAGACTCTGGAAGGATTTACCTATTCCCGATAAAACAGCTAGGGAGATTGATAATCGTTCCACTGTTTCTTTGTTTCAATATTTTTTTTTAAAAAAATTTGAAACAAAAGCATCTCGGATCGAATGGAGGCATCCCAAATATGGAGCGGGCCAAATAACGAATCTAATTATTGAAAAATTAAATAACTTAAATGTAAATGTTCATTATGAATCAAATTTAAGTGGTGTAAAAATTATTGACAATAGTATCTCTTTGGTTACAATTGAATTAAAAGGTGTAAAAAAAGAATTGAAGCCAGACTATGTAATAAGCAGCATACCTCCGGAGTTTTCTGGAAATATTTTTTTGAATTTAGATTATGCAAAAACCCAGGTAAAGACAAGCATGAATAGAGGTGCTATTTTAGTTTACTTATTTCTAGATGAGTCGTCTAAATTTAATCATTGTTGGGTTAATGTTTCTGATCAAAATAGCAAAATTGGAAGGATTGTTAACTATTCTAATTTTGGTGGAGGAATGGTGCCTAAGTTTAAAACCTGTCTTTGTTTAGAGTATTTTCTGTTTAATAAGGACCCTCTTTTTGATTTGCCAAAGCAAGAGCTTCTTGAAATGGCATTGACCGAGCTAACAAAGGCTCACTTAATAAATCGGGAAAATCTTCAATATCATATGATATTTAAACTTCCAAATACTAATCCTGCCGTTGATTGGAAGGATTACTTAAATGAACCTCATAAGGTGGAATTATACAAAAAACTTAAGGAAATTAAAAACCTTTACAATGTAAATAGAGCAGGAACAGATCGAGCTACTCACGCTGGTTTAGAAGCGGCAGCCGCGATTAAATTTGGTTCTAAAGAACTTTTTGAGAAGTATACTGATCCTCGACAGAAAGAACCTTGGAATCATTAGCTTTTTAATGTTTTCAAATTTCATCAATTATAATATTGACCCAAATATATATAGGCTTAAATAGTCTATCCCATTTTATTATTCAAATATTACTAGAATTGAAGAAATGAGTAACAGGGTTTATTGATTGTGGGATAGATGGAATTATGTTCAGTTTTCTAGATTAACAAGATACCCCAATCTCCACAACATACCCCTCCCAATTCCTCACATTAAAAACAGTGCTATCTTCAAAGATCAAATACTGTCCTTTTACACCTTTTAAAACTCCTGAATAGGAAGGTGTTTTATCAAGATTCAGGCTTTTTACTTTTACCGGAAATTGTTCCACAGGAAAGGAGATAGGTGTTTCTTTATTATTTTCAATCAAATAGGGCTTTGCTTCTTCAGGGACATATTGAAATAATTTATCTCTTTCTTCAGCCAGATCAACATCTTCAATATTATTGGTGAGCATTTTACGCCAGTTGGTTTTATCCGCCACATAGTCTTTGAGTGCGACTTCAGTAATTCCTGCTAAATAACGATTAGGTACTTCAACAATTTCAATAGCTTCATGAGCCCCTTGATCGATCCAACGTGTTGGGATTTGCGCTTTTCTCGTCACACCCACTTTTACATTAGAACTATTGGCCAAATAAACAACATGAGGTTGCAATTGCGCCTTCTTTTCAAACTCCAGGTCTCTATCCTCTATATCCAAATGTGCCTTGCTTAATTCGGGCCTCATGATCCAATCCCCGGCATTGGGTGTTTTGTAAAAATCTTCATAGCAATAGCCTTGCCTAAAGATCTTCTTATTCTCTCCACAAGCCAAACACTGATATTTTACAAAATCTATTGAAATGGTTTTGTTGATCAGTTGATTCATGTTTATATAATCATCACCCATATCGAGATAGTAATTTACTGGAGATGTGAATTCAGTTTGCATTTTTTTTAAGACACCGGAATATTTCATAGTTTGATATTTTACTAAAATTCTTCATAAAGTAAAACCAAATTTATGAATTTAAGTATAGTTATGTGTTATTGATTGGAGATTGAAGATTTTTGATTTGGGATTTTAGAAGTTTTATAAAGATGTTGACATAAAATTCATGGAGGAACAAAGTACTAAACATCTACATGAATAGAAATGATTTAGAGACAAGGCTGATCGAGTTTTCAGTTGTAATAATTAAATTATCTCGGAAAATGCGGAAATCATATGCAGCCAGAAATTTATCTTCTCAACTCATACGATCAGGAACATCTGTTTCACTTAATTATGGTGAAGCCCAAAGTGGAGAATCCAGAAAAGATTTTATTCACAAATTAAAAATTATTTTAAAGGAACTTCGAGAATCATATATCTGTCTAAGAATTATTCAAAAAACACAATTATGTTCTGATGTAAAAGAATTGGAGATCATCAAAACTGAAAACAATGAGCTAATATCCATTTTCGTTAAAAGCATAACTACAGCTTCTAAAAATTAGTCGATAATCAAATAAGGAGTAATTTTCCAACAATCTTGATCTCCAATCAAAAATCTTCAATCTCCAATCTTCAATCCAAAGTTTCTATTTATTGAATTTACCCAGTTTTCGAGAAATATAATAGCTCATGGATCCAAGTATACCGCCTAAACTAGTAAAAATTAAATCTAGTTTATCACGATCTCCTCGAAGGTAGGGGTCAATTAATTCTTTTGCTAGCCCAATAAAGGAAGAGGTTACTATCCCAAAGAATAAAGCGACCCAAATAATATGGGTCTTTTTAAAAACGAAATACGAAACGATGGCTCCAATTAGTATTCCACCTATAAAATGTTCGACATAGCCATTACGAGTAACTTGCAAAAAAGATTCAATTTTTCGAATTAGATCAATCATAAAATAATTAAAAATATTTTAGGAGGGTTTCGCCACAACCCGAATCGTCTCCTTCACCTTCTCCGCAATCTTCCTCGCTTCATCAAGGTCTTCATTAACAATAGTAACATGCCCCATTTTCCTAAACGGTCGGGTTTCTTTCTTGCCATAAATGTGTGGTGTCACCCCATCAATGCCTAGAATTTCTTCCATGTTTTCATAGACAACCGGGCCTGAATGGCCTTCTTCACCTACCAGGTTTACCATGATGCCGGCAACTTTGTTGTCTGTATTTCCTAAAGGAAGGTTTAAAATTGAACGTAAATGTTGTTCAAACTGACTCGTATAAGAAGCTTCGATGCTATAATGACCGCTATTATGGGTTCTTGGTGCTACTTCATTGACTAGAATTTGATCATCCTCTGTCTGAAACATTTCAACTGCTAATAAGCCAACAATGCCCAACTTATCTGCTACGTTTAAAGCGATTTCTCTTGCTTTTTCAGCCACATGTTTTTCTATTCTTGCAGGGCAAAGTACGTATTCCACTTGATTTGCAGTAGGATGAAATTCCATTTCTACAACAGGATAGGTTTTGATGTCGCCTTTTTCATTTCGAGCCACGATGACAGCCAATTCATTTTTGAATGGGATCAATTTCTCGGTGATGCAATCTACTTCAGGGAGTCCTTTTAGATCGCTAACAGATCTGATTACTTTTACTCCAGTGCCATCATAACCGAATTGGGCCGATTTCCAAACAAAAGGAAAATCGGTATTCGTATCCATTTCACTAATGGCATTAAATCGATGATAAGGTGCGGTAGGAATATGATGTGCCTGGAAAAAATCTTTTTGTCTTCCTTTATGTTGTATAATCTCTAAAACAGCTGGTTGAGGATAAATAGCAAGGCCTTCTTTTTCGAGTTGTTTCAGAGCCTCGATGTTTACATGTTCGATTTCGATTGTTAAAAGGTCCACTTTTTTACCAAAATCATAGACGGTTTGATAATCCATTAAGCTGCCCTGGTAAAATTCATTGCAAATCTGTGAACATGGCGCATTTATGTCACCATCAAGAATGGCTGTGTAGACATCATATTTTTGTGTTTCTGTCAATAACATGCGTCCTAATTGTCCACCACCAAGTACGCCGAGTTTGAAATTAGAGGAAAAGTAATTTTTCACTGTAAAGAGTAGGTATTAAAAGTTGGTTATTTGTAGGGTATTTGGTCCGGTATTGAGCACCCTGTATTGCCTTGCAGCATAATTCACACCATCTGTCAAAGGAGCTCCATTAAGGATGTTAAATACACTACCATCACAAGGGCATTCCATGGTTAAGCCATTTTTGACTGACATTCTTGAGCAAGGCTGTGGGCTAAGATGCGGAGCGCTTCTTTCAAAAGCTATAAAAGTATCAATCCCATAATGATAAATGATGATACCGCTTATTCCGTCAGAGGTATAGGCCCATCCTCCAACTACCTGAAGATCAATAAATTCAGGATTATTTAAAAATACGGTTTTATTCACCTGAACCTCTGGTAAAAGATCTCTAAATTCATCTCCATCGTCATTACAAGCAAGCAAGGTGAATAATATTAAAAGTGTCAAAAGTTTTTTCACTGTCAAAAATTTTTCGCAAGGTACAAATAAATTACGTTTGGGTATGACGACTTTCAATGTCATTATCGCATGTTTTTGGCTATTTTTTCGTACCTTTTTGTCGAAATAAAATAGAAATTGGTACATTTGTACTTAGATCTCATACCAAGCACTTTGGTTGTGGGATTTTTTGTCTTTATATGTATTAGTAACAATCCAAGGATTTTAATATAAAAATTGTTGAAAATGAGTGACGTATCCTATTATACTGCCGAAGGTTTGAAGAAGTTAAGAGATGAATTGGAGCATTTGGAACATACTGAACGTCCAAGAGTGACCCAGGAAATCTCTGATGCCAGAGATAAAGGGGATTTGAGTGAGAATGCTGAATATCATGCTGCTAAAGAAGAGCAGTCTATGTTGGAATATAAAATAGCCCAATTGAAAGATACGCTTTCTAAAGCCAGATTGATAGATGAATCTTTACTTGATACATCTAAGGTATTGGCCTTGTCAATAGTAAAGATCAAGAATATCGATAATAAGATGGAATTTGAATACACTTTGGTCGCTGATGCCGTGTCTGATCTGTCTCAAGGAAAATTATCAGTAAGCTCACCTATTGGTAAGGGTTTACTCGGTAAAGAAGTAGGGGATATTACAGAAATTCAGGTGCCCAACGGAATCATGAAATTTGAGATTCTTAGTATTTCAAGATAAGCTTCTTATATTCGTATCATATAAATCAAAAGTATGGCCAGTATATTCACAAAAATAATTCAAGGAGATATTCCAAGTTACAAAGTTGCTGAGAATGATCTTTATTTCGCTTTTTTAGACATTAGCCCGAATTCAAAAGGACATACGCTTGTGGTGCCGAAAAAAGAAGATAACCGCTTGTTCCATCTGAGCGAAGATGAATATCTTAATCTCATGCGCTTTTCGTATAAAGTGGCCAAAGCTATCGAAAGGGCAGTACCCTGTGAAAGAGTTGGGATGAGTGTTATCGGACTGGAAGTACCTCATATACATGTGCACTTGATTCCACTTCATACCATGGATGATGCTAATTTTTCTAAGAAAGAGGAATTAACTCCGGAGTTGTTTAAGGAGATTGCTAGTGAGATTAGTAGGAATATGGTGTATTAGGTTTATTTTTTTTGAATTAGGATTGTAGTAGACCACCTTTTACATAATGATCTTTTCTGTTCATTTTTTTTGCTTCTCCAAAAAAAACGAACCAAAAAAAAGGAGCCTTTTGCGAGGTGTTTTTAAGCTTTTCTGCCGAACGCTTAAAACCGTTTAAAAAACGCTAAATTTTTTCCAAGGCTTCAAAAACTTTTAACGCTTTTTTCAAACTACACTGACGCAAAAGATTCGATATAATTATCGTTTTTGGATCGAAGATAGTTTTTTTGACCTTTCTGACCTCTTTGAATTCTCGTTTTAGCTTCCGAATTATTTTAGAAGAGAGAAGCAGCAGCCAAAAAGTGAAACGGCTAAGGCTGCGGAGGAAAAATAATGAGGTAAAGCTACAGAGAAATCGAAGATTCAGCGGAGCTAATTAAAAGTAGTCTTGAAATCGAAGATTCATGAATCCTTTGAAAGCAAATAGATTCCTGAGTAATTTTTCGTTCTTTTGTTTCAAGACAAAAGGACAAATAAGATTTATTGAAAAAGAATTATGAAAACTACACTGACGCAATAGATTCGATATAATTAATAATAGCTGATTCAAAGAACACTCTTAAATCCTGCCTCGCCGGCAGGCGGGTCCAATCAACTTTTCTCTTCTTCTGAAACTTTAAGCTGAATCAAAAACGTCGTCCCAACACCAATCTCTGATTTCTTAACATAAATGCGTCCTTTGTGGTAATCACTAATGATTCTCTTGGTAAGTGATAGTCCGAGACCCCAGCCTCGTTTTTTAGTAGTGTAGCCAGGTTCGAATATTTTTTTCTGTAAGCGTTTTGGGATACCTTTTCCTGTATCCGATATGGTGATGATGGCATTTGAGTTTTCCTGAACTACATTGATATCAATTTTACCTTTTCCTTGCATGGCGTCAATGGCGTTTTTGACCAAATTTTCTATTACCCAGCTGTAGAGCTGCAGGTTAAGATCTACATAAATAGGCTTGTCATTTTCTGTGTTGAATGTAAATTCTATTTGTTTAAAGCTTCGAGATCGGATGTAATCAAATGCGGTATCTGTCTCTTTAACGATATCATGTTGTGTCAGTTTGGGTATAGAACCAATCTTAGAGAAACGATCAGCAATGGTATTTAAACGATCAACATCTTTTTCGATTTCCTTTACGGTATCTTCTTCCACTTCTTCCATCCGAAGTAATTCGACCCAACCCAACAGTGAAGAAAGCGGTGTGCCAATTTGATGCGCCGTTTCTTTAGCCATACCAGCCCACAATTTGTTCTGCTCAGCTATCTTATTCGATTTAAAGGCGAGGTAGATAATTGTTCCGAATAGAAATAAAATCAGTAATAAGGCAAAAGGATAATACTGTAGTCTGTTTAATAAGTCAGAATCTCGGTAGTATATTTTTTGAGTGATATTAACGTTGTCGAGTTGAAAGTTCACCACCAATGGTTCGTTTTCTTCCATCATGATCTGAAGCTGACGGCTCAGGTATAACCTGTCATCAACATCTAATTTGGTAAATCCTTTATTGTTTTCAACATCCAGATTCGCCCAGCGGTTAATGTCTCCGTTTTCATAGGTAATGATCATTGGGATGCTCCTGTTACTTTGAATGATCTTCTGTTCTAAAGAAACATCGATATCCAAATCAGGGGTGTTGAAATTCTCATAAGCCGTAGCCAAGACTTCCATCTTAATACGCTCTTCGCTCTTGAATTTTCTGAAAAATTGATTCGTATTCCATAAAATGGAAGAAACAATTAAAAAAGACGCCAAGATAAGCGCCCACTTGATAAGAGTTTTACTGCTAGGGAGGTGAATCATTGAGAGCAAATATATAATATTCTAGAATTATAACTTAATATTAGTAAGCATATTATGTGTAAAAAAAAATATGGCTATTTTTGTTAAAAAATAAGCCCAATTGTTAACAATTCACCCCAAAGACACCCCGACAGCCAAGCTACATGGCTATTTATTATCCGCTGTAGCGCCTAGACCAATCGCATTGGCAAGTACTATTGATAAAGATGGTAAACCAAATGTTTCTCCTTTTAGCTTTTTTAATGTGTTTAGCGCGAACCCACCTGTGCTGATTTTTTCTCCAGCCAGAAGGGTAAGAGACAATACAACAAAACACACTTTGGAAAATGCAAAAGCAACAAAAGAAGTGGTGATCAATGTTGTGAATCATGATATTGTTCATCAAACTTCATTATCGAGTACTGAATATGGGCAAGGTGTAAATGAATTTGAAAAAGCGGGCTTTAGCATGCTAGCCTCAGAGAAGGTTACACCTTTTAGAGTGAAGGAATCTCCTGTTCAGTTTGAGTGTAAAGTTTTAGAGATTAAAGAACTTGGAAATCAGGGAGGCGCCGGTAATCTGATTATTTGTGAGGTGGTTTGCATGCATATTGATGAATCAATTCTCGATGAAAATGGAAATATTGATCAGGTAAAACTCGATTTAGTGGCCAGAGCCGGCGGGAGTTTTTATAGCAGGGCTAAGGATTCATTTTTTGAAATTCCGAAACCTATTCTCCAAAAGGGTATTGGTGTAGACGCTTTACCTGCAGCGGTGAGAAATAGCAATGTGCTAACAGGAAATAACCTGGGTCAACTTGCAAATGTTGAGTTGCTGCCAAAAGAGAGCGATGTTAATAAGTTTATGCAAGACAATCCTCAATATATGGCCTCAAAAATAAATGAAAAGCATAAATTTGCTCAAGAGTTCTTACAAAAGAATGATGTAGAAGGTGCCTGGAAGGTACTTTTAAGTTGAATAAAAAAAGAAGACAATTAAGAAATGGAAGTAACTGGAAAAATCAAAAAGATTGACGAAACCAAAACATTTGGTAACAACGGATTTAGAAAAAGAGAATTGGTAATTACTACTGATGAACAATATCCTCAAATGTTAATGATCGAATTTGTACAAGATAAATGTGATCTATTGAATAGTTTTAAAGAAGGTGAAGAGATTAAAGTAAGTATTAATCTTAGAGGTAGAGAGTGGATCAATCCTGAAGGGGAAGCTAAATATTTCAATTCTATCCAAGGATGGAGAGTTGAGAAAGTTCAAGCTGGAGCGCCAGGTGCCGTGCCACCAATGGATGCTGCAAGTTTTGCACCTGCAACAAGTGTAGACGAAAATGAGCCAGACGATCTTCCTTTTTAGAGTTAGAAAGTTTTTAAAATAAATAAAAACCATCAATCGTCAGATTGGTGGTTTTTGTATTTTTATACCAGGATTATATAATAGAACTTTGTTATGAGGTTGAAACCACAATAAAATATGACTTTTTAGTAGTTTATGCATAGCATCGTTATGGTTAAACTTCAAAAAGTAATGAAATGGTATATTTTACAATGGTTTCAAGACGTAATAAATTTTCTATTGCATAAAACGGGTTAAAGTATGGTATTGTTAGGTAAAGAGTTGGTTTTTCCTCCTGTTGAGATGGCTAGTGTCGAAGGCATACTTGCTTTTGGCGGAGACCTTCGGCCTGAAAGATTGATTTTGGCTTATCAAAACGGAATCTTTCCCTGGTATAACGAAGGGGAACCTATTATTTGGTATTGTCCGGAAGAGCGTATGGTTTTATTTCCTCAAGAACTGAGGATATCAAAAAGCATGCGTCAGCTTATGCGAAACAATACTTTCAGGATAACAACCAATACTGCTTTTGAACAAGTGATTTCTCAATGTCAAAATAGTCCAAGGAAAGACCAATTAGGCACTTGGATTACTGATGATATGAAACAAGCCTATTTAAAATTACACGAGCTCGGATTCGCCAAATCCGTTGAAGTATGGCAAGATGATCAATTAGTTGGTGGCTTATATGGGATTGATTTAGGCCATGTTTTTTGCGGAGAAAGCATGTTTAGCAAAGAGAGCAATACCTCTAAATTAGCCTTTATCCATTTGGTTCAGGAACTTCAAAAGAAAGATTATAAACTCATCGATTGCCAGGTCTATAATGAGCACCTTGAAAGTCTTGGGGCCAGGGAAATTCCGAGGAGTGAGTTTATGGGTTTTTTAAGGGTTAAGGATTAAGGACTAAGTGTTAAGTGTTAAGTTTTAAGTGAGAAGGGGTAAGGGATTTAAGATTGGACCCGCCTGCCGGCGAGGCAGGGATTGGTGAATTTGTAGCTCCCCTCTCGAGAGGGGTTGGTTCGACTTTAGGAGAACCGGGGTGTGTAAGTAGATTTTTTTGAATGAACTTAGGATAACCAAGAGAAAATAAAGAATTTCAGGGCCGATGAAAGGAATGATTTGGTTTTATATATATTAGATTTATAAATAGTTCAAAAGTGGTCAGTACTATTTAGGCATCGACACTTCAAAAATCTGAAATCTTCAATCTTCAATCTCCAATCAAAAAACTATATTTGTTGCTGTAAACAAAAGTTATGGACATAAAGAATGCACAACTCGCAGTTGATGAATGGATCAAGACTCATGGAGTTCGGTACTTCAATGAATTAACCAACATGGCCCAACTCACTGAAGAAGTGGGCGAGGTGGCTCGAATCATTGCAAGGCGCTATGGAGAACAAAGTGAGAAAGAAAGTGATAAAAACAAGGATTTAGGAGAGGAGCTAGCGGATGTTATGTTTGTCGTGCTGTGTTTAGCCAACCAGACGGGTATAGATCTTCAGGATGCATTTGATAAAAAACTTGATCTGAAGACAAAGAGAGACCATGATAGACATCATAATAATGATAAATTAAAATAGAATGAAAAAGAGTTTTAAGGATCTTACCTTTCTTCAAACATTTTTAGCCATTGCAGTTCTTTTTTTAGTGATTGTGATACTAATAGAGTTTTTGTACGGCCTCACTAGCTTGACTTTTGAGGAGGCTATTGCAGGTTTAAGCAACCCTAAATACTTGATTAGAAAATTAGTAGGATCAGTAATATACGCATTGATCATGACATTCTATTTTAAGCGAAAGCGAAAAAAAACAGCATAAATTGATTAAGAAATTAGCCCATCATAAAGGAAATATTTCGGGAGAGATATTTGTTTCCGGTTCGAAAAGTGAATCCAATAGATTACTTATACTGCAGCGTTCATTTGCAGATTTGACCTTAAAGAATTTATCAAATTCTGATGATACCAAGTACCTTGGAAAGGCCTTGACTGGAGAAAGTGAGATTGTTGACATCAGCCATGCAGGAACCGCCATGAGATTCTTAACGGCTTATTTTGCTGCCAAAGAGGGTAGAGAAGTTGTCTTAACGGGTTCTCATCGAATGCAAAACAGACCTATAAGTATCCTGGTGGATGCTTTGAGATCTCTGGGTGCGGATATATCCTATAAAGATAAAGAAGGTTACCCACCACTTATCATAAAAGGAAAAGAGTTGGTTAAATCAGAGGTGGCTATTCAGGGAAATGTAAGTAGTCAATATATTTCTGCTTTATTACTGATGGCGCCGGGTTTAAAAAATGGATTGAAGGTTCAGTTGCTTGGTGAAGTGACTTCAGTACCATATATCAACATGACCTTAGCCTTATTAAAAGAGCTGGGTGTAGCATATAGTTGGAACGGCAATTCAATAAAAATTAACCCTTTAAAATCTATGGCTAAGGCTGAAATGACAGTCGAATCTGATTGGAGTTCAGCATCTTATTTTTATAGCCTTGTGGCCTTAAGTAATGAGGGTGAAGTAACGTTGCATTCATATAAAGAGAATAGTTTGCAGGGAGATAGCTCATTGGTTGAGACTTATAAGCATTTTGGAGTAAGCACCCAATTTGACAAGGATAAAATCACTTTACGTAAAGTTGATCACAAGGTTGAGCCACTTCGATTAGATTTAAGTGATTCACCAGATTTGGCACAAACCATAGCTGTTACTTGCTTTGGTTTAGGCATAGCCTGTGACCTAACAGGTCTTCATACTTTAAAAATTAAAGAAACCGACCGATTAGTAGCACTGGAACAGGAATTGACTAAATTAGGTGCTGCTATTACAGTTACAGATAAAAGCTTGCACTTAGCAACTGGTAATAAGATTAACAAAGACGTATTAATTGAAACTTACGATGACCATAGAATGGCTATGGCTTTTGCGCCTTTGGCTTTAAAATTGCCTATTCAGATTGATGACGCCGAGGTGGTAACAAAATCATATACCGATTTCTGGGCTGATTTTGAATCGGTGCTAGTCTAGCGAGGTGATCGGAGCTGAGGTGATGGGAAGTGAGGTGATCGGAGGTGAGCACCTCAGCTCCGATCACCTGAGTTCCTAGAAAATTAGTTTTGACCCCTTCACTTAAGTGAGGGGCTCACTTAAGTGAAGGGGTGACAAAAAACAGCATTATGGAAAACATACAACAGTTTTTAGAATTTGAATTACTGCACAGTGGCACCTATGTGATCTCGGTGTTTACAATCGTCAGAATCTTATTGATAATAATTATTTCAAGCATTCTGTTGTGGGTCATCAGGAAAACTCTGATGAGAAAGAATATATTTCAGAGCCTTGATACTGGAACCGCCTATGCCATTTATCAGATTGTCAAATATTTTATTTGGGTAATCGCATTTGGATTAATTCTTGAAACTATTGGTATAAGAGTTACCGTTTTGATAGCGGGTTCTGCTGCCTTATTAGTGGGTGTTGGTTTGGGCTTGCAACAAACCTTTAACGATGTGATTTCTGGAGTAATTCTGTTATCTGAAAGATCCATCAAAATTGACGATATACTTGAGATTGACGGAGATATTGTAAAGATACAGGACATTGGGCTGAGAACTTCAAAAGGGCTGAATCGCGATCAGATTTCGATCATCATTCCAAACTCTTTGATCACCACCAACAAAGTGATCAATTGGAGTCACCAAACCAAACACAATCGTTTTAGGATCAGTATAGGAGTTTCTTATGAATCTGACGTTGACTTGGTAACAGAAGTACTTAAAAAATGTGCCCTGGAAAATGAACATGTCGATAAGAGAGACGGGGTTGAAGTACAACTGTTAGATTTTGCAGATTCTTCGCTGAATTTTCAACTGTTATTTTATAGTGATGAAATTTTCAGGATAGAAAAGATCAAAAGCGATATCAGAAAGGTCATTGTTCGGAAGTTTCATGAGAACAATATTATTATTCCGTTTCCACAAAGGGACCTTCACATTAAAAAAAGTTAATATTTTTAAATTATAGGATACCTGGAACTGAACCTCCATCAACCTTAATAGCGGCTCCATTTGTTGCAGCACTTAAAGGGCTTGATAAAAATAAGGCCATGTCAGCTATTTCCTTGGGTTGGGCGAAGCGTTGAAGCAACGAACTGTTCCGATCAGTTTTGAAAAAATTCTCAGCGACCTGTGCTTCTGTTTTACCATCTTTACTTGCCTGATCTTTTAAAAACTCAACAGCTCCTTCGGTTAAAGTAGAACCTGGAAGAAGCGAATTAACTGTTACTTTAGTCCCTTTTGTGGTTTGTGCAAGACCTCTTGACAAGCTAAGCAAAGCAGTTTTAGTAGTGCTGTATGCAATAAGATCGGCAGGTACCAATTGGGCACACTCACTGGAAACAAATAGTATTCTGCCCCAGTTTTGAGCAATCATTTTAGGTAAAAAGAACCTTGATAATTGAACCGAACTCATGACGTTGACCTGAAACATTTCGTGCCAGTCAGTATCTGTTGTTTCCTCAAAAAGTTTAGAAGCAAAAATGCCAACATTATTTATCAGGATATCAATTTGCGGGATGGCTTCTTGAATAATTTCAATAGCATTTGAGTCTTTAAAATTAGCTGCGATACCTGAAACGTTAGCATTTGAAACTGATGCTTTTAACTTATCAATGGCATTGTCAACCGAATTTTGAGTACGCCCGTTAATGAAGACATGAGCTCCTTCTTTCAAGAACCCTTCTGCCATGGCAAAGCCAATACCAGAAGTTGATCCAGTTATGAATACTGTTTTATGTTGAAGTTCTAATTCCATTTTATGAGATAATTCCAATTGGGCTAAAAAGTATCCAAAGGGTTAAAACACAAGCGATCAATAACACAGTGAGAAGTGCATCAGTTGACCATGTGATTTTAAAGTTTAATTCTTCTTTTTTAAACGTAACAAGCTCTAATAATTCGGCCTTTTTTGGTATTCCAAGCTTACTAAAAAGCATCAGTACTGCAACACTAAATACAAACAGAATGATGGCATAGTGTAGAAAGTTTATATCGAGCATGATTTGAATAAGACTGTCTTGTTCGAGTATGATAATTCCTTCTTTACTCAAATATTCAGTCACAAGTCTGAACATTCCAAGAGCAAAACCAGACCATAATGCAATAATGGCTCCTGTAGCATTGATCCATTTAAAGAAAAGACCAAACAAGAATACCGCGGCAATAGGAGGCGAGATATAGGCCTGAACACTTTGCAAATAATGAAAGAGCCCGCCACCCATTAGGGTTTTCATAAAAGGAATCCATAAAAAACTGGCAATAACAAGTACTAAGGTAGCCAGTTGGCCTACCCAAACTAGTTCTTTTTCACTGGCCTGCGGTTTCCATTGCTTGTAAAAATCAAAAGTGATTAGGGTAGAAGATGAATTAAAAGCAGAAGACAAAGAACTCATCAAGGCAGCCAATAATCCAGAAATGGCAAGTCCTTTTAAACCGATGGGTAAAAAGCCAGTGATCATGGCAGGTAAAGCCTGATCAGGATTGTCTAGAGAAAAATTAAGCATTCCTTTTTGGGCCAATGCATAAGCGATGACTCCTGGAATAAAAAATATAAATACAGGAAGCAACTTTAAAAATCCAGCAAATAAGGTTCCCCTTCGGGCATTACTGATGTCTTTAGCGGATAAGGTTCTTTGTACGATGAACTGATCGGTACACCAGTACCATACACCTAAAATAGGAGCGCCAAAAAGCATGCCGGTCCAAGGGTAAGATGTATCATCTGAAGGTCTCCATAAATTAAAGAATCTTTCTACTGGAGGGTTTTCAGGTTTGCTTGCAGCCTCAGTAAGGGTGTCCATCAAGGCATTCCAGCCTCCGATCTCCATTAAACCATAATAAGTTACTGCACCCGTTCCGGCCAAGAGAATAAAGGTTTGAATCATATCTGTATAGATGACCGCCTTCAACCCTCCCAGAACCGTGTAAAAACCGGTAGCAACGATGGTGATAATGGCACCTGTCCAAAAGGAAATACCCATTGTTTCAAAAACTAGGGCTCCCGCAAAAATGATCAATGAAATTTTGGTGATCACATAAGCCAATACCGAAATTACTGAAAGATAGTTTCTACAAGCTTTTGAATAGCGAATCTCAAGGAATTCAGGCATGGTATATACCCCGGCTCTTAAATAAAAAGGAACAAAAACCCAACCCAACAGGATCAGTATAAGGGCAGCAATGATTTCAAAATTTGCCTGAGGCATTTCGCCCCTGGCTCCGGCTCCTGATACGCCAATAATGATTTCCGAACCTATATTAGACGAGAATAAGGAGGCTCCTATGACGAACCAACCGGCTGTTTTTCCTGCCAGAAAATAGTCTTTGGAATCTCTCGGACCTTTGTTTTTTCTGCTTCCTCTAGACACCCACCAGGCGATCCATAATATGATCGCGAAATAAATGAGCACTATAGATATATCAATAAAATGTAGGTTACCCAGCATGAATAATTGTTAGAGTTTTGGTCAATGTTATAAATGTAGGGATTATTTACCTAATCTGATTTTACCAGTTTTTTAATCCTAATAACTTCTTGCCTAAGTCATTTAAATCAGCTCGTTCGTATTTGATCTGCTCAAAATTTCTTGGATCTCCGGGAAAAGCATAACCGCTCGGGGCGATTCTTTTATCCCATGAATTGATACGCCAGTTTCTTAATTCAGTATTGTCTTCTTCTGCTGGCATCATTGAGATATATTGGGCAATTCTAACTTTGTCTTTGGATAAATTTGGTCTTATCCCATGAGGTTGACAGCTATTAAAAATCAGGAGATCTCCTGCATTGAGTTTGACTTTAACTACATGTTCAGTCAAATCACTTACATCTGGTTTAAAATGATCGCGGTCTTCAGGTTGACTGAGTTTCCAGGAATCATAATTTCTATATAACCACGGAATGCATTGAAAGCCACCCATATCTTCATCATTCTGATCGGCCAAAGCCAAAACGCCTTGGACATTTTGTGGTTTGGTTTCAGGATCATAGTCCCAATGAATAAAACCTTTGTATTCAAACCCAGGTCTTATTGGAAAATTCAGATTTGCTCTGTCAATGGTTGCCCAAAGCTTATCTGTGCCCCATATATCCGTAAAGGCATCATAAACTCTTTGATTTTGGCGATTGTTCCAAAGTGCTTGATTATTATAAACTTCCACCATGCCGGTACCAGCTAATTCTTTCATTTCCATTTCTGCTCTGGGAGGAGCATACCAAGTACTTTGGTCGGTGGCATTTTTTTCTTCAAATTCCCATAGAAATTCAGCCGTTTTGGCTGCCTGTTCCTTTGGGACGGCATTTTTTATAACAACATAGCCATTCTCAATCCAGAATTTCCAGTCTTCTTCAGTCAGCACTTTAAGTGCCTTTCCGTTAGACCGATCATTTAATTTTAATTCGCTGCTTGTTGCAGTAGAAGGGTTGCCGGGAATCTCTTTATGATTTTGATTCGGGCTTTCTCTTTCATTTATTTTTTCGTCTTGATAATTCATGATGTTTGTTTTTATATTTCACTTTAGCCTTAGTCAGTTCAAAGATATACAGCATAAGACACGATCGCTACGCCTATAATGATGTTGATTTGAACAATATTAACAATAATGGGATATATTTAGGATGTAAAAGCAAATTATGTCTAAATTTATAATATGAAAACCGAATTAGAACATATTAATCCCGAACAAGGAAGTTCTTTGAGTTTAATGATCAATCCCGACCTGAGCGATTTTTTCTTTTGGCATTTTCATCCGGAGTTTGAATTAGTTTTTATTGAAGGAGCGGATGGCAACAGGCATGTGGGAAATCATAATTCTAGATTTAAGGGGAGTGATCTGGTTTTAATAGGATCTTACATTCCACATCTGAATTTTGATTATGGGATCAAGACAGCTTACGAGAAAATTGTAGTTCACATGCCGCCTGACTTTTTGAAAACTGATTTTGCTACAACGCCGGAGCTTGTATCGATACATCAGTTAATGGAAGATTCTAAGAAAGGAGTCGCTTTTGGAAATGATACGAAGTCCAAAATAGGTATGAGACTTAAAAAGCTGGATGACCTCAATAGCTTTGAACAATTTCTTGAGATGATGGATATTTTAAATGTGTTGGCTCATGCTAAGGATAAGGAATTCTTGCATTCTTCACCGGTTAAAAACCAGTTTAACACGAAAGACACAGATCGATTAGACCGAATTCATGATTTTATTGATGAACATTATCAGAGAAGAATTGATATTCAGGAAGTTGCGGATTTAAGTCATTTAACAAAACCAGCTTTTTGCCGTTATTTTAAGAAAATAACACGCTTGACTTTTACTCAATTTGTGAATCATTATCGGATAGACAAGGCTAAAAAACTCTTGCTGTCAGGAAAGAACGTTACCGAAACATGTTTTTCAAGTGGCTTTGAAAGCTTATCATATTTCAACCGGACTTTTAAGAAGATCACTGGTACTAACCCGATCTCTTTTCGCTCAAGGTATAAAAACTGAGGTGATCGGAGGTGAGGTGCTCACTTCCGATCACCTCACCTCCGATCACCTCGGAACATATCACTAATAATTCTTATAAAACGAAATCAACCTGTTGTGCAGTTGTGCTTGGATAGGTTTAGTGAATTCTACAAATAGTTGTTGTGGTGGTGCCGGGCTTACTCTTTGGTTATGACAGATGGCTACTTGCTCGTCATTTAAGGCTCTTTCATCACCATTAAATTGTCCCCATTCATGGAACCAAACAAATTCTCCTGGTAAATCCTGATAAACGATATCTTTATCATTCATTCCATTTTTAGTGATGGATAGATTCACTAAGCCTCGAGAGATTACTTCCATTCTATACAGCGCAACTTCGGCGCTTACAGATCCGATCACTTCTTTCTTTCTGCCACTGTCAAGGGTAACCTCACCGATTACGACACTATCTCTTTCCATCTTTTCAATGGTTTCTTTGGTATGGGTTTCGCCTACAACAAAATCTTCAAAGTTTACTTCAAGGATTTGATCAGGGTTTTGAATATTATTATTGGCAGCCTCCTCAGGAGAATAGAATCTAATGAATTCATTATTTTCTATTTGCTGTAAGGTATTCTCTACTTGTTTGTAAAATACATCTGCACTCACTTCATAGAATCGTGATTGAATTGGTTTTAGATTTGCAACGACATGCAAAATAGACCTGTGATAGGCTTCATCAATTTTTTCTCCAACGTTCCTGTATCCGGGGATGAATTTATCGGCTTCAAGAAAATAGAAATAAGCTTGTTTCGCATTGTCTCTGCTGCCCATTGACAGTTGATAAAGCCCAGCTTCATATTGTTCATCAGCTGCTTGTGGTTTAATCCTGTCTAGCGTTTTATAGTATTTTTTTGGATTTGTAATGACTTGTTGTGCACCAGGTGAGCGTTGTATGCTTTCATACATGCCGTTTAGTTGCGTGTAGGTTTTTGCTGCCTTTGTAAACTTAAAATCTACATTTGCCTGATCTTCATTTTCAAGTTTATCCATGAAAGTGTTGATGGCTAAAGGATAAGCATTGGCAAGGGTTTCCTGTGCGTTTTTATTGTTCGGACTTTTGCGTAATTTTTCAACTGAACGCATTACTGCGTCGTAATAATTACCGCGGTCATAAGAAGATTTTGCTGAATTACAGGCTACAAATATTGTAACAGTTGTAAGACAAAGAACCAAATATTTTGTAAGGCTTTTCATTGTTTTCGTATTAAAATTGAGTCGTTAATATAGTTGACTAACCTTGTAGATAACGAAATCTGAGCCTGAATATTGAATTAAAACCCTTAAAAAATTGTAGGTAAAAGTAAAATTCTAATAATTATACTAGAATTAATCTAAAAAAGGATTTTTGATAATTGGAGCAATCTGGATTCGAACATTCCAAATTGTGCCATAATCATCGGGTTTTATAATGGAATATTGAGGTTCAACTCTGAGTTTCCAGGGCGTGTTACCCCATTTTACTGTTTTAGTAACACCCAGGCCGATTGGTAATGTAACTTTATTACCAGATGCTGCATTCCAGTCAATAGAAACATTGGGTCCCATACCTATTGACATACCTTTTCCTTTGATCTGTTTACGCAGAATATATTGGATGTCTGTTTTCGTCACATCTGAGCGATCACTATCTCCTCCTACAGAATTCCAATGTTGGATGATGGTTCCAATGGTCCACTTTTTGGTAATACTCAGCGCCATAAGTGCCGGACCCATCTGTATTTTTCCACTTCCTAAGTTTTCCGAAGCGGCCGTAGGGAATGCAAATGTCAATCCTGCCCCCCATATCAAACCATCCTTTTTATCAGGGCCGTATAATGAAAAAACATTGATATCACCTAAACCTGTTTCTGTACCAGTCTTCTCTCCGTTTGCATCGAATACAGGAGCAGTCACCAACGGGAATACCGGTCGTACCAATAGCATTTTGGATTTACCAACAGGAACTGGAAGCGAAGGCTGGAAATTAAATACATTAGAGACATGAGTTCCATCAACTAAATCACCTGAACTAAAACTCAAGTTTTCCTGAAAGATCATTGACCAAAATCGGGATAAAGGATTTTCAAGCTGCCTGTTAAGGTCATCTATAGAGACTTCTTCTTCCTTCTCTTGAACCTCATTTTCCTGAGAAAATGAAAAAAAGGGAAGTAATACAAATATGATGAGTACTAGCTTTTTCATAAAAGAAAATGGCCTCCAGATTTCTCTGGAGGCCATTAAATATTGTTTATTAATACTGTTTATACAATTTTTCCAGGTTTTTTGTTTCTGGTCTTGCATTTGAAACCCCTGTCAATGCAGGACCATGAGCCTGTAATTCGTCGGGATATTTTTCTTTTAATTCTAAATGACGTGTTCTCATACGAACAAACCCAGAATTAAAGTGCAATAATGGTACTTCTAGGCCCTCTTTTTCACGAATATCATTTTGTAAGTCAAAATAATTATCTGTAATCATACCTGGAATACCTTTTGTCCAATCAATTTTATATACACCTTTTACAGTTGCAGACAAATTTTGGCCATTGTATATATGGACATAATCTCTTCTGCTAAAAGTGTCACCATTCATTAGTAATGAAGTTTGGTCAATTCCATCTATAACTCTATCTGTTGGTATGTTTTTTGTTCCATCACCAATACGAGCAAAAGTTGTAAATAAATCTGTTACATGAATAATATCTCCTACAACAGAATTAGGCTTGATAGTGCCTGGCCACCAAGCAAATGCAGGAACTCGAACACCACCTTCGGTATAATCACCTTTTCCTCCTGTAAATATTGTTTCTACCATTCCTAATCCAGGTGGTGGATTATGAATCATTGGACCATTATCTGCCATTGCCACTAATAACGTATTTTCTGCAATTCCCAAAGTCTTCAATTCAGCCATCACTTGCAATATAAATGCATCTACTTTTGTGTAACCGTCACTAAGTAATGATCTACTATTCGTTGTTTTTTGTGGGTTAGCGATAAAAGAGGTCATTTGAGGAGAATAATACACGAAAAATGGCTTATCCGTAGTTGCATTTTTTCTAATAAAATCAATAGTTCGCTTTTCACATTCTGCATCTACCTTCATGTAGTCTTCGTGTGTTGGTAAGCCCCATTCTTTTACTTGTTCGCCTTTTTTCCCATCAAGAGTTAAAATCCATCCTCTTGGAAGGAAATTATCATCTAATTGGTATGGGTTTTTAGGAAACTGATCTTCCATCACCCCAATAATTGCATTTGCACCCTCGCCGATAGGATTCCATAAACTCAACACTTGGTTATAAGGAGTAAACAGGGCCTCATCAAACCCTTGATTTGTCAAATAAGATTCTTCAATATCACCTAAATGTCCTTTTCCGTAGAATGCAGTTGCATAACCTGCATCAGATAAAACTTCTGCTATGGTAACTTCTTCAGCGGCTAAACCTCCATTTTCAACAGGAAACCCTGGAATAAACATTCCATTACGATAAGGTTGTCTACCTGTCATTAAAGCCGCTCTAGTAGGTGTACAGGATGGTTCTGCATACATTCTTGTAAATAAGATCCCTTCTTCTGCCATTTTATTAGCACCTGGTGTATCAAAACCTCTAATTTTATTAATTGCAGGAATTCCTGCATCACCAAAGGCCATATCATCCCATAAAATATAAACGATATTTGGTGTTTTTCCATGTTTCTTTTTTAATTCGGATAATCTTTTGTCCAAATCTTTATCTTCAGATGCCCAGCGTTCACCGTTTTGAGCCTCTATCACATAATATTCGGCGTCATGAACAATTTTGTTCTGGGCAGATGCCAGACCTGCTGACCCAAATAGAAATAAAAAGATTAATAAATAATAGTTATTGTATTTCATAATTGAATTATAGTTATTAATTAAAGATTGTTTTTTTGCTATTTATACGCATTTAGAACTTCTTAAAGCGAAGGTCTTAAAATAAAGAAAATCTACGAAAGGTCAAAATTAATAATTGTATACCTTTACAAAGGTCAAAAATCGGCAATACTATGTCTGAATCCTTTGTTAAACATGAATTTTTATTCAATGATTTTGATGAATATGCAAAATTCATTAGGCAGGCCGATATAGAGCAATCTCAATTGAGTCAAGGCAGTTTTAATGGTAAATTAAATCACTTGATTCATGGGCCGATCATTATCAGTCACCATCAAATGAATCAAAAGATTTTGCAACGTGGTGCCGCAATGAAAGGCTATACTACCTTTTTGATACCTGGAAATATGAAGCAGGATTTTATATGGAGAAAAAGTAATCTAAAAGGGAATGTGATTGGAATTCTGCATGAAGGTATGGAACATGATTGCGTAACACCCCAGAATTTCGTTGGATATCCTGTCTCAATTGAAAATACGTATCTGGTTAATATTATTCATAACTTAGGTTATGCTAAAATCCTTGATCACCTTTATTCGAATGAATCTGTTACAATAGACCAATTCAAGGCACAAAGGCTTCATCGATTGTTATTGAATTGTTTTAGGGTTGAAAATCAGAACCTTGCCAAGCAATTAGATGATTTACTTGTATTGTTAATTAAATCTCTTCATGAATCAATTGAAAAGAATACTTCGCCAGAAAAAGTTGGAATTGGTAAAATTAAAACCTTTTCTCAGGCCAGAGATTTTATTCATGCGCATACTGAAAGTACAATTTTGGTTTCTGAATTATGCACTTCTCTTGGGGTTAGTGAACGAAGCCTGCGATATGCCTTTGAGCTAACATCAGGCTTATCACCAAAAAAGTATATCAATCATTGTAGATTAAACAGAGTAAGGTCAGACCTTAAATCTGGCGGTTTTGAAAAGATAATCGAGGTAGCGCATCGCTATGGTTATTGGCATACCGGGCAGTTTGCGGCTGATTATTTGAAATTGTTTGGTGAATTACCTTCCAAAACACTTAAAAATGCTTAGAAAATTGAGCTAAGATAAAAGAGCCTTTTTGTTTAAAAAGCTTGCTGTCTGATCTTTTATGCTTCAATTCGAGATTAATAAAGGGTGTTGTTCTTACATTTTCAGAAAAGGCCAAGTCTTAAAGTTACTAAAATTTGACGAAATATTCCATAACAAAAGTCATTAGAATCAAGCATTTATTCATTTAACTTTAGTTCGTATAAATCTGTATTGACCAATACAGATTTTAAGTGACACATAATACATTAAATATTTTAATAACTGAATATCAGTTCATTGAAATATTTGAATTATTCAACTCACCCCTATGTCCAGTCGATCTAAAATAAAAGTTGCGCTTCAAGACGGGTCAAATATTGCGGTAATTGGAGGAGGTCCTGCCGGTAGTTTTTTCACTTATTATGCCCTTGAATTTGCCGACAGACTTGATTTAAATATTAACATAGATATTTATGAGGCTAAAAACTTCACGAGAATAGGAGCTGGGGGTTGTAATCATTGTGGAGGTATCATATCAGAGTCTCTGGTTCAAAAATTATCTACCGACGGTATTATTATTCCTGCAGAGATTATTCAAAGGGGTATAAATACGTATACGATGCATGTAGAAAAGGGTGATGCTGTGATACAAACACCAAGCAATGAAGACAGGATTGCTTCAGTATTTCGTGGATGCGGCCCTAAAGGTTGCCTTGATACTTCTCAACGAAGTTTTGATAATTACTTGCTGGATCTTTGCAGAGAAAAAGGAGTACGGGTTATTTTAGAAAAAGTTACTGAACTTGAAAGATGTGACGAAGGCATCATTGTAAAATCTAAAAAATTAGAAAATAAGAAATACGATCTTGTAGTTGGGGCTGTTGGTCTCAACAAAAAGACGCTGAACATGTTTCAGGCAATATCTGAACAGTTCGTTCCACCTCAGGTTACCAGAACTTATATTAGTGAATTTTATTTAGGGCAGCGTCAGATAGATAAGTATTTTGGGGGCTCAATGCATGTGTTTTTGCTTAACCTGCCCAATATTACTTTTGGTGCCTTGATTCCTAAAAATGACTATGTAACGCTGGTATTATTAGGGAAAGATATTAATAAAGAAACTGTCGAAAAGTTTATTACGGCGGAGCAAGTAAAAAAGTGTTTTCCTGAAAATTTCATATTACAAGATGCTGCACCTTGCAAGTGTTACCCTTTTATTAATGTTCAAGGAGCCAAACAGCCATTCGATGATAACATTGTATTGATCGGAGATTCTGCGTCTTCAAAACTTTACAAGAATGGTATTGGAGCCGCTTATATTACGGGGAGAGCAGCGGCAAAAGCTGCCATCTTTGAAGGGATTTCCAAAAATAGTTTTGAAAAAATGTATTTGCCAGCATGCAGGAGTCTTGATCGAGATAACCAGATTGGAAAATTGATATTTTTGGTCACAAGGATTATTCAAAGATCTTCTTTATTAAAAAAAGCAGTTCTTAATGCTGTCTTAAGAGAACAAAAGACAAACAATACTGAAAAATTAATGAGCCTGGCATTGTGGGATACCTTTACCGGAAGTGCTAGTTATCGTAATATATTAAAACGTTTTTTTCATCCGGTACTTTTGTTCAATTTGATAAGAGGAGTCTTTTCCAAGCCTTTGAAAACGGCGCATCACCAGCAACAAGCTAAACATAAAGATTTAGGGCAATTGTATAAAAATGGAGAAGTAATCATTAAACAGGGTACTTCAGGAAATTGTCTTTTCGTAATTCAGGAAGGGAAGGTAGAGGTGATCAATGAACACAATGGAGAGGATATTAAATTGGCAGAACTGGAAGAAACGGAATTTTTTGGTGAAATGGGTTTGTTTGAAAAAGATGTACGCTCTTGCACAGTAAGGGCTTTAGGAGATGCCAGGGTGCTCACTATTGATAAAAAAAATTTTTACGAGTCAATTCAAAACGATGCCTCATTGGCCTATAGATTGCTTGAAAAAATGTCAAACAGATTACGCGATGCGAATAGGATGATTAATGCTTAATGGGAATAATATAGAATCAAAAATATAATAGATTTTATCCTTTGAAAATTATTTATAGACTTTCGGACAATAAAACAGGTGTTTGGTCCTAACTAATAATATTTTACAATGTTAAAATATTATATTTCATAATCATTTTTAAAGGTTTTAATGTTTGTGAAATAGCAGGTTTTAATACCTAAACCCCCTAATTATGAAAAAAAATTACTTTTTTACGCAACTTCAAATAGTTTATCATAAGATCAAATTCGGATCTCATTATCAAATGATCATTACGTGTCTTGTATTGTTTTGTTTTTCCTTTTCGGGATATGCGCAAAAAGACAAGGCTATTCTCCCTTTGGTTTGCGTCAAAAAAATGGAAAACGGATTGTACCAGGCAACATTCTCGTACGAGAACCCAACTAAAAAAGAGGTGGTTATTGATGAGAATGGAAGTATCATCAAGTCGAATAATGGTAAAAGAGTTGCTAAAGGCCTGAATAAATTCAAACCTGGCGTGAATAAAAAGGCTTTTACAAAAGAATTCGGTGCCGGTGATTTTATTGTATGGACCATCACCAGCAACGGAAAAACACATGAGGTGGTGGCCAATGTGAATTCGGGCTATTGTGAGCCTGATAAAAATGTTATAGAACCTGTAATCGGAAATGGAAAATCATTTGATATTATCGGACAAGAACTGACATCATTATGTGAAGATGTTGCCGGAGAGGCTCCTTCAAATCTTATTTTTCAAATAGTCGGTGACAAGGTGCTTGTTGAAATAGTGCCAATTTTTAATAAAATGCCTGAAGTAATTGAATTATTACAAGGGCCTCCATTTAATAGGACACCTTCAGACTTCCTGTTAAATCTAAATGCCTATAACGGTCTGTCAGCTGTGGATGTTTATATTGAACCGGGAAAATTATTATGCGAACTAAATCTTCATGAGGATATTATAAACTTTGCCAGACCGGCATATCCTGCTAAGAATAATACCGGGGGGGTTAAATCTAAGGGAGATGGAGCCCAGACTTCAAATTTGGTGCGTGATTCGTTCCGCATGAAAAATGCTGATGGAACTTTTGTAACTGTAGACGGGTCTGACATTACTGTTGGTATTTTATCTGATAGTTATAATATGTTTGTCCCGGGAGGCAATTTAGCTGGTCTTGATATTTCAGCTGGAGAATTACCAGATGATAATGAAGTGGTTGTAGAAGATAGCCGCTTCAAGGCAAGTGATGAAGGAAGAGCTATGGCTCAGATAATTCATGACGTGGCGCCTGGAGCCACCCTGAAATTTCATACTGCTACGGCTTCTCCCCGACAATTTGAAGTGGCTTTTGATAAACTGGCCGCGTATAGTGATATTATCGTAGATGATATTACTTTTATTACAGAACCCTTTTTTGGTGAAGGACGTATTTCTAAAGCAATTCAATCCTTTGTGAATAGTGCACCTGAGAAATTTCATTTCACTTCAGCAGGAAATTTTGCAAACAAGGGTTATCAAAGTGTTTTTAATCCTACCTCGACGGCACCCGTTACTAATTTTATTGACCCCTCATCTACAACTGTGGCGCATGATTTCAATAAAGGTGCGGAAGTTGATTACCTTCAGAAAATCAGCGTAGTAAAAGGTACATATTTAATAGCTTTGCAATGGCAAGAGCCTGTCGCATCTCAGGATAATAATAATGGAGCCCTTCAAGATCTTGATATATACATCGTTGATGACTTCGGTCGTTTGCTTGTTGGAAGCAATCGTGTAAATGATGCAGGAGATCCTACAGAGATCATCGTTTTCAGGGCCACGGGATCAGGTGAGGCGAACATTTTAATTACAAACGCGAACGGTGCTAATAATCCTAATGTTAATGTGCCCTTCAGGTATATTGCTTTTCGGACAAGTGGTGATGATAATGTGCCGGACGGACTAAAATTTGAAGAGTATTTTAATGAAGGAATAAACTTTGGAGCACCAACAGTAAGCGGTCATGCCATGACTCCTGAATCTGTTACCGTGGGGGCGGTTGATTATAGATATGCCGACAATCCTGTTGCTGAAGGGTTCTCATCCTATGGGGGTCAATTATCTGACAATACTACTGAAGTTAAAATTGACCTTTATGCCCCGGATGGTGGTAACATCGCATCCAAATCTGAACCTCGAACTATAGGATTAGGTATAGATGCTCAGTGCGACACTTGTGATAAGGATGGTTTCTTGAATTTTTATGGCACCTCGGCCTCAGCACCCCATGCGGCGGGAGCAGCGGCATTATTAATGTCAGCGGCAAAATCCTGGTTTCCGGATGGTTTCCCAGCAACGAAGGCTTTAAGTACGTTTAAAGGAACCGCAACAACTTTTAGTACTCCTGATGGTTCAGGTGGTGCTTTCCTCAATACTTTTGAAGCTTTTAAAAGTATTGCAGCCCCATTACCAAAAATATTGGGAAAACTAAAATATGATGATGGAGTGACCCCCAGTCAACAGATTTTTGAAGTTTATGTTTATGGAGAATCACTTCCTGTAGACATTAAGAAATTAAAAGTTTTATTTGACGATAAAGAATTGGAGAATGTTGAATATTTTACAAGGAATGATTCAACTTTTATCTCGGCCACTGTACCTACTTTTTTTGGAAATCCGAAGTTAGTGATTGTTACAGAAGGGAATACTCCCGGTGGTACTGATGGAGGTGAATCTAACCCGGCCTATTTCTTTGACGACGGTAAAATAGCCTTAAACATTATTGCAAACAATGCGACGTTTAAATTTGGACAGGATATCGGACCTTCTTATTACAGGCCCGATAAAACAGACCCAGATTATGTTCCTCCCTTTTTTGTAGAAGGTCTTCCAGAAGGCGTTACCTACGAGTCACTGGAATTAGAGGATGGTCTTCCACCTGTTGTTTTAAACGATGATGAACTGAACAGATACCTTGGAAACGAAGGTAATGGTTATCCAATAGCGGGACTTTATATTATGAAACCCTCTTTTGGAGATGCTGTTTTAAGTGATGTGCAGCAGGAAAAATACCAGATTAATTTTATCTCGGGTTATCTCGATGATGAGTTGGGTGAAGTTGGTTATTTGACCATAAATAAAAATGATTTAATTATTAAGCCAAATGTTACTCAGGATTATACCTATGGTGACATCATTGACATTAAAAATAAATATTTATTTGACGACCCGGCAGGAATAAAAAGTCCAGCCGATTTTTACGCTGAAATTGAAGCGGCTCATCAAGATGATTTTTATGCTCAAAACACATTGGCCTTAGTCAATAGTTTTAAAGGGCTGGCCAATGGATATGATTATTTAGAACTGTTAAACGGAGGAAGCTGGATCGCAACTGAAAGAACCATATTTAACAGTTTTAAAGGACTGGCTAATGGAATGGATATTGTAGAATTGGATATCTCTCATTTCACTGATTATATAGATGCCAAGGAGGCCCAGGGAGAAACAAACGCATTTAAGGGCCTTGCAAACGCATTTAAGGGCCTTGCAAACGCATTTAAAGGCCTTGCGAATGCTGCGGATCTGTTTGATCCTAATGTTGAGGTTTCTTTTGAAAATAGCTTCAAAGGTCTGGCAAATGGCAGTGATCTTGGAGGCGAATCAGATAATAATGATTACTCATCGGTATTTGCGATCATTGATGAAACAGATTTTCCTACACAAGAGAACCAGGATGTAGAGATTTCAAGGTTGTATGCCTTGAATCTTATAACAGGATTAGAGGTCACAAGTGGTACTGATGGTCATTATATTTATCCGGGGGCATTTTTAAATGCCATGGCAGCAAATTTTAATATAACTTATGATTTTGGAGAAATTACCATTAAGCCAAAAGATCTTACGGTAAGTATTCCAAACTTCACGATTGAATATGGTGATGCTCTTACAAAAGCGAGACTGTTAGAAGATACCACTGTTTTTGAAGATTGGGCCTATGGAGAAGATATAGCAACTTATTTTGCTGAAGACGAGCAGCCTTTTGAATTTGTTAAAGATGGTCAACGACCATACAAAATAGGTGACCTTAAAGACCTTGGTGAATATGCAATCAAGCTTAAAGCCCTTGATAATTATAATATTGAAACTGTTGGCACTTTAACTATTGCACCTGCTACTTTAACCTTTACGGCGGTTTCAGAGACAATTATTTATGGTGAAACTCCTGTAATAGAACCTGAATTTGGCGGGTTTGGTCATGGAGAGTTGAAAGATGTGTTAAAGGTTAATGGTCAGATACCGTATTATTTCATGAAAGACGGCGCAACATTTACTATGGCGCAGCTAGCAGATATGAATGTTGGAGTTTATGAAATTTTCATTAAGGATTATCCAAATGATAATTATGTATTTAGCGACACAAAAGTTGTTAGTGACACAAAACTTGGCACTTTAACTATTGCACCTGCTACTTTAACCTTTACGGCGGTTTCAGAGACAATTGATTATGGCGAAACTCCTGTAATAGAACCTGAATTTGGCGGGTTTGGTCATGGAGAGTTGAAAGATGTGTTAAAGGTTAATGATCAGATACCGTATTATTTCATGAAAGACGGCGCAACATTTACTATGGCGCAGCTAGCAGATATGAATGTTGGAGTTTATGAAATTTTCATTAAGGATTATCCAAATGATAATTATGTATTTAACGACACAAAAGTTGTTAGTGACACAAAACTTGGCACTTTAACTATTGCACCTGCTACTTTAACCTTTACGGCGGTTTCAGAGACAATTGATTATGGCGAAACTCCTGTAATAGAACCTGAATTTGGCGGGTTTGGTCATGGAGAGTTGAAAGATGTGTTAAAGGTTAATGATCAGATACCGTATTATTTCATGAAAGACGGCGCAACATTTACTATGGCGCAGCTAGCAGACATGAATGTTGGAGTTTATGAAATTTTCATTAAGGATTATCCAAATGATAATTATGTATTTAGCGACACAAAAGTTGTTAGTGACACAAAAATTGGCACTTTAACCATTAATAAGGCTACACTTTCTATAACCATAACTCCGGAAAAATTGATTATTAACCAAGGTGACATTCCGGACATTACAGCTTCATTTGATGGGTTTGGTCATGGAGAGTCTGAAGATGTTTTGAAAGTTAATGGTCAAATACCGTATTATTACCTGAATGGTAACACAATGTATTATTCTACTGATGTACCAGGAGCCTATACAGTGCAAATTACAGCTCCAACTAATTATACAATGGTATATAGTAATGAGGCCACCTTGCTTATAAATTCAATCGATAACGTAAGAAAAGTACGTACATTTTCAGATTGTGTTAAATATAATGGTCCAGAAGATTATACCGTAATATTCCGCTATGAAAATGATAATGACGAAGTTGTATATGTAGCAGTTGGATCGGATAATGAATTAGCTGGAGGCGTTTTGGATGATGGAAGGCCGCCTGCTTTCTTTATGCCTGGAGGTGGAACTTTTGAAATTCGTTTTAATGGTCAACAATTAACATGGAGTCTTACAACCTTCGGTAGCACTAATAAATCTTCAGTTTCATCTGCAAATCAGAGTGATACTGGTGAATGTGGTGCAAAAATAGATGGAGCGTCATATACACTTACACTTTATCCTAATCCGGTTACAGATGGTAATTTGACCATTGAACAAAGTATGCCTGAAATTAGTACTGTTTATATATTAGACATGTATGGAAGGGTTTTATACACTGATTATGGTTTTGATGGAATTACTAATACGGTAGACATTGATATGTCTGACGGAAATCTTTATCCAAGTGCAATGTATGTTGTAAGAATAGTAAGCCAAGATCAGGTGAGAACCTATAACATTATAAAACAATAAGAATTATAAATGATCATAAATCATAAAGTATCTTTTGCTGCTGTTTGCCTGTTTTTATTGGCATGCTTGCCAGGTTTCTCACAAAACGTCAAAATAGACAGCTTAAAAGGCATTGTTGAAACAGGAGCAAAAGATACTGCCATGGTAAATACACTGAATGATTTAAGTGTATTGTTGAGACGGAATCAAGATGAAGAGGAGGCTATTGAAACCGCGTCCAAAGCTTTGGAACTGGCTACCTCGCTGAATTTTAAGAAAGGAATGGGATATGCCTTAAAGAATTCAGGTTTGGTATACTATAACAGGGGAGATTATTTGGAGGCCCTTGATGATTGGACAAAATCTCTGGAAATTTTTGAATCGGTGCCCGATACTTTAGGCATGGCGAATATTATTAATAATTTGGGAACACTGTATTTTCAGGCAGGAAGCCTTCCCAAGGCACTCGATAATTATTTAAGATCCTTAGGCTTTGCTGAAAAAGCAAAAGACACCTTTCAAATGACAACAGTTCTATATGGTATTGGGGCTATTTATGGTGAACTTAGGGAATATGACAAGTCTCTGGAATATTTCAATCAGATGGGGCGTTATACAGAGAACCTTAACAATAATCAGCTTAGAACTTATTATTTAATGGGATTAGGTGAGGTTTATATGAAAAAAGGAGATTATGAAATGTCCTTAAAATATTATAAAGAAGCTCTCCCTCTGAACGATGACACACCTGAATATACTCATAATTTGACCATGTTGGGTACTGTTGAACAAAAAATCGGAGATATTGATAAATCGATAGAATATTTGAACTTGGCATATGAATCTGCTAAGGAAAACAAACAACAATGGGAGACAGTACAAACCTTAATACCTTTAGGGAAATTATATCAGGATAGTGATTTTTCTAAAGCCATAAATATTTATAAAGAGGCTGAGTCAGTAAGTAAACAAATGGAAACTGACAAATCTCTGGTAGATATTTACAAGGGAATGTCTGAAACTTATGCAATTCACGGTCATTTCGATAAAGCTTATCAATACCAGGAATTATATGAAGCCGAGAAAGATTCCTTATTCAATTTAGAAACTGACGATAAAATAAGAGGCCTTCAATTTGATTTTGATCTTTCTAAAAAAGAAGATGAAATAGGACTGTTAGAAAAAGAGGCAGAAATTCAGGAATTTAAAGAAAGAAGACAGAAAAATATGCTCTTTGCTACGGGTATAGCTTTGTTTTTAATTGTTTTACTGGCCATAAGTTTATATAGAAGATATAAATTTACTCGGGAAACCAATTTAATCATTGAAAAAGAAAAGGACCGTTCCGAAAAACTGTTGTTAAATATTCTTCCCGAGGAAACCGCCCAGGAATTAAAGGAATTTGGGAAAGTTAAAGCCAAGCGTTTTGATTCGGTTACTGTACTGTTTACTGATTTTGTTGGTTTTACGGCCTATGCCCAAAACCTTGAGCCTGAAGAACTAGTGAGTAGCGTTGATTATTATTTTTCTAAGTTTGATGAGATCATGGAGAAGTATGATGTGGAAAAAATAAAAACGATTGGGGATGCCTATATGTGTGTGTCAGGTTTGCCAGAGCCTGGAGAAAACGATGTTTTTAGAGCTGTGCAGGCCGCTTTTGAGATTGTCGAATTTATCGAAGCGTCAAAGAAAACGAAAATGACTGACCTTACGCAATTTGATATCAGAATTGGGATCAATACCGGTCCTATTGTTGCTGGTGTTGTAGGGACCAAAAAATTCGCATATGATATTTGGGGTGATACCGTAAATGTAGCATCACGAATGGAGTCAAAATCAAAACCTGGTAAAATTAATATCTCTGAAAGTACTTATGAGCTGATCAAAGACCAATACGATTGTGAATTTCGTGGCGAGATCGACGTCAAGAACAAAGGGATGATGAAAATGTTTTTTGTGAATACTAAGAAGACGGATCATTTATCTTAAAATAAATCGATAACTTTTCCCGTTACTATAGAAGACCTAATAAAATCATTGAGACACTAATTGAAAAAGTCCGATTATTTATTTAGATCAATATAAAATTTAAATTATGCGTGGTTACAATAAACTGAGAAAGAAATCCTGGGATTTGTTGCACTCTGAGCTGCCTGTAGAACTTCATTATCACAGCATTCGTCATACAAAAAGTGCCCTTAAAAATTGTGAGGAATATATTAGGTATTTCGATATTGACAGCTATCAGGCAAAATTATTGAGAATAAGTATTTTATTGCATGATATTGGTTTTACAGTTTCTGTAGATGATCATGAGTTGGAAGGAGCAAAGATTGCCAACGAATTGATGACAGAGTTTGACTTTACCAAAAGTGATATAAAGGTGGTTACCCAGCTTATTCTGGCTACCAAATTACCACAAAAGCCTAAAAATTTATTGGAGCGCATTATTTGTGATGTCGATCTTGATTATTTAGGTAGAAAGGATTTTTATGAGATAAGTGATTTGCTATATCAGGAATTACTCGAAAAGTCTGAGTTTTTTGATAAAACCCAGTGGAACAGGATCCAAATAGATTTTTTAGAGAACCATACTTACCATACCGAATTCGCAAAAAAAAGAAGGCAAGGATTGAAAGAACAGCGCATAGCAGAATTAAAACACAAGGTTTCCTTTAAGGGTAGAAAAGCAGTTTGACGGCAAGTTATATGATATTGGTCACTAAAATGATCGTTAGAATAACTTAAATTTATAATGGTAAAAACTTTTTAGCTCTAACGGAGTTAATAATTTTCACAATCCTTGTTTAAGCCTTAAAATAATGCTGGGATGAAATCACTCGAAAACAACAATAGTTCTGAACCGGTTTACACACTTGCTGTGGCTTCAAAATTGTCCTTTACACCCGCCCATTCCATCCGGCAATATATTGACAAAGGATTGATCATTCCCTTTAAAACAGAAACGAACCGACATTTGTTTTCTGAGGTAGATATACTCAGGTTAAAATGTATCAGAAATTATTTACATGATCAGGGTCTGAATGTTGCGGGCATCAATGCCTTGTTTTCAATTATTCCATGTTGGATCATTAGATCATGTGACATGGAAGATCGGTTACAATGCGATGCATATACTTCCATTAAAAGCCCTTGTTGGACAGCCTCCAACAAAGGTTTGTTGTGTCGTAATACCGATTGCCGTACATGTGAAGTGTATAAACTACCTGAAAAATGCTCAGGCCCGAAGCAATTTATCAAAGAAATTACAAATACTTGATGTAGATGGTTGGGGTCTGGAATTAAATCTGACCTTCAGCATTATGCTTTTATGGGAATGGTTTAATTAGTCAGCCTAAAATGGAAGGCTGGTTATGACTTCATTTTTTCTTCGTATCAAGGTAGTATCTGCCTTTTTTTGTTGCCTTTCTTTGGTTGAAAACAGGTGTTTGTATTTAGCCTTTGTGACCTTGAAATCCATATCCTCTTCTGTTCCTTTCAAATCAATACCTGCTTTAAATGGCATGGGTGATTTTAATATGGATACATGGTAGTCATAGCTCAGATCTAAATTATGATGTCCGCCAATGGCCACTTTATATCGGTCAACAGTTACCATAGAAGGGAAGATTTCTATCTGTTTGTCTTTAAAGATCATGGCAAATTCTAAGGTGTCGATTTTATTTTTCTCCTTATTTTTAAAAAATAGCATTTTCGCCATTTTCTCAAAAGTTTTTCCATTTAGCACCACCAGATTCGTACCTGCAACTCTTGCCATAGCATCAATAGATGCCGCACTCATATCAAGATTTTTGTCAATGATAGTACTTCCCTTCATTCGTGCATCTACCTTTCCTTCAAAAGAATCGACCATGGGTAATAATGTGTCAAGAACAGGTAATAGTTCAGTGAGCTTAGATAAATCTATATCAAAAATTTTAAAATCAAAATCAAGGGCCGCAACTCCTGCCTCTTTCGATGTATAGGCAGCTGAAGTGGTCATTTTGGCCGCCATAGTTGTCATTTGTAAATTAGCCAAATCGATTTTCTGATCTTTAATAGTGATGACACCCACTACATCATCAATGATGAATGTTTTATACTTCAGCTTCGTAAAACGACTTTTTAGACTTAGATCAAGTTTTTGAGGAACAACAAACGACTTTGGTTGTTCAGCCACTTCTGTTTTATTTGAAGACTTGTCTTGAGCCAAGATCTCTTCAGTAGATTTTTCAACCGGCTGAGCCCCCTCATTAATAGCTTGAATAAATTCATTGAAATCAATTAAAGATGAATTTACTTCAAGTTCTCCAATGAACATTTTATCGTCAAAAAAGGCTTCTCCAATTTTATATACTTTCCCGGTAGCTTCAATATCAGATTCACCGATTTCAATTTTTGCATGGTCGAGACTGATAACGCCTGGTTTGAATGTAATCTTTGTTTGAGGCATTTTTAACAGCAGCGGAAAAGTAGGGGTATAGGCATATAGTTGGTCAAATGAAATATGACCATTGACGGGCCAGTTATTGTCAACTCTTATAGAAGTCAATTCATAGGCTCCTTTTGAAATAGCAAAAAAGCGCCCTTTTGATTTAATTCCTGTCGAATCTATTTGGAAAACAGAATGAATTTTAGGAATCTTCTTATCCAACTTGTAGGGTTCAATACTAATGTTTGCATTGACAAATTTGAGCTGAGCTAGCAGTGAGTCTCCTAGATTAAGGTTCCCATTTTTAATTAAAACAGTAGCCTTCATAACAGATACTTTAGTTGAATCTTTTATGGCAGTTGAGGCAAATTTAATATCTAAATGGTCTAAATTTCCACTAGATTTTTTGCCATCCTTGAATTCTAAGTTTTGAATAAGAATTTTACCTCCTATTACCTTTGTCGAGGTCTCAGTTAATAAGTCGCTGTTCTGATCTTGTTCTAAGTGTATGTTAGCCTTGTCGAGAATAAGTTTAAGGCTATCTGATTCATTATGAAAAATAATCTGATTCATGTTCAGTGTTCCGAGCGCCTGTATTTTTCCATAATCCTGATTTCGGATATCATTGATATTAAAAATAGAAGCAATATGAATTTCTCCGGCGCCTGCTAAATTTAAACTCTTCTTAAATGGAAAACTTTTCTCCATTGCTTCAAGGTCAATTTTTCCATCGACGCTGATGTCGAGGTCAGCATTATCAAACAAATTTTCTCCTTTTCCTTTAATGCTTATTTCAGTTCCAACCCCTTTAAGGGTGATATTTTTAATATCAAAATGAGATCCTGTATTAATTTCAGGTGAAATATAAGCGGCAATATCAGCCTCGATAAGGTCGATTTTGTTAGGCAGATCCTTATAAGAAATGGAGCCATTATTAATTTTAAAATGCGCATTGATAGCCGGAATTACTCCTTTCTTGTATACGCCTTTTATGTCTGCCATAATCGAAACATCTCCTTCGGCCGTATAATTATCAGTTTTATCAAAAACAGCATCTGGAACTAAATCTATCAAAGTATTCAAGGTAGGAACCTCCAAATTCAAATGCAAATCAACATCAATTTGTTTTTCATCTCTTTTGGGATACAAAGTTCCTTCCGTAACAAATTGAATGTCATTAATACCAACTTTTGCATTTTTCAGATCGATTACTTTAGTGCTGCGATTTACATGAAAATCAGTATTTAGAATCAGACTTAACTGATCTGTATAGGTATTTCCTTTTTTTCTAAAAATTAAATTATCACTTTGTGTTTGAAGAGCAAGGATGATGTCTTTCTCATTATATTCAGCTGAAAGATCCATGTCAAAGCCTTGTAATCGTATAAAATTGTCACTGTAGTGGTCATCAAATACAAGGTTTCCGTTAATAATTGAAATTTCTTCCAGGTTGATATTTGCATTGAATTTTTCCCCTTTAATTTCTTTATCAGGGAGACTGTCTTTTTTTTGATCTTCTTTTAAAATATTCCAGTTGACTTCTCCTTCTTCAGATACATGGGCATAGATGCTTGGGTTTTCAAATGAAAACTTTGTTACATCGATACTATTGCTAAGAAAGGCAATTGGGTTAACGCTCACTACGCCATAGTCAAAACTGATTAAGGTGTCATTTGAGCGTGAATTAGCGCCATGAACGCTGTCATTACTAGGTAGTATAAAACCATTTTCAAGTTCAAGTTTGAAATTAGGAAATGTTTTGAAAAAAGTAAGTTCAATCGCCTCAATTGAAAGCTCGGCATTGAGATTCTTATTGACGGCTTCAACAACTTTTGGTGTAATTTTTTCAGGCGTGAGTACAAACTGAAAAACAATACCTATTGCAACAGCAAGAAGAAAGACTATAGAAATAATCGTAATTCCTGTTATTTTTAAAATTTTTAAAAGCCTTTGATTCATGTTTGGTTTGGATATGTCTCTTTCATCTGAAATCTATCAAAAAAAGAGTCTCTAAAATACAAAATAATTGCTTGATAAAGAAAAAGGGGTCTTTGGGTAGTTTCAATGGCCTTTGGTCCTAAGTGACTGGATTTGCCTTAGTGAATTTCTTATTTTCAATTTCTTAAATAGAAATAATAGTATAATCAAATCAATTTTAAATAAACAATTTATGAAGACGGCAGTTATTACAGGCGCAAACAGAGGCATAGGACTTGATACGACAATAGGCTTCGCTCGAGCAGGTTACAAAGTGTATGCAACGATGAGAAACCCAAAAGGAGCAACAGTATTAAAAGAATTAATCATAGGTGAATCTTTACCCATATCTATGATGCAAATGGATGTTAATGATGATGATTCGGTTATCAATTGTTTAAATCAGATTCAGGACGAAAGTGGTGCCTTGGATGTTATAGTTAACAATGCTGGTATAGAAAGACATGGCGCTATTGAAGAAATGGATCTTTCTGTTTTTAGAGATGTCATGGAAACAAATTATTTTGGTGTGATACGTTGTGTGAAAGCCGTATTGCCTTTAATGAGGGAAAACAATAATGGATGCATCATCAATATATCGTCAATATCTGGCCATATTTCGAGCTCCCCTTTAGCTCCTTATGCTTCCTCAAAATTTGCACTTGAGGCTTTTAGTGAAGCTTTGGCTCAGGAAGTAAAGCCATTTAACATTAGGGTGGGTATTGTTGAACCAGGTATTATCAATACAGATATGGCCAATGATATACAAGATTCTGAACCAAATGTAAATTACCCGCAAGCTTTGCGATTTGCCGGAATGTTCAGAGCTTCGCTCGAAAACCCGACCTCACCAACTTTGGTAGCTGATACGATTCTAAATATAGTTGAAAGCGGCACATGGGATTTAAGGCATCCTGTTGGCCCGGATGCGATTCCTTTTTTAGATTGGAGAGCTTCAATGTCGGATGAACAATGGGTAGATTGGAACGCAGCTCCAGATGATGTTTGGTATAAAGCAGTTCAGGAAAGTTTTGGACTGGATGCCAGAGAGCAAAGTAAAAAGGTGTAATATATTTCTAAAGGCCTTTTATTCAGCATATTCATCGAGGAACCCACTAATTTTTAAGAATGATTTTGCATCATTCATCAGGAGGATCTCCTCGATAGCTTTTTTCTTGTCAGCGTGATTATAAAAATAGGACTCGGTTATTTTATAGCCCATCCAATAGCCAAGATCATTTGGCCGATCATCCTTGCCGGAAGTGCCATATAACCAATCGTTATAATTACTTTTATGCATGATCTGGACGAATTCTTTGCAGAGCTTCTCTTGGTTCTTTTCTCCATAGGTGAATGCGTCACCGTTTATTTGTTCTCCTGAGATCAACTCGCCAATAAAATCGGCACTTCCTTCAATAATACATTGAAATAAAAGATCTTCGTCTTCACCCAGACTCTTCTGTTGGAAGTGAATCAATTCATGGGCTACAAGTCCAGGTAAGCCATTAAGGTCATTCTGTTTTTCGACTCCCAGAATCACACCAGCCTCTGATACGGTTCCTCCGGAATTATAGCGTCCAACTACAAAATAGATTGGAGGGAATACAGATTGAGGATACCAATATTTCATAGCAGCATAAATAGAGACAATTCTCTTTCGTTTTGATTCCAGGTCTTTAAGAAGGTTTTTTGATTTTAAATAGTCACTTTTTCTTGATGCAACCATGTTATAAAGTGAATCAGCATTGATAATCCTATTGTCAATAAAACCTTTTAAGCCCGGGCTGCCCTGATCAATATATTTCTGAAATGTATTGTTCCCTGTCTGCTCCATTTCATCAAAGGCCGTCCAGAATCGATCAACATCTTCAGTGATGAACTGGGCTTCGAGTGGATTGGTTGAGAAGTTTTCCTGTGATTTTAGAGTGGGTGAAAAGATCAAAGCTGCAGCAATTAATACGAATCGTCTTAAAATCATAAGGTGGTTAATTATAAATGGATGGTAATTTATGTCGAAATAAAGATAGAAAATATCTATTCAAAATGAAACGAGTTTCTAGATTCTGGAATTAAGAAACCTGCTCTGCTTTCATTCGACTTTTTACTTCAATTTTCTCATTGATTTTTATGTAGAACATTTCTTTTTTCAATTTCGCTTGCTTTGAAAGCGCCTGTAACTTTTTTTCGATCAACTTTAATCGGAGATCAACCATCATAGATCCGATTAGAGCCCCAATCAAAAAGAAAACAAAAGACATGATAACAATTAAAAACATTTCATCCCAAAGGTCATCTAAATGGATTATAGAAATTTGATTGCTTTCCGTCCATTCTAAATTTTTCAACACCCTAAAAGGAAAACTAAAATATTCAGTTATGGCAAATTCCATGGTATTAAAGTTAGAAGTCATGAATCTAATAGAGAAAAATGCATAGGCGATGATTGAAATGCCAAAGCCTATCATACTCGAATATACTTTTCGATAAGACCACCAAAGATCCTTTTGAATATATTTTTCGCTTAGCGGTCTCTTTTTAATAAGCCATTTTTTAATACTGAAAATTTCCCTGTATTTTTTTACATAAATTTGGGAAAAGTAGCTCCAGGATAATATTAAAATTAGGGGTGTAATGACAACAAAAAAAGCGATTACTAATAATAGAAGAACAGTTACGAAATCAACAATGGCATCATAATTTAGGTAGGAAAATTTGTCATATTGTAAATCAAGTTTTAAAAAGGAAGGCAAAAAATTCGCGTGATTATCGATTTGTGTTGTAGCTTGATCATCAAATGGAATACCTTGATTTGCATATGATTGAGAATAGATATTCTTTGAAGATAGTAAACAGAAAAAAACGAAGACAAAAGCCCACTTCATAATGTCAGGTTTGGTTGATTGAAGGTATAATGATTAAGGAGGATAGACAAATGATATAGGACCAACTGCCCGAATTTCTTTGCGAAGGGGCCTGTTTTCTTTTCGAAGGGGATAAAATGGAATTTTGATTTTGCTAATAATTTAGGTAAAATGTTGAGAATTAAGTAATTTATCAATTAAATCTGAAATAGTGAAAAGAAAGGATTTTAAGTGAGTAACCAATTTTAGAGGGGAAAGTATTTTTTTGACATGTTTATGCGCTAAATTCAATAAGATTATGCAAAAAAAACTGTAACTTTAATAGGCGATTTTCGAACAATGTTTTTTAGGAAATTGATAGAGAAAGTCTAAAATAATCTCCATGTGCAGATTTATAGCCTATATCGGTAAACCCATCTTTGCAGATGAATTGCTTCTTAAGCCAAAGAATTCTCTTATGAAGCAAAGTTATCATGCACTTGAGGCAGAAATGACGGTTAACGGAGATGGATTTGGTATTGGATGGTACAATCACTTCAGAAGAAAAGAACCTGCCTTATTCCGATCGATTAGACCCGCCTGGAACGATGAAAATCTGTCCTACAATGCATCCATGATCAAGACAAATTGCCTATTGGCCCATATTAGGGCAGCTACTCAAGGTGGCGTGTCGATCCAAAACAGCCACCCGTTTCAATACAAAGAATTTTTAATGATGCAGAACGGGGGCATCCACGATTTTGCTAAAATCAAAAAAAAATTGATCAGTCGTTTGGATGACGAGGTTTTTCAATGGATTCAAGGTCAGACGGATACGCAATATATCTTCGCTTTATTTATTACTTTTTCAGGAGCGTTAAAAAGGAAAAAAGGTTCTCTTACTTTGGATGATCTTTCCTATTGTTTGTCTCAGACTTTTGCTGAAATAGAAAAGATGAAAAAGGAGGAAAAAATGGACGCACCATCACTTTATAATTTGGTATTGACCAATGGAAAGGCCTTAATTGCCACACGATATAGTACGCAACCAGAAGTTGAAACCAGATCATTGCACATTGCCTCTAATGCAGAGTGTTGTGTGTCAGAAGATGGTGATTTAACCTTTAAACCAATGACTAATAATGAGAATTCAGTGCTTATTTCTTCTGAAGTATTGAATGACAATAAAGAGTTTTGGCAGGAAGTTCCAGAAAATCATTGTATCATGGTAAAAGAAGACATGAGTGTAGAGATAAAACCAATAAATTGATTGTCACTTTGATAAATCAAATCATAAAAAATTAGTTAGCGTTTCCTGTTTTTTTAGTATTTTCCATTCTTCATTATCTAAAGATATTTCAAAAAAAATCAAACTTGTCAGGAAATTATATTGCATATCACAAGCTAAGACTGTTCGCAATCGTTTGTAGTTTTTTTTGCTATTCATTGGTACAGTCACAAAGTGATAATTATTGGTCATGGAATTTTAATACACCTTCAGTACTTCTTGCAGGATCAGTTGTTGGAGGAAATGCAGGTGCTTCTTCTGTTTTTTACAATCCTTCTCTAATTGACAATGACAGTATACCGTCGCTTTCTATAAGTGCGAATGTGCTCTCTTTACAATTTTTTAAAGCAAACAATATAGCCGGGGAAGGAATAGATGCTGATAAGTTTATTTTTAAAGTGCAGCCCAGATTTGTTTCCTATCTTTTCCCTACCAAGAGTGATAAATTTGGAGTGGAAGCTGCAATTCTGTCGCCGGTATCTGAGGACGTTAATTTTACTGTGCAGCATACAGATGAGATTGATGTTATTCAAAGAACTCTCGGTTTAGAGACTTATGATGGCTATCTAAAATATTCAAGGAAATATGAAGATATATGGGTTGGCGCAGGTTTTTCTTATGAATTATCCGAAAACTGGTCTATTGGAGCAAGTTCTTTTTTGGCCATTAAAACGATGAAATATATTTATCAACAAGATGCGGATGCCTACCAGGAAACAGATTCTGTTAGGGTTAAAGACCAATTTATTGCGAAGTATATTTCAGAAAATAAATTTAAGGAGGAAATCAAATATTGGGATTTGAGTTTTGTCTTTAAATTGGGAGGAAGGTATAAAACGAGCGATGACCGTTTAAGTATCGGTGCGAATATTACTTTACCAAACTTGCACATTTACGGTGAGGGAGATTTAAGAAAATCAGCTGTTCGAAGTAATATTTTTAATAATGATCAAGACCTATTTGTTTCTAATGAAGCAAGCCTTCAGGCCGAAAGGAAGGTTAGGGCTAATGTGAAAAGCCCTTTTTCATTTGCCTTAGGACTGCAGTATTTTACAAAGAATAAAAAGAATTTCATTTCTCTTACCAGTGAATATTTTCATGAGATTGACCCTTATTCGGTCGTTTCATTTTCAACACCAAATGATGCTGGAAATATCTATGATAATATTTTTGATAACCCAGTCATGTCTTATACCACACAGGCTAAATCAGTAACCAATGTTGGGATTGGCTGGAAGCAATTTATATCACCCAGTTTCTTTTTACTAGGAGGTTTTAGAACTGATTTTACTGTAGCCGAGATCGATCAAAAAGTAATTTTTGGAGATGAGACTGAGTTAAACAGGATACATTTGGATAAATACCACTTTTCAGTAGGGCCTGTATTTTCGATGAAGAATTTCAAAGTCATTACTGGTGTTCAATATACTTATGGAAGGAACAAGAACATGCAACAGATTGTTTCATTTACTGATCCCGTAGAGTATATTCCAGCTTTAGACCAATCCCTTTATGGAAGAAAAGACAATTCAGCCAGCGCCAGTCTTAATGAAATTGCATTATTTTTAGGAGTGACTGTTGGGCTTTAATAAGCAATGAAGAGGGTAATAATTAACATATTTTTTAGAGTTGAAGCTATTTTTTACCCTCGCTTTCTGACTCAAAATCAGTACATTTGCAGCAAAATTAAAAGAGATGAAAAAAGTAGTATTAGTTTTAATGTTAGGAGTTTTAGGATTGGGTATGCAAAGCGCATCTGCCCAAAGTATGTCGAAAAGTTTAGGACTTCATGTATTTCCTTCCAATGATCAAGATCAAGCGACACAAGAAGCTGATGAAGCTGAATGTTATAAATGGGCGATCAACCAAACAGGTTATGACCCAATTAACCCAACAGTAGTACAATCTGAACAAGTAGATACATCTGCTGATGGAACCGCTGTTAAGAGCTCTGCTCGATCAGCAGCTGGTGGTGCTGCAGTTGGTGCCATTGCAGGAGATGCAGGGAAAGGAGCGGCTATAGGAGCCACAGTTGGAGGAGCTCGAGGAATTAGAGCAAAAAAAGGAGGAGATGCGCAACAGCAACAGGCCAATGATCAGGCTGCGGCAAATGTTAGTGCAGACCTTGCAGCTGATTATAATAAAGCATTTGCAGTTTGTATGGAAGGCAAAGGATATTCAGTCAAATAAACATATGCTTCTCAACACTATTTTAAAAGATGTTGTTGTGATGTAGTGATAACAAAAAATCCTCCTTAGAAATAAGGAGGATTTTTTTATTGTTTTTTCAACGTTTATTTTAAAAAACAGGTACTAATAATTCTATAGTTCCTGCATCGGTGGCCTTACCAACAAAAACATTAATTATATCGGATTCATAACCAATATAGTTGTTATGTTCAATCTTGATTTTATAATCTCCAGGATCAAGCCCTTGAATAATAAAATCACCATTATCATCGGTTTCTGTTCCTGTTATATCATCGCCACTCATTGTAATAACCCTAACTACAGCGCCCTCTAATGGAATTGGTTCATTTGTACCATTACTCATAATTGGTTTTGCGACCACTTGGCCAAAAATAGATCCGGAATTTACGTCGGCATTAACTCTAATGACGGGCTTTAAATTATACTTACCCGAATTTCCTGCTTTGACAATAGATTTTTGAACATCCCAATCAAGAATAAACGTATAAGAATATCCAGGTATTAATTCTGTATTGATTTTAAGTTTTAATCCGGATTGCTGCGCACTGGGTGTGTCGAGGTCGATTACTTCAGCTTCTCCTTCTATAACTAAAGTATTATTATCTCCTAAAACAAGTCTTATTTGTTTTAGCATCCCGGAAGGAATTATTACATCTGACAATAAAAGTTCATTGCCTGCAATCAGTTCAGTTAAATCAACTTCAATTGGAGTAAAATCTTCAGGTGTAAGACTCGTCCATCCTCCTTCATCTTCTGTACTGTTGTAGAGAACATCAATGATCTCAACATTTACCTCCTGGTAATCACCAGGAGCATCGACTAACTTTAATTGAAGTCTCGAGGTCTTTTCAAGTTTTTCAGTTTCATCACTACAGCTTTGGAAGCCTAAAATCGCAAATAGCAATATGGCAACCATTAATACATTATTTTTCATAGCATTTAATTTTAAGGTAAAACTAGTATTGATTTCTGAGGGAATTCTTAAGATGGGTAAAATCGCATTCTCACTGATTGGAAAATGAGGGTCGGTAATGCAGTTGAATATTTCAGACCAATTGCCTTTTAATTCAATTGGGATTATTTTGGAAACTCTTGGAGTTATATGTCACGTTTTTCTAAAGAATAAAATCTTAAAAAATCTAGCGTCATATAGAAAATATTTGTCGATTTTTGAGATTTCCAAAAAAGAGGATTACCACAATTGACTGTTTTTGATGGTAAACGAGGATCAGAATTAATACCTGGGTATTCTTATACATTTATTATGAGTAAAAAAATCAGCACAGTATTATTTTTAGTTATTTGCTTGACATCGGTAACGTCATATTCTCAAGATTTTGAGCGTCTGTCTCAAAAAGAATTCATAACTCCTGAAGATTATAAATATGCAGAATCGGAGGTGTTAAAGTGTTCGGAGTACCTTATAAATAAACCTAGTGATTTGGATACATTGAATCGTTTATACGCAGTTTTATACATTGCAAAATGGATGACAGGAACTCCGGATCATAGAATCATATTAAATGTAAGCATAATGAATTTAGGCAAGGAGTATAGTGATTTTCAATCCATATATGTGGCCTCTCTTGTAAAATATACTTTAGACATTAAGCATGCTGACCTTTCAGCAATTGAACGAAGTAAAGCAGCTAATAATCAGTTATTAATGTACTGTTCTAATCCTGAGAATAAGATTTCATTGCCACCAGGACTGAAACTTTAGCCTAATTGACAATATGTTTAAATAGTCATGTTTTCATCAATTTTCATAATGTGGATAGAAAGCTAAGTCCCTGTCAGTTCAACTTATTGGAACTGGGAGCGAGAATACATGCCATTTATATTATAATGTAAAAGGCAATAAAACAGACATTATTGCTAGATTTCATACCTTTAGATCATGAGATCAGAATTCATCAAAAAGAGCGGTATTATTCAAAAATGGTTGTGTTTGTGTTTATTGGTTTATCCCCTGATGATTCAGGCTCAACAAGAGGAGAAGTTTGTTAGTGAAGTAAAGTTAATGAATGTAGTCGAAGTGGAGATCACGCTAAAAAACAATCTTTACGAAGTTCGTTTTCGAGACATTAAAAAAAAGCGCTTTGCCAGATACAAGACTTTTCATTTTCCTGATGACAAAAAACATTTTTTCAAGCTGAAGGATGCCGTATTGAGTGGCTTTGATAGTTTACCGGAAGCGCCTCATATTTTAGATTTTACCGAAGAGAAAGTTGAGATACAGTTTAGAAAGTCCTTTGGAGTAAGCTCATTTAGATTTGTTCTGGTTCAGGGAAAAAAAGACAAACGATACTATTCCTCTTGGTTAGTTAAAGGAAAAGCTGAGAAAATCTTTGGGATGTAGCACATGGGAATTAGCTTCGCTGAGTCCCTGTACGTCGAAGTTTGACAAAAGAAACATCCGCTGGGCGTCTGCATTTTTTTGTTTTCTTCCAATATTTACAAGTTTGTTGAGAAATGTAGCGGGAATTAGCTTCGCTGAGTCCCTGTCGGGTCAATTAACAAAAAAAGATCCAGCCGCTATGCGTCTGTATTTTTTTGTTTCCTTCCGTTCCCTTATGCGCAAGCGCAACGGTTACGTCAGAAAACAAAAAAACCAGGTTATAAAAACCTGGTCTTCTTTCATGTACTCGGAGCGGGACTTGAACCCGCACGAACATTACTGCTCATTGGATTTTAAGTCCAACGTGTCTACCAATTCCACCATCCGAGCATGTGTTTATTGGTTATAATTAAAGTGGAGCGAAAGACGGGATTTGAACCCCTGCCTGCCGGCAGGCTGGCGCGACTAGGTCGCTACCTTCTTTCAAAGATGAAAATTATTTTAAAAAATCATCTAAACTCTCAGAGCGAAAGACGGGATTTGAACCCGCGACCCCCACCTTGGCAAGGTGGTGCTCTACCACTGAGCTACTTTCGCATTAGTTTTAGTCAATGAACGAAGCAATTAAAAATTGCTAACCTAATATTCAAAACGCATCTTCTATTTCTTATTAGGCAGGCGCAAATTTAATATAATTTAATAAATCGCAAAGCTTTTTGTCCATATTTTTAATATTTTTTTATGCAGTTAATCTTAATTAATGGATATATTTGCACCGATTTTAAAAACAGGCATTTAGCAACTTGGAAGCGGTAGCAATTAAACATAATGTAATAGGCGATTTAAAAGAACTTACAAAGTTTGGATTATCGCTTAGCGTCGTATTTTCTTCAATCGCCGGATATTTGCTCGCTGTGGATGTCGTCAGTTTTAAAACTGTTGTGTTACTTTCAATTGGAGGTTACTGCATGGTAGGCGCATCAAACGCTTTTAATCAAATAATTGAGAGAGTTCCTGATGCGGTAATGAAAAGAACCATGGACCGCCCCATACCAACAGGTCGCATATCAGTTAATACAGCGATGATCATTGCTGTTGGTTTAACCATCACTGGTCTTGTCATATTGTATAACATCAATGAAAAAACAGCCCTATTCGGAGCTATTTCTATTTTTTTATACACAAGTGCCTATACACCTTTAAAACCTGTAACACCACTATCTGTTTTTGTTGGAGCCATTCCAGGCGCTATACCCTTTATGTTAGGATGGGTGGCAGGAACAGGGCAATTCGGAATTGAAGCGGGTATGTTGTTTATGATTCAGTTTTTTTGGCAGTTTCCTCATTTTTGGGCTATTGGATGGTTACAATTTGATGAGTATAAAAAAGCGGGCTTTAACATGATGCCAACAGGAGAGAAGAATAAAAAAGCATCAAGGTTGATTCTGATTTATACGGTTTTTATGTTGATTGTTTCAATTTTTCCTGTCTTTAGATATACAGGAAGCCTGTATTTATTGCCAGTTTCAGCCATTGTTATTTTTGGCTTAGGATTGGTCATGTTATATTTCGGAGTTAAATTACATAAAGAACAATCTGATATAATGGCTAGAAAGCTCATGCTATCGAGTGTTTTATATATAACTTTGATCCAGATTATTTTTGTCATAGATAAATTTTTACACTAGTTACATAATGGAACAGAAGAAAAAAGAAAAGACTTTTAAGCAGATGTTATGGATATCTATGATCAGTATGACCATGATGTTCGCGGGTTTGACTAGTGCATATGTAGTGAGTAAAGGTCGTGAAGACTGGGTGAGTTTTGTACTTCCCAGTGCGTTTTTCATTAGTACGATACTCATTATTTTGAGTAGTTTGAGTTTTTATATTGCCAAAAGAAACTTATTGGCTGGAGAGCAAACCAAAACAACGCTATGGTTAGTGGTAACATTGATTTTGGGATTGAGCTTTGTTTTTTATCAGTTCAACGGTTTTAACCAACTGATTGAGGCTGGTCTTTATACTACTGGAAAGCAAAGTAATGTAGCTTCATCTTTTCTTTATGTGATAACTGGAGCACACTTACTTCACATATTTGCAGGTATTATAGCTTTGATAACTGTCTTAGTCAGAAATATAACTGGGAAGTATTCAGTAGCAAGTCATTTGGGCTTTTCTTTAGGCTCGATTTTCTGGCATTTTGTTGATGCTTTGTGGATTTATCTTTTTGTCTTTTTCTATTTTATCGGTTAAACCCAACATTTTTGCCTTATTGATTCTATTTATCAATAATTTTTATATTTTTGCTGCTTAGTGTAAAACATGATAAAAGTCAGTTTTATATTATAAAAAAGATCAATTAAATAAACTTTTTATATGGAGGCAACTGTTGCTGATTCCCCAAAGGGAGGCGCTTGGAGCGGAGGAGAGAATAAACCTTTCGATTCGAGTTATGGTAAAATGATGATGTGGTTCTTTATCATGTCTGATGCCCTTACATTTTCAGGATTTTTAGGAGCCTATGGATTTATTCGCTTCAAATATCTTGATTCTTGGCCAATTGCTGATCAGGTATTTACGCATATTCCATTTATACATGGTGATTTTCCAATGTACTATGTGGCATTTATGACCTTTGTTTTGATCTTTTCTTCTGTAACGATGGTATTGGCTGTTGACGCAGGAAAGCATATGCAGAAAGGCAAAGTAATTGTTTATATGGGGCTCACGATTATCGGTGGTTTGATCTTCCTTGGTTCTCAGGCTTGGGAATGGAAGACATTTATCGCTGGTAGCTATGGTGCCGTTCAATTACAAGATGGAAAAATTGTTCAGTTTGTTGATGGTTCTGGCCATCAGATTAGCTTAGGGAGTTTTGCATCAGATACGCCAAGCGATAGAATACAACACAAAAAAGAAAACGGACTCTGGTTTGTTCAAGAATCTTCAATTCCTTCTGTCACGCTTGAACAGGTAAAAGCTGGTTTTGCAGCCAATCCTGACATAAGCATGCGTACAGAATTGATCAATCTTGAAACAAAAGAGAAGACGATAGTTTCCAGAGATGAAGCGAATAAGTTTCTTGAGAAAGCTACTATGGTAGTTGAAGGAGCTAATCTAACAGAAAATGAATACGGTAAAACTTTATTCGCCGATTTCTTTTTCTTTATTACTGGGTTTCACGGATTCCACGTTTTTTCTGGAATTTTGATCAATGTCATTATCTTTTTTAATGTGATCGTTGGTACCTATGAACGTAGAGGTCATTATGAAATGGTTGAAAAGGTTGGTCTTTACTGGCACTTTGTTGACCTTGTTTGGGTATTTGTATTCACATTCTTCTATTTGATATAAAAAATTTATTTATAAAATGTCACACGCTAAATCACACACAGCTTTAATTTGGAAAGTATTCGCTTTCCTTTCTTTGATCACTATTGTTGAAGTATTTCTTGGAATTGTAAAGCCGCCAGCTTTGAATTTGACTCAGGTTCTGGGGACAAGCATTTTAAATTGGATTTTCCTGATTCTTACATTGGTTAAAGCCTATGGGATCGCATGGTATTTCATGCATTTAAAGGATGAGAAAACATGGCTGAGAAGATCAATTGTTTGGCCGGTAGTATTCTTAATCGCTTATTTGGCTTTTTTCTTGCTTTACGAAGGAGATGCTGCTGGAATCATTGATCAGGAATGGACAAGATGGACTTATAACTAATCCACATTAAAACGAATCTATTAAGTGTTTTGAGTTTTCAAAACACTTTTTTTATACCTTTACTTTATGGCAAAACCAGGAAAAAATACAATTGTTCTATCTATCCTGTTTTTCGGGCCTTTATTGTTTTACTTGTTCCTGCTGACGGGTACAAACAATTTTGCAAAATTACCCGTTTTAACACCTAATGTTAGTGAAATTTCACACTTAACGGAAGAAGATTCTATCCAACTGAAGAACAATATAAGTGTCTTGTGTTTTTTGGGCTCAGATCTTTTAAAACATAAAACAAATGCCTTGAATTTAAACGAGAAGATCTACAAGCATTTTTATGGATTTAAAGGCTTTCAATTTATTGTCGTCTTACCTAAAGGGGCAGAGGCCGATGCGATGCAATTAAAAAAAGAACTTGGAGCAACTTACAATGTTGATAAATGGCGTTTTTTGTTTGGTAGTGAAGAGGAAGTCAAAGAAATATTTGGCAGCCTAAAAACTGCATATGAATTAGATGATCACATGTATACGCCTTATGCTTTCATCATTGACAGAGAACTGAATCTGAGAGGCAGAAATGATGAAGAAGCTGCCGAAGAAGGATTGTTATTTGGTTATAATGCTGAATCAGTGGCAACAGTTCATCAAGAAATGGTTGACGATGTAAAAGTCGTCATGGCCGAATACAGGCTTGCATTGAAAAAGAATAACAATAAGAGACAGATCTAAAAGGATCTTCTAAGACTCACTAGCATGAAAAAAAATTCTTACGTTGCAATCGCATTTATAGTTTTGGTTTTTGGTATTTATGCTGTACCTAAAATTGTGGAAAGGGTATTTGGCGGTACAGAATTACTGAAATTTGAAAAAGTACCTCCTTTTGAATTTACAAATCAGGACAATCAAATAGTATCAAATAGTAACTTTGAGAACAAGGTATATGTAGTAGAGTTTTTCTTTACTTCATGCCCTACGATTTGCCCTAAAATGAATGAGAACATGGTCAAGATTCAAAACGAGTTTTATGGAAATCCTGCCTTTGGGATTGTTTCTGTATCTATAGATCCGGAAAGAGATTCACCAGAAGTTTTAAAAGCCTATGCTGCAGAAAAAGGGGCTACCCTAAAGAACTGGCATTTCTTAACTGGAGATAAGGCGGATGTCTATTCATTTTCAAATGATGGTTTCAAATTATATGCCGGAGAAAATAAAGATGTCGAAGGAGGATTCGAGCACTCAGGATTGTTTGCCCTTATTGATAAAAATGGCTATATCAGGTCTCGGACCGTTGTAAACGGAGAGATAGAAAATCCAATTAAATTCTATGACGGGCTTGATGAAAAAGAAATTCAATGGCTGAAACAGGACATCAAACTGCTTTTAAAAGAATAGAAAACTGATGGAAGAATCAAAAAAATATAATCGAATCATTATTGTGTTATCCATTGCTATTCCATTGGTTGTGGCTGTGTTGTTTGGCGTAAAGCTGGATATTGAATTGCCTGTATTTCTGCCACCCATTTACGCAGGTACTAACGCCATCATGGCTGTCTTATTGATCGTTGCTTTATGGGCTGTAAAAATGAAGAATATTACGCTGCATAAACGTGTTATGAAAACAGCCATTATATTTTCTGCACTGTTTCTGATTATGTATGTATTGTATCATATGACATCAGACTCTACCTCCTATGGAGGACAAGGAGTTTTAAAATATGTATATTTTATAATTTTGATATCGCATATTTTACTGTCAATCATCGTTATCCCTTTTGTCTTAATTACCTATGTAAAGGCCATAACAAATGATATAGAAAAGCATAAGAAAATTGCCCGGATTACTTGGCCATTATGGTTTTATGTAACCATTAGTGGGGTAATTGTTTATTTTATGATTTTACCCTATTACCAAATATAAAACTGCCGAATTTAATAAACCCGGCAGTTTGACATTTCTATTTTTTGTGGGTCATGACCAAGGTAGCGAGGTACATAAAACGATGATCTCTAGATGCTATTCCTTCGTTGATCTGTTTCATTTGCGCTTCTGTCGGAGCAGGGTTTTCTGCTACTTCAGGCGGATTGAAAAACTGGTTGTAATCTTTATACATGTCAACCGTGATGTGCGTTGCGTAAGCATCGCTTCCATAAGGAGACATGAACCTTAAAAGACCCCAGCTTTCTCTAACTCCATTATCAACATCTCTCTGATGCATGGGTTTAAAGATTTCTGATTCCATTTTTTCATACTTACTCGCATTACCGGCTGCCACCTTCATCATATTAATGGCAGCAACAGTTCCTACTGGCATAGTGAAATCACCGGTTGTCACATCAATTTCTTCAAGATAAATACGCACTGCCAAGTCTCTTGACTTTGCGGTCATCTCCATTTTTTTATTGAGATCCTCTTCAGACATATCAGGATAGGCTGCTTTTAGAGCGGCATCAAAATCGCCGGCATTAGTCATCATTTTGACCGGATCATTATAAAGATTTACTGTAAGATATTGGAAATGCTGGTCTTCACCACCTGGTTGCAATTTCCAAAGATCCCATCCGATAATATCTCCATTCTTAACTCTTTGTTCATGAATTTTTGCCCAGAACTCTTCGGTTTCTCCATAAGCCGCTTCCTGCTTATTATCTACTTTCATAAACTCGAATACCAGATAAAGTTTTTCCTGTGCAGCCAGTTGAAATGTCATGAGCATTACAACCGCAATCATCAATAATTTTTTCATAATAGTTTGGTTTTAATTAGTACTGTTTTGCTTAAGTTACTAAATAATATTCGCAACCAGATAGAAAATTTTGTATATTTAGCTGATATTCAACGACAAAGGTATTTTTAATTGAAAAACTTCAATAATTTTAAAGGGCCTTTATTCTAATTTTTTACAAATGAAAACCAAACTGAGCCTATTTATTTTTGTATTATCGAGTTGTGTATTACTCGTCTTTTTATTCAAATCCGGAGCCATAAATGAGGTGCAAGCCAAAACAAAGGTGGGGATGAAGCCTATTAAATGTACATCGACTAATTTTCTATTAGATGAGATTGATTCAACAAAACAAGTTTCACCACTCTTTAAAAATCTTGGAGCTCATGAATTTAAAATAAATACAAGTTCATCACAAGCCCAGTTGTTTTTTAATCAAGGCTTAAACCTTGGCTTTGCATTTAACCATGCTGAATCACACCGTTCTTTTTTAGAAGCTTCAAGGCTAGACCCTGGATCGGCCATGACTTATTGGGGGCAGGCTTTGGTTTTAGGTCCTAATATTAATGACCAGACACCAACTATAGAAAGAAGACAAAAGGCCTATGAAGCGGTTCAGGAGGCTATGGATAAGAGCGTTAATACGAGTAAAAAAGAGAAGGCGCTTATCATTGCCTTGTCCTCTAGATATAGTCAAGACACGCTTGCAGATTTGAGTGACTTGAATATGGCCTATATGAATGCCATGAGTTCGGTTGCAGCTGATTTCCCAGAGGATGCAGATGTTTTAACTTTATATGCCGCTTCAATCATGAATACCGTACCATGGGATTATTGGGACGAAGATGGAAATCCTTCTCCAAATATTCCTGAAGCTAAAAAAGCCCTTGAGAAAGCAGTCACATTAAACCCTGAACATCCTGGGGCGCATCATTACTATATTCATATGGTTGAATTACCAAAACCTGATCTGGCCGTTCCAAGCGCCGAAAAATTGATGTACTTAATGCCAGGAGCAGGGCATATGGTTCATATGCCTGGTCATGTGTATATGAGGGTAGGCAGGTATAAAGAGGCAGTCGAGGTAAATCAAGCCGCTATTTTAGTCGATGAGGATTATATTTCACAATGTTATTCTCAGGGCATGTATCCTTTGGGCTATTATCCGCATAATATCCATTTTTTATGGTCAGCGGCAAGTATGCTGGGTAATGAGAAATTATCAATTGATGCTGCAAAAAAAACAGCTGAAAAGGTATCACCGAGTTTGCTCGAAGGTGACAAAGTATTTGAAAATTTGGCTTCCACTCCCTTATTAGCTTATATAAGGTTTGGTAAATGGAACGAAATTCTAACTACTCCAGATCCAGGAGATTCTTATACTTATCTCAAAATGATTTGGAATTATTCCAGAGGAATAGCTTTTATACGTAAAGGAAATTTGAAGGAAGCACAGGAAGAATTAACAGCACTCGAGAATAGAGATAAAGAATTGGGTCATGAAAATATTGCCATAGTGGCTTATGAGTCGCTAGCAGGTGAGTTTAAGGCCGCTTCTGGAGATCTCTCTGCAGGCATCACTCATTTACAAAATGCGGTAAAGTATGAGGATGAATTACCTTATAACGAACCCGCTGAATGGTATATTCCAACCAGGCAGCAATTAGGAGTCTTATTATTGAAAGATGGAAATTTTGTAGAAGCTGAAAAAATCTACAGAGAAGACCTTGACTATTATAGACAAAATGGATGGTCGTTAATGGGTCTTCATGAAAGTCTTATTGGTCAGCAAAAACTTGAGGAAGCTGCTCAGGTCAAGAAAGAGTTTGACATCGCCTGGCAACATGCGGATATTAAGATAAATAGTTCGGTTCTCTAGTCAGCCCATCTGTTTAAAGTTTTACTTAGTATTCATTGGTTAGATTTGGCCAGTTTTAACCTTATGTGTAATTTTGCATGGTCTTTTGAAACGATATTGTTTGGTTCAAAAGCTTTAATAACACTTCATGCAAAGAAAGTTTCTTTTACTAGCTGTTCTATTTATATCACTTGATTCATTCGGGCAATGCGCAATGTGCCGTGCCGTGGTGGAACAAGGCGGTGAAGAGGTGGCAGAAGGTATTAATTCAGGGATAGTATACTTGATGGCCTTCCCTTATTTGTTGATTACTGTGGCCTTGTTTCTATTCTATAGGAGTTGGAAGAAATCTTGAAAGAGATAATTTTTAAAAAATAGTGTAACAAATTTTTTAACACCTCGTCTTATATTCAAAATTCCATTATTGTAATTCCATATTTATGAAAGCACCACTAAGCCTGATTTTGTTATTCAGTTTTATATTTTCTGTTCAGTCTCAGGAAACCAACCCAGAAATAAAAAAATGGACTTTACGCGATTGCGTAGATTATGCCATTGAAAATAATATCAGTGTAAAGCAATCTGAAAATAACATTGCACTGGCAGAGGTTGATAAAAGAGCGGCGATAGGAAATTTTATTCCTAATTTGAATCTTAATAGTTCAGCTGCCTGGAACTCAGGTTTGACAACAGATGTTACAACTGGAGTATTAATCAACCAAACAACACAGACTACAAATGGAGGCATTTCTTCAGGGGTTGCCATTTACCGAGGTTTAAGAAATCAGAATGAGTTGCGAAGAGCTGAACTTAGCATTCTGTCTAGTCAATACCAACTGGATAAGATGAAGGATGATATTTCCTTATTTGTAATCAATGCCTATTTGGAAGTGCTTTTTGGGAAGGAAGCAGTAAATGTTGCTATTCCTCAAGTAGAGATTACCCAAGAACAGTTGGCAAGAACAAAGCAATTAGTAGAGGCAGGGACACTGCCTAGAGGAGATTTACTCGATGTTGAAGCCACTTTAGCCAGTGACGAACAGAATTTGATTCTAACTCAAAACAGGGTGCAATTAGCGTTGATATCCCTTGCTCAGTTATTACAACTAGAGGAATACGATAACTTTGATATCGCGAATGAGGAAATCGAGACATTACCACTTGTCAATTTACCTGAATATTCGGTAGATATGATTTATGAAAAAGCCTTAGAAACAAGAAATGAGATCAAAGTAGCTCAAACGAATATTGAAATTGCAGAAAGCGATGTGAAATTGGCTAAAGGAGCACTGCAGCCTACCTTATCAGGTTTTTTCAATTATAATTCAAGGACTTCAGATAGAAGCACAATTATCGGGTCAGAAATTGATCCAAATGATCCAACACGAGTTATTGGAGTAGTCGAAACAAGCGGGGATAATGTTATTTCGCCAAATTTCGTACCGATTTCTGGTCCAGCTGATAGTTTTTTCGATCAATTAGACCAGAATAAAGGAAGTTCTTTTGGAGTGTCATTGCAAATCCCAGTATTTAATGGGTTTAGCGCCTCAAATAATGTGAGAAGAGCGAAGATCAACTATGAACAGCAGAAATACCAACTAGAACAAGAAGAACTAGATCTTGAAAAAATAATCCATCAGGTATATCAAGATGCTGTTGGGGCTTTAAAATTATATGATGCGACCAAAAGATCGTTAGAAGCTCGTGAGGTTTCCTTTCAATATGCTCAAGAACGTTTTGACGTGGGTGTTTTAAACTCTTTTGATTATAGTCAAATAAAAAACAGATTGGTCACGGCAAATGCCGATTTTTTAACAGCCAAATATGATTTTATTTTTAGAGTAAAATTATTGGAGTACTATTACGGAATCCCTGTTGGTAATTTATAATTTTTAAATCTGAATATTGAGTATTATCCTGAACATTGAGACTGCAACTAAAAACTGCTCCGTAAGCATTAGCGATAAGGGCAATTTATTAGCGATAAGTGAGATAAATGAAGGTAAGTTTTCACACGCTGAAAAGTTGCATACTTTTATTCTCGAAGTCTTAAAAGAGTCTGGAATTGCTATGAAACAGCTGGACGCCATTGCTATCAGTAAAGGCCCTGGATCATATACAGGATTAAGAATAGGTGTCTCAGCGGCAAAAGGTCTTTGTTATGCCCTAGAGAAGCCATTAATTTCTATTTCGACTTTAGAAAGTATAGCAAGACAAGTGTCACTGGAAAAAGGAGCTCTTGTAGTGCCTATGTTAGATGCGCGAAGAATGGAAGTTTACAGTGCTATTTTTGATAATGAATACCAGCAGATCAGAGAGACGAAGGCTGAAATTATTGACGAAAATTCATTTCAGGATTTATTAAGGTCTGGAATCGTATATTTTGCAGGTGATGGAGTCGAAAAATGCAGTAATCTTATCAAACATGATAATGCAAGATTTTTAACTGATATCTATCCTTCTGCCAAAGAAATGGCAATGATGTCTGCACAAAAGTACACGGTATCAGAATTTGAAGACGTTGCCTATTTTGAGCCTTTCTATCTCAAGGATTTTGTAGCTGGAAAACCTAAAAAATATTTCCAGTAAGCCCTATCAATACCAGTGCTATCAGTGCAGGAACAGCCTGAACATAAAATAGTTTTATCTTCTTTGTTGAATAAGCCCCGTATATTCCGGCTATTACAACGCATATCAGAAAAAAAATGATGACATGGTTAAGTTGGGCGACTGCGCCCCAGATCAGACCGGCAGCTAAAAAACCATTATAAAGGCCTTGATTAGCAGCTAAAACTTTTGAACTTTCGGCTTGTTCTAGCTTCATTCCAAAGGCTTTTAATCCTTTAGGTTTTGTCCAGAAGAACATTTCTAAAATCATAAAATAGATGTGTTCAAAGGCAACTAAATAAACTAAAAAAAGGATCAGGTATTTCATAATACTAAAGGCTAATAAGAACTACTCAATTGCTTAAGTGCTTTTTCGGTTTCGGTTACGGGTAATTTACATGCCCCGTCTATACAAACATAGATAGTCGTTTCATTTTCATTGTATTTATAGGCCAATAACGGAAGGCTGCTTTCGGTTGTGCTGCCAACTATTAATTTATTAGGAATATAAATTTTATTTAACTCTTCTAATTTTTGTTTGGCGTCTGGTCCTGCAATGGCAACCTCATAATACTCTCCAAGATAGTTACTATAAAGGTTCAGCCAATTTGAAGCACCTGAGCCATAGCTAATCGCATTTTCTTTTACATTATTCAGCATGGCTTTGGCATTATCAGCATAATGCTTGTTTGAATAGTAATGTCCTAGTTTAAAGAGATTATTCGCCATTATAGAATTGGATGAAGGGATTACATTATCATCCGTTTCTACTTTTCTTGAAATCAGCCCGGTTTGGTTATTTGAAGTAAAAAAGAACATCTTACTCTCTTCATCGTAAAAATGATCAAAAGCATAATCTGTAAATTGTTTTGCATTTTTCAACCATTTTTCATCTAAAGTAACTTCATATAAAGAGATGAATGCATCTGACACGGCGGCATAGTCTTCTAAATAGGCTTCAATATTACTTTTACCATTCTTAAAATTGCGGAATAAGCCACCGTCCTCTTTTGTCATGTTATTCATAATGAACTGCGCATTCTTCAGAGCAACTTCCAGAAACTTTTGATCATTAAAAACGCGGTAGGCATCTACATACCCTTTTAGCATTAATGCGTTCCAGGAGGTGAGGGTCTTATCGTCAAGTCTGGGTCGATCCCTTTTGTTTCTTTCATCGAGTAATAAGGCCTGCCATTTTTCTATTTTTGAGTTCAGGTCTTCCTCAGATACGTTATTTTCTTTGCAGAATTCAGCTTTGGAAACAGATCGAATCAAGTGGTATTTATCTTCCTCCCATTTACCATAACCATTTACATTATAATAGTTGGCAAAAAGTGTAAAGTCATCTCCAATAAGCGCTGACAGTTGTTCTTTATTCCAAACATAATAGGCTCCTTCTTCTAATTCCCCTGCTTCATTTTCACTGTCTGCATCAAGTGAAGAATAAAAAGCACCAATATCTTCATATAGCTCAGCTTCAACAAATTTGATCGTTTCATAAACAACTTCTTTATAAAGTGGGTCTTTTGTCACTAAAAAAGCATTTGAATATAAAGAAACCATTTGGGCATTGTCATATAACATTTTCTCGAAATGAGGTACATGCCAATGGTCGTCAACAGAATATCTGGCAAATCCACCACCCACATGATCAAAAATTCCTCCATAGGCAATTTGAGTTAAGGATGTATTGACATAGTCCATCATTTCTTCGTTCTGACTTTGAACCGCATAACGAAGTAAAAATTGCAGATTTCCTGGCATCGGAAATTTTGGAGCTCCTTTTCTGCCTCCATTTTTAAGATCCATAGTGGGTAGCCACGCATCAAGTGCACTTTGAAGTTCTTCTTTGTCAAAAACTGCTTCGTCTTCGTTCAAGGTAATTAAGCCACTTTGTTGTATTCCTTCAGTAAGTTTAGCAGCATACTCTTCGGCCTTTTCTGGCTCGTTTTTGTAAAGATCAGCTAATTGAGTTAGTGCATTGGTCCAATTGTCTTTAGGGAAGTAGGTTCCTCCCCAAATAGGTCTACCATCAGGTAAAGCTACACAGTTTAATGGCCATCCTCCGCTACCTGTTAGCAGCTGAACGGCATTCATATAAACTTGATCTACGTCTGGTCTTTCTTCTCGGTCAACTTTAACGTTGATGAAATTTTTATTCATTATCGCTGCAACAGCTGAATCTTCAAAGCTTTCATGTTCCATAACATGGCACCAATGACAAGCGGCATATCCCACAGAAATCAAGAGTAGTTTATTTTCTTTTTTTGCAAGCTCTAGGGTCTCATCATTCCAAGCATGCCAATCTACCGGGTTATGCGCATGTTGTAAAAGGTAAGGACTTGTTTCGTTGATAAGCTTATTGGTAAATCGATGTTTATTTTCCATTGATTCGTTTTTATTTTTTTTGCAGCTTGTCAACAGTACTATTACTGATAGCAGCAGAAAGGTAATCCTATACATAGAGCAAATTTTCACAAATATAACACCATTTATGGGATTTCATTTGTTAAAATTAGCCCTGAGCCGTGAAGGAAAGCCGGTAGAATTATCTTTATTGAATTCATTCTTCGTTTAAAGAACGGCAAGAAGTAAACGCTTAAGTAATGCATGCAAAGAGGTAAAATTTAAGTTAAGTAAATGTTACTCAAATTTTAAAAAAGGTAACATTAACTTAACATACAAACCTGATTTGTATTATAGCTTTGCCACAAATTATTAAGCTTTAAATCATGGAGAATATCTATATTTTAATGTTGATTGCATTGGTGGCTTTAGCCGCTATTGACTTGGTTGTTGGCGTGAGTAATGATGCCGTTAACTTTCTTAATTCGGCCATTGGATCTAAGGTGGTTTCTATGCGAACGATAATGATCGTGGCGAGTTTAGGAATTGGAGTAGGAGCCATTTTTTCAAGCGGAATGATGGAGGTTGCAAGAAAAGGAATCTTTAACCCCGGCGAATTCTATTTTAATGAGATCATGATCATTTTTATGGCCGTGATGATTACTGACGTTTTGCTACTTGACTTCTTTAATACTTTAGGGATGCCTACCTCAACTACGGTATCTATTGTATTTGAATTACTTGGAGCTGCCGTAGCAATGGCTTTAATAAAAATTGCAGTGTCTGATACAGAAACAGTTGCTAATTTGTCACAATATATCAATACTGAAAAAGCGGTATTAATTATTTCCGGGATATTTCTCTCGGTCATAGTAGCCTTTTCCATAGGGGCGATAGTCCAGTATTTATCCAGATTATTTTTGACTTTTAATTTTGAGCAAAAACCTACAATATATGGAGCGCTGTTTAGCGGAATTGCTTTGACCTCTATTACCTATTTTATTTTTATGAAGGGTTTGAAAGGAACAGCATATTATAAGGATATAAAGGGCGTGTTAGAAGGGAATGAGTTAATGATTATTGTTATAGCCTTCTTCACCTGGACAGCCTTATCTTTTATCCTTACTAAGTTTTTGAAATTTAACTTATATAAAATTATCATAACCGTTGGTACTTTTGCCTTGGCGCTTGCTTTTGCCGGAAATGATCTGGTTAATTTTATTGGAGTGCCCATGGCTGCTTGGAACTCATATGAAGCATGGAGTGTTTCTGGAGTGCCTGCCGATGAGTTTAGTATGGGTGTCTTGGCAGGAAAAGTGCCAACACCACAAATATTTCTTTTTGTTGCCGGTATGATTATGGTGGTTACGCTTTGGTTCTCATCTAAGGCCAAAAAGGTTGCAGCTACCGAAGTGAATCTGGCAAGACAAAGTGAAGGACATGAAAGGTTTCAACCTAATTCATTATCCAGAGTTGTTGTAAGATCTACTATAGGGATGATTAATGGTATCAATTATGTGTTGCCTAAAAGTATGCAGCAAAGTATTGGCAAAAGGTTCGAAAAGCCGGTCGTAAATCTTCCTAAAAATAAGGTGTATGAATTGCCTGCTTTTGATGCGATAAGAGCCTCTACGAATCTAATGGTAGCCGGTGTTTTAATTTCTATAGCAACGTCGTATAAATTGCCATTATCAACAACCTATGTTACTTTTATGGTAGCCATGGGTACTTCTTTGGCTGATAGAGCCTGGGATAGAGAAAGTGCCGTATATAGAGTAGCAGGTGTTTTAAATGTAATCGGAGGATGGTTCTTCACAGCCTTTATTGCCTTTGTAACAGCTGGTATTTTTACTTATCTAATTCATTTAGGAAGTATTACTGCGGTTAGTTTATTGTTATTACTTGTTCTTTTTCTACTTGTTAGAAATTTTATCAAGCATAAAAAAGAAGAAAAAGAAACAGCTCAGAAAAGGGTAATTAAAAGAGCTGAGTTGATTACAGCTAAAGAAGTTATTGATGAGACTTCAGATCATATTTCTGAAGTAATCACAAGAGTAGATAAATTATATACCAATGTGGTAAATAATCTTTCTGTTCAGGATTTAAGCAAATTGAAAAAGATCGATAAGCATGTAGTGAAGTTAAATGCTGAAGTTGATACTTTAAAGGACGAAGCTTTTTATTTTATAAAATCTCTGGATGATTCTTCGGTAGAGGCCAGTAGATTCTATTTGATGGTTCTTGGGTATTTACAAGATATCTCACAGTCAATTAGCTATATTTCAAAAGCGAGTTATAAGCATGTCAACAATAATCATAAGCACTTAAAGAAAGGGCAAATAAAGGATCTTAAGATTATAGATAACCAATTATCAGGGATGTTAAAGGAAATTGCTGTAATTTTTCACAATAGAAAATTTTCTGATATCTCGAAAATTGTAGACGAAAAGCAAGAGCTGTTTGATCATGTTTCTAAGTCAATTGAAAAGCAAATTACCAGGATAAGATCTGAAGAATCAAGCGCCAAGAATACGACCTTGTATTTTGGAAATTTACTTGAAACAAAAGATTTGATCTCTGCGATAATGAACCTCTTGGAATTGTATCAGGAGTTTCATTTCAACATGAAAAAAGCAAATATTAAGATATAATGTTTTAAAAAAATCCGGTCAAATGATCGGATTTTTTTTATTCGGCAATTGACGAACAGGCCTGACTTTTATTCAAAAGGGCATTGCTATTCATCTTCTAATTTACTGTAACATAAGTAACCGACATAATGTCAAATTATACGTCACTTTGTACCTAGATTTAAATTGGTATATTATTTGCCATTAAATTGAAAAACAAGATATAACGTAAATTTTATTAATTATGACGGAGTTGTTAACCAAAGAAACGTTTTTAAAGAAAGTCTTTAATTTCGCTGATAATAAAGAATGGAAATTTGAAGGGGATAAGCCTTGCATCATTGACTTTTATGCCGATTGGTGTGGGCCTTGTAAAATGGTAGCTCCCATTTTAGAAGAGTTATCTGAAGAGTATAAAGGTAAAATAGATATTTATAAAGTCGATACAGAAGTTGAAACAGAATTAGCTGCAGCTTTTGGGATCAGAAGTATTCCATCTATGCTTTTCTGCCCTGAAGGAGAGCAGCCTCAAATGGCTCAGGGAGCCTTGCCAAAGCACAATCTAGAGGAGGTTATTAAGGATGTATTAAAAGTTGAAAAATAAACCATAAAAGGTCCATAAAAAAAGCTGTTTTCGTAAGAAAACAGCTTTTTTTTATTCTTTAATAAAAGTATTATACCAATTCTTTGGCGATAAGGTACTCAGCGATTTGAATGGTATTGGTAGCCGCCCCTTTTCGAAGGTTATCACTTACTACCCACATATTTAAGCTGTTCTTTTGAGATTCATCTCTTCTGATCCTACCAACAAAAACATCATCTTTTCCTTCAGCATATATTGGCATAGGATAGGTATTGGTTTCTAAATTATCCTTAACCACAACACCATCGGTATCATGAAGTAATTTTCTTAATTCATTTACATCAAAATCATTGTCGAATTCTATATTGATACTTTCAGAATGACCTCCTGCTACGGGGATTCTTACAGCCGTTGCAGTTACAGCGATACTATCATCGTTCAATATTTTTCTAGTTTCATTAACCAATTTCATTTCTTCCTTAGTGTAGCCATTCTCTTCAAATACATCACAATGAGGTAGTGCATTTCTGTGTATAGGATAAGGATAGGCCATTTCACCTTTAATACCTTTGTATTCATTCTCGAGCTGCTGAACGGCTTTTACACCTGTTCCCGAAATTGACTGATAAGTCGAAATGACAAGCCTTTTTATTCCGTATTTTTTATGAAGAGGAGCCAGTGCCACAACCATCTGAATGGTAGAACAGTTTGGATTGGCAATTATTTTATCATCTGTTGTGAGTTCTCCTGCATTGATTTCTGGTACAACAAGTTTTTTTGTTGGATCCATTCTCCAGGCCGATGAATTATCAACAACAGTCGTTCCTGCTGCTGCAAATTTTGGTGCCCATTCTGTTGAGGTTGCACCTCCGGCAGAAAATAAAGCGATATCTGGCTTCTGATCAATCGCGTCTTGAAGCCCTATAACGGTATACTCCGTTCCATTATAAGCAATTTTCTTTCCTACTGATCTTTCAGAGGCAACCAATAATAATTCTGTCACCGGGAAATTTCTTTCCGCAAGTACTTCTAACATGACATTTCCTACCATTCCGGTAGCTCCTACTACTGCAATTTTCATATTATCAAATTTAAATTCTTCATTTTGAAGCTGCAAATATGCTAAATTATTACCTATGTTATGGGCTAGATGTTTAGTAAAATAGCAATTTGTTTAATTTATATCAAATTTAAGGACAAGCACTTAATTTTTAACAGATAATTATTGATTAAATAATAAATCGTAATTTTGCGGCTCTTAAAAATTTAAGATAGACGATATGGTATTGAATGGAAAGAATAAAATTGAGTTGATGGCACCCGCCGGGAATTTTGAATCTCTGCAGGCTGCTTTGGATAATGGAGCGGATTCTGTTTATTTTGGTGTGGAACAATTAAATATGCGGGCGAGAGCTTCCATTAATTTTACGCTTGATGATCTTCCTGAGATTTCGATGAGGTGTAAGGCTATGAATGTAAGAAGCTACCTTACCTTAAATACCATCATTTATGACCATGATCTGACTATTGTTAAGACTTTATTGAAGCAGGCAAAAGCAGCTGATATTACAGCTGTCATTGCTATGGATCAAGCTGTAATTTCTATGGCCAGACAAGCTGATATGGAGGTTCATATCTCAACACAAATCAATATCACTAACATTGAAACGGCTAAATTTTATGCCATGTTCGCTGATACAGTTGTTTTGAGTCGTGAATTAAGTTTACGTCAGGTGAAGAAGATCACTGAACAAATTGAAAAAGAAGAGATCAAAGGTCCTGCCGGAAGACTCCTTGAAGTAGAGATATTTGGTCATGGCGCACTTTGTATGGCCGTATCTGGAAAGTGTTATATGAGTCTGCATTCTCATAATTCTTCGGCGAATAGAGGTGCGTGTAAGCAAAATTGCAGAAAGAAATATACGGTTATTGATCAGGAAACCGGATTCGAGATGGAATTGGATAATGAATATATCATGTCACCAAAAGATCTTTGTACTATAGACTTTTTAGATCAGGTGGCAGATGCCGGAATCAAAGTGCTAAAGATTGAAGGTAGGGGTAGAGCACCTGAATATGTTGCAAGTGTGATCAAATCTTACAGACAGGCTATTGACGCATTGGCAGAAGGTACTTATGATAAGGAAAAGGTTATCGGTTGGATGCTCGAGCTTGAAAAGGTGTATAATAGAGGATTCTGGAACGGTTATTATTTAGGGCAAAAACTTGGCGAATGGAGCAAGGGATCTGGTTCACATGCCACCCAGAAAAAAGTTTATGTAGGAAAAGGCACTCACTTTTTCCCTAAAGCAAATATTGGTGAATTTAAATTAGAGGCATTTGATCTTAAATTAGGTGATAAAATTTTGATCACAGGGCCAACTACTGGAGCTAAAGAGCTCGTTATTAATGAAATGTTCGTCAATGATGAAAAAGGTGAAATTGCCACAAAAGGTGATAGCATTACCTTGCCTTTGGAATTCAGAATTAGACCCAGCGATAAGTTGTACAAAATTGTTGTAGTAGAGAAACCTGTGGAAACAGCCTAGTTCAGTTCTTTATTATAAGGAGTTACAATAATTTAATGTAGCCAAAAAGTTAAGGTTGCAAAAAGCAAAATGGCTAGAAATATGCCCAGACCTACTACCCAGACGTTATTATAATAGAGTTTGTGAAGCTTTATGTCTTTTCTATAGCTCCAAATCATGAGCATAATAAAAACAAAAGCAAAAATTGCTCCGAAAATAAGTTGACCTCTACTAAACATTTTAGTTATATTTAAGGCTGCAAAGGTAAGATAATATGAGTAAAAAAGCCATCGTTTTTGGGGCAACATCGGGAATAGGAAGAGAGCTGGCCAGGCTACTTGTCAAGGATGGTTATGAAGTTATGATTACTGGCAGACGTAAGGAAAGATTAGACGAGCTCCAGACTGAGAACCCAGGGAAGTATATTGTTAGACGGCATGATATTACAGACCTAGCAGATAGTGAAACACTTTTCAAAGAGCTTCCTTCCAAAATGCAGCAAGTTGACCTCATTATTCATAACTCTGGAATTGGAGAGAATAATTTTTCTTTAGAATGGGAGAAAGACTTACCGACTATTGAGACCAATGTTTTGGGAGCAACAAAAATTTACCAATTATCATATAATTATTTCAAGAATCAGGGCTTCGGTCAGCTTGTAGGTGTCACTTCTATAGCCTCATTGGTAGGCAACAGAAACGTAGCGGCCTATCATGCTTCAAAAGCCTATCAGTCTAATTATCTTGAATCTTTATGGATGAAGGCCAGAAAAACAAAAAAGGCCGATATCAGTATCACCAATATTTTGCCAGGCTATGTTGACACAGATATTATTACAGGGCCAACCTTTTGGATGGCGCCTCTTGATAAGGCTGTCAAACAAATTTATGGCGCAATAAGAAAGAAAAAGAGAAAGGCATATATAACCAAGAGGTGGCGCTTAGTGGCCATTATGATGAGAATTCTTCCACCTCAGATTTTAGTTAAATTTTTTTAGAAAACAATAATGAAGAATAAAATAAAAGCAGTTCAGGAATTTCATGAAGCATTCGGACTTGGGGTTCAACAAAGTCCGGTGGCAAATCTATCTGTACAAAAGTTAAAGCTTAGATTTGACCTCATGGACGAGGAGAATCAAGAGTATCTGGAAGCAGCTGAGAACAATGATTTGGTTGAAGTAGCAGATGCGCTGGGAGATATGCTTTATATTTTATGTGGTACTATCTTAGAACACGGAATGCAACATAAAATAGAAGAAGTATTCAATGAAATTCAAAGAAGTAACATGAGTAAGCTTGGTGCCGATGGCAAGCCTATTTACCGAGAGGATGGAAAGGTTATGAAAGGTCCAAATTATTTTAAACCCAATATTGAAAGTATTTTAAATTCAGGGCCAGATTTGACATAAGGCCCTGAGATATTTTATTTTACAGCATGTCTCCAACCAAACTTGTCGTCTGCTCGGTTGTATTGAATGTCTGTTATCTGTTTTTTCAATTTCAAAGCAATTGGGCTTTCTAATTCAGGCAACATAAAGTCCTTTTCTTTATAACCAAATCCAGCGATAGGTGAAATTACAGCTGCAGTTCCTGCTCCAAACATTTCCTTAAGACTTCCGTTTTCAGATGCCTCAACAATCTCGTGTACTGAAATATTCCTGATTTCAACTGCAATGCCTTGATCTCTGGCAATTTCAATTATACTCTTTCTGGTAATACCATCAAGAATTCGATCACTTGTTGGTGCGGTGATCAATGTATCATCAATTCTGATGAATATGTTCATCGCTCCTGCTTCTTCGATAAATTCGTGACTTGTATCATCGGTCCAGATAACTTGTTGGTATCCTTTTTCAATGGCAAGATTTGTCGGGTAAAATTGACCTGCATAATTACCACCTGCTTTAGCAAATCCTACTCCACCGTTGGCCGATCTGGAATACTGTTGTTCGATCAAAACCTTGAGCTTTCCTCCAAAATAAGGGCCCGATGGAGAACATGCAATGATGAACTTATACTTATCTGCGGGAGAGGCATGAAAACCATTACCTGTGGCAAAAATAAATGGTCTAATGTAAAGTGAACTGTCTTTAGTAGTAGGGATCCAATCTTTCTCCAACAATAGCAACGCTTCTAATCCATCCATGAAATAAGATTCAGGAAGTTCAGGCATAGCAAGTCTTTTGGCCGAGATATTTAGTCTTTTTTGATTATCTCGTGGTCTGAAAAGCCAGATGGCATCCGATTCATCTTTATAAGCCTTCATACCTTCAAATATAGATTGACCATAATGAAAGATTTTAGCAGACGGATCAAGACTAATATTTTGATAAGGAATGATTTTTGGCGCTTGCCATTTGCCATTCTCATAGTCGCATACTAGCATATGATCTGAATAAACTTGTCCAAATGGAAGATTGTTAAAATCAACCTGGCCTATTTTTGAAATTTTTGATTTTTCAATGGTGATCTTTTGACTTACTTCTAAACTCATTACGCTGATATTTTTAGCAAAAATACTTAATATCGTTTAGAAAAAAATAAAATCATCGTTTTTTATACGCTGCAAACCCAAATTCAATGGCGAATAAGTGTCAAAGAAATTTTTTTGAAATGAGCTTTAAATTAATGGTTTGTCGATAGGTAAATCTCTGAAGCTGGATTTTGAAAATATTTTATTTCGGTTACCTTTGTCTTGATTTCAACTATAATGGAAAAAAAAATAATCAAGACGTCGGATGGTTCATCTAGTGTTTATATCCCGGAGTGGGATGAAAATTACCACTCAAAACACGGTGCTATTCAAGAAGCTTATCATGTTTTTATAAAAAGTGGATTGGATCTGTTTGAGGATGGGAGTAAAGTTAATATCCTTGAAATGGGTCTGGGTACCGGTCTCAATTGTATCATTAGTTATTTGGAAGGTAAAAACCGAGAATTACGAATTGAATACCTTGGTCTCGAAGGATATCCTTTGGATGTAAAAATGATACTTGAGCTAAATCATTTACAACAATTACATGCAGAGAATGAATCGACAGTGTACCAAAAGATGTTGAATTCAGATTGGAATTCAAAACAGAAAATCACCGATGATTTTTACTTGACCAAAAAGCAAGTTATGTTTGAAGACTTTGATCAACGCAATTTCGCTGACCTTATATATTTCGATGCCTTTGGTGCAAGAGTACAACCTGAGCTTTGGACCGAAGTTATTTTTAAAAAGATGTACGAGGCATTGAACGAGAATGGTGTCATCGTAACATACGCAGCTAAAGGTAGCGTTAGAAGAGCAATGCAGGCCGTTGGCCTTGAAGTTGAAAGATTACCTGGTCCTCCAGGTAAAAGAGAAATGTTGAGAGGCAGGAAACCGATTTCTTAAGAAGATTTGGAAAATTTAAAAGTTTCAAATACTGCTATGTAGGCCTTTTTTGAACAGACAAAACAGTTAATAAATTTCCTAAAAAGATCAAGAAAATCGATTGAATATGGTTTTGTTTATTTGCTTCAGAGCTATAAAAAAGCTAAATTAGAGGGTGATTTAAATGAATAGTCTGATGACAGATGCAAAATTTGTTAAACGTAAAAAACCAAATTATACAAGAGCTATTATTCTTTTGGTAGTATTGATTCTCATCATATTCTTGTTTTACAACATTGAAACCATACTTTCTGGTTTTTTTGAAATTCAAGAATAGTCGATAAGCAGTGCCTGAATAAAAGGGAACTGTCAAAAAAAAGAGGAATAGAACTCCTTTACAATTGCCTAATGAATAGTCTCATTTAGCATATTCCACAATTGGTCCTTTAGTTCAGTTAAGCCTGTTTGGTCTAATGATGATATGAAAATATGTGGTAAATCCTTTGGTATTTCGTCAGCTAACGCTGTCTTGAGTTCCTCATCTAGCATGTCAGATTTTGAAATAGCAAGAAGTCTGTCTTTGTCAAGTAGTTCAGGGTTGTGTTTTTTTAGCTCATTTAAAAGAATGTCATATTCTTTTTGAATGTTATCACTATCTGCAGGAATAAGAAACAGCAAACTTGAATTACGTTCAATATGACGTAAAAAACGATGTCCCAAGCCTTTTCCTTCAGCGGCACCTTCAATAATACCCGGAATATCTGCCATTACAAAACTTTTGAAATCTCGATACTCAACAATACCTAGATTCGGCTTTAAAGTAGTGAATTCATAATCTGCTATTTTTGGTTTTGCAGAGGTAATAACTGATAGCAATGTTGATTTGCCAGCATTTGGAAAGCCAACCAGCCCTACATCAGCTAAAAGCTTTAATTCTAGTTGGTACCAACCTTCAATCCCGTCAACACCTGGTTGCGCATATCTAGGAGTTTGATTTGTTGAAGACCTAAAATGCCAGTTTCCTCTTCCCCCCATTCCTCCTTCACAGAGTACAGTTTCTTCTCCGTTTTCAGTAATTTCAAAAAGCACTTCCTGAGTTTCCCCATCTCTGACAATAGTGCCTAACGGCACGTTCACTACGATATCGTCTCCATCCTTACCTGTACTTCGGTTTTTACTTCCTGCACCACCATGTTCGGCTTTAAAGTGCTTTTTAAATTTAAGATGAAACAAGGTCCACATGTTCTTATCTCCTTTTAGGATCACATGTCCACCTCGACCACCATCGCCACCGTCAGGTCCACCTTTTGTGATGTATTTCTCCCTGTGCAAATGCACAGAGCCTTTGCCTCCCTTACCTGAGGCAGCAAAGACTTTAATATAATCAACAAAATTCCCTTCGGTCATAGTAGTTTAAATATAATTCATAAAAGCACACGGATTAAACCGTTAAAGTGTATCTATTACCTCTTCTAATTTTGAAGTAATCTCATCTATCGATCCAACTCCATCAACACCAAAGTATTTATTTTGCTTTTGATAATAGTCTTTTAAAATGGCAGTTTTCGTTTCGTATTCATTGAAACGGTTTCTGATCTTACTTTCGTCCTGATCATCTGAACGACCACTTGTTTTACCTCGATTAAGCAGTCTTTCTACAAGTAGGTTCTCTGGCACCTCTAAGGCCACCATTCCGCTAATACCTGAATTTTTTTCTTGTAAAAATGTATCTAAAGAGGCAGCTTGAGATTCTGTTCTTGGAAATCCATCAAATATAAAGCCATTAGCTTCAGGATTATTGTTTACTTCCGCTTTCAACATGTCAATTGTCACCTGATCTGGAACCAAATCACCGTGGTCCATATATGATTTGGCCAACTTGCCTAATTCAGTTTCATTCTTGATATTATATCTAAAAACGTCACCAGTTGATATATGGATCAAATCGTATTTAACTTTTAACATTTCGGCTTGTGTACCTTTTCCTGCTCCCGGAGGTCCGAACAATACTATGTTTTTCATAATACTAATTTATATCTGGGTTAAATTATATGCTTGGTTTCTTATACTTTTAATTGATAAATATCTGATAGGTTACGGCCAAGACCATCATAGTCTAAACCATATCCTACAATAAATTTATCCTCAATTGATTTTCCAATATAATCAATAGGTAATTCTTTTCTAAATACATCTGGTTTAAAAAACAAGGTAGCTATTTTGAGCTGCTTTACTTTTTTATCTCTGAAGATTTCATAGATTTCAGCAAGTGTATTGCCTGTATCAATTATGTCTTCGAGGATGACAACAGTGCGGCCTTCAAGATCCTCATTTATACCTACTAAATGCTTTATTTTCCCTGTTGAATTGACGCCCTCGTAAGAAGCCATTTTGACAAAAGTGATATGACACTCATGTGGGTATTTTCTCACGAAATCTGCCGCAAACATAAAAGATCCGTTAAGGATACCAATAAAAATTGGAACCTCATTAGGACCAAGGTCTTGTGCGATTTGTTTAGCTATGAATTCAACATAACGTTCAATCTTATCTCGATTGATAAAAGGAACGAAATGTTTATCATGAATCTGAATGGTTTCCATTGTTAACTTACTGATTTTAATCGAATAAAATTGAGCTGCTTCAATCTTTATTCATAAGAAAGTGCAAAAATACTAAAAAGTAAAAACCTTTTAGGAGATATTTCCTAAAAGGTTTTTAATATGGTTTTAATCCCAAAAATGAGATTGAATACTAGTCTTTTTTATCCTTATCTAATTTCTTAGTCGTATCGTACATGATAGGAGAAGCAATGAATAAAGATGAATAGGTACCTACAATTACCCCAATGATTAAGGCAAACATAAATCCTTTAATCGAGTCCCCACCAAATAAAAATATGGCGAGTAACACTATTAATGTAGTCAAAGAAGTATTTACTGTTCTTCCTAAAGTACTGCTAAGCGCTGTATTGACAGTTCTTGAATACTTCCACATAGGATGCTTGTTATCAAATTCACGTATACGGTCAAATATAACCACAGTATCATTCAATGAGTATCCAACTACAGTAAGGATGGCAGCTATAAAAGATTGCCCTATTTCCATATCAAATGGTAAGATCTTATAGAATAATGAGAAAATTGATAATACGATCAATACATCATGGAAAACCGCAGCAACAGCACCTAAACTGTATTGCCATTTTCTAAATCGAAGCAGGATGTATAAAAACACTACGATCAAAGATCCAATGATAGCCCAAAATGCTGCTTGCTTGATATCATCTGCAATGGTGGGTCCAACCATATAGAATTCCATAATACCTACGTTCTGCTCATTTTCTGCACCTTTGAATTGTGCATAGCTGAGTCCTTCAGGTAAATAAGGAGTTACACCATTAAATAACAAATTTTGAATTTCATCTTCTACCTCAACACCATAGTCATCTATCTTATATTTGGTAGTGATTTTTAATTGATTTGCAGACCCAAATGTTTTTACTTCAGGAGAGCTTTCAAAAGCATCTTTTAATGCATTGGCAATTTCAGGTGGACTTACATTATCAGCAAACCTTACAGTATATGTTCTACCTCCTTTAAAATCAACACCATAATTTAATCCGTTGGTGAAAAGTGAGCCGATACCAATAACCAAAATGATTCCTGAGATCAGGTAAGACATTTTTCTTTTCTTAAGAAAATCAATGTTGATGTCTTTGAACCAGTTTTTAGTAATGTTTGTGTTAAAGGTTAATTTCTTTTCATTATTTACATACCATTCGATCAGTAATCTTGTAATAAAAATGGCTGAAAATAATGACGTTACAATACCAATCATTAAAGTAGTCGCAAATCCTTTAACTGGTCCTGTACCAAATATATAAAGTATAATACCTGTAAGCAGTGTTGTTATGTTGGCGTCAAGAATAGAAGAAAGTGCTCCTCCAAAACCATCATTAATAGCTTCTTTAAGGCCTTTGCCTTTATTCAGTTCTTCTTTTATTCTTTCATAGATCAGCACGTTCGCATCTACTGACATACCAATGGTCAGAACGATACCTGCAATACCAGGAAGCGTTAATACAGCTCCAAAAGAAGTCAGAACACCAAAAATAAACAGTATGTTTAATGCTAAGGCTATATCCGAAAAGATCCCAGCCTTACCATAATAGAATACCATCCATAATAACACGATGATCAGCGCTATAATAAAAGAGTATGTACCACTGTCAATAGCTTCCTGACCAAGAGATGGCCCTACTACGTCAGATTGGATTATTCTTGCTGCAGCCGGCAATTTACCAGATTTAAGCGCATTGGCTAAATCTTGTGCTTCTTCAATTGAAAATTGTCCTGAAATTGAAGTTCTTCCTGTGGTGATTGCATCATTAACTCTTGGTGCAGAGTATACGTAGTCATCAAGAACAACGGCAACAAATTTACCAACATTTGCAGTGGTCATTTTTGCCCATTGCTTTGTTCCTTTACTATTCATGGTCATGCTCACTTCAGGATTTGCACCCATCTGGTCAAATACCTGTTGCGCGTCAGAAATCACATCTCCTTGGATAGGAGCAGCGTCGTTTCTGTTTGATTTTAAAGCATAAAGATTGATGAAATCGTTATTGGCCTTATTTTCCCAAGCGAATTTTGCGTATTTCAATTCGTTTGGAAGCAGCGTTCTTACCTCTTTCATTGCAAGGTATTCATTGATAGACGCTGTGTCTTTTACATTCGCAGTAGCCAAAATTGAACTAATGTCATTTTGTGACTGTGGAAAACGAACAAACAATTTGCTGAACAACGGATTGGTAGATTCAAAATCTACTGAATCTTTTACTTCTCCTAACAGATCATCAATTTCATCATCCTTAACTATAGAAGTATCTTTTTCTACTTCAGTCTTCTCGACTACTAATATTTCAGCAAGTTTGTTGTTTGCTGATAAAAAGAACTGAGATAGATCCTGGTTTGTATACACTTCCCAAAATTGCAATTCTGCAGTACTTTGTAATAGTTTTCTAACACGATCAATATCTCTTGCACCTGGAAGTTCAATTAAGATTCTTCCTGATTCACCAACTCTTTGGATGTTTGGTTGTGTAACACCAAAGCGGTCAATTCTACTTCTTAAAACTTCAAAAGCTGTATTGATTGAACCTTTTACTTCTTCTTGCAAGATAGGAGTTACGTCCTCATCTGACATTTTGAAGTTAATTTTGTCCTTCAGAGATTTATTCCCAAAAATACTAGGATCACTTAGCTTAACTGTTCCTTTACTTACAGTGGCAAATGATTCGATGAACAGATCAAAATAGTCCTTATCACTATCCTTTTGCGCTTTTGTCGCAAGATTTAGTGCTTCATTGAAGGCTGGGTTTTTTGATTCGTTTGATAATCCGTAAAGAATATCTCTTACAGATACCTCTAAAATGGCATTGATCCCTCCTTTAAGGTCAAGACCTAAGTTGATTTCTTTTTCTTTTACTTCATCATATGTAAATTCGGTAAAACCTAAATTTACAACCGGTGTACCCGAAACAGAATCCAAATAATCTTGTTGCATTCTGCCTAACGCTTCCGCGTCAGAGGCATCAGCCTTTGATTCCGCGTAGATAACAGCATCATTCTCCACATTTTTTGCAAACCACGTAAATGAAAGTTGGTATAAACATACCAAACTTAAAATGATCGCAAATAACTTAATAAGTCCCTTGTTTTGCATTGCTTATCTAAATTTAAAAAATCTTAGTTTTTGATATAATCGGGCAAATATACTCAAAAGATTTAGCTTTGAAAGAAATAAGACTTAAATTTTGGGGCAATTGAGGTATTCAATTTAGTCGTTATTTTTAGTACTTTAGTAAAGTAAAACCTACAAGAAAATGGAACATCTCACTGATATTGACATTGCTCAAAACACAACACTTATTCATATTAAAGAAATCGCTTCAAAATTAAAAATTGAAGAAGATGATCTTGAACTTTATGGAAAGTTTAAAGCAAAATTGCCCCTTGATTTAATAGATGAAAAAGAGGTGGCAAAAAACAACCTAATTTTGGTTACTGCGATAACGCCTACTCCGGCAGGGGAAGGTAAGACAACCGTATCTATCGGCCTGACAGAAGGATTGAATAAAATTGGCGAGCAAGCCACAGTAGTCTTGAGAGAACCTTCTTTAGGACCTGTTTTTGGTATTAAAGGTGGTGCTGCGGGAGGTGGTTATTCTCAAGTGGTTCCAATGGAAGATATAAACTTGCACTTTACCGGTGATTTTAACGCCGTTGAAAAAGCCAATAATTTACTCTCAGCATTGGTTGATAATAATTTACAGGCAGCCAAGAATTTGAACCTTGATCCAAGGACCATATTTTGGAAAAGGGTCATTGATATGAATGACAGGTCGTTGAGAAATATAACTATTGGTCTTGGTGGAACGGCCAATGGAGTTCCGAGAGAAGATGGATTTAACATAACGCCGGCTTCTGAAGTGATGGCTATTTTATGTATGGCATCAGGTTTCGCGGATTTGAAAAAACGTCTTGGAGATATTTTTATAGGTTTCACTTTTGACAAAAAACCAGTTTTTGCCAGAGATCTTAAAGCAGAAAATGCCATGGCAATTTTGTTAAAGGATGCGATAAAACCGAATTTGGTTCAGACGCTGGAGAGGAATCCTGCCATCATTCATGGTGGCCCTTTTGCCAACATAGCGCAGGGTACCAATACCATCTTAGCAACTAAAATGGGCTTATCATTGTCTAAGTATGTTGTGACAGAGGCCGGGTTTGGAGCTGATCTTGGAGCAGAAAAATTCTTGAATATTAAATGTGCAGCCTCAGGATTGAGCCCCAAAGCAGTAGTTTTAGTGGCTACGATAAGGGCTTTGAGACATCATGGTGGCGCTGTAAAAGAAGCAGTGAATGAGCCCAGCACAAAATTTGTGGCAGCAGGAATGGCCAACCTTGAAAAGCATATTGAGAATATTAGAAAATTTAATATTGAACCTGTAGTTGCCATCAATTCTTTTACAAATGATACGCCTGAAGAATTTGATCTTGTTGTCGATGCCTGTAAAAAACTAGGTGTTGAGGCAGTGATCTCGGATGGATGGGCCAATGGCGGCAACGGGACTATAGAACTTGCCAACGCTGTTAAAAGAATAGTCGAACAAGGGCAATCTAATTTCAAACCTTTGTATGATTGGAAATCTCCGGTAAAAGAAAAAATAGAGATCATAGCTCGTGAAATTTATGGTGCCGTTTCGGTAGATTATGATAAAAAGGCGAAATTAAATTTGAGAAGAATAGATCGTCTGGGGTTTAGCGATTTTGCAATTTGTATGGCGAAAACACAGAAGTCATTTTCTGATAATGAAACTTTGGTTGGTCGTCCTGAAGATTTTGTCGTAACCGTAAGGGAGATAGAAATTGCGGCCGGAGCCGGATTTATCATTCCGATTTTAGGCAAGATGATGAGAATGCCAGGATTGCCAGCACATCCTGCATCAGAGAATATGAGTATTGATGACGATGGTGTTATTTCTGGATTATCTTGATCATTAAATTTCTTTTAACATTTTTTTAAGGATATATTTCGTAGCAAAAATTGATTTTTGGGGACTTATTTAAAGTACAAAAAACAATATTTATGAAACATATTTTACTTTATAGTTTATTTCTGGGATTACTCTTAGCAAGTTGTGGAACGACTAAGAATACTGCTAAAGATCTTGCTGCTGCAAATCCAATTGAAAGCAATATTGATATTACAAAAGTGGATAAAGATAAAATCCCGGTTCAAGTTGATCCGGGAAGGTTTTCAAAAGACACTATCGTTTTTAGGTTGCCAAGAGTAGTTCAGGGAACCTATGCTGTGAGTGATTTCGGAAGTTTTATCGATGATTTCAAAGCTTTAGATTATGAAGGCAATGAATTGCGGTTTGAAAAGAAAGATGTCAATACCTGGATCATTTATGAAGCCAAAAAACTCGATAAGATAACTTACTGGGTTAATGACACTTTTGATATTGAGGGAGGAGATCAGCCTACACCTTTTTCACCTTCAGGCACTAATATCGAAAGTGATAATTATGTTTTGAATCTGCACGGCTTTGTTGGTTATTTCGATTCACTTAAAGCAAATTCATATGTCATTAACGTCACAGCTCCTATTGAATTTGATAGGACTTCCGCTTTGTTGATGGTAGAAGAGAATATAAGTGATGATGGTAAATATGTGACTACAAGGTATAAAGCAGAAAGATATTTTGATGTTACTGACAATCCAATGATGTATGGTAAACTGGATGTTGAAGAGTTTCAAGTAGGTGATATCAAGATTGTTTTAAGTGTCTATTCTCCGAACAATGAACACAGCGTAAAGACCTTAAAGGAAACCATCTTCAAAATGATGCAGGCGCAGAAGGCTTATTTAGGAGAGACCAATAGCACCAAGCGCTATGATATTTATGTTTATTTAGCAGGACATTCTAATGGTTCACCAAAAGGTTTTGGTGCTTTGGAACATCATACTTCGACGGTTGTCGTTATGCCAGAATCAATGTCTCAGGAAAGTCTTGAAAGTAGTTTAATTGATATCGTTTCTCATGAATTCTTTCATATTTTAACACCATTATCAGTTCATTCAGAGGATGTCCATTATTTTGATTACGACCAACCAACTTTTTCAGAACACTTATGGATGTACGAGGGTTTGACTGAGTATTTTGCAACCCTGTTTCAGGTGAATCAAGGTCTTGTTTCTGAGGATCAGTTCTATACCAAGCTGCTGGAGAAAATCAATACAGCTTCAACCCTGGATGACACCATGAGTTTTACAGAAATGAGTAAAAATATATTGGATAAACCTTATGCCGACAATTACTTCAATGTATATCAAAAGGGGGCTTTAATAGGGATGTGCTTGGATATTATCATCAGAGAAGAGAGTCAAGGTCAGAGAGGAATTCTTTCTGTGATGAAAGAGTTAGCTGTTAAATATGGTGTTGACAAACCTTTTGAGGATGAGATGATAATCGACGAAATCGTCAAAATGACCTATCCATCAGTGGCCACCTTCTTTAAAGACCACGTTGTTGGTGGTACTCCGATTGACTATAATTTGTATTTCGCAAAAGTGGGACTTGGAATGAATGATGGAAAAGTTGAGACAAATTATGTTCAGAATGCTGGAAAAATGATTATTCGGGGAGACAGACAAACTGGTTCGATCATGTTTAATGATGAGGTTATCGACAATAGTTTTTGGAAGGAATCTGGAGCTCAAGCAAATGACAAGATTAAAGAAATTAACGGTGTGACCTTATCTCGAGAAAATGCAAATTCAGTTTTTGGAGAAGTATTTGGTTGGAAGCCTGGAACAGAAATCAATGTGTTATTAGAAAGGGGAGGGGAAGATATTCGTATAGAGAAGATTTTGACTCCAACATATACTACAGGGAAAAAGCTAAGTTTAAATCCAGATGCTACAACTGATCAGAAATCCTTATTAAATGCCTGGTTGAAGGGTTAGTGATTAAGAATTAATAGTATAAAAAAAGCCATGTATTAGCTTTAATACATGGCTTTTTATTTTTAAAGAAAACGCTCTTAGCTAACAGTTTCTTCTAGTAAACCATTTGTTTTTCTAACAGCTTCAGCGCTTGTTTGCAACTTTTCTGTTTCGGCTGCATTTAGATCGAGTTCAACGATTGACTCAATACCATTTTTCCCAATAATACAAGGAACGCCAATTGAAATGTCATTAAGACCGTATTCACCATCTAATAGTGCTGAACATGGGAACAATTTTTTATGATCACAAGCGATAGCTTGAACCATAGCTGACACAGCTGCTCCTGGAGCATACCAGGCACTTGTGCCTAACATTTTAGTCAAAGTTGCTCCACCAACCTTAGTTGCTTCAGCAACTTCGTTGATTTTATCTTCAGATAAGAATTTGCTTACAGGAACACTGTTTCTGGCAGCAAGACGCGTTAATGGAATCATTCCTGTATCACTATGACCACCAATTACGATTCCTTGAACGTCAGATGCAGGGCAACCTAAAGCTTCTGAAAGACGGTATTTAAATCTAGCACTATCAAGAGCACCACCCATACCGATAATACGGTTTCTAGGCAATCCAAGCGCTTTATGAGTAAGGTATGCCATGGTGTCCATTGGGTTACTTACTACTATAAAGATCACATTTGGAGAATGTTCCAATATGCTTCCTGCAACAGATTTAACGATTCCTGCATTAATGCCGATAAGCTCTTCTCTTGTCATTCCGGGCTTACGTGGAATTCCACTTGTGATAACAGCAACATCACTATTGGCAGTTTTTGAATAATCATTTGTACTTCCTGTAATTAAAGTGTCAAAACCGTTTAAGGAAGCTGTTTGCATAAGGTCCATAGCTTTTCCTTCGGCATAACTTTCTTTAATGTCAACAATGACAACCTCTGAGGCGAAATCTTTGATTGCGATGTATTCGGCACAACTGGCTCCTACCGCTCCTGCACCTACTATAGTTACTTTCATTTTACTAAAATTTTATAATTAATTAAATATGTTTGTTCTAATTGTAAAGACCCAAGGTCTTTTCAGAATCTTGGGTCTTTATAAATGTTTAAATATCAATATTCGCGTAAACCGCGTGTTTTTCGATAAATTCTCTTCTCGGTGGGACATCATCGCCCATCAGCATGGAGAAAACTCTGTCAGCTTCAGTACCGTTTTCAATTGATACCTGACGCATGGTTCTGAATTCAGGATTCATAGTTGTATCCCATAATTGTTCAGCATTCATTTCACCAAGACCTTTATAACGTTGAATAGTTCCACCTCCGAATTTTTCAACAATGTCGTCTCGATCAGCATCTGACCAGGCATATTCTTTCTTAGCACCCTTTTTTACAAGGTATAATGGAGGTGCAGCGATATAAATATTTCCATTTTCAACCAATTCACGCATATAGCGAAAGAAGAAAGTAAGGATTAAGGTTGCAATGTGACTACCATCTACATCGGCATCACACATAATTACGATCTTGTGGTATCTCAGTTTACTCAGATTGAGCGCACGTGGATCTTCTTCAGTTCCAATTGTAACTCCAAGTGCCGTATACATGCTTTTGATTTCTTCATTCTCAAAAACTTTATGTTGCATGGCTTTTTCAACATTCAAAATTTTCCCTCTTAAAGGAAGGATAGCTTGAAAATTTCTATCACGTCCTTGTTTGGCCGTTCCGCCTGCAGAATCACCCTCGACTAAATAGATTTCACATTTTTCTGGATCGTTCCAGGCACAATCTGATAATTTACCAGGAAGTCCACCACCCGACATTACTGTTTTTCTTTGTACCATTTCACGAGCCTTAGTGGCTGCATGTCTGGCTTGAGCGGCAAGAATTACTTTCTGAACAATAATTTTTGCATCATCAGGATTTTCTTCTAGATAATTAGTCAGCATTTCAGATACGCTCTGGCTAACAGCAGAACTGACTTCTCGGTTACCTAATTTAGTTTTGGTTTGCCCTTCAAATTGTGGTTCAGCAACTTTAACCGAAATAATGGCAGTAAGTCCTTCACGAAAGTCATCACCCGCAATATCGAATTTAAGTTTACTAAGCATTCCAGAAGATTCCGCATATTTTTTCAAAGTATGTGTCAGGCCTCTTCTAAAACCTGCTAAATGTGTACCACCTTCATGTGTATTTATATTGTTCACATAAGAATGAAGATTTTCGGTATAAGAAGTATTGTAAACCATGGCGACTTCAACAGGAATCCCATTTTTTTCACCTTCCATACTGATTACGTCAGATGTAAGCTGTTCTCTGGTCGCATCTAAGTATCTTACAAATTCTTTTAATCCATCTTCACTATAAAAAACTTCCTTAACAAAGTTCCCTTCTTCATCTGTATTGCGTTTGTCGGTAATTGTTACGGTAACACCCTGGTTCAAATAGGATAGCTCACGCATTCTAGCTGAAAGGATCTCATAACTGAAAACTATTTCGGTTTGAAATATTGTATCATCAGCCAAGAATGTCACTTCAGTTCCATTTCCATCAGAAGTACCAACTTGTTTTACCGGATAAAGGGCTTTACCTTTCGAATATTCTTGCTGCCAGGTTTTGCCATCTCTGAAAACTGTAGCTTTCAATTCATTTGAAAGCGCATTTACTACAGAAACACCAACACCGTGCAATCCACCAGAAACTTTATAGGAGTCTTTATCAAATTTCCCACCAGCTCCAATCTTCGTCATTACAACTTCAAGAGCTGAAACGCCTTCCTTTGCATGTTTGTCAACAGGAATCCCTCTACCGTTATCTCTTACGGTAACAGAGTTGTTCTCATTTATATAAACATCTATTTTATCACAATGTCCGGCCATGGCCTCATCGATAGAATTATCGACAACTTCATATACAAGATGATGAAGCCCTCTTGAACTCACATCTCCAATGTACATAGATGGTCTCATGCGAACATGTTCCATCCCTTCTAAAGCCTGAATGCTATCAGCAGAATATTGATTTTTGTTAGTTTCTTCACTCATATTTTTTAGTTCTCTTTTGTCCAAAAATTTATAACGTACAAATATAAGAAAACCCCTGCTTTATAGGTGTTTTTTTTACATTTTTAAAGCGTAGAAGTTATCAACATTATTAGAGGTGTGAACCTTTAGATTCTTTGATCTATTCAATGGTTTTTGGGCATAAAAAAAACCTGTTCAGATTAACTCTAAACAGGTTTTTTTTGTTCTGCAAATTAAAATAGCTTAATATTTGTATTATTTGCATTGTTGATCACATTCGAGATACTATTCCCCTCAGTCCAATATTCTTATGTTGATCAACTTTTATGATAAACTAAAAGTTTACTTTTTTACTAAGACCTAAACCCAAGACATGCTTGCAATTTAAATCTGTGACAAATGTAATTGCTAATTCTGAAGAAAATCTGAAGTTTTGTTCAGAATTAGATTTTTTTTTAAAAAAGCCTGTAAAAATATAATCTTTACAGGCTCTTTATTCAATTAAAACAGCTTAATGCTTCAAATGATTTGCCTGATTCTATTTGTTAGGTTCCATTCCCCTCAAAACTTTGCCGTTTAAATAGAATGAGCTTGTATCTTCTTTGTTATTTCAGTATTCATAGCATGAATTTTTGAACGTTCTGAAATAGTCATTTAAATAAATAACAATCAGATAACGGGACAAATGTAAGTGGCATTTCTAAAGGAAATCTGAAGAAAAATTCAGATTTTGTTAAAGTTTATTTTTTTTAAAAATAGATAGAGATATTGTGCTGATCCTCAGCATATGAGTGTGTTATTTTCCATTTATTGTTGTCACATATCTTTTTCACAATCGCCAAACCTAGTCCAAAAGAGTTACTTGCAGTACTTTCTTTTTTGAATCTTTCAAATAGGGCTTCAGATTCTATTTTAGGTGGAATGCCAGAATTCGAAACACTAACAAATAGGTTGGTGGTTAGAATTTCAATATGCCCGCCATCTACGTTGTGTTTAATGGCATTGCTGATAAGATTAGATATGATCATGTCAAACAGAAGTGGGTTCGCTTTCAATTCAACTTCCAGCGTTGACTTCATTTCTACTTTCAAATTTTTATTTTCAATAAAATCTTCAAAAATTTCTAAATGTCTTTCAATAACCTGGTTTACTTGGATCAATTCTACATCTTTAAACTGTCTGTTCTCTATTTTAGAGAGGAGTAGCAGGGTTTTATTAAGCTTAGAAAGTCTTTGTACAGATTGGTATATAACTCTTATTTGTGAAACCTGCCCCTCGTCTAAATTGTCTGACTGAAGCAAAAGCTCCGATTTAGATTGCATGATCGCCAATGGGGTCTGCATTTCATGTGATGCATTTTCAGTAAATTCTTTTAAATTATTGAAATCAGAATTGATCTTAGAGGTGAGTTTTGATAAAGAGTTATTTAGCTCCTGAAATTCATCAATGTCTGATTCACTTAATTGAATAGGGCGATTGTTTTCAACAGAAAAATTCTTTAATGTTTCCAGGTTACGATAAAATGGAAGCCAGACTTTTCTCATTACAAAGGAGTTCACAAAATAAACAGTGAGAATCATGATGAAAATGATGATCCCAACAGACAGTGTTACCCCTAAAATAAAATCTTGATTTCGCATAATCGAACTCCGCGTGATTATGCGATAGGTTTTTCCTTGCAAAGTTTCTACCGAGGTTAGTTGTCGATAGAGTTCATAGTTCTCAACATTATTGACAACCTGATACATTAACGTATCCTTGTAATATAAGGTGTCCTTTATAGGTGTTTTAGATTTAAAATCTTCAACGTCGAAAATAGGGAGGGGGTATTCATATTTGATCTTCCTGGCAATAAGTTCTTTATCCCATAACAGTTTTTCATCCTGTTTCTCACTTACGATATTCTTTAGTGTGAAATAAACTATAGAACCGGAAAGTATAAAAATAATAACCGAGTAAGTAATGTGTGTTTTACGTGTTTTTTCAAATAATTTCACAAATAGAACGAATTGATCAGGTTGTATTAATTAATCTTTCAAAGGTTGTAGTGTGTTATATCTTTAGCTATTTTATTCGCCAAATTTATATCCCAGACCATAGATGGTTTGAAGATAGTCATTTGCACCACTTTTTTTGAGTTTTTTTCTCAGGTTTCTCATATGGGTGTAGATGAAATCAAAATTATCCACCATATCTATATTGTCTCCCCACAAATGTTCCGCAATAGCCTCTTTAGTTAAAACCCTATTTTTATTGGTAATAAAATAAAGCAAGAGAAAATATTCCTTTTTAGTCAGGTCAAGTTTAACCCCATTTGCGACGGTTGTTTTTGCAACGGGATCAATTTCGATCTCCTGGTAAACAATATTGTTATTTCCTTCATATTTTCTTCTTCTGAGTAAAGAATTAACCCTGGAATTAAGCTCAGCTAAATGAAAGGGTTTTGTGATATAATCATCAGCTCCTAAATCCAGACCTTTCAATCTGTCGTCTAAAGAATCTTTCGCCGAAACAATTAGAACACCTGTTTCAGGACTCTTCTGCTTTATAAACTTTAATAAATCCAGGCCATTGCCATCAGGTAAGTTGATGTCAAGAATAACCACATCGTAATTATAGGAAATCAGTTTGTCCTCAGCCTCAAAAAAATTTGGAGCAGATTCGCAAACGAAATCTTCTTTTTCCAAATACCCACATGTTGCATTTAGCAACTCAATCTCATCCTCTACTATCAATAGTTTCATTTCTAATAATTTAAGGTTGTACAAAAATAGTATATAATTGATATACTATCTCATTTAAATCCGTTTTAACAGATAATTGACAATCTACCATGTTATAAATTGTCAGTTTTGATTTAACCTTATTTCTGTTAAAACTAGTCGGGATAAAATATAATTAGAAATTCACCGTTATTATTCATCGAATGATTACTCAATAATTGTTTGTTGCTATGAATAAGAAAATAATTACCACAATGCTTTTGTGTGCGTTGTTGTCAAGTGTTACGAGTTATGCTCAAAAATTTGACAATCTTGATAATGCACCCGTCGATATTAGTTATCTGACAACAAGAAAAATTCCAAAACCCCTTGTAAAGGTGGTTTATGGAAGACCTCAAAAAGAATCCAATAATGTTTTTGGTGATCAGGTGCCCTATGGGGAAATCTGGAGAACCGGTGCTAATGAAGCGACAGAAGTCAAGTTTTACACTGACATGTCGTTTGGCAGAAAACTTGTTAAGGCCGGAACGTATGTTTTACATACAATTCCAGGAGAACAAGAATGGACTATTATCCTAAATAGTAAGACAGATACTTGGGGTTCAAATTTTTATGATGAAACCAAAGATGTTGTTCGAATAAAAATTCCGGCAAGGCAAGATGCAGTGCTAGATGTTTTTTCAATCGGCTTTAAAGAAGACTTCAAAAGCACCTTTATGGTATTGGCATGGGATTCTACAAGAATTGATATTCCATTGGCTACACAAGATGCGATTTTAGCTAAAATTTAATGACTATGAAAAGAATAAATATAACCTTAGGAATAGCTTGTATTAGCGCCTTCCTTAGTATGACGAACATGAATGCTCAGGATTTCAGGGACCTTGATGCCAGTCCGCATGATATTGTTTATTTTAGAACGAATAAAATTTCACCACCGAAAATAAAGGTACTGTATGGCAGGCCAAAAAAGAATGGTAGAGAGATCTTTGGGAATGTAATTCCTTTTGGAAGAATATGGAGAGTTGGCGCCAATGAGGCAACTGAAGTAGTGTTTTACAATGACGTAGTCTTTGGGGAAGACGAAGTTAAAGCAGGAACTTATGTTCTTTATGCAATTCCTGGTCAGAATGAATGGACCTTAATATTAAGTTCAAATACTGATGTCTGGGGAACTTATGAATACGAAGCAAAATACGATGTCGCCAGAACCAAAGGGAAAGTGTCAAAAGCAGAATTTCTTGAAGCATTCTCAATAGGGTTCAAAGACAAAGGAAAGCATGTTAATATGGTGCTCGCCTGGGACACCACTAGGGTTACAGCACCGATTAAAATTCTTTTATAGATTAATATACTTTCTCCCCGTTAATATAAGTTCCATTTATCTTGATATTTGGAACTTCTTTTATTGGTATGGTCATGATGTCTTGATCTAAAATAACAAAATCAGCAAATTTGTTGACCTCAAGAGAACCTTTTTCTTTTTCCTCAAAATTAGAATAAGCTGCCCATATTGTCATTCCTTTAAGCGTTTCTTCTCTGCTCAATCCATTTTTTATTTGAAACCCATCTTCTGGATATCCTGAAAGGTCTTTTCTGGCAACCGCAGCATAGAAAGTTAACATAGGGTTTACTTTTTCTACAGGGAAATCAGTACCTAATGCAATTCTTCCGTTTATTTCTAACAAAGTTTTATAGGCATAGGCTCCATTAATTCTTTCCGGCCCTAATCGATCTTCTGCCCAATACATATCACTTGTGGCATGAGTGGGTTGAACAGAGGGAATAATCTCGGTGAAATAATCGAATTCGTCAGGGTCAATAATTTGAGCATGTTCCATTCTCCATCTACGATTGGTTTGACTTTTAAGCTCCTTGGCATATGTTTTTAATACATAGGAATTAGCAGAATCTCCAATGGCATGTGTGTTCATTTGAAACTTAGATTTTGCCAGCCTCTTTGCGATCATTGATAAATCGTCAAGGCTTGTTACCATGGCCCCATAATGGCCTTCTCTATCCGAATAAGGTTTTTTTAAAGTGGCGCCTCTTGATCCCAATGCTCCGTCTGCATAAACTTTAAAAGACCTTACATTGAGTCGATCTGTTTTTGAAATCCCTTTTTCTAAATAATAATCAAGATTTTCAGGACTCATACTAACCATTGCATATACCTTGATCTTAAGTTCTTCATTTTGCTGAAGGCTGTCAATCAATTCTATTGTTTTTCTGTCAAGACCCGCATCAGTTAAAGTTGTTAAACCTAATTCTAGACAATAGGACTCAGCATCCTTCAAAGCCTGAACTCTTTTTGAAAGACTCATTTCAGGAATGGTTTTTCTAACAAGATTCATGGCATTATCTACTAAAACGCCTGTTATTCTTCCATTTTTTTTGAAAATTTCCCCACCAGAAACAGCTGTCTTATTGTTGATGCCAGCAAGATCTAAGGCGGCTTGATTCACTAAAAGAGCATGCCCATCAATCCTCGTTAAGGCCACAGGAATTTTAGGATACAGTGCATCGAGTTCTTTTTTGGTAGGATATTCCTTTATCTCCCAATCATTTTGATCCCAGCCTCTTCCAATAATGAATTCTGCATTTTTATCTTTTTGAAAAGCAACAACTCTTTCAATCACTTCTTCAAAACTTGTTGTTCCGGAGAGATCTACAGTCTGCATGAAAAAAGCAAGATTCCGAAAATGACAATGCGCATCGATCAGGCCAGGCAGGATCGTTTTACCTTCTGCATCTAGAATGTTTTGCGATTGAAATTGCTCATTGATTTCTTTAGAAGTTCCAATTCCGATAATCAGATTGTCTTTTACAGCAAATGATTCTGCTTTTGGGGCCTTTTCATTGACCGTATAAATATTTGCATTGGTAATGATGAGGTCTGCAACTTGTTGTTCCAGTTTGCAGGAAATAAGCACAAAAGCGCTTATCAAGTATATGAGGGGCTTATACATGAAATAGTTTTAAGTGTAAAATAAAAACGTAAAGATATAAAAATTAAGATATAACAAGTGCTTTGCACTTTCCTTCTTTAAGTGTAACTTTGCCCACCTGAAAATAATTGATAAAAAACGCCTTGTCATATGATCTTAAGGATTTTGTTTTCAGGCGTTTGAAAGTTAAAAATCAATTGTGATAAATTGAGTTTTATGAATAGTAAAAGAGACTGATTTTAGAATATAAATAATGAAATATTACTTTAACGAGATAGAAGCCAAATGGCAGCAATATTGGAACGATAACCAAACATTTAGAGCTGAAAATACCAGTGATAAAGAAAAGTTCTATGTTCTTGATATGTTTCCCTACCCGAGTGGAGCGGGATTGCATGTAGGACACCCTTTAGGATATATTGCCTCAGATATTTACGCCAGATTTAAAAGACATAAAGGGTTTAATGTTCTTCACCCGCAGGGTTATGATTCTTTTGGATTACCAGCCGAACAATATGCCATTCAAACTGGGCAGCATCCTGCAAAGACCACGAAAGAAAATATTAAAACATACAGAAGGCAATTAGATCAAATTGGTTTTAGTTTTGATTGGAGTAGGGAGGTGAGAACGTCAGATCCGTCTTATTATAAATGGACCCAATGGATCTTTATACAGTTATTTGAATCTTATTATTGTCTTGATGATCATAAAGCAAAAGATATTTCTGTTTTAGAATCTATTTTTGAAAAGGAGGGAAATGCAGAGGTTAAAGCGGCTTGTGATGATGATATTGACATATTTTCTGCTGAAGAATGGAATTCTATGGGTGATGCAGCTAAAGAAGAGCTGCTTTCTAAGTACAGATTAACCTATCTCTCTGAAACGGAGGTGAACTGGTGCCCTGAATTGGGAACCGTATTGGCAAACGATGAGATTGTTAACGGTGTTTCTGAGCGCGGAGGATTTCCGGTTGTAAGAAAGAAGATGAAACAGTGGTCAATGAGGATTACGGCCTATGCGCAACGTTTGCTTGATGGTTTGAATACTATAGATTGGCCCCAACCTTTAAAAGATTCTCAAAAAAATTGGATTGGAAGGTCTGAAGGAGCAATGGTTAGTTTTCAAATTGATGGGCATAATGAGTCTTTTCAAGTATTTACTACAAGACCTGACACCATTTTCGGCGTGTCATTTATGACACTGGCTCCAGAACATGAACTTGTTGCTAAAATTTGTACTTCAGAACAAAAAGAAAAGGTTGAAGCCTATATTTTGGCCACTTCGAAAAGAAGTGAAAGAGACAGAATGGCCGATGTAAAATCAATTACGGGAGTATTTACTGGAGCTTATGCAATACATCCTTTTACTGGTAAGAACATTCCTATTTGGATAGGAGATTATGTCTTGGCCGGTTATGGAACCGGAGCAGTTATGGCAGTTCCTTGCGGAGATCAAAGAGACTATGATTTTGCCAAACACTTCAATTTAGAAATTCCGAATATATTTGATCAGCAAGACCTTTCTGAAGGAGCATGTGAAGATAAGAATGTGGTGATTGCTAATTCTGATTTTATCTCAGGAATGAAAGTGGGTAAGGCCATTAAAATGGTTATTTCAGAGTTAGAAAAAAGAAGAATTGGACTAGGTAAAATTAATTATAGATTAAGAGATGCTGTCTTTTCGAGACAACGATATTGGGGGGAGCCATTCCCGGTTTATTATGTGAAAGGATTACCTAAAATGATAGACAAGGAGCATTTACCAATAACCTTACCCGAAGTAGAGAAATACCTACCTACAGCTGATGGAAAACCGCCATTGGGTAATGCAACGGTTTGGGCCTGGAATACAAAAACAAATACTATTGTATCGAATGATTTGATTGATGAAAAATCAGTTTTCCCATTAGAATTAAACACAATGCCAGGCTGGGCCGGAAGTTCCTGGTATTTTAACAGGTATATGGACGCTTCCAATGAAAATGAATTCTGTGGTAAGGATGCACTGAATTATTGGAAAGATGTAGACTTATATATCGGGGGTAGTGAGCATGCTACAGGGCACTTGCTTTATTCAAGATTTTGGCAGAAATTTCTATTTGACAAAGGATTAGTGCCTGTAGACGAATATGCAAAAAAATTGATCAACCAAGGAATGATCCTTGGAACTTCAGCCTTTATTTATAGGAAGGAAGGAGAAAACACTTATGTGTCACATGGATTGATTGGCAATGAAAAGGTCCAACCTATTCACGTTGATGTATCTCTTGTCAATTCATCAAATGAACTGGATATCGAAGGGTTTAAAAATCATGCCTTCAACAAGGATTATGCACAGGCTTCATTTATTTTAGAGGAGGGTAAGTATATCGTTGGTCGCGAGGTTGAAAAAATGTCTAAATCAAAATACAATGTTGTCAATCCGGATGATATTTGCAAGGATTATGGGGCAGATACTCTAAGAATGTACGAAATGTTTTTAGGTCCTTTGGAACAGGCAAAGCCATGGAATACTGCGGGAATTTCTGGTGTTCATGGCTTCCTAAAAAGACTTTGGAAGTTGTTTTATGTCGATGGAAATTTTGTGGTTAGTGATGAAGTTGCCAGTCCGGAAGAATTGAAAATACTGCATAAAACCATAAAGAAGGTAGACGATGATATAGCCAATTTCTCTTTCAATACTTCAGTCAGTTCATTTATGATTGCCGTTAATGAATTAACTGCGCTTAAAACTTCTAAACGAAGTATTTTGGAACCATTGGTTGTTCTTATTTCTCCCTATGCGCCGCATATTGCGGAAGAGTTGTGGGAGAGACTAGGTCACAGCGGTTCAATATCGACTGTAGAGTTTCCTGTTTTTAATCCAAAGTTTTTAGTTGAGAGTACTAAAACTTATCCGATTTCATTTAATGGAAAAATGAGATTTACAAAAGAACTTTCCTTGGATCTGGATAAGGCTGCTGTTGAAAAAGCTGTTATGGATGATGAGAGAACAATAAAACAATTGGCAGGAAGAAGCCCTAAAAAAGTAATTGTTGTACCAGGTAAAATTGTCAATATTGTTGGTTAATGGAAAATAATATCGAATATATAGGCATTGTGGCAGCTATTTTAACAACCGCTGGATTTGCGCCTCAGGTGTATAAAAGCTTAAAGACAAAAGCTGTTGAAGGGGTTTCTCTTTTAATGTATTTAGTTCTTTTTATAGGTATGCTGTTTTGGCTTTATTATGGAGTAAGAATGAATAGTATTTCCATTATCATGGCAAATATTGTTTCTGGCTTATTGGTATTGATTCAAATTGTAGCTAAAATTATCTACTCCAATACTAAATCATAATAAATACGGGAAACCGGAAGGTAAATAAATTTATTTTTAATAATTTTGGCATAAACTGAAGTGTATGAAGACAACATTACGTTATTTAACTTTTTTCCGGAACACTGTAATTGTATTGATACTGGTTTTATCAAGTGTAGAGCTGTATTCTCAAGAATTATATGTGGGTCCAAATGCAGAATTTTTCCTTTCAGATGCTACGGTGTTTACGACGAGTAATACTGTGGTTCAGGTTGATGACAATGGTCTTTTTTCTATAGAATCTGGCAGCAGTTGGGGTTCAGATCAAGAATTTATTGATGGTCAGGTTAAGGCTTATGGAACCGGAAATACTTTATTTCCGACAGGCAACAAGGGTGTGTATGCACCTGTTGAGATGGAACATAGTGCAGATGCGCAAGCAAAATATGTAAATGAAGCTCCTGCAAATGGAAGTAACGGAACAGATGTTGATGCCGTGGGAACTGTTGAATATTGGGAGTTGTCAGGTAATGCGGTGGTAACGCTTCCCTGGAATGAAAATAGTGATATCACTAATTTGGTAAATAATAATGGCGGTGCCTTAAGTTCTGTCGCTATCGTTGGATTAAATAGTGGCGTATGGGATCTGATAAGTGCTTCCCATACGTATACAGTTACTGGGGATTTGTTGAATGGAGATGTTACCAGTGACCAAAATATTCCTGTGAACTTAGACGGATATGGCCAGTTTACATTTGGTATTGATCGCCAGGTGGTTTTATCCGTGGATGATCTTTTTCAAAATACTGGAATTAATTTATTATCAAATCCGGTTAAATCCTATGAAAATGAAATTAGGTTCATGGCATCTGATGAAATGTTGGGCGTTAAGGTCTCAATCTATGATATCAATGGGAGAATGGTAAAATCGTATGAGAATGTTGACCTATCCCAGGGAGAAGGAAATCTTCCAAAATCTAATTTAAAAAGCGGCTTGTATTTTCTCAAATTTGAACACGAAGGAAAACAAGGTGTTAAAAAACTATTAATCGAATAATACTCAATATATCATGAATAAATTTATTTCAAACTTAATACTCGTATTGTTATTTTCAACTTCGTTAACTGCTCAAGTGGGAATAGGAACGACTTCCCCTGATGCTTCATCAGCTTTAGAGGTAGCATCGACAGATAAAGGATTTTTAATGCCGAGAATGACAACAGTTCAAAGAGAAGCTATTGCTACTCCGGCAAATGGTTTAATGGTATTTGATACAGATACAAATTCTCAGTGGACCTATATAGGAGGAGCCTGGGGTGAGACTAAAGCAGGTGTAGGAAAATTTATTGATGGAGCCGCTGCAGACATTGCTTATTATGAAGGTAGGGTTGGAATTGGAAGATCTAGTTTTGTAGATTATCACAAATTATACGTTGAAAATAAAAGGGATGAAGATGGACAATTCTCAACAGGAGTATTTGAAGGTATTTTTGAAGGAACCGGGAACTCTGCATTTTCCTATGGCGTCGTATCAACAGTCAATAATACAAATACAGGCACCTCAGCTTATGGAATCGGTAGCCAAGGGATAATTAGAAATTCAAATGCGGGAGCATCATTTACTACAGCGGTTGGAATGTACCCTCAAATATATAATGACGGTACGATCAATTATGGATCAGGTATGATATCAGAAGTATATAGTAATGCTGGGACTATGAATACTGCACGTGGTATGGATGTAGGAGTGGTTAATGCTTCTGGAGCTACTTTAGGCACAACGTCTTTAGCGTCAATGTTTGCTACAAATAACGGATCTGTTACAACCGATGCCTATGGATTATTTATTGGAGGAACTGGGACTGGAACAGTTGGAGGCAATGCTTATGGCTTATATCTGTCAACTCCATATGCCAATGTTTCAGGAATTTCTTATGGATTATATGCTGATAATCCAGGGGTATCTTATATCGAAGGTAATTTAGGAGTCGGAACAAATGATCCACAGCAAAAAGTGCACGTTAGTGGTGTATTGAGGCTAGAACCGCAGGCAACGCCACCAACCAATGGAGGTGCCGGAGACCTTTATGCAGGGACAGACAATAAATTGTATTTCCATGATGGTACTTCCTGGAAGGAAATACAGCTGGTGCCATAATTAACAGCGTATTTTAAGTAGTGCATACTGTTCATGATATGGACAGGGTGAATAAAATATAAATCAAGCTTGTCTTTAAGACAAGCTTTTTTTTATCAAATAAGTTGGGATATCAATTTTTATGAATACTTCTCTGCCGGCTTCTAACAGAATTTCCCTATTGAATTTAAATGGAATTTACCTGACAAATGAATGAATTATGCCGAAGAAATTCATAGTAAGATAATTTTGCACAGGAAAGAGTTAAGATCATATAGTCTTGAAATTATTTATATCAATATGTTTTATATTAAAACCCTTTTGACCTACATTTAGAGATAAAAAAATGAATTATGAAAATTGGTCTTCCAAAAGAAATTAAGAATAACGAGAGTAGGGTGGCGCTGACACCAGCTGGTGCAATGGAATTAATCCGTAATAACCATATTGTATATGTGCAAAAAAACGCTGGATCCAACAGTGGATATGACGATGAAGAATACCAAAATGTAGGTGCGGTAATTTTACCTGATATTTATGAAGTTTACGAAAAAGCAGAGATGATTGTAAAGGTAAAAGAACCAATCGAACTTGAGTATGACTTGATCAAAGAAGGTCAGATCGTTTTTACTTATTTTCATTTTGCCTCATCAGAAAAACTAACACATGCCATGATTAATAATAAGTCGGTATGTATAGCATATGAAACAGTTGAGGATGTCAATGGTAATTTACCTTTGCTAACTCCGATGTCAGAGGTTGCCGGAAGAATGGCTGTCCAGCAAGGAGCAAAATATTTAGAAAAACCTGAAAAAGGAAAAGGTGTCTTGTTAGGAGGAGTTCCCGGAGTTCCACCCGGAAGAGTTTTAGTTTTAGGAGGAGGTATTGTTGGTATCCAGGCAGCAAAAATGGCAGCAGGTTTAGGAGCGATTGTTACCATACTCGATGTAAATATGGATCGCTTGCGTCATATAAACGATGTGATGCCAAACCATGTTATTACAGAATTTTCAAATGAATATAATATTAGGAAACATATCAAAACACATGATTTGATTATCGGAGGTGTTTTGTTAAAAGGTGCAAAGGCACCAAAATTAATAACTAGGGATATGTTAAAAGATATGCATGCCGGAACAGTAATTGTTGACGTAGCTGTTGATCAGGGAGGCTGCGTAGAAACTACAAGACCGACTACCCATGAAGACCCGGTTTTTATTATTGATGATATAGTGCATTACTGCGTTGCGAATATGCCTGGTGCTGTTCCCTATACTTCAACAAAAGCACTGACGAATGTAACTTTGCCATTCGTTCTTGAAATTGCTAACAAGGGATGGGAAAGAGCATGTGAAGAGAACAAATGCCTACATAAGGGTCTAAATATTGTCAAGGGTACTGTGGTATATGATGAAATAATTGAAACATTTGACCTTGTTTAGAAATGATGAATTTTTATTAGTCATCGGCAATACTTATTTAGCATAAATGTAGAGATGTGAATCAATTTTTATAAATAACACATATTTACTTTGATATTTAAAAAAAGTTTATAAATTTGTCAGTTCAAAATGAGAAATAATACAATTCATACATGGTGGTGGTCTTTACAAAGCGAAAAACTTGTGAAGTAATAATCTGTATGTAAAAATATCAATTAGGCTTGTCTTCACGACAAGCCTTTTTTTTTAAACTATTTTTAATGAAATATCATTTAAGCACACATTATAAGAAAATTCTAGCCGACACCATTACACCGGTTAGTATCTATCTTAAAATCAGGGATAAATTTCCAAACAGTATTCTGTTGGAGAGTTCAGATTATCATGGAAATGAAAATAGTTTTTCTTATGTCTGTTGTAACCCAATTGCCAGTATCACTGTAAAGGATAACCAGGTGACTGAATCTTTTCCTGATGGAAGTGCTTCAAATTGTCTTTGTGATACCCCAAGTGAGATTCCTAAAATGATCCATGCTTTTAGCCAGAAATTTGAAACTGAAAACCAAAAATTCAAATTTATTAATAATGGACTTTTTGGTTATATCGGGTATGACGCTGTAAAGTATTTTGAAGATATTGAGATAGAGAAGAAAGATGGAGATCTTGATATTCCAGATATTTATTACGCTGTTTATCAGAATATTATTGCTATTAATCATTTTAAGAATGAGGCCTATATATTTTGTCATTCAAATGATAATTCAAATAATACGGAGGAAATACATCAATTGATAGGAAACAGAAATTTCGCGTCTTATACTTTTCAAAACCTCAATGATGAAGCTTCTAATTTATCCGATGATGAATTTAAAGAGCATGTTGAATTAGCTAAAAAGCATTGTTTTCGAGGAGACGTGTTTCAATTGGTGCTCTCAAGGCGCTTTTCTCAAGGATTTAAAGGAGATGAATTCAACGTATATAGAGCCCTGAGATCAGTCAATCCTTCTCCTTATTTGTTTTATTTTGACTATGGAAATTTCAAAATATTTGGATCTTCACCAGAAGCCCAACTGGTGGTAAACGATGGAAAAGCTGAGATACACCCAATAGCCGGGACCTTTAAAAGGACAGGTGATGATGAGAAAGATTTACAGGCAGCGAAGTCACTCTCTAAGGATGAAAAAGAGAATGCTGAACATGTGATGCTGGTAGATCTTGCCAGAAATGATTTGAGCAGAAATGGTGAAGAGGTCAAGGTTGAAAAGTATAAGGAAATTCAATTTTTTTCTCATGTGATTCATTTGGTTTCGAAGGTTATAGGTAAAAAATTTAAGGATGCCATCACATTTCAAGTTGTGGCTGACACATTCCCTGCAGGTACTTTATCAGGAGCTCCAAAGCACAAAGCCATGCAGTTAATAGAGAAGTATGAAAAACAGAACCGGACGTTTTATGGAGGTGCCATAGGTTTCATGGACTTTGAAGGAAACTTTAACCATGCCATAATTATCAGGTCTTTTTTGAGTAAAAATCATCGTTTGCATTATCAGGCTGGAGCGGGAATCGTTTCGAAATCATCTGCTGAAGATGAACTGCAAGAAGTTTATCATAAATTAGGCGCCTTAAAAAAAGCAATGGAAGTTGCTGAAAACATATAAGAAATGAAGCACGTTTTAGTAATAGATAATTATGATTCATTCACCTATAACCTTGTACATTATTTACAAGACTTAGGCTGCGATGTGACCGTCAAGCGTAATGATAAATTGACCTTGGAGGAAGCGGGTAAATTTGATAAGATTCTTTTGTCGCCAGGCCCTGGAATTCCGGATGAAGCCGGTTTGCTAAAATCGATCATCAAGGAATATGGTAGTAGTAAAAGCATACTCGGAATATGTTTAGGTCAACAGGCGATTGCAGAAGTATACGGAGGAAGTATTGAAAATTTAAACAAGGTTTATCACGGAGTTTCCACCTCAATTAAACGGATTAATGAAGATGATGTTTTATACAAGGATATACCAACCGAATTGGAAGTAGGCAGGTATCATTCTTGGGTGGTTTCAAAGGAGTTACCAAAAGTACTTATCAGTACTTCAATAGATGAAAATGGAGAAATTATGTCTCTAAGACATATCGAACATGACGTGCGTGCTGTTCAATACCACCCTGAGTCTATCTTGACACCAGAGGGAAAAAAAATGTTAAAGAATTGGGTTGAAGCTTAATCGCTTTTAAAAATAATAGTGAATATGAAAGAAATACTAAATCGCCTGATCAATCAAGAAACGATTTCCAAAGAGGAAGCGAAAAAAGTGTTGGTTAATATTTCAAAAGGTGTTTATAATACCAGCCAAATTGCTTCTTTTTTAACGGTATATATGATGAGAAGTATTTCAGTTGAAGAACTGGATGGGTTCCGTGAAGCCTTACTTGATCTGTGTCTGGCTATTGATCTTTCAGATTTTAATGCAGTTGATCTTTGCGGTACAGGCGGTGATGGCAAGGATACTTTTAATATTTCAACACTGGCTTCTTTTGTGACAGCAGGAGCGGGAGTTAAAGTAGCAAAACACGGTAATTACGGGGTATCATCCTCTTGTGGGTCTTCCAATGTTTTAGAACACCTCGGAATTACATTTTCTAATGATGAGTCATTTTTACAGCGATCAATTGATAAGGCAGGTATCTGTGTTTTACATGCACCGTTGTTTCATCCAGCAATGAAGAATGTCGCTCCGATTAGAAAAGAGTTAGGTGTCAAGACTTTTTTTAATATGCTTGGCCCTATGGTAAACCCGTCCTTTCCAAAAAATCAGATGGTGGGTGTATTTAATTTGGAATTGGCCCGGATGTATGGGTATTTATATCAAACTACAGATAAGAATTATGCCATTTTACACGACCTAGCTGGTTATGATGAAATTTCGCTGACAGATAGAACCAAAATGATCACAAATCAGGAAGATAAAATGATACTTCCATCTGATTTAGGAATTCAAAGAATTAAGCAAAGCGATATATACGGCGGAAAATCAGTAAAAGAAAGTGCTGACATATTCTTAAAAGTTTTACAAGGAGAAGGAACCGAAGCACAGACCAATGTGGTTTGTGCAAACGCAGGGTTGGCTATTTCAGTAGTTAATCAAAAAAGTCATCAGGAGGGGTTTGAACTCGCAAGAGAATCACTACTTGGGAAAAAGGCATTAAATGCTTTTATAAAATTACGTGAATTCAGTAACTAAAATTATAGAAAGTTGAATATTTTAGATAGAATAGTTAAGGATAAGAAGCATGAAGTTGCCGCAAAAAAAGAAGGGTTGCCACTATCATTTCTGAAGCAATCACCTTTGTTTGAGCGAACGTGTTTTTCGATGTCTAAAAGTATACTTGAAGGCAGTGGAATTATAGCAGAATTTAAAAGAAGAAGCCCGTCTAAACAAGTAATCAATCATAAAGACAGTGTAATTGAAGTTGTTAAGGCCTATGAAAAAGCCGGAGCTTCTGCCATATCAGTTCTTACCGATACTAAGTATTTTGGCGGATCATTAGATGATCTTATTCAGGCTAGACAGCACCTTAGTATTCCGTTGCTCAGAAAAGAATTCATTATTGATTCTTACCAAATATATGAGGCCAAGGCGTTTGGGGCAGATGCAATTTTATTAATAGCTGCGATACTTGACCCAAAGGAGTTGACATCTTTTTCAGTTTTGGCACATAAACTCGGATTGGAAGTATTGCTTGAAGTTCATAATGAAGACGAGTTAAAAGCATCGAATCTTGATCATATAGACATGCTGGGAGTGAATAATAGAAATTTGAAAACCTTCGAAGTTAGTCTGGATATAAGTAAACAGCTAGCACCAATGATAGCAAAAGACAAGGTGAAAATATCCGAAAGCGGAATCAGTAATATTGAAGCTATTCACAGCTTAAAAGAATATGGCTATAAAGGTTTTCTAATTGGTGAAAATTTTATGAAGACAGAAGAACCCGGAGCTGCTGCAGTACAGTTTATAAATTCTCTAGGAGATGAAGATTAAGGTATGTGGCATGAAATATGAGGAGAATATAAAATCCGTCGCGGTTCTTGAGCCGGATTATCTTGGTTTTATTTTTTATGATAAATCAAAAAGGAATTTTGAAGGTCAAATTCCGGAAATAGCAGCTGATATTAAAAAAGCAGGTGTTTTTGTCAATGCATCGGAATCATTCATCAATGCAATGATAAAAGAACATAGTCTTGATATGGTGCAATTACATGGAGATGAAACGAACACATACTGTCTTAAACTAAGAGAAGCTAATCGACCAGACCTTGATATTATGAAAGCCTTTTCAATGTCAAAAGAGTTTGACTTTAAGATATTGGAGGATTACATGACCGCCTGTGATTATTTTTTGTTCGATACAAAGGGTAAAGAAAGAGGAGGTAACGGAACATTATTTGATTGGAAATTACTTAAGGACTATAAGCTTGATAAACCATTTTTTTTAAGTGGAGGAATAGGCCCGGATGAATTAGATCAAGTTGCTGCGTTTTTGAAAACGCCAATGGCGAAATATTGTTATGCCTTAGACGTAAACAGTAAGTTTGAAACTGAGCCAGGGATGAAAAAGGTGTTAGAGTTAAAGAAGTTTATTGAATTAAATGCAAAAGAAGAGTAAATGAAAAAATCGTATCACGCAGACGAAAAGGGTTATTATGGAGCTTTTGGAGGATCATTTGTTCCTGAAATGCTGCATCCGAATATGGAAATTTTACAAAACTCTTATTTGAAGATCATGAACGAACCTTCATTCAAGAAGGAGTTCGATTCGCTTTTAAAGGACTATGTCGGAAGACCTTCTCCCTTATACTTGGCGAAAAGGTTGTCAGAAAAATATGGAGCGAAAATTTATTTAAAAAGAGAGGACCTTAACCATACGGGTGCCCATAAAATCAATAATACCATAGGCCAGATTTTATTGGCTAAAAGACTAGGTAAGAAAAGAATTATTGCAGAAACAGGGGCAGGTCAACATGGAGTTGCTACAGCAACTGTATGTGCACTAGCAGGTCTGGAATGCACGGTTTACATGGGAGAAATTGATATAGCGAGGCAAGCGCCGAATGTTGCCAGAATGAAGATGTTAGGAGCAACTGTTGTGCCCGCTATTTCTGGGAGTAAAACCTTAAAAGACGCTACCAATGAGGCTATCAGAGCATGGATCAACGACCCGGTTGAAATACATTATATCATCGGATCAGTGGTGGGATTTCACCCTTATCCCGATATGGTAGCCAGATTTCAATCTGTGATTTCAGAAGAAATGAAATGGCAGTTAAAGGAAAAAGAAAATACGGATTCCCCTGATTATATTGTTGCCTGTGTGGGTGGTGGTAGTAATGCCGCAGGAGCATTCTATCACTATCTTGATCAGGAAGAAGTAAAATTAATTGCTGTTGAAGCTTCAGGTAAAGGAATTGATTCAGGCGAATCAGCCGCGACCAGTGTTTTGGGTAAAGAGGGAATTATTCATGGAAGTAAGACCTTGTTAATGCAAACAAAAGATGGTCAAATCATTGAGCCCTACTCGATTTCAGCAGGCTTAGATTACCCAGGTGTTGGCCCTCAGCATGCGCATTTATTCACTTCAGGAAGGGCTGAGTTTCTCGATGCGACCGATGATGAAGCCATGCAGGCGGGATTAGAGTTGTGTAAATTGGAAGGAATTATTCCTGCGATTGAAACCTCCCATGCTTTAGCCGCTTTGGCCAAAATTGACTTTAAAAAAGAAGATATAGTTATCGTGAATCTTTCAGGTAGAGGAGATAAAGATCTTGATACCTATATAAAATATTTCGATTTGTAATATTTAAAATGACGAAATGAACAGAATTGAACAGACTTTAGAGGCGCATAAGCCAAGTGGAAGTACACCAAAAAAATTACTTTCTATATATTTTACTGCAGGTTATCCAGACTTGGAAGATACCAGCAAGGTAATTAAGCAATTAGAGAATTCTGGTGTTGACATGATAGAGATTGGTTTGCCCTTCTCAGACCCATTGGCTGATGGTCCAACCATTCAGGAAAGCAGTACCCAGGCTTTAAAGAATGGGATGACAACCGAAAAGCTTTTTGATCAATTAGCAGGAATTCGAGAGGATGTAAACATTCCTTTATTGATTATGGGCTATTTTAATCCAATGCTTCAATACGGGATCGAGGCATTTTGTAAAAAGTGTTCAGAGATTGGTATTGATGGCTTAATTATACCTGACCTTCCTGTTGATGTTTTTCAGAATGAATATTTGGCCACATTTGAAAAATACGGCATATTTAATGTGTTCTTGATTACTCCACAAACTTCTAATGAAAGGATAGCCTATATTGACAAAATATCTAAAGGTTTTATCTATATGGTCAGTTCTGCCAGCACTACCGGAGCAAAAAACAGCTTTGATGAGGTGCAATTGAATTATTTTCAGCGCATCAATGATTTGAATCTTACTACGCCCAGAGTCATTGGATTCGGTATTTCAAATAATGAAACTTTAGTGCAAGCTACAGATTATGCAAGTGGAGCGATAATTGGGTCTGCTTTTGTAAAATTTTTGGACCAGAATTCAATTGATCAAATTCCCGAATTCATAGAAAATATCCAAAGTTAACAACGTTAACATTTAGATAATACATATTTAATTTTTCTTTAATCTAAATCGTTTTTTACAAAGGATAAATGCTACTAATTTCGCCAATGCTTTATTGAAAATATTGGGAGTTTGGTTTTATTAGGAAAATTGGAATATCGCAAGAAGATATTCATTTATTTGTCATCCATATTTATTGTTTTTACGATTCTCGTATTATTATTTCAATATAAACGAGAGAAGGATTTTAAGCGTGATCAAATTGAAATCAGCCTAAATAATATAGCAGAATTAACGTATAACTATATTGAAAGGAAAGGGCTTGACAAAGAAAAGGATCTCAGTTCTTTGGATTCCCTCTATCTTTATATTCCTGATGACAATATAAGGGTTACCGTTCTTGACAAATTAGGTAAAGTACTTTATGACTCAGAAGTGAAGCAGGTCATAAAAATGGAAAACCATTTGCATCGACCTGAAATTCAAAAAGCCATTAAAAACGGTCAAGGTTCAAACATAAGAGAATCTACAACCACCGGATTTGAATATTATTATTATGCTAAAAATTATTCCGATCTGTTCATAAGAACTGCAGCCCATTATAATTTAGAGGTAAAGAATTTTTTAGTGGTTGAGAAATTATTCTTGTTTTACCTGATCACCTTATTCCTTGTTACCTGGTTGTTTATCAGTTTAATTACCAAGAACCTATCAAGCGCTTTATTCAAGCTTAAGGATTTTGCAACGCGATTAAGTCATGGAGAAGAGGTTACAGAGAAAGTAGATTTCCCAAAAGGAGAATTTGGAGAAATCAGTAAGCAAATCGCCGATATTTACGACAAACTTACACTGGCAAAAAGCAAGATTGAAATTGAAAAAAATAAGCTATTCTCACATTTACATGCCTTAAATGAAGGAATTGCATTTTTTACACCTGATAAAAAAAAGATTCTTAGGAACAATCATTTTATACAGTATTTAAATATCATTTCAGACGAAACTAATATTTCTGAAGAGCAGATTTTTATCGTAAAGGAATTTGAAAATATCAATAAGTTTTTGGAAAAGCATTTAGGAAATGAGGGGGTTATGAAGCAGCATGAACTGCCCCATATGGAGGAGATTGTTTACAAGGACAAAAGAGCATTTAACATTCATGCCATTATTTTTGCTGATAGAAGTTTTGAAATTGTAATTAGGGACATAACTCAATTTGAGAGACAAAAGAAAATTAAAGAGGAAATAACTTCAAATATAGCGCATGAATTAAAAACGCCTATCATGATTATATTAGGTTACTTAGAACTCTTAAAAGAGAATAGTATCGACAAGAATGTTCAGACAAAATATATAGCAAATGCATATACACAATCAGAAAGACTTTCTGATCTGATTCAAGATATTTCAATACTTCACAAGATGTCAGAGGCTAGAGACAGATTTAAATTTGAGTTACTAAGCTTGAATGAGTTGATATATGAGGTAAAGGATTCTCTAAATCTGAGTTTAGAGGATAAGGGGATAAAAGTGAATATACGATTAGCGAAACCTGTTTTTGTTAAGGCAAACAAATCATTACTCATTTCTGTTTTTTATAATCTGTTTGACAATGCGATCAAATATGGTGGCGAAGGCATAGAAATCAGCCTTAACAATTATTTAGAGGATACTAATTTTTATTATTTTTCTTTTTCAAATACAGGGAATAGCATTGATAAAAATCATTTTCTACGGATATTTGAAAGGTTTTACAGAGTAGATGAAGACAGGTCAAGGCCAAAAGGGGGAACGGGTTTGGGTCTGTCAATCGTTAAAAATGCCATTCAATTACACGGAGGGGAAATAACTGTAGGTAATTTAAAAGAAGGAGGTGTTGAGTTTCTTTTCACAGTTTCTAAATCTTAATACTTTAGCCCTCTAAATGCTTTTTTGAATTTACTATCTTTACCAAAAACGGCATGACAACAATTAATAAATTTTCGCTGCGAACCCGCATCTTTATAGCAATGATATTCATTGTTGTTATCGCTTCTATCCTGATCGCTGCAGTTACGATTTATCAATTTAATGAACAGGCTGAAGAATATCATAACAGACGACTTGAAAGGAAGGAAGAAGCCATAAAATCTGCTATTACTTATGAGTTAGAGCGCGATACAATCAATGAGTTTGAAACGGTTTCATTGCCTATTATCCTTGATCAAAAGCTCAATGAAATTTCGGATATACACAACCTTGATATCAATATATATGATTTAAAGGGCGAGCTACTTGCAAGTTCTTTTGTTGATCATGAGACAGATACTACTGATGCGAATTTGTCAAAAAATATCATTCAACACCTGATTATTAATCCAGACCACCGACTTGTCTTGGGAAAATCTTCAAATGACGGGGCGAAATTTAAGTCATCTTATTCCTATTTAATAGGAACCTATGGATCAGCTGTTGGCATTATAGGAGTCCCTTATTTACAGGATAACACTTTTCAAGACAAAGAATTAAGGGAGTTTTTAGAGCGATTGTCTGTTGTTTATTTGTTGATACTTTTTATTGCCATTACGATGGCTTATTTCCTTTCAAAGTATATCACCAAATCTCTTGAGAATGTAAGTAGGAGAATGCGGCAAACTACTGTTGAAAGGACCAATGAGAAAATTGTACTTAATGATGCCAGTCAGGAAATCATCAACCTGGTAGATTCATATAATAGCATGATCGATCAGATCGAGGATTCAGCTGTTAAACTTGCTCAGAGTGAAAGAAAACATGCCTGGAGAGAAATGGCGCGTCAGGTTGCACATGAAATAAAGAACCCGCTGACGCCTATGCGATTGACTGTGCAGAGTTTAGATCATGAATTTGACCCTAAAGATCCTGACATAAAAGAGAAGATGCATGAATTTTGTGAATCAATGATACAGCAAATTGATATCATGAGTTCAATTGCATCGGCATTTTCGAATTTTGCTCAAATGCCTAATACCAATAAGGTAAAATTAAATATTGTTGAGGAAGTGAAAAAGTCACTTGATATTTTTCATGAGTCTTATATTAGCTACCATCCTCAGAAATCAGAGATCATCACTAAAATCGATAAAATTCAATTAACAAGAATTGTAACCAATTTAGTCACTAACGCGATTCATGCATTACAAAATACGGAGGACCCTTATATCAAGGTGGGTATTACTGAAAAAGGAAGAGAAGTTTTGATTAAAGTCGAAGATAATGGTATGGGAATTGAAAAAGCAGATGCCTCAAGAATATTTGAACCTAAATTCACTACAAAATCGAGTGGAATGGGCCTAGGACTGCCAATGGTAAAAAATATAGTTGAAGCCTATAACGGCAGTATTACCTTTGTGTCAACTGTCAATGAGAAGACCGTTTTTTCAGTATCTTTACCTAAAGAATAACCGCGCTAAATTTAATTTTATGTCTTACCAGAATATTGTTACAGAGTATGCTGATCATTTGGGTTTTATAACCATAGATCGTCCGAAAAAACTAAATGCTTTGAACAAAGCAACAATTAAGGAACTCCATGATGCATTTAAGGAGATGGATCTAGAAGAGCAGGTAAGGGTAATTATAATCACAGGAAGCGGTGAGAAGGCATTTGTGGCAGGGGCTGATATTTCTGAATTTGCAGATTTTGACAAATCACAAGGGAAGGAACTGGCAAGAAAAGGCCAGAAGAAACTTTTTGATTATGTTGCTACATTATCTACACCAGTAATTGCCGCAGTTAATGGTTTTGCTTTAGGAGGAGGTTTAGAATTGGCTATGGCCTGTCATATCAGAGTTGCCAGTGACAATGCCAGAATGGGATTACCCGAAGTGTCTTTAGGATTGATTCCTGGATATGGTGGTACACAAAGGCTTCCTCAATTAGTGGGTAAAGGCAAGGCTTTAGAGATGATTACAACAGGAGGGATGATAGGAGCTGATGATGCATTCTCACATGGATTGGTGAATCACGTTGTGGCTCAAGAAGAACTTATTTCATTCTGTGAAGCGATGGGTGATAAAATAGCAAGAAATTCCCCTTTAGCAATAGCTTCAGCGATTAAGGCAGTGAATGCGAATTTTGAAGATTCTGTAAATGGATTTGAAATCGAAATTGACGCCTTTGGTAAATGTTTTGGAACTGACGATTTTAATGAAGGGACCGCTGCGTTTTTAGAAAAGAGAAAGCCTAATTTTTAATCAGGCTTTTCCGTTCCATTCATTATAGAATTGATCTAAATACTGTTCCATAAAAAGATGCCTTTTTTCCGCAATTTTCAGAGCGGTTTCAGTATTCATTTTATCTTTTAAAAGCAATAGTTTTTCGTAAAAGTGATTAATAGTAGGAGCCTTACTGTTCTTATAAGTCTCTTTATCTTGATTGACTAAGGGAGCAATATCAGGATCGTATAGCGTTCTGTTTTTGAAGCCACCATAATTAAAAGTCCTGGCGATACCGATTGCACCGATGGCATCTAATCTGTCTGCATCCTGAATCACTTTAAGTTCGTTGGAATTGAATGTGCCGTTTTTATCAGTATCTAGACTTGATTTAAATGAAACATATCGAATTATGTTCTCAATATGAAGGATAACAGTCTCATCCACATCCATACTCCTTAAAAAATCAGCTGCTTTTTTGGGCCCTATGGATTCATCACCTTCATAAAATTTTGCATCGGCAATGTCATGCAGTAGCGAGCCTAATTCGACAATAAATAAGTCAACTTCTTCACCTTCGGCTATGAGCTTGGCATTTTTATAAACACGTTCAATATGAAACCAATCATGACCGCCCTCTGCGCCTTTAAGCGTTTTTTTTACAAAATCAATAGTAGACTTGACAACCTCTTTTTTATCCATATTGCAAAATAAAAAAACCTCTTAATTAAAAGAGGTTTTTAGTTGAATTTTTATTTCGATTTGCTTACTGAAAAGTTCCCACACATTTTCCATCTATGCATTCCAAAGTGCTTGGGGGCATTGCCATATAGCAATCAGACTGTATCATGTGTTTTTCATTATAGGTTTTTTCTAACTCATTAAGTGTTTCAATTTTCGCTAGAAAGCTCACTATATCAATGGAGTCTGAATAGGTTATATATTCCCAGAACCCACCACAAGGTTTTGATCCAATACCAACATAAAAGCATTTATTTTCATCAGAACAAACAGAAGTATCTGCTAAATTCTTGATTTCAATTTTAAGGTTGTCAATTACAACTTTCTCAGCTTCTTGCGTCATAATATCAACAGAATCATCACAATAATTGACTAGAAAGATTAATGTAAATAAAAACATTTTCATAATTCAAGCTTAGCAAAATTCGTCATAGGCACCAGCCAAATTAGCTGCAATCATGTCAGCTGACCTACCTTCAATGTGATGTCTTTCAAGCATGTGAACCAATTGACCATCTTTAAACAAGGCTATCGATGGTGATGAAGGAGGAAAAGGGATCATCATTTCTCTTGCCTTATTAGTTGAATCAACATCAACACCTGCAAATACAGTAGTTAAATGATCAGGGCTTTTGTCTAGTTGCAAGGAAGCGATGGCGCCTGGTCTTGCTGTTCCTGCTGCACAACCACAAACAGAATTCACCATAACCAAGGTTGTTCCTTTTTGATCCAATGCATCTTGAACATCTTTTGCCGTATATAATTCTTCGAAACCTGCGCTAACTAATTCCTGACGCATAGGTTTTACCAATTCTTCTGGATACATAATTTATTTTTTTTAGTTAAATAATTGAGTCTGCAAAGATAAGCAATGAAAAGATATTAATCAATGCAGTGTTGACAATAGTAAAATCCTGGCAATAGAATCATACTTAGAAAGATTGATTATATGCAGACACCAATGAAAATCAAATATTTAATTCAAACTAAACGTATTAACATTGAGGATAATTAAAATAGTCAGATCAGATGTGCTTGTGCCCATTTTCACAAAATATTAAGGCTTCAATGAAGTTAAAATCTACCTATAACTGTATATTTGTGCTTCTAAAATTGAAATATGGCAAATTTTTCGAAATGGCTTGGAGCCGGACTGGGTTGGACCTTTGCAGGACCGATTGGTGGTATTCTGGGTTTTGTTGTTGGTAGTTTTGTTGATGGCTTTTCTGAGACAGAACTCATGGATTTTAACAATAAAACGAATGATAAGAAATCAACTCAATCTGGAGATTTCGAGATTAGTTTGTTGGTATTGGCTGCGATAGTGATCAAATCTGATGGCAATGTTGATAAACGTGAGCTGGATTTTGTAAGATCTTCCTTTGTAAGCATGTATGGCCAGGAACGAGCCAATCACGCATTTAAATTATTCAAGGGAATCATTCAAAACAACAAAATTTCTACAAGACAGGTCTGTTTACAGATCAACAGGCATATGAATCATGCATCCAGATTACAATTACTTCATTTTTTATTCGGTGTGGCTAAATCTGATGGAATAGTAACTGAGAAAGAGCTTCATAAGATCAATACTATTGCAGGCTATATGAACATTAATCCGAATGATTTTAGTTCGATTAAGGCTATGTTCTATAACCAAGTAGACAGTTCCTATAAAATTTTAGAGATTGACAAGTCTGCTTCAGATACAGAATTGAAAAATGCCTATAGAAAAATGGTAAAAAAATACCACCCTGATAAATTAAGAAATTTAGGGCCTGAGCATGTAGCAGGTGCAGAAGATAAATTTAGGCAAGTGCAAAGCGCCTATGAGCATATTCAGAAAGAAAGAGGGCTTTAAATACTCCATTACCATTTATAGTAGGTAGTTTCAATCGTTCGATTTAAAAACAATGCAAGTAAGGATATTTTTGTCCAATAAGTAGATTCCCAAATTGAATTTTCAGGGTTTAAAAGGAGGTGGTAGTTTTTCCCAAAGCTATTACGAGTAATTGACGTCTGCACAATTGCCTTTGTGGTTTGGTCTTGAAATACCCAATATTTCTGTTTTCTCATATTTGTAACGACCTTGAAATCTACACCGTATAACTTACCAATAATTGCAAAATCATTACTTGTCGGATGGCCTATGTTTTGAGATGCTGTGCCTTCATCGAGATTTTTCTTTTTGAGTTCATCCAAAAATTCGATAGGACCTTTAGAGGATCCTTCAGTTTTTTTGGGATATTTTATTAGTACAAATTCTCCAATCTGTGCCTTATCCTTCAAAATTTTTCCAGTGGCACCTTGATCCCAATCAACATAAGCAAAATGATCAACGGATAAAGAAACACCGCCTTCGTCAGTTCTGTAACGGTCGATCTCTTTTCCAATGTCACCTTTACAATATAAATCAAGTTCCCAGCCTGATTTACTTTCTTTAGATTCGATCTTGGCATCGAATCTTAAGTCTTCATTGTCTTTCGTATTCTCCAGGCCAAATCCTGATATCAAGGTGAGCATTCCCTGGCCTACGTCTCCTAAAATATGTTTGGTTTTTATTTTTGATTTCTTTGGATGAGAAAGTGGGAAGCTCACTTCTTTCAATAGAGAATCATTCAATTTAAACTTTAATATTTTATGATCGAAGCTTTCAACTGATATACTGTCAAATAAAACCTCATTGTTTTGTGCAGCTATGTTGCCTGCAAATAGAGAAACGAAGAGGAAGGAAAAAACGCTATATCTCGAACTTCTCCACATATTAAAATTGCTAGTTTTTAAGTTTTAAAGTATCGGTTTTATTAGTTTTTGATTTTGCCAACCTGGGTTTTATTACATTCTCCAGAACACTCCATTTTTTTTCTTTTTCCAAATGAGGATTCCCTAAAATCCATTGCTCATAAAGTTTGTCAAATGTTCCGTCCTGCTTTCTAAAATCTATCCATTTGTCAACATAGGCTCTCCATACATTGTCACGCGCTACAGGAAAGACAAGAGAATTGTTAACGTGATATGGCAGTGGGTTAACCACCTTGTAACCTGATTTGAGAACCGTTAAAGAAGCAGCTCTTTCGGCGCTGGTGAGATGCGCGTCAATTACAATTGAATCGGTGAAAGAACTATCCTTTTCTTTTAGAATATTTTCGTTATAATCAAAGTAATCTCCGATTTCTCTGACAGGATATGAACCGCCTTCTGGGAAAAAAGACAAAAAATCTTTAGCAATTTCTTTACGATCTATATAAGAAATTGTGAAGGTGTCTAGTTTGGCTGTAATGTCAAAATTGTCAAACATTTTATTATCCTTTCTTGTCAGTAGCGCTAAGGATACATCCAAATAGGGTTTTGATAATTCTAATTCTTCAGCGTAGCGGCCTGATAAAAAGATATCTGACATAATAATATCATAGTGATCTTTGTTCATTTCTACTATTAAGTTACCCGGTACTATGGGCACAAATTCGAGGCTTACTTCAAGATCAGTGGCCAGTTGATGCGCTAGGTCAATACCGTAGCCTACTAGCATACTGTCTTTATTGCGAAATGAAAAAGGAGCTGCATGTTCGAAATACCCCACTCTAAGTTTACTTCTTCTTTTAATGCGACTCAATGTGTTTTCTCCTCTCCACTTAGGATTAGGGTTTCTTTTTGAGTTTTCTAAAACTATAAAATCTTGCTGAGGACTTATCAGCTTAAAATTATTTACAATTTCAAGGTTTGTAGGGATATTCTTCATACTGGATTCTAACAACGATCGAAGGCCAATAATCGATATTACAGATGTAATGGTAATAACTATCAAAGCCTGAATAAATTTACCTTTTTTGAAATTTAAATAACCGCCACATGCGGTAATTGTTAGAAGTGTTAATGCGATTAAATGAAAAGCACCCAACACAACTCGAATACGATCAGTAATCACAGTTGACACCACAAATAATTGAAACGTTTCTTTAGGAATTTTCAATAGATCAAGACTAAAAGGAAGTCCTGTTATAGGAGCCACAAAGCTACTGAGGAAGGTGGAGCTTAAAAATATAGGGTAATCCATAAATTCCATTGCTTCTCCTGTAAACCAGGCGGCAAAAGGAACAAAAATAAATATCATAAAAGTCCCAAGATTTGGAAATGGGTAGGCCAGTGGCATGATAATGTCTACTCTGTCTTGACTTTCCTCTGTGCTATTTTCTTCTGATTTAATAATCTCTTTTATATTCTCAATTAATTGAGGATAGACCACAATTATTTTACCTGTAGCGAATATGGTGATCAAGGTTGACCTGGTAATCTTAAAAATAGTTTTAGATGAATAAGGCGTAAAAATTGAAATCAGATATGGCAGTACCAAAAAAGTAATGAGGATTACAGCTAATAGATATACCAGAAGATAGCCTTGCAATCTACTTAGATCAGACCAGCTTAAGGTACTCACCACTCCTGCTGCAATGCTAAAAACACCAATAGGTGTTATTTTTACAATCATTTTGTTGACCTGATTTAAGCCATCTGTAAGCACATCCAAAGGTTTTAGCAGCGCTTCTTTGTTGGGTAATTTCATAACGCCAAGTCCTATGAAAATACTGAACAATACCACTGCGGGAACAACATTGTCACTCATTGATTCAAAAGGATTTGCAGGAATATAAAGCTTGACAAAATCGAAGGGCACATTAGGTTGTACAAAATCAGTACTATAAAAATTACCACTGGTCCAGGCAGGAAAACTTAAGGGGAGCACAATAAGGTATATCAAACCGATATTTAGCAGCAAGAAAAGAAAAATCAAGCCATAACGAATTATTTTCTTTCCATTATCCATAGAAAGTCTGCCGATGTTAACGATTAGAGAAAACATGATATATGGCAAAACCGTCATTTGTAATAATCCAATAAATACATCACCTATTATGCCCATCCAGGCCACCTCTTCACCAAAAAATAGTCCTGTGAGGATACCTAAAAGAACACCGAGAAGGACTTGAGATGAAAGAGATAAGTTTTTCATGAAAACAGCAATTGATTAATTTGGATCCTTATTGAGAAATTGATTCTAAATGTAGGGAATTTAAAATAATCAAAAAACAGGAATGAGGCCCTATTTTTTTACACTGCACTATATGTCTTTCTAACGAAGAATGAATAGCTAATAATGTCAAAACTTATGTAAATACTTTTTTATTATCAATTATCTTTGCAGCATGATAGAAGATAAGAACCAATCGAGAACATCCCTTTCATCCCTAGGGGAGTTTAAATTAATAGAACACCTTACTGGAGGAACAGTGATCCATCATGAAGATACTTTTAAGGGAATTGGAGATGATTGTGCGGTGCTGGGAACAGGAGATATTCAAACCCTCGTAACTACTGATCTCTTAGTTGAAGGGGTTCATTTTGATCTTAGTTATATGCCCTTGAAGCATTTAGGGTATAAGGCGGTAATGGTAAATTTATCTGATATCTATGCGATGAATGGAATTGCCAAACAAATTACAGTGTCATTGGCCGTTTCTAACAGATTTCCGCTTGAAGCGCTTGAAGAATTATATGCAGGGATTCATCTGGCCTGTAAGGCATATAACGTTGATCTTGTAGGAGGAGATACAACTTCTTCAACAAAAGGATTGTTGCTTAGTATTACCGCAATTGGTGAAGCAAATAAGAATGATGTGGTTTTTAGAAACGGAGCCAAATCTAATGACCTTTTGGTAGTGACCGGAGATCTGGGAGCAGCTTATTTAGGCCTTCAGGTATTAGAAAGAGAAAAACAAGTATTTCAGGTAGATCCTAACACAGAGCATGAGCTTGATAAATACACCTATTTGGTAGAACGTCAATTAAAACCTGAAGCCAGAAAGGATGTGGTCAAATTATTGTCTGATCTTGAAGTGAAGCCAACTTCAATGATCGATATTTCTGACGGTCTTTCATCAGAGATTCTACATTTGTGTAAACAATCAAAAACTGGTTGTCAGGTTTATGAAGAGAAGATTCCTCTGGATCAGGAAGTCATTTCGACTTGCGAAGAATTCAATATGGATAGTACAACTATAGCATTGAGCGGAGGAGAAGATTACGAACTTCTATTTACAGTTAAACAGGAAGACTTCCCTAAAATTAAGGCCAATCCTAATTTTAGTATCATAGGCCACATGACCGAAGATGCTGGTATTGTGCAATTGGTAACAAGAGGAGGTCAAATGGTTGATATTGAAGCCCAAGGTTGGAATGCGCTTGAATAGTTTATTTTTTTGTTTTAATCTCTCTGGTGATACCATCGTATTTTATGGCTGATCTAAAATTGCTATTGAGATTGGTTAAAGTATTTCCACCTCTGAAAATTGTCAAATAGAAATTGAACGTGTCGTTTTTTGTTGTAGCATTAAATTTTACAGATATTTTCTGCTTTTTATCATCAACCGTCATTTCATAGTTTTCAATAAGGCCAGAGAATTCTACACCTCCGTCATTAGTCATGGCGGCTACTCCAGAAGTCAAGGTTCCAAAATAAGGCAGATAAATCTGGGCACTATCATTCTTTATTCTAAGGAAATTGGAGTTAGAGATTAAATTGACCCTTCTACCACTTTGACTCGTGGCCCAGTCAGCTTCAAATTCAAAGTTTTGACTTTCTATCAACGCCGCTATTTTCTGATATTCTTTTTGCTCTTGTTCTTTTTTTAATTCTTTCTTTGATTGGGCGAAAACAATAGTATTGATCAACATACAAACAAAAACAATTAGGGTCGTTTTTTTCATCATAAAACTCTTAAATTAAGATTCATTATTCCTTTAAAGTTACTCAATATTTGGAAAAAGTAATGGTTCGATCGTTGATTTTAACATTCTTGAATCCGAAGAAATCCTGAATCCATTCAAATGTTTTTCTTTGATAAATGAAAACGTGTGAAGGGTCATTTTTGTAATACCAGGATGCAAAATCTATTTCTTTTTCAAAAGGATGGGTCTTGCAGATAAGCCTCCCTTCAGGCTTTAGAAGGTCATATAATCTTTTGAATTCGTCGAAGGGATTGTAAAAATGTTCCACAACCTCACAAGTCACTATAAAATTATACTTAGCCTTTAAAGCAGGCTTGTCATCAAAAAATATTGGATCATATTCAACCATATTGAAGCCTTCATTGCTTAAATGTCTGGATAAAACTGGCGTATGTCCACATCCGAAATCAAGACCCAGACTACCAATGGGGAATAAGCTAGTTACTTCATTTATAATCGGGCTGACGAATTGATAATAGCCAGTATCTTCCATGCTGCTTATATGATGGAGATACCTTTTTTTTTCTTCTGTTTTAGATAGAAACTGATCCCTGTCTCTGAATATTCCTTCACATTGATCACACACAAAAAAATGATGTAATGGGTCCTGAAAAAATGTGTTTGATTCTTGGCCACAAAGAGGGCAATTCTTATTCATATAATTGATTTCAAGGCGACACGTTTTTTAGAATAGGATACCAGTTAGACAGGGTCATTTTCAGTGCTGATATATTCTCAATATGACTCATGTGTCCATCATCAAATATAACATGATTAAGGGCATATTTATTGACCTGATCGATCAAGCTATCATAATCTAGTGCAGGGTCTTTTCTTCCGATGATCATCAATATTGGAAACTCTTTTTTACCTAATAAATGACTTTGGTCTTTTCTTACTTTCATTCCTTCAAGAGCAGCAATAATACCTTGCTGGCTCATTTTTAGAGCGGATTGAGTGATACTTTTTATTTCACTCGTAAATACACTGCGATTCTCTTCTGAAAATAAATTAGGGATGGCCAGCCGAATAAAAATTTTATGGTTCTGTTTAACAGCATTAATACCGCGGTCTCTGTTGTGTTTTTTCTCTTCCGTATCGGCAAGAGCCGTAGAATTCATAAGGCAAATACCTTGAACCATTTCTGGGAATAACTCGGTGAAAGCTAAAGCGATATAGCCTCCCATGCTATGACCAACAATGCTGCATTGTGATATGTCGAGATGATCTAATAAAAAATGTATCAGTTGGGCTTGAGCTTCCATGGTATGGATGTAACCTAGATTCTCAGTTTTTCCATGACCGAGAAGATCAAGGCAAATGACACGATGGGTTTGTTTAAAAGAATTGACAATATCGTCCCACATGCTAAGGTCCTCAAGAAATCCATGTAAAAGCAATAAAACGGGTCCGTTTCCTTGATCAGAATAATGAAAGGAGGCGTTTTTATAAAGTAGATTTGGCATAAAGAAGGATTTGCTTTGCTAATTTACTATATTTATCACATTCTGAATCTATGAATAGAACCAAACAAATCTTCGTATTAGGCTTTGCCATTTTTGCCTCATTTTTTGGTGCAGGCAATTTGATTCTTCCTCCACTTTTAGGTTTTAATGCTGGATCCGATTGGTGGTTAGTGGCCATTGGTTTTCTTGTCTCAGCAACGGTTATCCCTTTACTTGCGCTTCTTGGTCATGCAAAATTACAAGGTACCATGATTGATTTTGGCAAAAAAGTATCCAGAAATTTTGCTGTAGTATTTAGCATTTTGGTTTATATAATTGCCATTGTATTAGCCTGTCCAAGAACGGCAGCAGTGACTCATGAAATGGCAATTCAACCCTATTTTGAAATTAATTCTTTGATAACCAGTACTGTTTATTTTTCAGCAGTATTTGTTTTTGCCATTAACCGTGGAAAAGTAATGGACTTTCTCGGTAAATATTTAACACCCATTATAGTGCTTATTTTATTAGTCATTATTGGGATTGGTATTTTTGATTCTTCAGAAACTATGCTAGTCAGTCAGTATAAAACCCCTTTAATAAGTGGCTTTTTAGAAGGATACCAAACCTATGACGCAATTGCGGGTCTGTTAGTTGGCGGTATCATTGTGGTTAACGTTAATAATTTAAATTGGGATATTGGGGTTGCTGACAAAAAAAGTATCATTATTCGTTCGAGCCTGATTGCCCTTACAGGCTTATTTATAATCTATGTCGGGTTGATTTTTCTTGGTGCAAAATACAATATGGAGTTTCCTTCAGATATTAGCAGACCGCAGCTTCTTGCTGCTTTGGCTACGATGACTTTAGGAAAATTCGGATCTGCATTCCTTGCGGTATTAGTCTCTGCTGCTTGTTTTACCACAGCGGTAAGTATCGTGGTAGGCACAGCTGATTTTTTTAAGGGCCTGTTTAATAATTCTAAATCAAGCTACGTCATCACCGTAGGAGTTTCCTGTCTTTTTGGGATTTTAATGGGGCAGTTTGAAGTGAAATTCATTATTGATTTAGCTGTATATGCCTTGATGTTTATTTATCCGATGGGTATATCGTTAATAATGTTGAATTTACTTTCAGAAAAATATGCCAGCCCAGTTGTTTTCAAAACCGTAGTGAGCCTTGCAATTTTATTTAGTATTCCAGATTTTTTGAAGTTTTTGATCCCAGTCGAAAACCTGGAATTTTTATACCAAATAGTTCCCTTCTCAAGAGATGGCTTAGGTTGGATAATACCTTCTTTACTTGGGTTTGTTCTGGCAAATGTGTACTGCACAATTAAAAATAACAAAGCCTAGTATATTTTAATCAAAAAAGCCGCTTATTTGGCCATCCATTTTTCAATATCCTCTATTTCAATAGGAATATTTTTCATCAAATTGATTGGCTCACCAGTTTCTTGAATCACATAATCATCTTCGAGTCGGATACCCAGGTTTTCATCCGGGATATAGATACCTGGTTCAACTGTAAAAACCATCCCGGCCACCATTGGTTCCGTCAGGATTCCATAATCATGCGTATCAAGACCCATATGATGAGACGTACCGTGCATAAAATACTTTTTATAAGCTGGCCAGTTTGGATCTTCTTTGTCCACATCTTCTTTGGTGATAAGCCCAAGCCCAATTAGCTCCTCGGTCATTAGTTTGCCAACTTCTACATGATAGTCAGCCCATATAGTACCAGGAACAAGTAGCTTAGCTGCAGCCTTTTTTACGCTGAGGACTGCATTATAAACCTGTTTTTGTCTCTCGGAAAATTTTCCGGATACAGGCACACAACGCGTCATGTCACTGGCATAATTAGCATACTCAGCCCCTACATCCATTAAGACAACCTCACCTGCGTTACAAGCCTGGTTATTTTCTATATAATGCAGCACACAGGCGTTATAGCCGGAACCAATAATTGGTGTATACGCAAACCCGGCAGATCGGTTTCTTATAAATTCATGGATAAACTCGGCTTCAACTTCATATTCCATTACACCAGGTTTCATAAACCCTAAGACTCTTTTAAATCCTTTTTCTGTTATGTCACATGCTTTTTGGATCATTTCAATTTCCTGAGGCTCTTTGATAGATCTCAATCTTTGTATAATGGGTTGGCATCTTTTATAAGTATGAGCCGGATATTTTTCTTGCAGCCATTTAATAAATCGCGCGTCTCTGGTTTCAGTCTCTATACTGGCTCTATAGTGTTCATTTGTATTGATATAAACTACCTCGGCCTGAGTCATCAGTTCGAACAATACTTTCTGCATATCCTGAAGCCAATAGACCGTAGCAATACCAGATGTTTCAAGCGCCTTAGGTTTGTCTAGTTTTTCACCTTCCCAAACGGCAATATGTTCATTGGTTTCTTTTAGAAATAAAATTTCTCGATTTTCCTTTTTTGGACAATCAGGAAAAATGACCAAGACACTTTCTTCCTGGTCTACACCAGAGAGGTAAAATATATCTCTTTGTTGAGCAAATGGCAAAGTGGAGTCAGCGCTTATAGGATAGATATCATTCGAATTAAAAACAGCCATTGAATTGGGCACCATTTTTTCTGCGAACTTAGCTCTGTTTTGAATGAATAATTGTTTGCCTATTGGAAGATATTTCATGAGAAAGTGTATTTATTCTTAGTTTAACAAAACTATGAATTTTAAGCAGAATTCAAGGGTAAAAGAGAAAAATTACGAGCAGAATGTTTTAGTATATTTAAGCCATGAAAAAAATTGTTCTATTGAGTATAATAATGATTGCTGTGCAATTTCAAGGCAAATGCCAACAGATCGATTCAGGGTTTTCGGCGCTGAGTAGTCCTGAAAAATGGTGGGTTGTATGGCATCCATTTAAAGCTAAAAAGGCATTAGATGTGTCAATAAAGACATTGGCGATCACCGATTCTATAAAAAAAGAAGGCTTGATAGGTACTGATTTAAATGGAGGACGATTAGATGCTTTTAAGCATACTTATTGGATGGTGGTTTTGAGTAAACATATTGGTCCTAAAGCCGCAAATAGCCTGGGGAATGCTCATGAAAAAGGTAATTATAAGACATTCAAGAACGGGGGTAAAGAAGATGGATTTTTGCCAGATAAAGCTGCTTCTGATATGGATTTACATAATAATAAAGCAGGCATAGACATTTATAATCAAAACGCTCAAGAATCTGAGTATGCCATGATCGATCTGGTTATAAACGCGCTCTATAAAGGCAGGTTAAGAATGATCAAAAAAGAAGGGTCTAATTTTTTAAACTGTGAAGGATATGTCATTGAGCCTTCAGATTTGATCGGAACATGGGAAAACGAAAAATGCCTTATACCTACCAGTGATTTATAAATGGAACCTACTTATTTCAATGTTTCATAATCTTTGAATACGCTGAGATTTGATTTCTCTACTTCTTTTCTATAGTCCAGCCAGTCGGTTGAATAAAAATCGTTAATGGATTTTATAACCGGATCAAGTTTTGAATTTGCATTTTCAATGAGTTGATTTTCTGTTTTTCCAGGCAGCGTTTGCAATTGACTTGTGTAATTATTGGCATTATTCAAATAGGAGATAACGGTTGGCTCTTTATTTGAGGTGATACCTTGTCTTTTATCTTCTGGACCCAATAACTGGTCAATAAGCAAATCGATAGATTTCTGAATACTGTCGCTTGATGCGATCAGATCTTTATGAAGGACTTCATCTATACTTTTGGCCTGATTCTTAATTTTAGTAATGGTGGTTTTTGATGTTTTAAGTCGTTCAACAGATCTAAATGCCAGGTCTTTCTTTCCTTCAAGGCTCTTTAGCATGTCATGTTTCGTTTTTAAAACTTCCTGTGAAATATCAAATCTTGGATCATAAACCACTTTAACACGGGTTGAATCTTTTAGACCTTGATAGTGTAAAACAAGTTTGTATTCTCCTGGAATTACCTTAAGGCCTGAGGGTTCTTTTTTGGTGCTTACTGCTTTTCTGGAAGGAGAAAAGACGCCTTTTTCATCTAGTTGCCAATACATACGATGCAGTCCTTTTTCCTTAGGAGCTTTCAATTGTAAAGTTCTAATCAGCGTATCTTTTTGGTTGTATATGTTTAGAATAAGAGAATCACTTTTACTTTTTGTTATGGAGTCAATCTTAGTTTCCTGAACTGGCTTTTTATTGTTTAAGACATACGTAATCATGGCTCCATATTTTCTGTTCTCGCCATTGAAAATTGCGTTGCCTCCAAACCTGGTGCCAGTTGGTTGTTGATATTGGGCCAGATAGGCTGTAGGAGGTTGAAAAATACCGAGTTCTTTGTCAATTTCGGATATTCCGGATGCTGCTATTTCGCGCAATGGCCTGATGTCATCCAATACATAAAATGAACGCCCAAATGTAGCAATCGCAAGGTCATGTTCTTTTGGATGAATAATCATATCCATGGTAGGAACACTTGGATAATTCTTAGTCCATTTTGTCCAGGTATTTGCTTCATCCAAACTGATATATAAGCCATTTTCTGTACCTAGAAAAAGTAATTTTTTTTCGATCGGGTCTTGAACCATAGAAAGGCTATATCCAAAAGTTTCATTCTGATCAGTTAAAAGAGATTCCCATGTCTTTCCATAATCTCTGGTTCTGAACAAGTAGGGTTTAAAATCAAAATTTCTATAATTATTAACCACAGCATAGGCTTCTCCTTTTGTAAAAGATGAGGTTTTAATTTGAGCCACCCAGCCATCTTTGGGGTATCCCTTTAAACTGGGTGTTATATTTGACCAATTCTGCCCTCCATCTTTGCTGAGTTGGATCCTACCATCATCAGTGCCGACCCATAAAACATCTTTTTCAAGCGTACCTGGGCTAATAACCAGTATGGTGCAATAATTTTCAGCCCCTGTTGCGTCCATGGTAAGGCCACCACTGTCATATTGTTTTTGTTTTTCTGGATCGTTGGTTGTTAAGTCAGGAGAGATAATCTCCCATTCGTGTCCTTGATTAATGGATTTATGGACAAATTGACTGCCAAAATAAATACGCTCTTCATCAAATGGATCCATTGCAATCGCGGCGTTCCAATTGAATCGAAGTTTGGTATCAGGGTCAGGATGGGTTGGTCTGATCAATTTTGAAGCACCCGTTTTTCGATCATAGCGACTCACATAGCCTTGTTGTGACATGCCATAACCAAATCGATAATCTTTAGGGTCGGGAATAACATCAAAGCCATCTCCAAACATAATTTCCTGCCAATAGGCATTTCTGATGCCCTGGGTCTTGAATGTATAGGCAGGACCCACCCAGGATCCATTATCTTGCATCCCACCATAAAGATTATAAGGAAATTCATTGTCAACATTAATATGGTAAAATTGTCCAACCGGAAGGTTTTCAACAAACCTCCATGATTTGCCTTTATCTTGAGTGATGTTTAGACCTCCGTCATTACCATCTATCATAAAATCGGGGTTCTCAGGATGAATCCACCAGGCGTGATGATCAGGGTGTATCCCGGCATCAGAATTATAGGCAGGCATTAATTGCTTAAAACTTTTTCCTCCGTCAATGCTATAATTTACATAAGTAAATACCGTATACAATCTATGTTCGTTAAGAGGATCAACAAATATATCTGAATAGTAAAATGGTCGGTTACCAATTCCTGTACTTCCTCTTCCTGAAGAATTACTATTGATCAATTTCCATTTAAAACCACCATCATCAGATCTGTATAATCCGTTTTTTTTGGCTTCAATCAGCGCATAAACAACTTTTGGATTGCTCCTGGATATGGCTAGTCCAATTCTACCCAAGTCGCCTTCAGGAAGTCCGTCATCTTTGGTTTTTCTTGTCCAGTTTTCCCCTCCATCATACGTGATATATAAGCCAGACCCTTCACCTCCTGATCGGAAAGTATATGGCTTACGTCTGTGTTGCCACATGGCAGCGATTAATTTATTTGGATTGTTTTCATCAACAACTAAATCTGCAGCGCCTGTTTTGTTATTGACAAACAAAATATTTTTCCAGGTTTTACCTCCGTCTATAGTTTTGAAAACACCTCTTTCGGGATGTTCTCCCCATGGCGAACCTATAGCTGCAACATATACGATATCAGGATTATCTCTATCGATAATTATTCTGTGAATGTTTCTGGTTTTTTCTAATCCCATCAAAGTCCAGTTTTCACCTCCATCAAGACTTTTGTATATACCATAACCACCGTTCAAACTATTTCTAGGGTTTCCTTCACCTGTTCCTACCCAAATAACATCCGGATTACTCTGTTGAATTTTGATCGCACCAATTCCCTGTATATTTTCTTTATCAAAAATGGGTTTCCATGAAATACCTTGGCTTTCTGATTTCCAAACTCCTCCAGAGGCGGCTCCAACATAGATTACATTAGGTTTATCATTCACAACGTCTACAGCAGTTATTCTTCCGCTCATTCCGGCTGGCCCAACTGCTCTGACTTTCATTCCCGTTAACTTTTCAATATCAAATTGCTGGGCATGGGTCAAAACGCTTGTCATGACCAATAGAAGTAGTATTTTTTTCATTTTAGAATTGTTGTGGTGATAATTAGGTATTGCTGGTTTTTTGGTATATTGCATATCAATAATACAAAGAAATTTTGTGATACTAATGCACAGTAAATTTAGTAAGATTTCCGGTTTTTTACTTTTGTTTCTTTTGACGGTAACATTGCCGTTAAATGCCCAAGATTACTTGCCTGCGAAGCCTAAAAAACAGACTAGCGTTTATGATCAGGCTGGAATGATGCGTGGTGATGAAGCGAAACAACTTGAACAGAAACTGGTCAGTTATAGCGATACAACTTCTACCCAGATTGTGGTGGTAACAATTAATTCGCTTCAGGGAAATGATATTGCATTATATGGTACTGAACTTGCCCATAAATGGGGCATAGGTCAAAAAGATAAGGATAATGGTATTCTCCTTCTGGTTTCAAAGGAAGATAGACGCATGACCATTAGAACAGGCTATGGCATGGAACACCTCTTGACTGATGCTTTGTCAAGAAGAATCATTGAAAACATTATAACTCCAGCTTTTAAACAAGGTAATTATTATCAGGGCCTTGATCAGGGAACCTCGGCGATTATGCAGGTTATGAGTGGTGAATATCAAGGTGAAAGAGCTTATGAAGGCCCGGAAGGTAAGATTCCGGCATTATTCATAGTCATTGTTTTTATTGTGATTATAATGATACTTTCGAGGAGGAAAAAAGGCGGAGGTAAAAATGGAGGTAGAAAATCAGGAGGATTCTCCTTACTTGACGCCATAATCCTGAGTAATGCAGGCAGAGGTGGTTTTGGCGGCAGCAGAGGCGGCTTTGGTAGTAGTTCAGGCGGCGGTTTTGGCAGCGGTGGCGGCTTTGGCGGTGGTTTCGGTGGCGGCGGTTTTGGCGGCGGCGGAGCTAGTGGCGGGTGGTAGCCAAGCTAAGATACTTTGTCAACTGAAAGAATTACATTGTTTTCATTTCCAGGATCTTTTATTTCCTTTTGTAATTTGAACCCGTTTTTTTCTAGTAATTTCAAAGAATTTTGATTGGCATAATGGGTATAAGCAACAATATGCTCAAAGTTTAAAGTACTGAATCCGAATTCAATTACTTTACTTAAGGCCTCATTCATAATGCCTTGATTTTGATAATCAGGGTGCAAAGAATAGCCTGCCTCTGCAGTCTTCAGATCTTCTGAGAAACTCCAAAGGCAAACAGATCCTATCATTTTTTCATCTTCTTTTCTGCATATTGCCCAATTGATATTGTCTCCGTCTTCGAAGCCTTTTTGAATCATATTCATGAAATCAATGGCATCTTCTATTTTTTTGGCGCCTTCCCTTTTTATAAAGGCATTGACAGTTTTGTCAGACCTAAGGAAAAACATCATTTCCTGATCATTGCTATTCAAATTTCTCAATAACAGACGAGAAGTTGTCAGTTCTGGGAACGATTGAAACGGAAAATCCAGTGTGTGCATAGTACTCATATAATTTTATTCAGATTCAATTACATCATTTTTAGATACCGAATAATGTATATCGTTTAAAGCCATTAAGGCAGCAGACCCATACCATTCTTTTAATTCCATACTTAGAACTCCTGCCTGAATAGAAGGGTCAGAATTTGTCAAGGCCTCAGCCTCTTCTATATTATCTACATCGAAAATGTAAATACCTCTAAGCTCTCCGTCACCGAAGAATGGCCCGGCTAACACTAACTTGCCTTCATTGGCTAAACGGCCTATGTTTTGCATATGGGCTCTTTGTAATTCACCTTTTTTGATGGAATCAACACTTTTGTTTGGGCCTCTTTTTAAAAATGCCATGACATATTTCTTCATCCCGTAATCATCGGCTCCATATGAGGCTGCTTTTACAGAATCAAATTTACGGGGGTCTATTTCGTTTATAACCAGATCAGTATTCTCTGTGATTTTGCTTTTCTCTTCGCACGCTGTAATGAGCATTAAGCTAAATAGTATTGTAATTAAACTCGAGATTGTTGTTTTCATGCCAAGGGATTTGAGTTGATAATACGGTTCAATATGCAGGAATAAACCTTCCTGCAAAGGCCTAACTATTCCAAGCAAATGATTTAGCTGATTTAAAAGCTCGTTGCTAAATCAGTTAATCAATAAAGATACAATATAGGAAACTTATTTTTTTCTAAAATAGATTACAATAGGCACTCCTTTGAAGTCGTATATTTCTCTCATCTTATTCTCAATATAGCGCTTGTAAGGATCCTTCACATATTGGGGAAGATTTGCAAAAAACACAAACTGTGGTGTTGGTGATGGCAGTTGCATACAGTATTTGATCTTAATATATTTGCCCTTGTAAGCAGGTGGTGGATTTTGTTTCATAATATCCAACATCGTCTCATTTAGTTTACTCGTGGCAATCTTCTGTTTTCTATTTTCAAAAACTTCTACGGCAGTTTCAATGGCCTTAAAGATTCTTTGTTTTGTTAATGCAGAAATGAATACGATTGGTACGTCAGTGAAAGGCGCAGTTTCCCTTCTGATCATGGCCTCAAACTCCTTTGTGGTGTGGGTGTCTTTTTCAACCAAATCCCATTTATTTACCAATATGACAATACCTTTTTTATTCTTTTCAGCCAGCCAAAATATATTTTGATCTTGTCCTTCAAACCCTCTGGTAGCGTCAATGACTAAAATACAAACATCACTGTATTCTATTGCACGAACTGATCTCATCACCGAATAAAATTCAAGGTCATCTCTAACCTTTGATTTTTTTCTTATTCCAGCAGTATCAACTAGGTTGAAATCAAAACCAAACCTGTTGTATTTTGTATGATTAGAATCTCTTGTTGTTCCGGCTATATCAGTAACGATGTAGCGGTCTTCACCAATCAATGCATTTATAAACGAAGATTTACCGGCATTAGGTCTTCCAACAACAGCAAACCTGGGTAACTCATCTGCAACAACTTCCTCTTTTAAGGGAAGGGCTTCAACAATGGCATCTAATAATTCGCCTGTTCCACTTCCATTTGTACTGGCAATAGTATAATAATCACCCATCCCTAAGGCGTAGAACTCAACGGCATCAGCTGCTCTTTTGGAATTATCCACTTTGTTGACCGCTAAAAAAACTGGTTTTTTTGCTTGTCTCAGCAATTGAGCAACTTCTTCATCCATCCCGGTAATACCACTTTCAACATCAACCATAAAAATGATGGCGTCTGATTCTTCAATGGCTAATTCGACCTGTTTGTCAATTTCAGCCTCAAATATATCATCACTACCAACTACATAACCTCCGGTGTCGATTAAAGAAAACTCTCTCCCGTTCCAATCTGTCTTTCCGTAATGTCTATCTCTTGTTACGCCACTAACAGCATCAACAATGGCTTCTCTTCTCTGAACCAAACGATTGAAAAGCGTTGATTTCCCTACATTTGGCCGACCTACGATAGCTACAATATTTCCCATGTTTTTTTTCTAAAATCGGTGCAAAGATACGCTTATAAAGTTGAACTTGAAAACAGCTATATAGGATTAAAAAAAAACCTATATTTAACCCTTATAACTTGAAAAATAAAGCCTTAAGTCATATACTATAAGCCATGAATGATCCTATACATGACGATGAATTAAATCGCATTCTGTTAAAACCCAGATTCAAATTAAAGTTTGAAGCTTCGAAGGAGGAAATTCTGCAGCAATTCAAAGAAAGTTTGGAGCGTAAGGATTGTATTTATAATAGTCAAATTATTGATCATCATATCGTGATTGACGTACCGGAATTAGAGGAACATTTTTGGTCTCCTCAGTTACACGTCGAAATTGAAAAAGAGGATGGTATAACAGTGGTAAAGGGGATTCTTGGTCCGAGGCCTAAAATCTGGACTTTCTTTATGTTTCTTCATTTCATTGTGGCTATTGCTTTTTTTGTTTTTTTCGTGATCTTTTATTCCAGGTGGAGCTTAGACCAGGAATACAAACTAGCAATGATGATGTGTTTTCTTATGCCCTTTGTCTGGATAGCACTTTATTTTATCGGACAATTAGGTAAGAAATTTGGTTATAAACAAATGTTGGGATTACACGATCTCCTGACTAAAGCATTGAAGAATTTTAAAACGGTTAAAGGTTAAAAGCCTTTTTTTTCTAATATGCCTAACATTTCCTGTTGTAATTCAACGGCTTTAAGCCTTGCTTTTTGAGCGAAATCTTGTTCAGATGAAGCATATATAATTCCTCTGGACGAATTCACGAGAAGACCAATATCACTATTTAAGCCATACTGACAAACCCCTTGCAGATCTCCGCCTTGAGCTCCGACTCCCGGAACTAGTAAAAAATGATCAGGAACAATATTTCTGATTTTTTGAAAATACTCAGGCCGTGTTGCGCCAACAACATACATCAGGTTCTCGTTGTTTTTCCATTCTAAGGATGTTTTTAAGACATTTTCATAAAGTGTTACGCCGTCTTGATCCTTGAGGAGTTGAAAATCAAGGCCTCCTTTGTTGGAGGTCAAGGCAAGCATAATCGTAAATTTATTTTCAAAAGCTAAAAAAGGTTCTACCGAATCACTTCCCATATAAGGAGCAACGGTCACAGAGTCAAATTTAATATCATTAAAAAAAGCCGCTGCATATCGCGTCGATGTGTTGCCAATATCTCCTCTTTTGGCATCCGCTATAGTAAAGATTTCAGGGTAATTTTCATTGAGATAGTCAATAGTTCTTACAAGGCTTTTCCATCCTTTTAAACCATAGGCTTCATAAAAAGCAGTATTAGGCTTATAGGCTACTGTTACATCATGGGTGGCATCTATGATTGCCTTGTTAAACTCGAAAATAGGATCTTCAGTTTCTAAGAGATGAGCCGGTATTTTATCCAGGTCAACATCTAAGCCAACGCATAAAAATGATTTTTTAGCTTTGATCTGACTAATTAGCTGTTCTTTCGTCATTTTTTTTGAAAATTGATTGCAGCAAAAGTAATCAATTTATCAGTTTAGGTTATCTTTGTATTTCATTTTAATTTCAACCAAAAAACCAATTTAATGAGAACTAAAATTGTAGCAGGAAACTGGAAAATGAACAAGACTTATAAAGAAACTAAGGCCTTGGTCAAAGAATTAAAAAATGCTGTAAAAGACCTTTCTTTAGACAATACGCGTGTAATTATCTCACCGACTTTTGTCAATTTACATAAAGCGTCAAAAATGACTAAAAGTTCAGCTATTGAAGTTGCAGCTCAAAATATGCATCAGGAAGCAAGTGGAGCTTATACAGGTGAAATTTCAGCTCAAATGCTAAAGGGAATATATGTTGATACTGTTATTTTAGGACACTCAGAAAGGAGAGAGTATTTTGGTGAAGGAGATGCCTTACTTGCGAAAAAAGTCGATGCTGCTTTAGAGAATGATCTTGAAGTAATCTTCTGTTTTGGTGAGGTTCTTGAAGATAGAAAAAGTGGAAATCATTTTAAAGTTGTGGAGGGTCAAATAAAGAACGCGCTTTTCCATTTAGATTCAGATGCATGGTCAAAAATAGTTTTGGCATATGAACCAGTCTGGGCCATTGGAACAGGAGAAACAGCTTCCGCGGATCAAGCACAAGAAATGCATGCCTTTATTAGAGAATTGGTAGCTGAAAGATATCTAAGTGATGTTTCTGAAGAAGTGTCTATACTTTACGGAGGTAGTGTTAAGCCAGGTAATGCAGGAGAGATTTTTTCAAAAAATGATGTAGACGGTGGATTGATTGGTGGCGCAGCCTTAAACGTGGCTGATTTCAAAGCCATTATAGAAGCTATATAACAAATTTAAAGAAATTTGATAATCTATAAATCTGTGATGTCTTTTAGCTAACAAAAGATATCACAGATTTTTAATTTTAGGACAATATGAATTACGTTGGATGTTTTTTTAAGATAAGCTCAGGATCATTAGAAATACAAACTGCTATCGATATACTTGTAGCAGAATTAGGAGAGGCTGGATTCGAAAGTTTCACTGAGAATCCGGATGGCGTTATCGCTTATATTCAAAAAGCGGATTGGAATGCTTCCTTGCTCGATGATATCCAAATCCTGCAATCTGAGGAAGTCAGTTTTTCTTATGACGTAAAGGAAATCGAACAAGTCAATTGGAACCTTGAGTGGGAAAAGAATTTTGAACCCATAGTGGTTGATAATGAAGTAAGTATTAGAGCTCCGTTTCATAAGAACCCAGGTTTGGCTTACGATATTGTAATCGAGCCAAAAATGAGTTTTGGGACAGGCCATCATGAGACGACACATTTGATGGTTCAGCATTTAAGAGGATTGGATCTCCAAGGAAAGCATGTATTAGATATGGGCTGTGGAACCGGAATATTGGCAATTTTTGCTGAAATGAAAGGAGCCAGTTCTATAGATGCAATTGACATAGATAGTTGGTGTTATGAAAATTCAATCGAGAATGTTGCGCGTAATCAATGTAAATCAATCTCAGTATTTGAAGGGGATTCAAGTTTATTAAAGCCTAAAACCTATGACTTGATTATTGCGAATATTAACCGCAATATATTGTTAGCTGATATGAAAATTTACGCCGGTAGTTTAAAGGACCAAGGCATTTTATTGCTCAGTGGTTTTTATACTGAAGACATTCAAATAATCAATTCTTCGGCTGAGGAAAACGGACTTCTTTTAAATAAGAAATTAGAAAGAAATAATTGGGTTGGATTAAAATATGTAAATTAGCATGCAGAATTGAATAGAAATGTTATGATATATTCAACAAAAGAAAAAACTCAGGAGTCTTTTGAAGTTGCTGAACAAGAAGTCAAATTGTTTGAGATCTTGTTGTTCAATGATGAGGTCAATACATTTGATTTTGTGATTGATTCGCTCATAGAGGTTTGTGAACATACGCTCGAGCAGGCTGAACAATGTACTTATCTTGTGCATTACAAGGGTAAATGCGCGGTTAAAACCGGTGAGTTTGAAGAGCTAAAGCCCAGATGTACTCAATTACTTGAAAGAGGACTCAGCGCAGAAATCGTATAATATCTTTATTACTTATTTATAATGGAATGTTTCCATGTTTCCTTTTAGGGGATTCTACCTGCTTGTTTTCCAACATTGAAAAAGCTTTTATTAATTTTCTTCTGGTCTCCTTAGGGAGTATCACTTCATCAATAAAACCTCTTCGAGCTGCGCGATAAGGATCAGAAAATTTAGTGGCGTATTCTGCTTCTTTTTCTTTCCATTTGGCTTCCGGGTCTTTTGCTTCTGAAATTTCTTTCTTAAAAATAATTTCACTGGCGCCTTTGGCACCCATAACGGCAATTTCTGCGGTAGGCCATGCAAAATTCATGTCGGCTCCAATGTGTTTTGAATTCATCACGTCATAAGCACCGCCATAGGCTTTTCTTGTGATGACGGTTACTCGGGGTACAGTTGCTTCGCTTAGAGCATATAAAAGTTTTGCTCCATGAACAATGATCCCTCTCCATTCTTGATCTGTGCCTGGTAAGAACCCAGGAACATCAACCAAAACCAATAAAGGGATATTAAAACTGTCACAAAATCGAGTAAAACGAGCTGCTTTTTTAGAGCTATTTACATCGAGAACACCTGCCAAACTCAAGGGTTGGTTGGCTATGATTCCAATGCTCCTGCCGGCTAGTCTGCTGAATCCAACTACGATATTTTCAGCATAGTCTTTATGTATTTCAAAGAAAGAATCTTGGTCACTAATGCCATTAATGACCAATTTCATGTCATAAGGTTTGTGGGTGTCATCCGGAATGATATGTTCGAGTTCTTCCCGCAATTCATCTCCTAGCTGATAGGGGATTTTTGGGGCTGTTATTTGGTTGTTCTGCGGTATATAGCCAAGTAATTTTTTAATGCTTTCTAAACAGGCAATATCATTAGCAGCAGTAATATGCGTAACGCCAGACTTGGTAGAATGAGTTGACGCCCCACCTAATTCCTCTGAGCTGACTGTTTCATTTGTCACAGTTTTTACAACGTTTGGACCGGTTACGAACATATAACTGGTTTCTTCAACCATGATTGTGAAATCAGTCATGGCAGGTGAATAAACAGCACCTCCGGCACAAGGACCCATTATAGCTGATATTTGAGGGATTACTCCAGAAGATTGAACATTTCTATAAAAAATGTCGGCATACCCTCCTAAAGATCGAACTCCTTCTTGAATTCGCGCGCCTCCAGAGTCATTTAAACCTATTATTGGAGCCCCCATTTTTACCGCAAGATCCATGACTTTGCATATTTTTTCGGCATGTGTCTCTGATAAGGCACCGCCGAAAACAGTAAAATCCTGAGCAAAAACATAGATCATTCGACCGTTAATTGTGCCATAACCCGTTACGACGCCATCACCAAAGAACTGTTGATTTTCCATTCCAAAATCAGTACTTCTATGGGTTACCAACATGCCGACTTCCTCGAAAGAGCCGTCATCCAAAAGGTATTCAATTCTTTCTCTGGCAGTAAGTTTTTTCTTGCTGTGTTGTTTCTCAATTCTTTTTTCTCCACCACCCAATCTGGCTTCTGCCATTTTCTGCAATAGTTGTTTTTGTTTTTCTTTCATGAGAATCGCTTTGTTTTGGGATGACAATAAATAATTTCGCTATAGTAAATACAGGTAACAGAATTAATTTTTAATTCGGCGTTCGCAATACAGATTGTTCCTTTTGATATAGTTTTAATGCGATAAGCGCTGCCAGTTGGGCCTCTTTCTTTCGGATGTTTTTTAAGACTTCTGTGTCATAAAATGAATTGACAAAATGCGTGTCAAAATCACCTTCTTTAAAGGCCGGATGCTCACAAACAAATTTGCCAAATGCCAAGGTTGTCTCAACGCCTTCGATGAGGTAGTTGTCAATTGCATGAATCATTAGCTGAATGGCTTCGTCTCGGTCTTTTCCGTAGGTGATCAATTTCGATATCATCGGGTCATAATAAATAGGAATTTCCATGCCTTCTTCATAACCATCGTCGAGCCTGATATTTTTTCCTTTGGGAATACGATACCTTTCAAGTCTGCCTACATTAGGAAGAAAATCATTTAGAGAATCCTCTGCATAGACCCTAAGTTCTAGCGCATGACCCTTGAACTTGACATCCTTTTGAGAGAACCGGAGTTTTTCTTCTCTGGCTACTTTAATCTGTTCTTCAACGAGGTCTAAGCCCGTTATGAATTCTGTTACAGGATGTTCAACCTGCAAGCGCGTGTTCATTTCTAAAAAATAAAAGTTTAAGTCAGCATCCATCAAGAACTCGACAGTCCCTGCGCCTCGATAGTCACATGCCTTGGCCACTTTAACAGCCGCTTCTCCCATTGTTTTACGGAGGCTTTCAGTTAGTAATGAGGATGGCGCTTCTTCCACCACTTTTTGATGTCGTCTTTGAATACTGCATTCTCTTTCAAACAAATGAACTGTATTACCATGATTATCCGCTAAGATTTGGAATTCAATATGTCTGGGAGATGTCACATATTTTTCGATAAAGACTGAGCCATCTCCAAAAGCGGATAGTGCTTCGCTTATAGCTCGTTCCATTTGAGATGCGATGTCTTTTTTTGAATTGACAATTCTCATGCCCTTTCCACCACCACCAGCGGCGGCTTTAATTAAAACAGGGTAGCCTATTTGACTTGCTACCTCTTCTGCTTTTTTAACATCTGTTACAGCCTCATCAATTCCTGGGACCATTGGAATATCAAATTTTTTCACAGCTTCTTTGGCGGCTAGTTTGTCACCCATAATTCTAATCGCTTTATGTCCAGGCCCAATAAAAACCATGTTATGATCTTCTACGGCCTTAGCGAAGTGTTCGTTTTCACTCAAAAACCCATATCCTGGATGGATGGCATCTACATGTAATTCAAGGGCTTTTTCTATAATTTTATCTCCTAAGAGATAACTTTGATTTGAAGGGTTGTCTCCTATGTGTATGGCTTCGTCAGCAAAAATAACATGAGGAGCATTTCTATCAATTGTTGAATAGATAGCTACAGTTTTTATTCCCATCCGCTTGATTGTTTTCATGACACGTAGGGCTATTTCTCCTCTATTGGCGATCAAGATTTTTTTCATGAATGTATTTTTAGGAAGGCTTATTCAAAGTCAATTAAAAGTTTGTTTTTATCAACAGTTTCACCCACTGTGGTGTAAACCTCTTTGATGGTAGTGTCTTTTGGGCTAACAATGGCATTCTCCATTTTCATAGCCTCAAGTATGAGAAGCGTATCACCTTTTTTAATCTTTTGGCCTTTTTCAACCTTTAAATCTATAATTATTCCAGGCATTGGAGCTTTAATAGAATCTACAGTTTTCGCTGATCTGAGTGCATAACCCATTTTTTGAACTGCATCATCAATGGGTCTTTGAATTTTTACGTTATAAATGTTTGAATTTACTCTAATTGAATAGGTGCGATTTAAGAAATCTGAATCTATTAGGTCAGCGTGATGAGAATTGTTTTCATGGATCAAATGGAATATATTTCCTTGCTGTTTGAAAAGGTCTAGCTCATCTATGCTTTTTTGGTTAAAACTAAATTCCTGAAGCTTGTTAACCAGAGCTTTAGAGGGTTTTTTCATAGAGAGTATGGTTGAAATGGTACTTAAAGGTAGTAAATTATTAGCTCAAAAAGAGCGCTAATCAAAAGATTTTTAGGCTGTTGAAGTACCAAAGCACCATAAATCTTCAATATATATTTTATGTAAAATTAACCTACAATTATCATTTTGTTAAGGCTTGGGTTAATTTAGTACACAAATAGGCTAAAAAAGTTGTTCTTTATGACGAGCGATTACCTTTATTTTGTAGCAAAATTTTAAAACGAATGTCATGAGTATTAAAAAACAATTTTTAAAGAGCAAACCAGTTTGTAAAGTAACTTTTTCTTTGACTAAAGAAGAAGCTTTTGATGCAGCGAAAGTTCAATTATTGGGAGATTTTAATGATTGGAATGTTGAAGAGGCGATAGATTTGAAAAAATTCAAAAATGGAAGCTATAAAGCTACATTAGACCTTGAAACTTCTAAAAGTTACCAGTTTAAGTATTTAATTGATGAGACTGTATGGGAGAATGACCAAGCAGCTGACAGTTATGTAAATAACGGTATTGATGCACAAGATAATTTCGTTGTAGCATTATAAATTCCTTTTTAAAAAAGCATTACTTAAAGAATTGCTTAATATTTGCACAAGCGGGCACTTGAATTTTCGAGTACCCGCTTTCTTTTTATATATTTACTGATGCTGTTTATTAATGTACGGGCATAAAAAAAGGCCTCCTAAAAAGAGACCTTTATAACATCACATTCGATTCTTGTTTTCTTTCACCATCATCAATTCGCAGTAGTTCTTCTTCCTAATAACCCCTCACTGGAATACTTTTCTGCTCTTTACATTTAAGTTGCCAAATGTGTGTTTCCGACGCTTACAATCAATAATCAATCGGGAACTTTTCCTTTTTCACTATTTAGTTCTTGATGATCCTCTCAACCATTCGATATTCAATATCACTCAGGGCTTGACCTTTTAACGAAACCAACAACGTGGATAATTTTTCTTTATCCTCTAAAGGTACAACCTCAACATCATGATCGATTTGATTGAGAAGTTCTTTCAAGTTCTTTACCGCTAACAAATTCTTCTGCTCTGTATAAATTTTATACTTTACGTCCACTTCTATATCGGTAAGTAATTCTTGGATCATATCTAATTTTTTAACAAAGATATAGGCATCCAGTCTATTGGATGCCGACATGCGATGTCTTGAGCTAAAAATTATTATACAGGTGTTTTTTTCCCTATTTTTACAATATGCCAGATAGGATGAAGAAATATAATAGCATTGGAGAGCTTCTTGTTGATTACAGGAAAATGAAACAGAGTTCCCAAGCCGAATTTGCTGCCCGACTAAATGTGGATATTCGTACGGTTCAACGTTGGGAAAATGGATCCACGATCATCAAACCCGATAAGGAAGAAGATATTGTTATGGAGACTTTACTTCCATACCAGTTGTTGCGAAATTTGAATGCAAGTGTTCCTATTCCAACCTATTATGACTTTAGTTTACGAAAGTATTCATTGTCGAGACTGGCAAATACTTTGCCGGAAGCTCAATGGTTCAAAAGTAACCTGGAGATTGCAACAAAGAGAATTCGCACTTTAGACTATGAGACTGATATTGATTATATAGTCAGGTATATGCATTACCATAAGAAAATAACAAAATCATTAAAAGAAGTTATTAAAGAGGCTGTGAGGTTGTTGCCTGAAATGAATTTGATTATTACTGATGATTCGGGTTTTTATTCTGGTCATTCCCTTATTTTTCCTTTAAAAACGGAAACATATGAAAAATTGAGATCTCAGCAAATGAATGAGCAGGACCTCACGGTAAATGATTTAATACATCATAAAAAACTAGAGCGCCCTATCTTTTTTGGCTTTGATATCACAGCAGATAATAATGACAACAACTTTTATCTAACGAGTCAGTTATTTCGATATGTGCGAGACAAACCCAATCAGAAATATTTGTTTTGTTCCATACCAATTCGATATGATAATGTAGAATTAAGCGATCAGATTGGTCTTAATATAATTTGGGAAGGTGAAAGAGGAAAAAACGAATATGGGCTCGACGTATTTCCACGTTTTCAGGAAGGTAATTTTCGCAATTTTTTATCTGAAGAAAGTTCATAAGGCAGGATCATCATAATCGTACATTGCTCCGTTTCATCAACATGATTTTGAAGAATTTCAATTGCTAAATGCTCATTTGTATATATCATAGTAGCTTGGAAGGGTTTATTTTAAAATATCCCAACCAAACGAAAATCAAATGCACTTAACCTAATATTAGTAAACCTTGTTTCCCCCTGATTTACTATTGAGCACGATTCTCGATATGATTGGGACTTCCTTGATTGAATAATCTAATTGGTGTCTAATCCATTTTATTTTGGCAAATAAATACTAAATCATATGTCAATCTTCAGAATATTAATAAAAACTATTAACCTCGTACAAAGATAAATCAGATCACTGTCTAAGCGCCCGACATCGTATGTCAGTTAACATATTTTGTGATTTTAATAACATTTTATTGGGTTCTTGAGTAATTGAAACTTGTTTATTAACTTGGCAGTATGAAGCAAAAAAAACAGAATCAGCTGAAAACAGAATTTGAAAGTTATATGGGTTTTTGGATAAACAATATGCTGAGCCAGGATCAGAAGATCATATTTCCAGAAATGTCTCAGGATACAGTTCCAAATAAATTAGCTGACATGGGATCAATGTATTTAAGCCGCATTATCTATGGCGCTTCAAGAGCCTTTCAATCAATGCATAACGATAGGTATAGAATCTTGGCGGATACAGCCTTTGACTTACTTTCTGATTTTAAGAATCCATCAGGAGGATATTTTTGGGGGAGAAAATATAATATGGAATGGAAACACGATGCCGATAATGTGAATATGGCTCAGGCATTTGTCATGTATGGTTTGGCAGAGTATTCAAAAATTAATTCATCACCAGCTGTTTCTGAACTATTAGAAGAACAATTGGCTTTTATTCAAGCAAATATAAAGGATGTCTCCAGCCAATGTTATCTTGATGGCTTTGATGAAAAATGGGCAAGAGGGGTAAATATGACAAGATCGTTTGGATCACATTTTCATATTATGGAGGCTTTGGTTTTGTTGTATGAACAGAAAAAAACAGATTCTTTAAGGGATTCAATTCGAGATCTAATCAATATAATTATTGACCGTTTTATAGACAAGAAGAATTATTCATGTCTACATCGTTTTACAGAAAATTGGGAATTACTACCTGATGAGGTATGGGCCGGTCATAATGCAGAATGCAGTTGGGTGATTTGCGAAGCAGCGAAAGCTATAAATGATGCAGCGCTGATAAAAAAAGCAGAAGATTTAGCGGTTAAGATGATGAATCAGGTTATTGAGACAGCAAGTGATAACGAACATGGAGGATATTTTAATGCGCTTGACGGCAGTAAACCCTTAGAAGAAGTCAAATCATGGTGGCCTCAAGCTGAAGTAGTTTTAGGACTTCTCAATGTTTTTAGCATAACCGGAGAAGAGAAGTATAAAAAATTAGCTCTTGAGCAATCCCAATACATAAGCAAGAAATTCATAACCGGAAAAGGGGAGTGGTATACAGAAATACATAAAACAGGTGCACCTGTTAAGGGTACACCTGTGGTTTTTTTCTGGAAATCATTGTACCATACGGTAAGGTATTATGACTATGTTTTAAGCTATTCTTAAGCCGCAATTTCGCTGTTCGAGAATGTGTCATGAGGGTTCATCATTTTATAGGTTTTCATTATATCTTTTATGTTTTCTTTTGTTACTTCTGCATCTGTCTCCAGGTAAAATTTTAAACCAACCAGAGTTTTGAAGAACATTTTAGCAATCATCCCTTTTAAAAAGCTTCCCATAAAAGCTGGTGAAGTATTAAAATGAATCGTTGCAGTTACCAAGGTTTGATTCGACAGTATTTCTTTTAGGTCGATTGTGCCTTTCATCTTATCTATCATGGGAAGTCCTCCTTGAATGATTTCAATATCAAAACTACTGTCTCCTCTTACCGCAACAATTTTTTCATGGATGGAATTTTTACTATCCAGATCGCATTGTCGTTCACAACCCAATTCTCCAATATTGCCTTTTGTAAAATGAGACCCCTCGATAAGTGGGTTAAAGGCATTGACTTCTCCAAACCGATTAAATAATACATCCCAGGCTTTAGCCTTAGTGCTGTTGACCATTATGTCAACGCTTACAGTTCTTAATTTTTTCATGGTTTCATCTTTATTTTGTTCAATACAAAGATCAGCTGAACCAAGAACTATTCGTTATTTGTTTGGCCCAATAAATTGCATAATTGGCCCAACGGGCTATTGTCGCGAAAAATTTTAAATTTTGGAGGTAATTAAAGGAGTGTGTTGTTAAAAGCAGAAAACCCTAGGTTTAATTAGGGTTGCTGGTACATGTTGAAGTCGTACCTAGAAATTTATGTGGAAATAATGTTTTGCTTGTTAACATGCTTAAAACGGAGTTTGATTGAAAAGTGTTTTTTAATAATCGTAGTTTCTTTTTTCTGACCAACTTACTCTTTTGCTTTTTTTGAATATTGTAGTTCTCATAATATTAATTTTAATAGTTGATAATTAGGTTTTGTTGGATTAAGATTTGATAGCGTAATTTCTGTGTGCTGACCATCTTACTCTTTTACTGTTGTTAAATATTGTAGTTCTCATGATATTATTTTTGATAATTGATAATTAGGTTTTGTTGGATTAAGATTTGATAGCATAATTTCTATGTGCTGACCATCTTACTCTTTTGCTATTGTTAAATATTGTAGTTCTCATGATATTATTTTTGATAATTGATAATTAGGTTTTGTTGGATTAAGATTTGATAGCATAATTTCTGTGTGCTGACCATCTTACTCTTTTGCTGTTGTTAAATATTGTAGTTCTCATGATATTTTTTTTGATAATTGATAATTAGGTTTTGTTTTGATTAAGATTTGATAGCATAATTTCTGTGTGCTGACCATCTTACTCTTTTACTGTTGTTAAATATTGTAGTTCTCATAATTATTGTTTTGTTGGTTACACTTATAAGACGACACATCTTCAAACATGTTACAGTACTATGTAAAACAAAGTACTATTTTAACAAATATTTCACACTAAATTATGTTAATTCATTGTTAGTCAGAACAATAAAAATATGTTAAAAAATCAAAAATATTTTTATTAACGTATTATTGGCACGATTTACTTCGAGTTTTCTCGAAATAATTATCGAATTGACATAAAAAAAGCCTTCTGTATATCACAGAAGGCCCAATTCTTATTCTTTTTATGTTTTTAAAGAAGGTATTGTTTAATAAAGTTCTTGTCAATCTCTAAATACACAATTCCTTCAATCAGATCAATTGCATAATTAGGTTTTCTATTCTTACCCAGTGAAATTGAGTTTTCACTTTCACCAGTGTCTTTATTTATTTTGACTAATGCTATACCTTCATCAGTTTTAGTGAGTACCATAATATAGTCACGAGATTCTTTTGTAGCTTTAAATCGCTTATTGGCAGCACTAAAAGCCATAGAGGCTGCACCTCCGGCTGCCTTGCTCATTTCATTATATGCCATTCCAACTTCAGCATAAGCCTGACCTTCTGCTGATTGATTTCCAGCCTGATTACTCGCCTGACTCAATGCTCCAGAAGCCAAGCCTGAAACTGCTGATACATAACCTGAGTAAATTGTACCTGCATATAAAAGTGCTCTTTTCCAGCCTTCTTCTTTGGGTGATTTATAATATGACTGATAGCTGAGTTTACCATCAAAATCGTACATGGCAAAGTTTTGATCTGAACTTATAATAATTCCTGAGCTTCTAACTTCAATTTGCTTGGGGCCTTCACCTTCTTTAAAGTCGATTTCAGTTTGTCCTGACATACTTATTTGTCCGGAGTTCAAGTCTATTGCATTTATTGAACTTGTTTTGTAGTTAAACAAGTATAATTGGTCATTGTTTTGTTCAACCAGATTATAACTGGTTTTTATATCTTTTTCCCACAATAGATCTCCAGTCGATGTATTGACAATATTCATTTCTTCTTCAGTAGCATATAAAATACCATTGTCAGTAGTTAAGGTATAACCTACGTATCCTTTCACTTTTATCGTTTTATCAAATGTGAATGTGCCAGATTGAGTATCTAAATAATTCAAAAAGTTCTTATCATTTCTTGTGGTGATTACAAGCATACCCTTTTCTGTAGGAGTGTAACTATAAATACCTCCTTTAATAGAGATACCTCTTCCTTTTTTACCCCAAAGTCCTTGACCGGTTTTAATATCAATCAGATTTACTTTTGAATTGTTTCTGCCAAACGGCATAATCAATAAATTATCAGCTATCCAGGTACTATGCCCCAGCTGTCCTTTTACAGTAACCGGTTTTTTCCAAATAAGATCGCCACTTTCAACACTATAAGCACGATAGGTTGAGCTGTAAGTGACTATTTGGTTTTGACTAGAACTTGTAATCGTTGCGTCATTTTCTTGCTCCGTACCAATCACAAAATATTCGAGTGAAGGATGAATGGCAAAATCTAATTTAATGTCTTCAGTATCTATTGTGGTTTCAGCAAATTTCTGTAGCAGATTACCCATACCGCCCATTGCACCAATTTGCTGAGATTCTTTTGTATTTGCAGCACTCCATACGACCTCTCCAGATAATGAATTAATACGTATATTTTTAAATAAAGTAACCCCAAGAAGTTCTTGGTCAGAGAGTTCAACTATATCAACGATTTTTCCAAAATCTTCCTTAGATTTCCAAAGGACCTGACCTGTTTCAATATCAACTGAAACAGCAATATTTTCTTTACCTTCAGATATTCCTGAAACAACTATTGAATTTGAGCGATATAACACGAAGTGATCTTTAACCTTTTTGATACCATTATCAAAGGAGTTAAAAACGGTGGATCCATCAAACATATTAATGAAAAATAAACCATGAGTGGTTTGAATTTTCGCAAATGGAGAGTTATTTAATTCAGTAAACTCTGTTTCACTTAAACCAGTGAATTTGCTATCATGCCAAATTACCTCCCCTGTATTATTTTCAATTCCAAACAAGCCTGAATCTGTTTGAACAATATAATTTCCTAATGAAGTAACAGTTTGCCAGTTTACTTCCTTTTCAAAAGAAGATGACCATGTTTCTTTAAGTTGTGCGTTAAGTGACATTGTCACAAACAACAAAATGAACATCGCAGTTTTATGAATCATAATAAATGCTTTTTTAGTTAAGTTTTAATCAATAGACATAACGTGGTTGAAGCATTTATAGTATAATAGCTCATAAAATGACGACTAATTTGCCTTTGGCCAAATTGTCTTCCATATAGGTATGGGCTTTAACAATTTCATCTAATGTGAAGACTCGGTCAACATTGAGGTTGATCATTCCTTTATCCACAAGGTCAATAAATTCCTGCAAACGCTTATGGTTAAGGTTGGCGGCTTCTCCCATATATACCGTGAGTCTTCCAAGGGATGGGATATCGCCCATAGGCGTAAATTCTTTCATCGACCATTCATTTCCAAGAATTCCGGTCATACATACCATTCCTTTAGGCTTGATGCATTGTAAAGAATCTTTTAAGGTTCGGGTGCCTATTAATTCCAATACCTTATCAATTCCATGAGGGAAAAGTTCTCTCACGGCATCTTTGACTGACCCTTGGTCTATAACAACATGATCAGCTCCGTTTTTTAGTAAGGATTCTGTTTTGTTTGCATTTCGAGTCGTTGCAATAACGGTTGCTCCAATATTTTTAGCCAATTGACAACTCAACATGCCGATAGAAGAAGTGCCTCCTCTAATAAGTAATATGTCTTTGGATGAAACTTCCAAAGCTTCTTGTAATGACCCAGACACTGTTTGAAACATTTCTGGGATAGCGCCGAGTATTTGCCAGGGCAAGGAGCTTTTAAAAGGAAAAATGATTTCTTCCGGGACGATTACATATTCAGCATAGCCGCCATCATAATTTCTTCCCATACCTCCCATAATGGCAGCCACTTGCTGCCCTTTTATGAGTTTGCCGGAAGGGTCATTTTCTACCACCCCAACACATTCAATTCCTTGTATCCTGGGGAAAAGCACATTAGGAGAATGGCCTTGTCTTGTAAACAGCTCTGATCGATTTAGCCCAAAAGCCTTCACTTTGATTAAAACCCAACCTTTTTCTGGCACAGGAATTGACCTTTCTTGAATTTCTATGACATTAGGGTTTCCTTTTCTGGTGGTAACTGCAGCTCTCATTGTTTTTATTTAAAACTAATAATAATGATATTATGACAATTACTAGTAGCCAAACAAAAAGACCTTGCTTTTTGTCTAATGACTGTCAGCAAGGTCTTTCTTTTCAATGTAATAACTAATTAGTTCAAAAATAGAATTACGTTAATACATAGATAATGACAATTGTCATCGTTTTTACTTTTTAGCGATTTATTTTAAAATTATTCAACTTAATATCATCTAATCCCTCATCGTCAAATGGATACTCTAACTGGTTCTGTATGTTATAGAGTGATACCAGGATAAACTGACTAAAAATAACAACAAAATAAGATATCCAGACATTGTGTTCCGCTCCAATTCTATTAATGATGGCAGGGGCATAAATTAATGGAAAGATATAAATAAAGATAAGACAGTATGCTTTTAGACTAATTGGCGTCCTGTGAATGTTTATAGCATGAACGTTTTCAATAGTTTCATGCAAGTCTTGCATGTACTTAAATATTTTTTCTGTTTTTTTTCCTGAAATCGCCTCTTTATGATTTTGCAAAAAATCAAAAAGCTGGTCTATATTTCCATCAAGCTCTGCAGTTTGAGTACTATTAGCTTTTAATTGTTTCATTAAATGATCACTAATAATTATAAGTAGTTTATGTGCTTCAATTTTTTCTTCTTCAGAAAGCTTGTCGTTACTAGCGAAAAAATAATCTAGTGTTTTTATAGTACCACGAAATTCGCTCAAATGTTCCAGCGCTTTTTCTCTTCTTCTAAAAGATCCTCTTATCGTAAATACAAGAGGGAATATAATCGCTATGCTTATAAGCGTTAGATCAATGTCAAAACTGACATGATAAGTAAAGCAGACATAAGTTGCAAGAATTGAAATGAGCAGTGCGACCCAGGTTCTATGATTGATAATAACAAGGTATGGTTTCACGTAATAACGTTTAGGCTTAATTAGCTAAAGGTAGGCAAAAAACTATAAATATCAAATGCAAGTCAATATAGTTGCAGTTCAGTCTTCTAGCTCGTATAAGTAAAAAGTTTAAAACAAAAAAAGACCGCTGGGGGAGAGCGGTCTTTCTAATAAAAAAATAATTAGTTTAGAATTCAAGATCAGAAATCAAATCGAATTCATCATAAATTGCTTTGTCTTGTAAGTCATCAAAGAAACTTGTTGACCCATATCTCACATCAAATTTTGTTCTGTCAATTTTAACATTAGCCGTAGCTTTGTTTCCGTAGATTGACATATCAAAAGTCACAGCATTTGTCTTGTCTTTAATTGTTAGATCAGCTGTTACTTCGTAAGAATTTTTACCAGTACTTTTCACATTTGTGAAAACCAATGAAGCAGTCGGGAATTTTTCAACACCAAAGAAATCATCTGATTTTAAATGTCCTTCTAATTTGGCTTTGTATTCACCTTCCATATCAGTATTTTCAATAGTTGACATGTCAATAACAAAGTCACCTCCAACTAATTTGTCATCTTTAAAAGTAAGTTGTCCTTCTTTTAGCCCAATGCTTCCTTTGTGAGATCCAGTTACTTTATATCCTTTCCAGGTTACTGAACTCGTTTCAATTTTAATTTCCTTTTTTCCGTCTTCAATAGTTGTAAATGCAAAAGTCACTGTCGCAATGATTAATGCTGCTATTATTGTTTGTGCTCTGTTTTTCATGTGTGTAATATTATTATGGTTATAGTTAAAAATATTCCTATTGCTTTTTTATACTGCTGCAATAAGGTTTTTTCTAGTTTTAGACTCGATGCCGTAATTTCTGAACTCTGACCATCGCACCTTTTTATTATTATTAAATATTTCAGTTTTCATAAGAATTGATTTAATTCTAGGTTGTTTTTAATTTATGATTTGAGGGCATAGTTTCTATGCGCAGACCATCTCACTCTTCTTGTATTATTAAATATTGTAGTTTTCATAATTTTAATTTTTAAATCTGTTATTATTTGAAGGCGATTTGACGGATTTTTTTTGATTACATTACAGCCCAATCGTTTTTCTAATTTTTACCTCCGCAATACAATTTTTCTTTTATGATCTTTCCGTCACTCCAATCTTGAACGGCAACCTGGGTAAAGCATTTTTCACCAAGTAATTTATCTACATAATTGATGTGCCATTCAACCATAGTACTTTGTTCACCAACGGTTACTTTTAATGGTTTAGCGCTTTTAAAATCAATGATGTTGTCGATTTGATTTTTCTTTGAGATCCGATTAAGTTCTTTCCCAATAACGGGTCTATCATCATTCACCTGGATCACAATATCTTCATCATAAAATGCTTCGAAAGCTTCCAAAAATGCTCCTTGCATCATCATGTCATTAAGGTCACTTATTTTTTCAATCAACAAATTCATTTTTCTTGTTTAAAAGAACATGACAAAGATGCGTTGACTTTGCATATCAGAAAATAAGACAGTTTATCAAATGATGTTAATCTAGATTAACATTTACTGCTCTAAGATCAATTGGCTTTTAATTTTGCTTAGAAATTCTTTGGTAATACCGAGGTAGGAAGCTATAAGGTATTGAGGAATGCGCTGTTCAATCTTTGGATATACGTTTCTGAAATGCAGATACCGGTCTTTGGCACTCATGCTTAAATTTCTAACGATTCTTTTTTGCGAAGAAACGAAAGCCCTTTCAATGATGAGTCTGAAGAATCTTTCTAATTTTGGAATTTGACGCAGCAATTCTTGCTGATCTTCATAAGAGATTTGAATAAGCGTCGTGTTTTCAAGACATTGAACATTGAAATCAGCGGGCTTTTGAGAAATATAACTACCCATATCTGAAGTCCACCAGTCTTCAATAGCAAACATGACCACGTGCTCTTGTCCATCCTCGTCTACAAAAAAGGTCTTGGTACAGCCTGACACAACAAAACCACTAAATTTACAAATGTCTCCTTGTTGCAGAAAATACTGCCCTTTAAGTAATTTTCTATAGGAGATCAAGTCGCAGAGTTTTTTCTCTTCGTTCTCGTCTAGTTGCACCAAACGATTTATATAATCCAGTAAGGGTTGAAAATCATCCATAAAAAAACAGCAGTTATTATAACTGCTGTCAAAAATAAGGATTTTAAGTCATCTATTTTCTAACCTGTTGCAGGTATCCTAAGACGTATACTGCGGGAGCGTTCCAGTTAATGCAAACTTCGTTTGAAGCAAAACTAGGTTCCACATCCATAAAGGCCTTTGCAGCAAATTCTGAACTATAGGTCACTTCATGTGCATCTTGTCGGTCATTATTTGGTCCGCCCAGGATAAAGCCAGGAACCGGATCAGCTATGCCATCTGCACCACTTGGTCTATGATGAGGAAAGATTACTTTTTTAGTGCCAAAACCAGTCATAAAAGAATAACCAGTTGCATTCTTACCAAATATATAATCAGTTATCTGTTCAGCCCCGATTAAGTATTTTTCTTCTCCTGAAATTCTATGCGCCACACATAAGATTAAAGCCTGATTCAAAATGTCACTGTTAGATCCCCAAACAAAATTGTCTAAGGCAATGTGATAAGGATGATCACTAATTTTTTGTAATATTTCATCAGCTAAGGTCAAATGCCCTGTTGTTAATGATTCAGCCATTTCAGGATCTAAGTCATCTTTATTCTCTAAAAGTGAATGGAAGCCTACATTGCGAACAAAATGCATCCAGCTATCAGCTAATTGATGTTGATATGTTTGATTGAATTCTGTCATGGCGCTTTTATAGGTGTCATTTTTAGTAGCCAAAAACAATTCTGATGCCGCCCAGAAAAAGTCATCTGAAAATTCAGCATCTCCATATTGTCCGGTACTCACATCTTCCGGGTTTTTAAAAGCAATATTGTTGTTATTCTGTGCCCAGTTCCAGGCTTTGACAGATGCATCAAGTGCTTTGGCTGACCATTCAGGATCAATTTCTTTATACAATCTTGAGGCTTGAGCTAGCACTGCCGCAAAGTCTAATGTTGAGGCTGTTGCTTTTCCAATGATATAGCGATCGAGGTCATAGGCTTCGGGCATAATAAAGCCACCAAACCCAAGAGCCGTCAATTTAAAATATACGCCACCATCATCATCTTGCATGGTTAAGATCCAATCCAATTCATATTTAAGCTCATCCCATAAGTCACTAATACCATTACCACTTTCAGGGATATTTAAATCGCCATCTGAAATGCCATCAGGAAATTGCTCAAGTAATAATAGCATTTCACCTACAGAAAGTGAGGCGTTTACGATGTATTTTCCATAATCACCAGCATCGTACCATCCGCCTGGTGCGTTCAATGTGCCTTCTGATTTACCCGAAGAAGGGTGGTAGATACAGGCATCATCAGGATGTCCGGCAGCTCTTTTATAAATGCCCCCGTAAGTTTCTTCAATAGCCATTGAGGCTCTCTGAAAATAATAACTTTTTATAGCAGCATGTAATACGGGTTCGTAAATATTATTTTTAATTTCAAATGGATAAGAACTAGTCTTTCCATCAACTATTATATGATAAGTACCAGGCGTATTAAACTCAGTAAAATCTCCAAACATTACTTTTTCTCCTGAAGTTTTCCAGGTTCCCTGATCAACAAGTACTCCACTGAAAACAACTTTTTCATCATTATCAGCAAGATCAAAACTAGTTCCTGATAGATCTGCAAGTATGAATTCTTTGACTGAAGAAGGATAATAGCCTACTTGGTTTAACCGGATCTGGTCACTTACTTTTATTGGTTCGTTTACTTTGGTTTGACAAGAAATTATGAGCGCAGCGAAGAGAAAAGCAGAGAATAGTTTTTTCATGATGAAAGAATTTGTAAGAATCAAAATATTAATCCTTCAAATTTATAAATTTGATCATCAAGATCTTAATATTAAATTGTCACATACAAAATCTAATCTGTCATTTTTAGATGAAAACATCGAGAACTCATGTTTTGAACCAAAATTCCATGCTTATGATAAATCCATCTTTTTGGCATTCAATTCTGTATTCTTAAGCATAGGTTGCCATTTTAAATAGGTAGCAGAGCGCCATAACCATTCAAGTGGCCCGTATTTAAAAGTTTGAAGCCAATACTTACTGGCTAATGTTTGGACAATGATTAATAATATGGCCATTGCAAGTAAAAAGATGGTTCTTATCTGTCCGAGATAACCCAATCCCCAGCCAAAGAATATAAAGGTTCCAATTACTGATTGTAGTATGTAATTCGTTAGGGCCATTTTTCCATAAGGTGCAAAGAATAGCAATCTTTTTTCCCATTTTTCTCTTTGAAATAAGAGCAGGAATCCGCAAAGTATAATGGTAGACATTGAGATATTGAACCAATCCATAAAGTTAATACCAAATGTAAAATGTAAAGAAGTATTATCTATTGGTTGGTCAATGGTGGCAAAAGTAGCAAAGGTGATAACAACCGATACCAGCATTCCCGCTACGGCCCAAAGCATAACCGTTTTTATTTTTTTTGAAAAGGCTTCTATATTATTGAACAGCTCAATTCTACCTAACCACAAGCCTATAAGGAAATAGCCGAAAGTATAGTAGAACCTACCAAATAAAGACAGTTGAAAATCTATTTTGGTAAGCATCCCGTAGGTGGCATTGGCTTTGAATACCTCAAGCAAACTGCCATTTTGTATGGTATCAAAATAGGCGAGAACCTGTGGGTGATTAACATCCATCATGGAGTGAATTCCGGTAGGGCTTTCGCCTCCAAAAATAAAGAACGCGATAATTCTGGGAATCCCAAGGAAAATAAACCCAGCCGTGATCAACAACCATTTTGTTGGAATTCTGTAATAGGGTATTAAAAATGGAGCCAGTACAGCGTAAATAGTGAGAATATCACCTCGGTAAAATAATTGATGTACATAGCCTATTCCAAATAGTAATATTGCTCTCCATAAAAACCTTTTTCCAAATTTTATATTTTTTTTCTCAGCTGATTGCATCTGTATAGCAAAGCTTAATCCAAACAGAATAGAAAATAATGCGAAGAATTTACCCGTAAAAAAAATTGGCATGAGTCCTTGAACAATTTGATCGGGTAATGAATTGACTCCTTCCATAAACCCTTCGGAAGACGGACCGGCAATATATTGTTCTAGCATATGCACCAAGGCTACTCCTGCCAAGGCAAATCCTCTTAAAGCGTCAACACTGTGAATTCTTTTAGATTGGATAGTTGTGCTCATGGTTATCTCTTATTCAGGTGAATGAATACATTAAATTGACGCAGTTAGCTGCAAAACGTTACGAGAATAAAAGATTATTCCAGAAATTTTTAAGCGCAATCACCTGATTTACATTAATTATTTTTTTGTCCTGTAAAGATTTGCATAGTTGAGAACTATTCATATATTTGGTCAACCAATTTGGTCAACCAATTTTTTAAGCAAAGTATGAGACAATTATTATTGATTTTTTTTACAGCGTTTTACCTTCATGCAGGATTGTATTCATGCACTGAAAAAGAAGATAAAGGTCAGCTTGTACATAATGTGACCGAATTTGATGAGGCCGTAAGAAACGCAAAACCTGGCTCGAAGATAATTTTGGCTAATGGGGAGTGGAGCAACACAGAATTGCTATTTGAAGGAAACGGAACCGAGACAGACTCTATAGTTTTGTCGGTAGAGACGAAAGGGAAAGTGATTTTAACTGGTAGTTCCAATTTAAGCATAGCCGGTTCTTTTTTAAAAGTAGAAGGCTTGGTTTTTAAAAATGGTTATACACCTACAAATTCAGTGATTTCATTTCGCAAGAACCGAGATGAGATGGCAACTAACTCTCGTTTAACAGAATGTGTTATTGATAATTTCAACAATCCAGAACGTCATGTTCAAGACTATTGGATTACCATTTACGGTAAAAATAATAGAATTGATCACAACCATATTGAAGGAAAAAAGAATTTGGGCGTTACGATGATTGTTGGTTTAGATACAAAAGGAAGTATAGAAAACAATCATAAAATAGATCATAATTATTTTGGTCCTCGCCCGACTTTTGGAAATAACGGGGGTGAAACACTCAGAATAGGAACAAGTCACAATGCTTTAGAGAATTCTAATACTCTGGTGGAATCTAATTATTTTGACAGATGTAATGGTGAGCATGAGATTATTTCAAATAAGTCTTGTCAAAACACCTTTAAATACAATACATTTTATGAATGTACGGGTACCTTAACTATGCGTCATGGAAACGAAACTTTAGTAGATGGAAATGTGTTTATCGGAAATGGTAAGCCGAGTACAGGTGGAGTCAGAGTCATAAATGAAACGCAAACTGTTATCAATAATTACCATATCGGTTTAACCGGATATCGTTTTAGAGGCGCATTTGTAATGATGAATGGCGTGCCAAATTCACCACCAAACAGATATGTTCCGGTTATTGATTCAAAAGTAAATAATAACACATTTATCAATTGTGATCATATTCAATTATGCGCAGGTAGTGATGCAGAAAGAAGTAAAGCACCATTAAATTCAGAAATTTCAGGAAACATATTTTATCATGAAGATAAAACTGATTTGTTTACAATTTATGATGATATAAGCGGAGTCAGTTTTAAAGATAATATTTTAGGAAACAATTTAAAAACAACAATTTCTAGTGGTTTTGAAAATGCGGATATAACTTTAGAGAAGAATGCGCAAGGATATTTGATTCCTAAGTCTGATAAGATAAAAAATGAAGTGGTCATAAACGCAGCTATTGCCACAAAAGAAAGTACAGGAACAAACTGGTATGCTAAAGCTGATAAAAGTGTAGCCTTAAATTCAGGTAAAACCATAAAAGTAGCCGCAGGTATTAACACTTTGTTTGAAATAGTCAAAGAATCACAAGCAGGAGATATTATAGAATTAGAAGAAGGAGGTACTTATTTGTTAACCAAAGCAGTGAAAGTAAAGCATCCGCTCACTTTTAAAACTTCAGGAAACACTAAGGCTACAATTTTGTTTGAAAGAATGATGGCTTTCGAAATTCAAAATGGAGGGAGTTTATCGCTGGAAAATATAATTTTTGATGGTGCAAAATCTCCAGATTACGCAGGTAATGCAGTTATTAGTACAAGTAAAAACTCAATGAATGATAACTATAAATTATTTATTGAAAACTGCGAGTTTGTAGATTTAGTTGTCAATCATTCTTTTGATGTGTTAAGAGTTTCTAAGGGGACGTTTGCAGACACCATAAGTATTTCAAATTCAAAATTTAAAAATATCACGGGGCATATAGCTGCCTTAGACAAAGAAACAGACGATATTGGTGCCTATAATGTAGAATATCTGTTGATGAAAAACAATACCATTACTGATGTACAAGGAGCTGCATTGCGTTTGTATAGAGGAGGAAAGGATGAAAGCACATTTGGGCCTTTTTTAGAATTTGATCATAATGTGTTGGATCATGTTGGTTATGGTAAGAAGAATAAATACAAACGGGCTATGTCATTATATGGTGTTCAGGTAAATGATATTGAGAACAATATTTTTAATAACTCTAAAGCAATGGAAATGCACCTGGTTGTTGGAGAGCCTATTGTAAATATTCTAAACAATAATTTTTACAACTCAGATGAGTTAGTCATTACGGGTGACCAAAAATACAATTTAAAGAATGTTTGGAATTTGAATCCAGACTTTATTGATGGCACCTATCAATTGTCTGAGAAATCGGCACTGATTAATAAAGGAACAGATAATTTAAATCTTGGGTTAACTTCTCAAATGCAATAAAATAAATAATGAATAAAATACATATTTTAGTTTTTTCAATTGCCTTCGTACTCGTTTCATGTAATAAGACTGCAGAGTTTAAAACAGTAGATAAAACCGGTGAGCAGTCTCATCCCAGTTTAGTGCTAACTAAAAAAGGGGTTAAAGACATTAGAGCTAATTTAGGGCAAATACCGATTTTTGATAAGACCTTAGCTGCCGCTCAAAAAGAGATTGATGCGGAAATCATAAAGGGTTTTGACGTTCCAGTTCCAAAAGATTATTCTGGAGGCTATACGCACGAAACGCATAAAAAGAATTATATCCTAATGCAAAAAGCTGGGGTATTATATCAAATCTTGGATGATGATAAGTATGCCAAATATGTAAAAGACATGTTGTTTGAGTATGCAAGGCAATATCCAACATGGCCTATTCATCCTAAACCACGGTCATACGCCAGAGGTAAGTTATTTTGGCAATGTTTAAACGATTCTAATTGGTTGGTGTATACAAGTCAAGCTTATGATTGTATATATGAATATTTATCTGAAGAAGAACGCAACACATTAGAGACAGATTTATTTAAACCTTTTGCTGATTATATTTCTAAAGAAAATCCTCAGTTTTTTAACAGAGTTCACAATCATGCCACATGGGGTAATGCGGCTGTTGGTATGATTGCTTTGGCTATGGATGATGATGCGCTTTTAGATAGGGCTTTGAATGGTGTTAACGATGATAAATTTGATCCAGATGAAAAGGATAATGATGGTGGTTATATTAGAAAAGATGGCCAAAAAATAGGCTTTTTTGCCAATGTAAATGAGCCTTTTTCACCAGATGGGTATTTTACAGAAGGTCCTTATTATCAGCGTTACGCTTCGTATCCATTTTTAATTTTTGCACAAGCGCTTCAAAATAAAAAGCCCGAACAAAAAGTGTTTGAGTATAAAGATGGTGTGCTTTTAAAAAGTGTAAATGCCTTATTAAACTTATCAAATGCTGATGGCGAGTTCTTTTTGTTGAACGATGCTCAAAAAGGAATGTCTTATTTTAATTCATCTTTAATATCTACTGTTGATATAGGCTATCATTTTGGAGGAAATAACCCAGAATTATTGAGTATAGCAGAAATGCAGGATGAAGTTACGCTTGATGACGCAGGTTTAGCAGTTGCTCTTGGTATTGCAGCAGCTAGGGAAAAGCCTTTTGTAAAAAAATCTATTGAATTATCAGATGGTGCAAATGGGGATGAAGGTGCAGTTGGCATTTTACGTAGCGGCGATATGGAGTTGGTTTTTAAATATACAGCTCACGGATTAAGTCATGGACATTACGATAAATTATCTTTTGCTTTATTTGATGGCGGTACTGAGGTTGTTCAAGATTACGGCATGAGTCGTTTTGTTAATATTGAGCAAAAAGGTGGCGGTAACTATTTAAAGGAGAATACCACTTGGGCTAAACAGAGTATTGCACATAATACATTGGTACAAAATGAAAAATCTCAATTTAATGGAAAGTATGATATTGGAAGCAAGTATCATTCTAATAAATATATATTCAGTGTTGAAGATGAAAATATTCAAGTTGCGAGTGCCAAAGAGGAGAATGCTTATCCGGGAACTAAGATTCACAGAACTATGGTAACTATTAAGGATAAAGATTACCAAAATCCTTATGTGTTAGATATAATGCGTGTATCATCTGAATCCTCAAACCAATATGATTTACCATTTTTCTTTTTAGGGCAAATTATGCAAACCAATTTTGATTATAAGAAATTAGATGCGCCTGAAATTTTAGGGAATTCTGCTGGTTACCAGCATTTATATAAAGAAGCTGGAGCATTGGTTAATGGAGAAAACATAAAATTAAACTGGTTACAAAATGATAAGTTTTATACTTATTCTGCTATAACTTTTAATAATGATGAAGTTATTTTTGGTAGGATTGGTGCAAATGACCCAGACTTTAATCTGCGAAATGAGCAAACACTAATTTTAAGAAAAAACAATGCAAAGGATGCATTGTTTGTTTCGACAATAGAATCTCATGGAACATATTCTCCTGTGTCTGAGTTAGCTGTTAATGCATATAGTAATATAGATGATGTGTCTGTTTTATTAGATTCAAAAGAATATACAGCAATTCAAATTAATACAAAAAACGATACATCAAAAGTCTTTATCATTTCAAACGAAAACAATGATAAGGAATCGGAGCATAAATTGACAATAGACAATAAAGAGTATACCTGGAGAGGTTCGTATATATTAACAGAGAACAAATAAATTAAAAATTATGAAGCGATTTAGTGAAAAGTATGTCATAACAAAAGAAATGGAATGGGAAGAGCTTGGCGGAGGAGTATCAAGAAAGTTCTTAGGTTACGATAACCAGATCATGATGGTAAAAGTGAAATTTGAGAATGGAGCATTAGGTGCCCCACATCAGCATTTTCACACGCAAGCTACCTATTGTGTTTCTGGTAAATTTGAATTTGAAATTGATGGACAAAAGAAAATTGTAGAAGCAGGAGATGGCGTGTATATCGAGCCTAATTTATTGCATAGTGCAATTTGTTTGGAAGAAGGGATCTTAATTGACACATTTAGCCCGGTAAGAGAAGATTTCTTAAGTGGTGATGGGGTGTCTTATTTTGGAGATAAGCAGTCATAAAAAAAATCTACTTGCCCAATCCGAGAAGGTTTTATGGAATAAAAGCCACATTGAGTCAAAAAAATATCAAAATAGTTTGTTAAAAAGGTAAAATAGTATATATTTGGTGAACCAAAGTGGTAAACCAGTTTGGAAAACCAAAAAAATAATAACTATTTACAACTCAAAAAAAATCAAAGAATATGAAAAATTGACTTCACAAAAAAAGGACGGGTGCACACCCATCCTTTCGCAAAACATTTACTTCGTGTCGAGGGAAGTAAAATTAAACATGTAATTACGTATAATTACACACTTCTGCAAAATTACAAAATCTTTTCGATTTATCAGAGTGTCTGTTTTTATTCAGTAATAGGTTAGAGATGATACCGAAGCCCATATATGGTAAGGTATCTAATTGAATTTTATATAAGAACATAACAAAATAATTATGAATTTAAAAGCTAAATTAATATTAGTCGTAGTCTTACTTCTTAATATTCCTTTGTTTGCTCAGGACACTTATTCATTATCAGGTACGATAACTGCAGAGACAGACGGAACTGCGCTTCCTGGTGTTAGTGTATTGATCGTTAATACATCTGATGGTGTAGTAACAGATTTTGACGGGAATTTTGAGGTAGACGTAAAAACTGGTGATCAACTTAAGATTTCTTATCTAGGCTATGTATCACAAACTATCGATATTCAAAGTCAAACAACTTTAAATATTGCATTGGTTGAAGACCTTAATCAATTAGATGAAGTAATTCTGATTGGATATGGAACACAGAAAAAATCACATTTAACTGGAGCAATTTCCAAGGTTACAAATGAAAACCTCGATCAAATTGCCGTACCAAGGGTTGATGATGCTCTTGTAGGACAAGTATCTGGGGTTAATGTGCAACAAACAAGTGGTGAGGCTGGTGCCGCACCAACAATCCGTATTAGGGGTAATGGTTCTGTTACAGGTATCCAGGGGCCGCTAATTGTTGTTGATGGAGCTATTGTTGACAATGACTTCCTTACCAACATGGATATGAATGATATCGAATCTTTTGAGGTTTTAAAGGATGCTGCATCTGCAGCCATTTTTGGAGCTAGAGCTGGTAATGGTGTTATTCAAATTACTACAAAACAAGGAAAAGAAGGAAGAACTCGATTCAGTTTAAACCATTATACTGGTGTTAAATCGGCTCATAAGAGTGATGCTTATAATTTTTCAGTGGCAGACTGGGCAGCTCAAGAGTTAGCCGCTACTGGTGAATTGTCAGATCAAACATTGGTTAAGCAACAATTAGGTGTTGACCAAGATTGGCAAGACATTATTTTCGATGGTGGAATTATCACAAATACAGCTTTAAGTGTTAGAGGTGGTAGTGCAAAAACAAAATTTAGTACTGCTTTAAGTTACTTGCATGATGAAGGTGTTTTATTGACAGATGATTTCAAAAAATATAACTTGAAGTTAAGAGTTGATACTCAATTCAATGATAAGTTTTCTGCAGGTGTAAGCCTTACCCCTTCTTATTCAGACACAAGAAGAATGGATGGTTCTACTCATGATATCACAAGACAGCCACCATGGTTGCCTTTATATTTGGATGAAAACACTATTCAATTTGTAAACAGAGTTAGAGACGGTGGAAAATATGCAGATGCACAAATTGGTGATTATGCTATTCAAAGAATGTTTGATGACTGGGATTTAGAGACAGGTCAGGCAGTGGCTTCTGGAGGAACTGATATCAGTAATACATCAAATACCAATCCAGGTGCGAAGGTATTGGAAAGAGAACGTACAGATAAAAAATTCAAATTGAACGGTAGTATGTACGGTCAATGGAATATTATAGATGGTTTGAGTTTTAGAACTGCACTTTCAGGTGATTTCCAAAATACCAGAAGACAAAGATGGCAAGGTGTTTTATCAAATAGAAATGGTGCTTCTGCTGCTTCAAATCAAGAGACAAATGAAGAACGTATCCACTTGATTTGGGATAATGTTTTATCTTATAACAAAACTTTTAATGAAGTACACGATTTTAGTGCTATTGCTGGTGTTTCTATAGAGAGTTATGATTCTTATTTTTCAAGAATTGATGCTACTGGATATGAATCTGATGATGTTAAAACAATTAGTGGTGCAGCGGTTATTTCCGGTGCTACTTCAATGACTTGGCAAAAAAGACAGCAGGCTTATTTTTTCAGAGCCAATTATGCTTATAAAGACAAGTATTTAGTTTCAGCTAGTTTTAGACAAGAAGGAAGTTCTATATTCGGTCCAGATAATAAATATGGTAGTTTCCCGGCAATTTCTGCTGGTTGGAATATCAGTAATGAAGACTTCTTACAAGATAGTAAAGCCGTTAGTTACCTAAAATTAAGAATTAGTTATGGTATAACTGGTAATGATAGGTTAAACACGGGAAATCAAAATCCAAATGTTTCGAGTGGTAATTTTAATCTTTCAACAGGTGATCTGTTGGTTGATAATTATCCATCATATGCTTTGCTAACTACTGGTACTTCTATTGTGAATGGAACTAAGGTTACTGGTATTACTGCACAAAACATAGCAAATGCTCAGTTACAGTGGGAACAATCAGTTGAGATTAACCCTGGTATTGATTTTGGTTTCATAAATAACAGAATTACGGGTTCGTTTGAATACTACAATAGAACAAGTAGTCAATTATTATTGAATAACGATATATCTAGTACTACTGGGTTTACACAAGCCTTAGTAAATATTGGAGAAGTTGAAAATCAAGGTGTTGAATTTGAATTGAGAACAAAGAATATCATGAAAGAAAATTTCTCATGGTCTTCTATGGTAATCATGTCTCATAATGAGAATACATTAAAAGATTTTGCTGATTCAAACGGGAATATTACAAATGTTGATTCTAAAAGAGCATCCGAATGGATCAATTTAGAAGGAAACCCTATCTCTTCATTTTATGGTTGGGTAGTTGACAGAGATATTCCTCTAGAATATATCAACAATCCTTGGCATCCAATTGGTGCAGAGGCTCAAGATGTTTATGTAAGAGATTTAAATGGTGATGGTTTAATTGATGATGATGATAAGACCATTCTTGGAGATCCTTATCCAGATTTTATTTGGAGTTTCACCAATACGTTTAAACTGAACAATTTTGATCTTAGTTTTATGTTCCAAGGAAGTCACGGTGCAAAAATTAGAAATATGGGTGATCAATACATTTTCAATCACTTTAATTCTAGACAGGATTTCAATCCTGCAACGACTCCTGATCAAGGATTTATTAAGCAGAAGATCTTTACTGATGATATCATTCAAGATGCTTCTTACGTGTCTTTAAGAAATGTAAATCTTGGATATAATTTCCCAGACGAATGGACTACTCAAAGTGGTATTTTCTCTGGAGGAAGATTATACATATCTGGTCAAAACTTACTGTATTGGAGAGCAGATGATTATACAGGTTACAACCCAGAGTCAGTAGACAATACAAGTTCTACGACATATGGTTATCAAAGAGCAGGTGCTCCAGTTTACAGCACGGTATCATTAGGTTTTAACCTGCAGTTTTAATTTAACCAATAATAAATAATATTATGAAACTAATAAAAAATTTAACATTATTGTTATTAGCGGTTAGTATGTCCTCTTGTGAGGATTATCTATCGCCTGAACCAACAAGTGCTGTTGATGCGGGTTCGTATTATACGAATGATCAAGAAATACAAGCGGCTGTGAATAATATGTATTCCGGACTTCAAGGTATCAATGATACGAGATCTGAAAGTAACCATGCAACTCAAGTTGAGTATCAGGTAACCGAAATGAGAAGTGATAATACAAGAACTAAAAGTAGCGAAGGGGAACCAGCGCAATTTGAAAGTTTTGCTATAGAATCTACAAATGGAATTGTATATGACTATTATAGAAGTTCTTACGATGTAATTTTTAGAGCGAATACTGTTTTAGAAAATTTAGAAGCGGCAAGTGCTGAAGCTATAGGTAAGTTTGAAGGAGAAGCTAAATTTGTTCGCGCTTACACATATTTTAACTTGGTTAGATTATGGGGGCCAGTTCCATTAATTGATAGGGTAATTGAGATTTCTGATGAAGAGTCACAATATACTAGAGTTGATGTTGCTACAGTTTATAGTTTAATTATTTCTGATTTACAAACTGCGGTTTCGAAGCTTGATAATTCAAATTATGGTAGGGCTTCAAAAGCAGCAGCAGAAGCTTTATTAGCTAAGGTGTATTTAACAAGAGGAAATTATTCTGAAGCAAGAACATTATGTGAATCAGTAATGTCAAGTGGATTTTCTCTAGAAGATAATTTAAAGGATGTATTCTTTAATGAAAGAAATGACGAGATCATTTTTGCCATAGAATATGTTGCTGATGATACTCAGGATAGTCAAAATTTTTCAGCAGAATGGTTGAATGGAGTAGGACGATCTTCAGGATTGAACTATGTAACTGATGAAGCCATAGAAGCTTTAGACATGTATGGTGGTGAGAGAGCACAGTATTCTTATAGAGTAGATGCTGGTCAACCTACACAGACTCAGGTTGTAAAATACCTTCCAAATGGAGATTCAAGTCTTGGCATTGAGCCAACATCAGGTGATCCTACTTTGGCAGGAAACGATTGGGTTGTTTTACGTTATGCAGATGTATTGTTAATGCACGTTGAGGCTATATTGGCCGGTGGTGAGAGTACTTCTGATAGTAACGCTTTGAATTCATTTCAACAAATTAGAGATAGAGCAGGTTTAACTGATGCAGTAGCAAGTATTTCCAAAGAGGAGTTACTAATTGAAAGAAGGGTAGAATTAGCTTTTGAAAACCAGAGATGGTATGATCTTTTACGATTTGATGTTGGTTATGGCATTTTAGAGCAATTTGCAGCAGATAACGGATACGGATTCAGTGCAACAGACTTATTATTACCGTTTCCTCAAAGAGAAATCAATTTGGGTGATGGTTTGTTAGAGCAAAATCCTGGTTATTAATATCAGTATTAATTATAAAAATAAAATTATGAATTATATGATAAACATAAATAAATTAATCAATACTAAGGTATTGCTTGGTTTAGCAGTAGCGATGACACTTTCATTGTCTTCATGCTCTGATTTTGAACTACCGGAAGCAGGTTCAATACCTGACCTTACGCCGCCATCAGCAGCTTTTGGTGCAGTGACCAGTCCGGATAATTTCTTGCAAGTCAATTTTGCGAATCTATCGGGAAGTGCCACAGATTATAGTTGGGATTTTGGTGATGGAAATGGATCAACGGATAAAGAACCATCCAATGTATATGCAACCGTGGGTCAATATACAGTAACCTTAACAGCTTCTGATAAACTTGGAGCAGTAAGTACGACTTCTGCAATTGTGATAGTTGAAGAGCCTTCTGCTATTACTCCTATTATCAATGAAGCAGGTTTTGAAGATGGAAGTACGGCTTGCGGTACTGCAGCTGATGGACGTGATTGTTGGAGAATTTCAGGGGGTAAAATTCATGGAATTTCAGGAGATGAATATTCTGGTGAGCAATCAGCTAAATATGATGCTGGAGATCCTAGAGTTTCATATCAGGCACTTACAGTAACGCCTAATACGAAATATACAGTTTCTTTATATTATTCAATGAAAGAAACTACTGATCAAGGAATTTTGAGATTATCAATTCTGGGTAAAGGTATTTCGGATGCGAGTGAAGCTGCAGATGCTATTATAGCATCAGCAGACGGAACTACACAAGAAGGTTCTAAGACCTGGAATAAGCTGACACTTACTTTTGATACTGGTGACACGAATACTATTGCACTTTGGATTGATAGTAATAATGTCGCTGAAGCTAGAGCTGATGAAGTGAAAATAGAATTGGCAGAATAGGAATAAATAAAAGGTAACTATATGAGTTCAGTATCCAAAATTTTGTTGCTTTCATTGATTTTATTGATTTCTGCTCCTGAAATTCAGGCACAGGAACAAAAGGAAACCAAGGAGACAAAACAAAAGAAGGGAAAAAAGAAGAAGAAGTATAAATTACCTGATATAGATTTAAGTCATTGGAAGGTAACCATTCCCGCAGGAGACCCTGCGGAAGTGGCCCCTCCTGACATATTGGATTATGCCAATAATGAAGTCTTAAAACCATACATGTACAATGATTCGGTAAGAGGCGCACTTGTTTTTTATGCTGTACCTAATGCCACTACTGCCAATACCAAGTATTCGCGTTCTGAATTAAGAGAACAAATGGAACCTGGAGAAAACAATGTGAATTGGACCTTCAAACAAGGAGGAAAGATGAAGGGCAGGTTAGCAATGGGTGAAGTATCGAAAGATAAAAACGGTAAATACCATAAAGTCATTATCATGCAAATTCACGGGCGTTTATCTAATGAACAACGTGATTTGATTGGGCAGAAAGATAATAATGCACCACCAGTATTGAAAATATACTGGCAAAATGGAAAGGTGAGAGTCAAAACCAAAGTGCTTAAAGATCTTTCAATGTCTGATACCGAAATTTTAAGAACAGATTCTTGGACAGATGATAAAGGACATACTTTTAAAGAGGAAGTAGGATTTAAACCTTTCGAATTAGAAGTTAAAGTTTCTGAAGGAAAATTGGTCGTGTCTCTAAATAAAACAGAATTTGCTGTTTATGATGATATCCACATGGAAAAATGGGGTGTATTTGAAAATTATTTTAAGGCAGGGAATTATTTACAATCTAAAGACAAAGAAGCTCACGCAGAAGTGAAGTATTTTGACTTAGAAGTGACACATTAAATTAAAAGAGTTAATTCAATTTTGAAAAAAGGAGTTTTAAATAAGGTTAAGTTAACAAGTCTATCGGTGATAGGTTTCTTGTGCATGGCTTGTCAGAGTAATGATGACATGCCGCCTGTTCCTGTATACGAGCAGTTGCCTGAAGAAACTATGCCTCCAGAGGTAATCGAAGAAGAGATTAACTATAAGCTACCTGAAATTGATTTAAGTCATTGGAAAGTTACATTGCCCATAGGAAGGCCAACGGAGGTTTATCCGCCAGAGATCCTTAACTATGGAAGTGATGAAAGTTTAAAGCCATTTATGTATAATGATTCAGTTGATGGTTCATTAGTATTTTATACTTACCCTGCATCTTCAACGGCTAATTCGTCTTATTCAAGAACTGAATTAAGAGAACTGATGGATCCAAATGATCTGACAAAGAATTGGTCATTCGATGAGGGAGGAAGAATGAAAGGAACTTTAGCATTAGCTGAAATTTCAAAAGAAAGTGATGGTGATTTTCACAGAACCATTATGATGCAAATTCACGGTAGGCTGTCAGATGAACAGCGTGAATTGATTGGAGCAAAAGATAATAATGCCCCACCAATATTGAAAATTTATTGGCATAAAGGATACGTAAGGGTAAAAAGCAAATACCTAAAAAATAAAAACGCAACAGTTGAAGAATCACTTCACACTGACGCCTGGGGTGACGATGAAGGTTTTAATTTTGATGAGTATGTTGGTTTTGAGCCGTTCACTCTAGAGATTATAGCTTCTTCAGGTAAAATGGAGATCATATTAAATGAAAAAGACACCTATACTATAGAAAACGAAGACATGAAAAGATGGAGTGTTTTTGAGAATTACTTTAAGGCAGGAAATTATTTGTCTTCAAAAGACGAAGGTGCATTTGCCATCGTAAAATATTATGAATTAGAAGTTTGGCATTAAGAAGGAGTAAAATGGTTCTAAAAGAGTATGGAAATAATCCAGAATCTTGAGAAATTGAGAATAGAATAAAATTAGATTAATTATTTGAGTAAATTGAGAACGAGTCTATATGAATTTACTGGTTTCCCATTAACCAGTAAGTTCAAGGCTTAACAAAGAAATCTAATTAATTTGCTTAATTTTACTAAATAGGTCTATCAACCATTGTTAATAAATAAGAAGGAATGAATTTACAACTTATCAAAAAATCTGAGAACACAGATGTACAGAATAAGATCATTTATAAGATCAAGGAATTGATCAATTATAAAAATCTTGAACCTGGAGATAAATTACCTTCAGAACGAATGATGTCAGAAAAGTTTGGAGTGACTCGGAGTAATATACGAGAAGCCATACAGAAATTAGAATTTTATGGACTTTTGAAGTCAATTCCTCAAAGCGGAACTTTTGTGGCAAACATTGGTGTGATTGCTATGAATGGAATGATTGATGATATTTTACAATTAAAAGAAGCTGATTTTAAATCGTTAGTGGAGACGAGAATTTTATTAGAATTGAAAACGGTGCGTTTGGCTGCTTTGAGAAGAAGTGAAGATGAGTTAAAGCAAATCAAATTAGCGCTTAAGGCCTTTGCTGATAAAGTGTTGAAAGGAGAGGATGCTGTACAAGAAGATTTATTGTTTCATTTGGCCATTGCAAATGCCTCAGGGAATAGTACTTTAAACACATTCATGTTAAAGATAACCCCTGAAATTATTACCAATTTTGAAAGGTACCATGTTTGTGATGAGGATCAGGCACAAAAGGGTATCAGGGAGCATCAGAATATTTTCGAAGCCATTGAGAAGCAAGATCCAAAAATGGCCAAGGAAACCATGAAGAAACATTTTAAAGCTTTATATCAGTATTGTTATCATTCTGATGAAAAAAAGTAAAAATAATTAGATAGAAGTGCACAATTCTATTGCAATAAGTTATTAAACAGAGGGAAGTATTGCTTTCGCAAATAAAGAAATTTTTTTAATTTCTTCCTTATCAGTTGTGATCCGAATCAAAATCGGACACCTGATTCATTATCGAAGTAATATTGAATTTAGAAATTTGGTGAAGGGGTTTTAACCTTATTCAGTGAAGAATTATGCACCTGTTGCATCTTTCATTAAAAATAAAAAGATGAAAATAAAAGGTTTAAGATGGTGGGTTATTGCTTTAATTGCTTTGGCTACTGTAATTAATTATATTGATAGACAAGCTTTAGTTGTACTATGGCCAAGTATATCAGAAGATTTATATCCCGATAAATCAATGACCGAAAGAAAAGAAATTTATGCACTGATTTCAGTGGTTTTTATGTTTTCGTATGCATTCGGACAATCTATATTCGGAAAAATATTTGATAAGGTAGGTACACGAATAGGTTTTGTTTTATCAATTGGTTTTTGGTCAATTTCCACTGCCCTTCATGCATTTGCAAGAGGTGTAGTGAGTTTTTCTATTTTCAGGTCTTTATTAGGAATATCTGAGGCAGGAAACTGGCCAGGAGCAGCAAAAGGAAATGCAGAATGGTTTCCTTCGAAGGAAAGAGCTTTTGCTCAAGGTATATTTAACTCCGGTGCTGCAATAGGTGGTATTGTTGCGATACCAACTATAGCTTTTCTAACGATTTATTTTAGTTGGCAAATGATATTTGTGATTATAGGTCTTATTGGTTTGCTATGGTTAGTTCCTTGGTTAATAGTAGTAAAATCACCACCAAAAACGCATCCTTGGTTAACAGAAGAGGAAAGAAAATATATACTTGGGGGACAAAAAGAAGATGAAGAAGCATCACTTGAAAAAGTAGACGAATACAATCCTAAAGTAGCAGAATTGCTTTCACGTAAACAAAGTTGGGGGGTTATTATTGCTTCTGCAGCAATAGATCCAATATGGTGGTTATTCGTTTTTTGGATTCCTATCTATCTTTCTGAAGTTTACGGTATGGATGTTAAAGCTATTGGTATTTACGGATGGGTACCCTATGTAGGTGCAATGCTTGGTGCCTGGTTTGGTGGATTATTGGCTCAGAATAGATTAACAGCTGGATGGAGTGTAAATAAAACGCGTAAGGCAGTAATTTCCCTGGGATGTGTTATTATGCTTCCAGCCTTATTGGCCTTGTCTAATCCTGGATCACCAATTGCCGCAGTATTAATTATGGCAGCCGTTCTTTTTGGGTTTCAAACAGCAATTGGAAATGTTCAAACATTACCAAGTGACTTGTATGGAAAAAAGACGGTGGGAACACTTTCTGGTTTTTCAGGTACCGCAGCCAAATTAACTGGTGCCGGATTGGTATCCTTGGTGCCGATGTTAACGATAGGTGGTAATTATACTCCTGCTTTTGTACTTGGTGCGGCTCTAGCATTTATAGTAATGGCGAGTGTATGGATATTGATTCCTAAGATTGAGCCATTAAAATCACTAAGAAAATAGATATTTTAAAAAAGAATAAAGTAAGTTTTAAACAGAATAAATAAAATTAAATTATAAAAAAATGAGTTCAGAAAATAAGGTTGCAATCATTACAGGAGCCACTGGTGGAATTGGATTTGCAGTAGCTAAAAGATTAGGTCAAGACGGATATACTGTTGTTTTAAACGGTATTGAAGATGAAGCCGGAGCTAAAAGAGTAGCAGAACTTACTGCAGAAGGTATTACTGCAGAATATGTTGGGTTTGACGTAACAGACGATGAGGCTGTAACGTCTAACATAACAGCAATTGGTGAGAAGTATGGTAAGATTGATCTTCTTGTAAATAATGCAGGTGGATTAGGTGGAAGATCACGGTTTGAAGACATGACAACTGAATTTTATAGATTCGTAATGGCATTGAATCTTGATTCAGCATTTTTTGCTTCAAGAGCTGCGATTCCTTTCCTTAAAAAAGGTAAGAATGCTTCTATTATAAACTACACTTCAAACGCTGGTTGGAATGCTGGTGGACCTGGAGCTGGTATTTATGGTACATCTAAAGCAGGTGTTCATGCAATTACTAGAGCTTTAGCAAAAGATTTAGCTGAATATGGAATTAGAGTCAATGCGGTATCTCCTGGTACTATTGATACACCATTCCATGCTATAACAAGAGAAACTAAGCCAGAAGTTTTTGCTACATTTAAAAACAGCATTTTATTAGGAAGATTAGGAGAGGCAGAGGAAGTTGCTTCAGTTGTATCTTTCTTAGCAAGTAAGGATGCATCATTCATAACAGCTGAAACGATCCAAATTGGTGGTGGACAAGCTTTAGGAATCTAAAAATAAAGTAATAAGTTTAAAGATGATTTGCCCTGGTAAAAAGGGGCAAATTCATCGATATCCCGCAGAGGAGTTTATGCTGTAGATTTGGTCATTTACTGAATTTCAGATGTAAGGGGTAATAATGTAGATAATTAAGGAGGTATAGCCTTCAGTTAAAACAACAGATAAGATATTCAGCAATGAAGAAAGTAGTAACATTTGGAGAGATTATGCTAAGATTAGCACCTCCTGGGTTTTTAAGATTTTCACAAGCAAATCAATTTGATGCCATTTATGGTGGTGGAGAATCTAACGTAGCAGTGTCATTGGCAAATTATGGCGTACCTGTTGATTTTGTAACACGTTTACCAAAAAATGATATTGGCGAATGTGCCATGATGGAAATGCGTAAAAGAGGCGTAGGCGTTGACAAGATTCTTTACGGAGGTGATCGTTTAGGTATTTACTTCTTAGAAACTGGTGCAGTATCAAGAGGTTCTAAAGTGGTTTATGACAGAGCTCATTCAGCGATGAGTGAAATCACTGCAGGGATGATCGATTGGAAAGAAGCCTTCAAAGACGTGGCTTGGTTCCATTGGACAGGTATTACACCTGCGATTTCTCAAGGCGCGGCAGATGCTTGTTTAGAAGCAGTGAAAGTAGCTAGTGAAATGGGTATTACGATTTCTACTGATTTAAATTACAGGGCAAAGCTTTGGAATTATGGTGGAGACCGAGAAGCGATTATGTCAGAGCTAACGGCACATTGTGATATTATTTTAGGAAATGAAGAAGATGCTGAAAAGCATTTTGGTATCAAACCTGAAGGTTTAGACATCACAACCCAAGGGCATGATGTAAAAGCAGAAGCATTTTTATCAGTTTGCGAGCAAATGATGGAAAGGTTTCCAAAAGCCAAAAAAGTGATTACGACTTTAAGAGGATCAATTTCTGCTTCTCATAATACATGGGCTGGTGTTCTATATGATGGAAAAACTTTATTCGCCTCACCTCAATATCAGATTACAGATATTGTTGACAGAGTAGGTGGAGGTGATTCATTTATGGGTGGATTGATTTATGGATTATTGACCTACCCGGATGACGATCAAAACGCTTTGGACTTTGCCGTAGCCGCTTCTTGTTTAAAACACACCATCAAAGGTGATGCTAACCTAGTAACGGTAGCTGAAGTTGAAAAATTAATGGGTGGAGACGCCTCCGGAAGGGTCGCAAGATAACACTGAAATAAAAAATTTCGTACTAAGAGGTCATCTTTAAATACATGAAAAAGTCAGTAGCTATAATTTGTGGAGGAGGACCGGCTCCGGGAATAAATACGGTTATTAGCACCATCGCTAAAACTTTTATCAAAGAAGGATATGATGTTATTGGTGTTCATCGCGGTTACAAAGGTTTATTTTCCGATAAACCAGATGTTCAAAAATTTAATTTTGCCTTAGCTGATAAGATTTTTAGCCGTGGTGGTTCTACTCTTGTCATGAGTAGATTCAAACCAAAGGATAGTGATTTCAGATCTGATTTTTTCAAATCATACAATGTCAAATTATTGGTCACCATAGGTGGAGATGATACGGCATCAACTGCAAGCAGGTTAACCAAGTATCTGGTGTCAAAAAAATTGGATGTAGCACATATTCATGTGCCGAAGACCATTGATAATGATCTGCCGCTCCCGGATAGAAATCCAACTTTTGGCTTTCATACCGCCAAAGACGAAGGCGTTCGTATCGGGACTACCGTATATGAAGATGCCCGGACAAGTGAAAATTGGTTTGTCGTAGCCGCAATGGGCCGTTCTGCGGGCCATTTGGCATTTGGTATTGCTTCGGCCTGTCATTTTCCAATGATGATTATTCCTGAAATGTTCAACAAAACGAACATTACTTTTGAGAAATTAATCAATATGATTATTTCCTCAATCATCAAAAGTAAAATACGAGGTATTGAGTATGGCGTAGCGATGGTCAGTGAAGGCGTGTTTCATTTTATGGACGAGGATGAAATTAAAAACTCAGGTATAAATTTCACTTACGATGATCATGGCCATCCGGAACTTGGAAATGTGAGCAAGTCGCATATTTTTAATTACCTTTTACAACTCAAGTTAAAGGAATTGGGCTTGGATATCAAGTCAAGACCGGTTGAAATGGGCTATGAATTGCGATGTTGTGATCCGATAGCCTTTGATTTGACTTTATGCACGCTCCTTGGTATTGGCGTTAAGAAATTATTTGATGAAGGTGCTACCGGGTGTATAGTCAGTGCGAATTCAAATGGAGACATTGTACCTTTGTTCTTAAAAGATTTTGAAGATGAAAATGGCAAAGTGCAACCACGATTGGTAGATATTGAATCAGATATGGCCCAGCTTTTTATCGACCATATGATTTTCATAAGACCTAAGGATTATGACGAGGCAAAAAAATACGTCGCCAATCCTGAAGACTATGATGTCAAGAAAATTTTAAATTGGAATTAAACTCATAAAATAAATAAAATGTCACAATTTTCAAGGCTAGAAGTAGCTCAAGTAATGAAAGAAACGGGTCTGGTACCTTTGTTTTATCATCCAGATTTAGAAATAAGCAAACAAGTTGTAAAAGCTTGTTATGATGGAGGCGCACGGTTATTAGAATTTACGGCTCGAGGAGATTTTGCCCATGAGGTATTTGGCGAACTTGTAAAATATGTGGTCAAAGAATTACCAGGAATGGTGATGGGAGTCGGCTCTGTTACAGATGCAGCAGCGGCGTCAAGATATATGTCTTTGGGCGCAAATTTTATCGTAACGCCTGTACTTAGAGAAGATATTGCTATTGTTTGTAATAGAAGAAAAGTTTTATGGTCTCCAGGTTGTGGAACATTGACTGAAATTACAAGAGCTGAAGAGCTGGGTTGTGAAGTTGTTAAATTATTTCCAGGTGACATTTATGGACCCAATTTCGTAAAAGGAATTAAAGGACCTCAACCTTGGACAAGTATCATGCCAACAGGTGGCGTTTCTCCAGATAAAGAGAATTTGCAAGGCTGGTTCGACGCAGGGGTAACCTGCGTAGGAATGGGATCAAAATTGATCAAAAAGGATGCTGAGGGCAATTTTGATCTCGAAAAGATCCAAAGCGTTGTACAAAATTCAATTGACCTTATTCAAGGGATAAAAGCTTCATCGAAGTAATATTATGAGTACCGAACTCGCAGACAGTAAAGGGAACAATTTCTTAAAGAAAGCTTTAGCAATCTTATTGAGTTTTGGACCTGGCATATTTGCGATCGGTTATACAATTGGCACCGGAAGTGTAACCTCTATGATTGTTGCGGGTAGTACCTATGGTATGCAATTGTTATGGGTTTTAATGCTTAGCTGCTTGTTTTCGGGGCTTTTGATGTTTGTATATGGCAATTACGCCCTCCTTACGGGAGAGACAGCACTTTACAGTTTTAAAAAACACATCAAAGGTGGTAAGGTCATCGCTATTCTGATCATCATTGGAATTACGTTTGGTCAATGGAATAGCCTCATGGGGATTCTTGGGATATCAGCTAATATTATTTTTGAACTGGCTAATGTCTATTTCCCAGAAATAGGCCCCTATCAGTATAAAATGGTATTGGGCATAGCAGTTGTTATTATCGCTGTGTTTTACGCGCTACTGCTTGTTGGTAAGTATACTTTCTTTGAAAAGATCCTGGTGATCTTTGTGACCATTATGGGTCTGTCATTTTTAATTTCCCTCTTTTTTGTATATCCTCAACCTATAGAAGTCATTGAAGGTTTGGTTCCAAGTATTCCAGATGTTAAAGGAGGTAAATTAATGGTAGCTGCTTTTGTTGGAACTACTATGGCGGCCGCCACTTTTTTATCCCGCCCACTTTTTGTGCAAGGAAAAGGCTGGACCATCAAGAACCTTGTCCAACAAAAAAAGGATGCTATTATTGCTGCTATTCTGGTATTTATGATTAGTGGTTCTGTGATGGCCGTGGCCAGTGGCGCCTTATTTCATCAGAATATGCCAGTTAAGCAGGTCTTAGACATGGCGAATACCTTAGAGCCAGTAGCAGGAAAATTTGCGACGACACTTTTCTTTTTCGGGACCTTAAGCGCCGGACTATCATCTATATTTCCATGTCTTTTAATCGCGCCACTTCTTTTGGCTGATTACCAGTCAGGAAAGTTGGATACAAATTCAAAACAATTTAGAATTGTTACGGCCATCGCTTGTTTAGTGGCTTTAATTGGCCCTGTTTTTGGCGCCAACCCCATTGAGATTCAAATCATATCACAGGTATTCAACGTGTTTGTTTTACCAGTCGTAATCCTCGGGATTATTTTATTAATCAATAACAAAAAATTAATGGGAACTTATAAAACAGGCATTTTGGTCAATTCAGGTCTTATTTTGGCTTTTATATTTTCCTGTTTGGTATCCTATAGTGGAATTCTTGGCTTACAAGCCTATTTCTAACATCATCTATTTAAAAAACATATCATCATGACTCATAAATCAATACTTTTCTGCTCTTTCATACTCCTGTTTCTTTCTTCTAATTTGGCGGTAAAGGCCCAAGGTACTTTGGTGTCAGATAATGAAGCGCTGACGGCTGCTTTAAATAATGCAAAACCAGGTGATGAGATTGTCATGGCTGATGGTATTTGGAAAGACGTTCAAATAAAATTTACGAGTCACGGTACCGAAGAAAACCCTATTACATTGAGAGCTGAAACGCCTGGTAAGGTTTTTATTGAAGGAAAGTCTGATTTAAAATTCGGGGGAGAATACCTGATTGCCAGCGGCTTGTTTTTTAGAAACGGTCAAACCCCTTCAGATGTGGTGGTTGAATTTAGAATACATAAAGATACCGTTGCCAATCATTGCAGTTTGGTTAATTCGGTAATACTGGGATACAATCAATTAAAACGAGACAGGGTAGATCGTTGGGTTGAGTTTCACGGAAGACATAATACTATGGATCATTGTTATATCGCCGGAAAATCAAATCGCGGACCAACCGTAAGGGTAAGTATAAAAGGAAATAGAAGTATCCGAAATTACCACCAGATTACCAATAATCATTTTGGGCCAAGACCTCCAAAAGGTGGGCCGAGTGGCGAAACCATACAATTAGGTGACAGTTATTCTTCAATGTCACCAAGTAATACTTTAGTTGCCAATAACTTATTTGAAAGATGTAATGGCGAGGTCGAGGTGATATCGAGTAAAACGAATTTTAATGAATTCAGAAATAATGTTTTTTATAAATCGGAAGGTTCTTTGGTGATGCGACACGGTAATTACTGTATGATTGATGGAAACTATTTTATAGGAGACGATGCTTCAGATCAAATAGGTGGCATCAGGGTTATCAATACAGGGCATTGGGTGGTTAATAATTATTTTTATAATTTAAAAGGAAGCAGTTTTCGTAGCCCACTTGCTGTGATGAACGGTATTCCAAAATCTCCATTAAATCGATATAATCAGGTAACTGATGTGGTTGTGGCTTTTAATACCTATGTCAATTGTGCGTCTCCATGGCAATTTGGTGTAGGAACCAATATTAGCCAAAAAGATGTATTACCTGCTTCAGAAATCAGATCAGCCAGGGCTATTAGAACGGTGGTGGCAAATAACTTGATTTATAATGAGAAGGGAGATGCACATCCTATCGTAGCACATGATTCTATTGACGGGGTATTATTTAAAAATAACCTGATCAATAATCAAGGCGTGGCTTATAAAGAGAACCAAGGTTTGGTATCTGATGATTTTAAAATCAAGGGAATCAGCGATATTATTTTCGTTCCTGATGCTGATTTAAAAGAAACTGAATTGTATCCTGGGTTTGAATTTGATAAAATCACAAAAGACATATTTGGCAATTCCAGAGCTGGTTCAAATGGCCCGGGGGCTATTATAGCTTCAGATGGTGTAAATCCAGAAATTCTTGATAAGTCAAAATACGGAACAACATTTTATTCTAATGTGCAAGTTGAAAAGGAAGGGAAAGTTATTAATGTAAAGCCAAAAAAAGGCGCTCTAGCTGCCGCTATAGCTAAAGCGAAAGATGGTGATGTTTTAAGTCTAAGTTCAGGAAATTATAAAATTCCTGCTTCTTTGAAAATTGATAAAAAACTGACCATCAAGTCGAGTGAAGCAGGTGCTAAACCAGTTCTGAAATTTGAAGGAAATGAAGATACAGCCCTGTTTGAAATGCATCCAAAAGGAGACCTTGTATTGGAGGGCATAAGTCTGAAAGGATCAGGCACTCAAATGGCATTTGCATCCTTAAAGGATAATATGTCGAGCTTATATAATATCCATACAAGTGATGTTGAGGTAGACGGTTTTAAATACATTCTTAAGGCATACAAGGAATCTTTCTCTGAACACATCAGCTTTGTAAATACCCGTTTTACAAATTGTGCCTTCGGGATCGAGCTGTCTGAAGAAATCAATGACAAAGGTGATTATAATGTAGAAAATCTGCTTATAGACGGCTGTACATTTGATCAAATCAATGGAAGCCCGATCGATTATTATCGTGGAGGTTATGATGAATCTACCATAGGAGGGTCTTTATCTGTTCAGAACAGCACGTTTACCAACTCTGGTAAAGAAGCTAAAGCAGGTATCCTCATCAATTCTTATGGTATTGTAAACGTAGATATCTCAAAAAATACCTTTGAAAATAATCCTGTAAAAATGGTTGCACTTTTATGGGGAGCCAAAAACAATACGCATTCAGACAACACCCTGGAAAATTCAGGAGAGATTAAGGTAGAGGAGAATTTAAAATTAAGGTTGTTGTATTAGTCCCATATAGCTTTTGGCTGTCAATACGGGTATTTTTGAGGTTTTGAAATCTTTAAGATTTCTTGTGATAATTATTTTTATATCATTTTCAATTGCGGTATGATATTGAATAGCATCTTCGAAGTCTTTAAAATCTGATTCAAGCGATAAATCTATAATCTTATCATCCATTGGTAATACTTCAACGAGAACCTTAAATTTCCTTAATATTTTTCGCGCATCACTCAACTTCAAATTTTGAGATAGAATATAAAATGTATTTGCAAAAGTTAGCGAAGAAACATAGAGTTTTACTTCTTTTTTATCAGATAAGGTGAATAATTCCTGAGCTTCTATTAAAAACTCTTTTCGTTCAGCTAATAAGTCTAAAACGATATTTGTATCTACTAGTAATGCATCCATTAGGAGTATTTTTCAGATAAAAAGTCAGTATAATCTTTTTTATAGTCCTTGTCTATATGCTCAATTACTCCTGTTAGGCTCTCAACTAGAGGGCTTATTTTCATTTTTTTTCTTTTGTCAATAGTGATTGCTTGTAGATAGTTTTCTATCATTCTGGAAAGGCTAATATTGTTTTCTTTTGCGTATTTTTTAGCGCTTTCAATTACGTTTTCATTAAGTTTAAGTGTGAGTTTTGAATCCATAATTTTATTATTATACGTGCAAATATAGTAAATAACTACGTATAAATAAAAAATTATCTTTTCGAGACCTAAAAGGTGCTTGTGGAGTGGCTATAACGATAGGTATAGCCAGTGCATATATTTAAACTCCGCATATATACTGAGATTAAAAACATTATTCTCTGCACTCGATATTTGGTTATTGACTATAACTAAGAACCATCAACAGGTATATATGCCTGATAATCAATTATTTTCTGCTCCAATCTTTTCTCAAGATAGGCATTGCCACCTTTTAATTCAAAAAGAATGATACCCGCCATTTTAAGGTAGGTCATTCGTTTATTTTTATCCCAATGCTCAGGAGGCTCTTGCATATTAGAGATTCTGTCTGCCAGTTTTACGGCCCAGACTTCTTTGGGTTGCTTTTTGATACGTGAAAGACTATCAGGTATTCGCGCTTCAGCTTTGAGTGTTTCATCCTTCGAAAGGGCCAACACGCCATCAGCAATTTTTTTTCCAAATACCGATTGCAGTTCATCATATGTTGTTGAAGTATCTTCCAGCACATCATGCAGTAAAGCTACTTGAACAGCAAAAACCTGATCAAAGTTATCTGTATGCTGGGCAGCAACCATGATTTCCATGGCCACATTTGACAGGTGGGCCAAATAACTTGACTGGCTCCCTGGTACCTTTTGATTGTCGTGTTTTTCTCCTGCAAATTTGATGGCTTTTTGATATGGTGTCTGTAGGTCCATAGGCATAGGGTTGTGATGAATTAAAGATAGCAATTTTAGAAATATTTTAGAATTTTTTACGGTGGTTTTGCACTATACACATTAACAGATATCTTTGACGGCTTAAAATAAGAAACAATGAAGCTTTTTAAAGAATTTAAAGATTTTGCAGTCAAAGGGAATATGATGGATATGGCTGTAGGTATTATTATTGGAGCAGCGTTTAACAAGGTGATCGATGTGTTGGTCAAAAAGGTCTTGTTACCGCCCTTATCTTTGCTTTCAGGTAATACGAACATGGTAGACAAGAGAATCGTTTTAAAAGATCCTATAATTGCTGCAGATGGTACTGTGTCAAAAGCAGAGGTAGCGATTGGTTATGGGGCTTTATTCGAGGCTGCCATCGATTTTTTCATTATTGGCTTTACCATTTTTGTGGTGGTCAAATTTATGAACCGACTCATGAAGAAAGCAGAAGACACCAAAGACGTTACAGTGGTTACGCCTAAAAATATAGAGTTACTTAGTAAACTGACTGATTTGATGGAAGAGCAGAATGCTTTGTTAAAGAGCAAAGGGTAGATTTTGAGATTGGAGATTTAAGATTGGAGATTGGAGATTTGAGATTGGACCTGTCTGCCGGCAGGCAGGGATTAGCGATTTAAGATTTTTAAAGTTTTAGAACTCACTTCTCAGGGGGTTAAATTTAATTGCTAGATTTTTACTTATCGGTTTCCGAGGCCTACTGGTCCGGGAGCCTTATAGTCAACACCGTTAGTCCCCTGACACGGATCATTCCAGATTACCTGGACATTGGCAAAATCTTCAAATCCTTCAGCGTTTACAACCTTACCAATCACTTCGCCATTTGCATCGTAGTGAAATTCTTCATCTGAAGTAGCATCAAGAGGTACGGCAACGAATTTTGTAAACTGAGATACCTGGCATTGATTCCCTTCTTGATCTGTATAGGTTGAGGTCCACTTTGTTGTGGTCCAGGCGCCTGTGCCTCGATAAGTAAGCTCACCATTGGAAGTAAGCTCACCATTGGCAATATCTAAATACCCGTCACCATCGCAATCCTGCGTTGATAAAAAAGCATCATTCCATTTCCAGTTTAAATGCCATCCTGGATATTTGTCAGGTAGCATTTCCCCTGAATACGTTTTGGCCTGGTAGTTATAGCCTGATTGATTAAAACCAGGTTGAATTGTCATACCATCCTCATCTACGATGGTTCCATCTGGAATTGTGGCACATTTTTCTTTTGCTTTAGCTGATTTTTTAGCCTGATCATTTTTCATTTGATCTGCTTCAATCATGCTTTCTGAATTATCACATGAAAAAATGGATAAAGTAAAAATAAATAGAAGGATTCTGAAGAAAAAAAAAGTTTTCATAGCGGTATTTTTTTATTTCGTGGACCAATAATACAATTAATTATCATAAACAGAAAGGGTTAAATAGAATTTACCCTTATGAGGGTATATGATTTGAGATTGGAGATTTGAGATTGAAGATTGGAGATTTGAGAATGAAACTTCAAAGATCAACAATCAACATTCGTCAATCTAAAATCACTAGACTACAACGCTTCCTTTCCTCTTAGCTGTGAGATCAAACCGTTTATAAAGTTCCATGACATTTTCAACGTTGTCAAGGGCACAGAGATAATCAATAGCAGCGCAGAGCCCCTTAAACATCATTTCATGATCAATAATTTTTGCAGGCTTAATTAACCTGTTTCTTGAAGACAGTCTATAGCCACAAGCTTTTAAAAAAACGGCTTCTATGCTTAAAAGTTCAAGTGGTGAATAACCATTGATTTTTTTACCCATAGTTTGATTTAGCCTACCCAGATAATTTAATGTAATTGAACCGTGAATATCAGTTAAATGTTTCCAGGCGTCAACATTATCACAAATATTCCCCACCGCGCAATGACAACAATTCTCTGGATCTAGTTCATCATTATAAAACGCCTTATACAGTTTTTCAAGGGCCATTTCTAGTCTGTAAGGTAGCTGCATCTTGTTGATTTTTGATAAGCTATAAGGTACAAAAAAAATAAGAAATGGTTTTTGAGCTTTAAAAATAGTAGCGAATTACTTGGAAAATCCTTTAAGATTAAAATATTCTTTAGACATTTTATACAGGCGTATCCTGCGGTCTTTCGAAGATTTAAAACTTGTGATCAACGCTTCTTGTATACCAAGTAAAGTGGCAATTTTTATGTTGATATCACTGATCTTTTGAACCTTGATACGTTCATTATGGGCAGGGCTGTATTGTTCTTTTTCAACAATTTGAAGTATGCTGCTTGAAGGAACCTCATTTTCAGACAACAGCAGTTTAATGATCTTCATTGATTCCTGGTCAAATTCAGTAAATTTAAGATGGTAACGAAGCCCGTTATCAAGCAGTTTGATCTTATTTCTATCGACAAACTTCTTTTTGAGAAACCATAAGATCAAAATAATTGCTGACATGATCAATAAGAGTAAACCTCCTTTTTTGAACCAGTAACCCTGATTTTTGAAAAAACGGGCCTCTTTAATTTTTTTTCCAAAAAAATCTTCCTTTTCAACAATATTTAAATAGGCGCCCGTGGTATTCGTAATAATCACGTAGAATTTACCATTGGCATATACAGCATGTCGAATGCCGTTAGTCTGAGCTGAAATAGGACTATTGTTGTAGATAGTTTTGCTGTTGCCTTGAACATCAATCAAGGTCATGCGGTTCTTTTTGATCAAGATCAGTTTATTATCGAAAGAAATATTAATTTCCGGCTCATCGATCGGATCGTGTTTTCCGCGGTATTCCCATGTAGAATTCTTGAAGTCAAAGGTCCAGACTTCATCATTATTTAATTGTTGCCTGCGATTATCAGGGTTTACAATTCTTCCTCCAAAAACATGAAAGAGATTTTTGTTTTTGATAGAATAATAAAAGGCGCTTCCTGTTGGTATAATTTCTGAATTTATGGGATGGTAAACTTCCCACTCATCCTGTTTCTTATCATAATAGGTGAAAAAATCACGATTCGACCAAAATCCATAGCCTCCGTATTTAAAAGCCGTATCATCATGCTCAAAAACTTGTGCTCCATATTGCATGCCATGGTCAAATGATTTATCTATTCTTTTGATCGTATCATTCTTGATCGTATAAACCATACCACCCGCCGAAGAGACAAAATAAATACTGTCTTGTATACGAATAGGAAGAAAACTTAAATATCCATTGCCAGGCGAAAGCCCTGCTTCATATGTCAATGGAGTGATGTGTTTTTTAAAATTATTCAGGTTGACCGTTAGCATACGATCTTCCATATATACATAAAATTCTTGTTTGAGAGTATCTAGAGATGAATTTTGGAAACCTCTTAGATCACCAAGGTTTATTTTCTGTGAAAATGCGTTAATCCCTATAAATACTATTAAAAATAATAATCTCATTAATATGCGAGTATATAATTATGCCAAATATACGCTTTAATTTTGCTGTAGTTAAAAGTAAAAGCCGCAATGATGAAAGATAGTGCTAAAATGAAGCAGAAATCAAAACTTGAAAAAGTAGATCCATTTGAGATGAAGTCATTTTTTGATCAGATTACTACTTTATTGGCCGATGGTCAGCAAGATGGTCTAAAAGAGAAAACTTTGCCGAATATAGCATCCTTGAATGGTGAATGCAGCTATATCACTGATTATAAAAAAAAGAAGGTTTTATTGAAGTCAGGTTTTAAATCATTGTTGGGCTTTGAAGATGACGAAGTTGATTTTGACTTTGTATTTAAAGGATACCATCATGAAGATGCTATCATGATCAAGCAGATCATAAAAAGCGTTGTTTCCATTGCGATCAATTCATATAGCAGTGATCCTGATCTGCAACTCAGTATGACTTATCGAAGAAAGCGGAAAGACGGCAGCTATATTCATTTATTGAGTCTGTCAACGGTTTATGAATTAGACAAAAACGGCAATCTTTTAAAATCACTGACCAGGTTAATGGACATTTCATATCTCAACCTTGCCACAGCAGTTAGCTGGTCAATACGATCAAAGAATATCGATGAAGAGGAGATCCGCAATGGCATCAATTCTTTATTCGAAAATCCATTTACCAAGCGAGAGATCGATGTGATCAAAGAAATTCACAAAGGAGGCTCAAATCATGAGATTGCCGATAGGTTATGTGTAAGCCATCATACCATTGCTACACATCGCAAGAACATCTTTAGAAAATCTAGTTGTAATACTGTTTTAGATCTTTTGCTTTATTGTAAAAGACTTGATATTCTCTAAATTAAAATATTTTTAGAACTTTTTCCTCAATTGAAATATAGTCTCCTAGCAATAGGAGACTATGTTATGATATTTTCTGTTCATTTTTTTGCTCCTCCAAAAAAAGAACCAAAAAAAGGAGTCACTGCACGAGGCAATTACTTCGTACCATTCACTCCCACAACTTCATGCTTGTTCTCCCTTTCAGTTCGAACGCACTTCCGTTGTTCCGTTCATTATTGCTGGCGCGCAGCGGTTCCATCCAAACAAACTTCTAACTTAAATACAACTTCCGACTTCAATCAGGTGGGGTTTTTTGAAATATTCTCCGGAACTAAAATCATTCTTTGGACCGAATCTTTTACGTCAGTGTAGTTTTAAAAGTGCGTAAATAATTTTTGAAACCCTGTCTGCCGACAGGCAGGCTTGGAGAAAATTTAGCACTTTGAAAACGGTTTTTAGGCGTTCGATAGAAAAGCCTGAAAAACACCTCGTAAAAGGCTCCTTTTTTTTGATTCGTTTTTTTTGGAGAAGCAAAAAAAATGAATAAAGAATATTATTAAGTTCATTATTTGAATAAAGACAAATGAAGCTACAGAGAATTAAAATCAGCCTTGATCTTTTCGTTCTTTTGCATCAAGGCAAAAGGACAAAAAGAAAATCATCTATGATGATATTATAGAAACCTTCCACTGCATCAAAAGGATAAAAAATAGCACAGCTCTTTAAATGCCCTAGAACAGCCAATATAATATGACAAAAGTCATGAAATAATCTTGAAAAATACCCTCAGAGGGTATTGCACAGCAACCCCCTCTAATTTACATTTACCCCTTCTAAGCATCTCAATTGAAATGTTACAATTCACCATTTCAAAACTTCTTTTAAGAGATGCACTATCCGCGACATTTCCCCTAAATAGGGCGCTTGTCATCATGCACTCCAATTTTAAGATAAAACACTGATTATATGATATTTATCATGTAAAAAAGTGGCAATATACCCTGAGAGGGTATTGTTTTTAAAAAAGACTCAAAGTAGTTTTACACTCTTAAATAGCTATGTCTTGTCAAGGTCAAAATCGGCTATTTTTTTGACTGATGAGACAAAATAAATCAAACAAAATGAAAATTATCAAATCGATTAGCCTGTTACTTTTTTTAAGTTTTTGGGCAGTAGGTGTCAATGCGCAAAAAGTAGGTGCCCAATTCAATGAAAACTATGAAAAGAACTGGAGCTTCGGAGCTGGTTTTAATGTGGTAGATGATTCGGGGGAAGTAATTGGAGGAATCTCAAATCCTTCTGAGAACTGGAACTTCAGTATGCCCTTCTATCTATCTGCAGAGTATTACCTAAACAATGAATTTAGTTTTATAGCGATGATCTCAACTAATAAATACCAAGAAGGTAAGGTCTATAATAAGGCATACATCGTTGACGGTGATGCGAGTTATTTTTCAGCCGATCTGAATGCGAAATTCTCATTTCGAGACATCATGAGGAGCTATAAGTTTGACCCTTACGTGTTTTTGGGTTTTGGTTATAACAGTATAGGAGAATTTAAAGCAGTTAAAAAGGATTTTCCTTATGACATATATGAATCACCTGCTATAGGCAGATTAACTATTAATACAGGTCTTGGATTTAATTATTGGTTTTCACAAACCTGGGGTATGAATTTGAATCTAGCGGCAAAATTAGGGGCTAATGGAAACGAAGAACATAATAATCATAAGCAATTCAGCCTTGGAGCTGTTTACTTCCTGAACTAAGGAGTTAGAAGAGATTTCAGTTAAAAACAATTGGATCGAACAACGTGAAGCTCTTACACGGATAAAAAAGAGATAGTTAAAATAACAAAGCCTACCAGACGTCATGATAAGATGTGACTCAGGAGGGCGAAGCCGTAAAAGAAGTTAAGTTTCATATAAAAATCCTCCAACTTATGAAAAAATATCAAATCGTATTATTAGTAGTACTCATCCTTGTTACCGTAAGCTGGTCATTTGCGATGGTTAGTTTAGTAGAATTTCCTTAGTTATGAATGTAGAGAAAAAGAAAGTTGCCTTTGTTACAGGGGTTACAGGTCAGGATGGTGCTTATTTAAGTGAATTCTTACTCCATAAAGGCTATATCGTACACGGATTGAAAAGAAGGTCATCTTCTTTTAATACAGACCGTATTGACCATTTGTATCAGGACCCACATATAGAGAACAGAAATTTTGTGTTGCACTATGGTGATATGACTGACAGTACCAACCTGATCAGGATCATACAAGAAGTACAACCAGATGAGATCTATAACCTGGCGGCCATGAGCCACGTGCACGTGTCATTTGAGATGCCAGAATATACGGCCAATGCCGATGGTATTGGTACGCTTCGTTTATTGGAAGCCATCCGTATCCTTAAGATGGAAAAAAAGGTACGTATTTATCAGGCCTCGACTTCCGAACTTTTTGGAAAGGTACAGGAAGTACCCCAATCAGAAACCACACCATTTTACCCACGTTCACCTTATGGAGTGGCTAAAATGTATGCCTATTGGATTACGGTAAACTACAGAGAAGCCTATGGTATTTATGCCTGTAATGGTATACTTTTTAACCATGAATCTCCAATAAGAGGAGAAACTTTTGTAACCAGAAAGATCACAAGAGCCGCGGCAAGAATTGCTTTGGGTTTGCAGGATAAGTTTTATCTCGGGAATCTAAATGCCCGTCGTGACTGGGGTCATGCCAAAGATTATGTACGTATGATGTGGATGATCTTACAGGCAGACGAAGCTGAAGATTGGGTTATCGCAACGGGTAAGACTACTTCAGTGCGTGATATGGTACGCATGAGTTTTAATGAATTGGGTATTACACTTGATTTTGTAGGTGAAGGAGCTGAAGAAAAGGCTTATGTCAAGGCTTGTTCTCATCCTGATCATCAACTAGAAATCGGGAAAGAAGTTTTGTCAGTTGACCCTAGCTATTACAGACCTACAGAAGTAGATTTACTTATAGGTGATACCACCAAGGCCCGAACCAAATTGGGCTGGGTGCCAGAATATGATTTAGAAGCATTGGTCAAAGAAATGGTAGCCAGTGACCTGGATCTAATGAAAAAAGACCAGTATTTAAATCAAAACGGATATCAAACCTTAAACTATTACGAATAGCATTTGACAATTAGGCTTGATGGAAAGTAAACTCATATTTGAAGAAGAAAGTTATAAGATTCTAGGCGTGTGTATCGCCGTCCATAAAAAGATGGGCTCGGGTTTTGAACAGGAAGTATATGAAGAGGTCTTGCAAAAAGAGTTTGTAAAACATGACATCCCCTTTGAAAAAAAGAAAAAGTTATCCCTTTATTATGAGGGAGATCCTTTACAAAAATATTTTATAGCTGATTTTGTGTGTTATGATGCGATCATCCTTGACGTCAGGTCAATGAATTTTATTCATAACAATAGCAAACAGCAGGTGGTTAATTATTTAAAGGCCACTAATTTTCAGCTGGGTTTCCTCATCAATTTTGGAGAACCGAGTTTAAAGTGGAAGCGGGTTATTCATACCGTTGAAGCTTGATCTGAAAGCCTATCCGTGTTATCTGCTTATTATTAGCGAAATTTAAAAAGAATGAAAAAAGGCTTAAAAATTTATGTCGCCGGCCATAATGGTATGGTAGGCTCAGCAGTATGGTGCGCTTTAGAAAAAGCCGGCTATACCAACCTGATCGGAAAAATAAGTACTGAACTTGACCTCCGTGACCAAAAAGCCGTACAGGCTTTTGTCGCCAAAGAAAAACCCCAAGCCATTATTGATGCAGCGGCCAAGGTTGGCGGTATCCTGGCAAACAGCCAGGACCAATACGGTTTTTTACTTCAAAACCTACAGATACAGAACAACCTGATCCAGGCAGCTCATGAGCATGAGATTGCCAAATTCATCTTCCTGGGCAGTTCTTGCATTTATCCCAAATTAGCTCCACAACCCCTTAAAGAAGAATACCTGTTGACTGGCCCTTTAGAGCCTACCAATGAGGGCTATGCTTTGGCCAAAATTGCAGGCATCAAACTATGCCAGGCTATCAGGGAACAGCATCACAAAGACTTTGTCAGCCTGATGCCTACCAATTTATATGGTCCTAATGATAATTTTGACCTGCAATCATCGCATGTATTACCGGCGATGATCAGAAAGTTTCATGAGGCCAAATTAAACAAACAGGCTCCTGTAAACCTTTGGGGCTCCGGCACACCAATGCGTGAATTTTTGCACGTAGATGATATGGCTAAGGCCGTACTTTTTGCCTTGGAAAATAAATTACCCGAGCATTTGTATAATGTAGGTACAGGTACTGATGTAACCATCAAACGACTGGCTGAGACCATTCAAAAAATTGTTGGTCATGAGGGTAAAATTCAGTGGGATAGTACAAAACCTGACGGAACGCCAAGGAAATTGTTGGATGTTACTAAGTTGAATGAGTTAGGCTGGAAGGCTGAAATTGGGTTGGAAGAAGGCGTCCTAATGACTTATAACTGGTTCCCTAAGAATAATCTAGGAATCTAAATAATTGAAAGACATCAGAATGTCAATACTAAATTTAAATTAGACAAAAATCACCTTTGGCAGATGTAAAAATATATATACAAAACTTTTTTAAAGGGAACGAACGTTCTGTAAAAGCAAAAAAAAATATTATTTATTCTTTATTTATTAAAGGAATAAGTATAGCTGTTGGGCTCGCCTTTGTACCGTTAATTCTTGACTATTTAGACCCGGAAAGATATGGTATATGGTTAACATTAAGTTCAATAATTGCATGGTTTTCTTTTTTTGACATTGGTCTAGGTAACGGTTTACGAAATAATCTTACCGAAGCTATTGCTAATAATGATCATAAACTTGCAAAAACATACGTAAGTACAACTTATGCAATTTTAGGTGCAGTCCTTTTTGTTATTATTATATTATTTTTAATAGTAAACCCTTTATTAAATTGGCAAAATATACTAAATACTACAGTTGTTGAAACAAATGAACTAGCTATTGTGGCATTAATAGTTTTTGTATTCTTTATATTGAAATTTTTCTTTAGTTTAATTGGTACAATATTAAATGCAGACCAACGCCCTGCTATTAGTAATCTTTTTGGACCTTTGAGTAATTTGTTATCTCTAATAATTATCTATATCCTTACAAAAATAACAAAAGGGTCATTAATTAATCTAGCTACTGTTTTAAGTGTTGTACCAGTAATAGTTCTTGTCATAGCAACTTTTGCCTTTTTTATAAAAGATTATAGAATTTATGCACCTTCCATTAAAAATGTTGATATATCTAAATCTAAAGATTTATTGGGCTTAGGGTTTAAATTTTTTTATTTTCAAATTTCTTCGGTAATTTTTTTTTCTACTACTAATTTTTTAATTGCTCAATTTTCTAATCAGGAAACTGTTGCCGCATATAATATTGCTTTTAAATATTTATTTATGGTAAATATGATCTTTGGAATTATTCTAACTCCGTTTTGGTCTGCAGTAACCGACGCTTATGTAAGAGAAGATTTTATTTGGCTTAAAAACAGTTTAAGAAAATTAAATATATTATCTGGTGTAATGGTTATTGGTTTAGTTTTAGCCCTTATAATTAGCCCTTATATTTATCAATTATGGATTGGTGAAAAACTAATAATTCCATTTTCATTAAGTTTAATAATTACATTATATTTAATTCAACAACTTATAATTGCTCCATTCTCAACCTTTATAAATGGTTTAGGCAAGCTTAAACTTGGATTATTTCTAATTTCAATTAAGCTATTTTTATTCTTTCCATTGGCATATTTTTTAGGCACTTATTATGGTGAGATTGGAATTGTCATGTCTATGCTCCTAATTCAAATACCATCACTAATTCAGGAACCTATTCAAGTTTTTAAAATTATTAATAATAGCGCATATGGTATATGGAACAAATAATGAAAAATCAAAAATGAAAATACTTTGGTTTGCAAATACACCTTGCTCTGCATCTGAAAAACTAACACCTGGTCTTAACAGGGGCGGTTGGCTTTCTGCGTTAGAGCATGAATTGTCAAAAAAAGACAATTTAGAATTACATGTAGCTTTCTATTATTCAGAAAGCACAGAACCCTTTTTACATAATAATGTTTGGTTTTATCCAATTTTTCTAAAGAATAGTGGTTCGAAAATTCAACGTTACAAAGCACGTCTTTTAAAAAAGGATCATAACAATAATGCTGAAATTTCTCAATTAATGGCAATTGTTGAACAAATAAATCCTGATGTTATTCATGTTCATGGAACAGAGAATAATTTTGGATTAGTTCAATATCATTCTACTATTCCAGTTGTGATTTCAATGCAAGGAATATTAAGCCCATATGTCGAGAAGTTCTATTCAGGAATACCATTTTATATTACTAGAAAATTAAATAGTCTAAGGAGCAAAATTTTATTGCAATCAGCAAATTATGAATTTCAGAAGCTTAGAAAAAACTCTATCCGTGAACGTGAAATTTTAAGAATTTGTAAGAACATTATTGGGAGAACTGATTGGGATGAAAGAGTAACCAGAATATTAGCTCAAAACAGTAATTATTTTGTTGGTCAGGAAATGCTCAGGCCCTCATTCTATGAGAAGATATGGCAAAAAACACAGTTTGAAAAAAAAATTCGTATTGTTACTGTTTCTAGCAATTCAGTTTACAAAGGTTTTGAAACCATAGTCAAAACCGCTAACATTCTCTCCAAGTATCGCGATTTTGACTTTGAATGGCAAGTGATTGGTTTAAATGAAAAAAGTGAGATAGTATTACTTACTCAAAAATGGTTAAAAATAAAACCCGAAAATATTTGCATCAAATTATTTGGTGAAAAAAATGAAACTGAGATCGTAGATTTGCTTTTATCTGCAGATATCTATTGCCAAGTGAGCCACATTGAAAATAGTCCAAATAGCCTTTGCGAAGCTATGATTCTCGGATTGCCTTCGATTGCATCATTTGCTGGAGGAACCAATTCAATATTAGAAAATGGTAGAGAAGGAATTTTGGTTCAAGATGGTGATCCTTATTCTTTTGCAGGGGCAATTCAAGAGCTTTCAGCAGATTTTGAAAAATCAAGTCGCTATTCAAAAAATTCTCGAAACCGTGCGTATGAAAGGCATGATAAACAAAGAATTGTTATGGAATTAATAGACACCTATCAAACTATAATAAATCAGAAAATTTAGAATGCTGAAAATTGACTTCCTAAGTTATAAAGCTATTGCCAAGTATTTAATTGTTTTTACAATGATTCTACTGGCGGGCACAGTTTTAAAAGATATAGTTGCCATATTATTTGTAAGTTTTATTATTTTTTTTGGAGTTACAAAAAATTTATATAAAGCACTTGAAGTATTTCTAATTTGGTTTTTTATTTATAATTTTTATTTAGGACAAGGTTTCTTATCTATTGGGATTATTTCAAAATATATTGCGAAACCTCCATTTTTACTATTTGTTATATTCATTTTTTTTTATAATAGAATTCCGTTGAAAGTATTAAAATCACAATATCTTAAAACATGGATAGTTTTTTTATTTATTACATTATTAAGCGCCATACTTCATTCTCAATCACCCTTTGTAGTTGTTTCTCTAAGCTCATTTTTCTTTTTATATTTGTTATTGAGGTCCAGTTTATTAAGTATCCGTCAATATCAAAATATTCTGAATCTATTCGTTGCAGCAGCTATTCTTCAGACAATGGTATCATTTCTTCAGGTATCAGAATTAATTTCTCCTCCGTCAAAGATGATGGATGATGGTGGCGGCGGGCAGTATGAGTGGTTGGCCGGGTTAGATGATGCCGCTAGTGGTACATTTGGCCCAGGAGCAGGCCATATTGTTTCATGGTATGCTGCATTAATGTCATTATTTCTTCTGATCACCTGGTCGATTACAAAAAATAAATCCTACCTAATATTAACAGCTATTATTTTCCTTCAGTTTGCAATGATCGATTCAAAAACAATAATGGGAGTAACTATTTTAATGTTAGGCTATTTATTTTTATTTCTATATAGAAAAAAAAACGTATTCAAATTGAATATCCAACGTTATTTCTTTTTTATACTAATTATAGCATTAAGTGGAATGGTTTTTTTTAAGGCTTGGAATACATATTATGAATACTATGGTGCTAAAACGGGAGGTTCAAGAACAAATCTTTCTGCAGTTTATGAAAATGAAGCTAAAGCATCAAAAGATTTGATCATAGCTAATATTGGAGATTGGGGTAAAATCCAAGGCTTCACTTATATTACTGAAGACTTCATCGCTACCGACCCTACGCAATTAATTTGGGGATATGGCATTCAGGGTTACACATTTAACGGAAAAATGGGATTTATTGAGAGTAAAGACACCCCTTTAATGCAGTTAAATAATTTAACTAGAAGTAGATCAGGGTTGATAGGACAGTTTGCAATGAGTGGATTGTTAGGATTTATTCTATTAATCACTGCTATTATTCAATGGTTCAGGTTAAACAACAAAAAAAATAGGAACAAATTTGATTTGCTGAAATCAAGTATGTTAAATATATATGTATCTTTTTCCATACTAGCAGCATTTCTATACCAAATTGATATAACTACTATTCCCATTATTTCTTTTTTTGCAATCATTGCTATATACACAAAACTATCAGATTATAGTAATATGCAGCAATTTCTAATAATACATGAAAAAAATGCGCTATAGAAATCTACAACATTCCATAAACATTGTAAGCAGAAGATTACATTTTTTCTGGGGTAAACGCAACTACATTTCTGCACTTTGGTGGGGTATAAAACTGGGAAAAGATTCAAAGTTTGATGGAAAATGTCATTTTGAAAAATTTCCGGATACCATAATAGAAATAGGAGATAATTGTGAGTTCAGATCCAGAAAAAATTCAAATTTAATCGGTATAAATAGACCGTGCTCCATAAGTACTATGAATTCAAAATATCAGGCATCAGTTGAAATCGGGAATAATTGTGGTTTTAGCGGTACTGTGATAGGAGCTTTTAAAAGTATTAAGATAGGAGCTAATGTAAAATGCGGGGCTAATACATTGATTACAGATGCCGATTGGCATCTTGATGATATTCGCAGTGGTGCACCTAAAGATGTAATTATTGGAGATAACGTATGGCTAGGAGAGGGGGCCAAAGTTTTAAAAGGAGTTACGATTGGCGAGAATAGTCTAATAGGAGCAGGTAGCGTTGTGACGAAGAGTATAGCCGCAAATGTAATAGCGGCAGGGAATCCATGTAAAGAATTAAGATCGCTGTGAAAAATATTATATACATTGGTAAATACACTTTGAATGAAAATTTTCTATCTGCAGGATCTAAAAGGGTTTTAAATCAGGTAAAGTATTTGCAAAATAAACACAACGTTTTTGTAATAACATTCTCTTCTTGGGGCTCAAGTTATAGTTTTAATTTAAATTTTCAGACGAATGAGCAGAAGAGCCTTTTTGATCTATTTCGTTACCCTATTTATTGGATCTCATTTTTTTGGAATTTGATAAAAAGAAAGAAAAGTGAAAACTATTTACTTCTTGAGTCGAATGTTGAAATATATGCTGTATTTCCAGTTTTTTTTGCAAAACTGTTAGGGTATAAAATAATTCACGATGTTGTTGAAGATTTCTCCCACCAGTCCGATTTGTCCAGGAATCAAAAATTAAGTTTAACGATTGATAAATGGTTTAAAAAAAATATATCAAAATATTGCTCGGGAGTTATAGTTATTTCTGAAAATTTAGATAGAAAATATAAGCGATTTGACTTGCCTATTATAAAAATATATAATTCTGTTGAGAAGCAAGATTATAATCATTTTATTTATCCAATTGAAACTTTTAATTTTTTCTATTCAGGAAGTTTTGGTCCAAAGGATGGGGTTTTAGATCTTATAGAAGCTTTTAATTTACTTTCTAAAAAGACAGATAATATTCATCTTTATTTAACAGGCAAGGGGCATGGTCAATGTTTCAATGAATGTTTGGATAAAATGGAAAATAATAAAAAAATTACATATATGGGGTTTCTTCCTGAAAATGAAATGATTTCATGTTTAAAAAAGTCGCATGTGTTATGCATTACTCGTTCAAATAGTGCTTTTGCAAATAATGGATTCCCATTTAAGCTTGCGGAATATTTGTCATTTGGTATTCCTGTATTAACAACAACAGTAAGTGATATACCTTTTCTTTTGAAAAACAATGAAAATGCCTTTTTTGCAGTACCTGAAAGTGTTAATTCAATTGCAGAAACTATGGAAAAGATCATTTTTAATTATGCAAAAGCTATTGAAATTGGCAAGAGAGGAAGATTATTTTGTTTAGAAAATTTTTCAATTGAAAAAATTGGTTTAGAATTAGAGGGCTTTATGGAAAGAATTATTAGAAAATAATAGGTTATTTAAGAGTCGAATTATTTGAAAAATCATCTAAGAAATTCTCTATTGAGCAAGTGATTGATGAGTATAAAAAGCACTTTGTTATTGTTTAATCTGAATGGTCGATCAAATATTATAAGTTTTAACCAATGGTGTCAGTTTAGTGAAGGTGGAAATTTTTCTATTGTAATAATTGCTTTATTTGAAATGGGTGTAATTAGTAAAGGGAAGTTACTTTATACGGATAAAACAACATTTCTTATATCATAATTTCATCGATAAGGAATTAATTGCCTGATGGAGAAAGACTTTTACTCGTAGAAAAAGGAAATTCAGGAAGTATCTATTTATAGGTGAACACACAATTATTACAAAGCCAATAACAAATGTTGAATATTCTATAATTGCAGGAGTTTTAGTTGAAATAAAAGATATCCCTAAATGTGAAATTTAGGAGTGGCTACCAGAAAACTTTATCAAAAGAAAGAAATTTATCCCTAATTGTTTACATGAAAAAAGTACTAATTATTGTTCCAGAACTAAAAAAACCTGGAGGTGTTGCAGCATTATTTAACATTTTAAAAATTGAACAAAATTATTCAAATATTTCATTGTTTATTTTAAGTAATAAGCTTCCTTTATTTTTGAGACTTCCAATGAAATATATCGAATTTATTATAAAAATTCAATCAGTTGGTTTAGTTCATTTAAATCCTTCTTTAAACAGAAAATCCTTCTTACGAGATTCTCTTTTTGCTTGGTTAACTTTATTATTCTCTAAAAAACTGGTTGTTTATTGGCATGGTTGGGATGAAACCTATGAAAAAAAAATTATTAATAATGCATTTTTAAAATGGGTATTGAAAAGAACATTTCTAAAAGCTCAAGTGACTATTGTATTGGGAAAGTTATTTAAAAGCAAACTTTGTAAATTTGGTTACAATAATAGAATTGTAATTGAAACAAATAGTGCAGAAAATAAATATATTATAAATCAACATCCAAAAAATATAAATAAATCTGAACTTATTAATCTACTTTTTTTATCAAGGCTTGAAAAGGTAAAAGGGGTTTATATTGCTATTGAGACTTTACGAATTTTAAATAGGAACAAACAAAAATACAGGTTGTTAATAGCTGGAAGTGGAAAAGAAGAAGAAAAGATTAAGGTAATTATTGCAGACGACAAGTCTATTGAATGGGTAGGTTATGTTACTGAAATTTCTAAGCATAATCTATTAGAAAGGTCAAATTTAATGTTTTTCCCTTCAGAACATCCAGAAGGGTTACCTCTAACTCTATTAGAAGGTATGATGTATGGTTTACCAATTTTATCTAGACCAGTTGGTGGCATTCCAGATATCATAATAAATGGTGAAAATGGTTACCTTCTTGAAAGTTTAGAGCCTAAAGATTATGCTTCTAAAATTAAAGAACTAGTTGATTCCAATTATGAATACAATCGAATATCTGAAAATAATATTGAAAAAAGTAAAATATTTCACCCTGAAAATGTTAGGCTGAGACTAAATGCGATTTATGATCAAATATAAGCTACATTGTGAATTGGTTGATATAATTTCTTCATGTATTGCTCACATTGAGAAAAAGAGATATAAATCTTTCGATTTATTTGATGCATTAACTAGTTCTTGGATAAGTAATTTGACAAAAAAATATTCATTATTAAGAAGGATTGCTATTCAAATTAACGCAAAGTCTCCTATAAATTTACATTGGCTTGGGATGAAAAAAATGGTTCATACTAAGCTAGTATCAGATTTATTGTGGTATTTCTCCCTAAATAGAGATAAGGACAAGAGCAGAAACTCATACAAACAGGTTCTTGAACTAAAAAATAAGGGAAATAATATGGTATGGGGTTTAAATTTTCCCTACACTTCACGTTTCATTAGTGCTGATTCAAATACGCCTAATATATATAATACAACTACAACAGGAATTTCCATCTGTGAATATATTAGTCAAAGTAATGACAAATTAGCAGGAAGTGTAGTACAAGAAATAATTGAATCACTTTTCACTGTATTTAAGTTTAAGGATGAAGGACATAAAGGATGGTTCTCCTATTACCCGGGTCAGAAAGCACCAACATATAATGTCAATGCCTTAACAGCCTATTTTCTGTGTAAAGCTCATTATACTTTAAAATTTAAACTAGTTGATATTAAGATAATTAAACAGCTTATACAACTATTAATTGAAGAACAAAATGAAGATGGAAGCTGGTATTACTCGCGTCTCTCGAAAGGAAAATGGATTGACAGTTTTCATAGTGGATTTATTATTGAATCTTTAGCTTATGTTTATTCGCATGGTTATAAATCAGATGAACTTTATACTTGTTTAAAAAAAGCATGGAAGTTTTACATAATAAATATGTTTACCAAAGATGGCTTTCCAAAATACTTTATAGAAAGCGATAAATATCCGGTAGAAGCTCAGAATTGTGCCCAAGCCATTCAAACAATTGCAACTGTGGGCTTATGGTTAAAATGGAATGAAAAAGAATTGCTTGAAAAGGTTATTGAAAACACCATAAATGTTCTTTATGATAAAAAAGGATTTTTTTACTATAAGAAGGAAAGGAGCTTCCTATATAAACAATCATATCTTCGCTGGTCAACAAGCCCAATGTTAGTTGCGTTAAAATATTCAGAACTTTATCTATATCAAAATGATAATTCGTAAAATACTTTATTTTTTATACATCAGCTTATTCCGTTTTACGCCAGAGATATATCGACCTTATGCAATTATTACTCCACGATTAAGAAAGCTATTAGTTGAAGGATTCTTAAATAAATGTGGTAATGATGTGAGAGTAAAACGCAATGCAGACGTTTCAATGTTTATTGAATTAGGGAATAATTCAGAACTTGGGACAAACTGCATTATTCAGTCCAATACAAAAATTGGTGATTATGTAATTATGGGCCCTGGCGTCCAGATATATACTAAAAATCATGGTTATCAAGATTTGGATATTCCTATTGCCCTCCAAGAAATTATTGACGAAAATGTAATTATTGGTGATGATGTTTGGATTGGTGCTAATGTTGTAATTACACCTGGTGTAAAAATTGGCAATCATGTTATAATCGCAGCAGGCGGTGTAGTGACAAAAAACATACCTGATTTTGCTATAGTAGGCGGTGTACCAGCGAAAGTTATTAAATACAGAACAGATGCAAAGAATTAAGCTTCAGGTTTTCTATTTTCTAATAAAAGGATTTAATATTCTCCATTTTATCTTTTTACCTCTCTCTATCAGACACATTCTCTATGCGTTTGCAGGTTACAAAATTAGCTGGAAAACATCGGTGCAAAACGTTCGATTTTTTTCATTTGGAAAATTAAGAATAGGAACAAATTCAATCATTAATTCAGGTGTCTATCTTGATAATCGCCGGGGAATTGAGATTGGGAATCACGTAGTTGTTGCGCACAATAGCAAAATATATACTTTGGGGCACGATATCAACGATAGCCATTTTGTAACAAAAGGAAATTCCGTTAAACTTGAGGACTTCGTAATTGTATTTGCGAATGCCCTTATAATGCCTGGGGTAACAATCCATAAAGGAGCTGTTGTTCTTCCCGGCGCTGTTGTAACTAAGGATGTGCCAGCAATGACTGTAGTCGGGGGCAATCCGGCCAAAAAAGTTAAAGACAGAGCAAATCTTCATACAGAAAGAAAGGTTAAGCATTATTGGTTTTCAATTTAGGTTTTAGCATTAATAAAAAAATTATTAGCAATGAATATTAGTATTTTCGGCTTAGGCTATGTAGGATGCGTTAGTTTAGGATGTTTAGCCCAAAATGGGCACACCGTTATAGGTGTAGATGTTAATCAAAATAAAGTTGATTTGATCAATAGGGGCAAGCCTACTATTATTGAAAAAGACATTGATAAAATTATTGCCGAACAACATCAAAAAGGCAGTATTATGGCGACAACAGTTGCTGCCGAAGCAGTTGAAAAAACTGACATAAGTATTATTGCAGTAGGCACACCCTCTACCCCGCAAGGGCATTTAAATCTCAAATATATATTTAACGTAGCAGAGAATATAGGGAAGGCAATGAGACACAAAGATGGAATGCACATTGTGGCTTTGCGCTCTACAGTTTTACCGGGTACTTGTGATCAAGTGGCTACAATTATTGCCGATGCTTCCGGGAAAAAACGAAATGAAGGTTTTGCTATTGTTGATAATCCAGAGTTTTTGAGAGAAGGTAGCGCGGTTCAGGACTACTTTAATCCTCCATTAACCTTGATAGGTTCTGACAATAATGCTGCAGCTGAAAAGGTTGCCAAATTGTATAAAGCCTTACCCGGAGAACTCATAATCACTGATCTAAAGGTAGCTGAGATCATGAAATATGTAAATAATACCTTCCATGCACTTAAAATATCTTTTGCCAACGAGGTAGGAAATGTTTGCTCAGAGTTAGGAATAGATTCTCACGAAGTAATGGACATCTTTTGTAAGGATAAACAATTGAATATTTCAAATTATTATTTTAAACCAGGTTTTGCATATGGTGGATCATGTTTACCTAAAGATTTAAATGGATTTCAGACTTTGGCACATGATTTATATGTAAAAACACCGGTAGTGGATGGAATTGGTTTAACCAATGAGATCCAAATTGATCGTGCCGTTAAAATTATCCAGCAGTTTCCAAACAAAAAACTGGGCTTTTTAGGTTTAAGTTTTAAGGCTGGAACGGATGATTTAAGAAATAGCCCGGCCGTAAGGGTAGTTGAGGCACTTTTAGGGAAAGGCGCGGATATAAGTATTTATGATAAAAACATTAACCTGACTATGTTGACTGGAACAAATAAGGATTATATCGATTCACGTATTCCGCATTTATCGAAATTATTGGTTGCTGACATTAAACAATTAGTAATGGAATCAGATGTTTTGATAGTAAACACGAATGAGGCAGAATTTAAAAGCATATTGGAAAATGTTAATGATGATAAAACGATTATTGACTTTGTTCGAATAAATGATGACTTATTAGAGCAAAGCAATTACATAGGAATTAATTGGGGAACGACAAATATTGACAGTAATAATTATGTGTCAAGTGAAGACACTGTTTTAAACTAAATAAGCTAGAATGAAGCATCTTAAGGGTAAGCATATTTTATTTATTGTAGAAAATTTACCTGTCCCCTTTGATAGAAGGGTATGGCAAGAAGCAACCACTTTAAAAGAAAGTGGGATGGAAGTTAGCATCATCTGCCCTCAGATGAAAGGATATACAAAGTCTTTTGAAATATTAGAAGGCATAGAAATTTATCGTCACCCATTACCATTAGAAGCAAGAGGCGCTTTGGGTTATTTAGTTGAATATGGGGCAGCTATTTATTGGGAAATGAAACTTGCAAAAAAAATCTATAAAAAGAAACCCTTTGATGTTATTCATGGTTGTAATCCTCCTGATTTAATTTATTTGACAGCCAAAAGGTTTAAGAAATATGGTGTGAAATATGTTTTCGATCATCATGACATTAACCCTGAATTATACATCGCTAAATATGACAAGAAAGATTTTTTTTATAAGTTGATGATCTATTTTGAACGGCAAACATTTAAACACGCCATTTCAAGCATCGCTACCAATGAATCGTATAAAAAAATTGCGATTGAACGAGGTGGCATGAAACCCGATAAAGTTCAAGTAATTCGAAGTGGACCAAAGTTAGAAAGACTCAAATTACAGGAACCAAAAAATGAATTTAAAAAAGGACGTAAATATCTGTTGGGCTATCTAGGGGTTATAGGTGAGCAGGAGGGTATTGATCTTTTGCTTGAAAGTATGAAGATGATTGTTCAAAAAAGACAAGATGTTCAACTAGCAATAGTTGGAGGTGGTTCTGATCTGGAATTGCTGAAGACAATGTCTGCTGAGAAAGGCTTGTCTGATTATGTAGATTTTTATGGAAGGGTCCCTGATAAGGTTTTGTTAGACGTGCTCAACACAGCAGATGTTTGCGTGAATCCTGATAAGCCGACGGAGATGAATAATCTGAGTACCATGAATAAAATTATGGAATACATGGCACTTAAAAAACCTATAGTGCAATTTGATCTAAAGGAAGGTAAATATTCGGCACAAGATGCTTCTTTGTACGCTATTAATACGACAGATTTTGCCGAAAAAGTACTTCTTCTTCTTGATGATGTGCAATTGCGAAAAAAAATGGGAGAAGTAGGTTATTCAAGGGTCCTAAGCGAATTGTCATGGGAATATGAATCCAAAAAGTTAATAGATTTTTACAATGGAATATTATCATGAGTTACCTTAACTCCTTCATAAATGGACAGTATTTTTTAATATTTCAATTAGTTAAAATTCAACATACAGTTTTTATACATGCCTAAAGGCAAAGCCAAATACTTACCCATCCCTGCCATTTTTATTGATGTGGTACTGTTGTTCAATGCTTTTTTGACAGCTGATTACCTTGTTTTTGGAGGGACCTTTCCAGATCCAGTCTTTTATTATTGGTTGTTTTTGGGTTGGGTGGTCCTTTGGATTAGTATTGCATTGTTTTATAAATTATTTGACCTGCCACGCATCTTATACCTAGACAAGATTGTAGCTAAAACCGTTTTTACAGTCGGTGTTTTTGCCATGGTGAGTGCCTCCTTGATCTATCTGGTCACTGATTATAAATTTTCAAAGTCCTTTTTTGTAACCGCTATCTTGCTCTTCGGGTCCATGCTCGTAATGTGGCATAGTATGTTGGCAGTGATGTTTAAGGCCTATAGAAAAAGCGGCCATAATTTTAAAAATGTGGCCATTGTGGGTTTTAAACAACCAGTAGAAAGGCTGATCAACGAGGTATTGCTTAAGCCTGAAAACGGATTTCTAATTTCCGGTATCTATACAGATGAAAAACTACCATCTTCAATGCATGATTTTCATAAAGGAACAGAAGATAGCTTGATTAAAAGTGACTTAACATCGGAACTGGATGAATTGTTTATTGCCTTACCAGGAGAACAATCTGAGCTGATCAATGCGTATATGCGTTTTGCTGATAAGCATATGATCAGGGTACATATTCTGCCCAATTTTTCCAGCTATCTGAATCAGAATTTTGCTATGGATTACGTGTATAATGTGCCCCTCCTTAAATTGCGAAAAGAACCTTTAGAAAGCCTTTCCAACAGAATAGCTAAACGCCTGTTTGACTTGCTTTTTGCAATCATAGTACTTCTACTGATTGCCAGTTGGTTATTTCCTTTACTCGCCATATTGATCAAAGCTGGGAGTAAAGGCCCTGTGTTTTTTAAGCAATTGCGCTCGGGCAGAGATGACAAGGCGTTTTATTGTTATAAGTTCAGGACCATGGCAGTCAATCAGGATGCGGATAGCAGGATGGCTACCCAAGGGGATGCTAGGGTGACTAAATTAGGTAGTTTTTTAAGACGAAGCAGCCTGGATGAATTGCCCCAGTTTATCAATGTGCTGTTTGATGAAATGTCAGTAGTAGGCCCCAGACCGCATATGCTGCAGCATACCGATAAATACCAGGAAAGCGTGGATAAGTATATGGTGAGGCATTATGCCAAACCGGGTATCACAGGGATGGCCCAGATCAATGGTTATCGGGGTGAGATCAAGAAAAAAGAAGATATAGAAAACAGGGCCAAAGCAGATGTCTGGTATATCGAGAACTGGTCTGTGTTTTTAGATATCAAGATTATATTCAGAACAGTATGGCAGGTATTTTTCACCAAAGAAGAGAATGCTTTTTAAAAGTATAACATTAAGTATTAAAAAATAATAAGCAGAAAAGATGCAAAAAGAAAACCCTTTAAACTATTTATTTTTAGAAGATGAGCCGGTAAATTACCGCGCCAGTATGGAGAAGTACCTGTTTCTTTGGAAATGGTTTGTGCTCGGGGTCATCATGGCCCTATTGGTAGCCTATGTTTACCTACGCTATACCCCGAATCAATACGAAGTCAATGCAGCCATTTTAATAGATGACGAAGATAAGGGTGGTGGTATCGCCTCTGAACTAGAAGCCTTTAAAGATTTAGGTTTGATGGGAGATTCCAAGACCTCTATCGATACTGAAATTGATGTTTTGACAACGCGTACCCTGATGCAACGGGTTGTTAAAGAACTAGGCATTAATGTTACCTACCATACCATTGCAAAGGTGAGGGCAAGGGAAAAATACAAAGTTGGTAATCCATTTGTGATCAATTTTCTAGAAAAAGACACCGTTTTTTATAATCTGGATACCTCCTTTACCATAGTGGCCAAATCAGCCGAAGCCTATGAATTGCTTAGCGCAGAGAATGAATTTGTCAAAGAAGGATTGTTTGGTGAATTGATGGCGAGTGATTTTGGAGAAATCATCATTACCCCGTTGCATGTTGAAAACATCATTCCGGGAGAGGGTTCTATGATCAAAATAAGCCCGCTTAAGGCAGTGGCCAATGATTATTTGGAAAGGATCAACATTGAAACCAAAAGTAAAAAATCAAGTGTGCTGGTATTGACTTTGCAGGATGAGGTCAAGGTAAAGGCACAGGATATTTTAAACAACCTGGTATTTCAGTATAATAAAGATGCCATTGATGATAAAAAGCTCATTGCTCAGAATACCGAAGATTTTATCAATAACAGGATAGAAGATATTTCAACTGAATTGACCTCTGTTGACCTAGGGGTGGAAACTTATAAAACAGACAATAAGTTGACAGATATTGAGTATGAAGCAGGTTTGACGCTGCAGTCTAACTCTGAACTCGAGAAAAAGATTGTTGACTTGACCTCCCAGCTCAAACTCATTGATTATGTACAAGATTATATGTCTAACAATCAAAATGAATTAATCCCCGCGAATCTGGGTTTAAAAGACGAAACCACCAGCCAAAGCACGTTGAATTACAACCAGTTGTTATTAGAACGCAACCGTATCTTAACAGGGTCAAGTCAAATGAACCCTACAGTGATTAATTTAGAGGCCCAGATCAACAACTTAAAAAGAAGTATTGACCAAAGTCTGGTCAATTTGCGTTCTTCATTAGCCTTTGAACTCAACGAGGCCCGCATCCAGGAAAATCGTTTAAATGCCAAAAGAGCAGAGGCGCCAAAACAGGAACGTGAGTTTCAGGATATAAAACGAAAACAACAGATCATTGAAACCCTGTATTTATATCTTTTGGAGAAACGTGAAGAGAATGCCATCAGCCTGGCAGTGACCTCCCCGAATGCCAAACTCATTGACATTGCTGATGGTAGCAGCAAACCCGTTGGGCCAAAGAAAAAAATGGTATTGGCGATTGCCATCATATTAGGCTTGGCGATTCCTTTTGTTATCATCTATATCAGGTCATTATTAGACAATAAAATCCATACGGTAGAAGAGGTTGAAAAGGAAGTGCCTGCACCAATTTTGGGTGATATCCCAGCCACGGGCTCTGAGAAAAAGATCATCATTACCGAGAAAGAAAACAATAACGTGGCAGAGGCCTTTAGGCTGCTTAGAACCAATGTAGGTTTTATGTTGCCTGTTAACAAAGATGGTGGAAAGAGCATTTTTGTGACATCGACTATTGGTGGTGAAGGAAAAACCTTTGTAGCACTGAACCTGGCACATGCTTTGACCCTGATCAATAAAAAAGTATTGATCATTGGCGCAGATATCCGTAAACCAAAGATCTCAAAGTATTTGAATATCAACCCTAGCTCAGGGCTTACTAATTTCTTGATAGATCATGACATGCAAGTAGCTGATGTGATTACCAATGCAAATGACAGCAAATTGGATGTGATCGCTTCAGGGCCCATTCCGCCCAACCCATCTGAACTATTGACCAACGGTCGTTTTGAAGAAGTACTTGAATATGGAAAGGCCAATTATGACTATGTGATCGTTGATACGGCACCAGTAAATATCGTTACAGACACCCTTTTAATTGGATCTCAGGCTGATTTGTTTGTCTATGTGGTTCGTGCCAATTATCTGGATAAACGCTTACTTTCTGTGCCTAAGAAAATGTTTGAAAGCAAACGATTACCGAACATGGCTGTATTGATCAATGATACCAACTACGAGAAAAAGGGTTATGGTTATGGTTATAGTTATGGGTATGGGTATACTGAAACTAAAAAACCCTGGTGGAAGAAAGCGGGGTAGGATGGTTGGAGATTGGAGATTGGAGATTGAAGATTGTCGAAGTCATCTCTCATTCCCTCATTCTCGCATTGATGAGATTGAATATCGAATATCGAACAAGGAATTTCGAATGTTGAAGTACTCTACTAAACAACGATTTTTGTTTGTATCCTAAGCGGCCTATTTGAATTCTCGTCTTAGCTTCTGACTTATTTTAGGATGGAAGAGGAGCAGCCGTCAAGTGAAACGACTCAGGCTGCGGCGGAGAAAATAAGGAGGTAAAGCTACAGAGAATTGAAATCAGCCTTGAATTTTTCGTTCTTTTGTTTCAAGACAAAAGGACAAAAAACAATATCTATATGTTAATATAGAAATCTGATCACTTCAAGTTGAAAAAGAAAACTCACAAATTACTACGCAAGAAAAAAATTATCCCTTAAACCCGACCCCTACTAAAGTAACTTCAATACCTCTTTTATTAAACCGCTTATCCTTTGAAGCTTCTTCATCAATATAGATCACAGAATAGCCCTGATCGGCGGCTTTCTTTTGTAGTTCTTTCAAACAATTTCTTTTCACTTTAGACTTGGTACCAAAATTGAGGCTGGTTTTGATGGTCTCGGTCATCCTTTTGCCCATGGTCATATCTGCTACTTCACTCAGGTCATACACTACCTGCACTTCTTCCCACGATACTGTACTATTTTGATCTTTGGATGTTTGCGCCATGCCAGCGCCAAACGTCAATAAAAATATGATCAATACAGCGATTTTCTTTGTTATACCCATGATCTTAAATTTAATAGTTGAATTGATTCTTATAAAATTAATAAAAAAAAGAATAATAAAAAAGAATATCATATTATGTTAACATGAATTTGAGAATATGGTAAAAATGTGTTTAACGATAATAAGTGTTTGCGTGATGTATATCACAATAAGGGATCATGTGAAGTGATCCTTTTTTTTGCATTAATTCTATATATAATTAAACCTATCTACTTATTTTTGGTCTTATAATTTTGACACATCAATACGCGCATTGACAATGGGAAACACACAAAAAAATATGAGGATCTACCACCGTTATCTTGGGTTTTTCCTGGCTGGAATTATGGCAGTTTATGCCTTGAGCGGTACCGTTTTAATTTTTAGGAATACTGACTTTCTAAAGAAAGACATTGCTAAAGAAAGACAGTTTGAGCCTGGGACAACTATTCAGGAAGTTGGAAAGGCTTTGAGAATAAAGAATTTTACGCCTACCAAAACAGAGGGTGACCTGGTTTATTTTAAAGAGGGTTCTTATAATTCTCAAACGGGTATGGCCAATTATACTAAAAAAGAATTGCCTTTTATTCTAGACAAAATGACCGCTATGCATAAGGCTACAACAGACAAACCTTTGTTTTTTCTGAACATCTTTTTTGGGGCATCCTTATTGTTTTTTGTCATCTCTTCTTTTTGGATGTTTCTGCCCAAAACAAGTATTTTTAAAAAAGGAATGTATTTTACATTAGCAGGTCTTATCTTAGCCTTGCTAATGATTTTTATATGATTAATTCTTTCGGGAGCCGAAGTATAAAACACCTTATTCAAGCCAATAAAACTGACAGTTTTAGATGCTATAAGCCTTTTTATTTGCGAACTAATTTCGCTGTCATTAAAGGCATTTCCTTATTATGCCTGGTGCTTCTAATGCAAACTTCATTTGCACAACAAAAAGAGGTTCATGTAAAATGGGTCGAAGAGGAAATCATCCTGGATGGCGCTTTGAATGAAACGGCCTGGCAATCAACTGATGCAGCGACTGATTTTTGGCAATATTTTCCTACTGACACACTCTTAAGTACTGCTCAAACCGAGATCAAAATGCTTTTTGACAAGAAGTATTTGTATGTAGGGATCAAGGTATATTCACAAGGAGACGATTATGTAGTGCCTTCCCTAAAAAGGGATTTTTCGGCCCGAGCCAATGATAATATCAGCATGATGTTCGATACCTATCGTGACGGAAACAATGCCTTTATGTTTGGCACCAATCCAGAAGGAGTTCAACGAGAAGCATTGATATCTGGGGGTGGGGCAGAGCGAAAAGATTTCAGGTCAACCTGGGACGTAAAATGGCAAAATGTTTCAAAGAAATACAAGGGTTATTATATCGCAGAAATCAAGATCCCTTTGGCCTCGTTTAAATTTAGGGATCAGGAAACACGGTGGCGCTTTACTGCCTACAGATTTGACACCCAATCAAATGAATGGAGTACCTGGGGCAACACCCCTCAAAACCAATCGTTGATGAGTCTGGCCTTTATGGGAAACATGATTTTTGAAAGGCCTTTGGATAAAGTTAAAACCCAATTTGCTTTGATTCCGTATGTTTCAGGCAACGTTTCGAGAGATTTTGATGTGGGCGAAACCAGTACCGATTTTTCGATAGGGGGTGATGCCAAGATCCCTATTGGGAATAGTTTAAACCTCGACTTGACGGTGAATCCGGATTTTTCACAGGTAGAAGTGGATGAGTTGGTGGTGAACCTGACTCGTTTTGAGGTGTTTTTGCCCGAAAAGCGTCAATTCTTTATTGACAATGCGGATCTGTTTTCAGACTTTGGAAGCCTTGGTGCTGCCAATCCTTTCTTTTCACGTAGAATCGGAATCGCCGAAGACCTTGAAGAAAACACCATTGAGAACAGCATCATTGCAGGGGCCAGATTGAGCGGAAAGATCAATAATAATTTACGGATTGGCGTATTGAATATACAAACGGCTGAGGATGCCGCCAATGAGATACCTACCAATAATAATACTGTGATTGCTGTGCAGCAAAAAGTCTTTAGCCGGTCAAACATTGGATTCGTTTTTGTAAACAGGCAGGTGACTAGCATGTCAGATTTTGTTGAAGAAGCAGAAGAATACAACCGGGTAATCGGTCTGGATTTTAACCTGCGGAGTGAGGACAATAAATGGTCAGGTAAGTATTATTTGCATAAGTCATTTGCACCCGAGGCAGGCGACAAAGACATGTCTTCAGGCGGCTTTGTAGAATACAATACCAGAGACTGGAAATTTAATTTGAGCAGCATTTATGTGGGTGATGATTTTCAGGCTGACCTGGGTTATATCAGACGTAATGATATTGTGACGGTTGACCCCACGGCAACAAGGATTTTTTATCCCACAGGTTCAAAGATCAATACCCATGTGATTGAAGTCAGAGCTTCATCTACGTGGAGCCCTGAACTTGATTTTAAATATACCGATGGTATGGTTGATCTGGAATACCAGATACAATTCAGAAACCAGACAGGTATTGAGATGGCGCTGAATCATCGCTATACCTATCTGCTTGAAGATTTTGACCCTACGGGGTCTGATGAAGGGGAACCCTTACCAGCCTTTAGTGAGTATACGTACAGCAAGTTTGATTTCACCTATGAATCTGACAGAAGAAAGGCCTTTTCTTATACAGCCAGAACAGACCTGGGGCAATTTTTTAATGGCTACCGCTATTCTTTGACCAGTGATTTTCGTTTGAGAATACAACCTTATTTTACGGCTTCTTTTAGGTCGAGTGTGAATTATATTGACCTGCCTGATCCGTATCCCACAGAAACAATTTGGTTTGTTGGGCCCAAGTTTGAATTTACCTTTACCAAAAACCTGTTTTGGTCAACCTTTATCCAGTTCAATAGTCAGGATGAAGATTTTAGTATTAATTCACGCTTGCAATGGCGTTTTAGACCGCTTTCAGATTTATATGTGGTCTATAACGATAATTACAAAACAACGCCTTTTGCACCCGGTACAAGGGCTTTAATCGTTAAGTTTACCTATTGGATTAATATTTGAGAATATTAAAAAAGACAATAAAAAAACCCGGATGATGATCACCCGGGTTTTTCTTAGTTATGCCTTAGTAATTATTTACTCAAAACTTTCAAGCCTTTTTCGTCAACCACATCGATTGTCTTGCTCATCAAGAAAAATGGAAGTGAAATAATGAGAATAAGTCCTACAAACATCGCTAGCATTAATTCTAAAATATTTATCATTGGATTTGTTTGTATTTTGCAAAGATACAATTTTAACCATTAGGTTAAAACGCTAATATTTAGGTGTTTACAATTTGGTCACATAAAAGAGGTTTGCCTAAAAAGTAAAAGAAAGTCTGTATATCAACAGATTATCATGAGTGAATTGTTATATTTATAGGGTATCAATTTGACCAAATCTAATCACTATGAAAAATTACTTTTTTACCCTGCTATTTTTGGCTGCCGGCTTTCAGTTGGCTGTTGCTCAAACCGAAGTATTTGAAGACCAGTTGTTTCTATTACCGGATGTTATCTTTACAAAAATAGAAACCGCTAAGGATTATGAATCTTCTTATGAACTGAAGATCAAACAACCCTTAGATCATTCAGATGTATCAAAAGGATTTTTTTACCAAAGAGCATTTTTGTCTCACAAAGGGGATGACCGGCCAACGGTGATTATTACCCAGGGATACAGCAGAACCGCAAATAGAATTGGTGAACTTGCTGAATTCCTTGGAGCCAATCAAATCGATGTAGAACATCGCTATTTTGGTGAAAGCATGCCTGATTCATTAGATTATAATTACCTGAATTTAAAACAAGCTACAGCTGACCTGCATCATATCAGACAAGTTTTTGGAGAAATCTACACTGGTAAATGGGTAAGCACCGGAATTTCTAAAGGAGGGGCAACTACCATCTTTTACAGATATTATTATCCTGATGATGTGGATGTGAGTGTGCCTTATGTGGCACCTATCAATAGAGAAGTTGAAGATCAACGTCTCTATACCTTTCTTGACACAATAGGTTCTGATGAATGCAGAGAAAAGATCAAATCTTTTCAATTGCAAGTTTTGTCAAATAGAGAAAAAGTGTTGCCACTGCTCAAGTTTTACAGCCTGGGAGCAAAGGTTGATTATACCTATCACACTTTGGAGGAGGCTTTTGAATATACCGTGCTTGAATATCCTTTTTCTTTTTGGCAATATGGCAAAGATTGCGATGCCATTCCTGCTGAAAGCGCCTCAGTTGACGAAATGGTGACCTATCTGTTGTCTATTACTGATATTTCTTTTTTCGGGGATAAGATAATTGAGACCTATGCATCTCATTATTACCAATCTGCTCAAGAAATGGGTTATTATGGCTATGAGACAAAAGAGTTTGAAGGGCATCTGATTGCCCTGCCTAATGATGAGAACCCTCAGGCCACTTTTGTTCCGAACAAAATGGATATAAACTTTGACGGGCAACTTTTAAAGGATGCTAATGACTGGCTCGAAAAAGGAGTTGATAGAATGATCTATATCAATGGAGCGCTGGATACTTGGTCAGCAACTGCCGTTCCTGAAAGTGAAAAAGGAGATGCTGAATGGTTTTTTATGGAAGGGAAGCACCACGGTACTGCCCGGATAAAGAATATGACAGCAGCCGAAAAAGAAAGATTTACAGCTGCAATGGAAAAATGGCTTTCAATGGAGATTGCTGAATAATACTCGAGGAAACGACTTGAATGTCTCAGCCAATAAACAAAAAGCTGCCAACTATGAAGGGCCTAGTCAAGATTTTAAAACGCGTTATTTTATCACTGCTACTAATTGCATTGGTGATAAGTGTCTTATTTGGCTATCGTGATATGCCCTTCGATGAATTAAAATCAAAATACGCTCCTGTTTCCTCTAGGTTTATGCCTTTGGATGGTATGGACGTGCATTTTCGTGATGAGGGAAATAAGACAGATTCAATACCAATTGTATTGATTCATGGAACCGGTTCAAGTTTGCACACTTTTGATGATTGGGCTGCCAATTTAAAGGAGGATTACAGGGTAATACGAATGGATCTTCCGGCTTACGGACTAACGGGTCCGTTTCCGGACAGGAATTATTCAATTGATAATTATGTTATTTTTATAAAGAATTTTTTAGCCTCCTTAGGGATAAAAAAATGCAGGCTGGCAGGAAATTCTTTAGGCGGAAATATAGCCTGGAACTTTACATTGCAATACCCTGATATGGTGGATAAGCTGATCTTAATCGATGCAGCGGGTTACCCGGCAAGTTCGAAGAGTATTCCCATTGCTTTTAAAATTGCCCGAATTCCTGTTTTAAACAATATGTTTACCTACATTTCACCCCGATTTATTGTTGAATCCAGCGTTAAAAATGTGTATGCTGACAAAAGCAAAGTAACAGACATAATCGTTGACAGATACTTCGAGCTTAGCTTAAGAGAAGGAAATCGTCAGGCTTTTGTTGACAGATTATCTTTTTATGATAAAGTAAATGCACATCTTAAGATCAAGAACATTCAACAGCCTACGCTTGTACTTTGGGGCGCCGAAGATTTATTGATTCCTATTGAAAAAGCCAATCTTTTTCACGAAGATTTACCCAATGATACGCTGGTAATCATTAAGAACTCAGGGCATATCCCCATGGAGGAAAGCCCGATGGAAAGTTTAAAAGCATTGCGATCATTCTTAAAAGATTAGGAATCTCATCAGTAGGCATATTTAGCCCTTGATCATAATTAAACAAGGGCTTTAATTAAGCCTGATCCCAGTATACAACCTTATTGGTATCCATGGCATCCAAAGACAGTTGAACCGCTTTGGCGGCATTGGCGCCAGTGTGCACATTTGAAATAGGCATCTTGTTGTTTAAGATATTATCTCGAAAATCGACTAAAGCCTGTTTGCTAGGGTCAATATGCGATACTTTAATAGCACTTCCTTTACCTTGCATTTGAGGATAGGCTGTGGCCCCCGAAACACCATCAACATTAGCTAATTCTTTTGAAGTTCCTTTTTCGTAATAAATCCAGGCCTTGTCATAGTCTAATAAAATAGTGCCTTGATCACCATATACTTTTATCTGATAATCGCCCAAGGCATTTGAGGTAAGACATCTAAATGTGGCTTTTACGCCGCTGGGATATTCGTAAATCAAATGGATATTATCATAGGTTTCTCTGCCGTCTTTCCAGTAATTTACGCCTCCTGTTCCCATAATTTTATTTGGATTTTCTCCTAACACCCAATTGACAAAATCTATTTGATGAGAACTTAATTCTGCCGCTAAGCCACCTGAGTATTCTCTGTACATTCTCCAGTTGATAGCGCGTTCTAAAGCAGGGTCTGGCACTGTGCGTCTCCAATCACCATTTCGGTTCCATTGACATTCAAAAGAAATAACTTTCCCTATTTCTCCATCTTTTATCAGATCAACTACATGAGCATACAACCTTGAACTATGGTATTGATGACCTGTTTGAAATATCATGTCACTTGTAGAAGCTTTTTGAACCAATGCCTCAATTCCGGAAAGCCCTTTGGCCATGGTTTTTTCACAATAAACATGCTTGCCGGCGTCTAAGGCATCGATGGCAATTTTTGAATGGGTATTAAAAGGCGTTGCGATTAAAACCGCATCGATGTCTTTATTGTCGAGTAATTTTTGGTATTCGGTATAGGCATCAACTTGTTTTTCAGATTTTGCGACCCCTTCTGCCAGTCTAAATGGCAATACATCACAACAGGCTGTGATGTCAAGGCCGTCAATTTGGTTTAAAAATGGAATCATTCCGCCGCCTCTTGAACCTGTTCCGATAACACCTATATTGATCTTGTCATTGGCTCCAAAGGCAGTAGATGCAGCCATCAAACCAGATGTTCCGGCTAATAAGCCTGTAGACAACAAGCCACTTTTTACAATAAATCCTCTTCTTTGCATAAGTATCTAATTACAATTTTGGCTCCCAACCTGATTCGTAGGTACGTGACCATAAATTCATTCCCTCTCTATCAAAAATGTGACCCGTCTTAGCATTAATATCAAAAGGCTTCCCGATTCTTGAAGCGATATTGGCATAATGGGTCATGGCCTGACTTGTTGCGCCCTGTTGGATAGGAGAAGTCAAGGTTTCTTTACCTCGAATGGTCTCAAAAAAGTTAACGCTGTGTCTGGTGGTCAGGTCGCCGCCGCCGCCAAGAGCAACGCCTCCTTCTGAGCCGCTTGATTGACTGTTTTTTATTGATTCTCCTTTTAGATTAAAGATTTCATAGCCTCCACGATCAACCATGACAGATCCTTCAGAGCCATAGATTATGGTTCCGCGTCCTTTCCCATATTTATTGTAACCATTTCTGCTTTGACCATCCCATTCGATAACCTGCTTGTCAGCAAATGTGAAGCGTGCTTCCATCGAATCATACATATCCCAGCCATCATTGAGGTATTGGTTTTTTCCTGACCTGACATCTACATGCTCAGGTAATTCAACACCCAATGCCCAGCGCGCCACGTCTAATTCATGAGTGGCATTATTGCCCATTTCAGCTGTTCCAAAGTCCCAGCCATACCAATGCCAGTTATAATCCCAAGTATCATGCATATATGGTTTTCTGGGGGATGGTCCTTGAAAAAGATCCCAATCCAAACCTTCTGGTGAGGCAGCTGCAACTGGCATAGGCACTTCGCCTCTCGAATTGATATAAAAAGCAGTGGCCTTATAGGTTTTCCCTATTATTCCGTTTTGAATTTCTTTGATAATTTCTGTTGTTTCAACAGACGATCTCTGCTGATTTCCCATTTGAACCACTTTCTTGTATTGCTCCTGGGCAGCCATTATCATTTGGTTTTCATGCATGTTATGCGAACAAGGTTTTTCCAAATAAACGTGTTTCCCGGCCTGCATAGCCATAATAGCTCCTGGTGTATGCCAATGATCAGGTGTTGCCATAAAAACGGCGTCTACGTCTTTATCGTTTAAGATGATGCGAATGTCATTTTCTAGAGCAATTTTATAGTTTACATCTTTACCGAAATCGGCAGCTGCCTTATCGCGTTGACTTTTCATTACATCACATAAGTACAACAACTTCACATTATTATCCTTGTTGATGATGGGTGCTTTATAGGCTGGATAACGCCTTCCCAAGCCTTGAATGGCAATATTGATACGTTCATTGGCACCAATGATATTTGAATAGCTTTTGGCTGACATGGCATTGACTGTGCTTCCCAGCGCAACGCCTACAGTTCCTAAGGCTGCTTTTTTAATAAAATCTCTTCTGTCTTTACTCATGATATGTTTATTTTAATGAACGGATCTTAATATTTCTAAAGGATACAAAATCTCCATGATCTTGTAATAGTATTCTTCCCTGGTCTGCTTCTCCAAAGTTTGGCCATTTTTCATATTTACTTTCTTTTACAAGTTGCAAATATTCAGGGCTTTTGCGCTCATATTCCAGTACTTTTCTGCCATTTAACCAATGCTCAACATGGTTATTCTTTGAAACAATTCTGGCTTGATTCCATTCTCCGATAGGGTTTACAACTTTTGCAGGATCTGCCTGAATTAAGTCATATAGTGAGCCTACTGTTCTGCTGCCTTCATGGTTTCCTAATTTGGCATCTGGATGTTTTTCATCATCTAAAATTTGAAACTCTAAGCCGATAGAAGAACCGGCACCTTTATTGATTTCAGTATCGACATAATACTTGATACCACTGTTGGCCACTTCGGTAATTTTAAAATCAAGTTTCAATTCAAAATCGCTATACAAGTCAGTCGTTACAATGTCTCCTCCTGCTTCAGATTCACCGCCACCTGATGCTAAAACAGAAAGTACACCATCATTTATTTCCCATCCAGATGTCGGGAAAGTTTCTAATTTAGCACCTTTCCAACCAGCTGTTGTTTTGCCATCCCAAAGTAATGTCCATCCTTCTTCAGCTTCTTTACCGAACAAATTGTTTTGTGTAATAACCGGATCTAAGTTTATTTTTTGACTGTACTGTTGTACATTTTCTGTAATAATTTTAATATCCTTCCAGATCACTTGAGTCCCTTCTTTTTCTTTGTCATCGCCAATGTCATGTACTTGAAAACCAAAGAATCCGCTTGAATCCATATCATCGATCAAATAAGCAGCGGGCACGCCGTTGATCCAAGTTTTGATCGTATCTCCAATGGCTTCAATTCTATAATTGTTCCAGTCGTTTTGTTTAAATGCTTTTTGAGCGGCTGGGTTATTTGATAAGGTATGCAGCCATTTTCTTCTTTTTTCATCATAAATACCGGCACTCCAGGCTCTATCTGACGGGTCTATTTCAACCTGGTAGCCATGTACAATGCCATCGCGATAGGAAGGAATACTGTGGCTTCTGATTTGAATTCCTGAGTTTAATTTAGAATCTACTTTGTAGTCTAGTTCCAAAATAAAATCTCCATACATTTTATCAGAGATTAAAAAAGTGTTGGGTGTGTTTAGGGTTGAGGTTCCTGTAATGACCCCATCAGCGATGCTATACGTGGCATTCCCGCCTGTAATTGACCATCCATCCAATGAGTTTTCGTCAAATAGTTTTATCCACGGTGTATTGTCTTTCTTGGCTTGGGTACAGGCCGCAAAACTTAGAAGTATGGTGAGAACGAACGATGATAGAATGATATTTTTATATGCTTTCATTTTATATATAATTGATAATTATTAGTCTTATTTTCTAGTTTTCATTGACACAAATCCATTTTTTATAAATTAAATAATCTTGGTAAAAACATTGATATTTCTGGTATATAACTTATCAGCATTAATACGATTACCATGATGGCCAAAAATGGCAACAGAGGTTTGATGACCTGCGTTACTGAAACTTTAGCAACGCCACTTCCTACAAAGAGCAAGGTTCCTACCGGTGGGGTACAAATTCCAATACAAAGATTGAGTACGATAATGATTCCAAAGTGCACCGGATCCATACCTAGTGTTGTCACCACAGGTAAAAAAATCGGTGTAAAGATTAATACAGCCGGCGTCATATCCATAAAAGTTCCAACAATGAGTAAAATAATATTAATGGCTAAAAAGATGGCAAACTTATTATTGAGCTGCTCCAGTAAAAATGTGCTGATCATTTCTGGAATTCCTTCAAAAGAAAACAACCATGACATGGCCATAGACGTACATATTAAGAACATCACTACGGCGGTTGTTTTGGCGCTTGATAACAAGACTTCAGGAAAGTCTTTGGTTTTCATGTCGCCATAGATCAAGGATAATACAGCTGAATATAAAACGGCAATTACGGAGGCTTCTGTAGCAGTAAAAATTCCTGCAACGATACCGCCAACCACAATGACCAGTAATAATAAACTAAAAAATGCCTTTCGAAAATAAGTCCATATTTCAAAGAAAGTGGCCCTTCTTCCTTTGGCATAACCCCTGCTAATGGCAATAAAAGCGATATAGCCCATGATGGCAAGCCCTAATAAGATTCCCGGTAGATAACCAGCAATAAATAGCGCTGCTACAGACGCAGTTCCACCACTAGCCAAAGCATATATGATGAGAATATTGCTCGGTGGAATCAACAAGCCTGTTGTAGAGGAGGTGATGTTTACAGAGGCGCTGAAAGTTCGCGGGTATCCTTCTTCTTCCATACGGTCAGTCATAATAGATCCAATGGCAGAAGCGGCTGCCAGGGCAGAGCCTGAAATAGCACCAAAAAGCATGGATGCCAGCACGTTGACATAGGCCAATCCACCAGGAAGGCTGGCTACCAGAGATTTGGCAAAATTTATTAATCGATTGGCAATGCCTCCTCGTTTCATGATCTCACCTGCCAGAATAAAGAATGGAATGGCCAGTAAAGCGAAACTATCTATTCCAGTTGTCATGCGCTGGGCAATAGTAGTTAAACCAGGCATTTTATCAATATTCAGCAATAAACTTAAGGTAGTGGCAATTCCGATACTGTAAGCAACCGGTACTTTTAGTAATAAAAGCGTAAAGAAACTCACAAACAAAACGATGATACTTAAGACTTCTATACTCATCATACATTATAGATTTTACTTGAGTATATACTTGAAATATGGTAGATCGAATAGCACATGATGAGCAAACCGCTAAAAGGCATTATGGCGTACACATAGCCTAGTGGTATTCGGAGCGTTCCTGATAATTGTTCTAAATGCAAGGTGGTATAGACCAGATTAAAGCCACCAATTACCATCACAAACAGCGCAAAAAGAAAAATAAGCACTTCAATTAATATCGATGCTTTTCTTTTATTGGGTTCAGAGAATTTTTGATATAAAAAATCCATTGAAAGGTGTTCCCTTTTCCCGTTTAAGTAAGCGGCACCTAAAATGGTTAGCCAAATCAATGAAAACCTTGCGAATTCTTCTGTCCATGAAAATGAGCCACCCAATATATATCGTGAGAAGACTTGAAACAGCACATCCAAAACTAAAAGAGCAAATATTGATATCAATAAGAACTCAAGAAATCGATTTACTTTATTAAAAATAAGCTCAGAGGTTTTCATGATTATTGATTTTTAATTTGATTCACAATGGGAGCCATTTCTGGATATTTTATGACAAAATCTTGTACTACAGATTTTGATTTTTCACTAAATAAAGCTTTATCCGGAATAATGATTTCTACGCCTGCTTCTTTTGCAATTCTCATCGATTCATCTACTGACTCATTCCAAAATTTCTTTTGGGCCTGAGCAGAAGCGTCTGCCGCATCCTGCACCCATATTTTTTCTTCCTCAGATAATTTATCCCAATATTTGGTTCCGATTAAAAGAACATCCGGCACAAAGGAATGCTGATCTAAAGTATAGTATTTACTTATTTCATAATGATTGGACGACACAAAAGATGGCGGGTTATTTTCTGCACCGTCTACAACACCTTGTTGCATTGCAGTATACAATTCACTATAAGATAGAGGCGTTGCTGAACCGCCCATAGAATTTACCATATTAATAGCCATTTGGTTATTCATCACCCTGATTTTAAGCCCTTTCAGATCATCAGGTGTTCTAATAGCTTTTTCACTGGTATAAAAACTTCTGCTGCCTGCATCGTAATAACAAAGTCCACGCAACCAGAATTTACTTCCTTTCTCCAGGATGGATTTACCAATTGCTCCTTCTAAAACATCGAAAAGATGCTGCTTTTCTCTAAACAAATACGGAATCCCTAAAATGTTATATTCGGGTACAAAATTCGATAGGGTTGCAGCACTTACCTTCGTTGCGGCCACACTCCCGATTTGCAATAATTCCAAAACCTCTCTCTCCGAACCCAATTGTCCGTCAGGAAAAATTTTAACTTTTAAAGCGCCCTTTGAATTATTTTCCAAAGCCTTTTGGAATTCTAATATTCCTAAATGAACAGGATGGGTTTGGGGTAAATTATGTGCCAAATTCAACACTTTGGTACTTGACTCCTTTTTACAGGATGCCAAGGCAAAAATCAAGCAGAATATGGTAATTAAATTATACTTCATGTCTGTTTAAAATCAAAATACGCCAGCGCATTATTGTAACATATATCCTGGATCATTTTTCCGATAAAAGGAATATCATTTGGGACCAGCCCACTATTTATATCTTCAGCCATCATATTGCATAAGATTCTTCTAAAATACTCATGTCTGGGAAAGGACAAAAAGCTGCGGCTATCTGTTAACATGCCAACAAACCTGCTTAACAAGCCTACATTTGATAGGGTCTCCAGTTGTTTTTCCATGCCGTCTTTTTGGTCTAAAAACCACCAGGCAGAGCCCCATTGCATTTTCCCGGGTATGCCACCTTCGCTATAATTTCCCATCATCGTTGCAAAAACTTCATTCTGAGATGGATTCAAATTATAGGTAATGGTTTTACTAAGACATTCTTCAGCATCAAGTCTGTCAAAGAATTTTGACATCGCTGCTCCATGACCAAAATCTCCAATTGAATCACAACCAGAATCTGCTCCAATTTGCTTGAGCAAACGGCTATTATTGTTTCTTAAGGCTCCTAAATGAAATTGCTGTACCCAACCTTTAGCGTGATACATTTTACATAAATTATATAAAATGCATGAAGCGTATAAACTCGCTTCTTCTGTTGTGATATTCTCACCGCCTAGACGTCTTTTTAAAACGATATCGGCTTCTTCTAAGGTGAAATCATCCGCATAAATACGCTCCAGGCCATAATCTGATAGGCGACACCCATTGTTGTCAAAGTAATCAACCCTGCTTTGAATAGCATTTAATAAATCATCTATGTTTTCAATGGAAGATCCAACACAAGTCTCCATTTTTTTTAAGTAATTCAAGAAAGTATCACTTTCAACTGAAATCAAAGCGTCTGGTCTAAAAGTAGGGTATAACTTCGTGAAAATGTTTTGTTTTGCTATTTGTTGATGGTATTCAAGATTATCTATCGGATCATCTGTAGTACAAACCACCTCAACGTTCATGTCTTTTAAAAGATCAGCAGGCGTTTTTGTAGCCAAAACTTGATTCGCTTTTTTATAAACTTCTTCTGAGGTTGACGATTGAAGAATGGTGTCGATATCAAAATACCTTTTTAACTCTAATTGCGTCCAATGAAACAAGGGGTTTCTTAAAGTATACGGAACGGTCTCCGCCCACTTGTCAAATTTTTCTTTTTTTGTTGCCTTTCCGGTAATGAATTGTTCATCAATACCATTGGCTCTCATGCCGCGCCATTTGTAATGATCTCCACTTAACCAGGCGTCTGTAATATTACCAATGGCTTTGTTTTCTGCTATCTGCTTTGCCGATAAATGGTTGTGATAGTCAATGATAGGCATGTCTTTTGCATACTGGTGATACAAAGTTTCCGCCTCCTTTGAATAGAGTAGAAAATTATCGGTAATGAATGTATTTGAATTTATCTGGCTCATTATTTTAAACTTCTGGCGATTCCGAATTCCAATCCTCTTAATTCTGCTAAACCCCTGAGTCTTCCAATTCCTGAATAGCCGGGGTTGGTTTTTTTATGCAGGTCATCTAACATTTGATGCCCGTGATCAGGTCTCATCGGCATTCTCAGGTCTGTTCTTCCTGAAGCTAGTCGTTTTCTTTGTTCTATGATCAAGGCTTTCATCACGCCAAACATATCGACGTTACCTTCTAAATGATTTGCCTCATAAAAGTTGCCGAAATCATCCCTTTGGGTACTTCTCAAATGGATAAAATGAATTCTATGTCCTAATCGTTCAACCATGCCAGGCAAGTCATTATCAGCTCTGACTCCAAATGAGCCTGTACAGAATGTCAAGCCATTATTAGGGCTGTCAACGGCTTTGTATAATTCTTCAATGTCTTTTTCAGTGCTCACTACTCTCGGTAGCCCTAAGATAGGGAATGGTGGATCGTCAGGATGGATACACATTAAAACACCTGCTTTCTCAGCAACTGGAATAATTTGTTCTAAAAAATAGAATAGGTGTTCCTTTAATTCTTTTGTACCGATAGCATTGTAGGTTGCTAGAATGGTATTGAATTCTTCAAGTGTATAACCTTCTTCTGCCCCAGGTAGTCCGGCAATGATATTTTTGATCAACAATTTCTTGTCGTCTTCGCTCATGGCTTTGTGCATTGTTGTAGCGCTCTCAATTTGCTGCTTCGTATAGCTTTCAGCAGCGCCTGGTCTTTGCAATAGAAAGACTTCAAATACCGTGAATGCTGTCGCATCAAAACGCAAGGCTCTGGAGCCATCTGCTACCTCATAATTCAAACTTGTACGGGTCCAGTCTAGCACGGGCATAAAATTATAACAGATCGTGTCAATCCCGCAATGGCCTAAATTCGAAATAGTTTGTTTGTAATGATTGATATAGCTGTTGAAATCACCAGCTTGTGTTTTGATATCCTCATGAATAGGAACGCTTTCAACCACTGACCATGTCAGGCCTGCGTTTTCAATCGTTTCTTTGCGCTTTTTTATTTCTTCGACAGGCCAAACTTCACCATTAGGAATGTGATGCAAGGCAGAAACGATTCCGGTTGCACCGGCTTGTTTGATATCTGAAAGAGAAACGGGGTCATTCGGACCATACCATCTCCATGTATTTTCTAGACTGATACTCATGCTATTCTGTTTATTTTATACGCCACTAAATGCACTAAATCCACCATCAATTGGGATGACAACCCCTGTTACAAATGAAGCACCTTCGCCACATAACCATAAAGTTGTACCAATTAAATCTTCGGGCTCACCGAATTTACCCATAGGTGTTTGTTCAATGATTGTATTACCTCGTGGCGTTAATTTACCATCTTCAGTAGTTAAAAGCGTTCTGTTTTGGTCGGTTAAAAAGAAACCTGGGGCTAAAGCATTTACACGAATTCCTACTTTTGAAAAATGCACGGCCAACCATTGTGTAAAATTCGAAACCGCAGCTTTCGCACCGCTGTAAGCCGGTATTTTAGTCAAAGGTGTAAAAGCATTCATTGACGAAATGTTTAGAATACTACAGCCTTCTTTACCAACCATATCTTTGGCAAAAACCTGTGTGGGAAGCAAGGTGCCAATAAAGTTCAGGTCAAATACAAATTTGATTCCACCCGGGTCAAGGTCGAAAAAGGTTTTAAAGCCTTCTTCGGTATTTAAGAGATCCTCTTCTTGTAAATGAGGGTTTGATGTAGTCCCTAAAGGATGATTGCCGCCTGCGCCATTGATTAATATATCGCAAGAACCTAAGCGTTCATTCACTTCTTTCTTGGCCTGGATTAAAGAATCCTTTTCCAAGACATTGGCAGCAACAGCGATAGCCGTGCCACCACTAGCATTAATTTCTGACGCAACCTTATTTGCAGCCTCAATTCTTAAATCAAAAATGGCAATTTTATGGCCTTCCGCTGCAAGAGCTTTTGCCAAGGTGCTGCACAAGACACCGCCGGCACCTGTTAAAACGATTACTTTGCTCATAGTTTTATTATTCAAGGTGTTCCATATTTTTTATTTGATTTTCCTGCTCGTACAAGTAAAAATAATGCAATAAAAAACAGGTATAATCCAAATGTAGTAAAATATTCGTGTACGCACACGAAAAATTAAATATTTTCCATAAATTGCTTGCTTAAAATGTTACTTTTTAAGAATCAGTTCTTGTTTACTTACATTTTGAGAATAAATAAAAGCACAAATAAGTCTAAGGATATATGATCACTATCAAAAGTATTGCTAAGGAGGCTAATGTTTCAGAAGGAACGGTGGATAGGGTGCTTCATGATAGGGGAGGTGTTTCTAAAAAGACTGAGGAGCGCGTCAAGAAGATTCTTAAAAAGCATAACTTTAAAGTAAACCCCGTTGCAAGAGCCCTTGCAATGAAGAATAAATTCAATCTTTTAACCTTGATGCCTAATTATGATAGGGATAATTTATTCTGGAAATCTCCTTATTTAGGAATTTTGGAAGCCAGCGCTGAGGTTAAAAATTACGGCGTAACGGTCATTAATTATTTTTTCGATCAGTTTGATTCTGATTCATATCTAAATCAATTTGAAGCCTTAATGGATGCGAAGCCATCGGCCGTTGTGATTGTTCCCACTTTTGCTAAAGAAACGAAGCAGATTGTTGACCGATTGGAAAAACTGGAAATTCCATATCTGTTTTTTAATATTGATTTGGAAGGCTTTGATAATATTTCATTTATTGGCCAGGATTCTTATATGGGTGGTTATGTGGCAGGAAAGTTAATGCATCTGAGTTTAGGCGATCAGACTTCTTCTCTAATTGTCCAATCAAGGCTAAACGTGAATAATTACTATGCGATATCAAAAAGAATCGAAGGGTTTAATGACTATTTTAAAAAGAACAAGATTAAAAATGAGTGCATGACATTAAGTATTGACAACCTTAATGATGCGGCCTATACCAAAGAAAAAATTAATTCCTTTTTGGAGCAACATGATTCCATCAAAGGCATATTCGTGCCATCAAGTAGGATATCGACAATTGTTGAAGCCATTAAAGACAGCTCTCTCAAGAAATGCCAACTTATAGGCTTTGATAATACGGAGCAAAACATCCAGTGTTTGGAAAATGACAGCGTTTCATTTTTAATTTCTCAAAAGCCGTTTGAACAAGGTTATGAATCTATTCGATTAATGACCGACTTTTTAGTGAAGCACAAAAAACCCGCTGATAAAATATATTCACCGATCGATATTCTTACCAAAGAAAATGCCAGATATAACGAGCGAAACGAGAGAGAATTTCAGCATAATGATAATTAAGTCAGAAGATCAGGAAGTTATAAGGTCACTGGATTACTAAGGCATTGGATGATTAGATCATTAGATCAAAAGGCTATTATATCATGGATAAAACGGAGTGAGGGGGTAGTTTCCCATCACCTCACCTCCGATCACCTCACTTGCGATCACCTCGGAGGTGAACCCTTCACCTCCGAAGCCTTCGGAAGTGAACCCTTCGCGTCCGATAAAAAAGGACTACAAATTGTTTTTAATTAGGTTCACCGCCCCAAAGGTCTTTCATTACGATATTGAGGTCTCTAAGGGCCTTGCTGCAGTCTCCGTTAAAAGAAGATCCGTGCATCGTTGCAAGCGTTTTCGGTTTAAGGTCTGCCAAGGAGTAAAGTAATTTGGGTGTTCGGGTAGTATAGGGCGCATATTCCATTAAAGGCCCCTTTTCATAATCAAGCAATGAACTTTTATGCGAACCCAAAATGTCTTTATCAGTAATGTCGTCGGCAGGTCCGTTTTGATGAAATAAATCAGAACAAAGCAAGGTTCCATTGGTTTCTTCAAACATTACCCCGGCATCCCAACCGTGAGGTAAATGCGGCGTTTTGATAAAACGATAGTTATGTTTTCCTGTATTTAAAACAGTATTATCTGCCATTGCATGTGCCGGCCTAATTGCAAAATCTCCCATATTTACCATAGCGCCTACTTCGCTGCAAACTGCTGTAGCATTAGGCGCTACTTGCAGCCATTCATTAAGCGCTCCGCACTCATCTACTTCAAAATGACTAAATCCGATCCACATGAGTTTTGATGGAGAAATTATTTTACTAACTGCTTCGAGCAAAACTGGAAACATTTGTTTCATACCTGCATGGTATAACATTGGTTCATCATCCTTAATTAAAAAGTGATTGAATTGCAGATTAAAATCTGGAACAAATATTGAAATTCGGTAAACATCTGGGGCAATTTCTGATACATTAACCATAATAGTAAGTTTTTCTTAGTGGATGAAAATTATTTCTTTTTACGGATTTCTATTTGGAAGAGGACCATAGTTTTAGTCATTGAATACTAAATATAGTATGAATACCATCATCAGAAAAATGGTATAGGACGAACAGTATTATATTATTTCCGAAAGTGCTTAAATATTTACCGAGTGGTATAAATGCAATGAGAAATAAGTGCTTATTTGTAGAGTGGGGGAGTAAAAAACCCCTTCAAGAATGAATCTCAAAGGGGGTAAATATGGGAAATTGTTTTATTATTTTTATGTATCAAATTCTAAATTTTCCATGTTATATATTTTCAACAACAGGGACTTCAATAGTTAAGAACATATCTTGCCCATCATCATCTTCCCCTTGATAAAATTTAAATATATAAGGTTCTTTCTGCAGCACTTGTACTGGAATTGAGAATGTAGTTTCTGTAATATTTAAAGTACACGGAACACCATCATCTACATGTGCAATAGGGTAAATAAGCCTTGAAGTTCCTTCATAGAAGTAATCGTATTGATTATAGAAAAAATAACAACTATTTGGTAACTCTATGGTAACATTAATTCGATAGGTCTGCCCGTAAATAAATTCATCTGGAACTTCAGCGCTTTTAGTACCTATATATTCTAAATGGTAGTCGTGGTAGTCATCGTCGTCGCTACATGATGCTAGCGTTACCGAAAAGGCAACAATTAAAATTAGTAAATACTTGAAATTTTTCATCTTATCTCTTTTAAGTTTCCACAAATTTATACTTCTGTATTTGATATGTAGACGACTTCACTTGTCGTATCAGGCAGGCTTCAAGAAGAAATACGTACTAATTTATGAGAGTTGAGGTCAAAAGAAAACCCCGAATGATGATTCAAACGGGGTTCTCAGTTAGATAGGGTTTTATTATTCGATATAATATAAAACTTTACTTGATTTCCTTGTTTCTGTATAATATTCGTTTAACTCGATATCAAATGTATTATTTGAATATTTACGTAATTTTAACGTGGTTTCTATTTCACCTTCTTTTTCCGGAATACCGATAATATATGAGTGTATAATGGAATCCCGTGTTTTATTAGTTTGTATAACTACCGAATCTTTTACGGTGAAATAACAATCTTCTATATGTGCTTCCTGTTCAAACGATGGTGTCACTACCATATGTTCAAATGATGTGTAGTTCTTTTGTGAATATGATATCATACCGAATATCATAAACAAGGGTATAACTATTTTTTTCATTTTTGATAATCCTTTGTCAAATCTAAAAAAATTATACTTCAACTATACTGATTAAAATCATGTAGTTAGAATACAAATTTCTAAGGATTAGGATATTGTATTGGGTAGTGGAATGAAAAACCCGAATGATGATTCAAGTCAATCAATCCCCTGACCGAACTCATTGCAGTTAAAATCAGAATCATGGAAATTTATCGATAAGGAGATTCAATTAAAAATGAATAAAAGAAATAAATATTTTCATTTCAGTATTTTGCTCATTACCTTATTGATATGCAGTTCTTGTGGACGTCAATTGGTCATACCATACACCACTGATTCAAATGGAGGCGCTCAAATATTTCTAAAACCCATTAAACCAACCAACAGAACTTTTATCACAATTAACGACAGTCTTATAGTCAATAAAAAATTTATTAAATCAGTCACAATTGACCATCTTCCTCCTGGGATTTATAACATTAATTACGCTTCAGATGTTAATACTATGATTGCCAAATTAGACACAACAATGACTATTGAAGTAGCGGGTCATAAGGAAATATCAAAAATCATCGATGTGCCATCATACAACACCTGGTATTATATATCCAATCTTTTAATTGGTTTACTTTTTATTGTACCATTCTTATTCATATAAATTTTAAAATAATAGATTATATAAGAATATGCTATTAACGATTTTCAGTAATAGTTAGTCTCAGGAAATAAGCAATTTACCCTGTTGAGGGTATGGAGATATGCGTGCTTATGATTGGGAGTGGTGGAAATCAAAAAACCCTTCAAGAATGAATCTCAAAGGGAGTAAATATGGGAAATTGTAGTTGTTCTTGAATAGATTGTGTAAAAAGTTTTACCCGAAAGTTCTCAAAAAGATAAGTGTGAAAGTTATTAGGGTGAATAAGATAAATGTTCCGAATATTCTAATTTTTGTTTTCATTGTGTGTTTATTTAACTTATATAAAGTTAATGCCACTTCAATGATAATCATGCGACATCTGATGTCCTGATCTCATAAGGTTTGTGTTAAGGTGTTAGAGTGGTGGAATGAATAAACCCGAATGATGCTTAAATCCAGAAATAATGGAATGGATGCTGGATAATGTTCATTTGTGGTCATAAAAAAAAGGATACGTTTTGAAGCGCATCCTTTTTTATATCAGCTGATAAAACAGCTTCTTAATCATAGCATCAAACTAAACTGATTTCTGGTTATAATATTGCATCTAAAAGAAAAAAACCTGCGTTCTGAAACGTATCGTCGAAGGATTCAAGAATTAGCAGATCTTTATGAGGCTTCAATTCAAGAAATAAGGAAATTGGTGTATTAAAATTTTTGGGAGTGGTGGAATGAAAAACCCGAATGATGATTCACTCGGGCTAAAGGCATTACGACCCACTTATTCTATTTTTTCAAATTCCAAGATTAATTCATCATGGCTTACGAATTTGTAACCCATAATTTTTTTATTGTGGTCTCTTTTGAAAATAATATATGCATTGGGAGCTTGATCAATACCAAACGTATCTCTGGCAATCTGAAAAACATTGAACGTTTGCTCTTCGTCAATATAAATATTATACTTATCAGTTGTAACATTCCCATAATATGGCGGTTCTGAATTTAATTGTTTATAAATGCCAACGTACTTTTTTAATGTGTCAGTATCATGAATTGAATTCAATATATGATCTGGCAGTTCCATTTTTCTTCCTGTAATTTTAGATAAATCAGCATATATAACACTTGCATCACTTTTATACTCTAAATATTTAAAATTAAACAAAAGCGTCTCAAAAAAGCCAACACTATTTTTATAAAATGGGTCGTTTACGTAATACTCCTTCATTTCTGCTGTCAACCCTTGTCTTGTTTTATAAGCCCATTTTTTATTTTCTCCTAATTCTCTTATATTTTTTAAAACTTCATTTTCAAGTACTTCATTAAACTTTTCAATATTGTTTTTTTTCTCGATATATAAATTCTTTAACTTATCGACTACAGCTTTATGTGAAGGCTTAATATAATCTATGTTGTTCATCAATTTGTTGAAACCATTGGCATGAATATCAAATGGTTCATTGTTATAGGTTAAATAAGATAAATGTTTATTTTTTGAATAATCCTCTATTGTCAGTCTGTCATTGACCACTAAATAAATTATTGAATCCTTTTCTTTATACCATATCAATATTTCATCCAATCTTAATATATCTTTTGAAAGATCCTCTTGAATTTCAATAAATATATTGTTCAATTTCTCCTCATTCTTCTTCCCCTCATTCCAATTATTAATCTGCAATGCAATGAGTATCCCAATAACCACCAGTACAATTTCTCCTATAGCATATCTAGCATACTTTAAAGGTTTGTTATCATCTGCCATTTTTTTACGGATTTTTCTGAAGAAAGGAATCATAAGTTCAGTTGTTGAAGTCTCAATATAGGCTTAATACTATTGGCAAATGAATCTTAAAGGACCAATGATGGTAAATAACTTTCGAAAGCACCTAAATATTTACCAGAGGAAGAACATTAAGAAGAAATACGGGCTAATGTTTGGTAATGGTGGGCAAAAGAAAAACCCGAATGAAACGAATCATTGGGGTTGTGAATTACTAATTTAATCGGAAGATATTAAATGATTGACGCTAACCGAATAAAATTACTAAGGTTGTTGATACAGAAATTAAAACCATTAAGATGTAAAGAAATTTTTCACCTTCTAGTAATTTTACAATTTTAGTCGATTTGTCATTAGTTGATTCATTCTTTGGAACTGATGTTATCATGATAATAAGATTTTAAGAGGATAAAGTTATTCTTCTTCAACAAAACAAATTATGACAAATATCACGGAATGAATAACTTACTCTAAATAGGGTATGTAAAACATGAGAACTTTAAGAGGTTATGTGCTAATGTGTGGGAGTGGTGGGATGAAAAGGATGATGATTCAGATCGGATATGACCATCATTTTTTCTTTTTGCCAATGGCCATGCCAATAAATCCACCGATTATGGATAATGTCCAGATGCCAATAAAAATAATCCATAAATAAGATGTCCAAAAACTTTGTTCACCGGTAATTGGAAATATTCCAGCCGCGTTACAAATAAGTACAGTATATAAAAAGCTTTTGGGATAATGTATAGATATCAAGAAGCTAGCCGTAATTACGAAAACACCGTATAGGCTGTACGCAATATATGAACCCATTTCACCGCCAAACCCAAATCCATCTATCATTAAATGTGCAAAAATGAAAATAAGAAAAAAGGAAATTATCGCGGTTGAAATAGAAAATACCCAAGCGGGTTCTCCGGCAAATTTTGACTTTTTTTTCATAATTCAAATTTTGAATTATTAAATTTTGGGAATAGAATAAAGTTATTGATTAAAAGATTAAGATTCAAGAAAACCTCATATTCCGTTATGGCGAAATCTTGGATTTTTATTTTTTAATTAACCTTCTAACAACCGATCCTTTTTCTGAATATATTTTTATAATGTACATTCCTTTTGTTAAATTATCAGTTTGAACCTGTTCAAAACCTGAATCAATTTCAATAATCTTTATTCCTAAGTAAGAGTATATTTCAACCTTTTCTATTAGAATGCTTTCTGATTGAATAGACAAACTATTTGAAACGGGGTTTGGATAGAATTTAATTGACTTGTCCAATTTCTGATCCTCAATACCTAAAGTTTGTGATTCAGAGCAACCTTCTGGGTTAACTGCAGTATTTGCTAAGGTTCCAGGGCACTGATCCGTATCATTCATCACGCCGTCATTGTCGTCATCCAATTGAGAATCGGAACAACCATTGCCATCTACAGAATTACCATTAGGAGTATTTGCACATTGATCAACATTATTCATCACGCCATCATTGTCGTCATCTAGCTGACTATCTGAACAACCATTAGCGTTAACATTTTCACCAGTAGGAGTATTAGGGCAAGTATCAATATTATCATTGACTCCATCATTATCTGTATCTAATTGTGATGTGCTGCACCCATTAGAATTCACTGATTCGCCATTTGGAGTATTTGCACATTGATCAACATTATTCATCACGCCATCATTGTCGTCATCTAGTTGACTATCTGAACAACCATTAGCATTAACAGTTTCACCAGCAGGAGTATTAGGACAGGTGTCAATATTATCATTGACTCCATCATTATCTGTATCTAATTGTGATATGCTGCACCCATTAGAATTCACCGATTCGCCATTTGGAGTATTTGCACATTGATCAACATTATTCATCACGCCATCATTGTCGTCATCTAGTTGACTATCTGAACAACCATTAGCGTTAACATTTTCACCAGTAGGAGTATTAGGGCAAGTATCAATATTATCATTAACTCCATCATTATCTGTATCTAATTGTGATGTGCTGCACCCATTAGAATTCACTGATTCGCCATTTGGAGTATTTGCACATTGATCAACATTATTCATCACGCCATCATTGTCGTCATCTAGCTGACTATCTGAACAACCATTTGAATTAACAGTTTCACCAGTAGGAGTATTAGGGCAAGTATCAATATTATCATTGACTGCATCATTATCTGAATCTAATTGTGAGCTGCTACACCCATTAGAATTCACTGATTCGCCATTTGGAGTATTTGCACATTGATCAACATTATTCATCACACCATCATTGTCGTCATCTAGTTGACTATCTGAACAACCATTAGCATTAACAATTTCACCACTAGGAGTGTTCTGACACAAGTCATTATTATCATTCACTCCATCAATATCGCTATCCAATTGTGATGTGCTGCATCCACTTGAATTCACTGATTCGCCATTTGGAGTATTTGCACATTGATCAACATTATTCATCATGCCATCATTGTCGTCATCTAGTTGACTATCTGAACAACCATTAGCATTAACAATTTCACCGCTAGGAGTGTTCTGACACAAGTCATTATTATCATTCACTCCATCAATATCGCTATCCAATTGTGATGTGCTGCATCCACTTGAATTCACTGATTCGCCATTTGGAGTATTTGCACATTGATCAACATTATTCATAACGCCATCATTGTCGTCATCTAGTTGACTATCTGAACAACCACTTGAATTAACTGTTTGGTCAGCAGGAGTATTAGGACAGGTGTCAATATTATCATTGACTCCATCATTATCTGTATCTAATTGTGATGTGCTGCATCCATTCGAATTCACTGATTCGCCATTTGGAGTATTTGCACATTGATCAACATTATTCATCACTCCATCATTGTCGTCATCTAGTTGACTATCTGAACAACCGTTTGAATTAACAGTCTCTCCCGCTGGAGTATCAGGGCAGATATCATTATCGTCGTTCACACCATCATTGTCGGTATCGATCGCCAAAGGAGCATCTTCTATGGGAAACTTATTAAAACTAACCAATTCGAGATTTTTTGTATTAGTGATATAATTACCACTATTAACTATGGATTTTGAAAACCCCAAATGACTGATAGATGCATTGGGTCCTGGATAGTCAGAGAGCTTAATGACAATATTATTTCCTGAAACTTGAATATCAGTTATAGTAGAGGAGCCAGCATTTTCTATTTTAAAATTTTCGACTGGATTATTCATTACCAAGCCAGAGGCATCTGTTTCTAATATTAGTGTTTTATCGTCTAACAAATAGCTATTCGTGATCATTGGCGTTTCTATGTCTGACTCATTTAATCCATTATAAAAATCTCTTTTGACAAGTTTGTAAATTCTTTTCGCAAATTCTTCATATCCTCCTGTAAATCCAAAATGACAATCAATATTTCCATTGGGTGGGCTATAAATTAATGCAGCAGTTTGCATGATATGAACCTTTGTATCGTTTACAGCCAGTCTTCGTTGTGCTTCCTTGATTTCCATCAAACTTGAGGTACCACATGCACTTTTAGATTGAAAAATATAATATTCTTTTATACTGGGGTAATCTTCTTGCCAATCTGCCTTTAAACTTAGAAAAGCATTATAATATTCATCAGTAGATTGCGCCCAATCCGCTTCTCCTTGAGACCAAAACAAGGCCCGAACATTATTTTTCAGTCCGGTTTCATTCAAACGTATTAATAAACGGTTGTAATTATTTTTGGTAATTGGCTGGTCTTCAGGGGCATTTTTTAAAAAAAAATTAATAGGTCTAGCTGCTCTGGCTCCATTAAAAATGGCAATTGGAACTTGTTCTGCATCTAATATCATTTTCCCCAATTTCAAGCCCCACTGTCCAACAAAACCTGGTATCCATTCCCCTTCATTTCCAGTAGGTGAGCCATCTCCAAGTGCTTGATTCCAAATCATTTGCCTTAGTAATCCATCACCACCAATTGCGCTTGCAAAAGTTCTAATAAAATTATTCTGGTTTGCATTTGCACTTTCGTTAGGAGGATTCTGCATAAATGCAACCGCATTAGATTGCCCTTGAATGATATAAACATCTCCAGCTACTACTTCATTTCCAGTTCCTTCAGGTAGCGGTATTGCCGTTCTTACATTGCCGACTTTCCCATATACCTTGAAGGAATAATTTGTAAGCTCAGCCTTGATATAGATTTTAATACTAAATGAAGCCGTGTTGCCCCCGTCATAATCCAGAGCTTGAACTTCTGAACTAATTTGATTTACATCATCATTCTTAAAAATTGCGACCTCTATTGCATCGTAATTGGAACTTGAGCCTGATTTATCAACAAATCCTCCAATTACCACCTCTCCAAGATTAGTAGTCAAATCTCTGGCTACTAATTCTTTATCTAATGGAATTGTCTCGATAGATACTTGACCTACCATAATAAATGGCAAGAACAAAATGAATAATGCAAGAATTGTTTTTATTCTTGAGGGTGTCAATTTTATCATAACAATTGATTTTCTAAAACAAATCTGTCAATAAAAAAACTGATTTTTCTTGACTAGTAATGTTGAAAATTAATTTAGCATATTATAAATTTACCAAAAAAAATCGAATAGAGAATCACTCAATTTTGATGTATTCATCCATATTATGTTTAATTTATTCTCTCTATTTTAATTTTTTTTCTTCATCTTGATACAATCCTTAATGGTGGTTCTGCTAATCAAGCTTTTACCCACGATAATTCGGAAGTGGACATCTACTACCTAAATCTATTTTCAATGTAAAAAGTGCCGAATGATAGGGCCTTAAATTGCAAAATCTGTATGATGCTTCAACTCCTGAAATCCAAGAATTGATGCGGGAGAATGTTGACGGATATTTTGATTAGACAAACTTTTTTTTAGCCGCAATTTAATTCCTCGACAGCCTCATCACGTTCAGTCTCTAATCGTTGAATTTCTATTTCCAACATTTGAGTAAGAACTCTAGACTTATCCTCATTTTCATCTATAATTTTTTTATTTTCTTTGAACCAATCTAAAAATTGACTAGCAAGTTCCTCTGTTTTAATGCCTCCTGCCGAAAATAGCTTAACAATGCCTTCTGCCAATTCTAAATCTAAAAGCCTTGTTGCATCCCTCCATTCTTGACTTTCTGTATCTGAAGTGTTCATGAGTTCATCAATTTTGACCCCCATTTCTTCCTCCCATAAGAATAGCTTTTCCTCTAATGCTTCTGCATCTCCTCCCTCTGATTCAAAGCTAACTTTTAGTTGATCTAGTTGTACAGAATAATTCTCCCAAAAATTTATAGTTTCCATTATTAGCGGCTCTGATTCTAAATACTCCAATTCACGAGCCTCTTCTATCATATTGTTATATTCATTTATGATACTAGCCGTATTTGTAGCACATTCCAAAGCTTCTTCGCTAAATTCAATATCACCTATTCCAATTCCTCCTCCTGCGCCATGCCTTCCGTCAATCCCTTCCCCACCGCAGCCAGAGAATAAAAGTAATATAACCAGCGACCTTAGTAATATTTTCAGCATAATAGTTGATTGATTAGCATAAGTAATAATAAAATATATTTATTCCAAATTACATACCAAAAATACCCTCATCATGGTATATGCTAATGTGCGGAAGTAATGGTTCTGCTAATCTCCCTTTTACCCACGATAATTCCGAAGTGAAAATCTACTACCTAAATCTATTTTAAAGCCAAGAAGTAGCGAATAGTGCTGCTGAGAATGGGAAGGCCTATATGAAGCTTCTACTCCAGAATTAAGCAAATTGGTGTATTATTATTTTTGGTTGTGGTGGAATGAAAAACCATTAACTTAAACTACTATATTTCCAGGAAAAAGATATAAAAGCCATTTGTATCAAGCCTTCACAGGTCTTGAGTTTTAATTAAAATATAATAGTATATTCGTTCGTTAAATAAATTTCAAAGCCTAATCTATACTTAAAATGAACTCACCGGTACAACTCAATGAGCGAATCGGCTCTCTAGATTTTATTCGTGGAATTGCAATACTTGGAATTCTTGCAATGAACATTGCTCATTTCAGCTATCCATTTTTTGGTGCATTCAATCCCTATGTGTATGGGTTTGATTCTGAAACAGACTCTCTTGTACGTTTTCTAACTTATGTCTTTTTCGATCAAAAAATGATGGGACTTTTCACTATACTTTTTGGTGCTGGTTTTTACCTTTTTATAGATCGCTTAGACAAGAAGCAACTGGGTTTGAAAGTTATAGATATCTATACCAAGCGTCTATTATGGCTATTTATCTTTGGAGTAATACATGCTTATTTTATATGGCCTGGAGATGTGTTATACCATTATGCTATTTTAGCCTTTTTCCTATTTCCATTCCGAACATGGAAAGTTAAAAATTTAATTTATCTGGTAGTATTCCTTTTAATTATACAGTTGTCAAATAGTTTAATTATTCATAATCGAACAGTAAACCAATATAAAGAATACCGTACCTCCTTGGCCATTCAGGGTGATGAGAGAGTGGCTAAAGATAGTACCATTATTAAAGCATGGGAGAAAAGAGTAATACTGAAAACCAAAGAAGATTATGAAAAAGAGACAGCATTAAGAAAAGGAAATTATATCGATAACTTTAAGGCAAACACAAGCTTTCAGGAAGTACATAAGGGGAAATTGTTTTACTCTTCTATCCTCTTTCGAAACTTAATGATGATGATCATTGGTCTCATTTTTATTAAAACCGGAGTCTTTTCAAATTATAAAATTTGGAGGTATTATTGGCCATTTACCATAGTCGCCATGCTGCTTGGGATTGGCTTATGTGCTACTTATTCCTATTATGACACTTATTTATATACTATGCCTGTAAGACCACTAGCGGGAGTATTGAGTTTACGAGTAGGGCCCATGGTTCTATCCATAGGATATCTACTCTTGTTTAACGGCTTGTTTCAAAAATTCTTTGCTCGTCTAAAGTTCAGACCATTTAGCAGCGTTGGTAAAATGGCATTTACCAATTATATCATGCAGTCTGTTATTTGCGTGATTGTATTCTTCGGATTTGGTTTTAATCATTTTGATCAATACAACCGTACCGAGTTATGGATTATTGTTATAGCAATTTGGGTATTCCAAATCATACTGAGCTTACTATGGCTTAAAAATCATAAATATGGCCCACTTGAGTGGTTATGGAGGCGATTGACCTATGGCAAACAAGTTTAATTTTAAATAAAGCACATGATTTTTAAAACAATGAAATCCAAAATAATAACATTAATTTAACTAAAAATAGTTAAGATAATTACTACTCAGAATTTCCAATTCTTCCATAACTTTAGCTCATGGTAAAGAGACGATTGATTTGTACTGTGAATATGAGGAGCTAAACGATACATATATTAATGGTCTGTCTTTGCAAGAACTATGCGACTACGATAATAATCACCCAGAACTTCAAGAAGAAATACGTGCTAACAATTGGGAGTGGCGGAATGGATAACTAATCACATCCTAATGACCAAGCAGAAGTATCATCCTTTGAACAATCTGACACATTGTTGTCAAGTTGAGATTCATTTACTTATATACAAGTCATTCTCTTAAATTCCATATTTATGAATAATTTTTGCAGGATCAATGCCAATAGGGCTTTTAGAACTCTCTCTTGAAACAATTATGGCATAATCCCACCAATTATTGGTTGCCTTATCAAGATCACTAAAACGATAATACCTGTCATTACCTTTTAATGAATTAACATTATAATTAGCACCAATGCTATAAGAATCATATACTTCAAAGAATAACTCATTATCAACTAACTTGTAGCCTTTTAAAATTATAAAATGACCCCATCCTAGATTTTGAGTGTCATAAAACTTATCAATATGCCATAGCCGATTACTTTGATAACGGATATAATACATATCTAAATTCAGTATTATGATATTTCCTTTTTCAAGCTCATTAATTAGTGAATCAGAACTATCTAACGCTATGATAGAATTATTTACAGAATATTTATTCAAGTAATTAGTAATGTCTTCATTCCACCACCAGCCTCCAGAAGATCTATAAGTATTTCTCGCATCTTCAGGACTTTCTGAAAATTGTTTATTATACCATTTTATAGCCATCGTTACCGTCGTTGGGCCGCAATTAAATAGACTATGTTTGCCCGTCCCCAATTGATCCATATACCAATCATAATCTACATTATTACTAATTCCTTTCTTTAGTTCCCGACCTAAGCCCCAACTTCTTATTTCCGTTAATATTGGCAATTGTATATCTTTATGAGCAGTAACATAGGTTTGCCCATCATATACAGTATGACTTATACCAATTGTTTTAGATTCATTTAAGGCAGGAAGTTTAAAATTCGCATCTTTCTTTTTCGAATCGTTAATGGAAATTATTTCAGATTCAGATTTCCAGTCATACGATAGAATGGCATTATCAGGATTTTTTCTTGAACTTATAAGGTAATAAGAATCTATCCTATCACTAATTTCAAAGTCTGCAATGGGTGGATGGTTTATTATTTCATTATCTTCTGAGCAAGAAAATGTTAAATATAAAACCACATACAACAAAAAAGTATTTCGATACACAGGCGGAATTATTATAAGAATAATAATAACATAAATATAGTATTAATACCCTTGGCAGAAGAATGGTTTAGGACGAAAAGTATTATATAGTTTCCGAAAGCACTTAAATACTTGCCGAAAGCTACAAGAAGAAATACGTGCCAATGTGAAAGAGTGGACACTAAAATTCCATCGCAGGATAAATGATCTAAAGCCAACTGCCCGTCTACTTTTATTTTTAAAATCGCACTTTGGGCCGAATATCTCAGTACCGACACCTCATTAAATGCCTTATATACTTCTTTTTTTCTCTAGGTGTTTGTCGCATCCATTGTAATGGGGCACAAAAATATATCCTGTGAGTTTTTAATTCTTTCTAATAAATTTTCTTCTTTGAACTCATTTAATAAGAAACCGATAGTGCCCCTATTCATAATATAGAAAAACCGAATTAAAATTTTAATTCGGTTTTTTACAAGGAGAAAATTTTTATGATTTTCGCCGAGAATAACTTTCAATTTCGCATGAACCCGACTCATGAATGTTTCCGATCACATCGTAAGTTTTAGAATCATTAGAATTTATGATGTTGATAGTGATGGCACCAGATACTCGACGTGTCTGTCTGTTGATTTCCAGACGCCCTTCTAAATTAATTGACTCCGAATGTACGGTGGTCAACATACCTCCAAATCTCTGAACGATAAAGTCATTATTTTCGGTAGAGCTAAACGAACAGCTGTAAACAAAAATGGTGTTATCAGTTGAAACTTCTAGGTTTCCATATTTTCCTAGAACTCCATTTATGGTAGAGTTATCTTTGATTAAATACGTGACGTCGCCAACTTCAGGGCAGGAAGTAATACTGGTGCCATCAGATTGCGAAATATTCAATTCGAACATTTGTGAACCAATAACATCTGGTGTGGTAACAAAGTCATTTTGTATGGTAATAAAGTCATCATCATTATCATTAGAACAACTGAAGATCAAAATTAAGAACGAAAGTAGGATTGCTTTTTTCATGGTGAGGGAATTAAAAAATTGGTTAAAATTTAATGTTTTGTTGAATTGCACTTAACCAGTTTAGGCTCTTTAACGCCTCTCCTTTTAATTAATGTTAACTGAAATGAATCTCGAAAACTTATTTTGTTTGCTCAATATGAATAGCGATTTCATTTTGAATTATAAGTTCTTCATCAGATGGGATACAACCAAAAAAATGCAATAAATGGTGGGTAGTAATAATTTAAGTTTCCATAATAAAGGGATTTAACCTTTAAGTTATTTAACTATATGTTTTATCCCAAACGAGTTAGGACGAATACTACAAATTATTGTCCAAGTGTAGAGGAATATTTACCGAACTAAGTTCAACGAAACTGATCTAATGCGATAAACTTCAGAAATAAGGAAATTGCTGTATTATTATTTTTGGGAGTGGTGGAATGAAAACCCCCTACCGATTAAGTAAGGGATTATTTTTATTTTTTTGTAAACACTGTAATTGTTCCATCCTCACCTGTTAAAGTAAGTTTATTACCAGAAACAACATAACTATTAATTCCAGAAATAACGTACTTATCATTATCAGATTCCTCGTCAAATGTTATTGTCAATGTACCCATTAGAACGTGATATTTAAAACGATTCGTAATATAACCGACTTTCTCACTAATCATATTTATACCATTCCTATCTATACTGCCAGTTTGGTTTGTTTTGAAAATTGTTGTGGTTTCCCATTTTAAACTAGGGTCCGGTGGTATTTTATTTAGTCCAGAACTTGTCGATGATTGTTGTACCCATGTGCCTGCTACACTTCCAAATTCATCCTCGACACAAGATACAGAAAGCATGACAGCCATAACCATAATTAAAATATACTTCATTTTTCTCATAATATCATTTAAAATAGCTTTCAAAAATAGCTTCTATAGATTGTATTTAATTACGGTTTCTAGTAATCTGATAAAATTTTCCCCAAAGATATATTAAGCAAAATCTTAAACCATGAGAATTATCAACCTATTGGTTTTTACCCTGTTGAGGGTATGGGGTTAGGTAGCCTGAGCCACATTAAAGTGGGCTTATTTTGAGAAGTATTTGTTAAAAAGGTGGTGGGGGATTAGAGTCGTCTGGAGTAATTTCACATAATTTCAAACTATCAACATTCACTTTTGATTTTACCCACTTGCTTGTCCAGTAGTAATATCCATGAGCATTTCCTGTATAACCCTTCTGAATTAGTGTGTCATTTCGAATATGGAGAAAAATCTGATCTTGATCGGGGCCGTTGATATTTTTTTGTTGGATTTCAAGATAGTCCTCGGTATTTGAACCGATACTTATTTCGAAAAAATCACCAAACAACATTATTGAATAACAGTTGTGACTTGGAACAACTGAACCCCATCGGGAAAAAATTTTATTTGGGGCCCTTAGTATTCTCATAAAAACCTTTCTTTCTGGAGGTGAAACATCTATTCTTTCCCAAACACTCATGTCATATTTTTGAAGAAACATTATTGGCTCACCATCTTCCTCCGTTGGTTCGCTATCTTCTTCACTTGGCTCACTATTTTCTTCACTTGATTCGTTGTCTACTTCCAATTCAAATAAAGTGCAGGAAGTTAAATTTAGACTGAATACAAGTAAAATGAATAATGCCTTTTTCATAGTGCAAATTAAATCGAAATCAAATGTAAATATGTTTTAGAAAACTATGATACGGATAACCACAATTCAATAAAAAATACCCTGATGAAGGTACGTGTTAATGTATAGGACCGGCGGTTCCACTAATCGCCCTTTTAACGACAATAATTCTAAAGTGGACATCTACTACCTAAATCTATTTTAAATGCAAAAAGTGTCGAATGGCAGCAGCTTAATTTAAAAAATGAGAATGATGCTTCAACTTGAGAAGTAAGGAAATGGATGCGGGAGAATGTTCATTTATGGGAATGCCCCCTACGAACTAAGCTAGGGCTAAATGAAATGATCACTTAAAGATATGCGAAATATCCGAGTAACTGTTTTCATTTGGGTTGTTTAGTATCTTCAAAACTTCTCTTGTTCGCACTAATCCATAATGCGCTCCATCTTTGTTACTATGCATCATTCCACTATTCACTTTTACTAAGTTATAATATGTTCTCAAGAATTTTACTTCGTCAAATTTTTCTTTCTGCTTGCTATAGAAAAGGCTTGTCTTATCTTCCATAAACAAAAAATTAAATTCAACACTCCATAATGACTCTGAAAACTCTTGATTGTCTAGAAGTCTTGATGAATTTCTTTCCCTAATAGCATAAAAATCCATCAACATCACCAAATGATCTTCTTGAAACAAATCAATATCCCCTGTTGACAACAATTAATTAAAAGTTGAATTATGCAATTCCTCCATTGGATAAGTAGGATACCACTCCATGGATGTTACTATTTCTATGATTGAGTCTATTGTTGCATTTGGCTTATCAATTTGCCTTTCAGTTTTTCTCCAGGCTCTAATACCTTTTTCGCAAGAAGCAATATAATTGTTCAGATTTATAGTATCTCTTGCTAAATCATGATTGAGTCTCTGAATATATACCTCCTTTTTTAAATCATTTTTCCTTTGCTCATTCCAATAGTTGATCTGAATCGCAATCAGTATTCCCAGAACTACTAAAACAACCTCCCCAATAGCATATTTAAAATACTTGAATGATTTGTTGCTAGTAATAAGGTCATGACGGATTTTGCGGAAGAAATGAAGCATCTGTATAAAAGTTAAATTACAAGACTATCACTTTAGATAATTAATTCCATTGACAATGGTCAGTACTTCTATTGATTATGGTCAACTTGAGTCACATGAAATTCCCTTCAGAAATAAGGAAACCGCTGTATTATTATTTTCGGGAGTGGTGGAATGAAAAACCCCATTCGATTATGAACAGGTGTCAAACTCAAGGCACACGTAAACATTAATTCATATCTTTAGTGATATTAACCAGAACAAATGAAAAATCTCCTTCTACTTGCTTTTATACTTTTAGTTAGTACAGTTCAAGCCCAATGGACTAAAGCAGATTTTGAGAAGATTTTTAAAGAATATGATTATAAGAAGAGTCCCTATTTTGAAGAGTATCATTTTCATTTAAAGGGTGATGTTCCTGAGGATTATAAATATAATTGGTGGGAAACTAACAAGCGACCAGAATTAAGAGATAAAAGCATACTCATTTACATTGAAGATACACAAATTATGATTTTGTATGAGGATATAATCGACTTAGAATACTTTATCTCTGATTTTCAACGCATCAAAGGTGAAGTATATAATAGAGGTCTTTGGCAACTAAATCTAAAAATAAGAGTTCGGAAAAGAAATCCATAAAAAACTCCCCACTAATAGCAAGGATTTCCCTTACCAAAAAGTCAATATCAGTTTCTACCTTTGACCTATGGTAGAAATGCAAGGACTTACGATACAAGAATTAGCCGATCTATATCACGCTTAACCTTCAGAAATAAGGAAATGGATGCGGGAGAATGTTGGGAGTGGTTTTATTAGGATTAACTTTTTTAACTGCAGTTTAAAGCTTCAACAGCCTGATCACGTTCTATCTCTAATCGTTGAATTTCTATATCCAACATTTGAGAAAGAGCTATCAACTTATCCTCATTTTCGTCTAAAATTTTTTTATTTTCTTTGAACCAGTCTAAAAATTGACTGGCAAGTTCTTTTGTTTCAATGCCTCCTTCCGAAAATAGTTTAACAATGCCTTCTACCAATTCTAAATCTAAAAGCCTTGTTGCATCTCTCCATTCTTGACTTTCTATATCTGAAGCGTTCACGAGTTCATCAATTTTGACCATCATCTCTTCATTCCATAAGAATAGCTTTTCCTCTAATACTTCTATATCTCCGCCTTCTGATTCAAAGGAAACTTTTAGTTGATCTAGTTTCACAGAATAATTCTCCCAAATATTAAAAGCTTCCATTAGCGGGTCTTCTTCTAAATATGACAATTCACGAGCCTCTTCTATCATATTGTTGTATTCATTTATGATACTATCCGTATTTGTAGCACATTCTAAAACTTCTTCGCTAATTTCAATATCAGAAAAGTCAATACCATAGCCTAGTTCAATATAGCCTAAATCGTCAAAAATTGGGCCGTCATCACCACAACCAGACAATAATAATGTAATAGCTAACAATCCTAGTAATTTCTTAATCATAACAGTTGTTTAATTTATGCGTAGATACATGAATTAAATATTTATTCAAAATTTCAAGGCAAATATACCCTCTACACGGTATAGAACTTCAAGAAGAAATAAGTGCTAATGTCCGGGAGTGGTGGTTCTAATAATCACACTTTTACCCCCGATAAATCTGAAGTGGACACCTACTGCCTAAATCTATTTTAAAGCCAAAAAGTGGCGCATGGCAGCACCTTAAATTGAGAAAATCGAATGATGCTTCACATTCAGAAATACGCAAATTTCTGTATCATTATTTTTGGGAGTGGTGAAATGAGCAGTAATGATACTTCAGTTCCCATAAGGCCACTATTTTTTTAAAATCTTATCTATTGCCACTGCTAAATCGAAATCTTTCTTCGTTAGTCCATCCGCGTCATGAGTATTGAGCGCAATATTCACTTTGTTATATACATTTTTCCAATTTGGATGATGGCCCGACTTTTCAGCGACCAAGGCCACAGCTGTCATAAAAGAAAAGGCCTCAATAAAATTTTTAAAGAGAATTTCACGATGGATAAATTTTCCTTTTAATAGCCAGGCCTGGTCAATGAGGCCCATACTGCTTTGAATTTCTTCTTCGTTTAATTTGGTCATGGTCTTTATGTTTTATGCATTTTTTTAGAATGCTTATTTAGAGCAAGTTAAATTAATAAAAAGGAATATATAACAAATAGATCACTATTAATATCCTGGTCTGTCTTTTAGAGTGAAACAATAGTGCAGAAGTAAGGAAATGGATGCATGAGCTTGTTCATTTGTGGGAATGAAAAATCCAGATGATAGATCAAGTCTATTCAATTCCATTTTGAAAAGGAAAACCACATATTTCGCTAGAGCGAAATCTCCATTTTTATTTGGAGGAATTTAGACGAGTTATTTAGATTGAATTTAAATACATGTACTATTGATAAATACCCATTATCGCTATTTGGTATTTTCAGTTTTATTAGTTATTTCGAGATCCAAAAACACGCTATTTTGTCTATGAAAAAAATCAAACTAAAAAAGTAATTAATGGCTGGAATGTATAATAAATTTAACCGGAATAAAATCATCACCTAAACGTTTTAAACAATTAATAAAGAGTATTATTTTTTTATTTATAGGGATTTATACTTTATGAAGAAGTGATATATATCAGGGAAAGTTTAATTCACAAACTATAGTTTAGTAAAAATAAAAATTGCATTATATGAAAAGAATATCACTGATAATCTTCATTTGGGTTGCCTTATATCAAAACATTTATTCGCAAAACGACTTCCGAAAAGGTTATATAATAACCAATGAAAAAGACACCATAAATGGGCTTGTTGACTACAGAGAAGGTAACACAAAATATAAAACTTGTTATTTCAAGTTAGATGAAAATGAGGATTTAACTAATTATGATTCGAATCAAATACTGGGTTACAGATATATAGATGACAAGGTTTTTGTATCTAAAGAAGTAACAAAAGAAAATAATGCAAAAGGAAACGGTTTCTTTGAAATTTTGACCAGAGGTAATGTTTTGCTTTATAGGTACTTTGGCACATTCTATATTCAGAAAGAAGATGAAAAGCTTCATGAATTAACAAATGAGCCTGTAAAATATTATATTGATGGGAAAGAATATATAAAAAATTCCAATAGACATATTGCAGTTTTATCTTATCTATTATCAGACTGTCCGAGTATTAAAGATAAAATTAGCAAAGTTAAGTATAGCGAAAGACAACTGACAGAACTAATTGAAGCTTACAATAAATGTAGCGGTCAAGCGAGCATTTCATTTAAAGAGGGAAAACCTTGGTTTAAAACTCACTTTGGATTATCTATCGGATATAATTTCTCTAAACTAAATTTTTCTTCGGACCTTAACAACACAGAATATTTAACGAGCGGTTTTGACTATGCTAATTCAATTATGCCGGGTTTATATTTTGATTTTTTATCGCCTCGAATTCATGAAAGGATAGCTGTTCATGTCGGATTAGCATATCTATCTTCAACTTACACATCCAATAGTAAAATAGAATCATATACTAATGAAAGGAATTATATAACAATGGACTTAGAACAACTTAAAATACCGTTAGGTTTTAAGTATGTATTCTCCGAAAAAAATATTACGCCATATATAAATTTAGGTATTTCAAGTACTATCATTTTAGAATCTTCCTTTAGTTGGATTCAAGAACTAGAAAATAATAATGTTGTACAAACTTATGATAGGGAGTCTATTTTTATTGACGATAATCAACTTGGCTTTTGGGGTGGAATTGGTATTAAGAAATCGATTAAGAATAAGTTAAGTGGATTTATTGAAATGCGTTACGAAAGAACGTCTGGTGTTTCAATTAATATCGCTGATTCATCTTTGCACGATAATATAACAAATTTTCAAATTTTAATAGGTTTAAGTTATTAATATGGTCTTTCAAAAATTACTAAAAATCGCATCAATTATAATAATCTTGTTAATCTCTGTAAAGTGTATTGATGATGAAATAATTCAAACAGAATATCCAAGAGTACAAACCTTAGAAGCAAATAGGATAACAGAATCGGGGGCAGTACTTAATGCTGAAATAATTTATCAGGGAAATCAAGAAATAATTGAATATGGTTTTGTTTGGGATCAAGAAGAGAACCCAACAATTGAATCTTCTGAAAAAAGGATTATCGCTGACAAAATAACAACTGGAGGATTTTCAGCTCAAGTTGAAACCACATTGAAAGAGAATAAAATTTATTATGTCAGAGCATATGCAAAAAACAATGAATACTTGGTTTATGGAATAAATACTGCGTTCTTTAGTTTAGGAAGTGAAGCTGCAAATATTGAAGATTTTTACCCAAAAACAGGTAACTGGGGAGATACAATTATTTTAAAAGGAAGACATTTTAGTTATTTATCTAATAATAATCATGTACTATTTAAAGATATTTCTTCAAAAGTTATAAGTAGTTCAGATACCACTATAACCTGCATTGTTCCAGATGGAATTAATGATGAAAATGTTTCTATTTATTTAAATGTTGCAAATCAGCAGGCTGTAGCTAAAAATAAATTTGAACTAACTGTACCTGAAATTCAATCATTTTACCCAATGAAAGCAACTTTTGGGGATACCATTGAGTTTATTGGTAAAAATTTTAGTGCAGTAAATGAGAAGAACATTATAAGTTTTAATGAACATCAGGCCGAAGTAATATCATCTTCAAAAACGAAACTATCAGTCATTGTACCAACATCTGTAAATACCCATCAAAGTAAAGTAAGACTAACTCTAAATTTAAAATCAAGTTCAGCCGAAGAATTGTTTGAGGTACTTGCACCGAAAATATTTAAGGTATCTCCTGAGTCAGGGTCATCCAACACATTAATAAAGATAACAGGTGATAATTTTAATCCAGATAAGATTGGTGATACAATCAGTTTCGAAAAAAATTATGGAGAAGTGGTTGAGGCGAGTAAAAAAGAGATGACTGTAAGAATTCCATTTGGAACCTATACAAATAGATTTATTAAAGTTGGCGTAACAGTTGCCGGTCAAACGACATATGATTCATCTTTGTTTACCTTAGAAGAACCATGGATAAAAAGAGAGAATGTCCAATCTGATGTTGTAAACAGATACAGAGCAACCTCTTTCTCATTATTAAATAATGCTTATGTTGGTTTGGGTTCTCATTCTCGGAATAATTTAAGTAATCTTTCTAATGATTTTTATAAATATGATCCAATCCAGAATTCATGGCTTAAAATTTCAGATTTTCCGGGAACCGGATTGTCGCTAGCCACTAGTTTTACAATTGGTAATTATGCATATGTCGGAACAGGCAGGAGTTCGTCAGGAAATACGAATGAATTTTGGAGATATGACCCGGCATCTGATTCTTGGAAACAAATTGAAAGCTTTCCCTATGCAGTTTCTGCTGCAAAAGGATTTTCAATTGATGGAAGGGGATATGTATTCATAGAGAATTATAGTGATAATTTATGGAGCTATGACCCATCAATTGATAAATGGACTAAAATGCCAGGATTGGATTTCGATATAGGGGGAGGTGATTATACTATTAATAAAGGATTTGTAGTTGAAGGTAAAATTTACATTGCCATGAGCAGAAACCAATCCTATACCCATTTATTCGAATTTGATACAGAAACCCAACAATGGACCAAGAAATCTGGCTTAGATTATTCTGGGGCGTATGGGAATTATATGGGAGCTGGATTTTCTATTGATAATGTTGGTTATATTATGGGTGAAAAAAGTGTTTACGAATACAATTATCTATCAGATTCTTGGAAAGAATTGAGTGATTTCCCTATAGTAGATTATTATTATTATTACCCTACGTCGTTTGTATTAGATGGAAAAGCCTATTATGGTACTGGCAGTTACGAGCCTAGTGCCTATGAACCAAGTTTTTGGGAATATGACCCAAATTATGAATAAGGTGATTAACAATAGTTTGATTATAAAGATTTAGAATATATCAAATGAAATAGTTAGTTTTCAACTTGATTATTTCATGATCTTTAGAACTCAAAATTCCGAGTAAAAGCTGCAATTTTGAATTTACTGTTTTGACATTCAGAATTCGATATTTGGGAAAGGATTACTTGACAGTGATCCATAGAACTCAAAATTCCGAGTAAAAGCTGCAATTTTCAATTGCTTAAGCTTTTTCCATTTCATTTCTTTTTCGAATAAAATTCGAAACGTTCTGAAATGAAAAAAGCTTAGCACAATGTGCTAAGCTTTTACTCTTGTGACCTCGACTGGATTGCCTTAGGCCTTCCAGACAAAGCTCCGCTTTGAAAATCAAAAAGTCGCAAAATCAAAAAAGCAAGCTTTATGATTTAGCTTGCTTTTTGATTTATTCGTGACCTCGACTGGATTCAAACCAGTAACCTCTTGAGCCGTAATCAAGTGCGCTATTCAGTTGCGCCACGAGGCCTTATTGATTAGGGCTGCAAATATATTTCTTTTTTGCAGAATAGAAAATATATATATAAAAAATTAAATACCCATTTGTTCCTTAAAAGATTCGAGGATTGGGAGGGCTTTTTCTTTGTCTTCTTCGAAGATAAAAAGTTCAACTTGCGAGGGGGAACCCCCGTAAAAACCTGACCTCATACCTGATTGGAAGTTGTTTTTAATCATTGAAGGAATTTCTTGTTCATCCAAGTCAATTTGAAGTCGTTGAATTTCAATTAGTGAACCCGTAAAAAATCTGGTGTGTTTTGATTGATCATCCATAGTCATACGTTTTCTTAAAGATACGAAAAAATCTAGTCAAGACTGTTTTTCGTTACAAAATATCGCCAGCCAATCAATGCCATTTGCCATTTTTTAGCCTTGCTCATATCTACTTCTTGCTTACCCATACTTGGTAAAAGAATTTTGTTCGTCTTGGCGAGTAATTTAAATACTTGTTTCTTCATATTGCAAAAATAAAAAATCACCTTGATTAAGGCGATTTTTTATTCTTTTGTTTTGTGTGTGTTTATTTTTTGGTCTTGATCACCACAACGCCATCCTTAGCTTTTTCACCATATTTTTCAACAGCCATTTCACCTTTGTACACATTGATTGTTTCAATGGTCTTAGGGTCGATATCTTCTAAGCTCCCGTTTTCCATTTCTTTTCCATCCACAATCATAAGTGGCTGCTCTCCGTCATCACTGATAAACATCATTTTGTTTTCACTCTTATGAACATCTCCGGATGTCTCCACTATAATGTCTACATCTTCACTGTCCTTGTGAATCTTTTTGACAATAACCGTTTTTTCTCCATCTTGCATTTCGTCAACTTCAATGATTTGAACCGTTCTTACTTTGGTGGAATCACCAGATTCAGAAACCCAAACATTCTTAGAATGAGGTCCGTGTATTTCCTCCGTTACTTTTTGGCCATTTACAATTTTGACATGTGTTTCGTCACCATTGTTAGATACCCAAACATAATTCCCATCAGATTTTTTTGAACCATTAGCGCTCTTTACAACAAAAACATTCTCTTCACCATCTTTATGCGCGGATTTAACAAACACATTGTGTTCTTCCATCCCTTCCAGATTTCCTACAGCTAAGGCACCTTTATCATCAAACTTGATGCTAATTGGTTTGATAGGAGCAGAGCCCATTTGCTCGAGTTGGGTTTTGTTATTTTGCTTGTTTGATACTGATATTTGAATAGCAACGATTTCTTTGTTGTCATTGTATTTCAGTTTCTTGTAACCAAGGGTGATTCCCTTTTTTAGTAGATTAGATTTTAAGGCCTCAAGATCGCTTTTTTGGAAATCTTTAGTGATAACCTCTACTTCTAGTTCTGTACGCCATTCAACTTTTTCTTCTGTTTTTTGTTGGGCAATCACTTTGGTGTTAAAAGTAAATACAAAAGCGATGAGTACAGGTATGATAAAAATAAACTTAAAGTACATCATGTTGTTGGATTTGTCTTTGTGTAACATTTTGATTCTTTTTTTAATTAATGAGTTATAAAAATTACTTGTTAATGCGAGTGAATAGTTCGGAGTAACCGTCTTCAGTAATAAATACTGGTAAGACTCCTTGTTATTGTGAATACTATGCGCTTTCTCGTCTGCTATAAATTCCAGGTTTTTCTGAACTTCTTTGTGATACATCCAGGAAAGCGGATTGACCCAGTTAAAAATGATGAGTAATTGCCCTAACAGGATGTCAAAGCTGTGAAATTGAGAAGCGTGAACTTTTTCATGCGCTATGATCTGATCTAGTTCAGCATCACTAAATCCATCTTTGGGATAAATAATATAGTTAAAGAATGAAAAAGGGCTGGTAGATGCATCGGCTTCTATAAACACGTAACCATTGCGTTTCGTTTTTTGATATTTTAAGATAAAACGTAACAATGAACCTAGCTGCAATAAAAATCTAATTCCAAAAAATAAGACGCCCAATGCGTAAACACCTAAAATTAATGTTTCTAAGTCTAAACCTGGTGAATTTTCAACAGCAGCAACTTCAACGCTTGAAGCAGTCATTTGACTGACCCAAACATTTTCTAAATAAACATATTCCGGTATTATTATTAAAGGGAGTATAAGTGCTGTAATGATGCCTATCAGGAAATATCCTCGAATCATATTAAAGAAGGTTTCCTTTTCAAGAAATAACTTGTAAAAAATAAAGAACAAGCCGAGAATAGCTGAGAACTTGATAAAATATTCCATATTCTTATGATTGCTTTTTTTGATTTTTTTCTATGATAGAGATAATCTCCTTCAATTCACTTACACTGATCTTATCTTCTTTGGCAAAGAAAGACACTACATTTTTATAAGAATCCTCAAAATAATGCTGTATCGTTTTATGCATAAAGGTCTTTTTATATTCCTCCTTGCTTACAACGGGGTAGTATTGGTGGGTCTTACCAAAGGCATTATGACTTATAAAACCTTTCTCTTCCATATTTCTAATAACCGTTGAGATGGTGTTATAATGAGGTTTAGGTTCAGGCAGCTCGGCAACTACTTCCTTTACAAAAGCTTGTTTAAGTTTCCATAAAACCCTCATGATCTCTTCTTCTTTGTTGGTAAGTTTCTCCATATAAAAAATATTGATGTGTCAAATATAAACTAATATTATAGTTGTATAACTAAAAAAATAGTTATTTAACAAAAAATTAATAAAGTCTTGTAAGTACCTTCTGGCAGGGCGATGTGATGATAATGATGTTTGAATGCTCCTTGCCTGGTTAAGTGTGAAATAAAGTAGTATTCATACGCTTACTTTTTTACTACTCTCAAATCTATGACCTATATTAGCGAAAATTTTGTTCTGAATGAATTATCTATTCATACTTGCTGGATTCACCCTTTTAATTATGGGTGGTAACTGGCTGTTAAAGGCAGCTGTTTCTTTGTCTCTTAGATTGAAAATTCCAAAAATAGTCATCGGTATGACAGTGGTTTCTTTTGCCACATCAATGCCAGAGTTGATCGTTAGCTTGAAAGCAGCTATGCATGGGCATGCAGACATAGCGCTAGGTAATGTCATTGGTTCAAATATTGCTAATTTAGGTTTTGTCTTAGCCATCGTTATTATGGTTAGTACGATTAAAGTAGAAAAAAGTTTTTATATAACAGATTGGCCAGTAATGATGTTGTCATCTGTATTGCTATATGTATTTCTGGCTTTTGACGGACAAATACAAAGGTGGGAAGGCTTTGTTATGTTCATAACACTAGTTCTCATTCTGATCTATTTATTCAAATATCAAAAAGTAGCAGTTATTGACGAAATGCCAGAGGACGATGTTGAATACCCTCTTTATAAATCGCTGTTTTTTTTAGTATTAGGAGGCGTTGGACTATGGGCAGGGTCTGGACTACTTATTAAAGGATCCGTAAACCTGGCTACTGAATTTGGTGTGAGCGAAAGGATTATTGGGATAACCATCATTTCTATCGGGACAAGTATTCCTGAACTGGCAGCATCTTTAGTAGCGATTATGCGAAAGGAAAAGGCCATTTCTTTGGGAAACCTATTAGGGTCAAATATGTTTAATATTTTAGCGGTTCTTGGCATTACTTCTATGGTTACGCCGATTTCAGCCAACGATCAAGGCTTGATAGATTTTGATCTCATTTGGATGCTTGTACTGTCTCTAAGTATCTTTCCCCTGGTCTTTACACCTGGAAGGATGAGATTATCCTGGGGAGAAGGATTAATTCTCTTGGGTTCATATGTTATATTTATCAGTATGGTGGTCTAAAAAAAAATGCCCTCTTAAAAAGAAGGCATTTCATATAAATCAATAAATTTTTATCAATTATAATTTAGCAGATTTAACCGTTTGGATAATTCTACCGGCAATCTTATAAGGATCACCATTTGAAGCTGGTCTACGGTCTTCTAACCAACCTTTCCAACCGTTCTCAACAGTAATAATAGGAATACGAATTGAAGCTCCTCTATCAGATACACCATAACTGAAGTCAGAAACATGAGCTGTTTCGTGCAATCCAGTTAATCTTTCATCATTAAATGCTCCATATACGCCAATGTGCTCAGAAGTTACAGGCCTGAAAGCTTCACAAATTTTCTCATAAATTTCTTTAGAACCACATGTTCTTAAAGTAGTGTTAGAGAAGTTTGCATGCATACCAGAACCGTTCCAGTCACCTTTTACTGGTTTAGGGTGCAATTCAATATAGTAACCGTAACTTTCAGTTAGTCTGTTTAATAAGTAACGCGCAATCCAGATCTCATCTCCGGCTTTTTTAGCTCCTTGTGCAAAAAGTTGAAATTCCCATTGTCCAGGTGCAACTTCTTGATTGATTCCTTCGAAGTTAAGTCCTGCAGCGATACAAAGATCAGCATGTTCCTCAACAAATTCTCTACCCCAAGTATATCTACCACCAACTGAGCAGTAATATTTTCCTTGTGGGCCAGGGAATCCACCTCTTGGGAATCCAAGTGGAAGATCAGTTTCAATATCCATTAAGAAATACTCTTGTTCGAATCCAAACCAGAAATCATTATCATCATCGTCAATCTTTGCTCTTGCATTTGAAGGATGTGGTTTACCATCTGCCGTCAAAACTTCTGACATGATTAACCATCCATTATCTCTAACAGGATCAGGATAAATAGCAACAGGTTTTAGTAAGCAATCTGAAGATCCACCTACAGCCTGTTCAGTAGACGATCCATCAAAAGACCATACTTTACAATCCTCTAATTTACCGCTAAAATCTTCTTCGACTTTAGTCTTACTTCTCAACTCCTGAGTAGGTTGGTGTCCGTCTAACCAAATGTACTCTAATTTCGCTTTGCTCATAAATTTCTAGATTAAATAATTTGATGACAAATATAAATATAAATGCACTACATCAAAAATATTGGGGGTAAATATGTATTCATCAGTATAATTTTTATGAATACCCAATTTTTTGAGGGGTACATTTAAAAAATCAGTATTTTTACCCCTTGAAAATTTAATTATTAGTGTATGTCAACATTCAGATCAAGAGCTTTACAGGAGACTTTAAATAGAAAACTTATTCCAATAGTGGAATCAAAGAACCGATCTGAGTATTTTGCCAGTAATGTTTTTAATGGAGAAAGCATGCAGCAGTACCTTACCAAAGAAGCGTTTGAAAGTGTCATGAATTCTGTAAAACACGGCTCAAACATCGATAGGAAGATTGCTGATCAGGTAGCAAATTCTATGAAGAATTGGGCCTTGTCTAAAGGCGTTACGCATTATACACATTGGTTTCAACCTTTAACCGGTGGAACAGCTGAAAAGCACGATGCCTTTTTCGAACTTGGACAAGATGGGAAGGCCTTAGAAAGGTTTGGTGGAAATGAATTGGTTCAACAAGAACCTGATGCATCAAGTTTTCCTAGTGGCGGTATTAGAAATACATTTGAGGCAAGAGGTTATACAGCCTGGGATCCTACCTCTCCGGCTTTTATTTATGGTACCACTTTATGTATACCAACCATCTTTGTTGCTTATACCGGAGAAGCCTTAGACAATAAAACACCTTTATTAAGGGCGCTAAATGCCATAGATAAACAGGCCACTGCAGTTGCCAGGTACTTTGACAAGAATGTATCAAAGGTGAATGCCTTTCTCGGCTGGGAGCAAGAGTATTTTTTGATTGACAAGGCCTTGGTTTTATCAAGACCTGATCTGGTTTTGACCGGGAGAACCCTCTTGGGCCAGACCTCTGCCAAAGGACAGCAATTAGATGACCATTACTTTGGGAGCATCCCGCAAAGGGTAATGAGTTTTATGATAGAACTGGAAACCGAATGTATCAAACTTGGGATTCCTGTAAAAACAAGGCATAATGAAGTGGCTCCAAATCAGTTTGAATTGGCTCCGATTCATGAAGAGGCAAATTTAGCAGTAGATCATAATGCTTTGTTGATGGATATCATTGGCAAAATTGCATCTAAGCATCAACTGAAGGCCTTGTTGCATGAAAAACCATTTAAAGGAATAAACGGTTCCGGAAAACATAATAATTGGTCGTTGAGCACAGATAACGGAGTGAATCTGCTCAGTCCGGGTAAAACGCCAATGAGAAACTTACAGTTTCTTACTTTCTTTATCAACACGATAAAGGCTATTTATAAATATGAGGAGTTGATGAGGGCAGAGGTTGCTTCTGCTAGTAATGATCATAGGTTAGGGTCTAATGAGGCGCCTCCAGCAATCATGTCTGTGTTTATTGGTGAACAGTTAAGCTCAGTATTAAGTGATTTGGAAAATGTTACGGATGGTAAACTTTCTCCTGAGGAAAAAACTGATTTGAAGTTGAATGTGATCGGAAAAATTCCAGAAATCCTTTTGGATAATACAGACAGAAACAGAACTTCTCCCTTTGCATTTACTGGAAATAAGTTTGAATTCAGAGCTGTTGGATCAATGGCGAATTGCGCTAATTCAATGACATTATTAAATACCATTGTCGCAAAACAACTTAAAGACTTTAAAGATGAGGTTGATGCCTTGATCGATAATAAATCCTTTAAAAAGGATGAGGCCATTTTTAATGTGCTAAGAGAGTATATCAAAGAGTCAAAGGACGTTTTGTTTGAAGGGAATGGTTATGGAAAGGAATGGGAGAAAGAAGCTGCCAAAAGGGGTTTAAGTAATAATAAGACTACGCCAGAAGCGATTAAGGTCAAAGTGAGTAAGAAAGCTATGGATCTATATAGTGAGATGGATGTTATGAATGAAACTGAAATCAAGGCACGATATGAGATCGAATTGGATGCTTATTCCTTAAGAGTTCAAATTGAAGGCAGGGTATTAGGTGATATCGCTATGAACCATGTAATTCCAACGGCAGTGAATTATCAAAACATTTTGATCAAAAATGTAAGAGGGCTCAAGGAGGTGTTTGGAAAAGAATTTGAAAGTGTAGCCAAGGAGCAAATGGATTTGATTAAAAGAATTTCAGAACACATTTCAGGTATTACCAGCAAGACCAATGCTATGGTCGATGAAAGAAAAAAAGCCAATAAAACTGATGACGAAGAGAAAAAAGCTGCATTGTATTGTAAAAAGGTAAAACCATTTTTTGAAGAAATCAGATACCATTGTGATAAATTGGAGTTAATGATAGATGATGAATTGTGGCCATTGGTAAAGTATCGTGAAATGCTTTTCACAAGATAGGCGTATTTTCAAACTTCTTTTTTTTGACTTTTTGACACGTAATACAAAGGTGGTATAATTATTGTAACTCCCGTTACACATAAATAGAGGAATTTTAAGACATTTGCAGAACATAAAATAAAGAAGAAAAGCACATGGGAATATTTAATTTATTTGGAGGTAGTACAAGTGTTGCATCAATAGAGCAGTATTTGGAAAATGGAGCAGTAGTGATTGATGTAAGAACTATTGAAGAATTTGAAGAAGGGCATGTTCAAGGGTCAAAGAATATTCCTTTGAATATAATAGGAAGTCGTATAGACGAGATTAAAAACTTAAACAAACCGGTTATTACTTGTTGCAGGAGCGGTGCCAGAAGTGGATCTGCGGCTACAATTTTAAAACAACACGGTGTAGATGCAATCAACGGTGGCCCATGGGGTAGCGTTGTGAATTGCATTAAATAAGTAGTTTTAATTAAAAATAGTTAAGGAAGGAAGTGTGATCACTTCCTTTTTTTATGGAATTTAATTTGAGGATGCCTTAAATGAAGCTGATCTATTTTTTCTTCAAGAGTGATGAGGAATTTTTTATGACCCTCAGAAGCCGAATCAAAGGGGCGGTGTGCCAATGACCTTTGAATTTCATCAATTTCTGCCATCAATTTTCTGGATGATTCACTAATCCATGAATTTCCAAAAAGGTCCCAGATATAATCAACTGCCGTTTCATTGGGATGGATCATGTCACTATTATAAAACCGATAATCGCGCAGGTCATCCATCATAATTTCATAAGCTGGAAAATAAAAAACGCTAGGTTCTCTCTGTAATGCATGAATAGCGGCAAGAAGTAAGGCCTTACTTAAGGAATTTTCGATAAAACCATCTTTGAGATGTCTCACCGGGCTAAGTGTAAAAATAAAGTTTACATCTTTGTTGACCGATCTAACATCCTTTATGATTCCTTTTAAACTGGCCAGAATTTCTTCAGATGTCAATAAACTCTTGGTGAATTTTTTTTGAGAAATCTTATGACAATTCCCTACTGTTTGACCGTTTTCATTATATGTATAGACCCATGCGGTTCCTAAAGTAATAATAACATGAGATGCTTTTTTTAAAGCGGTGTGTGCCTCTTCAATTTGCTGATTGATGGCAATCAAGGTCTTTTCAGGGCTTGAATGATTAAATTTACTGTGATGATTCAGACTGAGCCAGGAGTCGTTATGCTTCAAAAGTGAATCTTGCGCATAATAATTTTCAGCAATACAATCTTGAACTGCTTTTTTTATGGCAAGTGGATGAAAGAGAATGCCATACGGATTGCTAAAGCTGTCAAATTTGAAATGGTCAAATTTCGATTCCATGTGTTCAGAAAAACAAGAACCCAGTAATACAACTTTTGATTTGTGATCAATTTGCTGTGAAGCTGGTCTGCATTTTATTTCTGTTCTGAACTTCATTTTTTTTCTTAATGAATTTGAAACTTCTGTATTTTGATTATAGCACTCAACCCCTAACAACTGTCCCTTTCAGGATCAATGCTAATAAATTAAACAGGCAAATAAAAGTGTTATGGCTCTAACTAAAGACATGTTAATTTTCTAAAAGTTTTTCAGCAGCTTCAATAGCTGGTTTTAAACCTCCTGGGTTTTTACCTCCGGCAGTAGCAAAAAATGCCTGACCACCACCACCTCCTTGGATATGCTTACCCAGTTCACGTATGATAGTCCCGGCATTCAAGCCTTTCGCTTCAACTAGGTTTTTTGAAATATAAATGGTTAGCAATGCTTTGCCATTAAGATTAGAGCCACCTATAAAAAATAAGTCATCAAGTTCATCTGCAATTTCAAAGGCAATACTTTTCATTGAACCAGCATCAGTATCAAGAAGTGCCCCAATAAAGTTTACACCGTTTATTTCCTTTTTATTTTTTATTAAATCGTCTTTAAAAGAAGCAGCTTTTAACTTGTTTAGTTGCTCAATTTCTTTTTTAAGCTTTATGTTTTCTTCCTGTAGAGTAACTACTGACTTTAATATATCTGTCGTGTTTTTTAGGGCAGATTTAACTTTCCCAAAAACTTCATCCTGATCAAAATAATAATCCCTGACCGTGTCTTTGGTAATGGCCTCAATTCTTCTGATTCCCGATGCTATAGCGCTTTCAGTCATGATTTTAAAGTGCCAGATATCCCCAGTGTTTTGAACATGGGTTCCACCGCAAAGTTCAGTTGACTGGCCAAACTTAATAGTTCTTACGGTGTCGCCGTATTTTTCACCAAAAAGCATAATGGCTCCTGATTTTTTAGCTTCATCTAAAGGAACTTGCCTGTTTTCGTCCAGAGCGATATTTTCCTGAATCCTCGCATTGACAAATTGTTCAATACTCTTTAATTCTTCAGGAGTCAATTTTGAGAAATGAGAAAAATCGAATCTCAGGTTCTTATGGTTTACTGAAGACCCTTTTTGTTCCACATGATCGCCAAGCACAGTTCTGAGAGCCTGATGTAATAAGTGAGTCGCCGTATGGTTAGACATGGTTCTAGATCGAAACTCCTGATCAACTACTGCCTTGAACGTTTCAGTCGGATCATCTGGCAGGCTTTTAGCAAAATGAAGGATTAGATTGTTCTCTTTCTTGGTGTCAAGAATATAGATCACATTACCATTGCTCAATTCAAGGTAGCCTTTGTCACCAACCTGGCCACCTCCTTCAGGATAAAATGGCGTCATATTAAAGACCAGCTGATACATATCTCCATCTTTTTTTGAAGTGACTTTTCTGTATCGCGTAATCTTTACGTCGGCCTCCATATGGTCATAGCCAATAAATTCCTGGCCTTTATCTTCTAAAAGAATATTCCAGTCATCCGTATCAACAGCAGCGGCTGCTCTTGAACGGGATTTTTGTTTGGCCATTTCTTCTTCGAATTCCACTTCGTTAAACGTCATTCCTTTTTCACGAAGAATAAGCGAAGTAAGGTCTTTTGGAAATCCATAAGTGTCATATAATTCAAAGGCTTTTTTACCCGAAATATTTTTGTCTTTAGCATTGGCAATGATCGTGTCAAGAAGAATCAAACCTTGGTCTAAGGTCCTTAAAAACGAATGCTCTTCTTCTTTAATCACATTGTGGATGAGGTGCTTTTGAGCCTTAATTTCAGGGAAATTATGTCCCATCTGCTTTTCAAGTACTTCAGCTAATTGATAAATAAAAGGTTCCTTTTTGTTTAGAAAAGTAAAACCGTATCGAATAGCTCTTCTCAAAATTCTTCGAATCACATATCCTGCTCCGGTATTTGAAGGAAGCTGCCCGTCTGCAATAGCGAAAGCTACAGCTCGAACATGGTCAGCAATGACACGAATAGCCACATCCGTTTTTTCATTTTTACCATAAACATTATCAGTGATCGTTTCAATTTCTCTTATGATTGGCATAAAAACATCCGTATCATAATTTGATTGAACTTTCTGAATGACCATACAAAGTCTCTCAAAGCCCATCCCTGTATCAATATGCTTTTCAGGAAGTGCTTCAAGTATTCCGTTTGCCTTACGATTAAATTCTATAAAAACAAGATTCCATATTTCAATCACCAAAGGATGATCCATGTTTATCAGATCCTTTCCTGGTATTTTTTGTTTTTCTTCAGCTGACCTAATATCAATATGAATTTCACTGCTTGGTCCGCAAGGGCCTTGCGCTCCCATTTCCCAGAAATTGTCTTTTTTATTTCCTTTTAAGATTCTGTCCGCTGAAATATGCTCCAGCCAAAAATCATAAGCTTCCTGATCAAACTCAAGATGGTCGTCTTTGTCTCCTTCGAAAACAGTTATATAAATGCTGTCTTTATCGATTTTATAGACTTCAGTCAATAATTCCCAGGCCCAGGCGATAGCTTCCTTTTTAAAATAATCACCAAAACTCCAATTCCCAAGCATTTCAAACATGGTATGGTGATAGGTGTCCATTCCAACTTCTTCAAGGTCGTTGTGTTTCCCAGATACTCTCAAACATTTTTGGGTATCTGCGATCCTTGGTTGTGTAGGTTCTTTTTGTCCTAGAAAATATTCCTTGAATGGATTCATTCCAGCGTTGACAAACATCAGACTCGGGTCGTTTTTATTCACTAATGGAGCCGATTGAACTATTTCATGCTTTTTAGAAGCAAAGAAGTCCAAAAATTGTTTTCTGATTTCTTGTGAAGTCATAAAATATTATTAAAAGCCCTATCTTTGGGTTAACTCAGAGATAAAAAAAAATTGTAAATTTGTTTTTTATGCAGCTGATCTAGGCTTAGTTTAGTTGCAAAAATAGTATAATTATACATTATGGCGAAGGTAAAATATTATTACGATTCTGATACCTTATCCTATAGGAAAATAGAGCTTAGAAAGAGGGATAAATTCAGGAGAATGTTTGTTTTTGTCATGGCTTCTGTCGTGATGGGAGGTCTTCTCGTATTTTTAATGTACCAATTTGTAGAATCTCCAAGGCAAAAAGTGATGAAGCGTGAGTTGGAGAATATGAAACTTCACTATGAATTGCTGGAAAAGAAAATGACTCAGGCTGAAGATGTGCTTGACGGAATCCAAAAAAGAGATAACAATATTTATAGGACTTATTTTGAAGCCAATCCAATTCCGGAGGAGCAAAGAAAAGCTGGTTTTGGGGGAGTGAATCGTTATAAATCAATTGAGGGATTTGATAATTCTCAAATGATCATTGAAGCCACCCGAGATCTGGATATCCTTTCAAAACAACTTTATGTACAATCCAAGTCACTTGACGAGATCATTGATCTCGCTAAGGATAAGGAAGAATTATTAGCTTCAATACCGGCAATACAACCTGTAAGTAAACAAGACCTTACAAGAATGGCTTCGGGCTTTGGTTGGAGACTAGACCCGTTTACCAAAGCAAGAAAAAGGCATAAAGGGATGGACTTTACTTCCCCAAAAGGAACACCGGTTTATGCAACAGGAAACGGGAAAGTTACTCGAGCTGATGCTGGTTCATCAGGCTTTGGAAAACATGTAAGAATTGATCATGGCTTTGGATATGTAACGCTCTATGCACACCTTTCTAAATACAATGTAAAGAGAGGACAAAAGGTGAAAAGAGGTGATCTTATTGGATATGTAGGAAGTACAGGACGGTCACAAGCACCTCATTTACACTATGAAGTTCGATATAATAAACAACAGGTTAATCCTATTAATTTTTATTACGGCGATCTTTCACCAGAAGAGTTTCAGGAAATGTTAAAAATGGCTTCGCAAGAAGGACAATCACTTGACTAATGCAAATAAACTTAGCAGACAAACGATATTATAAAATAGGTGAAGTAGCAAAGGCGTTTGACGTCAATACATCATTGATCAGATTTTGGGAAAATGAATTTGAAGTTCTTAAGCCTAAAAAGAATAAAAAAGGCAACAGGTTATTCACACCTGAAGATTTAGAAAATCTGAAAATGATTTATTTTTTGGTCAAAGAGAAGGGATTTACCCTTGAAGGAGCAAAAAAGAAGCTAAAAGAGAACCCGGAAGGAGTCTTTTCAAAGCACAAAATCATCATGAGGCTCGAAGACATCAAAAACGAACTTATTGAAATTAAAAACCAACTTTAAATAATTAATTATCATGAAAAAATGGCTTCCCTTAATAGTAATTGTTGTCATCATTATTGGAATATTCAGATGGGGTGTTGGCTTGAACAACACTATGGTAGAAAAACAAGAAACTGCCAAAACACAATGGGCTAATGTAGAAAGTGCCTATCAAAGGAGATCAGACCTCATTCCGAATCTTGTAAATACAGTGAAAGGATATGCTGATTTTGAGAAAGAAACCTTAGAAGCTGTAATTCAGGCCAGAGCAAATGCGACAAAAACGACCATTGATCCTTCTAATATTACACCAGAACAAATGGCTGCATTTCAACAGTCACAAGGTTCTTTGTCAGGAGCGCTTAGCAAGTTAATGGTGGTTGTTGAAAAATACCCTGATCTAAAGGCCAATCAGAACTTTTTGGAATTACAGAGTCAACTTGAAGGAACTGAGAACAGGATTAATGTTGAAAGAAATCGCTTTAACGAACAGGCTAAAGATTATAATATTTTTATCAAAAAATTCCCGGCAAGTGTGGTGGCAGGATTTCTAAATTTTGATGCCATGGCCTTGTTCCAGGCAGCAGCAGGAAGCGAACAGGCTCCGACAGTAGATTTTAATTAGTACTGAAATAATAATAAATGGAGCCAAAGCATTGCTTTGGCTTCTTTTTTATCCAAATTGGACTTATGGAAGTAGAAGCATTTTTAAGTGAAGAACAAGAAAAAGAGGTAGTTCAATCTATTAGAGAGGCTGAATCTAATACCTCAGGAGAAATCAGAGTGCATTTTGAAAAAAGCCTTGATCTGGACCCTATCAAAAGAGCTCAGGAGTTATTTTATCATCTGGGGATGGATAAAACCCAGTTTAAAAACGGGGTCTTATTTTATGTAGCTGTTGACGATCATAAGTTTGCCATCATCGGAGACGAAGGAATAGACAAGGTGGTTCCGGATGATTTTTGGGAGAGCATTAAAGATGAGGTAATCAACGAGTTTAAAAAAGGAAACCCCACCCAAGGACTGGTTCTGGGAATTCTTCATGCAGGAGAAAAACTGAAAGAATACTTCCCTTATGGAGATAAGGATGAGAATGAACTTTCTGATGAAATATCCAAGCGCCATTAAGCGCTAATTACTTCTGTAATCCTGAAACATTTTTGTATTTTTGCATTAAATTTAATACGCTTCAATGTCTATATTTCATAAACTCCAAGTGAAGGAGGTAAGAAGGGAAACCGTAGATGCCGTATCAGTGGCATTCGATATTCCTGATGAGTTGAAAAATGAATTCACATTTTTACCCGGTCAATATATTACAATACAGAAAGATCTTCAAGACAGCCTTCTAAGAAGGGCTTATTCAATCTGTTCATCCCCCGAAAGTAATGAACTAAGAGTAGCCATTAAAGAGGTTGAAAAAGGAAGGTTTTCACATTTTGCAAACAATGATTTAAAGCAAGGAGATCATATTGATGTGGCTGGCCCGGAAGGGCGCTTTGTTCTAGAGACGAGCAGTGAGAATCAAAATGATTATTTGGCTGTTGCTGCAGGAAGTGGTATTACACCTGTAATTTCTATGATTAAGTCTGTGCTTCACAATGAGGAGAAGAGTCGATTTGCTTTGATCTATGGTAGCAAGTCAGGTGAAAAGACCATATTTAAAAAAGAGTTGGATGAGTTGGTGGAATCCTCTGGAGGAAGACTAAAAATTCAATATGTATTCAGTCAGATTATAAGCGATAAGGCTTTATTTGGAAGGATCGATTCAACTATGGTCAAAGACTTATTGAAGCATGATTTTTCAAATTGGAATTTCAGCAGTTATTTTCTTTGCGGACCAGAAGAGTTAATTGACGGAACAAAAGAAGTATTACTCAATAATGGAGTAAAGCAAGATGCCATCAATTTTGAATTATTCAGCAGTACTTCTTACAAGAAAGAAGTGACTAAATCTTTAGATGGGAATGCTGAAATAAGCGTGATTGTAGACGGTGAAGAGACCAGTTTTGAAATGAGAATGGACGAGATGATTCTCGATGCTGCACTGGCAAAGGGTCTTGATGCACCATACTCGTGTCAGGGAGGTGTTTGCAGTAGTTGTTTGGCAAGAGTTGTTGAAGGTTCCGCTTTTATGGAAAGAAATACTATCTTAGATGAAGATGAAATTGAAGAAGGTTTGATTCTGACTTGTCAGGCACATCCAACATCTTCAAGCATCAAAATTGATTACGACGACGTTTAATATTTAGTTACAGTTTTAATTATTACCATATGATTAACGAATATGTTAATGCGGTATTATTAGGCTTCGGGTTGGCTTTTATGGTTGGGCCGGTTTTTTTTACTTTGATAGAGACCAGCATAACCAAGGGATTTCGAGCAGCTATTACTTTTGATATTGGCGTTGTACTGGCAGATGTCATGTTTATTACTATTTCTTATTTTGGTAGTGTTACGATATTAAAGAAAATAGAGGATGATCCAAGGATTTTTATGATAGGTGGTATGGTCCTGGTAAGTTATGGGCTGTACACGATATTCTATCAAAAAACTAAAAAGATCGTTACAGACGAAGAATTAGTGGTCGTTGAATCCAATAATTATATTGGACTGTTCTTTAAAGGCTTTTTTTTAAATACCATTAACTTTGGCGTTTTGGCATTTTGGCTCGCCATTGTGATTGCGGTGAGTTCGAATTTTCAAATGAATTCTAGCAGAGTCTTCAATTATTTCACCATTGCGATTTTCACTTTTTTAATGACCGATGTGGTTAAAATTATCGCTGCCAAACAACTTAAAGCAAAATTAACACCCGTGGTATTGAGAAAGATTCGTCACGCATTGGGTATTTTCTTTATAGTATTTGGGATTATTTTAGCAACAAAACGTTATATCCCCGAAAAGACTATGGATAGAATAGATAATGTAATTGATAAGGTAAGGTCCTAGTTGTTCTGAACTTTTAGATTGTATTTGTCAGCTACTTTGTGGAACACTTCTAATTTGTCTTGATTTTTCAAATCCTTGTACATATATCCAATCTTTTTAGCAGCATCTGCTCTATAAGGCGAATTCTGAGCTGTATAGATTGTGTAGGCCCGAATTAAATTGTCAAGACCTGCTTCCTCTTGTTCTTGGGTATATAGGATAAGTCCCAGGCCATAGTAACCTTCAGGATCTTCATTGTAAATTTCTATGAATTTAGTATAATAAGTTACAGCCTCGCTATATTGTTTATTGAGGTTATAGGTAATCGCTATATTAAGTAGTGGTAGCCTTCCTTCAGGATATATCTCAAGAGATTGTTGATAAGATGCAATGGCCTTATCATATTCTGTATTCTTTCGGTAGCTAATTCCTAAATTGTCCCAGGCAAATGCAAAGTTTGGATCTATTTCTACCGCTTTTGTGAATTTTGAGATAGCGTTTTCAATGTCTCCTTCATTGATATAATCCATACCGTCATCATAGGCCAACTGAGCCAAGACGTTATCGGATGAAGCGTGTTTAAACTTTTTATTCTCTGTAAAAGCAAGTTCCTTGAGTGGTTTACAATGTTGTACCAAATAGTTTTCCAACATTTTATAATTCATTTCAACTGAGCCATTTTCTGAGCCAGTCTTGTCAATTTTTACCGCCTCTAAGGATTTATTAATACAATTCTGAATATTTTGGTTCTTGTCATCAGACGTAGATTCTATCTGCGAAATACACTCACAGGCATTGTTAGTGGCTGCTAGTAATTTTTCATCATTATTGTCTTGAGCATACCCAAGGCTAACAGATAATATAATTATGTATTTAAGTATTTTCAAAAGAAGATTGTTTTAATATGCGTTCTAAATAGATTAAATTCCGGTACTTCCAAATCCGCCTTTTCCGCGTTTGGTTTCATCTAAAACGTTCACTTCCTCCCATTTAGTATGTGCATAGCTAGCAATTATCATTTGGGCTATTCTATCTCCGTTGTTAATTGTGAAATTATCCTTAGATAAATTGATGAGAATAACGCCAATTTCTCCTCTGTAATCAGCATCAATAGTGCCGGGAGCATTCAAAACACTAATTCCAAATTTGGCAGCCAATCCACTTCTTGGTCTAATTTGTGCTTCATACCCTGGAGGTAATGCAATAAATAATCCAGTTTTGATAATAGCTCTTTCTAAAGGCGCTAAGACTAAAGCCTCTGAAGTATTTGCCCTGAGGTCCATCCCCGCTGAGGAACTGGTTTCATAAGAGGGAGTTGGATGGCTTGATTGATTAATGATTTTAATGACTACGTTTTCCATATTTGTTTTATTTCAGATTTTTGTGACCAGAAGACGGTTAATATGAATACAATAATGATCGTTATTGATACAAGATAATTTCCTCTGAAATGAATAAATGATAAATAACTTCCTGCAATTGTAATTGACAAGGTTAAAAATATCTTTTTTAAAGAGTAGGGGATACTATAATATTTTTTGCCGTAGAAATAACTCAGTGAGGCTATAAACAGATAAGTGATCAATGTGGCCCAGGCTGAAGCCATATAACCGATAATAGGGATGTAAATAATATTCAGGCCAATAGTGATTAGTGCACCTAGAATTGAAAAATACATGCCGTAGCGGGTTCTATCTGTAAGTTTGAACCATACTGAAAGGTTATAGTAGATGCCGAGAAATAAGTTTGCCAAAAGAATTACAGGTACAATTTCAAGCGCCTGAAAATACTCTGGTTTGCCTAAAAGTAAAATAGCAAACTGATCTATAAAGCCAACAATTATAATCATGAATAAGGCACCAAAAATGATAAACCAATTTAATATTCTTGCATAGGTTAATTTGGCATTAGCCTGTTTTGCATGATTGAAAAAAAATGGTTCAGCTCCCATTTTAAATGCCATGATATACAATGACATAAAAACACCCAATTTATAGCAGGCTGCATAAATTCCCATTTGTTCTTTGCCAAGGTATTTAGAGAGTAGTAGTTTGTCTAGATTCTCATTTGTAACATAAGCCAGACTACTTACCATTATAGGAATACCGTAAGTCAACATTTTATATAATAGCTTTTTATCAAAGGATATTTTGAACTTGAAAACGATTGGGAATAACAGTAAAAACGTTACCAGGCTGGCAATAAAATTCGCTATAAAAATGTACAAGACTAAGGGGTGACTATTGAAGCTACTGGCAATAAAGTCAGGAACATAATTACCATAAGTCAGTGCATTGGGCACGTATAAAAGAAAATATAAATTAAAGACAGCAAAAATAACCACATTAAGCACTTTGTAAAAAGTGAATTTTATTGGTCTGTTGCTTACCCTTAGATACGCAAATGGAATAACCACTAAGGTGTCAAAAGTAGTTACTAGAATCAATATCTGCAGTGGTAAGGGGTTTGAAAAACCTAAATGAGCACTCAAACTTCCACTAAAGATAAAGGCAGCTAACATAAATAATAATGTAGTGACCAGTAAACTCAGAAAAGCAGTTGAAATCACTTTTCCTTTTTCTTTTTCCTTGGTAAAGAACCTGAAGAAGGCAGTTTCCATTCCATAAGTTAGCAAAGCATTTAGATATGCTGCATAGACAAAATAAATGGTGGTTTCAGCATAGCCTTCAGCAACAAGTGTGTTAGTGTGTAACTTTACAAGTATGATTGTAATTGCCCTGGGTAAAACGGCAGCGATCCCGTAAATGATAGTATCTCGAAAAAACCGTTTTAATGTGCTCAATTTGCTAATGAATAAATAATCTCCAAACAAAAATAAAATTTATGGTATACAAACGACTATTTATGTGAAAAATCTTTTGACATAAAAAAAAGCCCTTGCAGATGCAAGGGCTTTTTTTTATGAATTAACTATGAATTAAGCTTCTATAGGATCAATTGAAACATATGATCTATTATCTTTTTTCTTAGTAAATTTTACAATTCCATTCACTTGAGCATGTAAAGTATGGTCTTTTCCCATATATACATTTTCTCCTGGATGATGTTTTGTACCTCTCTGACGAACTAAAATGTTTCCAGCGATTGCGCCTTGACCACCAAAGATTTTAACACCTAATCGTTTCGATTCTGATTCTCTACCGTTCTTAGAACTACCTACACCTTTTTTATGAGCCATGATCTAATATTTTTTCTAGGTTAATTATTTTTTAGGGCTATCTTCCTTTTTTGCAGCTGGTTTTTTAGCTGCAGCTTTTGGAGCCGCCTTTTTTGGAGCTGCCTTAGCAGGTGCCTTTGCTTCTGTTGTTGCTGTTTTTTTAGCAGGAGCTGCTTTTTTAGCTACTACTTTTTTCTCAGCTTTTGGTTCTTCAGTTTTGGCAGCGGCTTTTTTAGCTGGAGCTTTAGTTGAAATACCTTCTATCTGGATTTCAGAAAGATACTGGCGATGGCCATTTTTCTTTTTAAAACCTTTTCTACGTTTCTTTTTGAAAACGATTACTTTATCACCTTTAAGGTGACTTAAGACCTTTGCAGTTACTACTGCATTTTCTATAACCGGGGCGCCGATGGTAACTTTGCCGTCGTCTAGTAAAAGAACTTTGTCAAAAGAAACTTTTGATCCTTCCTTCTCTTCTAAGCGATGAACAAAAACCTTTTGGTCTTTAGCAACTTTAAATTGCTGCCCTGCTATCTCTACAATTGCATACATGGATTTATGTTTTTGCTTTTAATATAATTATTGCCTTTCTCTTTAGGCGGGTGCAAATATACATCTTTTTATTAAATGGGAAAAACTTTTTAAAAGCATTATTTGCTTAAGAATCCGTGTGATAGCTCAATCGAAGAATTATTTTCCTTTATTGGTCAAATAAACTCCAAAAAGTATTAGAAAACCAGCTAGAATCTGGCCTAAGTGAAGTCGTTCTCCATCTATAACGCCCCAAATAATGGCCACTATTGGGATGATATATGTGACTGAGCTTGAAAAAATGGGCGAAGAGATTTGAATTAATTTAGTGAATAAGGTTTTTGCCATGGCTGTTCCAAATACTGAAAGAAGCACTAAATACCATAGCGATGATTCAGCTCCTTTTATATATGAAATTTCGAAAAAATCTGTCCACCACAAGATGATTAATGCCGGGATAAAGATGATAATAAAATTACCCGTTACAATAGTGAGGGCATTTAGATCATCCAGATGTTTTTTAAGAATATTGACATTAAAAGCATACCCAATAGAAGCAATAACTACGAATAATGCATACATGTAATTCTGGCCAGGATTGAGTTCTGCTCCTTTGAGAATGAGAAATAATGCACCAATCAATCCAATGATCACTCCAATGTATTGTTTTCTCAGAAAACTAAAACCGAAAAAAAATGTACCAACAAGCAAGGTATTGAGCGGTGTAAGTGAATTAAGAATCGATACGATTGAACTATCGATACTTTGCACTGCGAAAGAAAAAAGGAAGGCAGGGAAGAAAGTCCCCAGCAAGGCTGTTATAGTTATATAATACCATTGCTTTTTAGTGACTTTAGTAATGTTTTTAAATCCGACTAAAAACAGTGACAGTCCTGTGAATATAATTCTCAGTGCACCAACTTGAATTGGATCAAGATGAATCAGCGCTTTTTTTAATAATATGAAAGAACTGCCCCATACAAGTGATAATATAATGAGAAGTAACCATCTCGCTTGTTTGTTATTCATAATCTTGAACCTTATTTCTGATAGGCTAATCGTTGATGAAAAATTATGCTTATTTTTGCCTTAAACTTATAAAGTTACACTTGTGAAAGTACATATTAAATTTATTTCACTTGCGATATTCATGTTGTTTTTTATATCCTGTGATTCGAAAAAATCTGAAAAACCAAGTAAAATAGAATCCTCTGAGCAGGAGGTGGTGGCAGAAGACCTGCATCAGGTTCAGGTAGCAATTAAGGGAATGACCTGTGAAATTGGTTGCGCAAGATTAATTCAGTCAAAATTGTATAAAGCTGATGGTATAAGCTATGCAAATATATCTTTTGCAGACAGCTCAGGTGTTATAAGTTTTGATCAAAACAGAATAAGTGAAGATGAGATTAAACAAATCATAGAGCGAACGGCAGGTGGTGACATATATTCTGTGGCTTCCATTGAAGAAGTAGAGCTCTCTGATGAGAAACTTGAAACACAATAGCATAAACATTTTTAACTTTGCATTTCAGAGCTAAATGTTCTTACTTTGCAAAATATACTTAACCCTAAAACTATAAAATTATGAAATTAATGAAATTACTTTTTACTGTGATGCTGGTGAGCGCTATCGCATTTTCATGCAAATCAGATAAAAAGGAAGCAGCAGTAGATGCAGTTGAAGAAGCTGCAGAAGATACAGGTGAGGCAGTTGAAGAAGCTGCTGATGCTGTTGAGGAAGGCGCAGAAGCAACAAGTGAAGAGGCTACTGAAGCGGCTGAAACGGCAGGTGAAGCTGTTGATGAAGCTGTTGAAGAAGTAACAGAGTCAGCACCTGCTGAAAAGAAAATCACGGTTGTTTTTCCTAAAGACACAAAACTACAAGGAGAAGTTAAGGAAGCTATCAAGCATTTTGTAGATGGAAACCCTGAATTAGAAGCACATTTTCATTCTGCTTACGGATTTGCGGTTTTTCCAGAAATTACTAAAGCTGGTCTTGGTATAGGAGGAGCAGGTGGAAAAGGTTTGGTTTTTGATGACAAGACTGTCATTGGAGAATCTAAGTTAGCCCAAGCTACTTTTGGATTGCAAGCAGGAGGTCAACAATACATGGAGGTTATTTTCTTTGAAGACCAACCAGCATTAGACAGATTCACTGCTGGAAAAGTTAAATTTTCAGGACAGGCTTCTGCAGTTGCATTAAAAGATGGTGCTTCTGTTGATATTGATTATCAAGATGGTGTTGCAATTTTCACAAAAACGATTGGTGGATTAATGGCTGAGGCTTCTGTTGGAGGACAAAGCTTCAAGTACAAGCCAGGAATTAACTAGAATCTTGGAAACATATAAATTAAAAGAGCACTTAGGTGCTCTTTTTTTATGGTCAAATGTATTTTTTGCATTGAATATTAGCTTTTTAAAAGATAAAGTATTTATTTTGCCTAAGAAGTTAACTAAATCTTAATACAAAATGAAAATAGTAAAATTATTGTTAGTATTTACCTTGGTAAGTACGATTGCCGTTTCTTGTAAAGAATCAAAAAAAGAAGAAGTTCAAGATGATGCAGTTGAAATGACAGAAGATGCAACTGATAGTGGTATGGAAGCTACAGAAGATGCAGCTGCAAGTACTGAAGAAGAATCATCTCATGATGCTGCCGCAGGAGCTGCCGCTACTGGAGCCGCTGGAGCCGCTGCCGCTTCATCAGATGGGGAAGGTAATATGGAAGCTGTAGAAGCAGTTGAGGCAGAAGCTAAAGAACTTGAGCCAGTTGTTGTGCCTGAAGGAGTCATTGCCGAAGAACTTGCTGATACACCTGTTATTTACCCAGGATGTACTGGAACTGTTGAAGAAATCAGAGCTTGTAATAAGGAAAGTTTTATTGCTTACTTGAGAAGCGAATTCAAACATGATAATGTAGCTAGTGAAGCTGGAATTAAAAGAGGTGATTACCAAATAGGAGTAGTAATGCACGTAAATAAAGCTGGGAGAGTTTTTTCTTTAAGAGTTACCGCTCCACATGAAGCCTTACAAAATGAAATGATAAGAGTTGTGAACAGTACACCTAAAGTGGTGCCGGCAACTGAAGCCGGGCAACCAGTAGGTGTTAGCTTAAAGTTCAATGTTGATTTTCGTGTAGAGGCAACTCAATAAAATAGAACATTTTTAATGCATAAAAAAACCTGGATAATCTTCAGGTTTTTTTTGTTTATTTTTATTGATACAGCACTACTTCAGAATTTCTTCATATTTGTTCCGTTATATTGCACCCTTAAATATTTAACTTAAAATTAACAACTATGAAATTGATCAAAGGAATTTTTGTAATAGCAGTTGTAAGTGCTCTTACATTTTCATGTGACCAAGCGAAAAAAGAAGTAGCTACTGACGCAACTGATGCTGTAGAGGCTGTAGAAGCTGCAGGTGAAGCAACAGCTGAGGCTGTAGAAGAAGGTGCTGATGCTGTTGAGCAGGCTGTAGATTCAGTTGCTGCTGATGCAGAAAAAGCTGTAGATTCGGCTAAAGTTATGGCTGACGGTGCTGTAAAAAAATGTGAAGGAAAATGTGCTAAAGATGGTAAATCTTGTGACAAAAGCTGCAAGGCCTAACATCCAATACTTCATAAATTATTAAAAAGCTACCCTTGAGGTAGCTTTTTTTTGCTCCAAATTGAAATTTTATTACGCAATGAATAGTAAAGAAACAGTAGGCTGATAAGATATAAAACACCTACAAGTTGATGCAAGGTTCCGTAAACTAATGGAATACCCGTTTTGATTTTTAGCAGTGTCATGATTCCTAAAAATACCTGAAATACAACTAGTAAGTATGAAACTGTTAGCCATTTAATGGCACCTGTATGAACATGATTTCGTTTTTTATGATAAAAATAGACGGTCAAAATTAAAATAATATAGGCCAGCATTCTATGAATAAATTGAACCAGGGCAGGAGCGAAGGCAAATCGATCATAGTTTGTTAGGTTGTGCAGGGTCCAATTAGAGCTGTCTAATAATACTGCAGGAATAAAGGCGCCATTCATCGAAGGCCAGCTTGAATAATATAAGCCTGCTCTCATACCTGCCATTAAGCCTGCAATAATTAATTGGATCGTTGTTAAAACCAATAGAATCAAAACAAATTTGGTGTGCCCTTTTTTTGGTTTGTTTTCCATCAAATAAACATCGGCAATACATTTTACCATCGCGCCAATTGTGAGAATAGCCAGCATGAAATGCAAAGTTAACTTGTAAGCATTAACCCATGGTCTTTCTACAAGACCGCTCATCACCATAATCCATCCGGCAGAAGCTGTCAAGGCTGTTAAGAAGACTACTAGAGCCAGCCTCTTAATTAAAAAGAAATCAATTTGCTTTCGAATAACAAATATGATAAAAGGAATTAAAAAGATCACTCCAAGAGTTCGAACCCATAGACGATGAAAGAATTCCCAGAAGTAAATGAATTTGAATTGTTTGAGTGTAAAATCAGAATTGATCTTATGAAATTGTGGGGTTTGTTTATAAAGCTCAAAGACTTCTGCCCATTGCTGTTTGTTCATTGGTGGAATAACACCCGTAATGATATCCCAACTTGTTATGGATAATCCAGAACCGGTGAGCCTGGTAATTCCGCCTAGAATCACTTGGCCAATAAGCATGATGAGCCCGGTTAATAACCAGAATCTTATTGTTTTTGTATAGAGGTATTGTTTCTTCAACTAACGATTATTATAAGTTAATTTTTCCATTGCAAAGATTCAATCATTCTGATAATGTCTTTCTGCAGGTAATTTATAGCGGGTTTAATTGAATCATAATTAGGTTGTACATTGAAATATACAGCTCCGGTTATAAAATGACTACTGCTATCAGTCACATGGAACTGAATAGGTGAAGCCGCATTACCTGAGACCTCAAAAATTGAACCATAAACTTTATGCTCTTTATTAGCATATGGAATTGAACTGATTCCATCTGCTTTAATCGTGTGATTGAATGTCAGTTTCTCCGCTTCAAGAAATAATTCTTTTAAGTTATTATCAACGGGGCGGTATGTCATATTAATAGAGGCTTTCAACTTAGCGTAATCAATATTCACCCAGCATTTGTCATTCAACTTGACTTTCGTTTCGTCAGAAGCATCAAATGCATAAGGACAATCGGTATTGATTGGTGTATAAGTGGGGCTGGGATACTCAAGTCTGAGCTGGGCCTTTGGTTTCGGGAGTACTTCTTCTTTACATGAGTTCATGGTCATAGACCATATCAAAGCGAAACAAGTTATTTTAAACAAACGTATTCTCATCATTATTTTTTCTTCATTGGCAGGTTTACTTTAACCTGTTTGATTCTTTTTTTGTCAATAGCCTCGATAATAAAATTGTAATTCTTGAATGAGACCTTGTCATTTTTTTTAGGGAATTTCCCGGTTATTTCTAAAATAAATCCAGCCAAAGTTTCCGCTTCGAATTTATGTTCTTCAAATATAGATTCCTCTATTTGTAAAACCTTATAAAAATCCTTTAAAGTGATTTTTCCTTCAAAAACATAATTCAGATCATCGAGTTTAGAATAAGAAAGATCGTTTTGATCGAATTCATCGGAAATATCTCCAACGATCTCTTCAACAATGTCTTCAAGGGTAATCAGGCCAGAAGTACCACCGTATTCATCTACAACAATGGCCATATGGTTTTTCATATCTTGAAACTCCTTTAACAAATCATCTAGTTTTTTGTTCTCGGGCACAAAAAAAGCTTCTCTAATAATCTTTTTCCATTGAAAAGTTTTTTTATTTATGTGTGGGATTAAATCTTTCGTGTATAGTATACCTATTATATTATCAATATTCTCTTTGTAAACAGGAATCCTGGAATGTCCCTTTTGAATAATTTTTTCAGTAACTTCAATGAATTCCTCATCCGATGCGATAGCAAAAATATCCATTCTTGGACACATGATCTGAGACGTATCAGTGTTTCCAAAATTCACAATTCCTTGTAAAATCTTTTTCTCCTCTTTTGTTGTAGCGCCTTTTGATGTCAATTCCAAAGCTTGAGACAAGACCTCTACAGAAAAATCAGTTTGTTTTTTACTTAATTTTCTTTCGACAATTTTTGTAAGACTCAACAATGGTTTGCTCAAAAAAGAAAGCATCGAATTTAAGAAAATCATGGGCTTTGCCATAAATGAAGCAAAGCCATATGCATTTCTGCTTGCGTAAATTTTAGGTAAAACTTCTCCGAATAACAGAATTAAAAAAGTTACCAGAACGATCTCTATCAAAAACTTCAATAAAGTTGAAGAAAGGTTGCTAAACAGATAGTCACCAACATAAGTGAAAAGCAATATAAATAGTATGTTGACAAAGTTGTTGGCGATTAGAATTGTAGCCAATAATTTCTTGGGTCCTTCTAATAATTGGTTGACTTGCTTCAGATTTAAATTTGACTCATCTTCAAGATCAGCCTTTGTCAACGAAAAAAAAGCAACTTCAGTTCCAGAAATCAATCCGGAAATACAAAGAAGGATAACTAGCGAGACAATACCAATTGTAGTTTGCCATCCTAATTCAATTGCCATAAAAATACTTGAGGGTTCAGGGTCCAATTAATAATGTTTTAATTCATGCTAATTTTAAAACTAAAACGGCAGATCATCTGCTGTTCCTCCGATTGGTTGTGCCCCAGTCGATTTAGTCTCATTTGGTTCTTGACCAGCGGGGCCTGGATTATTCAAATCTTTTTTTGTGGTAAGAAATGTCATTTCTAAAGCGTGGATCTCAGTAGTGTATCTTTTCACACCTTCTTGTTCCCATTGCCTTGTCTTGATTTTTCCTTCAACAAAAACACGATCGCCTTTACTTAAATATTTTTCACAAAGTTCAGCCAATTTATTTCTGACCACAACATTATGCCATTCTGTAGTAGTAACTTTTTCGCCAGTTTGCCTATTGCTAAATGACTCATTCGTAGCAACCGGAAACCTGCCTATACAATTTCCTCCTTCAAAATAATGCATTTTTACCTCGTCGCCTAAATGCCCAATCAACATTACCTTATTTAATGAATTTGCCATAATTATTTATTAGTAATCAAAGATAGTCAAATTGCTAGAATCCATTAATTGGGGCTATGATATTTATCAACAAAATTCTGAAGCAAGACAGGTAAGGCATGCTCTTTCAAATCATGCCAGGCGGTAAGATTATTTAATTTTTCTTCAGGCTCGACGATCCAGAATGAAGCATATAAGGTCTGGTGTGTCAATTTATGAATTATTGGTTTTTGATTGTACTTTTTAAGGGTGAATGGGCCGCTGATTGATAGCTCATCAAAAATAAATTTTTCAAACGCCAGCTCATCAAAAATATCATCTTTAGTTTCATGAACCGGAAACTCAAACAAATTTTGCCAAATGTCTTTATGCTCTCTCTTTCTAATAACTGTTGAATCACCTTCATGATCTACTACTAAATAATTAAAATAGCGTTTCCGGATCTTTAGTTTTTTAATTTTCAAAGGAAGTTGATCTATCATCTTATGTTGCAAAGCATAGCATGACCCATTAAAAATACAAGTCTCACATTTTGGATTTTTTGGCAAACAGACCAGCGCACCAAATTCCATTAAAGCCTGATTGTGGGTCCCAGGATCATGATGATCAAGTAATTTCTCTGCCAATGATTTAAATTCTGTGATGCCCTGCCTTTCATTTATGGCAGTCTTAATTCCAAATATTCTTGACAAGACCCTGTAAACGTTTCCGTCGACTACGGCATGTGGTTTATTAAATGCGATGGAGGCAATTGCTGAGGCAGTATAGTCTCCAATTCCTTTCAATTTTATAAGTTCATCATAAGTCTCAGGAAACTGACCATTATAATCATTGGAAATTATCTTGGCTGTACTGTGAAGATTTCTCGCTCGAGAATAATAACCGAGCCCTTGCCATAATTTTAAAATATGTGTTTCATCGGCCTCCGCAAGAGCAAAAATATCGTTGAATTCGTCAATGAATTTTTCATAGTATGAGGTGCCTTGTGCAACACGCGTCTGTTGCAAAATGATTTCGGATAACCAGATGTAAAATGGATTCCTAGATTTTCTCCAAGGTAAATCACGTTGATTATTTAAATACCACATTATTAATGTGTTAGAAAAGTTTGATTTTTCCCTCATTTTGCAATAGTACAATTTTTTTATCTAATTAAATTTTAATCATTTAGCTTTCCGAAATTGATTTATTGTATTATATTTGCCGACTCAAATGAGGAAATAAATAACGTATAAATAGTTTAAAATGACAAAAGCAGAGATCGTAGCTAACATTTCAGAAAATTCTGGTATTGAAAAAGCAGATGTTTTAAGAGTAGTTGAGGATTTTATGGTAGAGGTTAAAGATTCACTGAACCAGGGGAATAATGTTTATTTAAGAGGATTTGGAAGTTTTATCGTGAAAGAAAGAGCTGAAAAAACAGGAAGAAATATTTCTAAGAATACAACAATAAAAATACCTGCACATAACATTCCAGCTTTCAAACCTGCAAAAGTTTTTGTAGAAAGCGTTAAAAAAAGTGTTGCAGTAAAATAATAAAAATCATATAATTCAGTTTATTATGCCAAGTGGTAAAAAAAGAAAACGCAGCAAAATTTCGACGCACAAGCGTAAGAAAAGAAGCAGACAAAATAGACATAAGAAGAAAAAATAACAAATAGGTGAGCAATCACCTATTTGTTTTAACTTTTCAGTTTAGTAAGTTCATTGACATAAAATTTGCTCAGGCAAATACGAGGTTATCAAGAATAACCAAACACATTTATTAATCAATCTATCTGTATTAAGATTATAATGATCGCTATAGATGGATGTAAATATATAACAGAGTGAAAACAGAATTAATAATTAGATCGAATTCCTCTGATATAGATTTTGCCTTATTAAAAGACGGAAAACTTGTTGAGTTACACAATGAAACTTTGGATAATAATTTCTCAGTTGGAGATATATTTTTATCAAAAGTTAAAAAAACTTTATCGGGACTAAATGCATCATTTGTAAATGTAGGAAGTGAAAAAGATGCCTTCTTACATTATCATGATTTAGGACCACAATTAGCATCTTTAAAAAAATTCACACAGCAAGTAAGTACAGGAAAAAGAAAGGATTACACTTTAAAGAATTTCCAAATCGAGAAAGATATCGATAAACATGGAAAAATTGATGATGCAATAAAATCGGGTCAGAATATGCTAGTGCAGGTTGTTAAAGAACCAATTTCTACCAAAGGCCCACGAATAAGCTCTGAATTATCTATTGCAGGGCGATATTTGGTTTTAGTACCATTCTCTGATCGTGTATCAGTATCCCAGAAAATTACAAATAATAAAGAAAAGGAGCGCTTAAAAAGGCTGGCACAGAGTATTAAACCAAAAGGATTTGGCGTTATACTAAGAACTGTGGCACAAGGAATAAAAGTTGCAGAACTAGATGCTGATTTGCAGTATTCGGTTCAGCGATGGGTCAATATGTGCAAACAAATACCCAATGCACAAGCTCCTCAAAAAGTATTATCTGAATTAAACAGGGCTTCATCAATCCTTAGAGATGTATTTGATGAATCGTTTACTAGTATTATTACGAACGATGTATCCTTGCACCAAGAAATTATTGACTATTTAGAAAGAATTGCACCAGAGAAAAAATCAATTGCTAAGCACTATAAATCAAGAGTGCCAATCTTTGATTATTACGGAATTGAAAAGCAGATTAAATCAGCTTTTGGTAAAACCGTTTCGATGCGTAAAGGAGCTTATTTGGTGATAGAACACACCGAAGCTTTGCATGTTATTGATGTAAATTCAGGTAATAGGTCAAATAAAGCGAATTCTCAGGCAGATACTGCTCTAGAAGTTAATATGATTGCAGCATCGGAGATTGCAAGACAACTCCAGTTGCGAGATATGGGAGGGATAATTGTAGTTGATTTCATAGATATGCACCTTGCAGATCACAGAAAGAAACTTTACGATCATCTCAGAAAAGAGATGAGTAGTTCGCGTACCAAGCATAAAGTGTTACCACCTAGTAAATTTGGACTTATTCAGATTACTCGCCAAAGAGTGAGACCTGAAAGGAACATCAAAACTAAGGAAGATAACCCTAATAAGAATGGAGAAGTAGAGGCACCAATTCTTTTGATAGAAAGAATAGAAACTCAGTTGACTAAGATAATGGAAGAAGATCGATCAGGAATAGCGTTACATACGCATTCATTCGTGGCTTCCCATCTTTCAAAAGGTTTTAATTCAGTTCAAATGAAATGGTTCTTAAAATATAGAAAGTGGATCAAGATTGTTCCACGAGATGCATTTCCATACTTGAAATATCAATTTGTCGATCAGAACGACAAGATAATAAGGTAAGTATATATCATAAAGCCCCGCAAAAGCGGGGCTTTTTTTTTGGCCCTACATCAGTATTTTTGAAATGAATTTCCTGGAATCACTTAGCTGTACTTTTAGAATATAAATTGCCCTTCTAGGCAAACCATGCGAATTAACTTCAACTATGGTCTTATTTGAATTGATATCTCTCAGTTTACGACCATTCAAGTCAAATATTTCGAGTCGACTAATAGTGTCCATTTTATTGGTATTCACCTTAAGAACATTATCCATTAGATTCCATTTTATTTTTGTTAGTTCGGGTTTAGATGTTTCTTCTTGAAGATCACTAAAATCAAGTTCAAACCTGTTCTCTATAGGGCCTGATTCAGTAGATTCAAAATCATAAGGCCCAAGTTTGAGGTCATGCCTTATTCCTAATAATTTATCGGTCAGCATTATCTTAGAGTTTGATATGCTTCCAGCAATATGATCTATGCTTATTTGTAGCTTACCCCTCTCAGAGTTATTCGATATCAATCCTAATTGAATAGTTTCATCACTTTGAAAAGGAGGTAAACCCTGAATACCAAGTCGATGCTGCGCGAGCATGGAATAGAGATTAAGATTATGATCGTTCAAAAATCGGGTTCCATCAAATTTTTTGTCATATCCTGTAGTTGCTCCATTGATAAAGCCGATTAATATCTGGCTAAAGGCCCCTTTACTATCAGTTAGATTGATCCATATTTTATTTTCTTGTTTGTTCTCGTTTCTTACAGGTCTGAAAAATGTTGCACTGTCATTGGCAGTTCTCATGGCATTATTCAAGTGTAAAAGGCCTTCCTTTTGTGCTTCAACAAAAAAACCTTGACAGCTACCTATATATTTTGTTGGTTCCTGACCTTCGCCATGCGCTTTTACCCCTCCGATTCCAACCGTATACATGGCGTAGTCACTTGAGGTATAGTGCTGATCACCAAGAGATCCGTCTGTGACAGCCTTTGTAGCATGTGTCCAGAAATAGAAGGTGCCATGTAGTAAATCTTTATTCATCGGATGATTCAGTAAAGCTTCCGCATTTATGGCTGATGGATAAGGGTTGCCAATAAAATTCCAGGCCCGTTGCTCAGTTGCAGTTTGGCTTTGTTTTAGGATCGGAATCTGTATAGCCCCTGAATTCACTTCTCCTTCAAAAACGACTTCTTGATGCTTTAAAAATGGGACGGTGCTAGGAGCCATGGAAGTATAGCCCCTCCCTACTTCCATTTCTCCTGAAACACCTACCCAAGCATCGTTATTATCGTCAATGTTATCATTGTTTATATCTTCATAATCAAGGGTTGAAAGGATGAAAAATGAGTCTTGAGGAGACTGCTCAAATACAGTTTCTAATCTTGCATTTTTAACTGGGCTAGACCAATAAGTATAGTCTAAAGGATTAAGCGCCGTTGTTGTTTTATGAATTCTGAGTATTCCATTATTTTCAATATTACCTGAGTCTTCTATCATTAGAAGTGAACCTTCATTTTCTACCTCCAGGATGCCATCCAAAAGGAGATTTTTTTTTATCTGTACTTTTTTATTTGCGTTGATAATTAAACTGGCATCACCCAGAATATGCAAGGAGCAGGCCTCTATATTTCCCTGCATATTTGTTGTATAATTAGCTGCAATAATGGCTTGTCTATTGATGTCTGGAATTCCATTTGACCATGCACCTTGATTCCAGGTTGTGGAACCTGAATTATGAAGGCCCAACCGCTCATTAGAACCAGCACTGGCAAAGTCGATTTCATCGATGGAATACGCTATCCAATCATTTTCATTAAAACCTGTATTGGGAGTAGCCGCAGAACAGCCATATTTTCTTACCAAACTAAGGTTACTTCCCCAATCTCCTGATCTACCTACTACATCGGTTCGGTCAGCCCAGCATGATGTTTCTCCTGAGGTCGAAATAATGAGGATGTCATCACCGGTGAAACCACAAACTGCTGATTTTAGCTCAGAACCATCAAGAGCGTAGTCCGGCGCAGTTACATTTAGTGTTGCACAAAATTTTATAGTTTGATTTGGCTCAAGAGCTGGAATAAGCACTTTTCTATAAGGTTTTAATCCGACAGGCTCCTTTGTGTCATCATTTCGATACAGTGCCAGGTAATAGCCGTTTTCTGGGCTTCTTTGGTTAGTAGAATTCGTGATTTCTATCCATTTGTTATTGGCATTGCCTTCATAATATTGAGAGATGATTAATGGATGGTTTGTAGGGCCAGTTCCTTCCCCTTGAATGACAAAACTAAATGGGTTTTCAGAAGGATCATTATTTAAAATTTCTATCCTAGCTATATGAAGAGAAGGGGAGTCTGGTGTGTAAAATAGTTTTAGACTAAGGCTATCTTTTGGCTGTATTGAGAATGTTTTGTGAAAATCATGTGAGAATTTCGAAGCAGACTCACCAGATATTAGAATGTCTTTGATATCTAATTTACTCGTCCCCGTATTTCTTATAGTAAAAGATCTGCTAATCAAAGTGTCTTTTGAAGCAGGCCAGTTCCCAAAATAGGTATTGTTAATTAAAGACGTTTTTTCGCTCCCGTCGGGTATAATTTGTGTTAAACCTGTGACTTCGATTTCCGGAAGGTCTCCTTCACATTGGCTGGCATGAAGATTCAGATTGGCGGTATTCTCAAGGCCGTAGACATCCCATTCATTGAGGTCAAACTGATTATTGGGATTTTGGATTAAACTTTTCCTTCGAAGACAGAGATCCTTTGCAAAGGAATCTGATGTTCCAATTTTGCCTATTAACTCGATGATTTTATCAGCCTTTTGCAAGGCTATCTTATCATCGCCGTTATAATCCATCACTGAATTGTTGGTGCTCAAATCGGCTTCAATACCTAGTATTTCATTTTGATCGTCTATTAGAAACGTTTTATACGGAGCAATCTCACCCGATAGTTGTAGTTCCGAAGCTTCGGTATTGCTACCCGTGAATTTCAAAAGTTTGTATAAACTAAGGTCAACTGTTTCGTTCGTAGGATTGTAAAGTTCAATATAATTGTTTCGATGACTCGAAGAAGATAGTCCTTCAACATATTCTGAAATCATAAGCTCTTTACAAGGTGCAATGGCTTCACCCGTGACTAAGAAATTATCAAGGCCAGCTGTATCAGATCCATTTTGTTTTATGCTGATTCTGAGTTTGAGCTCGGTTACTTGATTGGGAATTGACATCGAAACTGTCAACCATGAATCGGTACTAAAATCATTTTGACCTTCGATAAACACTATTTCTTCTTGACTAATTCCATCAAGCCAGAGTTGGTATTTCATGTCATCGCCATTGTCAAAGCCTATTACCTGAACTTGAAATGAAAGTTGTACGTCTCTTAAAGTCGAAATGTCAATGGTTTTAAAATCCAGATATTCAAAGTCAGATGAACCGCAGTTTCCGTTGAGGTCTTGAATTCCCCAGAATGATTCCCCTTCAGCCGGTAATATACTATCAAGTGTATTGCGATAGTTCCAGGTATCATCTCCATTGGTGCATGGAGGGGTGGATAAGTTTTCAATTGCCCAGTTATCTCCTGAGGTTTCAAAACCTTGTTTATAAACCACAGAAGTTTGCGAATAGATTTGAATCAGATAGAAGAGCAGATAAAGGCATAAATAGTATCTCAGCATGTTTAAGCAGATTAGTCTTGGAAAAAATATTTGATGAGAGTACATTTGGGATGCTATTTATTTTATTACATGCAACAAAAAAAGTCAACATATACACTTGAAGAGGCAAAACGCTCGATGGAACGATATTGCGTTTACCAGGATCGTTGTCATCAGGAGATTGAAAAGAAATTAAGGCAAATGAATATGATTCCGCAGGCATGTGATTTAATATTGTTGCATTTGATGGAACATGATTTTTTGAATGAGGAAAGATTTTCCAGGAGTTTTGCTCGCGGGAAGTTCAGGATTAAACAATGGGGGCGAAGACGCATTGAGATGGAATTGAAACAAAGGGATATTTCTGCCTATAATATTAAAGCAGGTTTGAGCGAGATATCTCAAGAGGAATATGAAAAGGTTTTTGAAGAAGTGAGCAAAAAACGTTTCGACAGTGTTCGTGAACCAAACGTTTTTAAAAAACGTAAAAAAGTAGCAGATTTTCTTTTGAGAAAGGGGTTTGAAAGTAATAAAGTATATGAAGTTTTAAGAGAATTAGAAAAGGAAAATAATTCGTGATATGAAAGAAAATAGCCTGATTGTTTTTAGTATATTTGTTCCCCTAAAATTTTAGATTATGAGTGTACAAAGTCAAGTAATGGAGCAGATGAAAGCAGCTATGAAATCGAAAGATACAGTAGCGCTGGAATCATTGAGAGCATTGAAATCAGCATTCCTAATGGCCAATACCAGTGGCAGCAATGTTGAACTAAGTGAAGAGGACGAAATCAAGATAGTCCAAAAATTAGTGAAGCAAAGAAAAGACAGTGCAGCCATATTTCAAGAACAAGACAGAAATGACCTTGCTGATCCAGAAATAGCTCAAGCTAAGGTTTTAGAACAATTTCTTCCTGCCCAAATGGGAGAGGAAGAATTAAAAACAGCCATTGAAGCCATCATTAGTCAAACTGGAGCAAGCACTATGAAGGATATGGGTAAGGTTATGGGAATGGCCTCAAAACAACTTGGCGGAAAGGCTGATGGAAAAGCAATATCAATGGTTGTTAAACAATTATTGAGTTAAATATTAAAAAACATTACGAATAATATTATGGCCCCGTGCCCGCCTGCCGGCAGGCAGGGCGCAATTGAATAGCGCATCAGACCTGCCTGCCGGCAGGCAGGTTTCGGTTTAAGGATTAAAGATGATATTTACATATGTGCTTTACAGCGAAGAGTTTGACAGAACCTATACTGGAATGACAAAAGATGTTGAGAAGAGGTTAAAGCAACATAATAAAAAAGAGAATAAATCAACAAAAGCATATGTTCCATGGAGATTAGTACATTTGGAACAGTTTAATAGCAGAATAGAAGCACGAAAAAGAGAAAAATATTTAAAATCAGGAATCGGCAGAGAATTTATAAAATCCATTCTTGATGAAAATTGGCCCCGTGGCGCAACTGAATAGCGCATCAGATTTCGGCTCTGAGGGTTACAGGTTTGAATCCTGTCGGGGTCACTTTTAAAACTCCCAATGAGTTTGAAAACCGTGCAAATCCTATGATTTACACGGTTTTATTGTTTTCGGACTTTCATATTAAATGATGTTATTTGATATTAAAAGGTCACAGATCGTCAACATTTTTTAAGACTGTCAACAATGTTGACGATTTAGTGTATTTTTATTTACGATTCTCAGTATTGTGAATTGACTTTCGTCTAAATGAATGTTTAATTTAAAAGACGAAAATAATGCGTACTTCATCAACATTTTCTATCCTATTTTGGATATACAGCACACGTGTCAAGAACAATCAAACTAGTATTTACGCCAGAGTTACGGTAAACGGAAAAAGAGCAAACATTAGCTTAAAACATAAAGTAGATGTTCGAACTTGGGATGCTAAAAGACAAAGGGCTAAAGGTAATGGGGAAATTTCAAGAGCTCTCAACCAATATTTAGACCAGGTTCACTCTCAGCTTTTTCAATGTTTCAAAAACCTTAAGTTAAGCGGAAAACTAATTACCGCCGAGTTAATTAAAGCCCAATATTTAGAAGATGGAGATAACTCTAAGACCCTTCAAGATCTTCTGGAATACCACACAAAAAAGACTGAAACAACCTTAGCTATTGGCACGCTAAGAAATTTTGGGGTAACTCAAGGTTATATAAGTAAGTATGTTAGTAATGTGCTGAACACATCGGATGTTTACTTAAAGGAATTGGATTATAAATTTATTTGCGATTTCGAAAGTTTCCTCCACAGCTATTGGCCAAAAGGTCATCCTAAGGCTATGAGCAATAACACTGTAATGAAACATATTCAAAGGTTTCGGAAAATAGTAACTCTGGGGTATCATATAGAGTGGATGGAAAGAGATCCTTTTTCTCGATGGAAACCTACCTATGAAAAAAGAGAAAGACCCTATTTAACAGATAATGAGCTTTCAAATATCGAAACTTACTATTTTCCTATTGAACGTTTAGAAAGAGTTAGAGACCTGTTTGTATTTAGTTGTTATACGGGTATAGCCTATTCTGATATAATGAACCTCAATAGAGATAATATTTTAAAGGGAATAGATGGTAACGATTGGATATTTACCAATCGACAAAAAACCAAATCACCTGTAAAAGTGCCTCTTCTGCAGAAGGCACAAGAGCTTCTTAATAAGTATAAGAATCACCCAATGACACAAATATCTGGAACATTATTTCCTGTGATTACCAATGAAAAAGTAAATTTATATCTTAAAGAAATTGCAGAAGCGGTTGGATTGAAAAAGAACCTGACTTTTCATATGGCTCGACACACCTTTGCCACAACGGTCACTTTAAGTAATGGAGTGCCTATAGAGACAGTTTCAAAACTTTTAGGGCATTCAAAAATTGCTTCAACACAGATATATGCTCGTGTAATAGAAAGAAAAGTGAGTGAAGATATGCAACTTTTGAAAATGAAACTTGAAACCGATACTGTGTCATTGAACAAAGTAAACTAACACAACTAAGCCTTTAAAATTTATTTAATACTTATCTGACAGCTCTTTTTTGGAATCAAGTTTTTACAAATTATTTATATGGCCAGAAAATGGCCTGCAAGACATAGTTTAAATTTTCTGGAAATCATTTTTCGAAAACTTTAGTGCAGCCATTTTCCAATCGTTGATTTTTGATCCATTTTCAATTTGATAGTTTTTGGATTTTAAGAATGCATGAAATTTGATTCCTTCAATTTCTGGCCATCCATTTTTATTAAAAAAATTAATCACAACCTGTTCATTTTTTGGCTTGGTCAGTTTATATAGTTTTTTATTGTTTTTAGTTTTAAAGAAGGTACCAATTTTTGGCGTGGTTTTGGGACTCTGCTGACCAGATTCTGGTAAGGTAGGATACACGGCTTGTTCAATGCTTGTACCATATTTGGACATGTTGATTCTTGAACCTCTTTTCGGACTGAAGGACGGATGGTACTCCAGATAACCCCAATTATGTAGATCTCGGATATGGTTGTGATAGGTCGTCTTTGATTTGAACTTTGCCATATCCATGATCTCATTTCGGTTGATCATGAACATCTTTTTAAAGAACGATCTGTTCCATTTCTGGAAAAGCGCCATGTATAGGGCAATGTGCCCTTGCCTAATATGCTCATCGTTATTAAAGCTCTCCAATACGGTGTTTAAATGAACGATATAGTTGACCTTATCCATTAGTTCTCAGGCTTGTCATGATTGCATCGTTTTCCCCTGAATTTAACTTGAGGGTTTGATTGTAGCTCACGATTGTCAAATCGTTTCTTTTCTAAAAGAAGAGGTTTTTCTTTTTTTGGATCATTCTGTTCAAAAAGGGAATAGAGCATTGCCGCTGTAGGCTTAGTCTGTGTTTTTTCAATATCTTTCATAATTGCAATCATTCCATTCATTCGTTTTTTGATCAGGATAGAAATTCTATTTTCTAAGGTTTCCATTCGAGGCCCTAAACACTCAGTTGGGGAAATTCCGTTTTCTTTAAAAAAATCCAGCATTAAGAGCAAAGTCATCGATTGAGATTTCGAGAGCATTTTACTAAATCTTCTAAACTCATTAGCCACAGACCTCTTAATTTTTAGTGTCTCAAATACTTCTTTTTCAAATCCTTTATCCATGTTTTTAGTAATTAAAATGCCTGATTACGGCGGTTCTTGAATGTTTTTAGTAATAAATTGTGTTTATAGCTAAATTTCAAAAAGCCTAGAAAACACGCTAAGCCTTATAAACACTAGGTTTATAGTAAAATCGAATAAAAGTAACATAGCGTAGCGTGTTACCCTCTTGCTTTTCATTTTAATCTCGCTTCGCGAGAAAAAAACATCAAACAAATAGGAAACCTATTTGCCTTATTACAATGATAAATTCCAATTAATGGTTGATTGAAAAGTTTAGCTTATAGCGAAAGTCTGTTTATAAAAAAAGCTAAACTTGATATAGAAAGTCAATATCTGTATGATAAAAATACTATTAAATATTGATATAATAATCCGAAAAATAGATTTGTTGGCATTAAAAAACCATGTAATATCAAAACAAATCAAACTGTATTATATAATACCATCGTCAGCAAAACTGAAATATTCTTGGCTTGGAGTAATGATCAAATGATCTAGAAGTTTGATATCTAATAATTCGGAAGCTTGTTTAATTTTAGAGGTCAATCTTTTGTCGGAATCACTTGGTTTTAAGTTTCCAGAGGGGTGATTATGAGCTAAAATGATGGCAGTGGAAAGGGACTTTAGCACAACTGCGAATATGATTCTAATATCTACTAAAGTACCTGTAATTCCACCGGAAGAAATTTCATATATTCCTTTAACTATATTGGAATTATTGAGTAGCATAATTTTAAAGGACTCATGAAGTTCAATCGTATCATTATCCCAGGTTTCAAATAGGATCTTTGCCGCATCAGATGAAGCACTAATTTTAGTAAGATTCGAGGAGGTAACTCTGTTTTTGTAACTAATCTTTATTTCACTAACACAACCCATAAATATTATTTGTTAAATAGTTAAACTTTTTTGATACAAATTCAAAAGGGATGTTAACTTTCCATTTAACCAAATTTTATATTTGGTGTATGGAAATTACATCCCAATTTTGTCATCAAAAAAGTAAACTATGAATAATCTAAGGTACTTTTTAGATAAAGAGTTAACTAAGATCTAAGAAGTCGTTTCAGGAAGAATAATTATAATCAAATTTGGCAATAGACCGATCATTATTTGTTTACAATGTTATTATGATTGAGATTGTTGAGAAGAGTAAAAGCACTTTTTTTGCAAATAATGGATATACATGTCAAAGCCTTTAACCTTTCCTAATAGTAAATCATGTGATGTTGTAAATTCTGGAGTACGATAATACAAGTTATGCTGCTCAACCCAAACCAAATTGCACAAGATTATGGGGAAGCATAACTAGAAAATGGATTAATTGAGATAATCAAATATGGTACTAAGGTTTTGTCAAACCAGATTTCAATTAAAAAAGTGAAAGAAACGGATACATCATATGTTTATTTAAAGGCTCTGGGTACAATTCTCTACGCAATGAAGGGAAAACGCATATTTGATCGCTTTGGTTTTAATCTTCCAGAAGAAAAAAAACATGAGCGAACTCCTACGAAACTATTAACAAAATATAAAGAATGGGAATATAACATTGAAGCGTCAAACTGGATGAACAACTCAACAGGAGAAATGTTGAGTGACTATAAAATATCATCAAATTTAGAGGCTATTCTAAGCGAAAACATTAATATTACTCATAATTAAATGGTTAAACTTCCGTTAAACATTATAGATAGTTACAAAAATTTATACCTTTGCATTTAGAATGAAAAAAGTTTTCCATAAAATAATGTCTTTGTTAATGGCTTTTGTAGTGTTATTTTCTACAATGTCATTCACTGTTAATATGCATTATTGTGGTGATGCTTTGGCAGAAACTGCTATTTTCCATAAAGCAGAAGGCTGTGGAATGGAAATGGACCAACCATCATCCGAAGGTTGTGACATTGCAAAAAAGAATTGTTGTAGTGATGAACAATTAGTAATTAATGGTCAGGACGAACTTCAATTACAAGTTGACAAGATTTCTTTTGAGCAACAAATATTTATAGCTTCATTTGTTTATACTTATCTTAACCTTTTTGAAGGCTTAGAAAATAATGTATCTTCTTACGAAGAATATAGGCCGCCACTCGTCATAAGACAACTCTACAAGATTGACGAGACTTATCTAATTTGATTTTTAAACTTTAGACTATGTTATCCAATAACTTCATGTTGTTAGGATAATTTGCCGTATTCAGTGTTTTCTTAACACTAATGTCTAACTGTTTAATAATCAAAATAATGCTAAATAAAAGCATAAAATTTCTTATAGAAAACAAACTCGTTGCTGTATTAATGCTTGTTCTATTCATAGGATGGGGAACCGTTAATGCTCCTTTTAATTGGAATACTGGATTTTTACCAAGTAACCCAGTTGCCGTTGATGCTATACCAGATATTGGTGAAAATCAACAAATTGTATTTACTAAATGGGATGGTCGTTCACCACAAGATATAGAAGACCAAATAACATACCCATTAACTACATCCTTATTAGGGATTCCTGGAGTAAAAACCATTCGTAGTTCTTCTATGTTTGGCTTTTCAAGTATCTATATTATTTTTGAAGAAGACATAGAATTTTACTGGAGCAGAAGTCGTATTCTCGAAAAACTCAATTCCTTACCAAGTGGTTTACTACCCGAAGGAGTTAATCCTGCTTTAGGTCCAGATGCCACAGGATTAGGGCAAATATTTTGGTACAATTTAGAAGGTCGTGATGAAAACGGTAACGTTACTGGTGGCTGGGATTTACAAGAGTTGCGCAGTATTCAAGACTACTATGTAAAATATGCCCTATCCTCTGCAAGTGGTGTGTCTGAAGTTGCTTCAATAGGTGGTTATGTCCAAGAATACCAAGTGGATGTAAATCCAGAATTAATGCGTCAATACAATATTGGATTACATCATGTTGTAAAAGCCGTCAAGGAGAGTAACAAAGATATTGGTGCACAAACCATTGAAATCAATAATGCAGAATACTTAGTCCGTGGTTTAGGCTATGTGAAGTCTATTGAAGATATAGAAAATGCAGTAGTCACTTCCGAAGATTATACATCAATCAAAATAAAAGATATTGGAAAAGTCTCATTAGGTCCAGCAACTAGACGGGGATTATTGGATAAAGAAGGTGCGGAAGTTGTTGGAGCTGTTGTGGTAGCAAGATATGGGGCTAATCCAATGGAAGTCATCAATAACGTAAAAGAGAAAATTAATGAGTTAAGTGCTGGTTTGCCCTCAAAAGTGTTAGCGGATGGCAGGACATCACAAGTGACAATAGTGCCCTTTTATGATAGAACAGAATTAATTCAAGAAACATTAGGCACACTTAACGAAGCATTGACTTTAGAAATCCTCATAACCATTCTGGTCATTATCATTATGGTCTTTAATCTTCGAGCTTCAGTATTAATTTCTGGCTTATTGCCTGTGGCGGTTTTAATGGTTTTTATCGCAATGAAACTCTTTGGTGTGGATGCAAACATAGTAGCGCTATCTGGTATTGCTATTGCTATTGGTACCATGGTCGATGTAGGGGTGATACTATCAGAAAATATTATAAGGCATTTGGATGAAGATAATGGTTCACAATCTATTAATACAGTAGTTTATAACGCAACAGCTGAGGTGTCTGGTGCAATCGTAACCGCAGTAATGACCACTATTATTAGTTTCATTCCCGTATTTACAATGATTGGTGCAGAAGGAAAACTATTCAGACCATTAGCCTTTACGAAAACTTTCGCGTTAACAGCGTCTATTATTGTGGCCTTATTCTTAATACCACCGTTTGCCGCTATTTTATTCAGAAAGAAAAGCATTAATACCAATTTTAAATATGTTTTAAATGGGGTTTTAATAGCATTAGGTATTGCAGCAATAATTTATGGTTATTGGTTAGGGTTAATATTGGTAGGTTTTGGAATCGTTGCACTTATTAAGCAACAAGAGATACTCTCAGAAAAACAAGCTAATCTTATCAATATAATCATTTCAGTATCGGCTATAGTATTCTTGTTAGCCGAATATTGGAGACCGTTAGGGGTTGACAAAAGTATCTTCTGGAATCTCATTTTTGTAAGTGTAATTTGCTTTGGCTTATTAGGCGTTTTCTCATTATTTATAAAAAACTACACACGTATTTTAAGGTGGTGTTTAGATAACAAACTGTTGTTTTTATCCCTACCAACAGCTATTGTAATAGCAGGGTTTTTCATTATGAAGAACACAGGTAAAGAGTTTATGCCATCATTAAATGAAGGCTCATTTCTCTTAATGCCAACCTCAATGCCACATTCTGGTGTAGAAGAAAATAAGCGTGTATTGCAGCAATTAGATATGGCTGTTGCCAGTATTCCAGAGATTGAAACCGTTGTAGGAAAAGCAGGTCGTACAGAATCCGCTTTAGACCCAGCACCAATGTCAATGTATGAAAATATGATTCAGTATAAACCCGAATATATGCTGAATGGTAACGGAAAACGCCAACACTACAAAGTAAATGATGAAGGCTTATTTGAACTAAAGGATGGTCGTTTTATTTCGAATCCTAATAATTCCGAAAATGTCAGCTTTAGCACAGTTAAAAGGTCTCTATTAATTGAAGATAATGATGGTGAGTACTATCGCAACTGGAGACCAGAAATACAATCACCAGATGATATTTGGAATGAAATAATAAGGGTTACAAAATTACCAGGTGTAACATCCGCACCAAAGCTACAACCCATTGAAACCCGATTAGTGATGCTTCAAACTGGAATGCGTGCACCAATGGGAATTAAGGTAAAAGGCCAAGACTTAAAGCAAATTGAAGCGTTTGGGGTGCGATTAGAAAACATCATTAAGCGTGCCGAAGGTGTTAAAAAGGAAGCCGTATTCGCTGACAGAATTGTTGGTAAACCATATTTACTTATTGATATAGACAGAGATAAAATAGCTCGATATGGTATTTCTATACAGGATGTACAAGACGTGTTAAAAATCGCTGTTGGTGGTATGGTATTAACACAAACAGTTGAAGGTCGTGAGCGATATGGTGTTCGAGTACGATACCCAAGAGAATTGCGAGCAAACCCAACAGACTTACAACAGATTTATGTGCCAGTTGAAAAAGGTAGTCCGATTCCTTTAAGTGAATTGGCAACCATTCGTTACGAACAAGGCCCACAAGTCATTAAAAGTGAAGATACTTTTTTAGTAGGTTATGTATTGTTTGATAAATTGGATGGATTTGCGGAAGTAAGTGTTGTTGAAAACGCACAAGCACTTATTCAAGAAAAAATAAATTCTGGTGAATTGATAGTTCCAAAAGGAATCAATTATGCCTTCACAGGAACCTACGAAAATCAATTAAGAGCAGAAAAAACATTATCAGTTGTCGTACCATTGGCATTGGCAATTATCTTTTTAATACTGTATTTCCAATTTCGCTCAGTGGGAACATCATTAATGGTCTTCACAGGAATAGCTGTGGCTTTTGCTGGAGGCTTTATTATGATTTGGCTCTATGGTCAAGATTGGTTTTTAAACTTCAACTTCTTTGGGGAAAATATGCGAGACTTGTTCCAGATGCACCCAATTAATTTAAGTGTAGCTGTTTGGGTTGGATTTATTGCACTCTTCGGAATTGCAACAGATGATGGTGTAGTAATGGCAACCTATTTAACTCAAACTTTTGACAGGAATACACCAGAAAACAGGAAAGAAATAAGAGCATCAATAGTAGAAGCGGGTGAAAAACGAATCAGACCATGTTTAATGACTACAGCGACCACAATTTTGGCATTGTTACCAGTACTAACCTCAACAGGACGAGGAAGCGATATTATGATACCTATGGCAATACCGAGTTTTGGTGGAATGCTCATAGCCTTAATAACCTTATTTGTGGTACCAGTATTATTTAGCTGGAAAGCGGAGATTCAACTTAAAAGAACTACAAAATGAAACAGATAAAATCATACATAAAAACAGTCTTTATACTTGGTTCTATATTCTTTGTTCTCAAAGGAAATGCACAACAATTAGAATCACTTATTGCTGTAGCCCTGACAAACAATCCAGAAATTCAAAAATTTGAGTTGAAATATGAAAGAGCTTCGGAACAGGTAAACGAGGTCAATAATATTCCCAATACCGCATTTGCTGTCGGGTATTTTGTAAGTGAACCAGAAACACGAACAGGTGCGCAAAAGTTTAAAATATCGGCTAATCAAATGTTGCCATGGTTTGGTACAATTACTTCAAGAGAAAAATATGTGAATTCACTAGCTGAAGCTAAATACGAAGACATTGTTATTGCCAAACGAAAACTAATGTCTTCAGTATCGCAATCCTATTATAATTTATATACAAATGAAGCAAAACAAGAAGTGTTGAGCGAGAATATAAAACTATTGGAAACCTATGAAACATTGGCACTAACATCGGTTGAGGTTGGTAAAGCATCTGCTGTAGATGTATTGCGATTGCAAATGCGTCAGAACGAAATGCAACAATTAAAAGATGTTTTAAAGCAACAATTTTTAGCAGAACAAACAAACTTTAATAATCTATTGAATAGAGCAAATGATGTAACGGTTAATGTAGTAGACGGTTTAACTATACCATCAGAAGATTTTGAAATCAATTCTGAAAAATTAGCATTACATCCCGAATTATTGAAATATGACAAGCTCTACCTATCAGTGGAACAATCTGAATTGCTAAACCAAAAAGAAAGCAGCCCTATGATTGGTTTTGGGTTAGATTATATCAATGTAGAGAAACGTCCAGATATGGATTTTAGTGACAATGGTAAAGATATTTTGATGCCAATGGTTTCATTAACAATACCAATTTTCAACAAAAAATATAAATCGCAAACAAAACAAAACAAGTTGCAGGAACAAGAAATATTGGCGCAAAAACAAGAGCGTTTAAATACGTTAGAAACGATTTTGGATAAGGCAATAAACGATAGAATTTCTTCAAGAATAAGTTATTCTACCCAAACTAAAAACTTAAAGCAAGCAATTGACGCAGAAGAAATAATATTCAAAAGCTATGAAACGGGGACCATTGATTTTAATGATGTTCTGGATATTCAGGAACTACAATTAAAGTTCCAAATGAACCAAATAGAATCAGTGAAAACCTACTATGTACAAACAACAATCATCAATTATTTAAGTAACTAAAAACAAGTATAAATTAAAATTAAAAACAATGAAGAAATTACGATTAACAACAATTATGGTTATGGTTTTTTAAAGCCTATCTGCAACGTCTTGTAAAGACGCTAAAAAAGAAAAATAAGTGTAACAGTAGGAGCCGAATAACTCTGCTCCTGCATAAAATTAAAAAAAATGAACAAAATTAAATTAATTACAGTGGTTGCTATTTTAGCTCTCTTTTCCTTCGCTGCTTGTGACAATTCAGATTTACCATCTGATAAACGAATTGAAGGAACTTATGTAGGTACAGTTTCTAATGTTTTAGGTAAAACTTCTTTGAATACCAAAGGTGATGCTATTGCTGAAATTACAAAGATTGGAAATCAAATGATTCAGGTACATCTGTACAATTCCGAATTAGATTCGACTTTTATGTTGAATTATTATGAAGATATGGATAGAATCAATGTATGTTTCACTGGTGAAGACTTTGAAGAAATGTATGGTCATATGCTTGGTCAAGGACATATAAATGGAGGCATGATGAATGATATTGGAAATAATGAAACTGAATGGATGCATCACCTAAATGACGAACATCAGGAAGGGGATAAACATTTCGGAGGTTTCAATATGTTAAATGAAACTTTTGAATATCATTTTAACCAAAGGGAAGAAGGAGAAATACACAATTATATATTTAGTGGAATGAGACAATAAAGATTATAATTATGAAAAAATACGCAATTTACATAGGAATATTGGTCATAGGGCTACTCTTAGGGTGGGTCATTTTTGGCGATTCACCTAATAAAGAAACGGAGCATAATCATAATGAAGTCGTAGAAACTAATCAAATGTGGACGTGCTCTATGCATCCACAAATTATGCAACCAGAACCAGGCGATTGTCCCATTTGTGGTATGGATTTAATTCCTGCTGATGGTGGAAGTGATGTATTGTTGGCGGACCAATTCAAACTGACTGAAAATGCAATGGCCTTAGCCAATATTCAAACAACCATTGTGAGTAAAGGAAATGTAGAAGGCAATACCATAAAATTATCTGGTAAAATTGCTGAAAACGAAGAAGCCAATGCAGTTCAGGTCAGTTACTTTGCTGGTAGAATTGAACGGTTGGATGTGAGTTTTACAGGCGAAGAAGTTCGTAAAGGACAGCTTTTGGCAACCATTTATTCGCCAGAACTGTATGCAGCACAACAAGAATTGATTACAGCAGGGTCTTTAAAAGAATCGCAACCTGATTTATACAAAGCAGTTCGTAACAAATTGAAGCTATGGAAGCTATCTGAAATTCAAATCAATCAGATTGAAGAAACGGGAAAAGTGCAAGAAAATTTTCCTCTCTATGCAACCGTTTCAGGAACAGTTACAGAAAAGTTGGTAGAGCAAGGGGATTACATCAAACAAGGTCAACCCTTATTAAATATTGCGAACCTCAACACGGTTTGGGGAAATTTTGATGTCTATGAAAATCAGATTAATCGTTTTAAAAAAGGACAGGAAGTGTTGATAACAACCAATGCCTATCCTAACAAGGAATTTAAAGGTAAAGTTGATTTCATAGACCCAATTCTAAACACCAAAACAAGAACCGTAACCTTGCGTGTGGTTCTAAACAATATGGATGATAGGTTTAAACCAGGAATGTTTGTAATCGCAAATATTGAAGGTTCTACAAGTAACAATGACGAAGTATTAACAATTCCTGTAACTGCTGTTTTATGGACAGGTGAGCGTTCTGTAGTTTATCTTAAATCAAATCCAGACCAACCCGTTTTTGAAATGCGTGAAATTAAAATAGGCAATCAAATAGGGAATGAATACGAAGTTTTAGAAGGCTTAATTGTTGGAAATGAAATTGTAACTAACGGAACCTTTACCGTAGATGCAGCAGCACAATTACAAGGTAAAAAGTCTATGATGAATAAGGAAGGAGGGAAAGTAGTGACAGGTCATGAAGGACATTTGGGAATGGATAACAATTCAGTCAATAAAGAAAATGACCATACCAATATGAATGAACGTTTGATAGTATCAGAGAAATTTCAAGAGCAACTAAAAGCGGTTTTGCATGAGTATATCAATTTAAAAGATGATTTAGTAAACGAAGATTCAAAAGGTACTTCGGAAAGCGCAACCACTTTACTTAATAATTTGAGCAAGGTAGATATGAAATTGTTATCGGATATTAAGGCTCATAGCCATTGGATGTCATTAGAAAAAGAAATAAAATCATCTGCAACATCCATTTCTAAAACGTCAGGTATAAAAATACAAAGAGAATATTTCAAGCATTTGTCATCACACTTAATCAATGCAGTTCAATTGTTTGGTGTCAATGAAAAAGTCTATGTAGAATTTTGCCCCATGGCAGATAACAACAAGGGTGCATATTGGTTGAGTGAAGAAGAAAAAGTCATCAATCCATATTTTGGCGAGGCAATGCTAACCTGTGGTGAAGTAAAACAAGTAATAGAATAAATAAAAACAAGTATAAATATTAAATTTTAAACAATGAATTTTTCAAAGATAAATCAAGAACACAAAAACAAAAATGTAATGGACGTGAGTAAAAAAGTAATTTTAAGTGTAGCTGTAATTGCAGCAATTAGTTTAACAAGTTGCAAAAACGAAACTAAAAAAGAAACAGAAAGTACAACTACTGAAATGTCTAAAGAAATGGCTATGACAGAATTATCTTTTGGCGTTAGAGGTAACTGCGGAATGTGCAAAAAGACAATTGAAAAAGCTGCTAAAAGTGTTGAAGGAGTGTCGGAAGCCAATTGGGATGTCGATAAAAAGAAAATTGATGTGTCTTTTGATGATACTAAAACCGATGCAATGGCAATTCATACTGCTATTGCCGAATCAGGATATGATACTGAAAAAGTTTCTGGTGATGAAGAAGCCTACAAAAATTTAGCAAGTTGTTGCCAATATGACCATGAGATGAAAATGAATCGATCTGAAGAAAAAGATAACCATTCAAACCATGATCACTGATGTAACTTATTAAACGATCAATAGAAAAATAATTGTCAAATATTGTTTATTTGAAAAAACTAACCCGGGTGAATTTAATTCGGGTTTTTAAATGATTAATTTTTGACAAAAGGGTCATCATAATATCATTTATAACCCTACCCTATCAAACCCTTAATCTAATTCACCTAAAACCTTCTGTATTAGACATAAATAACAATAGGATTTATGATACAATTTAAAAATAACTTCAATATGGATACTAAATAGTTTTAGAATGACTTTTCGCACAACCATTGCATTAATAAATTTTTATATTTGTTGAGTGAAAATTCTAACATTCATATTAGCAATTATTATACTGATTCTATCAGTAAAACCATGTTCTGACGGTCTAAATCTCGAGGACCAAAATCCAACGGAAATTAGTAGCAATCACAACCATCAGGAAGACAGTGACGATTCTTGTCCAGTAACTTGCATTTGTAACTGTTGCGGGATGTCAATTACCTACGAGCCTTTGGGCTCTTTTAATCTCACAACTAACTCAAAAATTTCTACAGAAATATTTTCTTCATATCAATCTCTGTATAGATTTGATTATCATTCCAATATTTGGCAACCGCCACAAGTTTAATTCAGATTTTATAGGATAATTACATCCTTTTATGAACCTAAATTGGTTCTTATTACTTCGTTTACACCTATTAGATTGGTGTTTATCGAATAGTTTAACTGAATTAACACATTATTTATGATTAATAATATCATTGATTTTTCAATCAATAACAAATTCATTATTGGTTTGCTTACGCTCACCATTTTAGGAACAGGTATTTGGAGTATGACCAAAGTGCCAATTGATGCTGTACCTGATATTACAAACAATCAAGTACAAGTCATTACACAAGCACCTAATTTAGGAACAGAAGATATTGAACAAATAATAACTTATCCCATAGAGGTTGCGATGAGTAACCTACCAAATGTTCAAGAAATACGCTCAATTTCTCGTTTTGGGTTATCAGTAGTTACTATTGTTTTTGACGATGATATGGGAACCTACCTTCCTCGTCAATTAGTAGGAGAAAAACTCAACGACATCAAAGAGCAAATTCCCAATGGGTTCGGAGAACCTTCAATGGGTCCTATTTCATCTGGTTTAGGAGAGATATACCAATACACACTTAAAGTTAAGCCTGAATTTAAAGACAAGTATTCGGTCACAGATTTGCGTACAATGCAAGATTGGATAGTTCAACGTCAAATGGCTATGGTGGAAGGTGTTGTTGAAGTTAATGCTATTGGTGGAAAAATTAAACAATACGAAGTAGCAGTTGACCCAAACGAATTAAAGGCGATAGGATTAACAATTACAGACATATTTAATGCACTTGAAGTCAATAATCAAAATACAGGTGGTGCATATATAGAAAAGAATCATCAAGCCAATTTTATTCGTGGTGAAGGATTGGTGCGTAGTTTAGCGGATATAAAAAAAATACTAGTAAAAAATACTAACAATATTCCAATTACTATAGGAGACATAGCTACGGTACAATTTGGTTCTGCTATTCGTTATGGTGCTTTAACTCAAGATGGAGAAGGAGAAGTTGTAGGTGGTTTAGTAATGATGCTTAAAGGGGCAAATTCTAATGAGGTTATAGACAATGTTAAGGAAAGAATGGCTCAAATTGAAAAGTCGTTGCCTGAAGGTGTTATTGTTGAACCTTTATTAGACCGAAGCAAGTTAATTGGAGAAACAACATCAACGGTAGCTACTAATCTCATTGAAGGAGCATTAATTGTCATTTTTGTTCTTATTTTCTTATTGGGTAATTGGAGAGGTGGTCTTATAGTAGCATCCACTATTCCCTTATCCTTATTGTTTGCATTTATTCTTATGAATGCCTTTGACGTTTGGGCTAATCTAATGAGTTTGGGAGCAATAGATTTTGGAATTATTGTCGATGGAGCAGTAATTATTGTTGAAAGTACTGTTTTCCTTATATCATCTCAGGTATTAAAAAAGAAGATTCTAACTGCAAAAGAACGGGATGGAGTTGTAGCAGAAGCTTCAAAAAAAATGATGAATGCTGCATTTTTCGGTCAGCTTATTATCCTCATTGTTTTTCTTCCTATTTTGGCATTACAAGGCATTGAAGGGAAGATGTTCAAACCCATGGCATTAACCTTTATTTTCGCTATGATTGGTGCAATGGTACTCTGCCTTACCTATGTGCCCATGATGTCAGCATTAATTTTAAGAGCGCCAAAGTCATCAAAAAAATCTTATGGAGATAGATTCGTACATTGGGTAGAAAATAAATACCAACCGCTGTTGGTTAAAGCCTTGCAAAAAGGAAAACTAATAGTTGGTATAGCAGTTATTATATTCGGAATTACAGCCTTTATGTTTACAAGAATGGGTGGCGAGTTTATTCCTCAGCTCGATGAAGGCGATATTGCATTTCACGCAATTTTAAAACCAGGTAGTTCACTTTCTGAAACCATTGAAACAACCACTAAAATTGAAAGAATAGTAAAAGCAAAATTTCCAGAGGTAGAAAAAATTGTTAGTCGTATAGGTGTAGCCGAAATACCAACAGACCCAATGCCCATGGACCTTGCAGATATTTTTGTAATTCTTAAACCTAAAAGCGAATGGACTTCAGTAGCATCTAAAGATGAATTAATTGATAAAATGAAAGAAGCGGTAGAAATCATTCCTGGTGTTAATTATGAATTTACCCAACCTATCGAAATGCGCTTTAATGAATTACTCGAAGGTGTTAGAGAAGATATAGCAATAAAGCTCTATGGTGAAGATATAAATGTGCTATCTCAAAAAGCAGAGGAAATAACAAAAATTATTGCAGGTACAGAAGGAATTGGCGATATGAAAGCTGAAGCTACTACAGGATTACCGCAAATGACCATTACTTATGACAGAAGTAAATTAGCACAATATGGAGTTAATATAAACACATTAAACCAAATAGTTCAATCAGCTTTTGCAGGTGGAAAAGCAGGTACAATTTTTGAAGGCGAAAAAAGATTTGATTTAGTGGTAAGGTTGAATTCTAACAATCGAAGCGATATATCAGATGTTCAAAATTTGTTCATCAATTTACCTTCAGGAGCTCAAATTCCACTTCGTGAATTAGCTGAGATAACCTACAAAGCCGGTCCAATGCAAATAAGTAGAGACAATACCAATAGAAGAACCTATGTCGGGGTCAATGTAAGAGGAAGAGATGTGAAATCACTAGTAACCGAAATAAAATCAAAATTAGATGCTAAACTTGAATTACCATCTGGTTATTTTATTCGTTATGGTGGTGCATTTGAAAATTTAGAACGTGCCAGTGGTCGATTAAAAACTGTTGTACCTATTGCTTTGCTTCTCATCTTCGTACTAATATACTTCGCTCTAAAATCATTACCACAAACCCTAATGATTTACATAGCTATTCCCATGGCGACCATTGGTGGTGTCGTGGCATTGTGGTTACGTGATATGCCATTTAGCATATCAGCTGGCGTAGGTTTTATTGTTCTGTTTGGGGTTGCTGTTTTAAATGGACTAGTAATGATCAGTGGTTTAAACGAATTAAAAGATGAAGGTGTAACCAATCTAAAAGACAGAATCACAGAAGGTACAAAAAGAAGAATTAGACCAATTATGTTAACAGCATTTACAGACATATTTGGTTTCTTGCCAATGGCAGTTTCAGCATCAGCTGGTGCGGAGGTTCAACGTCCATTGGCAACTGTAGTTATTGGTGGACTGTTAACTTCTACACTGCTTACCTTGTTTGTTTTACCAATTTTATACCATTGGGTAGAAAGCAAATCATTTAAGTTTAAACCAAATAAGAGAATCATTACTGCCACTGCCGTTTTCGTTTTGCTACTTGGTTTTTCCTCACAGAGCAATGCACAAGAGATAAATGATTCACTTCCCAAAATAACATTGGAAGAAGCTGTAAAGCTATCAAAAACCAATTACCCTCTTTTAAAACAAAAACAATTAGAAATTAAAAAACAGGAACAAATAAAATCCACTTCATTCGATGCTGGAACAACCCAATTATTTTATGCTGGAGAAGAAATCAATGATGAAATAGGGATTTATACCATAGGTATTGGACAATCAAACATAGATATATTTGGTATTGGTGCAAAAAAACGATTACAAGAGCAACGTATACAATTAGCACAAAAAGCATATCAATTATCAGAACTTGAACTGGAATTGGAAGTCAAAAAAGCCTGGGCTTACTGCTACCAGATGAAAAGAAAATACCAACTGTATAAAGAGCTGGATTCCATTTATTCAAACTTTGAACAAGCTGTGGCTTTAAATTTTGAGGTCGAAGCTATTTCCAAATTAGAATATTCGGCAGCCAAAAATCAGGCCTTACAAGTTCAAAGTAAAAAGGCTCAAGCGTATAGCGATTATGTGATTGCTTTGCAACAATTTAATTTGTGGTTGGTCTCAGATGAGCTTTTTTCAGTTTCTGATGATTATAAAGATGAATTGGAAATTAATAATGATACACTTAAAATTGAAGAACACCCGTTGTATAGCATATCACAGAATTTGATAGATGAAGCAGAAGCGAATTACAAAGCTGCACGAGTAAAAAATACACCCAAATTCAACCTTCAAGGTGGATTGCAAGAAGTAAACGGAAATTCTGGATTTTACACATATCAAGCAGGTATTTCAATTCCATTTCTATCTGGCACGAATAAAGCTCAAATAAGAACGGCTAGAATTGATAGGGAGATTGTAGAAACAAGTCTACTTTTCAAAAATCAAGAAGTTCAATCGAGATTTATTCAGGCTAAAGAAAAGTATAAGAAATGGAAGGTAACATGGGAGTTCTATAAAAATGAAGTGCTCTTAGTAGCCAAAGAACAAAAAATGGGAGCTTTATTAGCTTATAAAGAAGGTGAAATAGATTATACCACTTTTACACAACTTATAAAAGAAGCCATTCAATCTGAATTGGAATCCCAAACCGCATTAATCAACTATTTAGAAAGCACATTTCAATTACAATATTTTAATCAATAAGACAATGAAAAATATAACATATAAGTTTCTAGCATTATTAATAGCGTCAACTTTAGTAACTGCTTGTGGTGATAAAGAAAAGCCCAACGAGAATAATGGTTATTCCCGTAATGAAGAAGCTAAAACTGAATTAAAAGAAGAAAACCATGAGGGTGCAGAAGTTATGCTTTCTCAGCAACAGTTTGAGACACTTAAAATGAAAATTGATACACTGGCTTTTCGTAATATAAGTAGTTATGTAGAAGCTAACGGTACATTAGAAGTACCACCGCAAAACGAAGCGGCAATTACTTCTGTAGTTGGAGCTAATGTAGTATCTATTAAGGTAATTGAAGGCGATAAAATCAATAAAGGTCAAGTAGTAGCTTATCTTTCACACCCCAATATTATAAAACTTCAAACCGATTATTTAAATGCTTACAGCAACAGTAATTTTTTGAAAATGAATTATGAGCGCCAACAAAAGCTGTATGATGCAGGCGTTGGTTCAGGTGCTAATTTTCAGAGAGCAAAGGCAGAGTACGAGGCATCAAAAGCATTAGTAAATGGTCTGGATGCTCAATTAAAAATATTGAATGTCAATACAACATCTATTCTGAATGGTTCTATTGCTCAAAACATTGCCTTGCGAAGTCCGATAGAAGGTTTTGTGCAAAAAGTTGAAGTAAAAATAGGCCAATATGTAGAGCCACAGACAGAGTTATTCGAAATTGTAAATACGCATCACGTTCATGCAGATTTAATGGTATTTGAAAAAGATGTATATTACGTTAAGAAGGGTCAAAAGGTAAGCTTTACAGTACAATCTATACCTGACACAGAACTTACAGCAGAAATTTATTCCGTAGGTAAAACATTTGAGGATAACCCAAAAGCTGTTCATATTCACGCTGAGATAGAAAATAAAAAAGGTAACTTAATTCCTGGGATGTATATTCAAGGTAAAATACAAATTGAAAGTACTAAAGTAAGAGCATTGCCAGAAAGTGCTATCATAAAAGAAGGGGGTAAGTATTATATTTTTACAGTAGATAAAGAGGATGACAAGTGGAGCTTTAAACCTATTGAAGTGATTACTGGGGAAAAAGATGATAATTGGATTTCAATTCAAATTACTGAAGAAATAGAGGCAAACAAAAAATTCGCTTATAACAATGCCTATTATCTTATGGCAGAAATGAAAAAAGGTGAAGCAGAACATGAACATTAATTATGGAAACAATCGAACAGGTATTAGAGTCAAAGAATATACGGGTTACTGCAATGCGCTTATTGATTTATAAGTTTCTTGTGGAAAATCAGGTGGCTGCAACATTAACCGATATTGAGAACACTTTTGAAAAGGCAGATAGAACAACTTTGTATAGGACTATTAAAACATTTGTGGAGAAGGATATTGTACACCAAATAGACGATGGGACTGGTATAGTAAAATATGCTTTGTGTGAACAGGATTGTAGCTGCGAAATTGAAACTGATTTGCACTTACATTTTCATTGCAATAATTGTAATGAAACCATTTGTCTAACAGAACACAAAATTCCGAAAATAAAAGTGCCAGACGGCTTTGTTTCAGAAAACGTAAACTTAGTAGTTAAAGGAATTTGCGATAAATGTAGTGGATAACAATGCACTTCCAATGCATCTATTTTTTACGTTTTTTTGCTTGTAAGAAAATGTAACTAAAAAGCGATGAAATTATTTATATACCTGTTAATATATTTTTTATTAGTATTTATAATAAGGTCAATTTGGTTAAAGCTAAAGACTGGAGTAAACCCTATAGCTTTTAATAAAACAGATGATGCTCACGGCTATAACGGTAAGGTATTTACGGTAATATCTTTTTTGGAGCTATTCATTGTTGGTATTTATGCTTTTAAAATTGAATGGTACAAGTATTTACTTCCTTTTTGGTATCTAGAAAATGACACTTTATCTAAAGTAGGTTGGGGATTTTTAATTCTATCTCTAATTGTAGTTTGGATCGCTCAATCACAAATGGCTAATTCGTGGAGAATTGGAATTGATGAAAAGAATAAGACAAAACTTGTAACTAAAGGATTATTTTCTATTTCCAGAAACCCAGTATTTCTTGGAATTATGATTGCTAATATTGGATTGTTTTTGGTCATTCCAAATGCTTTTACACTTTTGATAACCTCATTGTCGATAATAAGCATAAATACACAAATCAGATTAGAAGAAAAATATTTAGGGCGAGAGTTTGGTAATGATTATTTAGAGTATGTGAAAAAAGTAAGGCGTTGGATATAGGCGCTTTTTTATTTGAAAAAAAATTCTGTTAATCATTATGCAAAAAACAATCTTTAATATAACTAAAATGGACTGTCCATCAGAGGAAAATCTTATCCGAATGAAACTAGACGGAATTCCAAATATTGCGAATTTGGATTTTGATATTCCCAATCGAATATTGACCGTTTTTCATAGGGGAGAAATTGAACAAATTGAAAAGTCTATAATCGAACTGAATCTAGGAGGTAAAAAAATATCAACTGAACAGACGGAACTAACAAGTTTTGATGAAAACTTAAATCAAAAAAAATTACTTTGGACAGTTCTAGCTATTAATTTCGCATTCTTCCTTATTGAAATGACAACAGGGTTAATCTCAAAATCAATGGGGCTCGTTGCTGACAGTTTGGATATGTTAGCAGACAGTTTTGTTTATGGAATTAGCTTATTTGCAGTTGGAGGAACTTTGACAAGAAAAAAAAGGATAGCAAAGCTTGCTGGATATTTTCAAATAACACTTGCAATTATTGGATTTATAGAAGTGCTAAGGAGGTTTTTTGGAACAGAAAGATTGCCTGACTTTTCAACTATGATAATCGTATCCATTTTTGCACTAATCGCAAATGGTATTTGTTTGTATTTGCTCCAAAAATCAAATAGCAAAGAAGAAGCTCATATGAAAGCGAGTATGATATTTACTTCTAATGATGTTATTATTAACTTGGGAGTCATCGCAGCAGGTCTTTTGGTAAATTGGCTGAACTCAAATAAGCCCGATCTTATAATCGGAACAATAGTCTTTGCATTGGTCATTCAAGGAGCTATAAGAATATTAAAATTGTCTAAATAATTTAGTTAGAAACTTTACTTAAACCCATAAACTCATTAATTTTCCACACATCTGTACCTTAATAAGATATTTAATTGAATATCAGACGTTATTACTTTCTGTTATAAGTGACAAACTACCTACAACATCTGGTATAACCAATAGGTCTAATCATCCTCTGAAAAGAAAATGAAATTAAACAACAAACCAATTAATTAAAACAAACCAACGTGGGTGAGCTAATGCTTATGCCAGATGTTGTAGCATATTATGCCCCGTCCTGAATAAAGGCTACATTTTTAAGGAAGGCTAGTAAACGAGAGATTCATGGATCTAAAAAATTAAAATTCATATATTTGTATAGACGAATTAAAAAACTATAATTTGAGTATTTTTAGAGTTCACAATTCGTCAACATGAAACATAGAATTTAGCACATACCTTACAAATAGGCAAACAACCGAATTAGGTTTGAATCCTGTCGGGGTCACAAATGAAAGAAAACCTCTCGCATAGCGAGGGGTTTTTTATTTGGAGAGACCGTTGAAAATTCATTTTCAAAAGGACTCGACAAATAAAAAACACAATCAGGCCTAAGCCTGATCAGGGTTTTCTTTCTCAGAACGGAGTTTTTTCAGGATCAACGCAGTTAATCCTGGTTTTTCGTGTAAGAATTTTTCAAATAAAAAACACAATCAGGCCTCAGCCTTATGTGAGTTTTCTTTCTGAACATGAAGCTTAGTCTGGATGCTGAAAGCAATTCTTTCGCGGCCCAACTTCTAAGTAATTTCGATCAATATTCGCATTCTAAAGGTGTCCAAATCGGACGCATTATTTAAAACTTTTTATGGACACCAGAAATTATGCATCATATTGTGCTTAAATGATTTACGCATCTTTTTATTGTCATTTATTTCGGGTATTATTAGTATAGAATCTTGAAGATTAGTCAATCAAAAGATGTGACAGATTATATGTGACAAGTTTATCCTGTTGTAATCAGTTAAGATTTTATCATAATACTGACTATCATCAGGGAGTTTATCACAAATTTTGCGGGAGAATGCGATTGTAAACACTTTCTATAAGATCTCAAAGTAGCCCCTGGGACATTAATTCAAAAATAACATCTGAAATATGGTTTTTTTTGTATTTCTCCAAAATGTTTCTTCGATGCGTGTTTACTGTATGCAGACTCAGAAACAGATTTTCTGCTACCTCAGAACTTGTCAGTCCGGTTGCTACTAGTTTTAATATCTCAAATTCACGCGCTGTTAATTGATGCCCATAACTTAGCAATTCTTCATCAGGAAACCTGAACAGTGAAATGTCATTTCCTACATAGTAATGAAAACTGTCTTTTTTTATCGGGTAAGTATCAATATTGGTATTCACCTGCATATAGTATACAGTTTTATGTGGTGTGGGGCTATAAAACATATAACATTGAAAAAGGTGATCAGCATAACTTTGATCGGGTTTTTGCATTCGAATATTTGTCGATAATAAGGCAGAACCTTTATGTGCAAGAAGTAGGTCTTTATCAAGATCCAATAATTTGGAACGTCCCATTCCAAATCGTTCAAGATCATCAGGATGCACCCTGTTCAACATTTCCAAAGGTGTATTGGTGGCCGGATCTACTCCCAGCATTTCCATACTTTGTTTACTTGTATAGATAATCTCAATTTTAGTAAGATCCATCATGATGAGCATCTGATCATTCTCAGTCATCTTTTCCCCTAATTTTTGTATCAGCGGATCTTCTTCATTTATGTTTAGAAAGCCGGAAGGCAGATAGGATTCAATAAAGTCGTGATAAATACTATAATTATAAGATGTTGCCAAATTACCGAAGACAAGGGGCTTATGGTTTTTTTTCGACATATGTTATATGAATCTATATAATTGAAAAGACATGTAAATATAGAAAAAATACCAACAAATGAGTATTGTGTTTTTTTGTTTATGCAGGTAACTTTGAATCGATAGATCAGATAACCCTTTTAAATTGATCTTAAGATTATGGCAGAATTAACAGCAAATTTATTTCGAAATTATTTTGGTGGAAGCTGGTTGGCTAAAATTTCAAGAAACGGTGAATATTTGCGTGACATAGAGTTTAATTGGCCCGAAGCATTTGGAAAGTATTCATCATTTGGGACTGAAGAAGGCTTAAAAGTTCCACCTGGAGGAGGTTTTCACGATGATACGATGAAGGTGACTGTGTCGGGATGGCGTCAGGATGTCAAGAGATGGTACATTTCCTGGTTCAATGAGTTTGGTGGTTACGGAGAAGTGCAATGGACTTCTCAACAGATAGTGAATGGCATAAATATTCTTTATGGGTTTGGCCATGAGTGCAAGCAAGAAAGCGATGACCTAACCAATCATATTATTTTATGTGAAATGACAGATCAGAATAATTTCAAATATACAATTCGCAGTTTCAAGAAAGGATTAATCCAAATTATGGCGAAGCGCACACGGACTGCAGAAGAACTTAAGATCCTTATGAAGGATGAAGTTAAGGAGGTCATTCCATTTACTGATTTATTATAAAGCCCACTCTAAATTATATAAATGCTATTTAAAATTAGTATGAAAGATTCCATATATAAACAAGTATTAACCTTTGTATTCATATTTTGCCTCAATTTACAAGCTTTTGGGCTGAGTCATTCTATGGGGGTAATACCAATTGATACGCTAAAGAGTAAAGCCGACAAAAAATTGGATAGACAAAATGAGAGGGATATTTTTAAAAGCAACAATAAAAGGTTTAAGATTAGTTTTGACTATGTACATGCAACACTGGATACTGAAATATCATTTGAATTACCCGAAGGAAATTTACACTCCGTCATAAGTCTTGAAAATGATCTGGGTCTGCCCTCTAACAGTTACTTTTTTACGGGCTCATTTTTATATAGAATTACACCTAGTAGTGGTCTATATGCACAGTATTATGGAATCAACAGGAAGGAGAATACCCAAACAAAAAGGGATTTAATTTTTAAAGGTGAAATCATCCCTGCCGGAACCGATATAGAAGCGCATTTCAACACTCAGGTCATAAGTACAGGTTATTTGTATTCTGTGTTAAAAAATCCAGATGCACATTTAGGGTTTTATTTCAATATTTACTTAATGTTTCTGGAAACAGCTGTACAATCAGCATATGGGTATCAGGATTTAAACGTTGAGCTTGTAGCTCCGCTACCAAATTTTGGAATACTAGCTTCTTTCAAACTGAATAAATGGCTTTATTTCAACGGAAATATAGGCTTCTTCGCATTAAAGTTAGAAGACTTTGGTGGCTCTCTACACAATCTTGATATTGCCTTTATGGCCAAGCCCGTTGATTGGTTAGGTATTGATCTTAGTTATCAGGTTTTTGATGTTATGGTCGAATTTCCATCAGATGATATCAACACCAAAATTGATTATAATTTTAGAGGACCTTCCATCGGGTTATCGTTCTTTTTTTAAAAATTACTGATTAGAATTAAAATATATAGGCAAATGGATATTTCTTTTAAAAAGGTTGAGAATGGTAAAATCATTCTTATTAATGAAGATTTAAAGCCCGGGAATTGGCAAGAAAAATCAGATTGGATACCTGCTTGTCTGGTTTATATTTATTGGATTAGCAGCTGGGCTACTTGTCTTTTTTTATAGAAAGGGATGGTTTGATTATTGGCATTGAGTAAAATTTATCGAAATAATGAAGTTTATCGTCAAAATTAATTATGGTTTTTAACTCCAGACTACTAAAGCTCATTTTTATTTTCTTTCTGATTTTTTCCGTACGGAAATCAATGGCCCAGGAATCAGGTCAAATTTGGTTTGAGTACAAACCCGCTTATTCTTTTTCCAAGGGATATAAGCTTGGCATGAGGGCTTCTTTGAGAACAAATTTAGAGGATCCACGTTGGCGCACTTTTGAAGTACGATTTATGCCTGAGAAAAAATTGAATTTGCATTTCGACATTCTAGCTTCCTTGCAATTTTTGGAAACATTGCAATACAAGGGTTTGACAACTTCTGAAATTAGATTTAGTGCTGGAGGTCGGTACCATTTTCTTCCGGGTAAAAGAATAAAATCAGGAGTAATGGCACGGATAGAGTTTAGGAATATTTATAAAAAGGAGGCTATGGAATGGACCTATGCCACAAGACCAAGGTTACAATTTTTTGCGTCCATGCCCTTAAACGAAAAAAGTATGTCGCCAGATCATGTTTGGTATATAACTTCTTTTGTAGAATTCTTTTATCAAAATGAAGATGATGTGCAAGAAAGATATGCCAACAGATACTGGATTCGTCTGGGATTAGGCTATAAAATAAATAAAAAAATACAATTAGAATTGCTTTATAACCGTCAGGATTCTAAGAATACTATCACTGATGGTTATGAGGATTTGTCAAAAGAAAATATTCTAGTCTTTTCGTTTAAGCATAAACTCCATTAATCCCCAAATATGGAAATTAAATATACTTATTTATGAGTATTTCATAGGCAAACTAGACTTCGTAATTTTGGGTAAGTCAATTAGTTCAAATCGAAAAAATGATTAATTGGAATAATGAATATTTTAAAAAAAAATACAACCATGGCAAAAAAAACAACTCTAAAACCAGATAATAGTAAGAACCTGGAATCAGGACTTGGGGATCTAGCAAAATTAGTTCTTGGGAAACTGGATGAACATGGCTTGACCATGGAACAGGCCGTATCCGCTATGCAAGCTGCAGGTACCGAAGTAGCAGCAGAGAAAGCTGCAAAACCTCCCAAAAAAGCACCTGCCAAAAAAGCCAAACCAAAGAGTACAGCGGTGATAAACGTCGTTGATGGCCAAAAATTGAGCACTGTGGCACTGGACTGGAAACAAGTGTGGTACACCAATTGTCCTATGGTATCGGCCAACAATGTTGACCAGGAGTTGGGATGGTGTCGCCAGGAATTTAAAAATATGGGAATAGAGTATGATTATATGCGTCATACACGCGATAACGACTTCTACCCACATTACAGACACAACCTTAAAAACCTCATTCGGTTTGGTGGCCTCTATCCGCCAATAGCTGTACATGCTGATCTTAGCAAAACGGTGTTGTTAGGAGCAACATGGGTTTATGAGGGTGGTTGTATGGCTGTGCGTATTGATGATAAAATATCTCAAATGAAGGATTTGAAAGGCAAAAAAATTGGCCTTTCAAAAAGTATGAATACCCTTAAAAACGACTGGTGGCGAATACAAGAGCACATGGGTATCTTGAGTATGCTGGAATTAAACAACATGACAAAGGACGATGTGGAGATTGTAGAATTCCCTTATCCGGATGACTGGTACAACGACCCAAAAATGTTGGCGCCAATGAATAATCCAACTGATTTATGGGCAGCAAGGGATCACAAGCACGACCTAGCATTTCGCCCATTAGAAACGGCATTATTGGAAGGGAAAGTTGATGCTATTTATACGCAGAGTAAGGTTTTCCAACATCTCCAGGAAGATACCGGTAAGATCAAAATGATTGAAGACTTGTCAAGGTATCCGGACTGGACCAAACAAGTTGCAAACACACCAGCTATTATTACCTGTACCAAAGAAATGGCTGATAAACACCCTGAACTCGTTGTCGCTTATATGAAAGCTATGGTCAAAGTAGGACATTGGGCCAATCAGCACAAGCCTGCTGCATCCGCGATACTAGACCATCAGACTTTCTACCGCGACGCGCAAGATACTTACAGAGGCATTAAAGATGTTGACATGGTACCTAGTTTGAACGCAACGAATATGAAGGCCATTAAAATTGGCAAGGACTTCATGCTGGAACACGGCTATATCAAGAATGACTTTGATGTGGATAAATGGGCAAGACCTGAATTCCTCCAGCAAGGCGTTCATGCGTGGATGGAAGAAGAGTATGCTAAAAAAAGCTGGGGCAGACTTAAAGAAGGTGCAGTTTTAAACAAGAAGGCATAAGGTTAGGCTAAATAAATAACGTTTTATTTAAAACCATAAATAACAGTTTTGACGCCAAACTGTGCAGTTTGCAGTTTGGCGTTCTTTTACCAAAACTCATTTCGTCTGAACTATTTATAAAGATAAAAAACGAAACACATGAAAAAGATTGAAAACACCATTAAAAAAGTGTTCATGCCTTTGGCCTTACTTTTGGTTTTTGGACAGTTGGTTTTTGGCCAAGAAACAAAATCTGAACTTCCTGAACGTAAACAAACTACACTTGGACTTTATGTCACCTCAGCCGAGGCTTATGAAATGTGGAAAGCAAATCCAGAAAAGGTGACGATACTTGATATACGTACACCAGAAGAATATTTATTCATCGGTCATGCAGCTATGGCATGGAATATTCCGGCATTTGACCAATCCTATGAATGGGATTCTGAAAAGCAAGGATTTCCCATGACACCTAATCCTGGTTTTGTTGGAATAATTAAGGATAAATTTCAAGCTGATGACATACTTTTAATTACTTGCCGCTCTGGTGACCGGAGCGCAATGGCTGTCAATGAGTTGGCAAAGATTGGATACAAGCAAGCTTATACGATTACCGATGGTTTTGAGGGGGGTATTGTAGCTGATGAAACTAGCGTCTTTGTAGGTCAGAGAATGGTAAATGGATGGAAAAATTCAGGCTTACCATATACCTATCAAATAGACCCCAATTTAATGCCTTTGATAAAAGAAAAGTAAATTAATAAGAATTATGAAAATCAAGAATTTAAGTAAATCATTTTTTTTGGGAATTTTATTATCGGTTTTGATTTCTGGAAACTTGATCGCCCAGGAAAGCTCATCTGACGCTTCTAAAAATACCAAATGGGCTTTTTTGGTTGAACCCTATTTAATGTTTCCACAGATGAATGGAAGTGTAGGACTGGGAATTGTACCTGATGTATCTGTTGATGCGAGTGCAAACGATATTTTCAGCAATTTGAAAATGGGTTTTATGCTAAACCTCGAAGCTACCAATGGCAAATGGACCATTGGATCTGATGTGTTGTATATGAGTCTTGCCCAAAATGTAGCGTCCAAACATGATATAATAAATGGCGAGGTAACTGCTAAACAACTGGGTTGGGAAGTGTCAGGAATGTATAAAGTAACCCCATGGCTTGATCTGGGATTAGGAGGATTGGTTAATTCAGTCAAGGCAGGATTCGATATTAATAGGGAGGAAATAATTGGTGAAGATCCTCAAATTATAAATCAACAAAGGTCAGGAACAGAAACCTGGCTTGATCCAATGATTATCGCCAGGATAAAAAGCCAGGCAGGGAAAAAATTTATTTATCAGTTTCGAGGAGAAATTGGAGGATTTGGAATTGGATCCGACCTAGCATGGCAAATACAGGCTTATGCAGGTTACCGATTTTCTAAGCTATTTGAAATGACCGGTGGATATAGAATTATTAGTCTGGATTATGAAAATGGTGAAGGATTAGACAGATTTATGTATGATGTGGATACTTCTGGACCGGTAATTAGATTTGGTTTTAATTTTTAAAACATAAAATTTAAAAAACAATGAGATAATTTTAAAAACTTGATTTAAAGACTTTTACAGCAAATTTCCTTTTTAGAATATTATGTGGTCAAATCTTTTTATTGGTTGTATTCTCATTGTTTTTAGCGTTATCGTTCATGCCTGTGCAACCCGTTTTGTGATGTTTTTGGTAAGAAAAAAAAGAGCTAATCCTGAGGTTTATAATTCTAAGGAGTTCTGGACTTCGATAGTTGTACTAATAATGTTTATGGCATCTTTTATTGAGGCTCTTGCATGGGCATTTATTTACTTTTACCTAGAGACTATAAACAGTTTAGAAGAATCTTTATATTTCTCAATAGTTACTTTCACAACTTTAGGATACGGTGATGTAGTTTTATCAAATTCATTTAGGCTTTTGGCCTCTTTGGAAGCTGCAAACGGAATTATAATTTTTGGATGGTCAACAGCTATCATTATAACAGTGGTACAAAATTATTTTTTGAACCCCGATATTGATAAGGATATAAAACAATAGAAATGAATTGGGTGGATGAAAAAAGATACTTTACTGCTATTTAGGAATTTGTTCCAATATGAATAGTTTTTCTGTTTCGCGACATACATCTAATATTATCATAAAATATACCTAATAGTCAATATTTACAATGGATTAACTCTTCGTAAACTTAGTATTTCAAATTAAAATAAAACGATTGCTACAACTAGATAAACGTTATGAAACTACCAAAAGAAAAACAGACTAGCCTGGGCTTATATGTTACTTCAACAGAAGCCTATGAAATTTGGAAAGACTCACCTAAGAAAGTAAAGGTTCTGGATGTGAGAACCCTCGATGAATATATCAATATAGGCCATGCGAAAATGGCTTGGAATATACCTGGGTTTTTACAGACCTATAATTGGGATGCTGAGAAAAATTGTTTTTCATTCAAAATGAATGATGATTTTATAAAACATGTGCAAGAAGTATGTAAACCAGAGGACATTATTTTGGTTACCTGCAGGTCAGGGGGGCGCAGTGCCTTTGTGGTTAATTTACTGGATAAACTGGGTTATAAATTCGCATACAATATTACGGATGGTTTTGAAGGAGACACGGTAACCGATCCGGAAAGTTTGTATCAGGGTCAAAGGTTAAAAAATGGCTGGAAGAATTCTGGGCTACCATGGACCTTTAAGGTGGACCCAAAACTGATGAGAGTTCCAACCCATAGATAAGAGAAGATTCAAATAAACTAAATAAGTGGGAATATATTTAATCAGGAAGGGTAATATATCATGGGAATAGAAGAAATTTATAAAATAGTGGTGATGATTTTCACCGTTTCGAATCTTGCTGCCATGGGGCTCGAGATTAACAAAAATGAAGCTATCAAGGCGATTAAAAACCCAAGATTTGTTATACTAATTATCGTATGGGGTTGGATCGTTGGCCCTGCTATTGCATGGGGAATAACTAGGATTATTCCTTTATCAGATGCTCATGCGGCTGGATTGTTATTGATTAGTTTGGCGCCTACAGCACCGTTTTTCCCATTAATGGTAACAAAAGCGCGTGGAGATATGTCATCTGCAGGAGCTTTTATACTGGTTGCTACTATTGGAACCGTTGTGTTTTTACCTTTAATGGTTCCTTTCTTGATAAAAGGTTTAGTGGTAAGTGTTTGGGGACTAGCTAAACCACTTCTTTTGATGGTGCTTTTACCCTTAGTTGTTGGTTTTTCGATTAAAGTATATAAAGAACCAATTGCGTTAAAAATTGGCCCTGTAATCAAGAAAACAGGCACCTTATTTTTGCTGATTACTGCAGTGATGACATTTTGGTTGTATTGGGAAGAAATGCTTAGTGCCATAGGTAGTTTTGCTGTTGGTGCACAGGTCCTGTTCTTCGCCTTGATCACGTTTCTGTCTTATAAAATTCCATTTGGCCTTAAAAAGACACAAAGAAGTGGAATGGCTTTGGGTATGTGTACGCGTAATATAGCTGCCGTATTTGTGGCCTATTTCAGTATTACAAACCCTGATCCCGGGGTTTTTGTAATGATCATTTTAGTGGTGCCGTTGGCACTTATTGTGGCGCTTATTGCCGCGAAAATATTTGCCAGGGATGTTGAAACGGATAAGACATTAAAACATGTCTAAAACATAAAAAAGACGCTAAACAGCATACAGATGAAAAATCAAATTTTCAATAATTCAATATATGACACCACAATAAGGTTACTTATTATGCTATTGATCATTGTTTGGTGCCTTTTGATCTTATATCCATTTACAAGTGTTTTATTGTGGAGCCTTATATTTGCCATGGCTTTGTATCCGCTTCATACCAAAATAGCTAAAAAGCTTGGCGGAAAACCGAAACTTGCTTCAGCACTAATCGTTATTTTGGCACTGGCCATTATCTTTATTCCGTCCTGGTTTTTGATCGACAAGTTGGTTTCGGAAGTCCAATCAGCTAAAATCGAATTAACGACAAATGGTTTTACCCTTCCTGCTCCCAAGGAGAATGTAAGGGAATGGCCTGTGGTGGGTGAACAAGTGTATGAGTTCTGGAAAGGTGCTTCTGAAAATCTTGGACAAACCGCGGATAAGTATCATGACCAATTAGCAGATAAAGGGAAAAAATTAGCAAAAGGGGTTTTGGGTGCGCTAAGTGCCCTAATTCAAATATTAATATCCTTTATTATTGCAGCTGTCCTATTGGTTTTTGGGGAAGCCGGTGAGGGCATTCGAAAATTTTTTAGAAAATTGGCTGGGTCAAGAGGAGATGAATTTGCTGATATAACCATGATGACAGTAAGCAGCGTATTAAAAGGGGTACTTGGGGTTGCTTTAGTAGTATCGTTTTTGCATGGCATATTTTTTATGCTGGCAGGTGTGCCCTATGCGGGGATATTGACATTGGGAATATTTGTATTAGGTGTTCTTCAAATTCCGGCAATTATCCTGACACTTCCTATCATCCTCTATTTATTTGCAGTAAAATCTACTTCCATGGCGATCATGTGGACAGTTTTTTTAATTGTTGCAGGTCTTTCAGATAATATTCTCAAGCCACTATTATTGGGAAAAGGAGCTGCTGTTCCTATGTTAGTTATTTTTCTTGGTGTAATTGGAGGGTTTATATTTTCTGGATTTATCGGCCTGTTCACAGGAGCCATTGTAATGTCATTGGGTTACAAATTGTTTATGGGGTGGCTGAATACTAATGAAGAAGCAACAGAATTGTGAGTTATTTATTGAGGAAAATTAGGCTAAGAGAGCATCAATTCTATTGGAATATCGGCGGATCAATAAATTAAGGATCAAAGTATGAAAAATTCGAATTTTAAGGAAAGCGCATCAAAAATATTCAAATCATATATTCCCATATTGGAATGGGGACCAAAATATAATAAGAAGACCCTGGGGAATGATCTTATTGTTGCTGTGATTGTGACGATGATGTTGATACCACAATCGTTAGCCTATGCCTTGCTGGCGGGTCTACCTCCTGAAGTTGGTTTATATGCCTCCATGGCACCATTGGTGCTGTATGCCATTTTTGGTACTTCAAAAGCACTTGCAGTAGGGCCAGTGGCCGTGGCTAGTTTGATGACTGCCGCAGCAGCCGGACAGTTGGCTTCACAAGGAACTTCAGAATACTACGGAGCTGCCATTGCTTTGGCTATAGTGTCTGGTTTATTACTCATGATCATGGGTTTTTTAAAGCTGGGATTTCTGGCGAATTTCTTAAGTCATCCGGTTATCGCAGGTTTTATTACAGCTTCTGGAATTCAGATAGCAGCAGGTCAATTAGGGCCTGTTTTAGGGATAGATGCTCATGGAGAAAGTTTTTTAGACATAGCTATTTCACTATGGCTTAGCATCAGTTCGATTCATTGGATTACTGCTGCAATTGGTATTGGTTCCTTATTGTTTTTGTTTTGGGTGAGAAGCGGGTTAAAGCCTTGGTTGTTGGGTTTAAAGATGAGTGTTAAGGTAGCTGATATTATGGTTAAGGTTGGCCCGGTGGTTACTGTTATTGGTACGATTTTTATCGTTTGGGCCATGGGCCTCGATGAGAAAGGGGTCAGGATTGTTGGGGAAGTACCTGAAGGTTTACCTAAAATTCAAATGCCGCCACTTGATTTTGCACTCTGGCTTAAAATTCTTGTTCCGGCTCTTTTAATTTCTATCGTGGGATATGTTGAATCAATTTCAGTTGCTTTGACGCTCGCCGCAAAAAAGCGTCAGCGCGTTGACCCTGATCAGGAATTGATCGCAATCGGAGCAGCAAATATCGGATCAGCCGTTTCGGGTGGATTTCCGGTAACAGGTGGTTTTTCACGCTCTGTTGTAAATTTTAATGCAGGAGCTGAAACACCTGCAGCTGGTGTGTTTACAGCTGTCGGTATTGCGCTTACAACCTTGTTTCTAACACCATTATTATTCTTTTTACCAAATGCCACATTAGCTGCTACCATTATAGTTGCGGTTCTTTCGCTGGTTGATTTCCATGCGTTGAAATTGACATGGGCATATTCAAAAACTGATTTTGCGGCTATGTTGGTAACGATAATTATAACATTAGTGGAAGGAATTGAGCCGGGTCTGATAGCTGGAGTTGGACTTTCTATCTTTCTTCATTTGTATAAAACCTCACGGCCTCATGTGGCTGTGGTCGGACAACTTCCGGGAACGGAAACTTTTAGAAATATAGAACGCCATGGAGTAGTAACCGATCCCAAGATACTTTCTTTACGTGTTGACGAGAGTCTATATTTTCCTAATGCTAGGTTTATGGAGGATTTGATTAACAGTAAGGTAGCAGCCAATCCGGAGATACGTCACGTCATCCTCGAATGTCCGGCAGTGAATGTCATCGATTTTTCTGCCTTGGAAAGCTTAGAAGCGATCAATCACAGGCTTAAAGATGGGGGGATTTCCTTGCATTTATCAGAAGTCAAAGGGCCTATCATGGACAGCCTTAGCAAATCACATTTTCTCGAGGAACTTACAGGTAAGGTACATCTTCGTCAATTTGATGCAGTAGCCAGTATCAATCCTAAACTCGCAGATCATACCCGTAATGCAGAAAAGGTATCCAAAAGATACTAGTTTACATCGACTGAAGGTCTATCGAGGTAAGGGCAATTTATATATGTGAGGCAATAATAATTGATTATGCTCTTGATCAGTTATTGTCAAATAAAAAACGCGGTGCATATAAAAGTTTGGCAGGATAATGAGGATAAAAGACATTTACTGTTTGACAGCAAACAGTCTTTAGAAGACAGGATTATGTTTGAACAATTCAAATCATAAGTGTATATGAAAACAGTTCAAAGACTACCTTCAATACCATAACTCGGGGAAAAACCAGATATCTGTGGGGTGAATAGAAATTTGTTACGTAAATTTATAGTAGAAAATAAAAATCATATTGGATTTTTAATAAGCTATACTAAACTTAACCCTCTTATACCATGAAAAATCAACTCTTAAAGATTGGATTTTTGTTTTTATTGACCATCACATTAGGTTGTCAAAAATCTGAAAATCAGAAATCAGCGACAGCTCAAGCGACTAGCGAAATAGATCGTACAATTTTACCCATTCATCACCCGGCAACAGAACCAATAACTGAGATGGATGCAAGAAATGTAGAAAAACCTGATATCTTCCATGTAGAAGCGCCTGAAGGTGCGCCAAATATTGTCATCGTTATGATTGATGATATAGGTTTTGGTGCGACGAGTACATTTGGAGGCTCAATACAAACACCTACATTTGATCGTTTGGCTTCTAATGGACTAAAGTTCAATCAATTTCATACTACGGCCTTATGTTCACCGACCCGAGCTTCACTACTTTCAGGAAGAAATCACCATAATATGAATGTAGGTTCTGTTATGGAAGTTGCGACTGGATTTCAGGGGAATCAAGGGATTCGACCTGACAATGCAAAATATGTAGCTGAAACGCTGCGTCAAAATGGGTACAGTACGGCAGCTTTTGGTAAATGGCATGAAACTGCAACATGGGAAGTTTCTGTTTCTGGCCCCTTCTTCCGCTGGCCTACCAACTCTGGATTCGATAAGTTTTACGGCTTTATTGGTGGTGAAACCAACCAATGGGACCCTGTAATTTTTGACGGCGTGACCAAGGTTCATAAAAAAGATGATCCAGACTATCACTTTACTACAGATATGACTAATGAGGCCATTGAATGGATCAAGTTCCAGAAAGCAATGACCCCAGACAAACCGTTTATGGTTTATTATGCTCCAGGTGCTGTACACGCTCCGCATCACGCTCCAAAGGAATGGATAGAAAAATACAATGGAAAATTTGATGCAGGCTGGCAAAAATTAAGAGAAGAAACCTTTGCCCGTCAAAAAGAAATGGGAATCATTCCACAAAACACAAAACTAGCACCAATGCCCAGTGATATTAAGGATTGGGAAAGCTTAAGTGCGAATGAAAAGAAATTATTTGCTTTGCAGATAGAAACGTTTGCAGGATTTATGGAGCATACTGATAATGAAGTGGGAAGAATGGTTGATGCTATAGAAGAAGTCGGCGTATTAGATAACACTTTGTTTATTTATATTATGGGTGATAATGGTTCTAGCGCAGAGGGAGGATTAGAAGGAACATTTAACGAACTGGTTCACTTAAATGGAATTTTCGATGAAGAAACGATAGAAAGTATGCTTGAACATGCAGATGATTGGGGTGGTCCAAATTCTTTTCCTCACATGTCTGCAGCTTGGGCTGTAGCTACTGATGCCCCGTTTAAATGGACAAAACAAATGGCCGCTGATTTTGGTGGTACTCGAAATGCTATGGTAATGCATTGGCCCGCCGGAATTAGTGCTAAAGGAGAAATTCGTAGCCAATTTCATCATGTAAATGATGTAGCTCCAACGATTTTAGAAGCAACTCAATTACCCGCACCTAAAATGATTAATGGTGTTGAGCAAATTCCAATGGATGGAGTAAGTATGTTATATGCCGCAAAAGATGCCGCAGCAGAAGACCGTCATAAAGTTCAATATTTTGAAATGTTTGGTAACCGAGCCATATATCATGATGGTTGGCTGGCGCGTGTTGTACATATGGTACCTTGGGTAGGAAAGCCTAGAAATGCATTCCAGGATGAAGTATGGGAACTCTATAATGTTGAAGAAGATTTTAGTCTAACCAATAACCTTGCAGCCGATAATCCTGCAAAAGTAAAAGAAATGCAAGATTTATTTGAAAAAGAAGCGATTGCAAATAATGTATATCCATTAGACGATAGATTGTATGAACGTTTTAATGCTGCTATTGCCGGTAGGCCAGACTTAATGGGTGATAGAAAATCCTTAACACTTGCAAATGGCATGGATGGGATATTAGAAAACACTTTTTTAAATGTAAAAAACACTTCTAAAACAATTGTAGCTAACGTGAATTTGGCAGGAAATGATAGAGGAATCATTCTTTGCCAAGGTGGTAAATTTGGAGGCTGGGCTCTTTATATGAATAATGGGAAGCCAGGTTATACTTATAACTATTTTGGCTTACAGCGGTATACTATTGAAGCATCAAAAGTAATTCGCAATCCTAATGCTGAAATAAAGCTAGAATTCACATACGATGGCGGAGGTACAGGTAAAGGAGGTATGGCTAAACTGTTTGTAGATGGAGAACTAGTCGGAGAAGGAAGGGTTGAAAAAACACAACCCGCAGTTTTTTCTGCGGATGAAACAGCAGATGTTGGAAAAGATGATGCGACCCAAGTTGCTGACTTAGTTTTTCAAGATGTTGACGATTCCGAATTTACAGGTTTTGTAAAAAATGTTACGATAACTATTCCTGAGTCTGATTAATTCAGATTCATCCGGAATCATCAAATGATTGATAAAAAGACAAGCTATGTTCTAGCTTGTCTTTTTTTGTTTAATTTTAATCAAGATCTAACTAAAAAGAAATCGAGAAATGAATCTATTTAAAATACCCCTGCGCATTAGCCTTATTTTGACGCTGATATTAACCCTATTTATCTCATGCAATCAGAAAAAAGATGTACCAACTGAAGGAGTAAATTCTTATGACGAATTATTTTCAAGTATGTATCAAAGAGGCCAGTTTAACGGAAATGTGATGGTCATAAAAAAGGGTGAAATTGTTTATCAAGGTTCTTTTGGTCTCAAAAACATTGACCCGATAGATAGTCTTGAACTAGGGGATAGGTTTAGATTAGCTTCTGTTAGTAAACAATTTACAGCTGCCGCAATAGTACAGTTAAAGGAGAAAGGTAAGTTGTCTTATGATCAGAATATTAAAGATTTTATACCAGGCTTGCCTTATGAAGGAATAACGATCAGGCATTTGCTGAATCATGTTTCAGGTTTACCTGATTACGAGGCCTTATTGGATGAGAATTGGAAGCCTGAACTCAAATATAATGACCTTGAAAGATTTGTCTCAGGGAATGAGGACATTATAAATATGATGATAGAAATGAAGCCTGGAATAGACTTCGAACCAGAAGAGAAATGGGAATATAGCAATACGGGGTATTTGTTTTTAGCAACGATTGTAAGCAAGGCTTCAGGAATGCCATTTGAAACTTATGTCAAAGAAAATATTTTTGCTCCGGCTGGCATGGGCAGTGTGGTGTATGATTTTGTACCCGGACCAGATCCAAACATGCCTGAGCGGGTATTTGGATATCGAACTGAATTGGATGGGGAGAGAGTTTTTGAGGATATGCATTATGTGAATCCTGTTCAAGGGGACGGCGGGATTTATGCTTCTTTAGAAGATTTAAGAAAATGGGATCGTGCTTTATATACAGATAAAATTATAAGTGAGGCTTCAAGAAAAGAAGTTTTTAGTCCTTTTGTTTTGAAAAATGGAGATACTACAGATTATGGGTTTGGCTGGTTTCTTGATAAATCTCCGAGCGGGAAAAAAGTAGTTTTACATTCAGGAGGATGGGTAGGGTTTAGAACTTTTATTTATAGAGAAATTGAAGAGGATAATTGTTTTATTCTTCTATCTAATAATTCAGATAGTTACTTAGGTGAAGCAGTGCAAGGACTAAAAAATATCCTGCATGACAAACCTTTTGATATTCCTAAAATAACAATTGTTGACACCCTTAGAAATGTAATTGTAAATAATAGTTTAAATGAAGGTCTGGTGCTGTATAGAGATCTAAAAGAAACATCTTCAGAAGATTATAATTTTAATGAAGGCCAATTGAACAATTTAGGCTATCAATTAATGTCTTTAGAGAAGCATGAAGAGGCTATTGGCATTTTAGAGCATAATAATAGTTTATTTCCTGAATCAGCTAATACATTTGATAGTATGGGAGATGCTTATCTCGCTTCTGGAGATACTTTAAAGGCGCTTATAAATTTTAAGAATGCCGTAAAGCTTGATTCGAGCCTAACTTATTCTAGAGATAAAATAAAAAAACTGGAATCCAAATGATCAATTAAATGATAATTTTATTTGATCGGAATCGTTGTATCCAGCCAATGGATGATATTTAAAAGTAATTGGTAATTCTGTTTTGCCAGTTCATGACTCATCCCAAATCGAACTCTATTCTTACCTGCCAGTTGGGAAGTAAACATGGCGGCTTCTCCAAATACAACGATTCGGCCATTGCCGAATGTTCTATAGGCACCTTGGTGGTATCCTTTTGCATTATATTTTTCAATATTCCCATCAAAAACCCAGGCCGTATCAGGCAGCATGTTGACATGACTTTCATCTAAAATAAGTATAGGCTTTGCTTCTTCAGGAGACGTGAATGCCTGACCCGTAAATGAGGCTATTTCGGTGACCGCCTCAGAAGCGTATTTACCTGAAGTAATTTCATTTTTTACAAGCGTTTTATTTTTTAATGAAAAAACACTAGGGCCGCGCTCTAATGTATCCATGGCAAATCCATTTGTCATTTCAAATCCAAAGGCTCTGGCGAGATCTTCAGCAGCTCCTGCCATGGGCATATGATCGGCAATCAAGAAAAGGCTTCCTCCATTTTCGACCCACTGTTTTATAATTGAAATTTCTTTTTTTGTAAAAGCAGAGGGGTTTGGCAAGTACCAGTTTTCTAAATTGATCGCATTTAGCGCATTAGAAATCACCATAATATTGCCAGATTCGAGTCTGCTGGTTGTAAACGGACCTGTGAACGATTTGACACGATATCCATCTCTTTCCAATAGATTTGAAAAAGCCTTATAACGACCCTCTTTTGTATGAAAGTTATGATGGCCTTCGTCAATATAGATTATTGGCCCTTGGCCAGAATCATATGCTTTGTTTTTTAGTTCAGGTTTGTAATAATCGTCGCCAATTTGCTGGGCATAAACCGACGAGATCATCAAATAAATAATAATATGGAATGCTTTCATTTTACTAAAATACCTAAATATCAGCAAACTGCTTATTATTCTTTATAGCTACTGATATATATCATTCGGCTCGCACTTTAAATGATTTAAGTTTGTTTTGAATAATTATTTTAGTTTTTAATGAATCGTTCTGTAAATAGATTTTTAATTTTCTTATTATTTGTGTCATTCACAAGTGCTTCTTTGTTAGCGCAGGAAGCAAAGAAGAAAAAATTGCTTTTTGCAGCTGATTTAAGGCTTAGAGCTGAACCAGATTGGAATTCTCGTAAATCTGATGGAACTTATCGAGATGATAGATTTAGATTTCGTTTTCGGGTAAGAGCAGGAATAACCTATAAACCAAACGATTGGGCTTCGTTTGGATTTCGAGCCAGGACTGGATATCCGGAAAAGCAGCAAGATCCACATTTGACAATTGGCGATGGCTATCATGAGTTTGACTCTGTGCCAATAGGTTTTGATAAATTATATTTCAAGGTTCATAAGAACTGGTTAGATGCTTGGCTGGGCAGGAATACCTTTCCTTTTTTAAAGAAAAATGAATTGTTTTGGAGCGATAATGTGTCATTAGACGGCGTTTATATAAGCGCATCATTCGAAACATCAGCAAATTGGATTGATGCTGTTACTTATGCGGGGGGATTGTTTACCATGTTGAATAGTTTCGATACTTTTTCGGATGAGAGTTTTATTGGAATTCTACAAATAAGCACATCTCATATTGATAACAGGTTAAAAGTATTTCCAACTTTTTATCATTTTAATCAAATGCCGAATATCCCTGACGGCAATGAAAACTATAGATTTGAATATTCCATTTTTCAAATAGGTGCTGAGGCACTGATATCTGAACATCCTAAAATTACTTTAGGAGCTGATCTGTATCAGAACATTCAAAATTATGATGATAATGACAACATCCCGGAAGCTCTCAAAAATCAAAAAAAAGGATTCGTAGGGTCTGTGGTCTGGGGAGACCTTGATAAAAAGGGAAGCTTTTGCTTAGGTGCTTATTATACTTATATGGAGCGTTATGCTGCCGTTGATTTTATTGCACAAAATGACTGGGCCAGATGGGATTATAGCGGACAAGGATCAAGAGACGGTAGATTAACTAATTTGAAGGGTCTTGAATTAATGACTGGCTATAGAATCAGTAAGATGTTACAATTGAAAATGAGGTATTTTGTAGTTGAACAACTTGTGCCTTATGGTGACTACTTAGAAAACGGAAATAGAATAAGGCTCGATATTGATTTTAGATTTTAAATGATGATATTTTCATTCGATAAGTAAAACAATACCTTCGGACAATTTAAAGGGTATTTCATCATAAATCAGTTGTTTCCTGAAAGTTTAATAGGTTATTTTATTTTCTATTAACTATCGAGTTCTCTCAAGAACCGGCCTTATCAAATTTCATATGAAAATTCGTATATTTTTTTTCTTAGTAGTGTTATGTTTTTTTTATTCCTGCAAAAAGGAGCAAGCGATTGAAAAAAATGATCCGCCCACTGAAATTGTTCATCAAGGGGATGACATCAAAAGAAGTATCACAGGCTTATCAGCAAAAAGAGGCTTGATCTCTAAAACTGATAAAGCAACAGAAGGATTTGTTTTATTTCAACCCTCCTCAAGCACTAAAACTTATTTGATTAATTCTGATGGTGAGGTTGTTCATCAATGGGTTGGTGAGTTGAATTCAATGCAATCTTATTTACTCGAAAATGGTAACCTCATGAGACTTGAGCGAGATGTAGACTTTCCGACTTTTGCTGCCGGAGGTCAGTCTGGTCGAATAAGAGAATACGACTGGGAAGGAAACGTGGTATGGGATTTTGAACATGCAACAATCGATCAATTGATTCATCATGATATTGAAATTATGCCAAATGGTAATGTTCTTGCCATATCTTATGAAGTGATATCAAGAGATGAAGCTATTGAAGCAGGAATGCATCCTGACCGTACACCTAAAGCTGGGCTGTGGCCAGATAAGATTATTGAAATAGAACCAAATGGCTCTAAAGGAGGAAAAATTGTCTGGGAATGGCGCATGTGGGATCACATAATTCAAGACATTGACTCTACAAAAAATAATTACGGTGTTGTGGCAGACAATCCAAGAAAGTTTAATTTGAACATACATGATAAGCCCCTTAAACCAGTGCCTCAAGAACAGCTCGATCATATGAAAAAAATGGGTTTTACGACTTCAAATGCCACGGTTGATAACCGTGGTTCAGATATCAGTCATTGCAATGCCGTGGCGTATAACGCCGATTTAGATCAAATAGTAGTCAGTTCTCCGGAATATAATGAGATTTTCATCATAGATCATAGTACCACTACAGAAGAAGCTAAAGGCAATACAGGTGGTAAATGGGGCCATGGGGGCGAACTATTGTATCGTTGGGGTAATGCTAAAAATTATGATAGAGGATCTGAAGAAGACCAACAATTATTCGGACAGCACGATGTAAAATGGATTCCAAAAGGTTATCCAGGTGAAAATCATTTAATGGTCTTTAATAATGATATTAAGAATCCTAATAATAAAATACCTTCTGTATGGGGCGTCTTATCTGATCCGGCAAATCCTGACCCTTTGATTTCAATAAGTGATTTTGGAAACCACAGTGCAGTCTTCGAATTTAACCCTGAAACTGATTCAAATGGCGCTTATGTGATATTTGATAGCAAGGCATTTGGTCCGGTTAATACAACTTGGTCTTATACGGCACCCGATAAACATTCTTTTTATTCGGCTTTTATATCAGGAGCACAACGATTAAAAAATGGCAATACACTGATTACTTCAGGCGCAAAAGGACGATTTTTTGAAGTTACTTCAGATGGTGAAATTGTATGGGAATATTGGAATCCATACATGGATAATTACAGATTGCCTGATGGTTCACATGCACAACCAGCTGGCCCTTTTCTTTATGGACAATTTAGAAGCACACATTTTACACCAGATTTTCTTGCCTTTTCAGGAAAGGAACTGAGTGCTATAGCTCCTCAACCTGAACCGTTTATTTTTATTCCCCCGCCACCCCCGCCACCGGAAAAACCGGCTGAATAATAATATTAACTAAAAACAAAAACACCGCTTATGCCTATTAAAATTATTGGTGCCGGATTCCCTAGAACCGGGACCACAACATTAAAACGCTCTCTTGAAATATTAGGTTATTCAAAAACCTATCACATGAAAGAATTATTGGTAAATCCTGATAAGTTGCCCCTTTGGCTCAAACTTGAAGAAACGGGTGAGACTGATTGGGACAAACTATATGAAGGTTATATGGCTACAGTTGATTTTCCAAGTTATCCATGGTATTTTGAACACATGAATCATTATCCTGACGCTAAAGTTATTTTAACGGTCAGAGATTTTGAAGCCTGGCATAAAAGTGCGCATAGTACGATCTATCAGGCAGGGCCTCAAAACTTTAGTGAAAAAATACAAATGCTTTTTAGAATTCTAACCAATCCCAGATTGGCAAAGGTTGTAAATTGTATCAAGTTCGTTAAGCGTCAGTTTTGGGCCAAACAATTTGAAGGTAGGTTTCTCGATAAGGAGTTTGCTGAAAAAATTTGGTTTGAACACATCGAAGAAGTGAAAGCGAAAGTGCCGGCAGATCGTTTACTGGTATACGATGTAAGAGACGGTTGGGAACCTCTTTGTACATTTTTGGGAAAACCTGTTCCCTCGGAGCCTTTACCACATTTGAATAAAAAAGAAAACTTTAAAACAATGCTAGCCGAATTAATGAAAGGAAATATGGTGTAAATTCTTTGGATTAACAACCCTATTTTTATTTAACTCTTAATGAATTAAGAATGCAACAAATTAATCCGGAAAGCAAAAAGGTGAAGGCCGTTTTACTTCTTATTAGTAGTTTGACCATTATGTCAATGATTACTATTTCACCTTCTTTACCAGATATGACCGAGGCTTTTTCTGACACCCCGAATGGAGCTAAATTGGTGAAGCTGATATTGTCTTTTCCGGGCTTATTTATTGCCATAAGTGCACTCATAGCAGGTGGTTTTATTGATAAATTTGGCAGGCTTAAATTATTAGGATTTTCTCTGGTATTATATGCGGTAGGAGGGGTGTCAGGATATTGGTTAGATGATTTATATTTAATTTTAGCTGGACGGGCATTACTAGGTATTGCTGTTGGAATCTCTATGACCATAGTCACCACTTTGGTGGCAGATTATTATCAAGGGAAGGCAAGACAAAAGTTTGCCGGACTCCAGATTGCAGTGATGTCATTGGGAGGAATAATCTTTATAAGCTTAGGAGGCGTATTGGCAGATATTCATTGGAGGGTTCCTTTTTTGATTTATTTTTTCTCTTTATTTATTTTACCCTTTGCTTATGCGATTCTAAAGGAGCCAAAACAACAAGTCAAAATTGAAAAGCAGGAAACTGCGGCTAAATCTCCCAGACTCATATGGCTGGTATTTTTTAATGTCATGTTTATGTGGATTCTGTTTTTTATCATTCCGATTCAGATTCCATTTTATTTGAAAGACATTGGAGTTGAATCAAATTCGATGATAGGGCTTGCTATTGCCTCAAGTACATTTTTTTCCGCAATAGCGGCAATTTCTTATTCTAAGATTAAAGACAAGTTTTCTTTTGCTCAATTGTTTGCTCTGGGTTATTTTTTAATGGCCATCGCTTATATTTTAATAGCTATGGGGAATACATATACTATGGTCATGCTGGGTATGTTGTTTGCAGGTCTTGGAATGGGAATCATGATTCCAAATGCGAATATCTGGGTCATGCAATTAGCACCTGCAGAAATTAGAGGGAAAGAGATAGGTAGGTTGACCACATTTTGGTTTATGGGTCAGTTCTTGTCTCCTTTGTTGTTATTGCCTCTTTTAGACTTCTTAACGCAATCTCAATTATACTATCTCATCGCCGGAATTCTATTGGCATTAAGTTCATTTTATTTGGTTTTTCATTTCTTTAGGAACAAATAATGCCATTTTTTTCTCAATTAGTAAAGAATTTTTATCCCCAAATCAGCATGCGTTTATGAATGGGTGCCAAATCACAAATTATTGTAAAGAAGTTTATATCCAAATATTAGGACTATCTTTGCATTTCTTAATACAATAGATGACTTTTAAAGAATTAGGGCTGATCCCAGCTATTCTCCGAACTTTGGAGGAACAAGGATATAAAAAGCCAACCCCCATACAACAACAATCAATCCCCATTTTATTAAAAGGAAGAGACCTTTTGGGATGCGCGCAAACCGGAACCGGTAAAACTGCGGCATTCGCTATTCCTATCATTCAGCATTTGAGTGCGCCTCATAATGAGCCCGCGGGAAGAAGAAAAATAAAAGCATTGATTATCACACCAACAAGAGAGTTGGCTACACAAATAGCGGACAGCTTTACTGTGTACGGGAAATACACAAATTTAAAGAATACGGTAATTTTTGGTGGTGTCAAACAAAGAGCACAGGTTGATGCCTTGAGAAAAGGAGTAGATATATTGGTGGCAACACCTGGTCGGCTTTTAGATCTTATAAATCAGAGAAAGATTAGCTTAAGAGATATTGAATATTTTGTCTTGGACGAAGCTGATCAGATGCTTGATATGGGATTTATTCACGATATTAAAAAGGTAATTGCAATGTTACCTAAGCAGAGACAGTCTTTATTTTTCTCAGCTACGATGCATCCGAAGATTGTGACTTTGTCAAAACAGATACTAGGAAACCCTGAAAGAGTAACGGTTCAGCCTGAACAGACTACCGCTGAGAAAGTAGAACAATCCTTATATTTTGTTACAAAAGGGAACAAAATCAAATTATTGATCTATTTACTTCAGATGAATCATATGGATTCAGTTCTTGTTTTTTCAAGAACCAAGCACGGGGCTAATAAAATTGTAAAATTATTAGATCGTGAAGGATTTCGAAGTGCTGCGATACATGGAAACAAATCGCAGACCGCCAGAGAACTTGCATTGAATAATTTCAAAAAAGGCGATCTAAAAATTTTAGTGGCAACCGATATTGCAGCTCGTGGTATTGACATAGATGAATTATCATATGTAGTAAACTATGACCTTCCTAATGTACCTGAATCATATGTGCATAGAATTGGGAGAACCGGAAGAGCAGGATCAAGCGGTATGGCTATTTCTTTCTGTGATGCCGCAGAAAGAGCTTATTTGAGAGATATTGAAAAATTGATCGCTAAGAAGATTACTGTGGTTCATGAGCATCCTTATATAAATGATGGTCTTGAAAGCGAATCTTTGCAACCTGAGCGGAAGCACGGTCATAAAAGAAGGCCAAAACCTGCAGCGAAGCCAAAAGGTAGTGGAGGTAGAAAAAATTACTGGAATAAGAAAAAGACTGGTGGTAGTTCTCGATCTTCAAATTAATGAATACTTCTGACAATTCCTTTTATTCATGATTTAAATCATTTTATTTCTGGTTATTTTTCATGTACTTTAACATAGATTTAAAGGCAATGAAGGATGAGAAAAAATGAACCCATCTCAAGTATCATGACCCGTGAGGTTGTTACTTTGAGTTTAAAGGATTCTCTTTATTCTGCGGAAAAGAGAATGAAAAAGAATCATATCAGGCATATGCCTGTTGTGAAAGATGACAAACTTATTGGCCTTATCAGTTTATCCGATTTACAACGCGTTAGTTTTATTGACGCTTATGGGAAAGAAGGAACTGAAGACACTCCTATTTATAACATGCTCGACATCAATGATCTGATGATCAAAAAACCTTTAACAGCAAGTCCTCAAACTACCATTCTGGAAGTTTCTAAATTGCTGGCCAGTAAAGAATTTCATTCTTTACCGGTTGTAGAAGAAGATAAACTGGTGGGTATCATAACCACTACGGATCTCCTGCACTATTTTATTGAATTGTGCTGATCCAACATGGCGGCAACTTTGTGGACTATGGTTTCTGCCAGTTTATATTTTGATTCTACGGTCCATCCGGCCACGTGAGGACTTAAAAGTACCTTATCTGAAGTAATCAAATATTGAAAATCTTCAGGTAAGGTATTTTCTTTGGAAAAGAAATTCTCAAAAGAGTTTTTTTCATATTCCAATACATCCAAACAAGCCCCAAGAACCTTTCCGGTTTCCAGAGCCTGGACAAGATCTTTGGTTATAATGGCCGATCCTCTTGCCGTATTGATCACATAAATTGATTTTTGAAACTGATTTAAGAATGATTCATCAATCATATGTTTTGTTAGCTCGGTTTGCGGGGTATGAAGGCTTAGTACTTCGGTTCTTTCTAATAGCTCAGTTAAACTAACCTGCCTCGCATTTTGATCACCCACATCAGGCTTGATATCGTAACAGATCACATCACAATCAAATCCTTTTAATTTTTTAGCAAAAGCTTTACCCATATTTCCATAGCCAATGAGCCCGATAGTCTTTCCTTCTAGCTCAATTCCTCTGTTGTCTTCTCTGAGCCAAATACCATTTCTAATCTCAGTATCAGCTTTCTTAAACTTGTTAAAAAGTGAAAGGATCATGCCTAAAGCATGTTCACCTACTGCATTTCTATTCCCTTCAGGGGCTGCTATCAGCTTTATACCTTTGCTGAGGGCATACTCATTATCAATGTTTTCAAGCCCAGCTCCAACGCGTCCTATAAATTTTAGTTTAGTAGCTTTTTCTAAAAAAGACTGATCAAGGCTGAAACGACTTCGTATAATGAGACCATCATAGTCTTGAATTTTTGCTTCTATTGCTGATTTTGAAGAACTATAGTCTTCGTCGCATTCAAGATTTAACTTTCTTAATCCTTCCAAAAGGACAGGATGATTGGTGTCTAAAAACAGTACTTTCATCTATAGCTAAGTTTTTTACAAAAATATGGGAACTGAATTATTAAAAGATCCTTAATTTTAAAAAAAAATACTTTATGAAGTTTTTCTACAACAGATTCATTATTGGGCTTTTGATCTTGTCTAATTCATTTTTGTTTGCACAAGATTACTATTTAGAATCTTTTAAGCCTTTCGATGAATCAATTCCAAGCCCTGAAGAGTTTTTGGGCTATCCTATTGGCGAATACCATACCAGACATGATTTGGTAGTGGCCTATATGTATACATTAGCTGAGCTTTCTAATAAAGCTTCCATCAGTGTTTATGGTCAAACACATGAGAATAGAAAATTATTGATGTTGCAAATAGCCAGCCCTGCAAATCTTGAGAATTTAGAAACTATTAAACAGCAACACCTTAAAGTGGTTGATCCCAATACCGATGTATCCGATTTTAGTGGGCTTCCAATATTCATAAACCTTGCTTATGGTGTTCATGGAAATGAACCTTCAAGTACTGAGGCGGCCATGCTTACTGCCTATACCTTGGTAGCTTCTCAAAGTGAAACGGTTAAATCTTATCTTGATGAGGTTATTGTGTTTTTAGATCCAACGATTAATCCTGATGGCAGAGACCGGCATACAAACTGGGCCAATAGTTATAGAGGACAACCACTCATAGCTGATAAATATGATATAGAACATAACGAAGCCTGGCCAAGAGGACGAACTAATCACTATTGGTTTGATCTAAACAGAGACCTGTTGCTTGGCGTAAATCCCGAATCTCAGGGCCGTTTAAAATGGTATCACCAATGGTATCCGAATGTTGTGACTGATTTTCATGAAATGGGAACCAATAGCACTTATTTTTTTGAACCTAAGAATAAATCAGCCTCTATTAAGCCAATAACACCATCTGAGAACAGAGATGTTCTTAATAAGGTATTTGCTGATCAGTTTTCAGCAGACCTTGATAAGATTGGCTCTTTTTACTTTACGGATGAAATTTATGATTCAACTTATCCCGGATATGGTTCCACCTATATGGATTTACAAGGTTCACTTGCTTTGTTATTTGAGCAAGCGAGTTCTAGAGGTCATTTGCAGGAAACAACTACAGGAGAGATTTCATTTCCATTTACGATAAGGAATCAATTCGTTTCAAGTATTGCTACGATAAAAGCTTCTATTACGAATAAAGAGCTTTTATACAAATACCAGAATAAATTTTTTAAAGAAGCACAACAAAAAGGAGCTTCTTCAAAAGTGAAAGCCTATGTGTTTGGCGATCCCTATGATCAGAATCGAAATAAGGCGTTTTTAGACGTCTTACTGCAACACCATATCGAAGTTTATCCGGTCACTGAAAAGATGACAATAAAGGGCACGGCATTCGAAGAAGGGAATGCATTTGTGGTTCCAACGAATCAAAAACAGTATTACATGGTTCAATCTTTGTTTGAAACCTATAGCGTCTATCGAGACAGTGTGTTTTATGATACGTCAGCCTGGTCAATGGTTAATTTTTACAATATGAAATACCAATCCCTGGCAAAAGTTCCGGGGCTGGGCGAGCAGGTTACAAAACAGACTAATGTGGTTTCTGTTTCAGGTCTTGATAAAAGTGACTATGCCTATATTATTCCCTATGATGACTATTATGCCCCAGCCTTGTTATACCAATTAAAGCGTCATGGGTTAGTGGTTAAAGTAGCAACAAAACCTTTTACTTCTGAAATAGGAGGTGAGCGAGTTAATTTCCACAGAGGCGCTTTGCTAGTTCCGGTTCAGGATCAATATGATTTAGATGCTAATACTGTTTATGAATGGGTCAAAGAGGCAAGTGTAAAATTTGCCGTGAAAGCTTACCCGGTCAAATCTGGAATGACGATTAATGGGAATGGCCTGGGCAGCAGAAGTTTTCAGACTTTGATCAAGCCAAGCGCGATGATGCTTGTTGGAGGAACAGTGAATTCATATGAAGCTGGAGAAGTATGGCATTTATTTGAAGACAGAATGGAGATGCCATTAGTCAAGGTTCCTGAAAGCAGGTTCTATCTTACAGATATTTATAGATACAATGTGATTATCATGGTATCGGGTAATTATCGATTGTTGAATAAAAAGCAAAAGGAAAGATTAAAGCAATGGGTTAGTGATGGAAATACTTTGATAACAACGGGTAAAGCCAGTGATTGGGCCATAAAACAGAAAATTGCTGAAGAGTCTTTAATTGTGCGTAAACCGGATTCAGTTTCGAACGGAAAAAGGAGTAGTTATGAATCTGCTCGAGGCTCAATTCAAAAACATAATATAGGAGGTGGTATTTTTGAGATTGATCTTGACCTGAGTCATCCTATAGGCTATGGATATCAAGACAGCAACATACCTGTTTATAAAAACAACCGGGTATGGATCGCACCCAGTAAGAATAGGTTTTCGACTGTCGGAAAATATGTTAATGACCCACATGTAGACGGTTATATAAGCAAAGAGAATTTAGAGATTATGAAAGGAGCGGCTTCAATAGTTGTCAGTAAGCGAGGCAAAGGCAGGGTAGTGCTATTTGCAGACAACCCAAATTTCAGGGGAGCCTGGTACGGGACGAATAAGCTATTTATGAATGCTGTGTTATTTGGTCATTTGATCAAGGTGCCTCAATAAAAACCTTGTATAAAAGAAAAGCTCCATAGTCAAACTATGGAGCTTTTTTTATATTAAATAGAACATCTTTAGTTATTCAAAGCCTCAGCTCCACCAACGATCTCAAGGATTTCATTAGTAATAGAAGCCTGACGTGCTTTGTTGTAAACAAGTAGTAAGTCATCTCTAAGTTCTGTAGCATTATCAGTTGCTTTGTGCATTGCCGTCATTCTGGCTCCGTGTTCAGCAGCATAAGAATCTCTGATGCCTTTATACAATTGCATCTTTAAAGCCTTAGGAATTAATCCTTTTACAATTTCTTCCTTATTAGGTTCGAAAATATAATCTGCGCTAGCTTCATCAGTTTCCTCGGCAGCGGCAATAGGTAAAAATTGTTCCTGCGTTACAATTTGAGTTGCAGCATTTTTAAACCCGTTATACACCAATTCAATATGATCAAATGATCCCTTAGTGAATTCCTCCATTAAAGCTTCAGCAAATACAACAGTATTTTCAAAAGTTAAATCATCATAAAGATCAGATTCGAATTTGAAAATTTTATGCTCCTTAGAAAGGATATCATTTCCTTTTTTACCTATTGTAAAAATAGAAACATCTTTTCCTGCATAATTGTTCTTAGCAATACGTGCAACTTCTTTAATCACGTTAGAATTAAATCCACCACACAGACCTCTGTTTGAAGTTATGGCAACAATCAATACTTTATTGATATCTCTTTGTTGTGTGAATTCACCTCCGTCATCGCTGTCTAAGGTTGCACTCAGGTTTTGCAATAACTCGGTTAATTTATTAGAATAAGGACGCATTTGCACAATCGCATCCTGGGCTTTTTTCAACTTAGCAGCAGACACCATTTTCATGGCACTGGTGATCTTCATGGTTGACCCAATGGATGAGATTCTGTTACGTATTTCTTTTAAATTTGCCATTCTTTATATGATTATAAATTCAGAGTAAACTCTGAAATCAAAACTTTAAACTATTTATTCAAATTTTGCTGATATCTCTTTAGCAACTAATTCTAAAGTATCAGTAACTTCATCAGTTAATTTACCTGCTTTTAATGTTTCAAGAATATCACTGTGTTTAGCACGTAATAAATGAAGATAATCTTTTTCAAATTCTTTCACTTTCTCAACAGGAACAGCTCTCAAAAGATCTTTTGAACCAGCATAGATAATAGCGATTTGATCTTCAACAGCGAATGGATCGTTCTGAGCCTGCTTTAAAATCTCTACGTTTCTCTTACCTTTTTCAATTACATTCATGGTAGCTGCATCAAGATCAGATCCAAACTTAGCAAATGCTTCAAGTTCACGGTATTGAGCTTGATCAAGCTTCAAAGTACCAGCTACTTTTTTCATTGATTTAATCTGAGCATTTCCCCCAACACGCGATACAGAAATACCTACGTCAATTGCAGGTCTTACACCTGAATTAAATAAATCAGAAGTTAAGAATATTTGTCCGTCTGTAATTGAAATTACGTTTGTAGGAATATAAGCAGATACGTCACCAGCCTGAGTTTCAATAATTGGAAGCGCAGTTAAAGATCCACCACCTTTTATTTTACCTTGTAACGAAGGAGGAATATCATTCATTTGAGAAGCAATCGCATCATCGTTGATTACTTTTGCAGCTCTCTCAAGTAATCTTGAGTGAAGATAAAATACATCACCAGGATAAGCCTCACGTCCCGGAGGTCTTCTCAATAATAAAGAAACCTCACGGTAAGCTACCGCTTGTTTAGAAAGATCATCATAAACAATCAATGCTGGTCTTCCAGTATCTCTAAAGTATTCGCCGATGGCAGCACCCGCAAACGCACCATAAACCTGCATTGGAGCAACATCTGATGCATTGGCTGCTACGATCGTAGTATATGCCATAGCACCTTTTTCTTCTAACATTTTAGCAATTCCTGCAATAGTAGAACCTTTTTGACCTATGGCTACATAGATACAATATACTGGCTTGCCTGCATCGTAAAATTCTTTTTGATTGATAATCGTATCAAGCGCCACAGTTGACTTACCTGTTTGACGGTCACCAATAATCAATTCACGTTGTCCACGACCAACCGGGATCATCGCATCAACTGATTTTAAACCAGTTTGTAGTGGTTCAGTTACAGGTTCTCTGAATATTACTCCAGGAGCTTTTCTTTCTAATGGCATTTCAAAAGTTTCGCCTTCTATTGGTCCTTTACCATCAATTGGCTCACCCAAAGTGTTTACTACCCTACCAAGAATACCTTCACCTACATTGATAGATGCAATTCTATTAGTACGTTTTACGGTAGCTCCTTCTCTAATCGCAGTAGATTCTCCTAATAATACTACCCCAACATTATCTTCTTCCAGGTTAAGAACGATACCTTCAAGACCTCCTTCAAAAACCACTAATTCACCATACTGTACATTGGATAATCCATAGACTCTGGCGATACCATCTCCTATTTGTAATACAGTTCCTATTTCAGTCAAAGAAGCTTTCCCTTCAAATCCCGTTAGTTGTTCTTTTAAAATTGCTGATACTTCAGCTGGTTTTATTGTTGCCATTTTTACTAGTTATTATCTTAATTAGATTTTTGGTATATATTGATTGTCTTCAAATTGAGAAAGTAGGTCATCTAACCTATATGAAACACTTGAATCATAAAGTTTATCACCAACTCTTAATACAAACCCTCCAATAATGGAAGGATCTACCACATTATTCAGGGTAATTTGCTTACCCATTGCTTCCTCAACTCTTGCAAGAATTGCTTTTTCTAAATCCTTGGTCAAAGGAACAGCCGATGTAACCTGAGCTACTTCGATCCCTTTAAGAAAATCATAAATTACGATGTATTCTTTTGCCACTAAAATTAAAAGGGCAGGACGTTTATTTTCGATCAATAAGTTCAAAAGACCCAATGTGATGCCGTTGACTTTTTTACCGAATATTTCAGTTAAAACTGATTTTTTTGCTTTTGATTTGATGATAGGGCTTTTCAACATTACCTCCAAGTCATGATTCTCTTCGATAGTTGATTGGATCAATATCATATCATCATTTACCTCTTTTGCAAAACCTTTTTCTTTTGCGAGGTTTAATGTTGCCTTAGCGTATCTTAATGCTGCTCTTGTTCCTACCATGTTTTATTTTAACCTAGCTTCTTGTAACATTTTTTCAATCAACTTCACTTGCTTGTCTTTATCAGACAATTCATCTTTCATGATCTTTTCAGCAATTCCAATTGACAACTGCGCCACCTGATTCTTCAATTCAGTAATCGCAGCAAGTTTTTCATTCTGTATCGTCTGTTTGGCTTGCTCAATGATCTTATTAGATTGTGCTTTGGCTTCATCCTTTGCTTCAGTGATCATTTGCTCTTTGATCATTCTCGCATCTTTTAACAATGAATCTCTTTCAGCTCTTGCTTCTTTTAAGACCTTTTCATTACTAGATTGAAGATCAAGCATTTCTTGACGTGCTTTATCAGCCTCGTCTAATGCATTCTGAATTCCTTCTTCTCTGCTATTTAAAGCATCCAAAATCGGCTTCCAAGCAAATTTCTTCAATAAGAAAAGCAAAAGCAAAAATAGTATCGTTTGCCAGAAAAAAAGTCCAAATGAAAAATCGTTGATTAATTTCTCCATGTGTATATTTTGTAAATATTAATATTGTTTTTGAAAACAATAGCTATAACCAACCGTCATAGCTATTGTTACTGTAAGAATTAAACTGCAAATAAAGCAGCAAATCCAATACCTTCAATAAGCGCAGCTGCAATTAGCATCGCTGTTTGAATTTTACCAGTAGCTTCAGGTTGACGAGCAATAGCGTCCATTGCTGAACCACCAATTCTACCAATACCGATACCGGCACCTATAACAACCAAACCTGCACCTACAATAGCTGGAATTTCCATAATATATATATAATTAAAAATTAAACATTCGTTATTTAATGTGCTTCATCATGCTCTTCAACAGCAAATCCAAAATATAAGGCAGATAGCATGGTGAAAATATAAGCTTGTAATAAAGCAACTAATAATTCAATCATTGAAATGGCAAAAGAAAGTACAAACGACAAACTACTACCTATCCAATTTCTGAACACAAAAATCAATCCTACCAGGCTCATCAATACAATGTGGCCCGCCATGATATTCGCATATAAACGAATCATCAATGCAAAAGGTTTGATAAAAACTCCTAATAATTCAATAGGAGCTAATATTATTTTCATTGGAACGGGTACACCCGGCATCCAAAAGATATGTTTCCAGTAATTTTTGTTTCCTGAGAATTGAGTGATCAAGAAAGTCAATAATGCAAGAGCAAAAGTAACTGCTATATTTCCTGTAACATTTATCCCAAGAGGAGTTAATCCGAAAAGATTTAAAAACCAAACAAAGAAAAATACTGTAAGTAAAAAACTCATGTATTTTTTATAATGCTTTTCACCAATATTTGGAATAGCAATCTCATCTCTGATGTAAACAACTATTGGTTCAAAGAACCTTCCAGCTCCTGTAGCAATTGGTCCTTTTCCAAATGATCTTGCCAAACCTGTAAAAAGTAACAGCATAAGAACACCTGTAACCATAATCATAAAAACACTTTTCGTGATTGAAAAGTCTAATGGTTTAACGTTGGTTGGATGGTGATGGTCATCAAAAGCTAATGTGCCCTCAGCATCTGTTTTGTAAATCTTGTTGTGGTATAATTTGTAATAGCTTCCGTTACTTTCAGCTACTGTTTCCCCGTGGTGGAATTTTGAAGATGAAAATACGTGAAGCCCGCCATCAATGAGAATCACTGGCAATGAAAAGCCATAGTGCTTATTTTTTTCAGTATCACTGAAAAAGATAAAATCATAAGAGTCTTGAATGTGATGGTTAATACTTTCCTTTATTTCAGTTTTTAAATCTCTTTCATCCGCACTTCCTTCATGCTCTGCATGCTGGGCATTCAGGTTCAAACTAAAAACTAAAACTGTGATTGTAAGGAATTTTACTAAAAACTTACTTTGCATCTTAAACAAATTATATTGGCTTATAAAAATCGGTGCAAATGTAATATATTTATTTGGATAGATTATAAATAAAATCTTATTTTTTCAGAAATTCAATCACGCCTAATGTTTCAAAAATAAGACTGATCAGGTAGGGAACAAAAAAGGCTGCAAATTCAAGCGAGTCAAGCCCTCCGTCAAGTTTGTAATAAGGATAAAAGAAGATGAAAAAAAAGAGAAATTTGACAAAACTTCCGCCCATATAAAGGAAGCCTAATTGTTCAGACATTTTTGTTTTTAAAAGAAATAATGTCAGATATATTGTGATAGCTAGAATATAGTTCAGAAAATATGCTGCAACGATTCTATTATCTAATAGGGGTAATTCAAGTTGATGTAAAACAAAGAGGTGAATGGAAAAAGCTAAAGCCAGAACCACTAGAAGTCTCACAGAAAATTTTGAAAATGAATTCATGCTCAATTAGTCCTCTAAATTTTTTAATTGCGCTAAAAGGCTATAGAAAGACAGGACTATTCCTAATAGGGTTAGTACGATTGTAAAACTCTTATTGTCAGTGTAAGTCGCATCGAGCCACTTGCCTAAACGTGCAGCAAGATAAATGGTTATTCCCATTTGCAAGCCAATACCCGTAAGAACTATATATTTATTAAGCCGTTTTTTTGGTTTTTTCTGCACCATTTTGAATTACTTTGACCGCACTTTTCATGGCACAAGTAGCATTAAATACTGCTCCTGGTTCTACTGATAATTTACCCATGACAACATCTCCACTGATGTCAGCCGTACTTTTAAGTGAAAGGATCTGGTCTACAATTAATTTTCCTGAGAAAGTCCCTTCAATATCAGCATTTGTACAATCAATAGTGCCTGAGACATAACCTTCTTTGCCGATTACTACACGACCACTTGTCTGAATTGTTCCTTCAATTTTACCGTCTACTCTAAAATCTCCATCAGATTTAATATCTCCTACAAGTGAAGAATTCTTTGCGATAATGTTACGTTCTCCAACTGGGTTTGGATTTTCTTTTTTTTCGTTGAACATAATGTTATAGTTTTAATTTTGTTGTGATGCTTCTTTTAATGCTGAAAATTTTGTGATTGCCTCTTCTGCATAATCACTTTCTTCAGTGTTAGGATAGTTTAAAATAATTTCATTTAGTTTATCCATAAATTCGGCTTCTCCTTTGGTTTTATAAAGAAGATGTGCTTTTAATAATTCAAATTTAGCCTCTATTTCAAGGCCTTTGAACTTATCAAGTCCGTCATTAACAGTTCTAAGGGAGTATTCAAAATCTTCTTCTTCATAGCACACGAAGGCAATTTTGTAAAAATATTCAGGACTATTGTCGTCATTGCTGCTTTCTAAAACGTTTTTAGGGTTTTTGATGATTTCTGCATAACGTGATCCTGGATAATTAGTAACGATATCATCTCTGTATTTATTGCTCATCTCGGTGTTAAAAAACTCATATGTTTTATAAAGATGGTATTTTACGGGTAAAATCAGATTTTCCTGAGGGTCAATTTCTAGAAATTTTTCAAAATCAACGGCGGCAATCTCATATTCTTTAAATTGTTCCTTATAGATGAGTCCAAGATTATAATAAGCATCATTTCTTGTTTGTGTAATGCTATCGAGAACTTTTTCACTTTTTGGGATTTGCTCTTTGTAATAGGCAACATTGAAAAGTAAACTCGTGTCAAGTTCAACTTTAGTTTCAGTTACTTCAATGTCAGAACTCAAGCCGACATTTTGAGAAATAAGCCAGAAATCTCCTAATGATCGATTGCCGTATTTGTTTTTAAATTCCTGTTTACCGAGCCCTACCAATTGTGCGTTGTAAAAATAGAACTTACCACCGTCATCGTAGTTGTTATTTGAGGTAGCGAATTCGCCCATACCCATATTGGCTCCAAACTGTTCTTTAGCGATTTGCTCAGCTTCATATTTGGCCTTGAGTTGTTCAATATAGCCTTTGAAATATATAGTACTTTCTTCCTCAGACATATTGGCTAATGTAAGGATACTGTCACTTTTTCTGGCTATATGTTCATAATAAATCACGTCATTAAGGCTTTCTCTTTTGCGAATTATTTTACGAATTCGCTTTGTATTCTGGTCAATGGGAATTTGCATAACACTATCGTAATATGCGCCTGCCATTTCAAAACTGGTTTTGTCGAAATAAAAATCTCCCAATCTTTCGTAGGAAAGGCTTTTTTGATAGGGTTTTTTAGTATTGTGAATCACAGAAAGTTCAAATAGTCCACGTGCCTGTTCGTAACTTTCATTGGCCAATGAAATGATACCAGCCTGATAGTAAAGTTCATCTAGATACGGCCTGTTATCTCTGTTCTTAATAAGATCTTGTAAAGTATAAACAATGATACTTGTGCTATCTGCATCTGAATAATTCTTGGCCCTTTCAATGGCGGCATGAACTTTATATTTTTGAGGAATATTTTTCATGTAGGTTAAAGATTCAAACACCATATTTGATGAATCAATTTTTTCCTGTTCTCTATAAATTTGACCAAGAATAAAGAGGTTTCTAGCTCCCTGATTTAGATCTGTTAAGTAGTATGTCGCTTTTTTCAAATGATCAACAACCAAATGAGTGCTGTCAATCTGAGTATAGGCCATGGCCATTGCAGTGTGTGCCTTTTCATATTCTTCATCCGTCAAACTGACATTTCTAAGAACTGATTTTAAAGTTTCAATTGCTAGTTTTTCATTTTGCAATCTGACATGAGCCTTGGCTTTCCAGATTTTAGTGTCTCGATATAAATTCGCATTGGGATAATTTTCAATGCCAAAAGTGAAAGCTTCAAGAGCTGGGATGAATCGTTGCAGATAATATCTCGATTTTCCTAGTAGCAAGTAGGCTTCATCAATTTGACTGTTTTTTTCATAACCATCAATTACCATCGAGTGCTTTTGAATAGATTTGACAGCTTTTTCTTCAGCTTTATCAAACCCTTGTGCTTCAGTGTCTTTGTTGACACTTTGGCCAGGTAATGGAATTATTTCTTCTTCAATTTTTAATGGCTCGATTGGAAGTCTTTCCCAAAAGTTGTCTTCATAAGAATCATCCAGCTGCATCTTGGCTTCATCAAATGCTATGTTTCCATTATACAGTACGTTGTATTTCGCAGACATAGAATGGCTCGTTCTACTCAAAAAAGTGTCTTTCTGAGTAGAACAGCTCATGACGAGTAAAATCGATCCGATGCAAAATATGATACGTTTGATCCCTTTTTTCAAAATTTTAGCCTTGGCTTGTCTTAATACTTTGGTAAACGACGGGGGTGGGGTAAAAGTACAAATTAATCATAAATTTTTGTGTTAAGAGTCCTGATTAATAAAAGACTTTGATTGAAATGTCGAAAAAATCTTAAAAGACCACCAGTTAATGAACATGTCTTTGTTAAATGAATCTATTATGTTGAGAAGAATTGCTCTAATTCCTTTAGGGTTTCATCCGAAGTCTTCAAATCTTTAATAATTTCACCTTTATTTAATACAACAATTCGCTCACAGACCTCCGTGATATGGCCAAGATCATGACTAGAAATCAAAAGCGTGGAGTGTGATTCAGCATTGATCTTTTTTAAAGTTTTTTTCAGCCGAATTTGTGTTGTAGGGTCCAGATTGGCAAAAGGTTCATCAAGAATTACAACTTCAGGCTGCCCGATTAAAGCAGCTACAATACCTGTTTTTTTTTGATTCCCTTTGGAAAGATCTCTCAGGTATTTTTTTTGACCGAGAATTTCATCGTTAAAAAGTTCTTCGAACTGATTTAAAAATGTAGTAAGGTCAACATTATTTACGCCTCGAAGTTTTGCAATAAAGTCAAAATATTCTTCAGGTGTTAAATATCCAATTAAGAAACTCTCGTCAATAAAGGCAGCAGTAAAAGGCTTCCAATCTTCACTAATATTTACTTTAATATCATTGTTTATTACCTGACCAGTGCTAGGCTTAATAAGGTCAAGAACCAAATTGAAAAAAGTAGTTTTTCCGGCTCCATTATTGCCTACCAGGCCAAAAGATTGCCCTTTGGGGATGTCAAGTGATTCGATATTAAGAACCGTACTATCACCATATTTTTTAGAAAGATCTGTTGCGTTTATCATAATTCATTAATTATCCTGATCAAAGGCATTGACCATGCTGTGTTTGACTTCGATATATTTTTTTGTGATGAACTTCATTAATACTTCATGAAATAGAAACCCTAGGATACCGAGACCTATAAGCGTTGCAATGCCAGTTTGAAAATTGACTAGTTTGTAACCGAGATAAAAGAATCCTAAAGGTAAAAGTAGCAGCGGAATACCTAAAAGCCATTGAACCGCACCTGTACCTTGATAGTTAAAAGCAGCTCTTTCGCTTAAATTGATTTTTTTTCTATTAAAAGACCCCGCATAAAGTAAGACATGTGTATTGATGCCAATGTTGTAAATCATGGCCGCAAAATGAATTAATAAAACTTTCCATCCAAAGTATACATAAGGAATACTCAGTACAAACATTAAAAATGCGCTACTGGCCATTAATAGATACTTTGACTGAAGGTAGTCTTTATAAGGTATATTTTGACTCATGAGTAATTTGTAGTAACCACTATCCCAGGCCGGAATAAATTGGCCAAAATTGATCAGAAAAATTCCTGTTACAAAAATTCCGACAAATACATACATGGCTGGCATGTCTTGATACTGTGGGTTAGGATAAAAGATCAGGCCATAAAACAAACCAAGGAGCACAATAAAGACTGAAGATCTGGGGCGTTTATTTCTCCAAAGCATTCTAAGATCTAATTGTAAGAAAGGAGCGCTATTGCCAAATCGATTGGTCCATGAAAGATCAGAGGATGAAACCACAGTCACTTTTGATTTCAGTGACTGATCAAGGTATAATTGTTTTTTAAGCATCCTAAAATTAATACTGTATAAAAGAGCTAAGATGCCCATAGGAATAAGTAAAAACAAGCTATTGGAAATGAGCCAATGCACAGCTAATGACAAGTAGTTGTCAAGTGCAATCAATTCAAAATGCGTAAGAAGATAAAGCAATCCGACCAAAGTTAAAATTGGCAGCATGGCCAGATCTGTAGATGCTGATTTACTTTCAATTATAAAATTGAGGAAGTTAATTATTAGTGTGCATATAAATAATAAGACCATCCAGTTCACGATAATAGCAGCGTCATATCCTTCTAGAAGAAGCGTGGTGCCAAGAGGAATTACTGTAAATAAAGGCAAAAAATTAAAAAATGACAAGACAGATTTACCCAGTACATAATGAACGATTTTATTTTTTTTAACCGGCAGCGTCAGTAGGGGTTTTATACTCATCACTGGTAACTTCTGAAAAAAGAAGCGCATGAGCAAATCCGCCAGAAACCAAAAAAACAGAAATTGGTTGACGGTATTAAAAGGATCCTTGTCTGGCATTTTCTCCTTTAATAAAGGGAAAAGTATGATACCCAGACCTAAAAAAACCAGAATGAAATAAAGTGCTACAAAAACCAGAATAATATTTAAGGCAACGCTTTTTTGCCAATAGGACGATCGAATGAACTGTTTCCATTCTAATCTAATAAAATCGGATACCATGGGGGTTAGTTTTGCTTATTGGTATCGCTAATTTAAAATTTGTTACGCAAATAGGCCTAAGAATATTCAAAATTCCCGTTAGGACCTGTAATAGTCAGCTTTTTTGAGTCAGCTTTTTCAACCCTTCCAACAATCTGAGCGTCTACTCCGAATGATTTGGAAATATTGATTAGGTCTTCGGCAATTTCAGCGGGAACATACAATTCCATTCTATGTCCGCAATTAAACACCTGATACATTTCTCTCCAATTTGTTTTTGACTGCTCTTGTATCAATTGAAACAAGGGTGGCACTTCGAACAAATTATCTTTTATGATATGCAGATTTTCGACAAAGTGGAGTATTTTGGTTTGTGCCCCGCCACTGCAATGCACCATTCCATGAATATTTTCTCTGTGTTTTTCTAACATTTTCATGATAATAGGAGCGTAGGTCCTAGTAGGTGATAAGACTAACTTTCCAGCATCTACAGGTACACCTTCAACCTTTTCAGTAAGTTTTACATTTCCTGAGTATACCAAATCTGATGGGACCGCTGCATCATAGCTTTCTGGATATTTTGACGCAAGATATTTGGCGAATACGTCATGTCGGGCACTTGTCAGGCCGTTACTTCCCATACCTCCATTATACTCCTTTTCATAGGTAGCTTGTCCGAAAGAAGCCAATCCAACGATAACATCTCCATCTGAAATATTAGCATTATCAATAACTTCGCTTCTTTTTAGCCTGGCAGTGACTGTTGAGTCAACAATGATGGTTCTGACCAGGTCACCCACATCTGCCGTCTCACCACCTGTGGAGTGTATTTTAACGCCAAATCCTTCAAGTTCTTTTAGTAATTCTTCTGTGCCGTTGATAATGGCTGAGATTACTTCTCCCGGAATAAGGTTTTTATTTCGCCCTATAGTAGAAGAAAGTATAATATTGTCAGTTGCTCCAACGCATAATAAATCATCGATATTCATAATCAAGGCATCCTGGGCAATTCCTTTCCAAACAGAAATATCACCAGTTTCTTTCCAATACATATAGGCCAATGAAGATTTTGTTCCGGCACCATCAGCATGCATTACCAAACAGTAGTCATCATCATTAGTAAGGTGGTCAGGTACAATCTTGCAAAAGGCTTTAGGGAAAAGTCCTTTATCGACATTTTTGATCGCTTTATGCACATCTTCTTTTTGAGCTGAAACCCCTCTTAGACTGTATCTGTTATCCTCAGTGCTCATGATTTTTTCTTTTTGTTCAATAAATATAAGTACTTTTTATTGTAGTCAATAATGGCCTTGCCTTTGATTAAAATGTCTGCACCAATTATTCCTTTTACAGGATTGGCTTCCTGCTTTTCAAGTGCCTTATTGATATGGCTGAGGTCAATCAAAATAAGTGATAACTTTTTGATTTTGAACTTTCCAAGATTGATCTCGTTTTTACTGGAAATTAAAGTGTCTATTTCACTAGGTCCGGCACCGCTCGCTTTATGTTCAGACTCTTCTGACATCAAATTAAAAAATTCAATATCCTCAGTTCCTACACATGACTTTGAAGCACCCGTGTCTAGAATGAAACTTCCCTTTACACCGTTAATCTTCGCTTTTATTTCAAAATGATTTGTGATGGTCTTTTTTAATTTAACACGTACATATCCTTGTTGAATCAAAAAATCTTTTAGGTCCTGCATAATTTAGATTACAGATTTAAATTGATCGAGAAATCTAACATCATTTTCATAGAACATTCTGATATCAGGAATTTGATAGAGTAGCATTGCAATCCTTTCTATTCCCATTCCGAAAGCATAGCCCGTATATTTTTCAGGATCGATATTTGCATTTTTTAATACATTAGGGTCTACCATGCCACATCCCATGATTTCAAGCCAACCCGTTCCTTTTGTAATTCTATAATCAGTTTCCGTTTCAAGACCCCAGTAAATATCTACTTCAGCACTTGGCTCAGTAAATGGGAAGTATGATGGTCTTAGCCTGATCTTTGATTTTCCAAACATTTCTTTAGTGAAATATAAAAGCGTTTGTTTCAGATCGGCAAATGAAACATCAGTGTCAATATATAAACCTTCAATTTGATGAAAGATACAATGGGCTCTTGCCGATATATCTTCATTTCTAAACACCCTGCCCGGAGAAATAGTTCTGATAGGAGGCTTGTTGTTTTCCATATACCTCACCTGAACTGATGAAGTATGCGTTCTTAAAAGAATGTCAGGATCTTGTTCAATGAAGAAAGTATCCTGCATATCTCTGGCCGGATGATATTCCGGAAGGTTGAGTGCTGTAAAGTTGTGCCAGTCATCCTCAATTTCAGGACCTTCTGATACATTGAATCCAATTCTTGAAAACACATCAATAATCTGATTTTTCACAATAGAAATTGGATGTCTTGCTCCTAATTCTAAAGGTTCACCAGGACGCGTAAGGTCACCATAAGTATTATTTTCTGCACCAGAATTGTCAAGGCTGTTCTTTAGCTCGTTGATTTTTTCAGTTGCGGCATTTCTCAACTGATTCAAAGATTGACCAATTTCCTTTTTCAAAGTAGGTTCTACATCTTTAAATTCTGAAAACAGCTGCTTAAGAAGGCCTTTGCTCCCTAAATACTTAATTCTGAATGCCTCGATTTTTTCAGCGCTATCCGTTCTAAAATCTTGGATATCATTTAAATGGTCATGTATTTTGTTCTTCATTACTCCAAATAAATTTAGATGGCAAATTTACATTTTTTTGTTGGATTCAGCTTCGAATGGAGGCAAATTTTAGGAGTCAATCAGGTCTTTTAAAACAGTTAATAAAGCAATGAAAATAAGTGGAAATAAAAGACCTATTCAGTAGTACATTATTAGGAATTTAATTATTTTTGCTATGAAAAAATCAAGTTATAATAATTTAAACCCTGTATAATTATGAACTCAAAAATTTTAGATGCCTTTATGGAAGAAGTTGGGGCACGAAATGGACATGAACTAGAATTCATGCAAGCCGTTCAGGAAGTTGCCGAAACGGTTATCCCATATATTGTAACCAAAGATATTTATCACGGTAAGAATATTTTAATGCGCATGGTTGAGCCTGAAAGGGCGATTACTTTTCGTGTGGCCTGGGTTGATGATCAAGGGGAGATCTGCGTCAATCGAGGATATCGTATTCAAATGAATTCAGCAATTGGTCCTTATAAAGGTGGGTTGCGTTTTCATCCAACGGTTAATATGAGTATTTTGAAATTTCTTGCTTTTGAGCAGGTGTTCAAAAACAGTTTAACAACATTACCAATGGGTGGTGGTAAAGGAGGTTCTGATTTTGACCCAAAAGGGAAGTCAGATAACGAAATTATGAGATTCTGTCAGAGTTTTATGACTGAACTTTATCGTCATATTGGTCCGAACACAGATGTGCCTGCGGGTGATATTGGGGTAGGAGGAAGAGAAATTGGTTATTTGTACGGAATGTATAAGCGTCTTAAGAATGAATTTACCGGAGTTCTTACAGGTAAAGGAATGTCTTGGGGTGGGTCTTTGATCAGACCGGAAGCTACAGGTTATGGAACTGTATATTTTGCAGAGAATATGCTAAAAACACGAAATGATTCAATGAAAGGGAAAACCGTTCTTGTGTCAGGTTCTGGAAATGTTGCGCAGTATGCAACTGAAAAGGCTACTCAATTAGGTGCTAAAGTAGTGACCTTATCAGATTCATCAGGATATATTCATGATGCTGATGGTATAGATGAGGAGAAATTAGCTTTTGTAATGGAGCTTAAGAATGTCAGAAGAGGACGTATCAATGAATACGTTAAGAAATATCCATCTGCTAAATTTGTAGCTGGTAATACTCCATGGAATGAGAAATGTGATATAGCGATGCCTTGTGCCACTCAGAATGAGTTAAACGGAGATGATGCTAAAGCATTATTGAAAAACGGATGTTTCGCAGTGAGTGAAGGCGCTAACATGCCGTCTAACTTAGATGCTGTACATACTTTTATCGAAGCAAAAATTTTATATGCTCCTGGTAAAGCTTCTAATGCTGGAGGGGTAGCTACATCTGGTCTTGAAATGAGTCAAAACTCATTGAGATTAAACTGGACCAGAGAAGAGGTTGATGGAAAGTTAAAAGATATAATGACCAATATTCATGATTCATGTATCAAATATGGTAAAGGTGAAGACGGGTATATAGATTACGTAAAAGGCGCTAACATTGCGGGCTTTGTCAAAGTGGCTGATGCCATGCTTGCTCAGGGTGTAGTGTAACGCTAATAGTTCACATCAAAAAAAACCTTTCATCTATGATGAAAGGTTTTTTGTTTTAAGAATGAATGCCTTTTATTTGGCATTTTTCATATAAGCTGCTAAAGCTTCAAGTTCTTCATCTTTAAGATCTTTTACAAAACCATCAAGGTTAGCTTTCATAATGGCCACCTGACCTGGGTCTGTTTCAACAATTGCTTCTTTATTGCCTTTTAAAAATTCTACCAGACTGGCATCATACTGGTCATATATTTTTACGATATCCTTTATTGAAGGGCCAACAATCTTTGCGTCAAGTTGGTGACAAGATACACAAGTCTTATCTGTAAAAAGTTTTTCTCCTAAAGCAATCATATCATTTCCTGCGGCTGGAGCTTCTTTAGCTTCTTCTTGAGGTGTTTCAATTTCTTTTTTAACGTCTTCTTTTTTTGTTTCCCCGCAACTAATTATAGTCAAGGAAAAGAGTGCAAATACGAAAAGTATTTTTTTCATGGTAAAAAATTTACTGGTTAAATTAATACTACAAATTTATTATAAAATTGGCAAATCTCTGCAAGTAAATCAAGATAATTAAGCTTAATAATTCTTATGCCCTACTAAGAATAAAATGTGTTAAATTTACGACATAATTAAAAGAGGATGATTGATAAACTAAGGATAGTAAAACAAAGATTCGATGAAGTTTCTGATTTGATTATCCAGCCGGATGTGATTACTGATCAAAAGCGATATGTCAGGCTGAATAAGGAATATAAAGACCTGAAGAAGATTGTTGATAAAGGTGAAGAATATACAGGCGCACTATCAAATATAGAAGAAGCCAATGAGATCATATCTGATGGTTCTGATGCAGAAATGGTTGAGATGGCGAAAATGCAGCTTGAAGAAGGCAAAGAGAAAATAAGTCAGTTGGAGGAAGAGATTAAATTCTTGCTAATTCCGAAAGATCCTGAAGATGCTAAGAATGTCATCGTAGAAATCAGAGCCGGTACCGGAGGCGATGAGGCAAGTATCTTTGCTGGTGATTTATATAGAATGTATACAAAGTTTGCATCTGATAGTGGCTGGAAAGTTGAGCTGGAAGATCTTAGTGAAGGGACCTCGGGTGGCTTCAAAGAGATTATTTTCAGTATTAGTGGGGAAGATGTTTATGGCACCATGAAGTTTGAATCAGGCGTTCATAGGGTGCAACGAGTTCCTCAGACAGAGACCCAAGGTAGAGTGCATACATCAGCAGCCACAGTAATGGTGCTTCCAGAGGCTGAAGAGTTTGATATTGATTTAAAGATGAGTGATGTAAGGGTAGATTATTTTTGTGCTTCCGGGCCAGGTGGACAATCTGTAAATACAACTTATTCTGCGGTGAGACTAACGCATGTTCCTTCAGGAATAGTGGCGCAGTGTCAAGATCAGAAATCACAGCACAAGAATAAAGATAAAGCCTTTAAAGTACTTCGAACAAGAATCTATGAAGTTGAGTTAGAGAAAAAATTGAAGGAAGACTCCCTGAAGCGTAAAACCTTGGTGGCAAGTGGTGATAGATCAGCAAAGATCAGAACCTATAATTATCCACAAGGAAGGGTTACCGAACACAGAATAGGACTTACCTTATATGATCTAAGTAATGTGATCAATGGTGATTTGCATAAAATTATAGAAGAATTGAAGCTTGAAGAAAATTCGGAGAAACTAAGAGCTACGGAAACCGACTTTTAACAGGGTTGATATTTGATATCTCTTCACAGCAAGACATAAAAAAACCTGAGGTTAAAGCCTCAGGTTTTTTTTATTATAAGCAAGAATTAATTTTTATTTTACTTTATCTACTACCGCTTTGAAAGCTTCCGGGTTATTCATCGCAAGGTCGGCAAGAACTTTTCTGTTCAATTCGATATTGTTTGCTTTGACTTTACCCATGAATTGCGAGTAAGACAGACCGTGCTCACGAGCTCCTGCATTGATACGCTGGATCCATAGACCACGAAAGTTTCTTTTGTTTTGTTTTCTGTCGCGATATGCATAAAGCATTGCTTTGTCAATTGCATTCTTTGCAACTGTATATACATTTTTACGACTTCCAAAGAATCCTTTGGCTTGTTTTAAAATCTTTTTTCTACGAGCTCTTTTGGCTACTGAATTTACTGATCTTGGCATGTTTTAAATTGTTTTTGTGTCAGGCAGATTTAAAAATCATTTTATGGGCACTAACACATGGTTTATAATTAATTACCTTTAAACCTCTTGGGTTTATTTTAACGCTAATTGTTGCTTGATGTTCGCTACATCAGATTTATGAACTAAACCTGCATGTGTAAGCTTTAATTTACGTTTCTTACTTTTCTTGGTCAAAATATGACTCTTGAAAGCGTGTTTTCTTTTGATCTTACCAGTACCCGTTAGTTTAAAACGTTTCTTTGCACTGGATTTTGTCTTCATTTTAGGCATCTTCTTCCTATTTTATTACTTGCTTATAATAATATTTTTCCTACTCCTTATTTCTTCTTTTTAGAAGCAATGAACATCGTCATTCTCTTACCTTCCAGTCTTGGCATTTGCTCCACTGTACCGTAATCTTCTAATTCCTGAGCCAATCTTAATAATAAAATTTGCCCCTGGTCTTTAAATACAATTGATCTTCCTTTAAAGAAAACATATGCTTTTAATTTAGCACCACTCTCCAAAAATTTGACAGCGTGTTTCTTCTTGAATTCAAAATCGTGTTCATCGGTATTCGGTCCGAATCTAATTTCTTTAACAATTACTTTAGTAGCCTTAGACTTTAGAGCTTTTTCGCGTTTTTTCTGTTCATAAAGAAACTTTTTGTACTCTATGATCTTACAAACTGGAGGTTTAGCTTTTGGAGAGATCTCTACAAGATCAAGATCCAGTTCATTTGCTATTTCCTGTGCCTTTCTAGTTGGATAGATACCTGTTTCAACATTATCTCCTACTAGACGTACTTCTGGAGCGTCTATTTTGCGATTTATCTTGTGTAAATCTTCTTTAATAATCCTCCAAGGTTTTCTTGCTCCTCTGTTTCTTCGAATTGCTATAGCTGTAAATTTTTAAAATCCCTAAGGGATTTGTTATACTTTAGAATTGTTGTAATGTTTTATCTATTTCAGTTTGGATAATTCCGGCAAATTCTTCAATTGAAAAGGAGCCTAAATCACCTTCACTATGTTTTCTCACTGACACCGTTCCGTCTTTTTCTTCATTCTCTCCGATAATTAGCATAAACGGAATTTTACTCAACTCTGCGTCTCTAATTTTCCTACCAACTTTTTCATTGCGGTTGTCAACGAGGGCGCGAATTTCGTGATTTTCTAGCAAATGTAAAACTTTTTTAGTATAATTCTCGTATTTCTCGCTGATTGGTAGTAAAATAACTTGTTCCGGCGTGAGCCATAGAGGGAAATTACCTCCAGTATGCTCGATAAGTATGGCAATAAATCTTTCCATTGAGCCAAAAGGCGCGCGGTGGATCATTACAGGTCGGTGCAATTGATTGTCTGATCCTTTATACGTAAGATCAAATCTTTCAGGTAAATTATAGTCTACTTGAATCGTTCCTAACTGCCAATTTCTGCCCAAAACATCCTTTACCATAAAGTCTAATTTTGGACCGTAAAAGGCCGCTTCTCCATATTCAATTACTGTTTTAAGATTTTTCTCCTTGGCAGATTGCATGATAGCATTTTCTGCTTTTTCCCAATTTTCATCACTACCTATATATTTCTCCTTATCATCAGGGTCACGAAGTGATATCTGCGTTGTGAAATCTTTGAAGCCTAAGGCGCTGAAAACATAAAGCACAATATCAATTACCGCGTTAAATTCTTCTATCAATTGGTCTGGTGTACAAAAGATATGTGCATCATCCTGTGTAAACCCTCTCACTCTGGTCAAGCCGTGAAGTTCTCCACTCTGTTCATATCTGTATACAGTACCGAATTCAGCAAACCTTTTTGGTAGGTCTTTATAAGAATATGGTTTTACATTATAAATTTCGCAATGATGCGGACAGTTCATCGGTTTTAAAAGAAATTCTTCATTTTCTTTTGGTGTATGAATAGGTTGAAAACTGTCTTCTCCATATTTTGCATAATGTCCTGAGGTGACATAAAGTTCCTTTTGACCAATATGAGGGCTGATGACCATTTCATAACCCGCCTTTTTCTGGGCTTTTTTTAAGAAATTCTCAAGTCTTTCTCTTAATGCTGCTCCTTTTGGTAGCCATAATGGAAGACCCTGTCCAACTTTTGCAGAAAAAGCAAACAATTCAAGTTCTTTCCCCAGTTTTCTGTGGTCTCTTTTTTTCGCTTCCTCTAAAAGAGCAAGATATTCTTTCAGTTCTTTTTGTTTAGGGAATGAAATACCATAAACTCTCGTCAATTGAGGTTTGGTTTCATCACCTCTCCAATAGGCACCAGCAACACTCATGATCTTAGTGGCTTTTATAATACCAGTATTAGGCACATGTCCTCCTCGACAAAGATCTGTGAAATCACTATGATCACAAAAGGTGATGTCTCCGTCAGTTAAATTTTCGATTAATTCAACCTTAAATTCATTGCCTTGGTCTTTATAATAAGTTAAAGCATCCTCTTTAGATACTTCACGCATTTCGAATTCGAATTTTTGTCTGGCAAATTCGAGCATTTTATCCTCAATCTTTTTAAAGTCATTTTCAGAGATTGTTTCATTTCCAAAATCTACGTCATAATAGAAGCCGTTTTCAATGGCTGGTCCGATCGTCAATTTGGCTTCCGGGTAAAATGAAAGAATAGCTTGAGCGAGCAAATGGGCAGATGAATGCCAGAATGCTTTTTTACCTTCAGGATTGTTCCAGGTAAAGAGCGTAAGGCTCCCGTCTGAAGTTAATGGTGTTTTAGTCTCAACAGTATCGTCGTTGAATCGGGCAGAAATAACATTTCTGGCCAATCCTTCGCTGATGCTTTTTGCAACATCCATTGGAGTTGAATTCTTTTCAAACTCCTTAATAGTACCATCTGGTAAAGTAATCTTAATCATGTGCTTAATTATAAGGAGGCAAAGATACATATCAGAAATTAAATAAGGAATAGAATGTGAGTCTATATTTGAGGCATTTTTTCAAATTTTTAAATACTTGGTATATATAATAGGTATAGGCTAAAATTCATCCTTAAAAATGGCTAAATCAAGTGTGAAATAATTGCAAATTTTTTACGTCAGAAACAACGGGTTATCAGCCTATTGCAAAAGTCATGAAAAAAATAGCAAAAAAAGTAAAGAAATAATTAGGTTGGTATTTATATTTGGTTGTATTTTTGCAGCCGCTTAAAAACGGTAATAGTACTGTTTTCAAAGCGAAGTTCAAGTTGAAATAAAGCCCCAAAAGACCATCGAAAAAATATTTTATTTTTTATTAGGTGGAAAGAAAAAAAGGTTTTATTTTTGCAGCCGCTTTGAGAAGTAGATAAGAAGATGTTGAAGGGAGAAGAGCGAGAAAGAGAATAAAAGTTCATTGAAAATATTGAAGATTGACAGCGTAACAAAGAGAGTAAAATTATTTGTTTTAGTTTGTTAAATTTATTTAGCAGA
>NZ_JAUFQO010000020.1 GCF_030409835.1 Lutimonas halocynthiae
TGTGTCTGTGTTGATGTATTACCTTGAGCATCTTCATAAGTCCAAGTAACTAATGTTGTTCCTTGAGCTGTAATTGGTAATGTTGCATCATTTGTAACTGTTACCAATCCACCACAGTTATCAGTAGCTGTTGGTGCAGTTAATACTGCTACACTACATTCTGCTGTTACATCAGCCAAAGTAGCTATATCTGCAACTGGTGCTGTTGTGTCTGTTACGATTACTGTCTGTGTTTGAGTAGTTGTATTTGTGTTAGCTCCTGTGTAAGTCCAAGTAATTGTATACGTTCCTACTACACTATAGGTAGTCGGATCACTAGTTATTCCATTTACTATAACTCCTGCACAACCATCTGTAGCTGTTGGAGTTGTTGCTACAACAACACTACACTCACCTGTTAAGGTAGGTAAGTTAGTCACTACTGGAGCAGGAACTCCTGTGTCCTGTACTTCTATATTCTGTGTCTGAGTAGTTGTATTTCCGTTTCCATCATCATAAGTCCAAGTAACTACTGTAGTACCTAAAGTTGTAATTGGTAAAGAAGCATCACTACTAACAGTAACTGTTCCACAGTTATCTGTTGCCGTTGGTGCTGTTAAACTTGTTACACTACATTCTCCTATTACATTTGGTAAAGTACCTAAACCAGCAACTGGTGCTGTTACATCATCAACGATTACATTCTGCGTCTGTGTAGCAACGTTTCCATTACCATCATCAAACGACCAGGTAATTACAAAACTACCTTGTGTGTTATAAGTAAGTGCATCACTTGTTGTTCCTGTGATTGTTGTACCACAGTTATCTACAACCGTTGGAGCGATAGCTGTTGCTGAACATTCTCCTGTTACATCTGCCAAGGCAGGGATAACTGGCGCTGTTACATCATCAACGATTACATTCTGTGTCTGTGTAGCAACGTTTCCATTACCATCATCAAACGACCAGGTAATTGTGAAGTTCCCTTGTGTGTTATAAGTAAGTGGATCACTTGTTGTTCCTGTGATTGTTGCACCACAGTTATCTACAACCGTTGGAGCGATAGCTGTTGCTGAACATTCTCCTGTTACATCTGCCAAGGCAGGAATAACTGGTGCTGTTACATCATCAACGATTACATTCTGTGTCTGTGTAGCAACGTTTCCATTACCATCATCAAACGACCAGGTAATTACAAAACTACCTTGTGTAGTATAAGTAAGCGCGTCACTTGTTGTTCCTGTGATTGTTGCACCACAGTTATCTACAACCGTTGGAGCGATAGCTGTTGCTGAACATTCTCCTGTTACATCTGCCAAGGCAGGGATAACTGGTGCTGTTACATCATCAACGATTACATTCTGTGTCTGTGTAGCAACGTTTCCATTACCATCATCAAACGACCAGGTAATTACAAAACTACCTTGTGTGTTATAAGTAAGTGCATCACTAGTTGTTCCTGTGATTGTTGCACCACAGTTATCTACAACCGTTGGAGCGATAGCTGTTGCTGAACATTCTCCTGTTACATCTGCCAAGGCAGGGATAACTGGTGC
>NZ_JAUFQO010000021.1 GCF_030409835.1 Lutimonas halocynthiae
AAGTTCCGGCCACAAAGTAATATCGACAGGTCCAATTAATTTCTTATCATCCTGAATATAGTAATAAGATCCATTGGTCATATCCTTGACATCAGGCTCTTTGGTTACAATATTAACCTCGAATGATTCACCCCATTTGCTCGGATCTTTTTTAGGGCCAAACATTGTTTTGCTATTTAAATCAATAGAATATGATCCTATGGCATCATCATCCTTTTTACTCGAAAATTCGATTAGTGTTTCAATAGTGACACTAGTCAATTCTGGGGCTTTTTTAGGTCCGTGTAACTTAGGTATTTTAGTGTCCAGGTAGTAATCACCTTCAGCACCCATTTCATTGATCTTTAATGCTTCAGGAACTACAAATAATTTAGCACCTTGAAAATCTATATGAAATGAATCCAGTCCTTTCATTATAGGTGGATCTCCCCATTCGTCCGCGGTGGCTTTTGGTCCATATAAGGTATGTTTGGCTTTATCATAAGCATAAACTCCTTTATTGTCGTCTGTATTTGTTGGGGGGCC
>NZ_JAUFQO010000003.1 GCF_030409835.1 Lutimonas halocynthiae
GCTGATGGTACTGCCCCTGGGTGGGAGAGTAAGTCGTTGCCTTTCTTCTAAACCTCTAACATATATATGTTAGAGGTTTTTTTATGCCCTGAAGCCAAGAACCCTGAGGTGATCGCAGGTGAGGTGATGAGTTCCGATCACCTCACCTGCGAACGCCTCGCAAGTGAACCCTTCAGCTCCGAAGCCTTCACCTCCGAGCGGCTCGCAAGTGATTTACAAAAAAAAATATCAAATTGATTTTGTTTTATGTTAACTTTATGCTTGGTTTAAAATTCACCTTTATCAATAGGTTAAAGGAGTATTAACTACTAAAGCTCAAGGCCTATATTTAAGGTATCAGAGGCATAATTTATTAATTTAAAAAATATACAAATGGGATTAATTTCATTCTTAAAAGGAGCAGGAGAAAAAGTTTTTGGTAAAAGCGACGAGACCCTTGAAAAGGAAAAAGCTGAGGCAATTGTAAAGCATATTAATAAGTATGGTTTGAATGTAAAGGATTTAGCCGTTACAGTAGAAGGTGAAACGGTAACATTAAATGGAGAAGTTTCGAGTGTTTTGGAAAGAAATAGAGTTGTGGTGGTAACAGGGAATGTTGCGGGAATAAGTTCAGTGAATGATAACCTTGTTCTAAATGTGCCTGAACCTGAAGTGGTTGAGCCTGAAAAGCAGTATTACACTGTTGTAAGCGGAGATTATTTATCTAAAATATCAAAAAGGGTTTATGGTGATGCGATGAAATACAACATTATTTTTGAAGCAAATAAACCAATGCTCACAGACCCTGATAAAATATATCCAGGACAGGTTTTGGTTATTCCAGCATTATAAACTGGCTGAACTTTTATTTTTTTAATGAGAAGCTAAGTGAATTTATTTTTATGGTTTTAAGGAATCAAATAAAAATGAAATATACTAGGACTTCATTATTGCCTTATTTGAGTACAATCTAATTTGATTCATTAAGACACGTTCGATGGGAATTCTTTTCTGATCGGTGGTGTCTTATACTTTTGAAAGCCCAATAAAACAAACTTTATGCATTTTAAACACTCTATTTTTTTCTTTTTAGCACTAATCACCTTTAGTTCTTCTTGTGCTCAAGAACTGACTTTTGAAGAATACAACCCAACTTCTACTCTTGTAGTACCAGGAAACGTAATATTGAAAGCCAAGTTTCCCTTTATTGATATTCATGGACACCAATACAGAATGCCGGAGCAAGATCTTGGCCCGGTGGTAGCCGCTATGGATACATTGAACATGGGCATAATGGTGAACCTGAGCGGAAGATCAGGTGATCAGCTGATTCAGTCTGTCAAGAATATTAAGGATCATTACCCAAATCGATTTGTTGTTTTTGCTAATATTGATTTTGAAGGCGTTGGCACTGATAATTGGACAGAGAAAACAGTGAATCAATTAGAGAAGGACATTAATAATGGTGCCAGAGGCTTAAAAATTTATAAGAGCCTTGGAATGCGATATAAGGATACTGATGGAAATAGAGTGGCTATAGATGATAAAAGGTTAGATGCTATTTGGGCAAAATGTGGTGAAATGGGTGTGCCTGTTCTTATTCATGCAGCCGATCCAAAATCATTTTGGGATGACTTTGATGGTGATAACGAACGCTGGTTAGAATTAAAGACGCATCCAAGGAGAAAAAGAAGTGATTCAGATCCGGCCTCTTGGGAACAGATCATAAAAGAACAACATCAAATGTTTAAGAAACACCCGAAAACAATTTTTGTAAATGCCCACATGGGATGGTACGCCAATAATTTAGGAAAGCTAAGTGAATTGATGGACGACATGCCGAATATGAATGTTGAAATAGGAGCAATCATTGCTGAATTAGGAAGGCAACCAAGAGCAGCTAAGCGTTTTTTTGAAAAGTACCAGGATAGAATTCTATTTGGGAAAGATAGCTGGAAACCAGAAGAATTCCCAACTTACTTTAGAGTGTTAGAATCTGATGATGAATATTTTCCATATCATAAGAAGTATCATGCTTTTTGGGCGATGTATGGTTTAGATCTTTCAGATGAAGTTTTGAAAAAAGTGTATTATAAAAATGCCTTAAGAATTGTTCCAGGATTGGATAGTAGTTTGTTTCCTGAGTAATTTTAAAAGTCTATTGTTTTAAAATCGCAGTAGAAATAATTTTAGATCCTTCATTAATTTTTAAAAAATAAAGGCCGGATGGCTTCTTTGTAAGATCCAGCGCAAAGTTTGTAACAGTGATATCATCTACTTCATAAATTAACCTTCCTGTTACATCATACACACTAAGCTGCATAGAATCAAAACCAGGCCGTTGAATGTAGAAGACCGATGAAGATGGATTTGGATATAACTTGAAGTTGTTTTTGGCAAAATCATCTGTTGCCAGAATTGCACTGGCAGCTATGCTAAAATTATCAATAGCTACCCCTTCACCATTTTCTGCTTGATCTGAAGCAAACACAAATCTGAAAATGATATTAGGTTGATCACCCAATCCTTCCAGGTTAAAGCTGTATTCTTTAGCTGTTAAATCTGATCCGGTCCATTGTTTACCCACAGTAATCGTCCTTTGTGGATCTATGAAGTTACTGTTATACCAGTTAGGGTCATCTGCTGTCCCTAGAATTTGCCAGGTATGACCTTTGTCAATAGTGTATTCCATGTAAAGAACATCCCAGTTTAATTCAATGTCATAAACCATATCAAAAGTAAGCATCGGATTTTCAAGTCTGCTAAGGTCATAGCAAGGTGATATTAAATAGCTTGTTGTTTCATCTGAATAGTTTCCATTGGCATTGGTCACATAAACTTGATTAAATTTATCCTTAAATTTTTGACTGGTAGCTTCTGTTCTTTCCCAAAGCCCATTTGAATCGCCTAAAGTTATTTCAAGCCATTCATCTTCATTGACATCACCAAAGGTGTTTACATATTGACCTTCACCTAAATTATTGGAAGTAAAAGAGGCATAAAGTCTATTGTTGTCATTGAATGCATCATTTGTAACTGTCGTTTCAACGCTAAGGCTATGATTTCCTAAGCTCACTTGACTATTGTTTGGTAATTCAATTTCTTTGACTTCATCAGGCCCGATTTCTCCTTCAAATAAATATTCAAAGGGTGAATCATCAACCATATATGCAATTGAAACTGAGTTCAATGTATTAAGCCCATTGTTTTTGACGGTTACAACCGGGGTTATTCCGCCACATTGAACAGAATTATTTGTATTGATACTGAGTAAGCTGATATCAGTATTTGCCTTAGCGACTTCAATCGGAGATTGAAAGACCCCTCGGCCATAAGTTCCTACGCTTATTAATTTGTCCTCTATATTTATTTCAATGTCGTAAACAGGTGCATTAGGCAGGCCTTTATCAAAGGCTTCCCACTCGGTCATGTTATCATTCATATGATAAACGCCAATATTGGTACCTAAATAGATATCATTATGCAGGCTTTGGTTTTGATGCTTAATGACCAATTTAGAATCTTCGGGAAGGTTTGCAGAGATGTTTTCCCAGTTTATTCCTCCATCCTCAGATTTAAAGACACTTCCGTCGCTTCCGGCGGTTGTCAGGTAAATTATGTTTTCGTTCTGATGATTGATCTCCAGAGAACTGATTAAGGATGTAAAACTCACGGCTAATTTCTCAAATGAGACACCGTTGTCATCACTTTTATACAATTTGTTGACACGTGAAGCGAACATGATACTATTATTGGATGGAGCAATTGATAGATTGTCAAGATCACCGCCAAAATCATCCGAGGAAACGCTTTCCCACGAATTGTTCACGAGGCGATAAACTCGGGAGTATCCTGCATAAAGATTTCCTCTTCGGTCTGCAACCAAAGGAGTAACCCAATTCCCTCCGCTGTCATCATTTTCATTATCCACTTCTTCTTTTGGAGCCTCAGTGATCGTTCCTCCTTCTGTTTTACCTCCATTATAGGTGATATTTAAACTTCCTCCGTATTGGCTAAAGCCATAGAATACATTTTCATCGTTAGGGTCAACCACGCAATCCATACCATCTCCACTATGATATTGATGCCATGTTTCATCACTGTAGGCAAAACCTCCGTTGTCTTGGAGACCACCAACAATTCGACCTGCATTACTTCTTGCCGTTGATATCTTATAATATTGACTGATACTTAAACTTTCTGAAAGATCTGTAAACGAATTCGCGTCGTTTGAAGAGCTGTAAATACCACCATCAGTACCGGCAAATAACCGCCCGTTGAAGTATCTTAAAAAATGAATATCAGCATGGGTGTAAGCAGGATCCGAGGGGTCCCACCATCTGTTTTTTTGGATAAAGGTATCTCCTCCATCTCTTGATTTCCATATGTCAAGTGTTCCGACAATAACAATATTTTCATTTACAGGGCTGACCGTTAAAGCCATATCATACCAGGCTTGTTGACTTCCACCAAATATGTCTTCCAAGACGGCAGTTTTTTTAAAGCTTTCACCGGAATCGTCAGATTTGTATAATCCTTGAAAAGTATTATCAACATTTGCACTTAGGATATAAATGATTTCTGAATTCGCGTCGCTGACATCAATAGCAAATCGCCCGGAAGTTTGAGGGAGTTCGCTGCTAATTACCTCAAAGGTGTTACCTCCATTTGTCGATTTATAAAATTTAGAGCGACTCACGGCGTAAACCGTGTTTGGATCACCAGGTTTTAATTTGAAATCAACAATATTATTTGATAATTGCTTGGTCCAACTGACTGATGCATCAAGACTTTTAAACAAACCTTTGTTGGTACTTACCCAAATAATATCAGAATCTTCTGGATGAATGTAGATTTCATTGGCAACCGCATTGGTTTCTGAGAAATCTAATCCGGTTTTCGACCAAGACGATCCCTTGTCAACTGATTTTAATACGCCTACACTATAGGTGTCACGGGCATCGTCATCACCGGTTGCAATGTATATAATATCCGAATTGTTTTTATCAATGGCTATTCCCGAAACACCAATCTGCGGTATTTCATCTGAAAGAGGCGTCCAGTTTATTCCTGAATCTGTAGAGCGCCAAAGACCTCCAGCCGGAGCACCAACATAATAGGTTTCCGCATCATTTGGATCAATGATAAATGTGTTTACCCTTCCTTGTCCATATTTTACATTGGTTGTATAGGGGCCAATCGATTTCCAGTCGCTTATTTTACTTTGTGTCAAGTTATTTTTCTGTTTCCAGGAATTCCAAATCATTTGGGGCGTAACCAAGGACCCGTTTTTTGAAAGCTGATTTCGCCAATGGTTTTCCCATCTCTTGAATGGTTTAAATCCACTGCCTTTCTTATTACGGTCTTTTCCTACCCAATATGCGTTAAAAGATTCGCTTAAGTTTGCTAAAGAATTGTCTTGTGAAATTTTTCGTTGATCAGATACATCTATCCATGGAGCAGCCTCATTGTACTGTCCGGTGACATTATAAAAAACAAAAAGTAAAAAAAGGGAAGTTACTTTTCTCATTCAAGGGGAATTATAGCAGCATTTTGTTTTCCAAATATACAAAAATTTACCCGCTATGAATGGCCAGGTTAAGTGAGCATATTAGTCGATGCTATCTACTTTAACAATTGTGTCTGAGGAATCAATAGAAGGTGATTCAAGAACCTCATCAACAAACTTACTGATCTCACTATTTAGCGCATCTTGGAGATTCATATTGTTTATTTTTAAGTTTAATGCTGAAAAGGCATTGATCATATTATTATTCTCCTGCTTTACAGATTCTTCCGTAATAGTCGGTATGCTTGACATATCAGCCAAACGAAGCGTTTCACTATACAATACATTGAGTCTTATTTTAACTTCTGGAATATTCAGTTTTTCAACCCGGATAGAATCCTTTAGTTGTTGCGCGAGTACAGATAGTTCAACACTGTTCAAAAGCGCTTCACTTACTGTTATTTCCTGATATTGGGTAATCAGATCTTCAAAATTTTGATATTCAGGCCAGGTTGTAACCAGTTCTTTTGCCTTAGCGTTTAAAGCTATAATCGGTTTATCAGATTTGATTGTGATGAACCTTTCTTCCTTGATGGAAGTTTCATCTTGTTCACTTTTCTCTTTGTTATTACAGGAGATGAGTACAAGAATCAGCATAAAGTATCCGATGATAATCTTTGGCATATGACAAGTTTTGACAGCTCAAAAATAAGCATTAATCTTAAAGGATATCAAACAAGTTGCATAGTTTTTCTATTTCAGAACTCCTATCTTTGCCAAGGATTTTAATTAAGAATAATGGCTTCGAAAATTTTAATTATTGGGTCGAGTGGACAAATAGGAACCGAGCTGGTTTTAAAACTCCGCCAGATATATGGAAATGATAATGTAATCGCTTCAGATATCCGGAAAGGGAATTATGAAGTAATGGAATCTGGACCATTCGAGTTTCTCGATGTCACGAACAGGAGTGATATCAAAGAGGTTCTTGATAAGCACAAGATCACAGAAGTGTATTTAATGGTGGCTATTCTATCTGTAATTGCTGAACAGAATCCACAGAAAGCCTGGGAATTGAACATGGCGTCTCTTTTTAATATTTTGGAGCTTGCTAAAGATGGAATAATAAAAAAAGTATTTTGGCCAAGTTCTATAGCCGTATTTGGCCCTGATACGCCAAAAACAAACACACCTCAAGATACTATTATTAAGCCTTCAACTGTATATGGCATCAGTAAACTGGCAGGTGAGAACTGGTGTGCATACTATAAAAGTAAATATGGCGTAGATGTTAGAAGTCTTCGGTATCCGGGTTTGATAAGTTATAAAACTACACCTGGAGGAGGCACCACTGACTATGCTGTTGAGATCTTTTATGAGGCCATCAAGAGAAAATCATACACATGCTTCCTCGAAGAGGGTACGGTTTTACCAATGATGTATATGGATGATGCAATAAATGCCACCATATCACTTATGGAGGCTGCATTACGCGATGATTATATTTCTTACAATATTGGAGCTTTTAGTTTTTCTCCTAAAGAACTTGGAGCAGCAATTAAAAAACAAATTCCTGAATTTACAATGGGGTATAAGCCTGATTCACGCCAACAAATTGCTGAAACCTGGCCTGAAAGTATAGACGATACTCAGGCAAAAAAAGATTGGGGTTGGGAGGCTAAAACTGACCTTGATCAAATGGTGATTACAATGTTACAGGGGTTACACTATACTATCTAGTTAGGTTTTATATTTGTTACGTCTAAACAGACTTAAATAGAATAAGAATGAAGAAGATTATAGAACAAAGTTTAAAAACAGCACATAGCTATACGGCTTATAAAGAAATGATTCTGCAATTGCTGAAGGAAGGAAAATCTACAGGGATAAATCAAAATGACGACCTGTTTCATTTTACTAAGTTGAATAATCAAAGGATGAAACGCCTTGATAAGCAAACTAAACTGAATGAAGTTGCCTTTACAAAAGCACAGAAAATTAATAAGGACTTTACCTGGATGGTGTTAACTGAAAGCTGGTGTGGAGATGCCGCTCAAACCTTACCTGTCATAAACAAATTTGCAGAAGCAAATGATAAAATTGACTTAAAGGTGGTCTTGAGAGATGAGAATGAAGAACTAATGAATCAGTTTTTGACCAATGGAAATAAATCAATCCCAAAATTGATCGTTGTAGATAATGCTTCGAAGGAAGTTGTAGGCTCATGGGGCCCACGTTCGGCAAAAGCAGCAAAAATGGTAAGTGATTATAAGCAAGAACACGGAAAAATTGATGCCAAATTGAAGACTGATTTACAAAATTGGTATAATGAAGATAAAGGAATCCATATTGAAAAAGAAATGGTAGATCTTATTGAAGATTTGATAGGTTAATATGCTAGTAGCCAGTAAAGATTTAACTAGTGAAGCCAAGGTCATGATTTATCCGGGAAGCCGCAAATTCTTCGCGAATGAAATGCCAGTACTTAGAGAACAATTAGATTCGTTCTGTTCCAATTTAGAAGGAATTGATATTTGTTGTAAGATTGAATATGACAGGTTTTTAATTTTTATGATCTCTGAAGCAACCGCTCTGGATCTTGACAAGCAGAATTTACTTGTTGATTTTGTACTGAGTTTGGAGAAAAAATTTGAGATCACTTTATTGGATAAAGTAAATGTTTGTTTTAAACAAGGACAATATGTTCAGTTGAAAGAGATTCCAGCGTTTAAATTATTGATTAAAAACAAAGGTGTGTCTAAGAAAACGGTTGTTTTTGACAATATGATCAATACAAAATTTGAATATGATGAGTCATGGGAGGTTCCGGCAGGTGAAAGCTGGTTATCTCATTTTTTCTAGCTCATGGTTTCATTACCTAACTGCTCCAAAAAAGATTTCAATGTGGATGCTGACTCAATTTTGAAAGATCCGCTCTTCGTTCTTCTTAATGATGATAAATGACCTCCTGAGTTTAGTTTCTCACCAAAATCATTGGCAATTGATCTGATATAAGTCCCCTTGCTACATTCAATTCTAAAGCTAATTACGGGCATTGCAATATCAGTAATTTCAAAAGCAAAAATTTCAACTTCCCTTGCATTAATTTCGACCTGTTCTCCTTTACGAGCCAGGTGATAAAGGCGTACGCCATCTTTTTTTAGAGCAGAATACAGAGGTGGTTTTTGCTGAATCTTACCAACAAATGATGCTGCCGTTTCCAGAAGGTTTTGTTTAGTTATGTGTTCTGTTGGATAGGATTGGTCTATTTCAGTTTCAAGATCGAATGATGGTGTGGTGCCTCCCAGGGTAATCGTACCCGTATATTCTTTTCCTTCGGCCTGATATTCAATGATTTTTTTTGTTTGCTTTCCGGTACAAACAATTAATATGCCGGTGGCCAATGGATCTAAGGTTCCGGCATGACCCACTTTAATTTTCTTTATTTTAAATTTTTTACGAATCGCCCAGCGAATTTTATTGACAACTTGAAAGGAAGTCCAGTTAAGAGGTTTGTCAATAACGAGAACTTGCCCGTTTTTAAAATCTTCAATATTCATCACATATAGAAATAGGAATAGCCTATAGCCAGTGTACCAACTATAAAACAATAGGCTGAAAAATAGTATAATTTACTGTTCTTAACCAAAGAAATCATCCAATTGCAAGCTATAAGACCTGAAATAAATGCAGCAATAAATCCTACAATCATGACGCCGAAATTTTCATCACTAAAGTTGATGGCTCCTCCCATAATATCTTTAGCAACTTTGCCAAAGATCAAAGGAACTACCATTAAAAAAGAAAACCTTGCGGCCTTGGTGCGATCGACACCGAGAAGAACTGATGTTGAAATCGTTGCACCTGATCTTGAAATACCAGGAAGCATGGCTATAGCCTGTGATATTCCAATAATAAAAGCATTTTTATAGGAAACGTTTTTGTTTGTATTTTTTGCTTTGTCTGCTAAAAACAATAATAGACCCGTAATGAGTAACATGAAGCCTACCAGTAAAACATTGCCATTAAAAAAAGCTTCAAGTTCCTCTTCAAACAACAATCCAATTATAACTGCAGGAATCATTGAGATGATAATCTTTGCCGAGAATTCAAACTCATCATTATTTTTGAATTGTAACAGTCCTTTAAAAATATCAACTAAGTCTTTTCTAAAAATTACAAGCGTACTCAAAGCTGTGGCAAAGTGAAGCACAACAGTAAAAGTTAAGCTTTCCTGCGGAACAGTTTCATTGCCAAATATGACTTTAGCCAATTCAAGGTGTCCGCTAGATGATACAGGTAAAAATTCAGTAAGACCTTGAACAATACCAAGGATAATAGCTTCTATATAACTCATGTTTTATTGGAATGAATAAGAGTTGAACATTCTTACTTTTTTTCTTGTCCGGGATTGGCCATGATGGCGTAGACTTCAATGGCTAAACCGATAAGTACAACTGTTGGGGCCAACCTAATTCTTTGAAAATTGTAGATTTCTTCATTGAATACAGTTGGGTCATCACTTCCACCACCTAACATAAGAGCAAAACCAATCAATATTACCACAACTCCGGCGATCATAATCAGATAGTTCTTTTTCCCAAAAAGGAATTCTCCTTCTGTTTTGAGTTGATCTTTTTTCTTTGTGCCCATTTTAATAATATAATTCGTCTGTTCTTAAATTTAAAAATCTTTGTGTTGCCAAAAAGGTGCTTATCCAGGTAATCAATATGCCCATTCCAAAAATAATTCCAAACAAAGAGGCCATTTCAATTCGATCGTCAACCATACCAAATTCGGGGAATGTTTTATTCATATAGTACAGAAGAATAGCGAGTTGAAATATGGCAAAAATCGCGCCAATTATACCGAGTTTTACGCTGTTCCATATAAATGGTTTTCTTATAAATCGCTTCGAAGCGCCCACCATCTGCATGGTTTTTATCGTGAATCTTTTTGAATACACAGAAAGTCTTATCGAACTGTTGATCAAGACCACTACTACTAAAGTGGCTAATCCACAGAACACAAGAATGAATAGACTTATTCGTTTTACATTTTTTGTAAGCAAATCAATCAAGGGTTTGTCGTAAGAAACGGAAGAAACAAATTGATTTTTCTTATAAATACCCTCTATTTCCTGCATTTTTTCAGGGGAGACAAAGTCGGCTTTTACATAAATGTCTATGGAGTTTTCAAGCGGGTTATATCCTAGAAAATCCATAAAATCTTCACCATTTTCTTTTTTGTAAATCTCTGCCGCGTCTTCTTTAGATATAAATTTGGTGCTTTTTGTAAAGGCTTTTTCGTCAATTGAGACCTGAAGATTCAAGATTTTATCGCGAGACACCTCGTTTTTAAGATACAAGGTGATCGCCGCACTTTCTTTAAAATAATTAGATACTTTTTTTGTGTTCAAAACAAGAAGACCTAAAACACCAATTAAAAACAATACCAGTGAAATACTGATAACGACAGATACATAAGAATATCGAAGTCTTCTTTTCTGGTATTTCTCAAAGGATGTACTCATAAAATTTCCAAGCTTTTAGCGAATTGCAAGGTAATTATTTCTGAATAAAGGGCAAATAAAAATTAGAAGTCCTGAACATTATTTTTCTATTTCCTGACAGAGCTCTATCAACACTCCGTTACTGCTCTTAGGATGAAGAAAAGCGATGAGCTTGTTGTCAGCACCTTTTTTTGCTTTTTCATGAATCATTGTAAATCCTTCTTTTTTAAGCCTTAGAATTTCTTCTTCAATGTTTTCAACTTCAAAAGCTATATGATGAATTCCTTCTCCTTTTTTTTCAATAAATTTTGAAATTGGACTTTCTGTTGACAAGCCTTCAAGTAATTCGATTTTATTAGGACCAACTTTAAAAAATGACGTTTGAACGCCTTCACTTTCTACTGCCTCCATTTTATAAGGTGCTGCCCCCAATAGACTAGTGAAAAGTTTGTTGGATGCTTCAAGGTTTTTTACGGCAATTCCTATATGTTCTATTTTATTCATTTGAAAGGATCTTAGGTTCTCAAAAATAAAGATTTTATACTAATTAAGTTTTGATGCTCCATTAAGTCTAATAATACTATTTTTGTACCCATGGAAACAAACAGACAGAAAAAAATTGCAGGCGTAATCCAAAAAGACTTGGTTGACATTTTGCAAGGAGCAGCAAGAGATGGTATGAAAGGCGTTGTTATTTCAGTAACTAAAGTTCATGTAACTTCTGATTTGGGACAAGCCAAAGCTTATTTGAGTATTTTTCCATCCGATAAGAAGGAAGAAATCATGGAAGGAATTACAGCAAATACTGTTATGATCAGACATGCTTTAGCGTTAAGGACCAAGAATCAATTGAGAAGAATGCCAGAGATGATGTTTTTCATTGATGATTCTTTGGATTATATAGAAGACATTGATAAAGCACTTAAGGGAGAAGACAATCCTATCAAGGATAATATTAGCGGAAAAAAGAAAAAATAGATCATATTGAATTTTCCGCTTTACATAGCAAGACGTTACCTACTTTCAAAAAGCAGTAATAATGCTATAAATATTATTACTTTAATCGCAACTCTAGGTGTTATCGTTAGTACCATAGCCTTATTTGTGGTGCTCTCTGTTTTTTCAGGATTAAAAGATTTTAGTCTAAGTTTTATAAGAACATCAGATCCTGATTTGAAAATCACTTCAACCCGTGGTAAATCTTTTTATTTTAATGATTCAATCGAACAGGCTCTGGTAAAGGATAAAATTGCTGCTTATACAAAGGTAATTGAAGAAAGAGTGTTTTTGAGTTATGGAGAGAAATCTCATGTGGCCAGTATCAAAGGCGTGGATTCTAATTATTTAAATGTCAATCGCCTGGATACCGCAATTTATTATGGCAACTGGGTAAATTATGATCACAAATATACAGTAGTAGTCGGGAGTGCTATTTCAACTTCCCTGTCAATAGCATCATATGATTTTACAGAAACCTTAAAAATTTATGTTCCCAAGCCAGGAAAGGGATACATAACCAATCCGAAAACCGCTTTTAATCAGGTTGGGGCGCAAACCATTGGGATTTACAGACTCACAGATGATATTGATAAAAAGTATGTGTATAGCAACCTAAGTCTGGCCCAAGACCTTTTAAACTACAAGACTGATCAATTATCCGCTATTGAAATAAAAGTTAATCCTGATTATGATGTAAAAGAAGTACAGCAAGATTTGGAATTAAGTTTGGGAGAACGATTTGAAGTAAGAACAAGACAGCAATTAAACTCTGTTTTTTACAAAATGTTAAATACAGAAAACCTGGTGTCTTATTTGGTATTCACTTTGATTCTGGTTATTGCTTTATTCAATGTTATCGGTGCCATAGTCATGATGATCATTGACAAAAGAGAAAACCTAAAAACCTTATTTCATTTAGGGTCTTCAATAAGAGAAATCAGAAAAATATTTGTGTTTCAAGGCTTCTTGTTAACTGTATTTGGCTTGTTTGTGGGCTTATTGGTGTCTATTCCGTTTGTCTTATTACAGAAAAAATACGGCTTCATAATGATCACTCAATCCCTTGCATATCCAGTTGAATTCAGGCTTGTAAATGTGCTTGTCGTTATCATTACGCTCTTATTTTTAGGATTTCTGGCTGCTAAAATTGCCAGCGCAAGAATTTCAAAGAAATTGGTGGAGTAGGGATTTGAACCCCTCACTACTCATTACCAAACTTCTCTAACACCTCATCAAACACTTCAAAAACCTCTTCTTTGCTATCTCCGGTGACCATACGAAGTCTATAATCTTTAAAATGTGGAATTCCTTTAAAATAATTGGTGTAATGTCGGCGCGTTTCATAGAGTCCGGCGTGATCTCCGTTCCAGGCGATGGCCATTTCTAAATGTCTTCTAGCGGTTTTTACTCTTTCTGGAATTCCAGGTGAAGGCAAATGTTCACCAGTCTTAAAAAAATGCTTTACATCAGCAAAAAACCAAGGGTTTCCTATACTGGCTCTGCCGATCATGGCTCCGTCAAGACCGAATTTATCCCGCATCAACATGGCTTTTTCAGCAGAATTAACATCCCCGTTTCCGAACACAGGAATATGCATTCTGGGATTATTCTTGACTTCAGCAATAGGTTCCCAAATCGCGTCACCTTTGTACATCTGTGCCCTGGTTCTCCCATGAATAGCAATGGCCTGAATACCAACATCCTGCAATTTTTCAGCCACATCTTGTATATAAACACTTTCATCATCCCAGCCAAGACGCGTTTTAACAGTGATTGGAAGTTTTGTGTGTTTTACCATGGCCTCACTTAATGAAACCATTAAAGGAATATCCTTAAGAATACCCGCGCCTGCTCCTTTACTAACTACTTTTTTTACAGGGCAACCAAAATTTATATCGATAAAGTCGGGTTGAGACCTCTCAACAATTTCCACCGTTTTCAACATGGACTCGAGATTGGCACCAAATATTTGAATACCTACTGGCCGTTCTTTATCATAAATATCAAGTTTTTGCATGCTTTTGGCCGCATCTCTGATAAGCCCTTCGGACGAAATAAATTCGGTATAAACCACATCTGCTCCCTGTTCTTTGCACAAAGCGCGGAAAGGAGGATCACTCACATCTTCCATCGGGGCCAGTAAAAGTGGGAAATCTCCTAATTCAATGTTACCTATTTTTGCCAAACTTAATTTTTAGGCTGCAAAATTACATAAATTTTTAATCATTTAATGAGTAGTCTTGGTATTGCCCTTCATTTGAATTATCGATAAATTTTTATAGCAATTGTTGATTTTTGTTTGAAACTTTTTTAAAAAACGTAAATTTGAATTGACTTTAACCAATCCTATGAAAAACAGAATTTTTATACTTGTTATTTTTATGCTTGTTTTAGCATGTAAATCGTCTCATGACAACAGTAGCTATGATGGTAAATCTGGTGCTACCATTTGGGTAAACACCTTACACTATCCACAAGAAAAGCATTTGAAAAACATCAAACAAATTACATTTGGAGGTGATAATGCTGAAGCCTATTGGAGTTTTGACAGCTCGAAATTAGTTTTTCAAGCCAATAATAAAGTCTGGGGCCTGGAATGTGATCAAATTTTTGTGATGGATGCATCTAAACCTTTAGACAGTTTAGAGATCCCACAATTGATAAGTACCGGAACAGGGAGAACAACATGTAGTTATTTTTTACCAGGAAACGAAACAATAGTTTATTCATCAACTCATTTGGCTAGCAAGGATTGTCCTGAAGTGCCGAATAAAGAAGATTATGGCAATAAGTATATATGGCCAGTCTATAAAGGCTATGATATTTTTGTGGCTGATACAAAAGGAAATCAATTAGAGCAATTGACTTTTGGGGATGGCTATGATGCAGAACCCACGGTGTCACCAAATGGAGATAGAATTGTATTTACCTCAACGCGAACTGGTGATCTGGAATTATTTACTATGAATATTGATGGTAGTGATGTAAGGCAAGTCACTAATGAATTAGGATATGACGGAGGTGCGTTTTTCTCACCAGATGGGACTAAATTGATTTTTCGATCCTCTCGTCCAAAAACAGAAGAAGAGATTAAAGAATATAAAGATTTATTAGCTGAAGGATTGGTTCAACCCACAAATATGGAGTTATATGTCTGTAATGTTGACGGGAGTGACTTAACAAAAATTACGGATTTAGGAAATGCTAACTGGGCACCGTTTTTTCATCCTTCTGGTAAGAAAGTAATTTTTTCGAGTAACCATGCTTCGAAAAGAAGCTTCAATTTGTTTATGATCAACCTTGACGGATCAGGTCTAGAGCAAATAACTTATGACACGGTTTTTGACGCTTTCCCGATGTTTTCACCGGATGGTAAAAAGATCGTATTCTCTTCAAATAGAAATAATAATGGGACCCGTGATACAAATTTATTTGTAGCCGATTGGGTCGACTAAAACATTTATAATGGATAAAAAATATAACTGGGCTATTTTAGGTTGCGGAAAAATTGCTAGAAAATTTGTTGCTGATCTTTCTTTGTTGCCCAATGCAAATCTTTATGCCGCGGCTTCAAGAAGTTTGGATAATGCTAAAGAGTTTGCTGAAGAACTAGGTTTCGAGAAAGCTTATGGTTCGTATCAAGAAATGGTTGAAGATCCTAATGTAGATATTGTTTATATCGCTACCCCACATGCCAAGCATCTCGAACATAGCTTACTGTGCTTACATAACAAAAAAGCAGTGCTTTGTGAAAAAGCTTTTGCCATGAACACAAAGGAAGTAGATCAAATGATTGAGGCTTCAAAAAGCAATAACACTTTCTTGATGGAAGCTTTCTGGACCATTTTTTCAGCAAAATTCATTAAAGTTTTAGAATTGGCAAAAGATAAAGACTTGGGTCAATTGCGATTTGTGAAGTCTGATTTTATGTTCAAGGCTGACTTTGACCCAGATAAAAGGTTGTACAATATAGATTTAGGAGCAGGCTCTTTATTAGACATAGGGATTTATCCCATCTTCAGATCCTTGATGCTATTAGGAAAGCCTACATCCATAAAAACCATGGCGAATATTCGCTCAACAGGAGTAGAAGATAGTATTAGTATGCTTTTTGCCTATGAGAATGGCGCTATGGCTGTACTTACTTCAAGTTTTGAAAGCTCCTGTAATAATGAGACAGAACTCTGTTTTGAAAATGGGTTTATTAAATTTATTAGGGAACCTGAATTTCCGATTCTTATCGAAAAAAATGGTGTTCAAGAAGAAATCCATATAGAACAGCCAAAAGGAATGGGCTATGAGCTTGAAGCGATACATGTTATGGAATGCCTTGATCAAGGCCTTACTCAAAGTCCGTTATTACCTTTATCTACAAGCCGTGACTTAATGGAAATTTTAGACTGGGTTAGAAAGGATGCCGGCATCGTATTTCCTAAGCATGATTAATCGAAAAAATTAGGTTTTGCCAACCAACTAAATGGTTATATTTGCGGCATTATTGAAGATAGGTAGACAAGGATGAAGAACATACGAAACTTTTGTATTATTGCGCATATTGATCATGGTAAAAGTACCTTGGCGGATAGGTTGTTGGAATTTACCAACACCATCACTGATAGGGAAAAACAAGATCAGTTACTGGATAGTATGGATCTGGAAAGAGAGAGGGGTATCACTATTAAAAGTCATGCCATTCAAATGGATTATGAATTTGAGGGAGAGCAATATGTTCTTAATTTAATTGACACGCCTGGTCATGTTGATTTTTCGTACGAAGTGTCAAGATCTATTGCGTCTTGTGAAGGAGCCCTATTGATAGTTGATGCTGCTCAAAGTATACAGGCCCAGACTATTTCTAATTTATATCTGGCTCTTGATAATGACCTGGAGATTATACCGGTTTTAAACAAGGTTGACCTTCCAAGTGCCAATCCCGAAGAAGTTACTGATGATATTGTTGATCTTTTAGGCTGCGACCCGGAGGAAGTTATTCACGCCAGTGGTAAAACTGGTTTTGGGGTTGAAAGCATTTTAAAGGCTATTATTGATAGAGTTCCAGCACCGGGTGGAAATCCTGACGGACCGCTTCAGGCCTTGATCTTTGATTCTGTATACAATTCTTATAGAGGCGTGGAAACCTATTTTAGAGTTATTAACGGGGAAATAAAAAAAGGTCAAAGGATAAAGTTTGTAGCCACAGGAAACGAATATTTTGCGGATGAAGTAGGAACGCTGAAACTGACCCAGGAACCTAAGAAAAGCATAAAAGCAGGAGACGTTGGTTATTTGATCACTGGGATCAAAACAGCCAGTGAAGTTAAAGTGGGGGATACAATCACTGATGCATTGAATCCTACCCAAGAAATGATTGAAGGCTTCGAAGATGTAAAACCAATGGTTTTTGCAGGAATATATCCCGTAGATACAGATGAATACGAAGAATTAAGGTCTTCTATGGAGAAGTTGCAACTTAATGATGCTTCCTTGGTTTTTGTTCCTGAAAGTTCTGCAGCCTTAGGATTTGGTTTTAGATGTGGATTTTTAGGAATGTTACATTTAGAAATTATTCAGGAAAGACTTGAAAGAGAATTTGATATGACCGTGATCACTACGGTACCAAACGTATCTTATCATGCCTTTACAAATAAAAGACCGGATGACATGATCTTGGTAAACAACCCAACAGATCTGCCGGAACCTTCTACCTTGAATAGAGTAGAAGAGCCTTTTATCAAAGCAAGTATTATTACCAAATCAGATTTTGTAGGACCGGTAATGAGTCTTTGTATAGAAAAGCGTGGAGAAATAACAAACCAGACCTACCTGACCACAGAAAGAGTTGAATTAAGTTTTGACATGCCGCTTTCTGAAATCGTATTTGATTTTTATGACAGATTAAAGACTGTTTCAAAAGGATATGCTTCTTTTGATTACCATCCTATCGGATTCAGGTCTTCTAAACTTGTAAGGGTAGATATACTCTTGAACGGACAGCCTGTTGATGCATTATCTGCTCTATTACATGACAGTACAGCCTATGGAATAGGAAAGAAAATGTGTGAAAAGTTACGTCAACTGATTCCAAGACAACAATTTGACATTCCAATTCAGGCAGCTATTGGTGCGAAAATCATTGCAAGGGAAACGATCAAAGCCTTGAGAAAGGATGTTACCGCCAAGTGTTATGGTGGTGATATATCCCGAAAGAGAAAATTACTTGAAAAGCAGAAAAAAGGTAAAAAACGTATGCGCTTGGTGGGTAATGTTGAGATTCCACAACAAGCATTTATGGCAGTCTTAAAACTAAACGACTAATTAGTTGTTAAAAAGATCAGGATTTGAACCTTTCTTAGCATCTGAACCACTTTTCTTTACTGTTTTTTTCTGAACCTTTATGGCTTGATTTTGGCCGGTAAGATGGTCTACGATTTTATCCAGCGGACTTTTTGATTCAGGGTTTAACTGACTCGGAACAGTGGTTAAATTACCATCCCTTGCCGCAATATACTGCGGTGACAATATCTCTACTCCAGCTATGTTAAATACATCTTGTATGTTCTTGTGCATATCTGAATAGATCAAAGCCATTTTTTTGGCCTCCTTACTATAGGCATTTATTTCATAGGCTACATAATTGTCATCTAGACTTGTCTGTAAAACGAATGGAGCGGGTTCTTTTTCAATATGAAGACTCTTTAAAGCAGCTTCGATCAATAATTTTTCAACTTCCTCCCAGGGCACATCATATCCTATGGTTACAGAGGTATGCAATACAAGACCAGCTTTTTCCGCATTTGCCGAATAGTTTATTAAATGATTGTTAATGATATTGGCATTTGGGATGGTCACATCTTCGTTTTTGATGGTCCGTATTCTTGTAACGAGCAAAGTTTTCTCAACCACATCTCCAATAGTATCTTGAATTTTTACCCGATCACCAATTTGGTATGGGCGCATATACGTAATCACAACCCCTGCTATGATATTGGCGATTGCCGAAGTAGACCCAAAAGAAACAATGGCACCAATAAAAATAGAAACCCCTCTAAAAGCTGGAGAGGCTGAGCCAGGAAGGTGAGGATAAATCAAAACAAGTGCAAAGGCCCAGATTAATAAACTTATTATTTTTTGTGTTGTGCCCGCCCAGTCTTTGGGGAAGCCCTGAATAATGAATTTTTCAGCTTCTATATCTTCAACAATATCCCGTTGCACGCGAATCACATACCTTGTTATAAAAATAATAACAGTGATAAATATGAGATTCGGTAAAAAATCTATAAAACCAAAAATAACGAACTTCACAGGTTTTGAAATATATCCGTAAAATAAGTTGACAATATCTTCGGTCCATGGGAAAAAACTGAACATGAAGGGCAAATAAGTAAGTAGTAGAAAGAGGATTATGGTAAATCGCGAAACATTAGAAATAAAAACAAAGATATTGGCAGTTGTTTTCGGAATAAAGTACCTCAGAATATTTTTTTTCTTCTTGAGAAATTTCTTTTCAAACTTTGACAGATGAAGATTGAGTTTTCCATATGACCAGTTTATTAATTTTATAATTAGGATTAAGACCACTAGTGAAGCCAAAAAATAACCTATTCTAATGAGCCATTCGCGGGTTGATAAATTATATTTTTCGTCCTCTTTTAAAGCTTCCTTTAGTTTTTGTACTTGGCTGTCAGCCAATGCATTTAAAGAAACATTATTGGATCTGGCATCGTTCTCAGTTACAATAAAGGCAATTTCATCATTATACATTACACTGACGAATGATGCTTCTTTCTTTGTGTAAATTGTATCAACACCTTTCTCATAGCTCTTGGATAGTGACTCTAGTCGCTGGGAAATTTGTCCGGCCCGATAGCTGACAGGGTACTCCATAGGAGAGTGTCGAATTAAAAACAGGGTGTCGCCAGATAAAGTTACAGGTGCAAATTCATTAGATAACGTATCGCTCTTTTTTGTATTTAAGGGTTTGTCCTCAGAAATTAAAGAATCTGAAGTCTTAATTTGAGCAAGACTAAATGTAGTGTAAAGGCAAAATATGAGTGTAAATGCAATTTGAGGGGGACGCATAAAATTTCAGGTTTGATACGCTAATATACTAGAAAAAAATGTATTTACCTGAAGTCCTTTATTTTACAAAATGCAGATTGGATAAATGATGTGTTTAAAAATAAACAGCAGATTAAATGATGCCCATACCTCGCAATAGGTTATCGAGTTGATCGGCCTTCTCAAAACAGGAATTTACTTTTTTTGGGTCCTCACAAAATGTGTGATTCTGATGATCTGAACTGCAATCAATAACTGAAAGGTCGATCTGATTGAATCTTTTGTCTAAGAGGCGACACCTTTCAAGAAGTAAATCAAGTGATTCTTCATTTTTAGTTTCATATCCTCTATTAGACAAGTACCCTTTTAAATAATTTTCAATAGCTAACAGGGTATTTTTGCAAACCAAAAAGGAGACTATATCTTCCTGTGGCTTATAGAGCTCTTCATTCGCCTTTCTTAGCTGTCCATCTGCTTTTTCAAATTGATTTTTAGCTTTTTTATCCATGGTTTGAAAAATAAAAACCCCGTAGAATATTTAAATTTTACGGGGTTTGGTTTAACAAAATTATAAGCTTTTAAATAGTTCTAAACGTTCCCATTTAGATTCAACTTCTTCCTGTGCCTGAACCAATAACTCACCAGCCAAAGAAGCATTTTCTTTAACAACTCTCGTGAATCGAGCTTCATTGTACATGAAATCTTCCAATGGCGCTGAAGGCGCTTTTGAGTCAAGTCTGAATTTTTTACCTTTTGGTTTTGAAGGATCAAACCTGAACAATGGCCAATACCCAGTGTTAACAGCTTTAGTTTGCTGCGTAACACCATGTTTTAGATCATATCCGTGCTCACCACAATGTGAGTAAGCAACGATTAATGATGGTCCGTTAAATTCAGCTGCTTCTTTAATAGCTTTTAAAGTTTGAACATCTTTAGCACCCATTGCAATTTGTGCTACATAAACTGTACCGTATGAAATGGCTTGCATAGATAGACTCTTTTTAGGTGTTTTCTTACCAGCTATAGAGAATTTTGCGCTTGCCCCAAGAGGCGTTGCTTTAGATGTCTGACCACCGGTATTTGAATAAACTTCAGTATCCATCACAAGGATATTGATATTTTCACCTGAAGCCAGTACGTGATCTACACCACCGTATCCTATATCATAGGCCCAACCATCTCCACCAAAGATCCAAACAGCTTTTTTACGAAGGTATTCGGTAAGTTGGTTCAATTTTTTGGCCTCTTCATTATTGTCAAGGATGTTTAAAGTTGCTTTAAGTTTATCTATATCTGCAAATTTTTTGGCTTTTTCAGTCTCATCTGCCTCTGGATTTAATAATATATCTGACACCAATTCGCTGCCAACTAATAACTCCATTGATTTCAATAAGCCCACTGCGATCTCTTGTTTTTTGCTAAGAGCCAGTTGCATTCCTAAACCAAATTCTGCATTATCTTCGAATAAAGAATTCGCCCAGGCTGGACCTCTACCAAACTCATTGGTTCTGTAAGGCGTTGTAGGAAGGTTACCTCCATAAATTGAACTACAACCCGTAGCGTTTGCAATCATGATACTGTCACCGTATAATTGTGTGATCAGTTTTATATAAGGTGTTTCACCACAACCAGAGCAGGCTCCGGAAAATTCAAATAAAGGTTGTAAGAATTGAGCTCCTTTCACATTTGAAGTACTAAGCTCTGTTCTTGCATAATCAGGAAGATCAATAAAGAAATCCCAATTTGAATTTTCAACTACATCATGATCAAGTTTCTTACGCATATTGATCGATTTGAAACCAGGAACTAACTTGCTTTCAGCCGGACAAACCTCTACACATAGGTCACATCCCGTACAATCTTCTGGAGATACTTGAAGTACATAGGCATCATCTTTTGCAAATGGTCTACCCTTGGCACCAACATGTTTAAGTGTTAATGGCGCTTCGTAGAGTTCTTCTTTTGAAACTACTTTTGCTCTAATGGCAGCGTGAGGACAAATAGCAACACATTTATTACATTGTGTACAGATGTCTGCCTCATCCCAAATAGGGATAAAATGCGCAATACCACTTTTTTCATATTGAGTTGTTCCAGTTGGGAAAGTACCATCAACTGGGAAAGCACTAACTGGTAATTCATCACCTCTACCGGCTAGAATGGTTTCTAATACTTCTGTTACAAAGCCATCAGGAGCATTCGTCATAGCAGAAACAAATTGTTTGTCACTGGTAACTTGATCTGGGTATTCAACTTTTTGCAAGTTTTCCAGAGATTTATCAACAGCTTCAAAGTTCATTTGTACAATCTTATCTCCTTTATGAGAGTATGATTTTACAATGGCATCCTTAATCTTTTGAATGGCCTCTTTTTTAGGAAGAACACCTGATATAGCAAAGAAGCACGTCTGTAATATAGTATTTGTACGCTTACCTAAATTAGCATCTTGTGCTACTTTAGAAGCATCCACTATATAGAAGTTTACTTCATTCTCTATAAGGTGTTTTTGCATTTCTTCAGGAAGTTGTTCCCAGATTTCATCCTTTGAATAAGGAGAATTCAATAGGAAAGTTCCACCTTTTTTCAAATCATTGATCATATCATATTTTTCAATGAAGTTGAACTGATGACTTGCAATAAAATCAGCCTTTTCAATCAAGTAAGATGAATGAATTGGTTCAGGTCCAAATCTTAAATGCGATATGGTCTGAGCTCCGGCTTTTTTAGAATCATAAACAAAATATCCCTGAACAAAATTATCAGTTGTTTCTCCAATAATTTTAATCGAGTTTTTATTACCACCTACTGTACCATCAGATCCTAATCCGTAGAACATACAGTTAAAAGTGGTTCTTTTTACCTCAAAAATTGGGTCAGCCATTAAGCTGGTATGTGTTACATCATCAATAATACCAACAGTAAAGTGGTTTTTTGGTTTATCTTTTAATAGTTCATCATAGACTCCTTTAACCATTTTTGGAGTAAATTCCTTAGAAGATAGGCCATAACGTCCTCCAACAATACTTGGAATTTCGTTACCACTCTCCATATAAGCAGTTAGAACGTCCATGTATAGGGGTTCTCCGATGCTTCCAGGTTCTTTTGTTCTGTCTAAAACAGCAATTTTTTTAACCGTTTTTGGAATTTTATCGATAAAATCTTTTACAGAAAATGGTCTGTATAATCTAACGAACAGGGCACCTACTTTTTCACCTTCGGCTACCATTTTCTCCATAGCTTCATATACTGGTCCTTCACCAGATCCCATTATAACTGTAACTCTTTCTGCTTCAGGATGGCCTATATAGTTAAACAGGTCATATCGTCTGCCGGTATGGCTGTAGAATTCATCCATTACTTCCTGAACAATTTCAGGAACTTTGTCATAGAAAGTGTTAGCAGCTTCTCTAGCTTGAAAGAAAACATCAGGGTTCTGAGAAGTTCCTCTTATTACTGGATTATCAGGATCCAGTGAGTTTTTTTTATGCGCCATGATACGGTCTTCTGGCATCATTGCTTGAATGATATCATCAGGAATAGCATCAATTTTTGAGATTTCATGCGAAGTTCTAAACCCGTCAAAAATATTCATAAAAGGTATTCTTGATCTAAGGGTTGCCACTTGAGTGATAAGCGCAAAATCCTGAGCTTCTTGAACTGATCCTCCAAAAAGCATGGCAAAACCTGTTTGTCTTGCAGACATTACATCGCTATGATCACCAAAAATAGATAAGGCGTGGGTTGCAACTGTTCTCGCAGCTACATGAATCACTGTAGGTAGCAATTCACCGGCCATTTTATACATATTTGGAATCATCAAGAGGAGTCCTTGAGAAGCCGTAAACGTTGTGGTTAACGCACCAGCTTGTAAAGCTCCGTGAACTGCACCTGCAGCTCCACCTTCACTTTGCATTTCAACAATGCGAGGAATATTATTCCAGATATTTTTTTGCTCTTTAGAACTGTAGAGGTCTACATGTTCACCCATAGGTGATGCAGGAGTTATTGGATAAATCGCGCATACTTCATTGGTCTTATGTGCTACTCTGGCCACCGCCTCATTCGCATCACAAATTATTTTTTCGAATTGTTTTTTCATTTTATAGATAGTTTATAATATGAGATAAGTTTATTACTGCATTAATCATTATCAAGCGAATACGATTAACAGTGGTAAAATTATAGTTTAGCTAAGAATTAAATTATGATATAAGTCATAGGCCTATTTTGGCAAGTTTGGAGCAAAAAAAAAGAGTATTTGATATCAAATACTCTTTTAATTTTAAGAAATAAGTTTTTTTATTCTCCGTGCATCCAAACCTTTTTTTCAAGAAGCGCTTCTTCTGTCTCAACATGCTCCTCATCAGGAACACAACAGTCAACCGGGCAAACCGATGCACATTGTGGTTCATCATGAAAACCTTTACATTCTGTACATTTATCAGTAACGATAAAATAAAATTCATCACTAACTGCTTCATTTTCAGCATCTGCATCAACTGTTCTTCCATCAGGAGTAGTCACTTCACCACTTAAGGAGGTTTCATCTGAGTATGACCATTCACTATCTGGTTCATATATTGCGTTATTTGGGCATTCCGCAACGCAAGCATCACAGTTTATACATTCGTCTGTTATAATTATAGCCATTTTATTTAGATTTTAAAATTCTGCAACAAAGTTAAAGAAATAAAATTTTATAAAATTCAGTAGAACGAAAATTTAGAATTATTCCAAATAAGAGATTCTCAGAACGTTGAATGTAATAAAAATGACAGATTGATAAAAGTCATATTATAAAAGATCTAGGCTACTTACTTTTAGCCATTAAATAAATAGGGTAATCTAAAATTTTAGTAAATTTATCAAAAATATGCATAAGATGGCTGTTAATAAAATGGATGACGCAATACATGAAGTAGAATCATTAAGTGCGGTAGTAATCAGATTCGTTGGTGATTCTGGTGATGGAATGCAGTTAACTGGTACACAGTTTACTGACACGTCAGCCATGTTTGGCAATGACGTGGCAACTTTCCCCAATTATCCGGCAGAGATCAGGGCGCCTCAGGGAAGCCTTTACGGTGTTTCCGGATTTCAGGTTCATATAGGTAGTATTGAAATCAGTACACCTGGTGATGACCTCGATCTGCTGGTAGCTATGAACCCCGCTGGATTAAAAACAAATTTGCATGCATTGAAACCAGGACATACGCTTATTGTCGATGTTGATGCATTTTCAAAAAAGAACCTTCAAAAGGCTGAGTACGAAAGTAATCCATTAGAAGATGGAAGCCTTGAAAACTATAGAGTAATTGAAGTTTCTATGACCTCTATGACCAAGGAGTCTATTAAAGATTTGGGTCTTGATAATAAAAGTATTACAAGAAGTAAGAATATGTTCGCGTTGGGCATGGTTTACTGGATGTATAATCGTGAAATGAGTCATACCTTAAATTTCTTTGAGGAGAAGTTTAAGTATAAACCAGAGATTGCAGAAGCGAATACAAAGGTTCTGAAAGCAGGGTTTTATTATGCCGAAACGCTGGAATTGATTCCGAATGCATATCAAATCGCTCCATCGACAATGCCTAAAGGAACCTACCGTATTATAAACGGTAATATGGCCACTGCCTGGGGGTTTCTTGCAGCTGCGGAGAAGTCTGGACTTGAGTTATTTCTGGGGTCTTATCCAATTACACCGGCAACGGATATATTACATGAACTGGTTAAACACAAGAATTTTGGAGTTAAAGCCTTTCAGGCAGAAGATGAGATCGCTGGTGTTACTTCTTCAATTGGTGCCTCTTTTGCAGGTGACCTTGCCATTACCACTACTTCCGGACCGGGTCTTGCCCTTAAAGGAGAAGCTATCGGACTGGCATTGATGACAGAATTACCTTTGGTTATTGTGAACGTTCAGAGAGGTGGACCTTCAACAGGTTTACCAACCAAAACAGAACAATCAGATCTCTTACAAGCCATGTATGGCAGAAATGGGGAGTCACCGGTTATTGTTATCGCAGCAAGTACACCTTCTGATTGTTTTGATTATGCTTATATAGCAGCTAAATTGACCCTTGAGCATATGACACCGGTCATACTGCTTACTGACGGATACATTGCCAATGGTTCAGAACCTTGGCGGATCAAGTCTATCAGCGAGATGCCTGATATAAAAACAAGTTTAGTAAATAAAGGTTCCGATAGTTGGCATCCTTATGATCGTGACAACGAAACCTTATCGAGAAATTGGGCCATACCGGGTACCCCTGGTTTAGAACACAGGGTTGGTGGATTAGAGAAAGATAAGATCTCAGGAAATGTGTCTTATGTTCCTGATAATCATGAATATATGACTAATATCAGGGCTGAAAAAGTAAAACGGGTTGAAAATTATATTCCAGACTTAAAAGCGGAATACAATGAAGAAGGTGATCTTTTGGTGATCGGATGGGGTGGTACTTATGGAAGTTTGCACTCTGCTGTTCGAAAATTAGATGCCAAGGGTTTCAAAGTTGGGCATGCCCATTTTCATTATATCAATCCTTTCCCAAAAAACACGGCTGAGGTGTTATCTAAATTCAAGAAAATAGTAGTTTGTGAATTGAATAAAGGGCAATTATCGTTTGTGTTAAAAGGCAGATACCCTGAAAATGAATTTTTACAATACAATAAAGTGATGGGCTTACCATTTTCAGTGATCGATTTGGTAGAGAAATTCAAGAACATAATTAAAGAAGACTAAGATGCAAGATACTATAGAAAAAAAATATACATTCAAGGATTTTTCCAGTGACCAAGAGGTTAGATGGTGTCCTGGTTGCGATGATTATGTAATCTTAAGATCAATGCAAAAAGCACTTCCTGAGATGGGTGTAAATAAGGAAGATGTCGTTTTTATTTCAGGAATTGGGTGTTCATCCAGATTCCCTTATTATATAGATTCTTACGGAATGCATAGTATCCATGGAAGGGCAGCTGCCATATCCAGCGGGGTTAAATTAGCAAATCCGGACCTTAGTGTCTGGATGATTACAGGAGATGGTGATAGTTTGGCCATCGGAGGGAATCATTTTATACATGTGTTAAGAAGAAATCTGGACCTGAATATCATTTTGTTCAATAATGAAATTTACGGCTTGACAAAAGGGCAGTTTTCACCAACTTCTTTAATTGGTCAAAAGACAAAATCTTCTCCTTATGGGAATACTCAGCCTCCGTTTCATCCCGGTGAACTGGCTCTTGGAGCGCAAGCTAGGTTTTTTGCAAGATTGGGAGGTAACAGCCCTAAAGAAATGACCAGTCTTTTCATAGAGGCAGAGAAATTCAAAGGAACCTCATTGATTGAGATTCTACAAAATTGTGTCATTTTTAATGATGGTTGTTTTACTCAGTTTACAGATAAGAAGGTTAAGGAAGACAAACAGTTATTCCTGGAACACGGTAAACCGATGATTTTTGGAAAAGAAAAGGATAAGGGACTTGTTCTGAATGGCCTTAAGCTCGAAGTAGTAACAATAGGTGAGAATGGAGTTACTCAAGAGGATATTTTGGTTCATGATGCCAAATGTGAAGATAATACTTTACATCAGATGCTTGTTAAATTGCAATATCCTTTAGCTACCGGAATTATCAGAAGTTTTGAAGATACTACTTTTGAACAACGAGAAGAGATGCTCAACGCAGAGGTAAAATCAAAGTCGCAATTTTCGAAGGTTGACGAACTGTTTTTCTCCGGAGAAACCTATGAAGTAAAATAAATTAAAGTATTGTGTAAAGGGTGACATTGATCACCCTTTTTTTTTAAACCACGAGATACATTTGTGTACTAATTAAGAATATCAATTATGGGTTACGAAGCGATTTTAGTATTTTTTATTGCGGGCGTTTTTTTAATTGTGTTAGCTAATTTCTTATCAAATCTGATTTCTCATAAATCGGAAAATGCAGCAAAAAAAGAGCCTTATGAATGTGGAGTTGAAACAATAGGACCCACTTGGGTACAATTCAAGGTAGGATATTATTTATTCGCAATCCTTTTTCTATTGTTTGACATTGAGATCGCATTTCTGGTACCTTGGGCAGTGGTTTTTAAAGAAGTAGGAACAGTGGCCTTAGTTGAAATAATGGTGTTTTTATTTATTTTAGGTTTAGGACTTTTATATGCATACAAAAAAAGAGCCTTAAAATGGGAGTAGAAAAGAAAAGATATTTAAGTCAGTTAGAAGCTGAAGGTTTAAAAGAAGTTGTTCCGGATAGTTTTCCGGGCAAAGTTATCCCTGCGGGAAATGGAGGAAATATTGTGGTGACCACTCTAGATTCCGTTGTTAACTGGGGTCGATCCAATTCATTGTGGCCATTGTATTTTGGTACCAGTTGTTGTGCCATAGAGATGATGCAGACAGGAGCTCCAAAACACGATTTTTCGCGATTTGGCTTTGAAGTAGCCAGACCTTCCGCCAGACAAGCCGATCTAATCATCATTGCTGGAACTATTGTCAATAAAATGGGACCGGTATTAAGAAGATTGTATGATCAAATGGCTGAACCTAAATATGTTATTGCAATGGGAGCATGTGCCATTTCCGGTGGTCCGTTCTATTATAATTCCTATTCTGTAATTAAAGGTGCCGATCATGTAATTCCGGTAGATGTTTATGTACCTGGATGCCCACCAAGGCCGGAATCATTATTGGAAGGGATGATCATGTTACAGGAAAAAATCAAGAAAGAGAACATGAAGGAAAAGATCAATCCAATTGACGGTTTTGATGAAGGAAATATTTAGCATCTAAGCAAAGAGATACCATGAAAAACGAAGAATTACAAAATATTATTAATGGCTTAGGAGAAAATCTGGAATTCACGGAAGAAGGAACTGAATATTTAACGCTAACCGTTTCTAAAGAACAACTTCATGCCGTTTGCAGTAAATTAAAAACAGAACCCCAACTAAAATTTGATTATGCTTTTTGTATCACAGGAATGGACTGGGGTGAAGAATTAGGTGTTATTTATCACCTGGAGTCCACCGAGTTTAAACATGCGATGGTTGTAAAAGTGAAGACTGAAGACAGGGAGAATCCAACGCTGGATTCTGTTTGTGATATATGGAGAACAGCCGAATTTCACGAAATGGAAGTCTATGATTTTTTTGGTATAAAATTCAATAATCATCCAAAATTAAAACGCCTTTTCTTAACTCCGGATTGGGTGGGCTGGCCATTGAGAAAAGATTATGTAGATGAAGCTAATATGATTGTTAAATAAGGATTTTCATGACCAATCAAGAATTAAAAACCAAAATAAAAACGGAAGAATATTTCGTTAATATGGGTCCTCAACACCCTGCAGCTCATGGTGTTTTACGTTTGATATTAACCATTGATGGAGAAATAATCAAAAACGTTGAGCCGGACCTCGGTTATATACATCGCTCGATAGAGAAAATGTGCGAGAGAGATAGTTATCAGCAAATCGTTCACCTCACAGACAGGATGGATTATTTGTCTTCTCATATCAATAATGAAGCTGTTTGCTTGGCGGTAGAAAAAGGGTTGGAAATAGAGGTTCCTGATCGTGTAAAAGTGATTCGTACGATTATTGGTGAACTTACGCGTATCGCATCTCATTGTTTATGGTGGGGTGTTATGGGAATGGACCTAGGAGCATTAACTACCTATTTCTATGCTTTTAGAGATCGCGAGTTGATCAACGATATTTTTGAAGAAACCTGCGGTGCCAGACTGACCATGAATTACAATATTCCTGGTGGACTCATGTTTGATATTCATCCGAATTTTATAAATCGAACCAAAGAATTTATCAAGCATTTTAAAACTAAAATTCCTGAATACGACCGTTTGTTAACTGGAAATGTAATTTTTGAAAAAAGAACGAAAGGGGTTGGAATTCTAACAAAAGAAGATGCTATTTCATTTGGCGTATCAGGTCCGGTTGCCAGAGGATCCGGTTATTCAAATGATGTGAGAATACACCATCCATACAGCGCATATGACCGCGTTGAATTTAAAGAAGCATTATTGACATCAGGAGATACCTACGCGAGATATCAAGTAAGGATAATGGAAATGTGGGAGTCGATGTCAATTATTGAACAATTGATTGATAATATCCCGGAAGGAGAAACCAAAGTGACAACAAAAGCAGTAATTAAATTACCAAAAGGGGAATTTTATCAGCGTGTAGAAACAGCAAGAGGAGAATTAGGGGTTTATATAAACAGCACCGGAACTAAAAATCCGTACAGACTTAAATTCCGTTCACCGGGATTTTCAAATTTATCCGTTTTAAACCATATTTCAAAAGGAGGTAAAATAGCTGATTTAGTAGCTACTATGGCTTCATTTGATTTTGTAATCCCAGATATAGATCGCTAATAAGACTAATTTTTTAATGATGAATTTACCATTAAACATAACAACAACAGTAAGTGATTGGATTTACTCGATCATGCCTGAAAGTGCAGCGACGGTTACAATTTGGGTGTTAATTGCAGCAGCTTATCTAGCCTTATTTGCAGTGGCAGGATTGTATTTAGTATTGTTAGAACGCAAAGTAGCCGCTTGGTTTCAGTTGAGGTTAGGACCAAACAGAGTTGGACCCGGCGGTATGTTTCAAACCATGGCAGATGCCTTAAAACTGGTTTCTAAGGAATTAACAAGTACTGAAAGGGTTGACAAATTTCTATTCAATTTAGCTCCTTATTTTGTAATTGTTTCTTCCCTGATTGCAATAAGTGTTTTTCCTTTTTCAAGACAATTTCAAGCCTTTGATATCAATATTGGGGTGTTCTTTTTATTGGCAGTCTCTTCAATTGGTGTGATAGGAATTTTATTGGGAGGATGGGCAAGTAATAATAAATTTGCTTTGATAGGTGCCATGCGAAGTGGTTTGCAAACCATTAGTTACGAATTATCGGTAGGGATGTCAATATTAACTATGGTTTTATTGACAGGGTCTTTACAATTGTCTGAAATTATCGAGGTGCAAAGAACTGGTGGCTGGTTAATCGTACAGGGTCATATTCCTGCGATCATCGCTTTTATGGTTTTTATGATAGCCGGAACGGCCGAAACCAATAGAGCACCTTTTGATCTGGTAGAAGCAGAATCTGAATTAGGAGCAGGTTTTCACACAGAATATTCGGGGATGAAATTTGCCTATTTCTTTTTAGCAGAATTTATCAATATGTTTATTATTGCTTCAATAGCGGTCGTATTATTTTTTGGTGGATGGTTATCTCCTTTCGGAATCACAGATAATATTGCATGGTTCCCTGAATCTATTTGGTTTTTGATAAAAGTATTGATTATTATCTTTTTGATGATGTGGTTTAGGTGGACTTTCCCAAGATTGCGGGTAGACCAATTATTAACCCTGGAATGGAAGTATTTATTGCCAATAAACTTGGTGAATATAGTAATAATGGCAATTGTGATTTGGTTGAATTGGATAATTTAATAAATGATAAAGAACGATAATGAGTTACTTTTCAGATATATATAACGGAATAAAAACCTTACTAACCGGAATGAGTGTTACTGGAGGTTATTTTATTCGTGCACGAAAGGGTAGTATAACACAACAATATCCCGATAACAGAGATACATTGAAAATGTTCGATCGGTTTAGAGGTGAAGTTGTAATGCCACATGACGATAATAATGAACACTATTGCACCGGATGCCAGAAATGTGAAATAGCATGCCCTAACGGTACAATTGAGATAGTTTGGGACAGACAGGTTGATCCGGCAACGGGGAAAAAGAAAAAAATGATCGATAAGCACATCTACCATTTGTCTATGTGTACCATGTGTGGTTTATGTATCGAAGCTTGTCCGACCGATGCTATTGTATGGGCCCAGAATTACGAAAATTCTGTTTATGACAGAAGCAAGCTAACAAAAGTATTGAACCAACCTGGCTCAAAGGTACAAGCAGGAATCGAAGATTAATCTTATGGAAAGAATTATATTTTATCTTATAGCCTTGATCATGATCGTTTTCGCGATTAAAGCTGTTTCAAGTAGAAAAATGCTAAGAGCAGTGATCTACCTTTTATTCGTATTGATGGGAATTGCAGGCATCTATTTTATGGTAGATTATTCCTTTATGGCAGCAATACAACTTGCTGTATACGCGGGAGGTGTGATTGTTTTGATCATTTTCTCTGTATTGCTAGTGCATCATATCGAATTGAGACTTGAGGTTTCAAAATTATCCCAACGCATTTTGGCAGGATTGTTAAGCCTTTCGGGACTCACGCTCACTTTATATGCGGTTTTTACCTATGAATTCAAACCTGTTGAGAACTATAATAGCATTGAAGTACGTGATATAGGGCTTGGAATGCTGAGCTATAAGGAGGGCGGTTTTATACTTCCGTTTGAAGTAATCAGTGTATTAATTGTAGCTGTTATGATAGGTGCGATTGTTATTGCTAAAGGAAAAAGATTAGAACAGTAAAACGAAGCTAAATGATACAAGGAATAAGTATATATGAGATTTTAACTTTGACTTCCATCATATTTTTTATTGGATTGTACGGTTTTCTCACAAGAAAGAATCTGATCACGATGTTGCTGTCAATTGAATTGATTCTCAATGCCTCAGCCATCAATTTTGTAGTGATCAATACCTATTTATATCCTGATGTACTTCAGGGCGTATTCTTCTCGATTTTTATTGTGGCAGTTGCAGCAGCTGAAACTGCCCTGGCCGTTGCAATTATAATCAATCTTTACAAACTGATTACTTCCGTTGAAGTAGAAGACACGGAAACAATGAAATATTGAATAATGAAATAATGTAATTATGGATTTTAGCTATACAATTTTAATTCCACTTATTCCACTGGCAGTATTTTTGCTCCTGGGGATCAATTACAATAGAATAAAGCCTGCGGTATCCGGTTGGATAGGATCTTTGGGGCTTTTTACAACACTAGGTTTGTCATATTATACTGCTTATCAGTATTTCTTTGTGGTAGGAAAAGTTGGTGATGTGTACCAAACTTTTACTGAAAAATGGCGTTGGATGAACTTTACAGATACGCTCTACATAGATATGGGTGTCATGATTGATCAGATCTCCGTGATGATGCTTGTTGTTGTGTCAACGATTTCATTTATGGTGCACCTTTACAGCCGAGGATATATGAAAGGCGACCCGGGTTATACCAAGTTTTTCGCTTTTCTGTCACTGTTTACTTTTTCTATGATGGGATTGGTAATGGCTGTAAACCTATTTCAGATCTATATCTTTTGGGAATTAGTTGGGGTATCATCCTTTTTACTCATTGGCTATTATTATACAAAACCTTCAGCTGTTTCAGCAGCCAAGAAAGCTTTTATTGTGACGAGATTTGCCGATCTTGGATTTTTGATAGGAATTCTGATCATCGGGTATTATGGAGGATCTTATGATTTTGCAACCTTAAATGATCTTGAAGGTACTGTGATTACCAATTGGGCTTCAACCTCTTTTATGGGCTTGTCTGTTTTTACCTGGGGTTTACTTTTGATTTTTATGGGCGGTGCCGGGAAATCGGCCATGTTTCCTTTACATATCTGGCTTCCTGATGCTATGGAAGGGCCTACGCCCGTATCAGCGCTTATTCATGCGGCAACCATGGTTGTGGCAGGTGTATATCTTGTAGCGAGATTATTCCCATTATATTATTTTGTTGAAAACGGTTATGCTTTAAATGTCGTAGCTTGGGTAGGTGCGTTTTCAGCACTTTTTGCGGCCATTATCGCCCTGACTCAAAATGATATTAAGAGGGTACTGGCATTTTCAACCATGTCTCAGATCGGTTATATGATGCTGGCGCTTGGTGTTTCGGGCTACTATGGTCATGACGGCCTTGGTTATATGGCGTCTATGTTTCATTTGTTTACGCATGCCATGTTCAAAGGCTTACTTTTCTTAGGGGCCGGTTCCATTATTCATGCGATCCACAGTAATTATATTCAGGATATGGGAGGCTTGAGAAAATATATGCCTATTACCCATATTACTTTTTTGATAGCCGCATTGTCCATTTCCGGTTTTCCCGGTTTTGCAGGTTTCTTCAGTAAGGATGAAATATTGGTGGCTGCCTTCGAGCACAACAAGTTGATCTATGTGATTGGAGTCGTAGTTGCCGGATTGACTGCCTTCTATATGTTTAGATTATATTTTGGCATATTCTGGGGAAAGAACACCAAATACGAACATACACCTCATGAATCTCCTGTCTCTATGACATTTCCTTTGGTATTTCTGGCCATAATGAGTGTTGTTGCAGGTTATATTCATTTTAGTGACTATGTGACGGTAGATCATCAATCTTTTGAGGCTCATTTGAATTATCCTTTAGCTGCCATAGCGGTTGGTGTTGGAATGATAGGGATCTTGTTGGCCTATATTTTTTATAAAAAACCAAACGGTTTGCCTGATAAAGTGGCGACTTCCTTTGGGTCATTATATAGATGGGCCTTTGATAAATTCTATTTCGATGAGTTATACTTATTTGTCACCAAGGAGATTATTTTTAAAAGAATCTCGGCACCTTTTGCCTGGTTTGACAAGCATGTAGTAGATGGCACCATGAATCTCATTGGTAATTCTACGGTTACAGGTTCCGAAAAGATCAAGAAAATTCAAACAGGACGGTTGCAGGACTACGCCTTTGCTTTTATAGCAGGAATCGTAGTGTTAGCGATGATTTTTATTTATAAATGGATTATTTAGTTACAAGATGGATATACTAAGCTTATTTGTTGTCGTGCCGGTCATTACCATTTTGGTGTTGATTTTTTCCAAAAGTTTAAAACAAACCAGAGTGATTGCAGCTGTTGGGATGTTTGTGCAGTTCGCGATGTCTTTGAATTTGATCTTTGCCTATTTTAAGGAGAAACAGATCAATGATTCGATCATGGTTTTTACAAAGGATTTTCTTTGGTTTGAAAAATTTAACATTCATTATGCCATTGGCGTTGACGGAATTTCTGTGGCCATGATTACACTTGCCTCCATCGTAGTGCTTGCAGGCGTCTTTATTTCATGGAAAATGGAAGACTTGCACAAGGAATTCTTTATTTCTCTTATCGTACTGGCTACGGGAGTTTTTGGATTCTTTATTTCTTTAGATCTTTTTACCATGTTTTTGTTTTATGAAATAGCGGTGATCCCGATGTTTCTGCTCATTGGTATATGGGGATCCGGCCCTAAGGAATATTCTGCCATGAAATTAACCTTGATGTTAATGGGAGCCTCGGCTGTATTACTTGTCGGAATTCTCGGAATTTATTTCAATTCAAATGCGGATGGTGGTGCCTTGACATATAACATTCTGGAAATTGCTAAAGTGAACATACCTGTTGACGCTCAGAATTTATTTTTCCCTTTGACTTTTTTAGGGTTCGCAGTGCTTGGTGCTCTATTTCCATTTCACACCTGGTCACCTGACGGTCATGCTTCGGCGCCGACTGCTGTTTCGATGCTGCACGCAGGTGTTTTGATGAAACTTGGAGGCTATGGTGTATTTCGTGTCGCCATGTATTTGTTGCCCGAAGGCGCAATGACCTGGTCTAATTTCTTTATCGTTTTATCAGTTATTGGTGTCTTTTATGGCGCGCTGGCTGCTATCAAACAAACTGATTTAAAATATATCAATGCATACTCATCAGTAAGCCATTTAGGAATGGTATTATTCGCACTTTTAATGCTCAATAAAACGGCTTGGAATGGAGCGATACTTCAGTCGTTATCTCATGGTTTTATGACAGCACTTTTCTTTGCCTTGATCGGAATGATCTATGGAAGAACACATACACGTGATGTAACTAAAATGAGTGGATTGTTAAAAGTGATACCATTTATATCTGTGATGTATGTCATTGCAGGTCTGGCCTCTCTTGGTTTGCCGGGATTTAGTGGCTTTATGGCAGAAATGCAAATATTTGTTGGGGCTTTTCAACACCCTGATATGTTTCATCGTGTTGCTACTATTATTACCGTTTCTGCCATCGTGGTTACGGCAGTATACGTGTTGAGGGTAGTGGGAATGATGTTGATGGGACCGATTAGAAATAACGAATTTATGGAATTGGAAACGGCCACCTGGTATGAAAAAGTTGGGGTGATCTTATTGCTGATCCCGATCGTTTTTATGGGTATGACACCAATTTGGTTAAGTGATATGATCAGAGCAAGCATAAGCCCTTTTATAGAAAGAATGATGTAGTTTGAATTGGTGAATGAAGATGTGATCTTCAAAAAAGAATTGATTAAAAGAAAGAAAAATTTAAGCATATGGATTTAGGAGGATTTTTATTAATGAGACAAGAGTTGGTCCTGCTGGCTGTGATCCTGCTTCTTGTTATCTTGGAGATATTCATGAGCAATAAGAAAGCCCTTGTCAATATGGCTATTGCTTTTTTCACTATTCATACTGTAATAGGTTTTATTCCTCTTGAAGACGGTTCTCTTTTTGGAGGAATGTTCCATACAACCCAATTAATTCATCTGTTTAAGAATGTCTTGAATGTTGGTGTATTGATCATTTTGCTGCAATCAGCCGAATGGATCAAAAAAGAAATTGTGGCTCAACATAAATCTACCGAATTCTTTATGTTGATGCTTTCCTCACTTTTGGGAATGTATTATATGATCTCTTCGGGTGATTTTCTGATGTTTTATTTAGGACTTGAATTGTCTGCCTTGCCCATCGCGGCTTTAGTGGCTTTTGAAACCAGTAAACGGGTTTCTGCCGAGGCCGGGATCAAATTTATTTTGTCGGCAGCTTTGGCTTCGGGAACTTCAGTTTTTGGTGTTTCTCTAATTTATGCCACTACCGGGAGCATCTATTTTAGTGATGTAGCAGAATTATTGACCTATTCAAATTTAAGCCTGGTAGGATTTATCTTCTTCTTCTCAGGTTTGGCGTTTAAAATTTCTCTGGTTCCGTTTCATTTCTGGACAGCCGATGTATACGAAGGAGCTCCTATAGGTGTGACATCCTATCTTTCTGTTATCTCTAAAGGATCTGCGGTAATGATTCTAATGATCATTCTATTTACAGTAATGAAACCTTTTGAAGTGGTTACCAGTTCAATGTTGTACATCGTTTCAATTGGAACAATGTTTATAGGTAATTTATTTGCTTTGAGGCAACAGAACATGAAACGCTTTTTAGCCTTTTCATCAATTGCTCAGGCAGGTTTTATTTTACTGGGTCTTCTTTCGCATGATCAACTCGGTATCTCAACCGTCGTCTATTTTGTGTCGATCTATGTATTTACAAATCTGGCAGCTTTTGGTGTCATACAAGCCATCTCAACGCAAACAGGGAAAGAGAATATGGATGATTATAACGGGCTGTACAGAACAAATCCTAAACTAAGTCTGGTCATGATGCTGGCACTTTTCTCCCTTGCGGGGATACCTCCGGTGGCAGGCTTTTTCGGTAAATTCTTTTTATTTACGGCCGCTGCAAGTCAGGGTTTGTATTTTCTGGTATTTTTAGCGGTGGTTAATGTCACGATTTCATTGTACTATTACTTGCTCGTGATTCGGGCCATGTTCTTGCGCAAAAGTGACAATCCAATACCTTATTTTGAAAGTAAGTTTACGATGAAACTGGGATTGATACTGGCGGTTGTTGGCGTATTATTTATAGGTGTCTACAGTCCGATTTACGATTATATTTATCAACTAAGTATTTTTTAGCATTATGGGGTTAGCAGGAAAACATATGTTTGGATCAATAGGTGAACAGAGAGTCACCTTTGTAGAGAAAAAAATTACTGTTGAGCGGTTGGATTTTCTCAAAAAACTTTTGGAAGTAAATGGGTTTGAAGTTCTTGTTGATGAGGACAAACGAAAAAGTGAGGAAGACCCTCAATTATATACCATAGGTGTTACTGATATGGTGTTTAATCCAACAGTATATATTTTCCAACGCAGATTAAAAACACTGGATGGGAAGCATATCGTTAATCAGGAATATTGGAATCAAATATCGGAAGATCCCAAGCCACAATATTGGAAGAACTCTTAAGAGAAATAATCAAATACATTTCATTTTTATTATATAGCTATGCCTGAAGTTGTAATTCAGTACTTGTGAATTTCACCTTTACCGACATATTGGATAAAATCAGCTATATTTACAGTGCTTATTGAAAAAGAGCGAAATACATTAATTTACTGATTTAGAAAAAGTTATTGTTTTTTTTGAATGCTCATGCATTTATCTCCGGTTTAATTAATAACCAAAACCAAACCCAATGAAACGCTTTTTACTAGTATTATTACTGGCTGGTCATGTTGTGACTTTAGCCCAAACCCAACCTGTTGCTCCGGTTAAAATTGTTACCGACGAATACTTCGGACAAAAAATTGATGATCCTTATAGAAATTTAGAAGATTTAAAGAATCCTGATGTAGATCAATGGTATAAAGGCCAAGGTGATTATACAAGAGGGGTGTTAGATAAAATTAACGGGCGAGATCAATTAGTGGCCAAGTTTAAGGAATTTGATAAAAGACAGTCATATTCGGTTTACAATTTAAGGATCACAGAAAACGATCTATATTTTTACCTTAAGGAAACTCCAGATGATGAAACCGGCAAACTATACTATAGAAATGGTTTCAAAGGAGAGGAAAAGTTGCTTTTTGATCCTGAAAAATTCAGAGTAGAGGAGAAAGTTCACTATACGATTTCTTCGATTTCTCCAAACAATGATGGTAGTAAAATCGGGATAAGTGTTTCTGCCAACGGAGCTGAAAATGCAACCATTATGGTCATGGACGTCAGCAAAGAAACAATGCTTAAGGACCAATTATATCCTTGCTGGACCTCTTTTATGAATTGGCTGCCTGATGGGAACTCGTTTTTCTATGGCAAGTATAATTCTGATGATGTTCATGTAAAAGAAGCGACTCATGATACGCAAACATATCTTCACAAAGTTGGCGACGCACAAAGTGCTGATAAAGAAATGCTTTCAAGAAGGATGAATCCTGAATTAAAAATCTTACCAGAAGAATATCCTGTCATGGTTTATGATAAAGACAGTGATTTATTGTATGCTTTTATTTCTACTGTTGAAAATAATATGAAAGTATTTTATGCTAGTTTCAATGAATTGGAAAAGAAAAAAGTGACCTGGAAAAAATTGATTTCAAGAAAAGATAAGATTGAAGATTTTTATTCAGATTCGAAAAGCTTTTATTTTAGGTCAACCATGGATGCACCAAATTACAAAATCCTAAAAACATCGATAGAAAAACCAGATTTGAAAAATGCTGAAGTTTTAGTAGCTGAGAAGAGTGATGAAGTATTAAGAGATTTTGTCATCACAAGTGATGGTTATTATTATACAACCATGAAAAATGGCGTTGAGGGAAAAGTCTATACGGCAGATACAGATGGAAAGAATTTTGAAGAGATACCATTGCCCTATGCGGCGGGAAGAGTTAGTATTAGTAATAAAGATATGAATCACAATGATGTTTGGATCAGTATGTCAGGCTGGACCCAAGATAATCATCGATTTAAATACTCAAAAAGTAAAGGCACATTTAATGATGAGACACTATCATTTAATGCTAAATATCCTGAATTTGAAGATTTGGTTGTTGAAGAAATTATGATTCCTTCACATGATGGGGTTATGGTGCCAGTATCTATAGTTTATAAGAAGTCTTTGGTGAGAAACGGTGATAATTCTTTAATGCTCTATGGTTATGGGTCTTATGGAAATGAAATTAGACCTTTCTTTTGGCCGGTCTTTCTATCCTGGGTAGATGAGGGCGGCATTTTTGTAGTGTCACACGTACGTGGAGGTGGAGAGCTCGGAGATCAATGGCATAAGGCTGGATTCAAAAGTACCAAGCCAAATACTTGGAAAGACTTCATTGCAACAGCAGAGTATTTGCACGAAAACAAATACAGTTCACCCGAAAAGACAGCAATATTTGGAGGTAGTGCTGGCGGTATATTAGTTGGTAGAGCCATGACAGATAGGCCCGATTTGTTTGCAGTGGCTATTCCTTCTGTTGGATGTATGAATCCTGTTAGAATGGAGAATTCGCCTAATGGCCCGGTCAACGCTCCTGAGTTTGGAACAGTAGCGATTGAGGAAGAATTTAAGGCCTTATATGAAATGGATGCCTACTTACACATTCAAGATGGGGTTGAGTATCCCGCAACCATGGCAACTGCTGGTATGAATGACCCACGTGTAATCGCTTGGCAGCCTGGTAAATTTGCAGCAAGATTACAAGCAGCCAATGCTTCGGATAATCCGATTCTTTTCAGAGTAGATTATGAATCTGGTCATGGAATAGGTGATTCAAAATCTAAAACTTTTGAAGAGTTTGCTGACATATTTGGTTTTGCTTTTTGGCAGACAGGTCATCCTTCTTATCAGTCTATTAGAACTGATGAAGCTCCTCTTGCAAAATAGAAGTTCGTCATATAATAAAAGAACATATTACCCATTGTAATATGTTTTTTTATGCGCAATAAACAGGTTTTATTAAATCGAGAATTATTATCTCTAAAAAGAGAACATTCACAAGAATTGTTTTTAATTTTTATGTTGAATTAATATAAGCGTCTAATTTTTTTCGAATAACATAATTATTTTATATATTAAAAAATTCAAACTCAAAATAGTATACCGCTGATTTTAAGCGGTATACATTTTTATTGTATCTAATTATCATGGAGATATTGAATGTCAGTGCGGAGTGTTTTCCGGTTGCAAAAGTAGGAGGGCTAGCAGATGTTGTTGGTGCCTTGCCTAAATACCAGAAAAAACTTGGTGTTGAATCAAAGGTTATCATGCCTTTTTATGATAATGACTTTAAAAAAAACAACAAGTTTAAAGTTGTCAATACAGGTAATTTAAAGCTGGGTAAGCTTAGGTATGAATATGAAATTCTAAGACCAATCATACCCTTAGACTTTACAATACTTCTTGTTGATATACCAGGCTTGTTTGATCGTTCTGATGTCTATTCTTACGAAGATGATGTGGAGCGATTTTTGGCTTTTCAATTGGCCGTGCTCGATTGGTTAAACAGGAAAACTAATAAACCATCGGTTATTCATTGTCATGATCATCAGGCAGGATTCATACCTTTTTTAATGTCACACGGGCTTAAGTATAGCAGTTTGAAAGAAATACCAACTGTTTTTACAATTCACAATGCACAATATCAAGGCCAGTTCGGATACGATAAACTCAAATATTTTCCTGAATTTGATTTAAAGAAAATGGGCCTCATTGATTGGGATGGTTCTATTAACCCTTTGGCAACTGCAATTAAAAGCTCATGGAGAGTAACGACTGTGTCGCCCGGCTATCTGGAAGAATTAAAAGCGAACGCAAATGGATTGGAAGAGTTGATCAATCAGGAGAGTGAAAAATTTTCGGGGATCTTAAACGGTATTGATACAAATGTTTGGAATCCGGAAACGGATGAACACTTAGTTAAAAATTATTCAAATAAAAGCATCAAATAAATGAAAGCATTATTTTACACAAGAGAGTTTCCACCCTATGTATACGGAGGAGCCGGAGTGCATGTTGAATATTTAGCAGGAGAACTATCTAAATTAATGGAAATTGATGTCAGATGCTTTGGAGATCAGGACGATAAGGATGGAAATTTATCTGTTAAAGGGTTTCCGTTTGATAATGTTGATTTTGATAATTCGAATGACAAACTTAAGGCGGTTTTTAAAACCTTGAGTACCTGTATACATATGAATGCTGACGAAGTGGATGCTGATATTGTGCATTGCCATACTTGGTACGCGCAATTTGCTGGTATTGTAGCCAAACTTTGTTATGGAATTCCATTAGTGATTACAACCCACTCATTGGAGCCTTTAAGGCCTTGGAAAAGAGAGCAACTTGGAAGAGGTTATGATGCCTCTTCTTGGGTTGAAAAAACAGCTATTGAAATGGCAGATGCCATTATTGCGGTTTCTGAGGAAACAAAAGTAGACGTGCTGAATAATTTCAATGTAGATCCTGAAAAGGTTAAGGTAATTTATAATGGAATTAACCTAACGGAATATGTGGTTACAGATAAAGTTTCGACCTTAGAAAAGTACGGTATTGATCAATCTAAACCTTTTGTATTATTTGTAGGCAGAATTACGAGGCAAAAAGGAATTATACATCTGGTCAATGCAGTTAAATATATAGATCCCGATACGCAGATTGTGCTTTGTGCCGGTGCACCGGATACACCCGAAATCGCAAAAGAGATGGAGGATAGCGTTGCTGAGGTTAAGAAAGACAGAGATAATGTGATTTGGATCGATGTGATGTTAGAAAAAGAAGAGGTAATTCAGTTGTATTCTCACGCAGATGTATTTTGCTGCCCTTCTATTTATGAGCCTTTTGGTATAATTAATATTGAAGCTATGGCATGTGAAACGGCTGTTGTTGCCAGTGCCGTTGGCGGAATAAAAGAAGTTGTGGTTCATGGTGAAACGGGCTTGTTGGTTCAGTTAGAGCAACAAGAAGAAGCACCTTTTGAACCAAAAGACCCTGATAAATTTTCACGAGACCTTGCCGAAGGAGTAAACCAATTGATTAACGATAAGGAGCTCACTAGAAAGATGGCTAAGAATGGAAGAAGAAGGGTGGAAGACACCTTTGATTGGATCGCAATAGCTAAGCAAGTAGAAGATTTATATAAATCGCTGATTTAATGAAGCAGGAATTATTGGACAAAACCCGTGAAATTACAGATTTCACATCTGGGAAGCAGGCCAATAAGTCAGACCTTTGTAAAAGATTCGGGCTTGACGAATCCTTGCCATTATTTGTCTTTATCGGAAGGTTGGTTAATGAAAAGGGTGCTGATTTGTTTCCGGCGGTATTGTACAAGTCATTGCTAAAAAAGGATTGCTCTCTGTTTATTCTAGGAGAAGGAAAGGATTCAATAGAGTCAGAGTTGAAATCATTGCGGTTTCATTTTAATAAAAATTATGCAAGCGTCATTGGTTTTGATGAGGCCTTAGCTCATAAGCTGTATGCTGCAGCTGATTTTCTTTTGATGCCTTCGAGGGTTGAGCCTTGTGGATTGAATCAAATGTATGCTTTGAGATATGGTACCATCCCGATTGTAAGAAGAACGGGAGGCTTAAATGATTCAGTTATCGATATTGGAGACGGTGGATTTGGATTCTGCCATGTGCAGGCATCTGTAAAAGATGTTTGTGATTCAATGTTGAGAGCCAAGGAATTATATAAAAATAAAAAAGAATTAAAACGAATAATAAAAAAATGCATGAGAATTGATCATTCTTGGGATATATCAGCCCAAGAATATTTAACTTTATACAAATCTTTAACCCCATAAATATGTTCAGTAAAAAAGTATTAGGAATCATACTAGGAGGAGGACAAGGTTCTCGATTATATCCTTTAACAGAAAGCAGGTCAAAACCCGCAGTGCCAATTGCCGGGAAGTACCGATTGGTGGATATTCCAATCTCCAATTGTATTAATTCTGAGATAAAGAGAATGTATGTATTGACGCAGTTCAATTCAGCGTCCTTGAATCGACATATAAAAAACACCTATCATTTTAGTTTCTTTAGCCAGGCCTTTGTAGATGTGCTTGCAGCTGAACAGACTCCTATGAGTGATACCTGGTTTCAAGGTACAGCGGATGCTGTCAGACAGAGTATGCATCATTTTCTAAGACATGATTTTGAATATGCCTTGATACTTTCTGGGGATCAACTATATCAAATGGATTATAACCTGATGGTTGAACAACATGTCAAGACTGGTGCAGAAATTTCAATAGCTACAATTCCGGTAAATGCCAAGGATGCTACTTCATTTGGAATCCTAAAATCAGATGACAAAAATGAAGTGACTTCCTTTATAGAAAAGCCAGAGAAAAAACTTTTACCAGACTGGACTTCTGAGGTGAGTGATACGATGAAATCTGAAGGAAGGAATTATCTTGCTTCCATGGGTATTTACATATTTAATAGAGAACTGCTCATTGAATTAATGAAGAACCCTGACACAAATGATTTCGGTAAAGAAATTATTCCTCAGGCATTGAGTAAGCATAAAATCGCAAGTTATCAATATGAAGGATATTGGACGGATATTGGAAATATTGAATCTTTCTTTGAAGCCAATCTCGGTTTAACAGATGATATTCCATCTTTTGATCTTTATGACAGGAATAAAAGAATTTATACCAGGGCCAGAATGTTACCAACTTCAAAAATTTCTGGAACTACTTTAAACCGAAGTGTAATCGGAGAGGGTTGTATCGTGCATGCTGCGAAAATTGACCGCTCAGTAATTGGAATTCGATCTAGGATAGGAAATGAATCTACGGTAATCAATACCTATATGATGGGGAATGATTCTTACGAAACCTTAGAAGAAATTGACAAGAACAAGACCAAAATTTTAATGGGTATTGGAGAGCGTTGTTTTATTAAGAATGCGATTATTGATAAGAATTGCCGAATAGGTGATGATGTAAGAATCAATGGTGGTTCGCATTTGAAAGATAAAGAAACAGATACTTACTGTGTTAGAGAAGGTATTGTTGTGATTAAAAAAGGAGCTATTATCCCGAAAGGATACGTTATCTAAGAAAAAATTATAAGCGCATGCAAAAGCAGCAAAGAGTGGTTATTGATCATGTTTCGCCACAGATCAATGGAGGAGAGTTGTCTATTAAAAGAGTAGTAGGCCAATTGGTAAATATTTCTGCTGATATATTGGCTGATGGGCATGATCTCTTGGCAGCCTCTATTTTATATAAGCATCAAAACGAGAAAAAATGGTCTGAAGTGAGGATGGCTCCCGGTCATAACGATGATTGGTTTGGTGCTATTAAAGTTGAGAAGCAAGGAGTCTATAATTATAAGATTGAAGCTTGGGTTGATTATGCTTTGAATTGGCAATATGGAATTGGTCGAAAAATAGCTGACAACCAGCATGTAAATTCTGAATTGGAAGAAGGAGTCCTTTACCTCAAATCTGTTAGAAAAAAAGCTAATGAAACCGAGAAGTCCTATCTTAAAAAGTTAATAGACCTCTTTGTAAATGAGCATGCTTATGATGAGGCAGTGCGAGAAGCCGTTGGTGACAAACTAAAACTTATTTTTGAAAAATATCCAGAGAAATTTCTGGCAAATACTTCTGAACAATTTCCTGTTTATGTTGATAGGAAAAAGGCATTATTTAGCACCTGGTATGAGTTTTTTCCAAGATCGTCTAGTAAAAAAGAAGGCGAGCACGGTACCTTCAAAGAATGCATTCCTTTATTAGATAGGGTTGCTGAGATGGGATTTGACACTTTGTATTTTCCTCCCGTACACCCAATTGGTGAAGTAAATCGCAAAGGAAAAAATAATACGACCACTGCAGAAGAAGGAGATGTTGGTTCATGTTGGGGTATTGGGTCACGTCAAGGCGGACATAAAGACATTCATCCTGATCTAGGCACCTTAGATGATTTTAAAGACTTAATAAAAAAAGCAAAAGAATTTGATATTGAAATAGCGATGGACTATGCCCTTCAGGCAGCTCCTGATCATCCTTGGGTGAAAGACCATCCATCATGGTTTAAGTGGAGACCAGACGGGACTGTTCAATACGCTGAAAATCCTCCAAAAAAATACCAGGATATTCTTCCCATTTATTTTGAATCGGAAGATTTTAAAGGATTATGGAAGGAATGCCTTGATGTGTTGAATTTTTGGATAGATTGTGGTATTAAAATTTTCCGAGTAGATAACCCGCACACAAAGCCTTTTTATTTTTGGAACTGGATTATCAACGAAGTTAAAAAGAATCACCCTGATATTATTTTTCTGGCGGAAGCCTTTACAAGACCAAAAGTTATGCAGGAATTGGCCAAACAAGGCTATTCACAATCTTACACTTATTTTACCTGGAGAGATAATAAGCATGAATTGATAAGCTATGTTGAAGAATTGACTAAGACGGAGCAATCAGAATATATGCGGCCTAATTTCTGGCCTAACACACCTGATATTAATCCTTTCCATCTGCAAGGTGCCAATGAATCAAAGCATATTCAACGTTATGTGTTGGCAGCAACTTTAAGTTCGAATATTGGTATTTATGGACCTGTATTTGAACAAATGCTCAGTCAGGCATTACCTGGTAAGGAAGAGTATTTGAATTCAGAAAAGTTTCAGATCCAACATTATGACTGGACTGCTGAGAATTGGTTAATTAAACTGATTTCAGGAATTAACAAGGCAAGAAAAGAATGCGAAGCTTTGCAACAAACCAATAATATTAGGTTTTGTCATATTGATAATGATCAGTTAATAGCTTTTTATAAATGGAATGATGAGAAGACAAGCGAAGTACTGGTAGTAATTAGCCTTGACCATCATCATGCCCAACGTGGTACGGTACAATTGCCCATTCAGGATTTGGGTATTAGTGGCAATGAGCAATTAAAGATCAGAGATATATTACCAGATATTGAGTACACTTGGAATGGTGAATGGAATTTTGTAGAATTACATCCTAATATGCCGTTTCATATTTTCGAAATAATTAAATAATCTATGCCAGATAAGGCCACCAATACGGAATTACAATCCACTTTTGAATTTGAAGGTGTTTGGGAAGAACTGCTCGAAAATAAAGATTTTATTGAGATATTCTTGTCAGAGGTTCTTGAAGATTATATCATTAAACAGAGATGGTACGGTGGAAAGGCCAGTAAGTTAAAGTATATTGAACTCAGTGAATATTTTAGAATTCAACAACATGGGGAGGTCTATTTTGGGCTCCTTTTAGAAATAGATTTTTTTGAAGCTTTTTTCCATCATTATTTTTTACCGATTGCTTTTGTTACGGATGTGAATTTCGCAAAAAGTGATCGTATTTTGCCCATTAAGATTCAAGGACAGCAGGGCTTTATAATTGATGCTATTAATTTAGAAGCTTTTAGAAAACTTGTCTTTGAGAGAATATTAGGTGCTGCTCCTTTTGACAGGACAAAGGTGCAATACCACAGGAGTGAATCCTTTAAGGATGTTGTATATGAATCTTCAAGATTCATGGGTTTGGAGCAAAGCAATACTTCGATCATTTATAATGAAAAGTATGTTTTAAAGTTCTTTAGACGCATTTTTGCTGACAAGAATCCTGATTATGAAATGAGCAGATTTCTAACTGAGATCAAAGATTTTAAGAACACACCATCTTACCAAGGGAGCTTAAATATCATTGATTCTGAAGAGGTTAATGTCACGATAGCATTGATGCAAAAACTGGTTCCCAATGAAGGAGATGCCTGGGATTACATGCTCAAAGAATTGAAATGTGTTTTTGAAAATTTAGAGACCAAACATATCAACATTGGAAATTTGCCAATAGCAGATAGGTTTGAAAGGATGCAAATCAATGAGGTAAAACCTGAAATCATTGATTGGATAGGCCTTAATTTGTTACTTAAGATACAACAGCTCGCTGTAAGAACAGCTGAAATGCACGTTGTGTTGGGCTCGGAATTTGAGGATACAGCTTTTACACCAAATCACTTTAACGGAGATTATGAGGTGTGGTTAAAGAACAGGCTTTTATATCAATTTCAGAACAGACTCAATATTGTTGAGAATGGAATGCATAAGCTTGAAGGCATGGCGCTTGACCTTGCAAAGGAATTTTTAGAGAAAAAGACGCTGATAAGAAAACGGATCACTAATTTTGATTGGACAGCTTTGAAAGGTGAACGAATCAGGGTGCATGGTGATTACCATCTTGGACAGATTCTTGTAACCAATAATGACTTCTATATCCTGGATTTTGAAGGAGAACCTGAAAGTACTATTCGTGATAGAAAAGTAAAACAGCCTCCATTAAAAGATGTAGCAGGCTTGTTTAGGTCTTTTCATTATGCGATATATGCGACAATCTTTAATAACCCGGATTCATTTAAACGGCCCCAGGAGGAGCTTTTTGAAGCGGCAGAGATACTATACAGTTATTTTACAAGTGTGTTTTTGGGCACTTATACAGATGAAATACAAAATGCCAATTTGAATATTGGCTATAACCAGGAGCGAATATTTATTCTTAAATATTGTCTGCTTGAAAAAGCAGTTTATGAAATAGGATATGAATTTAATTCACGTCCTCAATGGGCTTTGATTCCTTTAAAAGGAATTTCTAATATTATAAATCATTAATGACATGGCAGAAGTAATCAATTATAGTCTTTTTACTGAATTTGATGTAGATCTATTCAAATCAGGAAAGCATTACCGACTTTATGAAAAGTTCGGATCTCACCCAATGACTCTTGATGGAGTTGAAGGGACTTACTTTGCGGTATGGGCGCCATCTGCAAAATCAGTATCGGTCATTGGAGATTTTAATTTTTGGAACGAAAAACAACATCGATTAAAAGTAAGATGGGACGCCTCAGGTATTTGGGAAGGGTTTATTCCTGATGCCAAAGAGGGTATGAGGTATAAATACAAGATTAAGTCAAATCATAATGACATCGTTACAGAAAAGTCTGATCCTTATGCTTTTGCCTACGAAAAGCCGCCAAATACAGCTTCTATTATTTCAAGTGTCGATGGCTATGATTGGAAGGATAAAGCTTGGATGGGCTATAGAAAAGATAAAAATGGTTTGGATAAACCTTATGCGGTATATGAGGCACATTTGGGTTCTTGGATGCGAAATGCCGATGACAATAGTTTTTTAAGTTACGAGCAATTAGCTGATAAATTAGTGACTTATTTGAAGCAGATGAATTTTACACATGTAGAGTTTATGCCGATAATGGAGTATCCTTATGATCCTTCATGGGGTTACCAGCTTATAGGGTACTTTGCCCCAACTTCAAGATTTGGTACTGCCCAGGGTTTTATGCATTTATGTGATAAATTACATCAAAATGATATTGGAATCATCCTTGATTGGGTGCCTTCTCATTTCCCTTCAGATGATCATGGTCTAGGCTTTTTTGATGGTACTCATTTATATGAACACCCTGACCCGCGAAGAGGGTACCACCAAGACTGGAAGAGTTTGATTTTTAATTATGGTAGAAATGAAGTGAAATCATTTTTAATAAGTAATGCATTTTACTGGTTTGACAAATACCATATTGATGGATTGCGAGTTGATGCTGTTGCATCAATGCTTTATCTTGATTATTCACGTGAAGATGGTGAATGGGAACCAAATATCTATGGAGAAAGAGAGAACCTCGAAGCCATTGATTTCTTGAAAGACTTTAACCGTGAGGTATATGCAAATTTCGATGGAATTCAGACTATTGCTGAAGAATCAACTGCTTTTACCGGAGTGACCAATGATGTCGCTTTTGGAGGTTTAGGTTTTGGTATGAAATGGATGATGGGATGGATGCATGACACATTAGAATATTTTTCAAAAGATCCTGTTTACAGGAAGCATCATCAAAATGAAATAACCTTTAGTTTGGCTTACGCCTTTTCAGAAAAATTTATGTTACCCTTATCCCACGATGAAGTGGTATATGGCAAGCAATCACTTTTAGGTAAGATGCCGGGTGACGAATGGCAGCGATTTGCAAATTTAAGGTTACTTTATGCTTATATGTATACGCATCCAGGAACCAAATTGATGTTCCAGGGAGGTGAATTTGGACAGTCTGAAGAATGGAATTTCTCACAGAGCCTAGATTGGCACTTATTGGAATTTAAACCACATAAAGGCTTGCAGACCTTTGTTAAGGATCTTAATTCATTTTACAAAACAACTCCTGCTTTATATGAAAAAGCTTTTAGTGGAGAAGGATTTGAATGGATTAATTATGGAGATCATGAAAACTCCGTAATCTCATATATCCGTAAAGGACATGATGAAAAGGACGATGTTATAGTGCTATGTAATTTCAATCCAGTGGTTCGAAAGAATTATGAAATTGGCTTACCTCGCAAAGGGAAATTAAAACAGGTTATGAATAGCGATTTTAAAAAGTATTTTGGCAGCGGTATCAGCAATTCAAAAGAAATTGCTATTAAAAAAGAAAGCAGAGATGGCAGGCCTTTTTCTGCATCGATTACCTTGCCTCCTTTAAGTCTGGTCGCCTTTAAGATAATATAGTATAGAAATTAGGTTTTAAAGAGAAATACCCCGTTATTTTTTTATTCTTCATAAAAATGACGGGGTATTTTTAGGATATCCACATTGATTGAATTAGCGAATTTCATTAGGTTTGTAGGCTGTGAAATATGCTGCTCCTCAGGGAGATAAAATGATGATTTATGATTTTAAATACGGAGTTAGAAAACAAAGGGAATTTATTCCCATCTAAAATAATTTCTTACCGAAAAGACGTTGATACCTTTTATTTTACAACCGAAAACTTTGTAGTATTACAGGTGACGGTTCGCAGAGATAGCGTACTAAGATTCAGGTATAGTACAAAAACGATATTCGACAATGATTTTTCATATGCTATTACCAAATATGCAAGTGAGGGCTATAACCATTTAGATCTAACCGAAGATAAAACGCATTATATTATTACAACTTCTAAATTGATCTGTAAGATCGCAAAAGAAGACATGCGTAAGTCAATATTTGATGCGAAAGACGGGAAACTTATTTGCGAGGATGAGATTGGATTTCACTGGGAAGAGAGTTATGAGTTTGGAGGAGATATTGTTAAGATGTCTAAAGTTTCACAGGATAGTGAAGCCTATTATGGACTAGGTGATAAGCCAGTTGATATCAATTTAAAAGGGAAGCGATTTGAGAATTGGGTAACTGATTCTTATGCCTATGGCAGGGATACAGATCCTATTTATAAATCTATACCTTTTTATATCGGTTTGCATCACACCAAGGCATATGGAATATTTTTTGACAACACCTTTAGATCTTTTTTTGATTTTTGTGCTGAACGTAGAAATATTACCAGTTACTGGGCTCAGGGCGGAGAAATGAACTATTATTTCATTTACGGACCAGATATGACAGATGTTGTGGCGTCTTATACAGATCTAACCGGGAAGCCGCACGAAATGCCTCCTTTATGGGCTTTGGGATACCATCAATGTAAATGGAGTTATTATCCGGAAGCAAATGTTAAGGCTGTTACCAAAAAGTTTAGAGACCTAAAGATACCATGTGATGCCATTTATTTGGACATTGATTATATGGATGGTTTTAGATGTTTTACATGGAACAAGGAGCATTTTCCTGATCCAAAAGGAATGGTCAAGGAATTAGAAGATGATGGATTTAAAACCATTGCGATTATAGATCCAGGGATCAAAATCGATATGGATTATAATATATTCAGAGAGGCCCTTGAAAAGGATTATTTCTGTAAACGAGCAGATGGCCCTTATATGAAAGGTAAAGTTTGGCCCGGAGAATGTTTCTTTCCTGATTTTACTGATCCAAAAGTTCGTGAATGGTGGTCTGGCTTATATAAAGAATTAATTGAAGAAATAGGCGTTAAGGGAGTCTGGAACGACATGAACGAACCTGCTGTAATGGACGTTCCTGGAAAGACATTTCCTAACGATGTAAGACATAATTATGACGGGAACCGTTGTAGTCATAGGAAGGCGCATAATGTATATGGAATGCAAATGGCCAGAGCAACCTATCAAGGGTTAAAGAAGTTCTCATATCCCAAACGACCTTTTGTAATTACTAGAGCGGCTTATGCAGGAACTCAACGTTATACATCAACATGGACGGGTGACAATGTTGCCACCTGGGATCATTTAAACATAGCGAATATACAAGCACAACGATTAAGTATGTCAGGATTCTCTTTTGTAGGATCAGACATCGGAGGATTTGCTGAACAGCCTAATGGAGAACTCTATGCACGTTGGATACAACTAGGGATGTTTCATCCTTTCTTTAGAACACATTCATCCGGAGATCACGGAGATCAGGAGCCTTGGGCATTTGGATCAAACATAACCGATATCGTTAGAAAATTTATTGAGATCAGGTATGAATTATTACCTTATATGTATACTGCTTTTTGGAGGTATGCAGAGGAAGGAATTCCGATTTTAAAATCCTTAGTATTGTTTGATCAGGAAGATCCGCATACGCATTATAGAAATGATGAATTTATCTGTGGAGAAAAAATTCTTGCTTGCCCAATTGCTGAACCAAATGCTAAAGGAAGAAGAATGTTTATCCCTAATGGAGAATGGTATAATTTCTGGGATAATGAAGTAGTGCAAGGAGGAGAAGAAGTGTGGGTGGATGCTGATCTTGATTTCATGCCAATTTTTATAAAAGCTGGGTCGATTATTCCAAAATACCCTGTGCAACAGTATGTTGGTGAGAAGACGATTGATCAGTTAATTCTCGATGTTTATTTCAAAGAAGGAAAAGAAAAATCTCAGGTGTATGAAGACGCACATGATGGTTATGATTATAAAAAAGGAAGGTTTAGTTTAAGGGATTTTAAATTGATTGGAAAGAAAAAGTCATTGGTTATCCAGCAGTTTAAATCAGGAAAGTATATGACTCCTTATGAGACTTTTCAAATCAATTTGAAAGGACTACCTTTTAAAATAGCGAAAATTGAAATTGATAATGAAGAATTAGATCTTAAAAAATTAAAGATCAATGGTGAGAATTCATTTGTAGTGACCAAAGATTTTAACAGACTATATATAACAGCCAAGTAAAATTGGAATTGTAAGAAACAAAAAAAGCTGTCAGTGTTGACAGCTTTTTTTTATCGAGCCCCTCACTTAAGTGAGGGGCTCGCTAGTGTCTCGAAGTATCAAAAGTAAACTACATTCTTTTGAATACTTTTTGACTCTGATTTTTTTTACTTTTGGTTTTTCCAGATTTACTCTTGGTCAACCCTGTCCTTCTTTTCTATCATTGCATTTGCTACCAAGAACATACCTCCGAATAAAAAGATCATTGACGGATAAGCCACTTCTTCATCTAATACTGTGTAGCTTTCGAGTAGTGAGGCAATTAAAATACCAATTCCTATACCTACTGCCAACATCCCAAATTTTAGGGTAAGATTTGAACGATGGTTTTTTTTGGTTGCGAAAAGAGAGGCATCTGCTCCTTTTTCAATTAATGATAATCTTTCTTTGTTTCTCGTATTTAGAAATACATAAGCGATTCCGAATATTGATGAGAATACTATTAAGGGGATTAGAACTTCTGTCATAATTTAGTTATTTAAGTTATACATGTTGCTTTCTAAATAAGACGCTGCATTCAAAAACCAGGTTACATTTTTTATTAAATAAAATTTTTTGCTTTAACTTGTAACCTCAAGATCAGCTAAAGTGTCTAATACTATAGATGGATATGAATTCAGATCAAATATATATTGATAAAGTATTATCAGGCGACACAAATGCTTTTGCTTATTTAATTAATAAGTATAAGGATATGACCTATACAATAGCGATAAAAATTGTTAAAAGCCATGAGGATGCTGAAGAGGTGGCTCAGGATAGTTTTTTAAAGGCTTATGAGAAATTGAATACTTTTAAAGGAAATGCCAAGTTCTCTACCTGGTTGTATACTATTGTGTATCGGAATTCTATTACGAAAATTAGGAAGAAAAAGGTAGACACATCTGATATAGATGATTATGTGATCGACAATCATAGTGAAGGAGATGAATTTCCTCAAATTGAGGCGATGAAAAATGAAGAACAGCAAAAGTATGTAAGAGAGGCTATTGATAAATTGCCGGAGAAAGATGCATTATTGATTACCTTGTTTTACATGAATGATAGTTCAATAGAAGAGATCGAACAAATTACAGGTTTGACCCAATCGAATATAAAGGTGAAATTGTTTAGAGCAAGAAAAAAATTGAATCAGGAATTATCGCTATTATTGAAGGAAGAATTAAAAACAATATTATGAACGATGATGGAAAAATAGACAAGCTATTACGTGAAAGCCTTAGAATGGAGCAGCCATCTATTGACTTTACGGATAAGATCATGGGGCAAATAGAAGCCATGGATACCAAGGAGGAGAAAGCGCTAAGTAGTGTGTTAAAGAGAAATGCATTACAGAGCCCGTCGTTGAACTTTACTGACAGAGTGATGGGGCAAATCGAAAAGTCTTCTATAGCCATTGTAAATAAGCCAATTATAGGTAAGAAGGCTTGGGCTTTTATTGGAATCTGTTTGACTTTGATAGTTGTCTATGTATTGGCAGCGCCGAGTCAAGAAACCGCTACTTCTTTATATCTGGATAATGCGATGGCTAAATATGATGGGATGCTTTCATTTGATCTTCCTGGTATATTAAGTTCTCCTTTATTCGCGATTAGCGTATTTGCTTTAAGCTCTCTTTTATTTCTTGATTATTTTCTTAGAAACAGATCACTATCATTGAAAATCTGATACTTACATATATCATAAATCACCCTCTTGACTTCTTAAATGATTGTTTAATGTCAAGAGGGTATTTTTTTTGAAAAATTTTTTGGAAAACGCTTGCTGAAATTCGAAAAACAATTATATTTGCACACCTTAAAAAGGAAAACATTCCTCCTTAGCTCAGTTGGTTAGAGCATCTGACTGTTAATCAGAGGGTCCAAGGTTCGAGTCCTTGAGGAGGAGCAAAAAACGTCAGCATTAGCTGGCGTTTTTTTTGTTTATTATATTCTTGAGGAGCTTAAATCATCCATTAATCCTATGACTTAGAGGATTCGTATAATACTCAAGACAAAATTTGACTCTTTTCTTACACTTTTCTCGAGGATCTTCTGAATAACTTTGTACGCTCTTTTTTTGTAAATATTTTATACCTTTATCCGTGAATTTTCAATATGGAAATTCGAACTTCATATTAATAATTAAAATTATCAAAAAATGAAAATTTCTTTTCAACTATCAAAAATCATGATGATGGTTTTTGCATCAGTTCTTTTTTTAAATTGTAATTCTGGGCCCAAATCTTCTGAGCAAGATGAAGCTAAAGAAAATCTTGAGGTAAAATCAGTTGAAAAAGAAGCTGATTTTAAAATTTCACTGGCCCAATGGTCTTTACACAAGACTTATTTTGGCGGACCAATAACTGATTGGAGTGGATTTGCAAGGTTGATCAAAGAATCACCGGATTCAGTGTTAAAAGGCGATGCCGATCCAAAGGATTTCCCGGTATTGGCAGCTGGTTATGGTATTCACTCCATTGAATTGGTGAATACCTTTTATTTTACAAAAGTTGATGATATGGCTTACTGGACAGCCTTTAAAGAGCAATGTGATAAATCTGGCGTTTCAGTTGGATTAATTATGTGTGATTTGGTTGGTAATTTGGCGGATGCCGATGCAAACGTGCGTTTGAAAGCTGTTGAAGACCATTATAAATGGGTAGATATAGCCAGTTTTCTAGGCGCTCGCTCTATTCGCGTAAATGCAGGTGGGGAAGGCACCGCAGAAGAGGTGGCAACAAATGCAGTTGACGGTCTTTCAAAATTAGGCGCTTATGGTGCTTCAAAAGGAGTCAATATCATAGTAGAAAATCATGGGGGCTATTCTTCTGATGGATCTTGGCTTTCGGGAGTGATGAAAAAGGTTGGAATGGAAAATGTTGGAACCCTTCCTGATTTTGGAAATTTCTGTATGCAACGCGGACCAGAAGGATGTGAGAAAGAGTATGACAAGTATAAAGGTATCGCTGAGTTGATGCCCTATGCAAAAGGAGTTAGTGCCAAATCAAATAAATTTGATGAAAACGGCAATGAAACAAAGTCTGATTATTTAAGAATTATGAAAATAGTTAAGGAGTCTGGTTTCAAAGGATATGTTGGAATCGAATATGAGGGCACGGAGCTTTCAGAAGATGATGGAATAAAAGCGACAAAGACCCTTCTCGAAAAGGTGTTTGCAGAACTTTAGAGGATGAAAAAGCACCTGTGAAAGCAGGTGCTTTTTTCTTTAAGTAAAAAAATAAAGGGTATTCGCAATGTTTTAAGTGGCATGATTTATGCTCAAAACATGGCAAGTATTTAAGAGAAAAAATTAAATTTATGAAACCTTTATTGTTGGTTCTTGTTTCCCTAATAATTCTATCCTGTGATACGGAGGGTAAAATCCTTTCCGATCGTGAAATACAATTGGAATCGTTAAAGAAAAACAGAGATTTATGGAAGAGTCAAAATATTGATCATTATAAGTTTAATCAATCTAAAATATGTTTCTGCTTGTTCGAAAATGATGAATTCGATTGGAGTATTGAAGTTAAGAAAGGTCAAGATGCCTTTGTCAGATATAACAATAACTTAATTGATGCACTGCCAGATTACGCCTTATCAATAGATCAATTATTTAATCAAATAGAAAGTGAATTAAATCGCAATCCATATCCTCATAAAATAGTGGTTAAATACAATTCAGAATATGGTTTTCCTGAGATGTTTTCAATTGATATCGATGAGCTGATAGCAGATGAAGAATATAGCTTTATCAATTCTGAATTCAAAATAATAGAATGTGAATCAAAGTCTTTTACTGGTAAATTGGTTTTGAAAGGAATATGTATGAATTATGTTATTGAAGTACTTGATGGAGATATGGACCAAAATTTAATCGAGAATGAATGGACAAACGAATTAACGAATGTTTCTTATGATAATGTTTTTGCATTGGGCAGCTATTGTAGTTTCCCTGAAAACATTAAAGAAGGTGATACTTTTCAATTTTCCATTGAAACTAATGATATTAATCAAACTTGTGCGGTTTGTGAGGCTTACAGTCCTACTCCCAATAAGTCATTAAAGATAAAAGTATGTGAATAAATCTCATAAGACTTAATTGCTAACACTATATTTTTATTCAAATATTATTAGAAAAATAAATTCAAAAAGCACCTGCTTTTGCAGGTGCTTTTTTTGATTGTATTGTTCCCTTAAAGACTCCATAAAGTTTTCTTGACAATCTATATTTTTTCGATCTGATAGTTTTGATAAATTTTATTTGACTCGTTACAATTCTTCCAAAATTTCTCCTTGTTTTAGTAAATATTATATAAAATCAGAAGTTTTACATTCTTAATTTGTATATAAAAGATAGTTGTTTAATGCTAAAAGAGAAATATAAGTAATAACTTTAAGCTCAGTGTTTAAGACACCAATTAATAAGAAAACCTACAAATTTTTAAATACAGGATAAATATGTGTCATTAAACAGAAACTAACTTTGAAATAAAGTGAATATAAAAAGATACATAGCAGAACTCAAAAGGCGTAATGTATTTAAACCGGCAATAGCTTATTTGCTGGTGGCGTGGTTAATTGTTCAGGTGGCTGATATAGTTCTTTCAACTTTTGAGGCACCACCTTATTTCATGAAAACCTTGATGTTTTTCTTAATTATTGGCTTTCCCTTGAATTTAATTTTTACTTGGATATACGATTTCACGCCTAAAGGATTTAAGAAAACTGAACAAGCTGAAGAAGAGGTGACGTTTACATCAAAATCCAATCAACAATTTGATAAAAATATTAAAAAACTTGCTGTATTGCCGTTTCGCAACATCGGTTCGGAAAAAGACAGTGATTATTTTAGTGATGGTCTTACGGAAGAAATCATAATTCGCTTGTCAGGAATCAAGGATCTTGAGATTGCTTCACGAAGCACTTCCATGCAATATAGAGATTCGAAATTGGATATTATATCATTGGGTCGCGAGTTGAAAGCAAGATACCTTTTACAAGGTGCAGTACGGAGAAATAACGGTGATTTAAGAATATCGACAGAGTTAATTGATGTCGAAAAAGATGCTGAACTATGGGCTGAGATCTATAGTGGGAAAATGGCTGATGTATTCGAAATTCAGGAAAAGGTATCTAAGCAGATTGTAAAGTCATTGCAACTAAGGATTAGTCAAAAAGAAAAAGTGGCACTAAAGAAAAGAGCAACTATGAATAGCGATGCCTTTGATGCGAACTTAAGGGCTCGTGAGTTTCTTTTTCGATATACCAAGAGTTACCTGCTTTGGTCTATAGATCTTTTTCAGAAGGCATTGGATTTTGACCCAGAATATGCAGCTGCCTATGCTGGTATGAGCGAGGCCTATGCGATGTTATATGAAACACATGATAAAATACCTGTATGGCTCGAACGGGCCGAGCAGGCAGCTTTAAAAGCACTCATCTATGATCATGGTTCTTCTGAAGCTTATAGCGCCTTAGGTCTGGTTTATTATAATAGAAATTTATTGGATGAAGCATTATTATCGGTTCAAAAGGCAATTTCATTTGATCCGGATAACTTTTTTGCCTATTGGATAAGAGGTCGCCTTTATAGAATGAAAGATAGAGATGCTGAAGCTGTAATTGACTTTAATAAAGTGTTAGAACTTAATCGTGACTTCCATTCGGCTTATGGAGATTTACAGATGTCTTATGAGAAATTAAAAGACAAAGAAAAGCTGGAGGAAACGATTCAACGGGCAGTACTGTTTTATCCCAACTATTTGATGCATAAGCCTGAGGATGCCCGTGCCCATCAATTTTATGCTTTTACATTAGAAAGACTGGGTCGCAGAAAAGAAGCTAAAGAAGAAATGAGAAGAGGAATTGAGATAAATCCAAATGACCTGATTATTGTTTATAATGCGGCCTGTTTTTATGCATTAATAGGCGATAAAAAGACGTCGATTGAAATTCTTAAAAAAGCAATAGATAATGGATTTGAAAATTTTGAGTATATCAAACATGACCCTGATCTTTATAGCTTGAATGAGGAGCCTGATTTTATCGCTCTGTTACATGGAAAATAAAAGTTACAAATAAAATTATAAAGGAATTTTTGACCTGATCAATTTATAAAAGAATATGAAAGCAGCAGTTTATGAAAAATTTCAAGGACCTATAAGTGTTCAGAATGTAGCAGACCCAAAACCAAATAATCATGGGGTCATTATTTCTGTGAAAGCTACAGGATTGTGCCGTAGTGATTGGCATGGTTGGATGGGTCACGATGCAGATATTGAATTGCCCCATGTTCCTGGGCATGAGTTTGCCGGAACTATAGAAATTGTTGGAAAAAATGTCAAAAATTTTAAGGTAGGAGACAGAGTTACCGCCCCTTTTGTATGTGGATGTGGAAGTTGTAGACAGTGCTTATCAGGAAATCATCAAGTGTGTGACCGTCAATCACAACCCGGTTTTACACATTGGGGTTCTTTTGCACAATATGTTGCCTTGGATTATGCTGATATTAATTTGGTGAAATTACCTGAAGAGATTAACGATATAACTGCTGCAATTTTGGGTTGTAGATTTGTTACATCATACAGGGCAATAGTTCACCAAGGCAAGGTTTCTGGGGGTCAATACGTAGCTGTACATGGCTGTGGTGGTGTCGGACTATCCGCTATAATGATCGCGCAAGCTATGGGGGCTCAGGTAATAGCAGTAGACATTAATGATGAATCCTTAAAACTTGCGAAAAGACTGGGAGCATTTGCAACCATAAATGCCTCGCAAAACAATGATACAGTTGAGCAAGTCAAATCAATAAGCCAAGGTGGAGTTCACGTATCAATAGATGCTCTGGGTAGTGACATTACTTGTTATAATTCTGTTTCGAATCTAAGGAAAAGAGGCAAACACATTCAGGTTGGCTTGATGACAGGAAGCCATAAAGATTCGAAGGTCCCTATGAATAAGGTGTTGGCTGGAGAATTAGAAATCATTGGAAGTCATGGAATGCAGGCATATAAATATCCTGATATGCTAGAAATGATTAAAAATGGCAAACTGCAACCTGAAAAACTAATAGAAAAGACTATTTCACTTCAAGAAGCGACTATTGCCTTGCCAGGCATGAATAATTTCGATAATAAAGGCGTTTGGGTTATCAATTCTTTTGATGGTTGATAAGTAAGAATTCATTCTTTAATTTGAGCTAAAGATGAGGAGTAAAAAGCACTTTTGAAAGCATGTGTTTTTTTGTTTTATGATGCATATCAATTAATCGGTTGATAGGAATCATTTGTTGTTTTGCTGCTAAGGTTTAACTTAGAGCCAATTGTTTTAAAAGGCTTCATTGGTATTTATAGATCAAGAGGAGGTTTTTTCATTTGGTATAAGAGTATGCCCGGAAATACGTTTTTTGAAGAACTGAAACGCCGTAATGTTGTTAAGGCATCTATTGCTTATTTGGTGGTGTCCTGGATTTTGTTACAGGTGGCCAGTAATATATTGCCCATTGTTGAAGCGCCTGCGTGGATATTAAAAACCTTTTCATTTTTCTTAGTCATAGGCTTTCCAATCTGGATCATTTTTTCATGGGTTTATGAAGTTACACCTGAAGGGGTAAAGAAAACTGCTAAGGTTTCTTCTAACAATTTGATTACCGATAAAACCAATAAACGTTTAAATATTTTAATCATAATTGGATTGATTTCAGCAATGGCTCTTTCATTTTATAACAGACCTAAGTCAATAGCCGCTTCAATTGATCCCTTGATTTTGGAAAATACAATTGCAGTTTTGCCCTTTGACGATTTGAGTTCAGGTGGCGATACAGAATGGTTTTGTGATGGAATAACTGAAGACATAAGAACGAGTCTGGCAAAGATAAAAGGTGTAAAAAAAGTAATTTCACATACCAGTGTAAAAAAGTATAAAGGGTCGTTTAAAACAATTCCTGAAATAGCGGATGAATTAGATGTCTCTTATATTTTAGAAGGTAGTGTAAGAAAACATGACAACAAGATTATAGTTACTGCAAAACTTGTTGATGCTGGAGATAATCGAATTTGGTCAAATCAGTATAATAATAACTTTGATAAAATTTTTGACATTCAGAATGATGTTTCCAAAAGAATTGCGCAACAATTGCAAATAGCAATAAGCCCAGAAGAAGATAAATCATTTAATACGGTACCAACAGATAATTTTGAAGCTTATGAGCTTTATTTAAGAGGACGTCATTTGTTACATCAAAGATCACCCGAATCAGCAAACCGATCTATAGAATATTTAAAAGAGTCCATTAGATTAGATTCTGCTTATGCTCCTGCTTATGTGGCTCTGGCTGAAAATTATATTCTACAGAATATGTTTATTAAAAATAATGAAGAAAAACTAATACACAGAATAAAATGTCGCAAAGCCATTGATAAAGCACTTGAATTGGATAATGACCTGGCAGAAGCTTATATTTCAAAAGGTCATATGATAGGCATGTATGAATGGAACTGGGAGGAAATGAAAAAAATGGTAGATAAAGGATTGGAAATAGAGCCCAATAATTCAAAAGGTCATATGACGCTCTCAATGTATTATTTGATAAAAAGTGATTTCACCAAATCTATAGAAGAGTCGTTAATTGCTGAAAGACTTGATCCGCTTAATCCTATGATAGGATCCTATGTCGGTTACAATTATTATTTAGCTCAAGATTATTCGGGAGCAATAGATCAATATGAAAAGGTTCTTAAAGTATTTCCTAATGACCCAATGACATGGGGAGATGTGGCAGAAGCGCAATATTTCTCTGGCAAAAAAGAAGCAGCAACTGATTCTTGGGTTCAGTTTTTTAAAATTATGGGAAGTGATGATATGGCGAATATATTTGCTACTGAAACACTGAACGTTGCTATTGAAAAGTGGTATAGAGGAGCATTGGAAGGGGATGAACTCTATTGTTCGAACCCCACTACAATAGCAAAAGCGCATATGCTAATTGATAAGGAACAAGTCTCTTTTAAATACTTGGAAATTGCTTATAAATACCATGATGAAAACCTCCCTTTTTACTTGTTGTTGCCTCATTTTTACCCGTTGCATGATAATCCTCGATTTAGAGATTTGGTTGTAAAAACAGGTGTGACTTTACCTCAGGTTGATCAACCAGAGTTTGTTCTAAAAGATTAAAACAAATAGTTTTTAGCTTCCCCTTAGAATCTATCAAAGAAAAGGGCACAATGTCAATACCTCTTTGAATTAAAAAAAAATGTTCTTAACAAATTTGAATCAATTAAATCAAATTTACATCCGTAGCAATCTCAAGAAGAGCAGGGCCTTGGTGTTCAAATAATTGTTTCATTGCCTTATCTAGCTCCTCAATAGCTACTACCTTAATTCCTAAGGCTCCGCAACTATTGGCATATTCTGAAAAATCAGGATTTACCAGGTCAGTTGCCCATTTATCCCAACCTCCCGCGCGTTGTTCCTTGCTGATTTTTCCTAGTTCACTATTATTAATGATAATGGTTTTTATTGGCATATTATATTTTACAGCTGTGGTTATTTCAGCCAAATATTGGCAAAACCCTCCGTCTCCTGCAACAGCAATGATGGGTCTGTCATTCCCAACAGCAGCCCATGCACCCATAGAAGCAGGAAATGCAAATCCGATAGAACCCAGATATCCTGACATGAGAAAAGTATGTTTTTTACTTTCGAAGTAACGCCCAAAAGAATAGGCGTTATTACCGACATCTACACACATTACAGCGTTTTCAGGGGCGTATCTGTTTAGGGCATCGAATACAGCAATTGAACTGAGACCTTGATGTCCATTTTCTCTCAATCGCTTTTGTTTTTCTTCTTTCCAAATACGCCATCTATTTGAAATTTCATTTCTCTGATCTATTTTGTTGCCAGAAATAGATTCTGTTTTTTCCGAAATCAACCCAACAGTTCTAGAAATCTCTCCGTAAACGGCAACATCTACTTTATGGAATTTACTCAATGCCATAGGGTCAAAATCAATTTGAATCGTAGGTTTTTTTGGCGTAATACCTGTATGATTAGAAAAGGAAGCGCCAATTACTAATAAGACGTCAGCCTCATTCATAAAATATGAAGCGATGGGAGTTCCACTCCTTCCCAGCACCCCACATCCTAATGGGTGGCTATCTGAGATTTGACCTTTTCCCTTAAAGGTTGTCATGACCGGGGCATTTATTTTTTCTGCTAATCCTATAATTTTATCCATGTGGAATCTGGCTCCATGACCAACAATAATAACTGGGCGTTTAGATGTAGTCAATAGCGAAACGGCTTCGTTTAAACTTTCTTCCGGGGGTGCAATGTCTAATGCTGTAATTCTTTGATGTGGCGTTTGGGCCTTTGCGCCATTTGCAGGAAGTACCTGCACTTGATCAGGGAATGTTAAATGAGAAACATCCCTATTCAAAATGGCATGTTTTACTGCTAAAGTCATTAATTCACTGTGCCTGCTTTGATGTTCCACACGATGGTTAAAACCAGCTACTGATTCAAAGGCGCGTACTAAATCCACTTCTTGAAAATTGCCTGTTCCCACAACTTGCGTTGCCACCTGACCTGTTAAAGCTAAAATAGGTGCTCTGTCTACTTTAGCATCCCATAAGCCAGTAAACATATTGGTACTTCCAGGACCCGCTATACCAAAACAGGCGGCAGGTTTTCCGGTCAATTTTCCATAGGCAGCGGCTGCAAAGGCACCTGCTCCCTCATGCCGAATTCCAATAAACTTTAATTTCCCTTGAACTTCTAATCTTCTAAACGCATCTGCTAATCCGAGGTTAGAATGTCCAACCATACCAAAAACCCTGTTTACACCCCAATTCACCATGGTCTCTGCCATGACATCCGTTATTGTTTTTTCATGAGGTGGTTCTTCTTCTAAACCAACATACACTGCCTCTTCTTCTATTTTTAGATCATACTTTTGTAAGCCATCTCCAAAACCATCAGAATCACCGCCGCATGGATTAAAGTCCCAGCCGTGCCAAGGGCAACGCAATAAACCATTTTCTATTGAACCTTCTCCTAAGGGGCCGCCCTGATGTGGGCATTTATTTGTAATGGCATTGTATTTACCTTTGAAATGAGTAAGACAAACTTGGGTATGGCCCGCATTCACAGTCATTACCCTATTCTCTTGAAGCGCGTTTTTATTCTCTAATACTTTATGCCAAATTAATTGCTTACTCATTGCTCAAGTTTCTTTAAATGATTTGTTTAATCCCCAACAGAAGGATTAAGATTCTATTGCTAATCAGCAACAGTTAGTTTGGAGTTAATATTTCCGATAGTTCCTTGCTTGAAGGAGCGAAATAATAAGCCCCTGATTCCGGTTTTGAAAAATCCATAAGTCTATCGCTTATTCCATCATCTGAAAGGCCTAGCATGCTTTTTAACTGCACATCAAAACGCTGAATAGATTTTGAAAAACCTAAAAAGAACAGACCATTGTCTTCGGTATTAGCAAAAGGAAAACTCCTTCTATAGATTTTCATAGCCTCACCATCTACTTTTAAATCCACACTACTTACATGCGAATTATTGGGTTGAGCATCTCCTTCCAATTCGATACTATCTTCTTTTGTTCTTCCTATTATTTTTTCTTGCTCCTCTACTTTATGTTCGTGAAATGAAGTTAAATCATGTGTCCATTTTTGGGTTAAAACAAAAGTTCCATTTTCATGTGTCTCCCCTAAAGGTATTAATACTTCAAGCTTTCTTTTATCACCTTTTGGATTTGCCGACCCATCAACGAATCCGGTAATATCTCTTGAGTCGTGATATCTAAACCCTTCCTGTTCAATATCAATTGTCAAAAAAGGATTGATCAATTTTTTACTATGTAATACAAAATCAAAAATGACACTTTTAGAAAAACTATGCCCCCAAATAAAAATTTCCGATTGAGAACTGGGCATTTTAAGATGATTAATTCCAGTTAAGCTTTTAAAATCTTTGAAGCCATCAGGAACTTTAGACCCTATTTTTTCATATCCAGATTTACTAAATGATATGAGTACTTGAAGCTGGTCTGAATTCATTTCAAGAACCTTTATTAAACACTTTTTTAATTGATTGATATCTGCAGCTGATTTTATGCTGCATTCTAGAAAAACAGCACTTGTACTTCCTTCTGTAAAAATTGCATTTTGTGGCATAACTTTTCCTTTTATTAAATATCTATAATCTATTCATGTTCATATTTAGTACTGCATTGTTTACACTCCCATTCTGTCCCTTTTTTTTGTAAATCAATTCCATACAAATACTGACTTGCCAGGGCTTGAATCCACCCTTTGTGTTCTTCAATATTATTAAGATCAATATCTTTTTTTCTAACGGCTTTATAAAACTCACCCCCATATTCTTGCCTTCCCCAGCAATTTGGGCAGTAGCCATGAGGAACTTCTTCTCTTTTTTTACCTTGTTTTATGTAATCGATTAAATTTGATAATGCGCTCATAGTTGCATGCTTTTAATTAGTTAATTGGGTTTTCATTTTTGTATTGAAACAAATGCTTTAGGATAATCTTGAATAGTGCAGAAAATCACTGCTATTGCTAAAAATACAACTTCTTTTTTTATTTAAAACTTTATCAAAGGTTGCAATTTGAATAGATACTAGTTTGAGACAGCGTCCAGCCCAAAAATGATTAGAATCAATAGGCGTTTTGATTGAAGTCATTTGATGGGACTTATGTCTGAGGTAACTTTATAATTCAATTTTAAATTCAGTATTATGAAGAAGCCAATTTACCTTATCGCATTATTAGTTGCCATTCTAGGGTTTTGGTCCTGTGAGAATGACGATGATGACCCAGTTTTAGTTAGCAAACTAGAAGTTAAGGAGTTTACCAGTGAGGCCCTTTTGAATAACCCCATTGGTAATCCTGATGTAAGAAAAATGCAGGTCTATCTGCCTAAGGGATATGATCCAAGCAATGCTAAGAAGTACCCGGTTGTTTATCTGCTGCATAGTTTGCCTTTTACAGAGGAATCATTTATTTCTCCGGAAACCTGGGATCCTTGGATTGGAGGAGCAAGTCCTTTTCAAACCTATCCAGATTTTCCTGAAAATGGATTTAAGAATTGGATTGATGGACTTATTGATTCAGGCCTCATTGATCCCATGATTATCGTTATGCCTAACGCAGAGAGTATGTATGGATTTAGTTGGTATTCAAATTCCGAATTGAATGGTGGTTTTGAAGATTATATTGTCAATGATCTGGTCAGTTTTATTGACAGTAATTACAGAACATTTGCGAATAAGGATGGAAGGGCAGTTATTGGTGTTTCACAAGGAGGTTATGGCGCAGTAAAAATTGGGATGCAACATCCTGATAAATTTGGTGTGATAGCGGGTCATAGTGGTATGTTATATCTTGACGGAATTCTGACATGGGGTCAGCTTCTTTTAGATGAGAATCCAGATGGTTTTGTAGGACCTCATCCAGATAAATTTTTAACAAGTGCAATGTATTCTATGAGTGCTGCCTGGTCGCCCAATATGAATAATCCGCCTTTTATGGTTGACCTCCCTTTTGCCTACCCCTCTGGTGCCATAATACCCACCGTCAGGGATAGAATGTTGAAACATGATGTATTTACTATGCTGGATACATATTTGGATAATATGAAATCTTTAAATGGGATTTTTATTGATTGTGGAGAATTAGACGAACTAGGAATGACAGGTATTGTTAATGCCTTTTGCTTAAAGATGGATGCAATGGGAGTTGAGCATACTTATGAGACCTTCAATGGAGGACATTTTGATCAGTTGTATTCAAGGCTTGAGCGTTCCCTTACATTTGTTTCTGAGAAAATGAATTGATAACTGCGAATTGATTGATTGAATCGCAGTTTTAAAGAAAAAGAGTTGCACTAAACTGTAACTCTTTTTTTATCAAATTTAATCAATCCAATTTGAGCAAGTCGTCAAGAGAATCTAATGAAACTCGTTTTCTTAAGATTTTCATTTTTCTCTTAAAGTATTTTTTTTGAATTCTACTGCCGTTTTTCCGAAGTGAGGCCTTAAAATTTTGAAATACTGCTATACTGTCTGAATCGGTTTTAGGGCTATAAGGGTTTACCTGAATGAGAAAACTACTAATAAATCGTTTCCATCCAAAAGCAGAAATATCTTTAGATTGAAGTACTTGTTTCGTCTCTATTTTAAAAAAATTGAGTTGTAAACTAGTATCAAGCATTTCAATTTTTTCTAATTCTGAATCAGAAAAAAATTGACATAAGACATCCTTAATTTCCTCAAATGATTCTTTTTTTTTGGTAAATATGTATATCCCTCTGGAAGAATTGAAAACAAATGGTTTATAGGATAAATGAGAAGTAATATGATTATTAATCATTTCTTGTTTTTGTCTATTCAAAAACAATGCCTGACAATTTAATCTTGGTTTTAAAACGATACTACAAATCATTTGTTAATTCATTAGTTACATCCCTCGAGTATTAATTTGCCATGCATGCCTTATCGAATCAGCATGCATAGCAAAGTTTTTAACTAAATTATTTAAGATCAAAGCGATCAAGATTCATCACCTTGTTCCAGGCAGCAATAAAGTCTGCTACAAATTTACCCTGGGAATCAGCACATCCATATACTTCTGCTAGGGCGCGTAATTCAGAATTTGATCCAAAGATGAGATCAACTCGTGTCCCGGTCCATTTAATTGAGCCCGTTTTGCGATCACGACCTTCAAAGACTTCTTGTGAATCAGAATTTGAACTCCATGTAATACCCATGTCAAGCAGGTTCACGAAAAAGTCGTTAGTGAGTGCATCAGCACGGTTTGTAAATACACCGTGTTGGGAATTATCAAAGTTAGTATTTAAGACACGCATGCCTCCAATCAAAACCGTCATTTCAGGAGGAGTAAGGGTCAATAGTTGAGACCTGTCTATCAACATTTCTTCTGCCGATGCCACATGCTTAGGCTTAAAATAATTCCTGAAACCATCAGAAGTAGGTTCTAAAGCAGCAAATGAGTCAACATCAGTTTGACTTTGTGAGGCGTCTGCACGCCCAGGTGTAAAGGGCACAGTTATTTTATGTCCTGCATTATGAGCCGCCTTCTCAATACCAGCACATCCGCCAAGAACGATTAGATCAGCCATAGAAACTTCTTTGCCAAAACCTTTTTGAATTGACTCAAGAGTGGCTAGAACATTTGATAATTGAGCAGGATTGTTTACCTCCCAGTTGTTTTGTGGTTCAAGCTGAATACGTCCTCCATTGGCTCCACCTCGTTTATCAGATCCACGGAAAGTGGAGGCCGATGCCCAGGCTGTAGATACCAACTGAGAAACTGAGAGGCCTGACTCAAGTATTTTAGCTTTTAGATCTGCAATGTCATTTTCAGAAATAAGTGAATGTGTTACAGCAGGAATAGGATCTTGCCAGATAAGTACTTCATCAGGAACTTCAGAACCTAAATAAAGGGCAATAGGGCCCATATCACGGTGTGTTAATTTAAACCAGGCTCTTGCAAAAACATCGGCAAATTCTTTAGGATTTTCATGAAAACGCCTTGAAATAGGTTCATAGATAGGATCCATTTTAAGAGCCATATCAGCAGTAGTCATCATAAGTGCCTGGGTATTTGCAGGATTACCTGCTGCGGGTGCTCTGCGTGCATTGGAAGCCGCGGTAGGTGTCCATTGATGCGCTCCCGCAGGACTTTTTGTCAATTCCCAGTCATAGCCTAACAATACGTCAAAGTATTCATCATTCCATTCAGTTGGGCTAGGTGTCCAAGCACCTTCAACACCACTCGTTATGGTATCATCACCAACACCACTTCCAAATGAATTTTTCCAACCTAGTCCTTGTTCTTCAATACCCGCTCCTGCAGGTTCTCTACCCACATATTTATCCGGATCAGCTGCACCATGAGCCTTTCCAAAAGTATGACCCCCGGCAACAAGAGCAACAGTCTCTTCGTCATTCATGGCCATACGACCAAAAGTTTCACGAATATCTATGGCAGACTTAAGTGGGTCTGGATTGCCATTAGGACCTTCAGGGTTCACGTAAATCAGTCCCATTTGAACGGCTCCAAGTGGATTCTCTAAATCGCGGTCACCTGTATAACGTTTGTCTCCAAGCCAATCAGTTTCAGTACCCCAATAAACATCTTGTTCAGGCTCCCAAATATCTTCACGTCCGCCACCGAAACCAAAGGTTTCAAATCCCATAGATTCAAGGGCGCAATTACCTGCAAGAATTAAAAGATCAGCCCATGATAATTTTTCTCCATATTTCTGTTTAACGGGCCAAAGTAGTAAACGTGCCTTGTCCAGGTTGCCATTGTCTGGCCAACTGTTAAGTGGAGCAAAGCGTTGACTTCCTGAGCCACCGCCACCTCGACCATCTTGAATTCGATAAGTACCCGCGCTATGCCATGCCATCCTGATAAAGAATGGTCCGTAATGTCCATAATCAGCCGGCCACCAGTCTTGTGAATCGGTCATTAATTTAAATAAATCATTTTTTACAGCTTTGAGGTCAAGTTTTTTAAATTCCGCTGCGTAGTTAAAATTTTCACCCATAGGATTCGACTTTGAAGCGTGTTGTCGAAGAATGTTCAGGTTTAGCATGTTTGGCCACCAATCTCTGTTAGAGGTGCCACGGCCGGCGGTGTGAGTGACTGCACCCCCATGAAATGGGCACTTACTTTCGTTGTTATCCATCTTAGTTTTATTTGAAGTTTTTAATCCTTTAATTTAGTGAACTTTAGCTAAAATTCATGTCAATTGGATTAGTTTTTATTGATGGTTGTATAAGTAAAAATGATTTGTCAATGTAAACTACAGTAGATTGTAGTGTTTTTGATAATTAAAGGTTTGAACTAAAAGCTTTTTTGTATAAGCTTCACGGACTTTTTCTATTGAATTAAGAGGATGGTTTAAGCGGCCTCAACACTTATTTTTCTTGAGAGGAATCACTTATTCAATTGAAACTGATCACTCCATTGATAAATTGACTATATTTGCATCGTGCACGATATAAGCGTGCACGTTTTAAAAAAAATAGCAGATGAAAACATCAAAAGTTCAAAATATTTTTAGAATTCTATTAGCAGTATTTATGATTTATGCTGGCATCAGTCATTTGACTTTTAGCCGGATAGATTTTCAAGCACAGGTTCCTGACTGGTTGCCATTGAGTAAAGATCTTGTAGTGATACTCTCCGGAATAGTTGAGATAACGCTAGGGTTGGGCTTGGCCTTTTGGAAGAAAGAACGTATTCGATTTGGATGGGCATTGGCCATCTTTTTTATCTTGATTTTTCCGGGGAATATTTCACAATATTTGGAAGGTAAAGATGCATTTGGGGTTTTAGATTCTGACGGGGCACGTTTAAGAAGGTTGTTTTTTCAGCCAGTTCTGGTAGTGTGGGCTTTATGGTCATCAGGGGCGTGGCAAGATTGGAGGACTATTAAAACTAAAAAATAATGAAAGAGGAAAAACTTTTATTGAGCAGTCAAATTTGCTTTCCAATCTATTCGGTTTCACGTCTTTTAACCAAAGCCTATAAGCCACATCTTGAGGAACTAGGAATCACTTATCCTCAGTATTTGGTGCTTATGGTATTATGGGAGAATGATAAAGTATCGGTAAATCAAATTACTGAAAAACTCTTATTGAATACCAATACCATGTCTCCGTTATTAAAACGAATGGAAAAAATGGATCTAGTCAACCGTACTCGTTCCAAAGAAGATGAAAGAATTGTCATCGTAGCATTAACAGATAAAGGAAGGGAATTAAAGACGAAGGCGTTGCCAATTCCTGATAGACTATTTGATGAAATAGTGACAGATGAAATCGAAATCGATGACATGCTAAAATTAAAAGATACTCTTTGTGAATTGATAAGTGTTCTCACGGTTAAAAACGAAGCTTCTGTTCCATCAGAATGATACAAAACGATAAAGAAAATAATAATATTAATAAACAGATTAGATATATATGGAATTACTAGATAAATTAAATTGGAGATATGCGGCAAAAGCCATGAATGGTAAAAAGGTGCCTCAGGAAAAAATAGATAATATAATTGAAGCCATTTCATTGTCACCAACTTCGAGTGGATTACAACCGTTTGAGATAATTGTGATCACGAATCAAGAACTAAAAGAAAAAATTCGACCTGTTTCTTGGAATCAATCTGTGATTACAGATTGCTCACATCTGATTGTTTTTGCAGCTTGGGATACCTATACTGCAGAACGAATCAATAAAATGTTTGATTTGACCAATACCGTGAGAGGTTTTGAAAATGAAGGATGGGAGAATTACCGTAAAATGTTATTGGGCAGCTACCCTCAGAAGGATCCAGAAGTGAATTTTAACCATGCAGCCAAACAGGCTTATATTGCTTTTTCACAGGCCATTGCTGCCGCGGCATTTGAAGGAGTTGATAGCACGCCATTAGAAGGTTTTGACCCCGATGCATTGGATAAAATACTAGGTTTAAGAGAGAAAGGACTTAGAAGTTGTGTGATGCTTCCTTTAGGTTATAGAGATGATAAAAACGATTGGTTGGTCAATCTTACTAAGGTTCGCAAGAATAAAGAAGATTTGGTTACACTAATTGAATAAAAAATCATTATTTAATTACAGAAATAGCAAAGAGTCGCCTAAGAGCGGCTCTTTTTGATTTCAGAGATATGGAACAAGATTTAATCAGTCTATTAAAATTGAATTTGTTTTCAGACTACATCTCTTTTAGCGCTTGATCTACGGTTGGTTTTACGTCTATAATGGTATTAAAACCCGAAACATGAAGAATGTCTTTAACAATTTCATTTGGATGACAAAGGATCACCTTTCCAGACCGAGCCATCATTTGTTTTGCTGTGGCTAAAAATATTCTTAGTCCGGCACTACTTACATACCTGGTGTTTTCAAGGTCAATCGCCATCTTAGTAGCGCCTTTTTCTAAAGATTTATTAATCTCAACTTCCGCTTCAGGTGAAGTATTTGTGTCAAGCGTCCCATTTAAACCTATAATGACAATATCATTTATTTCTTTCAATGTGATTTTTAAACTCATCTTTATTTAATATTTATATTGTATTTAATCAAATTTATAATATTTCTTTTGGACTGTCTTATGTAATGGTACTCATCTACTAAATTTTTAACAATATGGACACCTAGACCCCCAAGATTTCTCTCTGAAATCGATAATTCTATATCCGGCGACGCAGCTCGAAATGGATTAAACGGTATACCATCATCTTCTATAGTAATTATCAGGCGTAAATATTTAAGCTGAAAATTCACAAGAATGTGATGCTCATCATCGTCTTTGAAGGCGTAAGAAATAATATTATTCAACAATTCATCTAAGACGATATTAAATTTTTGAATAGCTCCTCTTGACAAATCATTTTCCCTTGCAAATGCCTCAAAATATGCGATAATTTTTGGCATCTCACTGAGTTTATTACGAATTTTAATCGATGACTGTTCGCTGATGTGTTTGTCTTTATACTGCAAATACTGTAAGGCGAGAACTGTAATATCATCAAACTGTTCTGTGCCATTTTCAAATTCTTTGACACTTTCTACAATGATTTTAGTCAGTGATTTGGTTGAATCATATTTTCCTTCTTGAATTAATTTTAATAATCTTGGTACCGAATAAAATTCTTCCTTTGTATTTTGGGCCTCAGAAACACCGTCAGTATAGGCGAGAATAATATCATCCTTGTCAATGAAAAGCGTCGTTTCATCATAAGCCATGCCCTCCATAGCACCAATAACTGGTCCGTGCAGATCATCCAAAACCATGATGTCTCGATTTTCTCCAATGATGTACGAAGGATTATGACCCGCATTGGAATAGATAAGTTTTCCGGTATCTGTATTTAATATGGCGGCGAATACTGTTATAAACATATAGGAATCGTTGTCTTTGGCAATTTCATTGTTAACCTGTGTTAATATACTCGCTGTAGACTGGTCATTTGCGGCCCTTGATTTTAGCAGGGTTTTGGCTACCGCCATCTCCAAAGCAGCTGGCACACCTTTACCAGAAACATCTCCTACGGCAAAGTAAATATGATTTTCATCTAAAAAGTGAAAGTCATAAAAATCACCACCCACCTCACGGGCAGGGATTAGGTCAGCGTAAACATCTATTTCATTTCTTTCCGGAAAGGCAGGAAAAGTTAAAGGTAACATGCTCATTTGTATGTTTTTACCAACGTTTAACTCGCCTTCCATTCGTTTATTTGCCTTCACCAGAATTGCTTCAGTCTTTTTTCGTTTTGTAATGTCTCGAATAATTCCACTAAAATTCATTCCATTTATTCCTTCCCACATAGATAAGGCCAAGCTAATCGGGAAAATCGTTTTGTCTTTCTTTTGGCCTTCCATTTCAACGATTTTATTTATGGCGTGTTTTTCACCGCCACTTAAAACCCGTTCCATTCCGGCATGATGACGCGCATGGTATTTTTCAGGGATAATAAGATCAAGGTTTTGCCCTATGGCTTCTTCCTCGGAAAAACCAAATATTTTTGATGCAGCTGGATTCCATGACTCTATGATGCCATTTTTGTCTGCAGAAATTATGGCATCGATCGCACTTGAGGTTATTGAACGAAACCTGTTTTCAGAAGCCCTGATTTTTTCTTCAGCATCTTTGTGTTCTGTAATGTCTCTTCCTATGCCAATGAGTCCGGCCAGATGACCTTCTCTGTTGAAGTAAGGTGTTTTTAAAGTTTCCATGACAACTCGATTCCCATCAGACTTGATATTAACAGATTCAAATAATTCTGATGAAGCTGAATTCAAAATCATTTCATCAGAATCCATATGCTTACCAGCTCTTTCACGAGGTAAAATATCAAAGTCAGTTTTCCCAATTAATTCACTGATGTCCATTTCTATATGTTTTTCAAATGCACTGTTGGCCCCTACATATTTTTTATTGACATCTTTGTAAAAAATAATGTCTGGAATCGCATTGATCAGAATTTTTAAAAAGGCCTTTTCTTCATTTAATTCTTTTGTTCGCAGCACAACTCTTTCTTCAAGTTGATCTTTAGATGTTATCAGAGCGGCATTGGCCTTTTCTCCCAGCTCCAATGAAAACAGAATGGCAAAAATCATGAGGATTACCAAGCCACTGAATATGCCTAGTAAGCTCAGTTGCATGGTAGCATAAGTAGACTCTCCTTCCTCGATGTCTATTTCTGAAGCCATCCCCAGTCCCATTTGTGCATCCCATAACCAAGATCCATAAACTGGTACGCCACGATAATCTCTATACCCCAGCATATTTGTTCCAGATTTACCTTTGATTGCATCGGATGCCATTACCGTAAGTGGTTGTTGCTCTCTTGGCACCTCTGATCGATACCCGGTTATCATATTTCCTCCTGGGTCTCTGATGTCGAGTTGAAGTATATCCTCTTGATCATAAGAGATTAAACCTATGTTTCGTAAATCTGATTTGAACCTGCTTTCAGAAAGAAGCCTTCCATTATGGTCAAAGACGTAGCTCTCGCCAGTTTTTCCAATTCGACTTAATTGCATAACTCTCGAGAATCCCAGAGTGGGGTCGATTCTAATTGCCAGTGCCGCTAATATCTCTCCAGTGGCACCTTCAACTGGTGTCACGAAAAATATAGTAGGAGGTAAATTTGGGTTTCCGTTTCTTTCAATAGGATCAAGATGGACATCAGACTCTATAGGAGGAACAAAAACGGAGTTTCCTTCGAACACCTGCTGCATCAGTTCAGGTCTATGGCTGTAAATGACGTTTAGAGTCCCGACATTTTCATCTCTTGAGGAGGCGAGGTTGAGGTATTCTTTATCGATAATAAAAAAACCGGCACTTTCAAGCGGCCCTTTGTATTTATTATAAAAAGCCCTCAATTTTACCTGGGCATCTGAATTTAGCAAGGCATTACTATCTTTAGAAACGGTCAGAATTTCTCTGGTGGCTTCAACCAATATCGGATCTCTTCCAAATTCCTGCGTAATTAACTGGTGACCGTCTACCCATATTTTTAATCTCTCATGAGTGCTTTCTAAAGTCATTTCAAGATTGATTTCCAGATCGTTAAGAATTTTATTCTTATTATGTTCCATGGCCAGCCATCCAAAAAATGAAATAACAAATAAAATTAATAAGGTTCCCATTATCGTAATGACACGAAATCTTTTAGACCCAATTTCAAGCACTATTTCTTCTTTGACTACTGTTTTGAAAAAATATTTTATTGCGTAATGCCCGATAATAAATAAGATAATAATACCTGATATACTTTTAATTATCAAGGAAGTAAAGTTAATAGACTCTTCTATATTAATACTGTCTGCGATAATCCACTTATTACGTAAACCAGCCATTTCTTCTGCTGAAATGCTCTCTAAGCCTTTTTGTAAAATATTTTTTAGTATAAGATTTTCTTTAGATACAGCCATATGAAGTGCAGGGTAATCCATTTTATCTAGCTTAACTTCTGATGACATCTTAATGTTAGGAATAAAATCTGAATTCATATAGTGTGAAACGACTCCAACACTTTCAACAAAGCCATCCAATTCATGAGTGGACACCTTTACCAGCCCTTCGCGAACATTGTCAATCTCCACCGCATTGATATTGGGATAATTTTTTTTCAACTGAGCAGTGATCGCAAAGCCTTTCATTACAGCAATATTTTTGTTCGAAAGGTCATGAATTGTATTAATGGTGTCATTCGTATTGGTAACTAAAACACTTGGCTGTATATAATAACTTGAAGTAAATTCCATATATGATATCCTATCATCATCCTTAAATACGGCAGGTAAAATTTGAATTTCATCATTTTTAAACAGATCCAGAATCTCATCCCAGGTATAACCATTTACCAGATTAATATCTAAGCCAGTTTTTTCTGCAATGAGTTTAATTAAATCAATTGAGTATCCTGCCGGATTCTCGTCTGCATCAACATAATCGAAAGGAGGCCAATCTGTTTCATTGGCAACATTTAAAGTTTGATGCGAAGAAATCCACTCTAATTCTTCCTCTGTAAATTCTATAGGAGTATTTTGAGCCGTTGTTTTTAATACAAAAATAAACAGCATTAGAATTGTTAAGGAGAGAATTTTCAATGCACTTACAGCCTTCATGTTTAATTAGATTTAAAATTTATAAAGTCAAAAATAGTATCCAAAATTTATGTTCAATCTTGAGTTCCAGGTTTCATCTTCAGGGTGGGCCAATCCGATTCCAGGACCTCCCGAAAACCACATGTTTTGTCCAAAAATATAATCGAAATAGGCATAAAGCCCTCTTTTGATAAGCGTTGTTCCCAGTACAATCTGTTTTGAATTACTGCCATAACCTTGTTTCGGACTAACCATGCTCATATTCAAATAGACCTTTATTCTATCAAGGTATTTCTTGTTGATATGAATATCATTCGCTAGGTTGAAAGTATAGACATCTGCTTTGGTAGTCACTTCAAACGGGAACATAAAAGCCCCAAATTGTATCGTTTTTTCACTTAGGTCTTCAGGGTTTTTTGGACGATACTCGTAGCTTATCCATTGCAAATGCATATTCCATTTTTTGTAAAACAAATTGTTATGTAAGGCAAAAGCATGTCTGTTGCCCTTCTCTTTTGTAATCTTGTTATAGATTTGTCCGGCCTCCAGAGACAGACCAAGATTCATCAATAAATCTTCATTTAGGTTCCATTTATATGCTGACCTTATATTGAATTGGTTAATTTCTTGGTTTGCTTGTATATCATCGGTTACCAGGTCAAATGAATACCTCCCATAACGTTCAGAATCAATGTATTCAGGGTTTTTATAAAAAGCGGCTTGAAGGTTCCAGGAAGCATCATCATAGATATATTTAATACCGGCATCATAGTCATCTTCAAAGCCTAAATAGTAGGTTGCATTGAACCAAAAACTATGGGCTGCATATGGCAGAATCCCGAAAGGAACTTGGTGTATCCCAATTTGCAATGATGAATTTTTTGAGAGATGATATCCAAAATACCCATGGTGAATGGCATTAAAATTCCCATACCATCTATATTCAACAGATAGAAAAATATCCTTGTAGTCAATGTCTGCATTTAATCGAAACAACTCAAAGCCAAAATCACCCATACGATCCATGTTTTCCTGATCATAATTTTTATATGAATAATTCAGCCGAAGGGCCCCACCCAGCTTAATTTTCGGTAATGTCTTTATACTATCTACTTTGTTTTTTTCACTTGAGTTTAGAATATCATTTAAAAAATTAGTTCTCTCATTGTTTACCTGGTCTGACGGGCTTCTTTTCTGATCGAATGTTTGGTCATTTTGGCTGTAGGTCAAATCGATAACAGAGACTAATAATAGAATTAACAGACCAGTATTTCTATGTGACAATTTTCTCATCGATTCAACAGTGTTTGTTCAGAACTTATTGGATAATCGATGCACTTCAATTGCTAATGCATCAATACAAGATGCATGCAACTTGATTGCAATTAAAATTTAACGACTAATAAAACCCAACAGTTAACAATAGTGTTATCGCAACAAAATATCAATGCATGGAGAATGAGTTTGGTGGTTGATTCTTAAAGCACTGAATTAATAATTTCCATTGATTTGCGAAAGTCTCAAACCTAAAGATAGTCAATTTAAATAACTATCTGCGAATCAACCACTAATCAAAAAGTGTGGTGTCAATTTGATTCTTTTTATAATTGAGTTTGAAAAAACCTAATTTCCTATAGGGAATTAGAAAATGTCGTTAATAAATGTTTTAATAACTAATTGTCAAGCCTATAGCATATGTGCAAATAAGTTGGTAGTATGTAGTCTTATTAACCGAAGCCTATTCGGGAATTATTACTCTAACTAATAGATCGATGAAAAAATTTGTTTGTATGTTATTTCTGTGTGTGTCTTGTGGGATATTCGCACAGGATTCTCCTGGTATTTACACTGTTGAAAATGTAAAAATTAACACTCCCCATTCAGATTTTGGGACTGCATTTTTAGGAAAGGATAAAGTCGTATTTGCCGCACCAAGAGATGGGTTTACATTGAACAGAGAAGAATACAAAGGGCAGCCTTTTTTGGATTTGCACGTTGCAGAAGTTTCTGAGGATGGGAAATTAATTAGAAAACAGAAGCTGCCAGGTGATGTGAATACGAAATATCATGAGGGTATGGTTACCTTTTCTAAGGATATGAAAACAGTTTATTTCAGTGCAAACGGGAAAATAAAAAGAGTAAAAAGAAAGAAGGATAAAGACAGAGATAATGAAGTGAAAACCAAAGGAACTGCCAATATTCATTTGTTTAAAGCAAGTATAGATGAAAATGGCGATTGGGGTAATTTAGAAATGCTTCCATTTAATGATGACCGATATTCAACAGGGCATCCTGTTTTAAATTGGGATGATTCCAAACTTTATTTTGTTTCTGACAGCCCTGAATCGCTTGGAAGAACTGATATTTTTGTAGTTGATATATACGAGGATGGTACGTATGGAGAACCGATTAATCTGGGTCCAAAAATTAATACACAAGAAAGAGAAATGTTTCCCTTTATAGGAATGGATAATGTTTTGTACTTTTCTTCAGATGGTTTTGCAGGTTTTGGAGAACTTGATGTCTATGCCAGTAAAATATTTGATAACACTGTTTCTGATCCCATCAATTTGGAAGCACCGGTTAATAGTATAAGCGACGACTTTGCCTATATCATTGATGACCAGAAACACAAGGGTTATTTTTCTTCGAACCGTGAAGGCGGAAGAGGAGATGATGATATCTATTCTTTTACTGCTTCTCCACCGATATATATTGAATGTCAGCAGGAAATAACGGGTGTCGTCAAAAATATTGACACCCAAGAATTAATTCCAAACGTGACAATTATATTGTTTGATAAAGAGGGTGAAAAGTTGCAATCTTTTATGTCAAATGAAGAGGAAGCGGCTTTCAGTTTTATGCAGTCTTGCAATAGCAGTTTTAAAATTCAAGGCTTTCTAGAAGGATACTTAGTGGGGGAGATGGATATTCAAACCGTGAACGATTTAAATGCGGAGCCGATAGAAATTGTGTTGAACATGACAGTAGACCCTGATCTTGCGCCTGATACGATCGTTGAAACCACGCAATTTGATGATACTGAAGCTGAAAATAAAGATGCAGAAGCCAATTCAATTACTGCAGCCGAAACTGATAATTCTTCAGCCGCAGTTGTTGCTGTTGTAGCAACTGATCATAATAACAATGAAACTGAATTAAAGGAAGCAGATCAAACCAATCCATCTCAGATTGCTGCTAAAGAGGATGCCATTTCGTCAACTGAAACTGCATCTTCGGCGACAGTTGCTGCTGCTGATACGGCAAAGGATAAAGAGAATGAAAAGAACCTAATTACGGCAGTTGAAGATGCTAATTCCAGCTCAGTAACAGCTACTGGTACTAATAATTCTACGGCGGGTGAAATTTCAGATAGCGTAGTCTCAAATACTGAAGTAACTTCGGTTGATCGATCTAATCCTGATAGTTCTTCAGAGGTTGCGAAAACAGCTACAGCAGCATCAAGTTCAAAGGCAACTTCGAGTTCTTCATCTAATGCTGGTAAAACTTCTGCAGCAGTTATTGCAGCTGCGGCTGTTGTTTCTGGAGCAGATAATGAGAATACTGCAGAAACGCAAGTTGAGGAAAGTGATATCGCCCAGACGGTCGAAACATCACAACTTCCTGATTCTAAAGAGAAGGAAGTAAATGAAGACGGATCTATTGCAGCTAATAGTGCTATAGCTAGTACTCCGGTAGCTGCTGCCAATACTCAAAATCAAGATACTAAAGGTAGCCAGGTTGCTACTACCGAACAAGAAGTTGCGAATAGTAACAAAAGTGAAGAGCAAGCTGCTCTTTCTGAAAACACAATAGTTTCAGATGGTCAGGCCATAACTTCTTCTGAAAGTGCTCAACAAAACGAAGCGCTAACTACATCGAGTATCTCAGAAGAGGCAAAGAGTGATGAGCTTGAGACTGAGACAGCCGTTGCCGCAAACAGCAAAAACGTTTCGCAACCTGATTTGGCCCTAAATTACCAGCAGACTCATATTGATTTAGAAGGCTTGAATATCAATACAATTTATTTTGATTTTGATAAGAGTCAGATTAGATATGATGCAAAAATAGAATTGAATAAGCTGGTAAAAGTGATGAAAGAGTATCCTGAAATGAAGATAGAAGTAAATGCCCATACTGATATCCGAGGGAAGAAGAAGTATAATGATGGCTTGTCAAATAAAAGAGCGGATGCTACGACCAAGTACCTGATTGAAAATGGAGTTGAATCAAAAAGAATTGCATCTTATTGGTTTGGAGAACGACGCCCGGCAGAAAAGTGTAGCAAGGAATCTCCTTGTTCTGGCTTTCAACATCAATTGAACAGAAGATCAGAGTTTTCAATTATTAATAAATCGTCAGAAGAGGTTATCGTAAAATCTGTTAACAGGAAAAATACCATGAATCAAAAGGAGGATAGCTATACCTCAAATTCAGGTCTTTTTATGAACTATAATTTTTATGAGGACACTCAGGTTTATACCGTGCAAATTGGCGCCTTCAAGGGGCAGGTACAAACTGATAAGTACAGTAAACTAACAGACTTGTTTAACCATCGTTATGACGATGGACTCAACAGGTATTATTCAGGTATTTTTGAAACCTCTACTGAAGCTAGAAACCATATGAAGCGAATGAGAAAGAATGGTTATGTTGGGGCTTTTGTTGTTGGATTAAAGGGTGAAAATAGATTTTAAGCGATCTTATCCTCAATAATTAAGCGCGTATACAGCGTCTGTTAAAGCAGCATTTTTATATTTTTTTGATAGGTATTTTTTTTAAAACTTAGAATTCCAACTCAAGTTTGTAATGTATATTTGCGGGATGAAGCAAAGTACATCTCAAAGGCTGTCTATAAGTGCCTATTTCTTTTTATTTGGATTTGGTTTTGCTACCTGGGCTTCAAGAATACCCTCTATCAAATCGAACTTTGATTTTAATGAAGCTGAATTGGGAAATTTATTACTGGTGATGCCAATAAGTTCTCTCATTGGGCTGCCAATTTCAGGATGGCTTGTTTCAAAATTCAATAGTCGCATTCCCTTATTTATTTCATTCATAATCATTGTTATTTCCTTATACCTAATAGGAACTGCGAGTTCTTTAGCCGAATTGGTCATCGCGGTATCCCTATTTGCTTTTTGCACTAGAATAGGCAATATTTCTATTAATACCATGTCTTTGGCGCTTCAGAAAACACAAGAGAAAAAAATCATTGGATCTTTTCATGGACTTTGGAGCTTAGGAGGATTGGCAGGAGCCTTATTTTCAACAATTATGGTGAGTGCTAATGTTTTGATGAAAGATCATTTTCTATATGTTTGTATATTTAGCCTGGTTTTTGGGATACTGTCCTTTCCTTTTTTAATGGATAAAGACAAGTCTTCAAGCGGGAATAAATTAATACTTGGAAAGCCTGATAAATATATTTTATACCTGGGCCTTATGGTCTTTTTTGGAGCACTTTGTGAAGGAGGAATGTTTGACTGGAGTGGTGTCTATTTTAAAGAAGTAGTTGGTGAAGAAGTGTTTACATTGGGATATCTCATCTTTATGACTTTTATGGCATTATCTCGTTTTTATTCTGATAGATTGGTGGATGAAATAGGAATGAAAAACACCTATTTACTAGGTGCCGGAATAGTTACAATAGGTATGGCCATTGTCATTATCTTTCCAACTTACTGGCCGGTGCTTATCGGTTTTTCTTTGGTAGGAATTGGCGTAGCTTCAGTTTTTCCAATGACTTTTTCTCTAGCCGGAAGTTCGAAGAAGTATTCGCCTGGTATGGCCATATCAATAATATCCACTTATGGAATCATAGGCATGCTAATTGGTCCTCCTCTTGTTGGATACCTGGCCCATTTGGTAGGTTTAAAATATGCCTTTATTTTATTTATTATATGCGGATTGATGCTGATTCCCTTATCAAGAGCGTTTTTTAGATTGGAAAATGATTCAGCAGAATAATCGATATGATACAGGTTTGCAGTAAATCATTTGAGAATAGAATCACAATTTAATATATTTGAATTTAATGTTATCCGAATATAATGAATCGAATATACATATTGGTTTTTAGCTTGGTTTTTCTAGCTTGTGGAGGAGGAGATGGGGATGACATCAAAGTTATTCAAGAGAATGAAAACCACGGAAATTATGAAGAAGAAATAATTGAAGAAGAAGTTTTTTCTGTTACTATTGATGAAACAGACTTAGTAAACCTTCCAAAGGATAATGGAGGAAGTCATATAGCCATTAAAAAAGAAAATACTGATGCAGCTTATGGTTATTATATTTACAAACCTGAAGGCTATGCAAATGATGGTCCAGCGTATCCTTTACTTATATTTTTGCATGGCTGGAGTCCTAATTTAGGAAAAGAACCATTAGAAAGTATATTGGTTCACGGACCTCCCAGATTAATTGAAACCAATAAATGGGACCCTATATTTCCGTTTTTAGTTGTTTCACCGCAATTGACAGGAAGTAGTTATTGGCCACCATATAAAATGCATTCTTTTATTGAATATTTAATGGAAAAATACCAAGTGAATAAGGATCGCATTTATTTAACCGGCTTGAGTTTAGGAGGTGGTGGTTGTTGGTATTATGCAGGTGAATACGCCGATAATTATCTTGCAGCTATAGTTCCAATAAGCGCTTCTGGTGCACCCAGTTTGATTGATAATTTGACGAAGATTCCGATATGGGCTTTTCATGGTGGACAAGACTCAACTGTCAAAGCTTATGAAAACTATGGTTCTGTTCCGCTGGTTGAAGCGATAAATTTGAATTCCCCCAAGGTAAGAGCACGAATAACCGTGTATGAGAGTTCGGGGCATGATGCCTGGGGAATAACTTATAGTGGCGCTGGAAAAAACTATGCAAGCAAAAAATACGATAGTTTTAATATGGATATATATGAATGGATGCTGGCCTATAAGAAAAGCGATCAAGACTAATTAATTGTATCACGTGAATTCTTAATATATCCATGAAACTGATTGAAAAGTGAGTTAATCGACATTATTTTTATATTTTAAGGCATTGAACAAAAGTACTTATGAATAGAAGAGAACTATTAAAAAAATCTGCTATTGCCTCTTTAGGCCTAGCCTTTTCACCAGCTTTATTGCTATCTCTTGAAAGTTGTTCTAAAAAAAGACCAACTTCAGATATGCCAGTTTACTTAGATCAGGAACAGTTTGACAGCATTTGGCAAATTGCTGAGCTCGTTTTACCAAAGACTGATTCACCAGGGGCAGATGATGCAAGGGTTACCCCATTTATAGATCAATTATTTGGAGAATTCTTTGAGGAGGAGATAAAAATAAAATACACTAATGGTTTAAAAGCTTTCTTGGAAAACTGTAAAAGCCAGAAAGGAAAATCATTTCTAAATCTTGACGAAAAAGGTCAGATAGCATATTTAGAAATGGTAGATAGTGATGAGGCAAAAGACTCTTTTTTTAGGTCTTTTAAAAGGATTATTCTTTGGGCTTATTTTACTTCAGAACCTGGAATGAAGAGTATGAATTATTTGCCTGTTCCTGGCAGGTTTAATGGCTGTATTGAAATTGATAAAAACGAAAAAAATCTGGTTGGAAACCGATAAGAGAGGCTAGAAATGAAAGAAAATAAATTTGATGTTATCGTAATTGGTTCTGGTATGTCTGGTGGATGGGCTGCAAAAGAATTTACAGAAAAGGGAATGAAAACCTTGGTTTTAGAAAGGGGAAGAATGGTTGAACATATAAAAGACTATCCTACAACCAATATGCCACCATGGGAATTTTCTTTTAGGAAAGAACCTACTAAAGAAACCAGAGAAGAGTTTCCTATTCAAAAGGGGGTTTATGCATTTAACGAGGCCACCAAAGATTTTTGGGCCAGTGATAAAAAACATCCCTATACAACTCCTGAAGACAAGCCTTTCAAATGGTTAAAAGGATTTCAAACAGGGGGTAAGAGTCTTTTGTGGTATCGACAGTCATACCGCCTGAGCGAAATTGATTTTGAAGCTCATGAGCAAGATGGTCACGGAATAGACTGGCCTGTTCGGTATAAGGATATAGCACCCTGGTATGACTATGTTGAAGATTATGTTGGTGTAAGCGGAAGAAAAGAAGGTTTAAAACAACTACCGGATGGTAAGTTTTTGCCTCCGATGGACATGAATTGTGTTGAAGAAGATTTAAAAAAATCTATAAAGGAGAATTTTGATGGCAGGGTCATGACAATTGGCAGGACGGCACACCTTACAGAAAGACATCTTGAACGAGGCCCTTGTCAATACAGAAATATGTGCGAAACAGGCTGTCCGTTTAATGGTTATTTCAGTAGTGTGGGTGTGACACTTCCAGCTGCTAAGGCAACAGGTAATATGACCTTTAAGCCAAATTCTATTGTTCATTCCATTATTTACGATGAGAAGAAAGGGAAAGCAACAGGAGTAAAGGTGATCAATGCTGAAACAAAAGAAACAACAGAATATTTTGCAAGAGTCATATTTCTTTGTGCATCAACTTTGCCGAGCACTCAAATTATGTTGAACAGTACTTCAGAACATTTTCCAAATGGAATTGCAAATTCAAGCGGTATGTTAGGACATCACCTTATGGATCACTTTATGGTGGGCATGGGGGCGCGTGTTGAAGGGTTTGAAGATGGTTATTACGATGGGCACCGTCCAAATGGTATCTATATACCGCGGTATCAAAACATAGACCGACAAGAAGAGGACTTTGCAAGAGGTTTTGGGTTTCAGGGAGGTGCAAGCAGACAGAGTTGGAATAGAGGCTTTGATCAAAAAGGCTTTGGTCCTGAATTCAAAGATTCTCTGGCCAAACCAGGCCCTTGGTATATACATTTAGGTGGCTATGGTGAATGCTTACCTTATTATGATAATATGGTCTCACTGCATCCTGATAAAAAAGATGAATGGGGCATGCCAATATTGCATATCAGTTGTGAGTTAAAAGAAAATGAGCAAAAGATCATGGACGAAATGGTGGTGCAGGGGAAGGAAATGTTAGAAAAGGCAGGATACAAAGATATTTATAGCGCATCTAAAGATGAATGGGTATTTGGAGAAGGAATACATGAGATGGGTACAGCCCGTATGGGAAGAGACCCCAAAACATCAGTATTAAACCAATGGAATGCCTGTCATGATGTGCCAAATTTATTTGTCACCGATGGCTCTTTTATGACCTCTGCTGGTTGTCAAAATCCTTCATTAACTTATATGGCATTTACCGCACGAGCAGCTAATTATGCCGTGGAACAAATGAAAAAAGGAATTTATTAATAAAATAATAGTTGATTAAACTCTGTAAAGATCTGCTCGCCAGGTTTTAACTGATTTTTTTATGTCTTTTTCTGTCATTTTTTCTTTGATTGCCTTTTTAACCAAAATCGGGAACTCTTCATCTGAAGCAAATCTTAATCCGATAGTTTGGCGCATCGTTAATTCATTTGGTAAAGGTTCTTTTGTAAGCAGATAGTGTCTAAAATTCTCTTCAGCTCGAATCGCTCTATCTTGGGCTTTTAGTGAAAATACTCTTGCATAAAAAGTAGTAAACAGGAGGATAGTTGAACCAAATGTTATCAGTGATGCTGAATAAAGTCCTTCATGTGAGGTGTTTACTAAATTAACAATTGATCCAATAACCAAGATTAGCGAACCCAAAAGGGCTATAAAATGATAGGCCGGAACTAACCGAGCATGATTGCCGTAATTTTGATGCTTCATTATTTGTGTTTTAAATTATTTCTTAAAAGGTGTTCGTTTTAATTCACTGTGGAAGATAAGTTTATTTTGTCAAAAATTTTATAGAGCCCCATTCATTTTTTTTTGATTGCTTAAAATGAATTATTTTAGAGAAATCAACAATTAATACTCAACAGTTCATTCAGAATACGTTGATCGCATACCTATCATTTATAATGGAATAAACAGATCATTTTTAATTTAAGTAATAAAAGTTATAATCACTCCTTAATTATGAAAAACCAAACCAAACAAAACCGACGTAATTTTATCAAACAAACTTCTGTCCTGACAGCCGGCATTGGAATCATTCCAATGCTGAATTATGCGAATACCCAAACTGAGCTTCCACCTGATAATATGTATTTAATCGGGCCAAGAGAAGGGTATTCACCTCAGGTTGGGACCTTATTATCAACTATGACTATGATGCGCGCCTGGTTGATCGATTCAGTGAAAGAACTTAGTATAGAGGAGCTTGATTTCCAATTAGACGAAAAGTCAAATTCTATAGGAGCGATGCTATGGCACCTTGCTGCTACCGAAAAATATTACCAATTGAACACTTTTGATGAAATGGAATGGGGAACCTGGAGCGATGATATTAAAAAAGAATGGGATGTGCCAATGGGTTTAGGGGAAAAAGGAAGAGAGCAGATTAAAGGACATAGTGTCGATTTTTATCTTGAAAAATTGGAGCAGGTTAGGGCAGTGACTGAAAAGGAATTCGCAAAAAGAGATGATGAATGGATCATGAAATCAGAACCGTTTTTTCGTGACCAACCAACTAATAATTACTGCAAATGGTTTCACGTTTGTGAACATGAATCAAATCATCGCGGACAAATTAAGTTTCTATCGAAGCGATTTCCAAAAAGTTAATTCTTATAATAACTATTGTCTTTGGTTGTAATAAATTTTACGGCACTTTTTAATAATTCTACTTGAAGCTTTTCATATTTTTGAATGACTTCCCCATCGAGTTGTAATAACCTGGGCTCATCAAAAATAATTTCAGCTTTGTCAGTCTGAATAACGGTACTTGTCTGAGCATGATGGAATTTTTCATCCAGCGCGGCGAGGCCAGCTGCAATAAGAGAAACGGTGTCAACTTTTTCAATGAGGACTATTTCAAATTTCCCATCCATTGGGTTTCCAATAACATTTAACGGAACACCTGTGCCATATTTTCTGGCATTACAAATAGCAGTCATTAAGGCCTTTGATTCAACCTTTTTTCCGTTAGCATTAACGGTCACATTAAAAGGTTTCAATCGGGTCATTTCTTCAATGAAGTATTTTGCATAGGTTGCCATACCTCTGTTTTTGTCTTGTTCATAGGAATCCACAATGCTTGCATTGATGCCAACATCTCCAATATGAAGCGTGTAGTGCTCATTATTGATAAGAATCATGTCTAATCCTCCTACAATTTCTGAAAGAATCATGTCTTTTAAGGCCTCGATCGGATTTGAATTCACAAAGAGTTCTGTGGCCATTCCATTGGCTGAGCCTAAGGGAATAATACCCATAGGGTAGTCTGAGTTTAAAAGTAGAATCGCTACAAAAAGCGTGGTTCCATCACCTCCCACAGAAGCTATCTTGTCAGGTTTAAATGAATCAATAGCTTGTTTTGCCATTTCTTCATCATGTTGCCCTGTTGTTTTAAAAATTTTAAAGACGATGCCGTATTTTTCACACAGTTTAGATGCCTTTCTTAAAAAGGGTTCTTTATCCACACCTCCGGATATTGGGTTTACAATGAAAAGTAATTTCATAATTTAGAATGTTAGTTGGTTTCCAGGTCCTTATTTGTGAAATATGATGCATCAACACCAGATGCAATAAGGTTATTCCAGTTTTTTGTTTGTTTTGAACTTCTTTTGTTATTTGTTTGACGGATAAATACCTTGGAGATTTGTCTACCGTATTTTTTTACTATTTGAGTATAAACCTCCATGTCGGCCTGTGTATCATCACCGATTAAAACCACAGGTAGGTCTTTGCTGCGATCCAAAATAAAGCAAATAGATTTAAATTTAAAAGCCGGGTCTTTTGTGTTGCTGATCAATTCAGATACACTAAGATACGGCGTTAAGAATAATGGGCCAAGAGGCAAGCTGTGATGCATAAGAAATTCAGCAATAAGTCGAACAAGATTGAATTCACTTTTTGAGACATAGAAAAAAGAAGCGTTTTTCTTCAGCAATATTTGATAAATACCATTTGTGGATGGAATAAGTTCGCGCCTATGGCCACGATAAAAAAGAGTGGTAAACATTCTTTTTAGATAAGTCTGGGTATATGATCTCATGATGGTATCATCAATGTCAGAAATAACAAGCTGCTCTGTTTTTGAATTTTTAAAAAAGACAGGATAGTTTTGATGGATTGGAATTTCTTCCTGATCTGAAGTGTATACCAAGATGTCATTTTCAATGTCTCTTTCAATTGTAAATGAAAAACTTCCTTTTTGATCCGTTGTAGTTTCTATCACCTGTTCGTCAATCTTAACGACAATTATTTTATTTGCAAAAGGTTTTTTAAAATAGCCGGCAATTGTTTGGGATGCGTTTCTCAGAATTCCTGAAGATGCGTTTTTATAGCTTAACTTTCCTTGCAGAATAAGACCAGTCACAACTGTTTGTGCGTTGAATTGAACCGAAGATAAATGCCATAGATAGGCCATTGATTAGTTTTTATTAAGGGTTGATCCAGTCGCCTGATTTCGTAATTGAAATTTGATTGGTTGTTTTTAAATATTTTTTCCTGGCCATTTTTATATCTTCAACATGCAATAATGGATCAAATGGCTTATCAAGGGATGTTTGTCTTATGCCTGAGATAAAAAGATCGCTGCCGTACGCTGAGGCAAAGTACGTAAGTGTTGGTTCTTTAAGATGCAATCGATCTATCCATAGGTAAAGCGCATTAACAGCCTCCTTTTTATTTTTGTTTGAAACTTGCTTAAGGAAGATTTTAAAAAAATGCTGTTCTGATGCTAAAGCTTCCAATCTTTGCTGTTTCCATTTAGCAAGTAGTCCTTTACTTATTAAAAGCCATTTTAAAAATTTATAAATAAGGTAGGTACAAATCAGTAATAAAATGAGATATATTAAAAAATCCTTCAATGACAGGCCAAATATTTTCATAGCTTCATCGTCAGAAGATGCTTCGCTAATTTCCTGATTGTCTGTTTGAAGAGAATCTTTAACAGTTTCCAGCATGCCTAAATCAGGGTTGGGCAATACATCTATAGTTTTTTCTTTTAAGGTGCGCTTTAATAATTTATTTTGATTTGGATTCCACCAGGTAATCGTAATCTCAGGAAGTGTAACTGTTCCTTCTTTTTCAAACAAATACCTGACGCCTTCTGTTCTTGCTGCGCTTATTGCTGATTTAGTCTTTTCCGTATTAATGGAAGATCTTGTAGGATAGATACTTACGCCCTGAATGCTGTCCCAGATTACAGGAGGGATGAGTTCGGATACAGTTCCATAGACTTTCCTAAACACAGTTCTTTGAACAACATCTCCAACCTTTACGGTCTTTAAGTCACCTTGCCATGATTCATTGACGCTTACATTATTAGCTACAAGCCAATTATTTGCATTATACCCATTGGGTACAGCTTTTACGGCAATGTTCCGTGACTTGGTTTTGACGCTTCTTTTTATGCCCTTAAAATCACCTTCATTAGGCGTTTCAACTACCATGTCAAGAGAAGGAAATATCAAATCTTCATCATCATAAGGAAACACATTGTAAATGGCTACAACTCCGGCATAATTCTTACCATTAATTGTTTTTGACATTGAGACAGATCGAAAATAAACCGTAAAGGCTCCGTTGACCTTGATATTACCAAAATTTACACCTTGTGTAAACCAAGTAGGGGTAAAAATACCGACACTTACCTCAACAGGCTGGCCCACATATACGCTCTTGCGATTGATACTTACTTCGCTGAGAACATTATTTTGGGCAAAACCAATGGCTGCCTGAAATAACAAGAGTAAAATGATTATATGTTTTTTTGTAAAACTTACCATGTTATTTCTTTGTTACGTGCTTTCAGCTTTTGGGTCTTTGCCTGATGTTTGAATTTTCGTTTTAAAAACAAGGCAGGATCATCATCAACTTTCCGCATTAAAACCTTTTGAGAATTTTCACTATTGCCTGATTCAAAATCTGGTGGTACTTCATCCATTTCCTTTCCGGTTCTCATATCTGTGCCAACCGTTTCTTCTTTTCTCTCCTTCTTCATATCCTCATCAGTAGCTTTCTGTCCGCCACCTCCTAAGTCTTCACTATCCTTGTTCTGAATATTCTGTGCACTTTCTTTATTGGGCGCAGCTTCCTCTGCTTCCTCGGCTGAGGCCGGATCTATTTCAGTGATTAACTGATTCATTAAAGCTTTATTTTTAGCTGCCTCCTCAAATTCAGGATCTAATTCTGAAGCTTTGCCAAAAGCGAGTTCTGCCGCTTCATAATCTCCATTTTTATAATAGGATAGCCCTAAATTATAGGCTCCTGTGGCAGTTGAATCTTTTTCAAATGCTTCAATGGCTTTTTCATAATCTCCGCTTTTATACCAGGCTACTCCTTCGTGTAGCGGATCAGAATAGAGTTCAGCAGCTTCATGATACGCATCTTTGTCATAGGCTTGTTGGGCCTGATAATCTTTGGTTAGCCACAAGTCTTTGAATTTAGATTCTTTGTTACAAGAACCAAACGTAACAAGAATGAGAAAAGAATAGAGAACCCAGCCTTTTCTAAACCAAAATAACAGAAATATAGCCAAAGGAATCACAAGCCAAAGCCCTTCATCTTTCCAATTATTTTCTTTTTCTTCAACTGCTTCTGTGAATTGAAGGTTTTTGCTAATATTTTTTGCCAGCAATTGCATGTCACTTTTATCAAGAGTCAAGGCGCTAATGCTTATGTTTTCAATTGATGCCAGCTTATTAATCACATTGGTTTCGAGAGATGAGTATACGATTTCTCCTGCAGCATCCCGTAACTGAGTATTCCTTTTTCCTGAAGGAATACTTGAGCCTTTGGCGGTATTCACAGGCATTATGACAACCTTATTCTTAGGATCCATTGCGAACTCCTGAATAAGATTAAAACTACTATCATTAAAATCATCTGAAACGATTAATGTGGTTCCGGGGGCAGTTGTTTTAGAAATGATCTTTTTGCATAATTCCAAAGCAGCTTGTAAATCACTGCCAGGAATAGGCATTATGTCTGGAGAGAGACTCTTTACGTGACTTTTAATGATATTATAATCCTTGGTCAGAGGAACTACGGTATGAGCCGATCCGGCATAAGCGATCAATGCAACATTGGCTCCTGGCTTGGCTTCTAACAAGTCAGAAATCTTGAATTTGGCACGCTCAAGTCTTGAGGGTTGAATATCAGTTGCCATCATGCTTTGTGATAAATCTAACAAGATCACAAAAGGGGTTTCCAATACTTTTTCAGGTAATTCAATTTGTCTCCATGTAGGGCCGGCGCTTCCTAAAACGGCCATGGAAAGCACTAAGAATAATCCAATATGCATCCATTTCTTGATTTTGTCACTGCCCTTTTGAATCATAAAAGGCCTTAAATGCGGCGCGATCACGTGCTTCCATTTAATCGATTCTCTCAGCCCTAACAAGCCAATAATCAATAAAATCAGAACAGGTGTTAACAACCAAAGAAGTTGTGGTCTTAGAAAATGAAAATCGTCCCAATTGATATATAAAAGTGAATCCTCCATCATAAATCAGATTTGGTTTTTACACTTCTACTTAATGAAATGCTGCCGAGGATAAGGGATAAAACCAGAGCGAGTCCTATGGCCCCGAGCAGTGGATATATATAAAGCAATGTAACAGGGGTAAAGGATTCTTCCTCGAACTCGATAGGCTCAAGTTTGTCTAATTCTGTATATACCTGTTCTAGATTGTCTGTGTCAATAGCTCTGAAATAAGTAGCTTCAGTTAATTCGGCAATTTCTCTCAGGGTTTTTTCGTCGAGATCCGATCCTGAGTTTTCAGGATTTCCAATGCCTAAGGTGTATACATGAATACTATCCTTCCTGGCCATATCAGCCGCATCTAAAGGCAGAATTTCTGTACCTGAATCAACCCCATCTGTTAAAACCAGCATCACTTTGGTTTTGATCGTATCCTGGTCAAACATTTCTATTCCTTTTACAATGGCCTTCCCTATATTGGTCATTTGACCAGCCATTCCCACATCGGCTTCGTCGAGAAGCTGGTCAACGGTGCTGAGATCAGAAGTAAATGGTGCCTGAATATATGCGCTTGAACCAAAAAAGATAAGACCCATTCTGTCTCCAGTTCTTTTAGAGATGAATTCATGCATAACGCTTTTTACAGCTTGCCATCGAGTTGCTCTTTTCCCTTCAAGATACCAGTCATTATTCGCCATGCTAAATGAAATATCAGCAACAATCAGAAAGTTTCTGGAAGTTTTGATTTTAAGCTCTGGTTCACCAACAAGACGCGGAGAAGAAAGCGTTGCTAATAATAAGGCCCAGATGATAAAAAGAGCGACTGAAACAATACGATTTCTTGGTTTTACCAGCGCTGATTTTTTTGATTTAACTCCTGATATGACTTCAGTCTTACTCAAATTAGGAACAAGCAATGCCGCGCTTTTAATTCTAAGCGGGGGAAGCAGCCAAATCACAAGAAATGGCAGCGGGAGTAAAAACAATACCCATTTATAGGCTAGTTCAAAATTCTCAGGCATGTGTCTGTATCCATTTTTTTGATTGAGATATGAGTTCAATAACTACTGTTTCAGGAACTTTTTCTTCTTTATATACCGCGCGGTAAATGTCTTCTTCATATTTGTTAAACGATACATTTGCAGCTTTGCTTTCTAAAAATGTTAGCCATTCGCTACCATGCATTGCCGCGACTTCATGACGGCCATAAGTCTCAAAAGCTACAATTTTTAAAAGGGCAAATACATGGTTAAGAGTGAGGTAATTAACTCCTTTTGGGTTTGTATTTTCTATTTGATTCAACTTTTCAATAGCATCTCTTCTGTAGGCGTTTTTTTGATAATTCTTAATGACGCTGATAAGTAACAGGCAGCCTAAAATAAAAATAACCCCTCCAAGAAAATACCATCCAGGCGTATCAAATGAAAAGCTGATTGGGTCGGGCTCAATAAGAGGCCCAGGATCACTTTGTCGGGGATCCTGATTTGTCTCAGCCATTTGAATCAAATAGCTAGTCAAAGTTATCAAAAGAGCATTTACATTCATCTTTTATTACTTTTGAATAATTCCTTCAATTGTACATCAGTATCCTTTACAGTATCTATAGAGGTTACCGGAATCCGATGCTTTTTCATCTGTTCTTTAAATTTTTCAAAATCATCATTGAAGGTGTTCTCAAATCGATCTCGTAATTTTCTTTCCGCCCCGTCTAGCAATAGTTGCCGTTTCGTGTCACCAGCAATAATTTTGGTTTCAGGAATCATCTTTTCCATAGGATCATATACTTTCGTAAGGATTACATCATTGTGCAAAGACAAGCGGCTGATAAACTTTATTAAATCAGGGTTGTATCTATGGAAATCACTTATGATTACCACCAGAAAATCGTGCGTCACAATATTCTTGACTTTAGAAAGTACGGTATTGAGCGCTTTGTCAAATTCCATGGGTTCTGAATCAATCAACTCTCGATTTCTAGTAACGATTTTTTCTAAAAAACGAAGGATATTCTTCCGATCTCTTTTAGGATAAATGATGTCAATACCATTATCAGCAAATACTACACCACCAACGCGATCTCCTTCTTTCAGTACTTTAAATGCTGTTAAAGCTGCAATTTCTGCAGCAACAACTGATTTTGTCTTTTTTTGAGATCCGAAAAACATCGATTTTGATTGGTCTACAATAATCAGAGCCGGTTTTTCCTTCTCTTCGCTGTAGACCCTTGTGTGCGTTTTTTGAGTTCTGGCCGTTACTTTCCAATCAATATTCCGGATGTCATCACCTGGCACATAATTTCTAACTTCCTCAAAGTCAAGACCCCGACCTCGAAGTTTAGAAGCGTGTTTTCCTCCTAAAATACTTCTCACCTTTTGTTTACTCGCTAAAAAGCTAAAGCCACGAGAAAGGTGTTCCATCTTTAAGAGGTCATTTAATGAAACAAAGATATTGCTGGGATATTTTTTTGAATCAGCCATTACGATCAGGCTATAACAGCTACTTGTTGAAGTATTTCATCAATAACTTTATCCGCAGTAATTCCGTCAGCATTGGCTTCATAACTTAATATGAGCCTGTGTCGTAAACAATCATGGACTACAGCTCTGATATTATCCGGGCTTACATGGTCATTTCCATGCATCCATGCATGTGTTCTACTGGCACGATCAATGGCGATACTACCTCTGGGGCTCGCGCCAAAATCAATCCAGTTTCTCAGCTCCTCGGTATACTTTTCTGGATAACGGGTTGCTGAAATAATGTCGACGATATACTTTTCCATTGTTTCAGAAATGGGGATCTTTTCAATTTCTTTTCTAGCATCAAATATGATTGTTGGAGACAATCTTTTTTCCTCTTTCTTTTCTTTGGATTGCTCCTCTCGATTTAACCTCATAATTTTTAATTCAGATGCATCATCAGGGTAATCGATCATGACGTGCATTAAAAATCGATCCATTTGAGCTTCAGGAAGGGGATAGGTGCCTTCTTGTTCAACCGGATTTTGTGTAGCCATTACCATAAAAAGAGGTTCCATTTTATAGGTTTTCCCGGCTACAGAAACTTGCCTTTCTTCCATTGCTTCCAAAAGAGCAGATTGGACTTTTGCCGGAGACCGGTTAATTTCATCAGCCAGGATCAGGTTACTAAAAATTGGTCCTTCTTGAAATATAAATTTTTCTTTTGCCTCAGGTTGGTAAATTTCAGTACCCGTAATGTCAGATGGTAAAAGATCTGGCGTAAACTGTATTCGGCTCAAACCACAATCCAGTTCTTTGGCTAAAGATTTAATAGCTCTGGTCTTGGCCAATCCGGGAAGACCTTCTAAAAGCATATTGCCATTGGCAAGAAGCACTAGAATTAGTCTTTCTATTAAATTAGACTGGCCAATAATTGAGACAGACATTTTATTCTGTAAGTGTAAAATTGATTCATGTGGGGTCATGGAAAATCGTGTTAAGAAGTAAATTAAAGATTCAATATTTTAAGGCTCATAAAGATAATGGAAAAAAGAATACTTTTTTTTAAGCGTCGTAAAATGATTGTTTGTCAATGCCCTAAAAAAATAATCTCTAAAAAAAAGTTATTTCATTAAAAAATAGTATCTTTGCATCAAAATTATAAATTATTTACAATGAATACAGGTAGAGTAAAATTCTTCAATGACGCTAAAGGATTCGGTTTCATAAGCGAGGAAGGAACAGGTAAAGAACATTTTGTACACGTTTCAGGACTTGTAGACGAAATTCGTGAGAATGACGAAGTAGAGTTTGAACTAGAACAAGGAAAAAAAGGATTAAATGCAGTTAACGTAAGAGTTATCTCATAATAAAGAATTTTTTTACACTAAAAAAGCCCATCAGAAGATGGGCTTTTTTTTTGATATTAACTACCTTTGAAAACAGATCAGCTGAGATCTGATTTGGTCAGATTTATTTAATATAAATCAATCCATGATAAGAATAAGGATGATAAGTTTACTATTTATAGTCTTCACGACTTTGCTTTCGTGTGAAAGTAATGACCTGCCGCAGTCAGGGCCAGACCCAATAATACCTCCGGGGGCTGAAAATCCTGAAAATTCCAATACACAAACTGATTTCTATTATGGTGCTGATCTTTCATATGTTAATGAAATGATCGATTGTGGTGCGGTTTATCGAAATTCCCAAAATCTTGTTGAAGATCCCTATACTATTTTTAGTGATGCCGGTGCTAATTTGGTGCGTGTACGTTTATGGCATAACCCGAGCTGGACTGACTATTCGGATTACCAGGATGTACTGAAAACAATTAGAAGGGCAAAAGAAGAAGGCATGCAGGTATTATTGGATTTTCACTACTCAGATACCTGGACTGACCCTGCAAAACAGCAAATTCCTTCAGCCTGGGAAGATGCTTTTGATGATAAAGAGAAACTGGGGTCTTTGCTTTATGATTATACATTTAAAACACTTACTGATCTTTCTGAAGAAGGATTATTACCGGAAATAGTACAAGTGGGTAATGAAATCAACCCAATGATACTGCAGGGAGAAGAGTTGGTTTGGCCAATTGACTGGAGCAGAAATGCCTATTTAATCAATAAAGGCATAGAAGCAGTAAGGCAAGTTTCACAAGAACAGCAAAAAGAGATAGGAATCATGTTGCACATTGCCCAACCTGAGAATGCTTTATGGTGGTTCAAAGAAGCCACAGAAAACGGGATAAATGATTATGACTGGATAGGTTTATCATATTATCCGATATGGTCTGAATATGATCTGAATGAGGTTGGAAGTGCTTTTAAAACCTTAATTGACAATTATAAAAAGAGGTTGATGGTGGTTGAAACTGCTTATCCTTTTACGATGAATAATGCAGACTCCGCTAATAATATACTTGACAATAAGTCGCTGATTTCGGGTTATCCTGCCACGCAACAGGGGCAATTGGATTATCTTAATGAATTGAAAAAAAATATCCAGGATGCAGGTGGGGAAGGCCTTGTATACTGGGAGCCAGCTTGGGTGTCAACCCAATGTCATACGTTATGGGGTCAAGGTTCACATTGGGACAATGCCACTTTGTTTGACCAAGATTATAGGGCAAATAAGGCAATGGAGTTTTATAAGCATTGATTTTTTTAATCTAATAATTATGAGAAAGCATAAATTAATAAAGTTTATCCTAGTATCAATCATAAGCGGATTGCTTTTTACTGGCTGCACAAAAAAACTTGACCAACATATAGGGCAAACTGAAGTAACTAAATGGCAGGGGAACAAGAAAGCTGCTGTATCGATAACTTATGATGATGGTATTATTACACAATTTACCGTGGCCAGACCCATCATGAATAAATTGAACCTCCCGGGAACCTTTTTTATTCTAACTGGCAAGCTGGCTGGAGCTGCCGAGGGTAGATTTATTGGAAGATCAAAGGATGAAATTATTCGAGAAACCGCCTCGACGAAAACAGATGAAACTAATTTTTTTGAAAGAGCTTCTCTCATTGGGTTTACGGGTTTTAGTGAAGGCGTATTAGCCCATTCAAATGCAGGATCACTTTTTGAGGCAGGAAAGATTACTGAAGCGTATCAAAATATTGATACGGCCTATGAAAAATTGCGAAGAAGCCGCTTAAAAAACACCGAAGAAGTTGTGTATCACGATAACCCACAAGATACTACTAGGTGGGAAGATTTAAGAAAATATGCCACAGAAGGTCATGAAATAGCAAGTCATAGTATCACACATCCTAGGATGGCAGTATTAGACGAGGCCAACCTATTATATGAACTCGAACAGAGTAAAGCAGAGATATACAAGAATCTGGGTGAGCAGTACACATTTTCTGTCGAGTGCCCCTATGGAACAGAAAATGAGAGGGTAATGGAATACGCAAGATCAGTCTATCCCGCGCTGCGCAATCGAATGCCAGAGACTTATCTTGATGAAATAAATAGATCCAGTGATGATGACCCTGAGGTGTCTAAAAATGAATATGTGCAATGGCAACGGGGCCCCTTGACCAATTCGAGTATGGATCTAATGAAATCATGGATAGACAAATGTGTTGCTAACAATAATATTTGGCTGGTTCTTGTTTTTCATGGAGTGGATAATTTCGGTTGGGAACCCAAAACTGCTGGTGAATTGGAAACCTATTTCACTTATATAAAAGAGAACGAGAACAATCTCTGGGTGGCTACTTTTGCGGATGTGACTAAATATATCAGGGAAAGAAAAAGTATTGAGATAAGTAGCAAGGCTGAAGGGGATACAATCATATTGAATTTCACATCTGATCTTGATCCAGAAACTTATGACGTGCCTCTCACTTTGAAAACATATATTCCGAATAGTTGGGAGAAAGTTGAGATTAGAAATGCTGAAAATGTACTGATGGATGGAGTAGCTATTCACACGGATAAAACAGGAACTTATGTTTTATACTATATGATTCCTCAAAATGACAAGCTCTTTATATCGTCATTGAATTAATCAAAAGCCCAATATTTATTTCAAATTCATTTTCCAATTTTCTATTTAAGCACTATCTTAACCACATCCAAACCTAAACCATGAGACCCTATATTTTAGCCGAAACAAACTGGAAGCATTTAAAGAATGAAAAGATAGAATTGGCTGTATTACCCTGGGGAGCCACAGAAGCTCATAATTATCATTTACCCTATGCGACTGATAATATTGAATCAGATCATTTAGCGGCTGAATCGGCAAAATTAGCCTGGGATAAAGGAGCCAAGGTTATCGTGTTACCGACGATCCCTTTTGGTGTCAATACTGGGCAAAGCGATATCTACCTGGATATTAATCTAAATCCTTCAACTCAATTAGCAATTTTAAGAGATATAATTACAGTTCTCAATAGACAGGGTATTCACAAACTGTTGATTTTCAACAGTCATGGCGGCAATGATTTTAAAACCATGTTGAGGGAACTTGGTCTTGAATTCCCGGATATGTTCCTGGCATCTTCAAATTGGTTTCAAGCTATGGATCGGGCAGCTTATTTTGATTTGGACGGTGATCATGCAGAAGAAATGGAAACTAGTTTATTGTTGTATTTAAGACCTGATTTAGTATTGCCAAAAAAAGATTGGGGAGCGGGAAGAGAAAAAAAGCCTAAAATTGATTCTTTTAGAGAGAGTTGGTTGTGGACAGAAAGGAAATGGTCAAAAGTAACAGAAGATACTGGTATAGGCGATCCGAAATTAGCTACCCTGGAAAAGGGAAAGAAATTCTTTGAAGATGTGACGACAAAAATTGCAAAAGTGATGGTTCAAATTTGTCAGATGGATTCTAATAATAACTATGAAGACTAATTTATCTCAAATTATGAATAGTGATACTACAATCGTCTAAAAAACAATCAAATATTATATCTTAGCGCAAGATTTTATAACCAAACTTTAAAAAAATTCAAATGAAAAAATTCAAAATTTATTTTATTGCAATCGCAGCAATTATGTTGTTTAGCACTAACTCTTTTGCTCAGGAAAAAGCAGAAAGAAGAGAGGCACGTGAAAAATCGGAGCAAGTTACAATGCAAGGAACTGTTTCAGCCATCAACAAGGAAACAAGAGAAATCACTTTAATGTCTAAAGAAGGTGGCTTGGTTACTTTGACCGCTGGAGAAGAAATTGAACGATTTGACGAGATCGCGGTTGATGATGTAATGCAGTTTGATTATTATACATACATCAAAGCCGAATTTAGAGATCCTACGGCTGAAGAATTAGCTGAGCCTGTTCAAATAATGGCAGAAGGTGGAAAAGCCCCTGAAGGCATGGATCCAGCCGCTGTTATAGGTGCAATCGTAAAAGCTGTTGTGACGATAGAGGTTTTGAACAGACCTAATATGGTAGCAACTGTTAAAGGACCAAATGGAAACTATGTTTCTATCCCTATGGAAGATGAAAAGTTAATCACTGAATTAAAAATAGGTGAAGTATTTATTCTTACCTATGCTGAAGCAATGGCAGTCTCTTTAGAGAAAATATCAGTTACTGAATAGAAACTAATTAGTGAAAATTGATAAAAAAACACATAGTAAAAGGAAGATGAATAATCAATGTAATCATAGATTAGGCTTCTTTTTACTATGTGTTTTTAGTTTGTTGGTTCAGAACCAATTGTTATCACAGGATCTTGAACCAGGCTTTTTATCTGCCATGCCCACTGGTAGTAATATTGCCATAGCCTCTTATGGCTATTCACAGGGTGAAATACTGCTCGATAATACCCTTCCTATTGAAGACCTGAATTCGAAAATGAGTATCATCGGGTTGGGTTATTTCAGAAGTTTTAAATTATTTAATCGATTAGCAAAATTCGATGTGGTTGTCCCCTATGCAATAGGAGATTATGAAGCCTTGCTTGAAGGTGAAGAAGCCGCTACAACGAAGAATGGTTTTGGTGACCCTTTGGTTCGAATCTCTATGATTCTGATTGGAGTAGATCCATTAAAGCCCCAGGAATTTTTTAAAAAAGAACAGCAAAAATTCAAACTTGGAGTGGCCCTAAGAGCCAAAGTTCCTTTAGGACAGTATGAGCCCGAAAAACTAATAAATCTTGGTGGTAATAGATGGGCATTGAAGGCATCACTTGCAGGTTCGTATACTATAAAAAATAAATTGGTTTTAGAAACCCACGTTTCGGGTTGGTTTTTTCAAGAAAATGATGATTTTTATGGCGGGAATGTTTCCAAGCAAGCTCCTTTATGGGGGCTTCAGTTTCATGCAACTTATATCTTCAAACCCGGTATTTGGCTGGCAGCTTCAATCGGTGGGGTTCGCGGAGGTACGACAGAACTTAATGGTGTGGAACAATCGCGTATGAAGAACAATAGATATGGTTTGGCATTCGCCTATAGGCTTAATAATAAAAACTCATTAAAAGCCGCTTATACCAATGGGTTATTTACAGTGTCTGGCGCAGATTTCAATACATATCTTATTGCTTACCAATTCTTATGGTTCGATAAAAAGTAGCATTAAAATTAAATTTTTATTATGGATAAAGCACTTCAAACAATGATTAACAATATGCCTGAAAAAACGGGTAAATCTTTAGAAGCATGGCATTCAATATTAAAAACAAAAGGATTTACCAAGCATTCAGAGGGCGTCAATTTTCTTAAGAAGGAATACCAGGTTACACATGGTTTTGCCAATACAATTGTTAGCTTATCAAAAGAAGAAAAACAGGATGCAGGAGAATTGGTTAGAAGCCAGTACCAGGGTAAAGAAGCTTTGATTCCTATGTATGACTTATTATTGAAAACGATAAAGGGTTTTGGAGATGATATAACAATCACTCCGAAAAAAACAAGTGTAAGTATTGTTAGAAAAAGACAATTTGCCTTGATTAAACCAGCAACTAAATCAAGAATTGATTTGGGATTAAAACTTAAGGACATACCGATAAAAGGATGTTTAGAGAATTCAGGCCCTTTTGGGACGATGTGCACACATCGCATTCAGTTGACTGAGCTCGATCAGATAGATGAAGAAGTGAAGGGATGGTTGCTTGAAGCTTATAAAAGGTCAGTATAGGTTTTTGGGGAAAACTACTGAAAGTGTCATTGACTTAGCCATAAAATTTACCAGATCTAGTAGTCTCTGAAGGATATTCTCCAAATAACAATCTGTAATCAGAGGCAAATTTGCCAGAATGCCAAAATCCTATTTGATGGGCAGATTCCACTATTTTTTCAAATTTTCCGGTAACGATTAACTTACGCGCCTCATTTAACTTGTAGTAGTTAATATATTTTTTAGGAGAAATACCCGCGTGTTGGTTGAATGCATATCTTAAATTACGTTCACTAGTTCCCAATTCATTAAGGAGTGATTGCACATTTATAGGATTTTCTAAATTGTCATGAATGAACTTTTTTGCCTTTTCAAACACGATCCCTCTACCAAGCCCTATTTTATGTTTCGTATTTGAATCGCCGGATAATATTGTTTCAATGATAAGTTTAGGTAAATCAGTTGTAATTATTTCAGTGTCCTTTATTTCATATTTACAGAGGTTATTGATCAATTGACGAATCATTGAGGCATCTTTTTTGTCAATTTTCAAAGTCTCGTTATTTTTTATGGTCTTGAAAAAATTGAGGTACCCCATTGATGAGACAAACCTCTCCAAAAAGTTATTCTCAAAAGTCACAGAAACACCAGAAAAATTAACAGTAGTAATACAGCTATGTTCCATGTTATCTCTTAAAATTCCAAGTGTATTGCCGTTTAATTTCTTTTTTCTCCAGTATAGACCTTCTTCTAAATTATCTGTCAACAAAAAAGTTGTGAACCCTGAGGCCCCAATACCATTTTGTAAGAGCTTACGATTCATGCTATGCTTGTGAATAATTACAGGGCCACATATGATTTGGGTCAACTCTCCTGTAAAAATACCACAATCCATTTGTGAATGCTCAACCAAGTTTGATATACTCATCATTTCTTCAAAATGATCAAAACCAGTGAATTTAATCTGGTTTTTTAAAGCATTATTCATCATTTCTTGCCGATTTAGGACCTTCTCAAAGATAAGTAATTTTTACATTTGTATGTTTTATAATAAATGATTCATACTAACTATTAAATGAAATTTCATGAGAAAAGTGGCATTAAATAACAAAGAAGAAACAAAGGGTAAGTCTATGTTCTATAATCATATTATGATGCTGGCTCTCTTTATAGGTTTTTTATTCATCAATACGATATCAATTAGAGCGCAGAGTCAAGATGATGAGAATACTAAAAAATGGAATTTTGTTGCGGCTCCATATTTGTTACTCCCTACAATGCAAGGGGATGTAGCCATAAATGATATACCTATTGAGGTGGATGCAAGTACAGGAGATATATTCAATGTATTGGAAGGTGGTTTTATGTTGTTTTTTGAAGCTTCAAATTCGAAATGGGCAGTTAACATGGATATCTTATACATGAAGTTAGGCGAGACCGGAGAGACACCTATTTTAGGTAGGATTGCTGAACTGGAAATAAAACAATTAGGCCTTACTTTTAACGGTTTATACAGGGTTGCACCATGGGCCGAAGTAGGTATTGGTGGAAGATTTAATTCAATTGAACAGTCGGCAGAAATTGCGCCTGGTGAAGTAGCCCTTCCTGGTAGGTTCGTTTCAATGAAAGAAACTTGGTTTGATCCATTGCTTGTAGCTCGAGTCATGACTAGATTTGATGGGAGTCAATGGAGGTTAGGAATGTTAGCAGATATTGGTGGTTTTGGTGTTGGATCAGATCTGGCTTGGCAAATAAACCCTTTTGTTGGATACCAGTTTTCTAAACTATTTGAAATTGATTTGGCTTACAGATGGTTGTCAATGGATTATGAATCTGGTGCTGATTCTAATTACTTTAAGTATGACATGTTAATTAGCGGACCTGAAATTGGATTTTTGTTTCATTTCTAGATATTTTAATAGAAAGATTATACATTTGAATATTAAACAATAATTTTATGGAATCATCAACCAAATCGAGTAAAAGCATTAAAATTGTTAGCTATACGCTGCTTTTTTTAGCACTGATATCCGCCTTGTCTGGAGTTGTTATCATGACCGATATAGGTCAGATATTTGGCATAGATAAGTCTTGGATCATCTGGTATTTTAGCAATAGAACAATGATCCAGGTTATTTCTTTATTGCTTTTTGTTGCAGCTGTATTTTTATTGAACAGAGAGAAGTTTTTAAGTACGAAAGTAATTGTTATTATAGGAGTTTGCTGGTTGGGTGCCATGGTTGCATCCAAATACCTTACACCTTATTTGATGTTTCGTTCTCAGCAACATGACTCAACTTATATATCAATAGCTGAAGCAACTGATTATTTAAATGATGACGACAGGGTATTGGTTGTTGACCATAATGGTGTGCAAAAGGCATATCCGCCAGAGGTTATCTGGCAGGCCCATATCTTTGGAGGTGATTTTGGTGGAGAACAGGTTGTTTTTACTTATTGCGTAATGACCAATCTGGCGAGCCCTTATTTGAATGAAATTGATGGGGAAACGGTAGATTTTAAAGTATTGGCCCAAGTGAACAACAATCTTTTAATTTGGGACACTAAGAGTGATGAGATTATTCAACAGATAACCCAAAAATGCGAATTTTCTGATTACAAACTTGACCCCTTGCCTGTATTAGAAATGACATGGGGAGGATATAAAAAACTATACCCTCAGGGTACCGTCTTATACAAAGCTTGGGATGATGTGGTTGAGAAAATGATCGCAGCAGTATTTTCAACTGAAGATACATGGCATGGAGAAGATTGGATGTTCGATACGGCTAATTTAGATGACAAAAGGCTCCCTTCAAAAGAGCATGTTATTGGCTATAGAGATGATGATAAAAACGAACAACTTGCTGTAACCAAAACCTATATCAAAAAACATGGCGTTTCTAATTTAAGTGTGGGTGATAAAAGAATCGCTCTGGTATACTTTCCTGAATACGAAACAATTGTAGCTTTTGACAGAATGAAAGATGGCGTCGAGCTAGAAGTCGACGAAATTGATGTTTTTGGAAATACGCCAAACCATGGAAAATTAAAAAGAGTTTATATTTACAATAGCGTTCTTTGGGGTGTTTGGGCGGAATATTACCCTGAAACTAAAGTGCTACAATAGCCTGTAATTGCAAAACTGAATCACAATAATAATTTAAAATAGTACCTAATGAGAAAGAGTAAATACCAATTGTTGATAATGATTTTAATGTTAATATGTGGAAACATGCTAGCACAAAATCAAATTATTCATGATGCTGAATATTACATTATCGAAGCGCAAAATGGAAAAAAATGGGCAGTTGAGGATGGAGATCTTGATAAGAAACTTGATGAACTCAAAAAACAATATAAGACACCTCCAAACATTGTACATTATATGTGGGATGACCAGCCGCCCATGTCATTTGGAGATCGTATTTATCAGAAAATGAGAGGCTATGACACACCTGAATTAAACAAATTGGCTGAGGAAGGGATGATTTTTGCCAGAATGTATACTGAACCAGGTTGCACTCCTAGTAGGGCAGCTGTCTTAACAGGTCAGAATGCGGTGCGAACAGGTACATATCAAATTGGATTCCCAGTTGAGTACAGTGGTTTTTCAAAAGACAATGTTACCATTGCTGAAGTATTATCAAAAGCAGGTTACAGAACAGGTTTTTTTGGGAAAACGCACTTAGGAGATGTTGAAGAGTCATATATGCAGAACCAAGGATTTGACGAAGCTTTTTGGGCAGTATATAATCAGATAACAAGTTTGTACAACATAAATGGAGAAGCTGCAAATGCCGTTATTAATTATATACCGGAATTGCTCGCTCCGAATCCTTATAAATTGGATAAAAGTTTTGTAAATAGTAAGTCCTTTGTTTTTTATTTGGAAGGAAAAAAAGGGGAATTGGCCAAAGAATGGCGGAATGGCTCGCAAGGGATTGAAGATTACAGAGACTTTGATGGAGAATCCAGAAAAAGAGCCTTAAATTTTATTTCGCAAAGTGTAGAGGAAAAGAAACCTTTCTATGTTGCTTGGTGGCCCTTGATGTATAGTTTTATTCCACAGCCTCAAAAAACCACTTTACAAAGAGGAATGGTTGGAGAAGATTATAATCGTGTGGTTGAAGTTGATATTGCTGAGTTAAGGGCGAAACTAGAAGAATTAGGTGTGGCTGAAAACACCTTAATTGTGGCTATGGCAGATAACGGCCCTATGACGCATAACCCGCCTCCGGGAGCAGGATTGGGTGAAGGAATGTTTACCGGTGGTAAAGGCGATTTTACAGAAGGTGGTATTCGCGTTTGCGCTGCAGCTTTATGGCCAGGGGTTATAGAGCCTGATGGTGTCTCTGGAGATATGATCTCTATAGCAGACCTATTTACCACATTTGCCAGAATTGCTGGTGCTACTAAATACATTCCGACTGACAGAATTATTGATGGAATTGATCAAACATCCTTATTGTTTAATGGAGATACCTTTGGTCGACGAGATTATTTATTTGTATACCAAGGTTCAAAATTGGCGGCAACTATAAAGGATCAATTTAAAATTCATTGGATTCATAAAGATCCTTCTCAAGCTAACTCAGGCCTTACTTCTGTGATAGATCTTTATAATGACCATAGAGAGGTTAGCCCAATGGTCGTTCAGGCTTTTCATATGAAAGAACCTTTTAAAAGAATGAAGGCAAGACATGAGGCCTGGACAGAAAAGTATCCGAACAGAGAACAGAAGCACGGGATGTCTTATACTGGAATTTCAAATGCCAGACCAGAGACTAAGGCTTTGGCCAATCCGCCTGTAGAAATGAAGGATTTACCTTTTGATGTAAATGGATTTGTCAAGTATTATGAGAAATACCCTTACGATCCGAGTGGTGGTGTAGATAAACGTTAGGTTTCCGTGAATTAAAATAATAATAAAGTTAAAAATAAATGATGATAAGATTGATTTTAAAAAGAACAGCAGTTGCCTTTTTGTTCCTGTTTATGACTACTAGCCAGACTTTTGCCCAGGAAATGGAAACTGCAGTAGTGAATTTGACGGAAACCCTAAATTTAACTGAAAAACAAGTTGCGCAGGTTCAAACCTTAATGGTTCAGTATCGGGCAAAACTCGATGGTGTGCTACTCAAGCATGAAGGAGAGGAAGAACCGGATGTTGCTGAAATGATTGGAGAAGTGCGAGACGTCAGGGATGCCTATAGAAAAGACCTGCAAGAGATTCTCTCTAAAGAGCAGTATGAAGGGTATTTGGCGGCTATTGATTCGGTTTTAACAGATATGTTCAATGACCTTGCTGAAATAAGATTAATGGATGTGCAATCAGAGGTAGGCCTTTCAGATGATCAACTGGTCAGTTTAATTCCTATCGTGAGTAAAGGTTTAAAAAGCACCGTTCAGTTATTATTCGAAAATGCAGGGGGAAGGCTTTCAGTTCCTAAGAAAATAAAACTAAGTAAGAATGTAAAGAAAATTGAGAAAGAGAGACGGGCTGGTATGGAGACGATTCTGACTCCAGATCAAATGGTCTTATATGATGCCTTCAAGGAAGAGCAAAAAGCAAATAGGAAAAAGAAATAAAAAGATCGTTTTTTTCTTAAAATAAGTGCCATAGAAGTATGGCGTAAAAAAGTGAACCTATTATGTAGGTTCACTTTTTTTTTGATTGTATCACTAGATAATTTGCAGTACTATTTAGATCTTGAATATTGCTTTTTCTTGAGAGAAGCAACGAAAAGATTTTGAATTGTTGATTTATGTCATAAAACAAACTAGTCAAGAAAACTAATTTTGTAGCGATATACAGTTAGGTAAACTATGAATCAAGTATGCCTATTGATTAAAGCCAAAATACTATGAAGGCAATTGTAAAGGGCCTTTGCTCCTTAATTACGTTGTGCTTATTTTCATGTAATACTGCAGAAAAAAGAGAAGAGGTACATCAAAAAGAAGTACATGATAACTGGAGTTACAATGGGGAAACATCACCAGAACATTGGGCTGAGTTGGAAAAAAATTCCGATTGTTCAGGAAAAAGACAATCCCCTATCAATATCATTGATATAAATACTGTTGAAAAAGAAGAACCCATTAGGGCTCTTGATTTTTATTATTCTCCTTCAACTACTTTGTGCAAGGTTCGTAACAATGGACATTCAATTCAATTTGATTTTGATCCGGGTGACTCTATTGTGTATCATGACACTAATTTTAATCTGGTACAGATTCATTTTCATGAACCTTCAGAGCATACATTGAATGGTGTGCGATACCCTATAGAATTTCATTTAGTGCACCAGAGTAATGAAAAAAATTATGCCGTTCTTGGGATATTTGGAATTGAAGGAGTAAAGAGTGAGACTATGGAACGAATGGGAAGTTTTTTACCTTTGAAAAAAGGAGAAGAAAAGGAATTTCACAAGGCTTTTGATCTGTCTCACATATTTCCAGAGAATAAATCTTATTATTCATATGGAGGTTCTTTGACCACACCTCCTTGTTCTGAGAATGTTCAATGGATTGTGTTTAAAGAGCCTCATGTTGTATCACATGAAAATGTGCTAAAATTAAAGGCAAATATGCCCTTAGAGAATTACCGTGACGAGCAACCTTTAAATGACAGGATTGTTTATCTGCATAGCAAATGAATTTTGACCAGCATCAATAATTCGATTGATCTCCATCATTCTTAGCACACGGTTAAATGTTTAGTTTTAGGTAAATTCTTAAAGATGAAAAAACTGAAACCATTTCTTTACTGGTTTCCAAGAATTTTATGCATCTTGGCCATTCTTTTTGTAAGCGTCTTTGCTTTAGATGCGTTTCAGCCTGAACTCACTTTTTGGCAACAAATTCAAGGATTTATGATGCACTTGATTCCGTCGTTTGTTTTGCTCTTTTTCTTATTAATCGCCTGGAATTGGGAGTTAATTGGTGGTGTTATTTTTGTACTTATTGGCCTTGTCTTGAGCCCTTTCATCTATATGCATAATTACAATATGAATGGCTCTGTTTGGATGAGTTTTGGCATTATTGCAATGATTACATTCCCTTTTATTCTTGTAGGCATCTTGTTTATCGTTGGCCATAAAATGAATAAAAATCAAGTTGATATCAAGGCCTAGTTTCAGAATTGTAAGAGATAATAATTGGAATATTTTCTTTATGCTATGGTAAATTCCGGATAGCAATTTGATAAATAATCAATAGCCTTGAGCCTTCTTGTTTACAAGTAGATTTCATTATATTTACTTTTAAAGACTTTGTAAAATCTCAATTATGTCATTGACTAAACTAACAACAGAAATTGTGCGCTGGGGCATCATCGGTTGCGGCGATGTTACCGAAGTAAAAAGCGGTCCGGCTTATCGGCTTACAAAAGGATTTGAGCTGCATGCTGTTATGCGCAGAAACGCAGTGAAAGCAGAAGACTATGCAAGAAGGCATCAGGTTCCTAAATTCTATGCTGATGCTGATGAACTGATTAATGACCCAGAAGTTGATGCTGTGTATATTGCCACACCACCTGACTCGCACATGTATTATGCTTTAAAAGTAGCCGAAGCCGGAAAACCATGCTGTATAGAAAAACCAATGGCACCGAATTATAAAGAGAGTTTAGCTATTAAAACTGCATTTGATGTAAAGAAACTGCCTCTATTCATAGCTTATTACAGGCGAACTTTACCGCGATTTACCAAGATTAAGAAATGGTTGGATGATGGTGAGATAGGAGAAATCAGAACGGTGCACTGGACACTGCATAAAGCGCCTAGTCAAATAGATCTTTCTCAAGAATTTAATTGGAGAACAGATGTTAAGGTTGCACCGGGTGGCTATTTCGATGATTTGGCAAGCCACGGTCTTGATTTGTTTAACTACTTATTGGGTGATATCACAGAAGCCAAAGGGTTTAGCTCGAATCAACAAAAATTATATTCAGCTATTGATTGTGTTACCGCAGCCTGGAAACACAAAACAGGGATAACAGGATCAGGAAATTGGAATTTTGGCACATATCATCGTAAAGACGAGGTCATCATTACAGGTAGCAAAGGAGCGATTCAATTTTCAATTTTTGATAATGCTCCTCTGGTCTTAAAAAACAAAGAAGGTCAATTGGAGTTTGATATTGAGCATCCAGAACACATACAACTTCATCATGTAGAGGCGATTAGAGACCATTTGTTTTATGAAGATTTCGACCATCCGTCAAAAGGTGATTCAGCCTTGCATACAAGTTTGGTGATGGATAAGATCCTTGGGAATATCTAAGTATCTGCTGAGTTGAACTCAATCCACAAATTCAGTATCAATAAAGTAATCGCCAACCTCAAGCATTGAAGAAAAAACAGCTGCGGTTACCAATTGTAATTGTTCATCCATTGATTTTGAGATCCATATAAATTTTTTATAGCTAAACGAGCCTCCTGAATAATACTGCATTGCTCCCAGCGGATTTCCATTGATATAGGCGATGATCCCTTTAGGAGCTGTTACTTCAGATTTGCCTGTGGGCTCTCCAATTGAATTTTTGAAAGTGATCTCATCGGTACCATTCGTAAGAAAAATATTCTTTAATGAAAATTCTTTTGTTTCTGGAGTTTTAGCCATCAGTAAGACCCAGAGATCATCTTGGTCTATGCTGGTGGTTATATAAACACTAACATCCCCTTTTATTTCGACTTCAGTTGAACCTTCTTTTTTTTCAATGTTTGTTGCTGCCTCTATTGAAGCTTTCTCTCCCGAAGCGTTGAGCAAATCAAATGAAAATAATAAGGGCTTATTGTTCTCGTCCTTAGCAGTTGATACCCCTTTTCTATTGTCTGAACTAAAGGCTCCAAATTTTAATTTAGCCGGTTTACTGGCTGTAATCATTCCAATCTTAATCAGCAGTCTTTCGCTCTGTTGATCTAAGGATGATTCAATTGGAATTTGGTCCTTTTGCGCGCTTATATCAGTATTGAATAATACGGTTAGGGAAAGGGATAAAAAAATGGTCAGAAGCTTTACTTTCATTATAAAAACATTAGAATCACGAAAATAAGTCATTGTTAATGAAGTTAAAAATAAACACTTCATTTTTTAGAAGTTTGTAAAGAAGAAGTCTTCTTACTTTTTATAAAATCCGATTTACTAATTTTAGCATCGGTCTTTCTAATGTTTGAACAATAGATTCTTGAATGAGAAATCTTGATTGAAAATTAATACGTAATTTTATTGGAAACAAAGACGGCATTATTTGAAATACAATGTCAATGTAAATATGCAGCCAATGAAAAGTTTACCCAGTATTTTTAATGATGTAATAGGTCCGGTAATGAGAGGCCCTTCGAGTTCTCATACAGCGGCCTCATGGAGGGTTGCTATGATGGCTGTGCAGATGATAGAAGGAAATTTGAAAAAGGCTTTGATCGCATTTGACAAGGAAGGCGCATGGGTAACTAATTATGAAGAGCAAGGCACAGTGCTTGGTATGAATGGAGGCCTTCTTGAAATAGATATGGCTGATGATGCCATGAAAAAGACTGAAGAAATCGCCTCAGAGAGAAAGATTGAGATTAATTATGTAATCAGCAGTTTTGAAAATATACATGCCAACAGTATGCTGCTCGACCTTATATCAGAAAATGGAGATAAAGTATTGGTGCTGGCGGCCTCATTGGGAGGAGGCTCCTTTGAAATTCAAAAAATTAATGATTTTAAGGTAAATATGCATGGAGACAGTCACACGCTATTAATTTGGGCGGATGATACTGTTGAAGAAGATTTAAGTAGATTAAAACCAGAAGCAGGGAAATTTAAAATAGTCGAATCAGAGGATAATAATCTCTATATTATTGAAAGCCCTGTTGCCTTTGACAAGTCACTTGTTGATCATATTGATCAATTCGCTGAAGTAAAGAAAATAAGGAATGTCAAACCTATTATGCCTGTCATTTCAGGACGTGAAACGGAATTGCCATTTTCATCGATTGAATCACTTGAGGCTTATAGTCAAAATGAAGGCATGTCACTTGGTGAATTGGGCTTGGTATATGAGCAACATCGAAGTGGACTTTCAGTAGAAGTATTGAAAGGAAAAATGAAAAATATTATCGAGATTATCGAAGGAAGTATAGCAAAGGGTTTATCAGGAACTCAATACGATGACAGAATTCTTCCTCAGCAATCAAATCTTGTCGCTAAAGCTGAAAAAAGAGGGCAGATCCTCCAAGGCTCGATAATCAATACTATTATTGAAAATGTAGCAGCGATTATGGAATCTAAAAGTGCGCTGGAAGTAATTGTAGCAAATCCTACTGCCGGGTCTTGCGGTACAGTCGGAGCAGCCTTAAAAGCAGTTTCAGATGAGGTTGAAGCTACTATTGATGAAAAAATTATGGCTTATTATGCAGCTGGTCTTGTAGGAGCTTATTTTGCAATGGGTCCGGGATTTTCTGCAGAAGAACATGGTTGCCAAGTTGAATGTGGAGCTTCGGCAGGAATGGCAGCTGCAGGAATTGTAGAATTGTTTAATGGAAATGCTTCTCAAGGTCTTGGTGCAGCGTCAATGGCGATTCAAAATATGATAGGGCTTGTTTGTGACCCCATTGCTGATCGGGTGGAGGCGCCATGTTTAGGAAAGAATACAAGCGCAGCGGTAAACGCACTATCATCAGCTACTATGGCCATTTCTGGTTTTGCTCACTTGATCCCACTAGATCAAGTTTTAGAAACAGTGCAAAGGGTAAGCGCAGATATGCCTACTTGTGTTAAATGTACTGGATTAGGAGGCTTGGCGATAACCCCTGCAGCCTTGAAGCTCAAAGCACAGCTGGAAAAAATAAAAAGCGAAAATTGATTTAAAAGACTTCAAATGAATAGTAAAAAACTGCTGTTTTTGTACTCATCAGTGGATGGGCAAACGCTTAAAATTGCAAATTTTCTGGTGGATGAATTCAATAAAAAAGGGCAAGAGGTTTCCTTATTTGAAGTTGATGCATTTCAGGATAAATTAGAAAATTATGATAAAATCATTATTGGTTGCAGTATCCGATACGGAGTTCACCACAAATCAGTGATTGATTTCATCAACCTGCATAAGGAGTCTCTCGAGAAGCATAAAAGCATATTCTTTTCAGTGAATTTAGTGGCTCGAAAGCCGGAAAAAAATCAAGCTGACACCAATCCTTATGTCATCAAGTTTTTCAAGACAATTACTTGGAAACCTACACTTGTTGAAGTGTTTGCTGGGAAACTAGACTATAAAAAATATCCATTTTTTGATAGAATCATGATACAGTTTATCATGTGGATGACCAAAGGACCAACTGACAGCAATGCCAAGATTGAATATACAGATTGGGATCGGGTTAAGGCCTTTAGTCAAAAGGTGATGGAATTGTAAAGTGCTATTTTTTTGTCCTTAGCATATCGATATCTTACTGAACCAATTCTTCTCAGTTAAGAAAGAATCTTTGAACTTTTTATATAGTGAATGTTTCTCTCTTTCAAATAGTTAAGGAAGTAATCAAAACAAGGTTTGTGTTTACCAACCAACTCAGGAGGAAAGACGCCTTTTTCTGAGAATAGTCCGTCTAAAAACAGATTTGCAGCAGCCGTAGCCGTATAACCAGTTGTTCTTGACATAGAAGAGGTATGTGTCTCATGGCAGTATTCATCGAGAAGATCATATACAATTTCCTCTATTTGACCAGCTGTATTTTCTCCTTTTAAAGTGATTCGCATTACGGTTAATTCCTCTTCGTTCTCTCCGAGTTTCCATTCGTTAAACAGAATTTTACTGGTAAAATCCAATGGGCTTACGGAAGCACCATTTATTTCAATTGCGGTCTCATTAAAGAACCCACTTTCTTTTAAAACTCTTATATATTCTACATGCCCAGGATACCTTAAAGTTTTTTCCTTCATGTTTGGTATATGCGGCATGGTGTGAATGATAGATCTTAATCCATCAGAATTGAAAGATTCAAGGGTGCCAATTTTTTCAAAATGAACATAATCACAATCGGTTAAGGCCTCTTTGACCACTTCATGTCCATTCTCTACATAACGGGCAGGCCTTGTATATTCTTCAATCACATCAATAGGAGAAAAGGGTGCTTTGTATGCAAAGGGCCACTTCTTCTCTTTGGGAAGGCCACCAACCAGGCACTCAAAATCAGTAAGTTTCATGGTTTCATTATAATGGCCAAGAATAACATTATCCATACCAGGAGCCACTCCACAATCTACAATGGCTGTGACATTGTTTTCTTTCGCAAGCTGATCCAGGTCCAAAGAATTTTCAGGGAAAAAGGAAATATCAATCACGTTTTTTTCTCCTTCAATTATGGCTTTTAAGGTATTAAAACCTAAAAATCCAGGAACCGCACAAATCACCAAATCGAATGATGCAATGGTTTTTTTTAGCTGGCTATGGTTTCTTACGTCAAGACTCTGAACATTTAATTCAGGGTGTTTAGATTGTATCCTTTCAAGCACTTTATTACTGATGTCAGTTAAAGTGACTTTGTGATTTTTTGCCATATCAATGGCCATTGCGCTGCCTACCATTCCGGCACCTATTACAATTATATTTCTCATAAGAATTAGATAAAAAATTTAGATGATAGTTGAATAATTCGAAATTAATTCAAGTTACAAACCCGGGATAAGTACCCATGGCATTTCAGAAGTGCTTTTGTATCTATGTATCAGCATAAAACAAATATGCAATAAAATTATGAAATCACATCGAAAAATACAGGCTTAATAATTCTTGTCTGAAATAGAGTTGGGAGTTTATACTTAGTTTAAGTATCTTTATAAACTTATGAAACCCCTGAGTAGAAAATTAATACATATCAACATTATTTTGTTGAGTTTCGCTTTAGTTCTTGTTTGGTCTTGTGGAGGAGATTCTGAAGAAATTATAAGCCCGCCTGAAACCAAAATAGGAGAATTTATTGACGAAAACACATACAAAGTCTTTCCAACGAATACTGATAATTTTGGAGTAGCTGAATTTAGGCTATGGGTGCCAGAAACTTCCCAAGCTCTTAAAGCTGTTGTAGTGTTGGTTCATAGCTATAATTCAAACGGTCTCGGTTTTGCGAATTCCACTTATTGGCAAGAGTTTGCCAAAAAGGAAAATGTGGCGCTGTTGGCTGCGAATCTTACGATTAGTAATAGTTCGTCTGTTTCGTATACGGATGCTCGAAGAGGAAGCGGGAAAGCCCTTCTTTTTAGTTTGGAACAACTGGCTGAAAAAATCGGACAACCTTACGTTAATGACCTGCCAATTTTGATGAGAGGCTATTCAGCCGGAGGTGTATTTAGTAACAGTTTTTCAGATTTTCAACCTGAGCGTTTATTAGGCTTCGCCAATATAAGAGGGGGTGGCTTACATCTTACTTCAGAAAAAAATATTCGAATTCCGGCCATGATGTTTTTTGGGGAATTTGATGCGGTTGAAAGAAATAATCGCATCGTTGAAACTATAGCTATTAAAAGAAAGCTAGGGGCTAACTGGTCATTGATCATAGAACCGGGTTTAGATCATTTTGGGAGTTTGGACAAGGCTGAAGATATGATACAGTTTTTCTTCTCTAAGGTTTTGGAGCATAGACTGGAAGGTTCAGGTGGTCAGTTAAGAGAAATTAAAGAGGCTGATGGATGGTTAGGAGATAATGTTAGGCTAGAAGCTTATAGTTTTGACAATTATCCTTATGATATAACCAAAGCATCCTGGCTAATTGATGAAGAATTTTCATCAAAATGGCTTGATTTTCAGGCTCAATAAACAACATTAAAATATAAAATTATGAGTGGAATACTGGATTTATTAAATAGTGAGATGGGGCAGCAACTGATAAGCGGTGCTGGCACGCAGATGGGGTTAGATAGTAAAAGTACAAGTAGCGCTTTAAGTGCTGCAATGCCTTTAATTTTAGGGGCTATGAAGAATAATAGTGGTTCAGCACAGGGCTCAGCAGACTTATTGGGAGCATTGAATTCGCCTGCTCACAGCGGAGGTGCTCGCTTAGATAATCTCGGCAGTATCCTTGGTGGAGATAGTATAGATCAAGACGTGATGGATGATGGCGGAAAAATTTTGGGTCATATTTTTGGTGGACAGGAGGCGAATGCTGCCAACGCAGTTAGTAAATCTACAGGCTTAAACATGGATTCAGCGATGAGTATGTTAAAAGTAGCGGCTCCTTTAATCATGAGTTATTTAGGAAAACAAACCCAGCAGAATAATGTTACTGATTCAAATGGTCTGGCAGATATGTTAGGTGGTCTTCTTGGTAGCCAGGGAGGTGATATGGCATCTATGGCTTCATTAATTCAAGGTTTTGATTCGAATGACACATCAATTGATGACATTGCCGGGATGCTTGGTGGTGGATCAAAATCATCAGGAGGTATCGGAGACCTGCTTGGTGGTTTCTTAAAATAGAAAACAAAAAGCATATAAAAATAGCTCTGAGAATCAGTATTCTCAGAGCTATTTTGAATTTAGCTATTTTTTTGAAAGTAAATTACGAGCTCATATTCCTGATTTTAAAAGGATCCATGACAAAATAATACGCGCTGAATCACTTTATTTCAAAGACTTTTACAGGCTCATCATTTTGGGTAGCAATGATAAGATTTCTTCCCTTAGCGTCTGTGATTTTAATCATGTGGTGAGACTGGCCTTGCACGTTGAAACCTGAAGTCCTACTCGGTATAACTTCGAATTGTTTTCCATCGGTTTTCACTAATAAGCCTGTTAAGGCATCAAATTGCCCATAATTAGATTCTGCGGTAAAATCGTTACCAACAGCAAGAAATTCAGATTGGCCGTTTTGATCAAAATCGTAGACCAGCAAGTCATTGATAGGAGACACCTGCAGGCTCTTAGGTAAGCCTCTGATTTTAAAATTTCCTTCCCCTAGATTCTCAATATAAGAGCTTTCAAAAGTCGTTGCTTTCAGCGTTTCCGATTCGAGGTCTTTGATGTTCAGCAAAGTTTCAAAATCCTTTTTGACAAAATCTTCGTAAGAATAAAAATCAACCATAGATTCAGGAAATTGCATTTTGATATCTTCTCGGCCATGAATAGGGTATAGAATCTGATCTCCTTCGTGTTCAAAATATTGGCCTAGAAGTGGGTCGTATATTTCGTTGCCGTTATAGTCTCCATTATAAACATAAACAGGATAATTATCTTTTGGTCTTACAAAACCATTTAATCCCTGATTTCCAACAATAAAATCTATATCTCCGTCCTGATCAAAATCGGATGATTCAATGCAGTTCCACCATCCTTCAGTGCTGCTATTTTTATTATTTCCATCAAACCATTTGATTGATAGATGCTGTAATTTCCCTTCGTAATTTTTGTAAATACTGATAGGCATAAATTCACCAACAACGATGAGATCATCCCAGGAGTCATTGTCTATATCTCTCCATATGGCATCTGTAACCATTCCAATCTCAGAGATGCCTGAATGATTTTGCTCTGTAAAAATCCCATTATTATTGATAAGAATTGAACTATGAGGTGTTTTTGGATAGTTAAACGCAGTTATTCGAGCGCCAATGAATAAATCCAGATCATTATCTTGATCAATATCTACTGGTCTAACACAACCAGTACTTTGAAACAATTCAGGTAAAGATTTTTCAGATTTTATAAAATGACCATCTCCGTTATTCAAGTATAATCGATCTAAAAAGTTTGGAGAATTATTATAAAATTCATTTCCTCCACTTGCCACATACAGATCGAGATCATTGTCATTGTCTGCATCAAAAAAGACGGCATCGGTGTCTTCATAAATCGAGTCGAGAACCTGTTTAGGATAATAAACTCCATTCTCATTTTGAAACCAAATGGTTCCTGGTTTCTTATGACTGCCACCGATAAATATTTCATCACCTTTTATACCATCAATGTCAGCGGCCGCGATGCATGGCCCGGATTGTGAATATTGACGCATCAATAAGGGTTGATCCTTGAATTCGTTATGCCTGTTCTCTTGATGTGTAAATTTCAATAAACTATCCCTTGATGTGAACTGGAATTCCGCTTGGTTAGTGGGTTTTTTATAGTTCACTCCGCTAACTTGCTCAATTTCCAATACCTGATCTGGCTTTGGATTGAGCAGGGTGGTTTTAGTTCCATCAGGCCAAATAACATGTAAGGAGTCAATAATGCTTGTTTTTAAACCAAAGTGTATAATAGGATCTATCGATGATAAATAGCCTCTGATCACTGAATGGAACTGGTGTTGTTGCTGGCCTTCATGCCAAAGAACAATTTTCGACCCAATGGCATGTGTGTTCAGATCGTTGCCTTTTAATTTAAGCCTCAGATAATGATTTTCGAGTTTTTCAGAAGTCTTGTTTTCAAGTAGGAAAGCCTTACTATTGATATTGTTAATCACCATGTCAAGATCTCCATCCAAATCAAAATCAGCATAGGCCACTCCATTTGACAAAGAAGGCCTGGATTCAGTCCAGATACTGGATACGTCTTCAAATTGATCACCATCTTTTTGTTCATAAAAGAAGTTGGGTTCTATGATGGCAGGAAGGTCTTGTGCATAGGTTTTTAATTTATCCTTTTTAGGTGTAAATAAATTGGTTTTCTGTGTTGTAAAATCAATATAGTCAAGGTCAATAACATCTTTGATATAACCGTTGGTGACAAAAATGTCTTTGTCTCCGTCATTGTCAAAATCAACCATTAATGAAGCCCAACTCCAGTCAGTGCCTGAAATTCCGTGCATAAACCCTACTTCACTACTTCTAATAGGCTGACCGTCTAGATGTCCATTGCCCAGCTGCAGCGTATTCCTCATATATTGCAGCGTATAGTTATTATCCTTGACTACCATATAGGCTGAATAATTCATGCCACCCAACACTCGTTTTTGGCGATTATAACTGTTTGGAAACATGTCCATTACCAGAATGTCCCAAAGACCATCATTGTTAATGTCACTGATATCCATTCCCATCCCATTGCTGGTCATATGACCAACATACTTTTTGTTGGATTCCTCGAAAAAAGGGTTCAGGCTATCATGATGCGCTTTGTTTATGTATAAGAGATCTTCAGTAATAAAATCATTGGAAACATACACGTCAACCAGTTGGTCATCATTGAAATCAGCTATGCCAACTCCAAGACCGAAACCGGAATGTGTTACATTTAATTCTTTTGAAACATTTGTGAAAACAGGATGATCAATTCCTTCAATAGCATCATTTCGGAGTAAATAATCACTGAGGTATTCTGGCCAGAATTGTTTGGGCCTCGCTATATTCCTATTGTAATTTGTATTGTTTTTATTATGAACGATATACACGTCAAGATCTCCGTCTTGGTCATAGTCAAAAAACACAGATTGCGTGGCATAATTTCCATCATCAAGACCATATGCCTTAGCCTGTTCGGTAAAGGTTGGAATACCTTCTTCGTTAAGCCCTTGATTCACAAAAAGCAGGTTAAAACAATTGTCGTCGCAGGCAAGACCGGCAACATTTAAATAGATGTCATCCCAACCATCTGCGTTGATATCTACTATAGAGACACCAGTTACCCAGCTTTTGGTGATAAATTGAGCCTTTTCAGAAACATTTTCAAATTTCAGGTTTCCTTTATTGAGATATAAAGCAGACGAAACCTGATTTCCCGTAAAAACAACATCTGAGAGACCATCATTATTAAAATCACCGATACCCACACCAGCACCGTTAAAACAATTTAAGCAGTCAATGGGGTTGATACTATCATTCTCCGTTATGGTATTGACAAAATCAAGTTGAGATTTGTCGGGATCCACAAATTCAAATAGATTTTTTTTGGGATTGGAATTGCACCCTGAGAATAAGATCATTAGTCCAAATACTGATAGCAGTATGCGATTTTCAAGTCTATAATTGTATAATCTTTTCAAGCTAAAATTTTTCAAATTCTGACATTTTGAAGGGATAGTCAATTATTTATTTTGTTGCTTTCAATCTGTTGTGGATAAGATTGTAAAACACCCGTAAAGAAAAAGGAAAACAACATTTTAATTAATGATTTATGTCATTCTTTTTATGGCAAAACTGAGCCAACTTTGGAAGCGTAAAAAGAATTGTCGCCTATACCTGTCAGCTGACCAAATATTAGCTCAAATCTGTTTGTTTTTTGATTAAAGCGATTCAAATAATATAAGGATAAAAAGCTGTTAAAGAGTGCTATATGTAAGTTTTTTTTAGGAAGGTGAGTTATAAAGTTAATGGAACATGAAACAAAGCTACCAAAAGCAATCATTATATATTTCTGATATCATAAAGAAAGTATTTGTTTACTTGCTTATCCTGATACTCTTTAATTTTTGTAACTCAGAAGACAAAAAGCAGTTGCCTAAAACCGAACATAAGATTGAAAATCCTGACGCTAATGAGGAATATTTTCAGGAAATCGCAGCTGATATAGGACTTGACTTTGTCCATAGTATTGGTGCCGCAGAAATGGAAAATATTATAGAGTCAGTGGGGGGTGGAGCAGCCTTTCTTGATTTTGATCAAGATGGTTTTATGGATATTTATACTTGTAGTGGAACCTGGGTAGAGGGATTTAGTAAAACTAAACCGCCCGTCTCTGATCATTACAATCGATTATACAGGAATTTAACGGATGGAACTTTTCAGGAGGTGAGTATAAAGGCTGGCGTGGCAGGCCCATGGTATAGTATGGGTATTACGGTGGGTGATGTGAACAATGATGGGTATCCTGATATTTATTTAAGTAATTATGGAGACAATACACTATACCTTAATAAAGGGGATGGAACCTTTGAAGATATTACTGAACAAGCCGGCGTTGGGGGAGGTACAAATTGCAGTGTGGGTGCAGTATGGTTAGATTTTGATAATGACGGACTACTCGATCTTTATGTCGGAAATTATCTCAATTATGACCCTGATTATTCCTATTATTACGCACCTGATGGTTTTCCCGGTCCGCTGGCATATGACAGCCAAAAAGATATTTTATACAAAAATCTTGGGAATAATAAATTCGAGGATGTTACAACCCCAATGGGCATCATTGATATAGATGGAAGAGCAATGGGTGTAGGAGCGGCAGACTATGATGATGACGGATTTGTTGATATTTATGTGGCCAATGACCATACGGCCAATTTTTTATGGCACAATGACGGTGGGAAAGGGTTTACAGATATGGGAACTTTGTCTGGTACTGGCTTCAGTCAGGCAGGCGAAGCTACGGTAAGCATGTCTGTTGATTTTGCTGATTATAATCATGACGAGTTGCTTGATATATTTATTTCGGATGATAATTATTGCTCGTTATATGAAAACATTGGCAACGGTGTTTTCAAAGATAATTCATATGCTTCCGGAATTTCGATGGCCTCAGGTCAATTTGTTGGCTGGTCTTCTTCCTTTTTGGACTATGACAATGACGGTAACCCGGATATTTTTAAAGCCAACGGTGAATTAAAGCATTTATACGGGCAAGAAGACCAAATGTTTAAGAATGTTGGCGAAGGTAAGTTCAACGATACTTCACTTGATTTGAGTGCTTATTTTAGAGAAGAACATGTAGGCAGAGGTGCTTGTATAGGAGATTATGACAATGATGGAGACCTTGATATTTATATTGTCAATTTAAACGGATCAGGAAAATTCTTAAGGAATAATAAAGGGAATGCATCTAATTGGATCATTTTAGATCTGGCAGGTACCAAGAGTAACAGAGACGCGATAGGTTGCCGTATTAAGATTGTAAGTGATTCAGCTGTTCAAACCTCACAAAAAAAGAGTACTACCGGTTATCTTTCTCAGAACGATTCAAGGATACATTTTGGGCTTGGAGAATCAAACATTGTAGATCAAATTGAGATCAGGTGGCCATCAGGGACCCATCAGGTTTTGAAACAGGTCCCCTCAAATCAGATCTTAAAAATCACAGAACCCAAATAGAAAAATCAAGCATGAATAAAAGAACGACATCTTTTTTTATCAGTATTAGCCTAATTGTAATTGTGGCAGGGCTTTCGTTTTCATGTGAGAAAAGTGTCAAGGAAGGAGAGATTCTTATTACAGCTATTAATCCTCAATTAGATATTGTAGCATCAGAATTAAACAAGAGCGTTGCATTTTTAGAGGGCGCTGAAATTGTCATGTTCGATCCGGCGCATCCTAATAATGCCCTCTTGTCAGTTAGCAAAGAATTTTATTCGGCTGCCGGCCCATCAATTTCCTTTGATGCTCAAAAAATGTTGTTTTCAGCTCAAAAATTAAAAGGTGACTCTTGGCAGATCTATGAGATGAAACTTACAGATTTAAAATATAAACAATTGAGCGATTCTAAAACTAATTGTTATGAGCCAGCCTATCTTCCGGGTAACCGAATAGTTTACAGTAAGGAAACAATGTTGCAAAACGGAGATATAGGGCACGCTTTATTTGTTATTGATAATGAGAATTCAACAGAGGAGAGAATAACCTTTAGTCCGGGGTCTTACTTATCTTCAAAAATACTACATGATGGCAGGCTTATAACGGTAAGTCAACAAGAGTTTTTGGATGAGGGAAGGCCTAATTTAATGGTCATGAGGCCTGATGGTTCCAAAGAGATGAGGTTTTATAATAGCACAAAAACCGAAACTAAAATTCTCTCCGCAAATCAAGCGATAAATGGTGATATATACTTGATAGAGTCCAATAATAATGATAAAGCTTTGTTGAGCAGTATCACTTATGCCAATCCTTTGGCAAGCCGAAAAGACCTAACAAAGAATATCCGGGGTGATATCATTTCTGCTCACCCTATGGCAGAAGGAAGTTTACTGCTTTGCTACAAAAAACTAAACGATGAACATATTGGTTTATATGAATTTGATCCTGTGCAACAACAATTGGTGAGAACAATATATAAAAACAAAGAATACACATTTGTAGAAGCAGTTCAGGTCAGCGCAAGAACGAGACCAAAAAAAATACCAAGTGAAGTCAATATTGAAGAAAAAACGGCCTTGTTATTATGCCAGGATATCAATTTTTCGGGTCACCCAAAAAAAGACGATTTAGCACTTATTGAAAAGGCAGTTAGCATTGAACTTTTAGGCCTAGAGCAGTCTATGGGAATTGTAGATGTTGAGCAGGATGGTTCGGTTTATTTAGAAGTGAAAGCAGATACTCCTTTTAAAATACAAACACTTGATAAGAATGGGAATATCCTTTATGGACCAAGTAGCTGGATAAATTTAAGGCCAAATGAAAGAAGGGCCTGCGTAGGTTGTCATCTAGGAAATGAAATTGTTCCGGAAAATCGACAACCACTTGCGGTAACAAAAGATCCGATTCAAATTCCTAAAGTCGAAACACTATTGGCCAAAACAGAATAAACTAAATGAACAAGCTAAAGACATACCTGATTATCGGATCCGCATTGGTTCTTGGGCTGCTTGTTTTTTATCCGGGAAGACAACTGGCAAGGGCTCATGTGAATGAAAGAACCGCAGTTACTGATCATCCTCTATTATGTACCTCTTGCCATATCAGTATTTCTAAGAATAAATTGATTACCAAAATGATCAATTCAGATTATTATTCGCCTTTTAATCTTGCTGTGGATGATGCTGAAAGCAGAATGTATGTTATAGCCCAGGATACTGACGAATTACTTGTGGTAAACCTTGAAACAAGGGTGGTCATTTCAAAAATTAAAGTAGGGAAACATCCTCATAGTGTTATTTTGGATAAGACAGCTAAGAAGGCATATGTCAGTAATCAATGGTCTGATAATGTTAATATTATTGATTTGGAAAGTTTAAAGATTATCGCATCGCTCCAAACAGGTAATGGCCCGTCGGGGCTAATGCTTGATGCAGAAGAGAAATTCCTTTATGTTGTCAATACCTTTGCTTCAGACGTTTCAATTTTCGATTTAGCCAGCAAGCAAGAAATAAGGAGATTACAAACAGGAAATGATCCTACCGGGATTACGCTCTCCCCCTCTGGAGATCAATGCATGATCACTGCCAGAAGAGCAAATTTATCCGAATACAACGAAACCTTGATCACCGAATTAACCTTCATCGATACTAAAAATCAGCGCGCAGTGAAACAAAATGTTGAAAGCGCTTATTTAATGGAAAATGCTGCCTATACGCCTCAAGGTGATCTTGTTTTATTCACTTTGATAAGACCAAAAAATCAGTTACCATCCGTTCAAGTAGAGGGAGGTTGGATGATGACGCATGGATTTGGGGTCATGGAAACAAATGGAGGGAATATCACACAGTTTCTTCTTGACGAACCCAATGCCTATTATCCTGACCCTTTTGATATTGAAATTGATGCGGATGGGAGAAGAGCATTTATTTCGAGCTCAGGAGTAGATCGGATTTCTGTTATAGCATTGGATACAATTAGAGCCTTACTGAAAGATGCTGATGATAAAACCCGCAAGAGTTATGCGAATAATTTAAACTTGAGTAGCAGGTTTATTGTGAAGAGAATTCCAACGGGTGCCAGCCCGAAAGGAATAAGCCTGTCTGCTGACGGTGAAAAACTTTACGTGACTGAACAGCTCAATGATAGGATAGCCATTATAGACACAGAAAAACTTATCAAAACGAATGAAATAGATCTTGGAGGTCCGGTAAGAGTGACGGTTGCAAGACAAGGAAGACGCCTGTTCAGTAACGCTGGGCATACTTTTCAAAATCAATATTCCTGTTATACTTGCCATCCTGATCATCATGAAGACGGATTGATTTATAATATGGCCGGAAAACATATGGGACGTAATTTGACCAATACCCAATCTTTGCGAGAAATTGGGGATACTGCTCCCTTTAAATGGAATGGAAAAAACCAAACGGTTTATAAGCAGGATGGTATGCGTTTTTCTACTGTCTTGACAAGAACTGAACAATTCAACTATGATGACCTGGATGCTATTTCTGCCTATATCATGCGCGGAATTAAACAGCCTCCAAATTTAATGTATAATCCAAGTGGTGAATTGACGGCATCTCAGCTCAGAGGAAAGTCACTATATGAAAGAGATCATGACAAGCTGGGCAACCCGATACCTGAGAATAACCGATGTGTCACTTGCCATCCGGCTCCCTTATATTCAGATTTGAATCTGGCAGACGTGAGTACTTTGGCAACATCTGATGATCCAATTTTATTCGATACCCCTCACTTATCCAATATTTTTGCCTCAGCACCCTATTTACACGATGGTCGTGCGAAAACGCTTGAAGAAATCTGGACCCTCTATGGTACAGATGATAAGCATGGCTATGTTAACGATATGAGTAAAAGTGAACTCAATGATCTGGTAAATTATTTAAAATCTTTAAGGAGTCCTACATACGACAATCCCGGTCAGGAAACACAGCATGCAGGGCTATCCTTCTCACATAAATGACAGGTATATGAAATATATGAAGCAACATAAAAAATCACCTACAGCCATAATCATAGCTGGACTTTTCATTTTTATTTCGGTCAGTTTTATCAAAATAAATCTCGGTGCTGATGAGCCTGTATCTTCAGGTTTTTTAGCAGATGAAAATAACTTGGATGTAACTTCAATATCGAACGAATCGACTCTTTCCGAATCAGATAACGTGATGCCGATTTACGGTAATTGGGAACATTTTACATCGAAAAATGGCTTGCCTTCAGATAAAACATATTGCGTTCGAATTGATGAAGGCCGGGTTTTAGTTGGCACGCATGATGGATTATCCGTATTTGAAAAGGGCGCATGGACTACCTATACTACTGAAGATGGCTTGGCCCATAACGGCGTATTGGCTATAGACGTTAGCGAACAAACAGGAGATGTTTGGGTCGCCACAATGGGTGGCTTGTCTCGTTTTACCGCGGGCAAATTCGAAAATTTTAACCAAATGAACAGCGGTATGCCCAATGATCTTATCTATGCAGTAACCTGCGATGGCAAAGATGTTTGGGTTGCTACAGGTGGAGGTGCAGGTAAATACAACACGTTTAATAAAGAATGGGAGATCTTCACTGAAGAAAATGCACCTATGCATGAACCTTGGACCTATGGAATTTGTAGCGGGGATAATAAAATTTATATAGCTGCCTGGGGAGGAGGTATCGTAGAATACAACAAGAAAAACGGACAATTCAGAGATTATACTGATCCGGATGGTAATATGGAAATCGATCTCTTCCCGGATGACGGTCTGGTTCATGACATCACAACTGGTGCTTCCTGGGCTGATGGTATGCTATGGGTGGGAACTTATTTTGGGCTCAGCCGATATGATGGAACACGATGGAAAGGATATTTTGATCACGATAGCGGACTGGCCAGTAATTTTATCAATTATATCAAGGCTTCCGGAAAGTATGTTTATATCTGTACAGACAAAGGGTTAAGTATCAGTGATGGTGAAAACTGGGTGACGTATACCCGCAACAAGGAAAATTTTTCAGGAAGCGCTGAGATCTTGATGGGAACTCAAAAGACTGAAATCCCATTAAATCCTTCTTTGTCTCATAACTATGTTTTAGGCGTGGATATGAAGGATGACATGATCTGGGTAGCCACCTCAAAAGGCTTGAGCCGAGGTGAAATAATTAACAAAGAAGATATGGGTCTGGCTACGTCAGACTAAAACCAATATAGATTATAAAATAATAAAAAGCAGGAATTATGAGCAATACATTAGACATTCAGGAAAGAAAATTATTGATAGACCTTAATAAACTCACCGACGGTGAAAAATTAGAAATGCGCAAACTGGGAATTTTATCTGATGATAATATGATAAGCCCATCTGTTTATCCAGAGGTTCACGCAGACAGGCCTCCAATTGAAAAACATGTGGTTCATGCGCCACAAACTATCAACGAAGCATATGACTATCAAAAACCTTCTTCTTTTTCAAGAGCATTAAGACTAGATTTTGGAGGTCATAAAGTGCTTTTGATATCAGGTACAGCAAGTGTTAATGAAGAAGGTAAGCCAGAGCATATCGGTGATTTTAAAGCCCAATTGTGGAGAACTTATGTGAATATTACAAACTTACTTGAGGCTGAAGGTATGAGCTGGCATGATGTTGTAAGAACCAGTAATTATTTGAGAGACATCGAAAGAGATTATGAAGAATTTAATAAAATAAGAACCTCTTTTTACCAATGGATGAATCTAGACCCACTTCCTGCAAGTACAGGGATTCAGGCAAGATTATGCTGGGAGACATTATTGGTTGAAATTGAAGTTTACGCTATTTGTAAGTCAAACTAAAATAACTGTTTTATGAGGGTTAATTGTGGTTTGTTCATTTCTATTTTAGTACTGATAGTGTTTCAGTTCGGGGATACCTATGGGCAAAATAAGGAACTAAAGTATGGGAAAACCCCAGACAAGTTATTTCCGTATCAGAATTTTCAAGAGGCATATAAGTATCATTTTGTTGAACCTGTACAGTTTTACGGGGCCGGACGTGAAAAAGCGGAACCCACAGATATTGAAGAGGTAAGGATTGGTTTTCTTGGTCCACTTGAAGGGTCTCCACTTGTGCCTCTCGGTGAACAAATGCTCAATGGTGCAACACTAGCCATGGAGGAGGCAAATGCCAGGGGAGGATACAAAGACTTGCCTTATACTTTAATGACGCATAACGACGTAGGACTTTGGGGTGCAGCCGCTAACGAAGTGGTTAAAATGGATGAAGAAGGCGTCTGGGCATGGTTGGGCTCTATTGATGATATTGTATCTCATGTGGCACTACGTGCGACTTTGAAAATGGAAATCATGATGGTCAATACAGGGGATCCTGATCCTACCTTTACTGAGACAAATATTCCATGGGCCATTAGAGTGATCAGTGATGACAGACAAAGTGGTTATGCCTTAGCGACTCATATTTTTGAAGAAAAAAATCATGAACGTGTTGCCGTGATTAGGGCGAATTCACGATATGGCCGGGTTGGTATTATGGAGTATTCTGGAGCTGCAGTGCGTTTGGGCCACCCTATGATGATCGAAGAAAGATTTAATGAAGGAGAAACAGATTTTTCCATGCAGTTGGAAAATATAAAAAGAGTGACTCCTGATGCCATTTTAATCTGGGCAAATGCAAAAGAGTCGGCGCTTGTTTTGAAACAGATTCGTGAAATGGGTATGCAGCAGCCGGTTTATGCTTCAGACCGTGCAGTTTCTAATGAATTTCTATCCATTGCAGGTGAATTTGCAGAAGGGATAGTAAGCACAAGTCCGTACAACCCGAATGCTGACAGTAAAAAACTAAAGACCTTTCAGCTGGCCTATAAGAAAAGGTTCAATCTTGAAGCAGATGTTTATGCGGCCCATGCCTACGATGGAATGAATCTCATTTTAGCTGCAATAGAGAAAGTTGGTTTAAACAGGGTTTTAATTAGAGACGTGCTGACTGATCTGCATAGCTTTCAGAACTATAGTGGTGTTACCGGAGAAATTGTTTTTGATGAAAGTTGGAATGATATTGGTGAGATTTGGATGGCTGAAGTAAAAAATGGAAAATTTGTTTTCAGCCCGAGCCCTGAATTGGGTGAAAGAGCACATTCCGGAAAAATGGTGGGGTATTGAATCAATAATCGTTGAAAATAATTATGAATAACCTGGTTTGAAAAACCTAAAGACTATTGCTACATTTATTTGTTTGTTTTCTTTTTTACTTTGTTTTCAGGTTGAAGGCAGAGGACAGCAAAAAGAAGGCAGCCAAGCCTATATTTCAATTGGATTGTTGGTTGATAAAAGCAATGAAACTGAAGCTTCGATAGCGGCCCTGAATGCCATAGAGTTAATCAATAATAAAGGCGGCGTAAAAGGGAAAAGATTAAACTTGATTATTCGCTCTGTCGAAGGGACCTGGGGGGCAGGGTCAAGTAAAATTGTGGAGCTGGTATTTGAGGAGAAGGTCATCGCGATAATAGGTTCTTTAGATGCGAGAAACACCCATTTAGCAGAACAGGTCATCGCTAAAACTCAAGTACCGTTTTTATCTGCATGGGCGAGTGAATCTAGTTTGACCAATGCTTATGTATCCTGGTTTTTTTCAATTGTTCCGAACGACGAACAGCAGGCCCAAATTCTTCTGAACGAGACCTGTAAAAATAAAAACTTAAAGGAGTTAATGGTTGTTTTCGATGCTTCCTATGATAGTGAGCAAGCTTATAAGAGTTTGTTGGAGAAGGCTGCGAAATTACCTCAATTAAAAATACATCCACTTCGATTTCAAGCACAATCAGACGCTTCCAGTGTCGTTGCTGAAATGAGAAAGAATAATACCGATGGCTTGATCCTTCTCGGGAGGGAATTACCGCTGAAAACGATTCAAGAGCAAATGCTAAAAACAAAGATCAATATCCCTGTTTTTGGTAATGTAGCGGCAAATGGGTCTCAAGACATTCTCGATAATGAAGATTTCATTATGCCTTTTAGAAATTCCTGGATCAATGGAAATAAAGCACTGTGTGAAGAAGCGTATTTTAGAACAAAAGAAAAAAAATGCAACATTATTGGTGCTTTAGCCTTTGATGCTGTTATGACGCTTACATCAGCGCTAGAACATTCAGCAGATAATCAAAATGACTTAAAAACGGGCTTGGATCAAATTAATTATCAAGGTATTACGGGGCCAGTTGAATTCGATTCACTGGGAAGAATAAAGACTTCTGAATAGTAGCCTTTGGATCGATTATTTGTTGCATTCGAAGAGAAAAAATTTCAATCAAATAGCTTTAGATTACTTAACTTTGATCGTATGAAAAATTTGGTGCTTTTAATTTTTTTTATCTTATTCGGAATTTTACAAGGATGTAAGGAATCAGCAGAGGAAAGACGCAAAAAATCGATTGAAATGATGACCACCCAAACCTTGGGTCTCGCGTATTTGGAAGAGTTTAAATTGGAAGAGGCTGAAATTCAATTCATTAAATTAATAGAGTTGTCTCCTGATGATAAAACCGGGTATGCAAATCTTGGTCTGGTCTATCTTCGCATGGCTAAATACGAAGATGCTGAAGAACAAATTTTAGAGGCAGAGCGTCTTGATCCAGACGATGCTAATATCAGTCTGCTTTTATCGACTGTTTATCAAATGGATGGAAGAAGGCCAGAGGCTATCGAAGTTTTGAAAACGGCCCTTACAAAGGAGTCTGATCACAGTAAAATATTATATGATCTGTCTGAATTGTACTCAGCCGATCCAGGGAAGGAAGCAGCAGGGATCAGAAAGAATTATCTCCAGCAGCTTGTAATAGAAGCACCTGAAAATATTGTTCCCCAATTGCAATTCATAGAATTACTTATAAAAGAGGGTGAGTCAGATCAGGCAATTGAAAGATTGGAAATTATTAAAAAGCAATTTCCTGAATTCCCTAAAGAATCTATAGCATATTATGCACAAACCATAGAAATGCTTAGAGAGCCAAACCTCGAAAAAGCCCTTATCAGTTTCACCATTTTTCATAATTATCTGAAGGTTTCTTTTCCTTACCAAGCGGGTATAAATGAACTTAAAGGACCAGGAGGATCATTAATTGGATTTCCACTCATAAGCTATAACAGACAGGTTATTGATGAGACCATAGCTGATAAGTCTGTTCTGGAGGTTATTAAATTTAAAGACATAAGTGATGAGGCTGGTTTGTCAGCTATTAAATCCTATCCCGAAGCAGCCAAGAATTTTAAGAATACGACTCACATTAGCACTGCTGATTTTAATGGTGACGGGAACATTGATGTTTACATAGGGAGTTATAATGATCAGGGAAAAACATACGAGCATTATATGATGGAGAACAAAAGGGTTTCTTATCAGGATGTGACAAAGAATCTGGGAATAGCTCATCAGGGTGTGGAGTATGGAGCAGTATTCGCTGATTATGATAATGATGGGTTTCTTGATCTATATGTTCATATGGAAACTGGTAACATTCTTTATAGAAATGCTGATCAGGGAATTTTGGAAGACAAAACAGCAGCGTCTAAAATTATTGGGAATGCAGTTGAGAAGGCTTTGTTTTTTGACATGGATCAAGATGGTGACCTCGACTTATTTCAAGCTTCTCTTAATGGCGACAATGTATTCAGGAATAACGGGGACGGATCTTTTGTGAACATGACAGGAGAAATGGGTTTATCCTCTGAACAGAGAAAGGGTACTATGGATGCCGCTTTTGGTGACTTTGATGATGATGGTGATGTTGACTTGATTACGACAGGAAAAACAGGAACTTATCTATATTCTAATGAACGGCAGGGGAAGTACGAATTAGCTCAAAATTCAGGGCTGAAGGCAGATTCAGAAGGAAATTCTATTGTTGTTGTAGATGTGAATAACGACGGGTTTCTCGATGTGCTTATTGGTTCTTCAAAGTTGACGAACAGCAAGCTATATCTGAATTCGGGAAATGGAACTTTTGAGGAGATGGCCGAATTGGGGCCATTGCTTAGTTCATCTGACGAACTAACTGTTCTGGATGTGGCAAGTATTGATTTTGATAATGATGGGTTTCAGGACTTATTACTCACTGGAGAACCAGCAAAGTCTGATGGAACAGGTTTGATATTGTTTCACAATGACGGAGCAGGTGGATTTATAAATACATCGTCTCTTATCAAAACCCCGGGATTAAGTGGTTGTCAACTTCAGGTATATGACCATGATAGTGATGGCGACAGAGATATTTTGGTAGCGCTTTCAGATGGGGGCGTCAAATTGTTCAGGAATGATGGCGGAAATATGAATCATTATGTCAATATGAAACTTGTTGGTTTAAGAACAGGAAGTGCTAAAAACAATTACTTTGGGATTGGATCGAAAGTCGAATTGCGTGCGGGAGATCTTTATCAGAGCATGGTTGTTACCGATCCGAATATTTATTTCGGACTTGGGCACAGAGAGAAAGCAGATATCATAAGAATTACCTGGACCAACGGCGTACCGCAGAATATACTATTACCTAATGCCGATCAAGCCTTGATAGAATCTCAAACCTTAAAAGGCTCTTGTCCGTTTTTATATACTTGGAACGGCAAGGAGTACGAGTTTGTAAAGGATATTACCTGGAGAAGCGCTTTGGGCATGCCATTAGGTATTATGGGTGGAACCACCAAATATGCTTTTGCGGATGCTTCAGATGATTATATCAAAATTGAAAATACACAACTTGCAGCAATAGATGGGAAATATAAGATTCAGATTACATCTGAATTGTGGGAAACCATTTATATGGACCAGCTTGAATTAATTGCTGTTGACCACCCGGCAGATTTTGACCTCTTCGTTCCAGAACAATTTTCCCCACCACCGTTTCCTGGATTAAAATTGTACCAGGTGGATAAGAAAATATCCCCTTCATCTGCTAAAGATGAATTAGGGAGAGATGTTTTGCCAATGATCTTGCAAAAAGATGATCGTTATATTGATAATTTGACTGCGGATACCTATCAGGGAGTTACAAAGATGCATGATCTGATCCTTGATCCCGGAGAAGCAGGAAGATTGGATGGTCTTCATTTATTTTTAAGAGGATGGATCTTTCCTACTGATGCGAGTATCAATGTGGCGCTATCTCAGTCAGAAATACTAAAGGTACAAGCTCCAATAATTCAGGTTATAAATAAAAAGGGCTCATGGCAAACAGTACAAACTGATATGAGTTTCCCAATGGGAAAGGACAAAACAGTGATTGTCAATCTAGAAGATAAATTTCTTTCGGCTGACCATCGTATACGAATCCAAACGAATATGGAGATATATTGGGATGAAATTTTCTTTGCTGCTGTTCAAAATTCAGAAAAAATAGCTCCTTATGTTTTAAAGGCAGAAAAAGCAGATCTTCATTACCGTGGATTTTCGCAAAGTTATAGAAAAGGAGGCCGGTATGGGCCGCATTGGTTTGATTATGACAAAGTAGATTCATTACCTAAATGGCGTGATTTAACAGGAGCATATACAAGATATGGAGAAGTTTTGCCTCTATTGGCTGACGCTGATAACCAATATGTTATTTCAAATGCCGGTGATGAAATTTCGCTAACTTTTGATGAGGCCTCTTTGCCTGAATTACCGAAAGGCTGGGTAAGAGACTTTTTTATTCACAGTGTAGGTTGGGTAAAAGACGGAGATCTAAATACGGCAGCAGGACAAACTGTTTCACCCTTGCCTTTTCATAGTATGAAGGCTTATCCTCCCTCAGAAACCGATATTTACCCTAAAGACACGAAACTTTCTGATTACAATAAAAACTATAATACAAGAATCGTAAGTCAAAGTACATTTCAGAACTCAATTAAACCAATTTTAAATGAAGAATAAATTGCATATGTTTTTATGCCTCCTTTTTCTAGGGCTCCCAGTCTCATTGATTGCACAAGAAAAAGTAACTTTTGTAGATGTGGCGAAAACCTCAGGAATTGACTTTAAATATAATTTTGGCGATTATAATTATGAGAACATCTTAGAGAGCAGCGGTTCTGGCATTACAGTATTTGATTATAATAATGACGGGCTGATGGATCTTTTTATGATGAGTGGAACCTATTTGCCAGAAATATCAGATGAAGGAGGAAGGGGCTTTGCCAATAGCAGGGATAAGCTATATATGAATAACGGGGATGGTACTTTCACAGAAACCGGGAAAACAGCAGGAATCAATGATTTGCAATGGAGTATGGCAGCCGGAGCGATCGACCTCGACCTGGATGGCTTTGAAGATTTATTCCTGCTCAATTATGGTAGTAATGTTTTTTACCACAATAATGGGGATGGAACTTTTAAGGATATCACTCAGGAACTTGGCTTAGCTGGCCCGGATAAATTAAATGGCTTCACTAAGTGGAGTATAGGCGTATCCTTTTGGGATTATAACCTGGATGGTAGATTGGATGCTATGGTAGGTAATTTTTTAGCTTTTGATCCTGCTTATATTTCAACCCAGACTCCTGGTATGATGCCACACCCATCAGAGTATAAAGGCCAAGCCTCTTTACTGTATGAGCAACAGCCTGACGGAAGTTTTATGGAAGTGACTAAAAAAGCCGGTTTGTTTTATCCGGATTCCAAATGTATGGGGCTTACAGTTGTTGATTATGATCACGATGGCGATCTTGATATTTTTCAGGCCAATGACCATCATTACAATTTTTTGTTTAGAAATGACAAAGGAAGTTATACAGAAGTTGGTGTTGCAAGTGGTGTTGCTGCAAACAGCAAAGGGCAGGAAACTGGCTCTATGCATGCTACGCTAGGTGATGTTAACGGAGATGGTTTAATTGACATTTTTGTGTCTGATTTGAAATATGGGGCACTTTATCTGAATAAAGGGAACGGGTTGTTTGATGACATGACAGAGGAAAGTGGTATTGCTGCTGCTATGGCAGGAAAAGGAGGTTGGGGAGCTGCTTTTTTCGATTTTGATAATGACGGTGATCTTGATCTGATTACAGCAAATGGGACTGCAGAAGAGTTGATATTGCAATATCCTTTACTTATGGAAAACGACGGATCAGCTAATTTTACCGATGTGGGTAAAGAGCACGGACCCTACTTTTCTAAAAAAAGATCGGGTAGAGGCCTAGTCGTCTGGGACTATGATAATGACGGAGATCTGGATGTAAGCATTTCACACGTCGATTTGATGGCAAGCGCTTCACTTCTAAGAAACGATGGAGGAAATGCCAATAACTGGCTGGGTTTAACCTTAAAAGGTGAGCTGGGTCTGGCTTCAGGAATTGGAGCCGTAGTAAGTGTCACATCAGGTAATAAAAAACAAGTCTTGGTCAATCAATGGACAAATGGTTATTTGTCAAACAAAGATTCTCGGGTTCATATCGGATTAGGAAGTAACAAAACAATTGAAGAGCTAAAAATTAATTGGCCAGATGGACAAGAAGAAATCTTTAAACAAGTACCCGTAAACACGTATCTTGAAATATATAAGGGAAAGGGAATTCAAAAATAACAGCGCATCTAAATTATAGGGGGCCCCGGCTTAGGTATTTGGATTTCCTTAATTTAGCAATTCGCACAGCATCAATTTAAAGCACAAGTATGATGAATCATCAATATATAAGTAAAGTAGTAGATCTTACCGATCAGAAGAAGAACATGATCTATAATATGAGTCATGAAGAAGCTGTAGAAGTTGTTCGCTCAGGTGACCTTGAGGAGGTTAGAAAAATTGACGGACAGTTTTGCCTGATTTCTGTTGATGGAAAAACTATACGTATGGCCAGGTCAATCGGCAGACCGATACGGTATTTTATTGCTAAACAAGCCATAGGCCCGCAATTGATTGTTGCTGAACGTATTGACGTTATTTATGAGCACCTCAAAAAGGAAGGTCTTGACGATCAGTTTCACCCCTCATACACCAGAATGGCTCCGGCACATTATGTAACGAGAATTGAGTTATTAGGCTGTCCTGATCCAAATCCAATATATGAAAGGTTTTTTACACCCAAACGAAACGTATATCAACCCACACAAATTGAACAAATTGGCAAAGATTATATTGGTGCAGTCTATGAAGAAATCAAAAAATGGCTTCAATTCAGAGCAACGCAGGGGCCTATAGGAGTGACTTTTTCTGCAGGAATTGACAGTGGATCTGTTTTTATTTTGATGTACCATGCTTTAAGGGAGCTAGGAGAAAGCCCTTCGCGTTTAAAAGCTTTTACCTTATCGGTTGAAGGGGAAGGGGCTGATCTTATGCAAGCAAGAAAATTTTTAAGCGCTCTGGATCTTGAGTTGTTTCTCGAACCCATTGAATTAGATTATCAATCACTAAACTGGAAAGAGGCCATTAATGTAGTTGAAGACTATAAACCTTTGGATATACAATCAGCTACTATGAATCTGTCTTTGCTAAAAAGTATCAGGTCTAAGTATCCGGATTGGAAATATATTATCGATGGAGATGGGGGAGATGAGAATCTAAAAGACTATCCCATAGAAGACAACCCTGAATTGACAATCAAAAGTGTTTTAAATAACCTGATGTTATATCATGAAGGATGGGGTGTAGAATCGATCAAGCATTCCTTAACTTATTCAGGAGGATTAAGCAGGGGCTATATGCGTACTTTTTCACCTGCGGATCTATTAGGTTTTGATGGGTTTAGCCCTTATACGCTGCCGAATGTAATCGAGATTTCAGAAGGAATTCCATATATAGATCTAACTGATTGGGATCATCAAAAATTATATGATCTTAAAGGGCAAATCGTAGCTGCCGGAGTGAAAGCCATTACAGGAATAGATATGCCAGTTTTTGAAAAGCGAAGATTTCAACACGGTGCCACTTCCAGTAATAACTTTAAAAAACATTTTCCGGAAAAAGACATCACCTATAGAAAGGAGTTCATGTCTAGATATGAATAATCAGCATGGAAAGTTTTGACAGTCATTGGATTACTAAGAACAGGCCAGCAAGAAATGAGGTTGATAAATTTGAACCTTATGCCTGCTTAGTTGAAAAAGAGAGATCGAATTCTGGTTTGGTAGAGGATACAGGTATTATTTTCTTGACCAATAAGGAATGTTCTTTCACCTGTTTGATGTGTGATCTATGGAAAAATACAACCCTGACTTCTGTTCCTATAGGAGCTATTCCTGAACAAATTCGATTAGGCTTGAAACATATGCCTGATGTAAGTCGGTTAAAACTTTACAACAGTGGAAGCTTTTTTGATGTCAAATCTATTCCAGAAGAAGACTATAAACCGATAGCAGGTTTAGTAAAACATGTTGATAGGCTTATCGTTGAAGGGCATCCGAAATTGATAGGACAAAATTGCTTGGATTTTAGAGACATGCTGCAACCTGAGCTTGAAGTGGCTATTGGCTTGGAAACAGTAGAACCCAATGTTTTGAAAAAACTGAACAAGAAAATGGAGGTTCGAGACTTTGTTAGGGCCGTAAAATTTTTAAAAGCGCATCAAATTGACAGCAGGGCATTTATATTGGTCAGGCCGCCGTTTATGAGTGAAAAGGAGGGTGTTTTCTGGGCAAAGAGATCGATTGAATTGGCTTTTGAAGCAGGTGTGTCATCTTGCACAGTTATTCCGGTTAGAGCCGGTAATGGAGCTATGGATCTTTTAGAAGAACAAGGTCTGTTTCAAAAACCTTCTCTGGATTCTTTGGAAGAAGTACTTGAATATGGAATTTCTTTAGGAGCAGGACATGTCTTTGCCGACACCTGGGACCTGGAACAATTCTCAAAGTGTCCTGCATGTTTTGATCAAAGATCAAATCGTCTGATTAAAATCAACCATAGTCAATCAGCAACTCCTAAAGTAACGTGTACATGTGACCCAAAGAAAAAGGGATATGCCATCGATTAATCAGTTTAACTAATTTGACCAATCATAAACTCACATATATTTAGTCATAAATCGGAAAAAATCTTTTTTCAGCTTGTCATAAAGATTTCTCTCTGTTTCCATTACTTCTCTGAATGAAAGATGTTGGCTAACAAACATTTTATTTAAAACATCTTCATTTTTTTCATAATGTGAAGCCATATTTTTTTCATGCATTTCGATTTGATCCTTCAAAGCATCAAATTCTTTTTGCTGGATCATAAATTGATTTTGAAATTTTTCGATTTCGGCTAAAACCTTATGATCAGTCCATCGTTTAACCAGCTCCTCAAGTCGTAAATGAAAGGATTTTAATTCATCTTCCCAAAAGTCGAGTTCTCGTTGCCAATTTTCGTGCTCAAAATGTAAATCGATATTGTATATTATTTCTTTTTCCATAATTATATTAATTTATACCAATATAAAATTAGATCGAAGAAATGACATGTACATTAACCAAAATCAATGAATTCATTAACCGTGATCAATGGATTGTTGAGAAAACATTAATTTAAAGTATACGTAAATTGGAGATTTAGGCCGTAATCATCGTTTGAAGCATCCGCGGTTTGAGGCCTACTATCATAGGTATAGTAAAGATTTAATCCTATTTTGAAATTATCACTAAAAATGCTAACCTTTGGATTCAAATTAAACGTAAACCTGTACCTGTCATCTGTTAAATATGGCAGATAAATGATGTCTGAATCAACCCATACTTTAGGGCTCCATAATTTATACACTTTCCATTTTAATTGAAAAAGACCGGCGACATCATCTTGTGTTTGCCCGTCACCAAATGGTATTTCTCGAGATAAATTAACACCCGCTGCCGCATATAATCGATTCCATTCATTATAGGCCAAGTCTTTAATACCTGCAAGATTTAAACTCCATCTCTTATCGGTTCCTAATTGAAGATTCTGACTCACCCCGATAGCAACATCTGCATACCACCCTTTATTTAATGTTCGTTGCCAGGATAGCGAGACGTCTGATTTGCTTGCACTCAAGGTGTCTGCCTGATACGTATCATTCGTATCCCATTTAAAACTGAATTCACTATTCCTTTTCCGATAATCAAGATTGCCTGAAAACACGAGTGTAGCAACATTACTTCCTTTGGAATAACTGGCTCCTAAATTGAAATTACCGCTCAAGCGAGTTTTAAAACTCTTTTTAATAGGATATGCCTCTACGATATCCTCAATTTTGACCAACACGTTCTCATTTACTAAAACAAGGTTTACTTCTCTTTCCTTTTCGGCCGCCTCAAAAGAACCAAAATAGATGCGACCACTTTCCATTTTGATTTCAAAAATTTTACTCGAAATTATTGTCGATATTTTAGGCTCTTCTAAGCTAATAGTGCCCATTCCATCCATTTTCCAGGTGACTACACCATAATTGAGTTTTTTAAAATCACCTGTTAAGATGTTTCCATTTACATGAACAATAGTATCTATTTTTTGCCCGTAGCTCTCAAATGAAGATAAAACGGCAAAGAAAAAAAACAGTATGGTATAGGCAGTTGAACGATTCAATCAGATGGTGTTTGTAATATAAAAATACATTTTTTATATAATGTAGGGGAAGAAAGGATTAAAAGAAGTTAAAAATAAATATTATCTTGTTTTTTGCTTCATGCTCTTTTTTAATTGAGTTTCATCTGAAACAATTTCCAAACGTTGAGGTCTTTTGAATAGAATTAACTGCTATCAACATAATATTATAAATATGAAATTTAAAATCTCTTTATTAAGCTTTCTCTTACTAGCATTCGTCTCATGTAGCGATACATACGAAAAACCTGAAGTCAAGACAAAGGAACAATTGATTGAAACGAATTTGGTTCCGCCAGTTTCTATTGAGAATGACCAGCGCTGGACCATAGAAGAGCGGATGGAACATTATGGCATTCCAGGTGTGAGTATCGCTGTAATACATAATCATGAGATTGTATGGTCAAAAGCGTACGGTGTCATGGACAAAGAAAGCAAAGAGCCAGTAACATTGAATACCTTATTTCAAGCCGGATCTATCAGTAAACCTGTGGCGTCATATGGCGCTTTAAGTTTGGTTGATAAAAAGGAGATTGACATGGAAGAAAATGTAAATACCTATCTCATATCCTGGAAATTACCCGATAATGATTTTACGGATAAAAAGAAGGTTGGTTTAAAACATTTAGTTAGTCACACTGGCGGGTTGACGGTACATGGATTTTTAGGATACAGTCCTGACCTTGCTGTTCCTTCTTTAGTAGAAGTTTTGAATGGGGCACCACCTGCAAATTCTCCTGCCATTTTTGTAGATAAATTACCAGAAGAGAGTTTTAGATATTCGGGAGGAGGTTATACGGTAATGCAGCAAATGATGATTGACGTACAGGGGAAATCATATCCTGAATTGATGGATGATCTTGTTTTGAGCCCTTTAGAAATGAGAAACAGTACGTATGAACAACCCTTAAGTGTAGATAAGCTTGGCTTGGCAGCCACTGGTTATTTACCCGATGGATCTATGACTAAGGGTAAAAGACATACCTATCCTGAAATGGCAGCTGCCGGACTCTGGACGACTTCAGAAGATCTTGCACGTTTTGCAATTGACGTTCAGGACACCTATAAAGGGACATCTGAGAAGGTACTTTCAAAAGAGATGGCACATCAAATGTTAACACCTTTTGTGGAAGAATTTGTTGGCCTGGGTTTGTTTCTTAATAAGAAAGGAGATGCTATCTATTTTGGGCATGGAGGATGGGATGAAGGATTTTCAAGTGAACTGATTGCTCATAAAACCAAAGGATATGGAGTTGTAGTTTTGACCAATTCGAACCATCCTGATTTTATATCAGAACTCATTCGATCTGTAGCATTAACCTATGACTGGGAAAGTTTTGTTCCTACTTATGAAAGGCTTGACTTGAGCGGTGAAGTTGTTTCTGAAATCTCAGGACGCTATAAAATTCATAACGATGACCTATTAGAGATATATGGAGAAGCGGATAAATTATATGTAAAACGCCTAGGACAACAACCTGATGAGTTGATTCGAATCAGCGATTCAACGTATATCAGTAGAGAAAATAATGAACCAATTCAATTTCAGACTGATTCAGAAACTAAGAATTTAAAAATGGTTCATTGGAACACATCAGACAAACAGATTATTTCTTCCTTTGAAATGATGTCAACGGATGAAAAAATACCTCTTGAAATGATAGCGTCTGGTGATTTTGAAAAAGGATTATCCGCCTACATAGATCTCCAAAGTGCAGATAAGAATGATGAAGCTATAAGTGAAAACAGCTTAAATCGAAAAGGTTATAATTTAATTGCTGAAAACAATATAGAACTGGCTAAGGCTATTTTTAAAGTGAACATGAAATTATATCCCGAAAGTGCCAATGTCTATGACAGTTATGCGGAAGCTTGTATGCTAAATAAGGAATATGAGCCTGCTATCAAAAACTATCAAAAATCCCTTGAGTTAAATCCGCAAAACCAAAATGCCCAAAACATGATTGACAAAATGCAAGGAGATATTTAGATACAAAAGATTGGAGTATTTAGCTTTAAAAGATTCTAATCTTTTCCCCCGGTAATGGCCCAGTCAATGCCTCTCGTGAGCATTGTCCATACCGCAGGGTGGTCGAAATCTTCTGGATTGTGACCAATAGAGATGTAAAAAACAGGGCCTTTGTCATGATGCTTTTTCCATACAACCGGCATGCTGTTTCCTTCTATCCATGCATCGTGATCAGCGTTGAATGTTGTGGTAGCTAAGACGCGAACATTAGGATCAACATGCATATAGTATTGCTCTGTATTTTGAATTTCAAAATCTTGGAGGCCTTCTGTTACCGGATCTCCTGTATTGCTTATTTGAACGGTATAATTAATTTTCCCACCAGGATGAGTCACCCATTGTCCTCCAACCATGTATTGATAGTCTGTATTGTTTCTAAAAGAATCGCCAATACCACCGTGACAACCTACAAGCCCTGTTCCTTTTTTCACAGCCTCAATTAAGCCTTCGCTTTGTTCTTTGCTGATTTCACCCATAGTCCAATATTGAATAATAAGGTCTTGTTTGTCCATCAGGTCTTTGTTTGAATAAACTCCTAAAGAATCTGAAACAATAACATGAGCTCCCATTTGTTTAGCCCATTTTGAAATTTTCTTGGCAAAAACTTCGGGTTGATGACCATCCCATCCACCCCATACGACTAATATATTTTTGTTTGCTAAAGAAATCGCTTCGTCAGTATTTTTAGACTGTCCTATCATTATGCTGCTAAAGCAGATAAAAAACAATAGCGACATTAATTTTTGAGTTTTCATTACATGAAATATTTAGGGTGATGTAAGATAAAATTCTTTTTTGAGATGTGAAAAATAATAACAGGTCTCAACTTGATCAGCCAACGGCTTCTTTTCTTAAAACTTGTAATGGAGGACTATTCAAAACACTCCTGCTATTCATTAATCCAATGATTAATACCAACAAACTGATTCCTGGAAATAAAACCAGAAAAGGAAATGAAGAGGGGACAAATGCCAAATCAAATATAAAATAAGCAAGAGTTTGAGCACTCAAAAGCGATAATAAAATACCACTTAGACTCCCTAAAACTCCTAAATAAAGGTATTCTAATGCGGTGATTTTTAATATTTGCCTGCTAGTACCTCCCAGTGTTCTCAATAAGACATTTTCTCGTATCCTTTGAAACTTACTGGTTCTCACAGCACCTATCAGTACTATGATACCTGTAAATATGCTAAATACGGCCATAAAATTAATTACCCAGGAGATTTTATTAAGGACGCTTTCAATAAGAACAAGAACTTGACGAAAATCGATTATAGAGATGTTCGGGAATTTCTTAATCAGTTCACTTTGAAGTTTAGCGGAAGATGCTTCATCAGGTGCATGGGTAGAAAGAACATTAAATTGCGGCGCAGATTCAAGTATTCCAGCCGGAAATACGATAGAGAAATTGAGTTGCATTCTTCCCCAGTCAACTTTTCTGATGTTAGCGACTTTCGTTGTCATCAATACCCCTTGAACATTAAATACAATAGTGTCTCCCACTTTGACTATAGCATCTCTTTCAATGCTTTCTGCAATTGATATGGAGACAGGAGTTTGTGGGTCATATTCTTGACTTGCGACCCAATCTCCACTGGCTAGTGATTCTGAAGCAATAAGTGAGTCTCTATAGGTTACTCTGAATTCATGATTAAGCATCCAGTCATTTATTTTACTGGTTGTATCCTTACGTATCTCGTTGACTGTTTTTCCTTTAATACTGTGCACCCTCATGGTTACGATGGGGATGTTGTCAATGACATTACCCAGCGTTTTTGCCACTTCATCTTTTTGGTCATTTTGCACATCCATCAAAATGATATTGGGTGTATTTTCTCCACTCTGAAATGATAATTTTGCCAATAACATGTCTTTCGTGAAGTACAAAGTACTGATCAAAAAAGTGCCAACTCCAATGGCAAGAATTAAGGTCATGGTCTGATTTTGTGGCCTAAATAAGTTGAGAAGACTTTGTCTAGATATAAAACCCCATGAGCTTGGAAAGAACTTTTGTATCAAGGTCATAAAAAGTTTTGTGATGCCAATAAGGATCAAAAATGTTACTAGAATACCAATAATAAAATAGAGCGCATATTTCCAATTGTTTAGCAGCCAAAATGAAAAAGCATACATAAATACTAAGATGATTACGATAACAACCAGGTTGGCTTTTCTTGATTTTTCATTTGTAGATTCTTCTATTCTTAAAACTCTCAAGGGGGATGCATACCATGTGCTCAATAAGGGAATTAAGGCGAACATGACTGACATGAACATGCCTAAAACAATTCCAATTAGTACTGACTCAGGATAAATAGTGGTTTCTATTGCAAAAGGAAGCATGTCACTCAATATATAAGGGAAAAGTTCTTGAAGAAAAATGCCTAGAACAGCGCCGAGTATACCACCAATGAGGCCCATGCCCATAATCTGAATGAGAAAAATGAAAAAACTTTGTCTTCTGGTAGCGCCTAAACACTTTAATATCGCTACGGAACGCAACTTTTCTTTAACGTATATATTTACAGAGCTTGCAATACCAACACATCCTAAAAGAAGGGCTATAAAAGCCACAAGGTTTAAAAATACACCGAAGTTTTGATAGCGTTGGCCCAATTGCTGACTCGAATCTATATGGGTATCCATATCAGCCTCTTCAGCATCCAATATGGGGTCTAGTTTTTTATTCAGCGCTATGAGATCTGTTTCTTCTGAAGCAAGGAAATAATATTGGTATTCCAATCGACTCCCTACCTGAATCAATCCTGTTTTTTCTACAAATCGTAATGGGATGTATACAGGCGGAGCTATTCCGCTCGAAAAACCTCCATTTCCGGGTGCAGCATCTAATGATCCTGTAATAGGAAGCGTAATATTACCAATCTTAATGCTATCTCCAGGTTTTATATCATACTGCAACATTAGTGTAGCATCTACCAAGGCTCCTCCCGTTTCTTGATAACTATCTCCGGCTGAGGCTGGCGTTGTTTTAAACTCGCCATAAAAGGGAAATCCTCCCTCTAAACCTTTTACGCCAACCAGTTTAGTTCCGCCATTTTTAGGGAATAATCCCATTGAGACAAAGTTTATTTCTTTGGCGTCAGCGCCGCCTAAAGAATCAATAATACTCTGTACTTTTTCATTAGGGGCATGTCGGCTGTCGATAATAAAGTCAGCACCCATCAATGCTTTCGATTGCAGCTCGATATTTGATTTAAGGTTTTCTCCAAAAGATTGTATTGAAACAACTGCCCCGATTCCCAGCACTATGGATGCCATAAAAAGAGACAATCTCTTGTAGCTGGCTTTGGCATCTCTCCAGGCCATTTTGAACAACCATCCAGTACTTGCGTTTGATTTTCTTTTATTTCCCACCCTTATAATACACTTTGTTCTTTCATGATTTTCCCTCTTTGAAGTCTTAGGATACGTTGAGTCATTTTGGCCAGGTCCATATCATGGGTTACAATCACCAGGGTAGTGCCAGCTTCTTTATTTAGTTCAAAAAGTAATTGCACCACTTTTTCACTAGTTTCAGCATCGAGATTTCCAGTGGGCTCATCTGCGAATAAAATTCTAGGTTTGTTAGAAAATGCTCTTGCCAATGCAACTCTTTGTTGTTCTCCTCCTGATAATTGAGAAGGGTAGTGGTCATACCTATCGGCTAAACCAACTTTTTCTAAAAGATCTTTTGCAATTTTCTCAGGCTTTTTGGTTCCTCTTAATTCCAATGGAACTGTTACATTCTCAAGAGCAGTTAGCGTTGGGAGTAGCTGGAAGTCTTGAAATATAAAACCAACCTCTCTATTTCTTAGAAGCGCTCTTTCATCTTCGTTTAATGAATTGATCTTCGTGCCACAAAGCTCTATCTCTCCATGATCTGACTGGTCTAAGCCAGCACATAGACCTAGTAAAGTGGTTTTGCCACTTCCAGAAGGTCCGACAATTGCAAAAGTGTCACCGGTCTGAATACTAAATGAAATATCGTCGAGAACCTTTAATTCTTTTTCTCCACTTTTATAAGTCTTCTCTAGATTCGTTACATTTAATATATTTGTCATTCTTTATCGTATCTTTTTATAGGGTGCAGAAAGATAAGGAAAAGGATTAAATTTAAATTTGGCTACCAATGGGTGATGTGTTAAAGTTTTGTTATTTGTCTATTTGTTTTTTAGTGATGTCTTGTGCTGGAAATGATGCAAAAAAAATCGACAAACAAGAGAAGAAGGAATCAATAAATATTGAAACCCAAAGTGAGACGAGTCAAAAGATCATTTTGTTTTTTGGAAATAGCTTAACGGCTGGCATGGGCCTTGAAGTTGAGGAAGCTTTTCCTGCGTTGATTCAAAAGAAGTTGGATTCAGCATTGCTACCATATAATGTAATTAATGCGGGCTTGAGCGGCGAGACTACGGCCAGTGGCAAAAACAGGTTGTCTTGGTTATTGAAACAAAAAGTTGACGTTTTTGTGCTAGAATTAGGTGCAAACGATGGATTGCGTGGAATTCCATTGGATGAGACTAAGAAGAACCTTCAAAATATGATTGATGAGGTTAAGAAGCACAACCCTGAAGTGGTAATAGTGCTGGCAGGGATGCAGATTCCACCAAATATGGGCATTGATTATACCAAAGATTTCCAGGCTATTTTTCCTGATTTGGCTGCAGAGAATAACCTTGCATTAATTCCTTTTTTACTGAAGGATGTTGCCGGTAGGTCAGATTTAAATCAGCAAGATGGTATTCACCCTACGGCAGAAGGCCAAAAAATTCTGGCGAATAATGTTTGGGAGATATTGGAGGAAACACTTTAATCTTTAGATTTAAATATGGTTGACGACGTTTAGCATGTCAATCTGGTTTGCTTCGGGTTCTTTTTATTATACTATTTTGGAATTTTTTATCATCTTTCATGACTTTGTAAAAACCTTCGAGATAGTTCCTAAGTTCCTTAAATTCTCGGGGATCCTTAAAATAAGTTTGATAATTGTCAACCATTGTAAAAACCTCATTTTCCTTGTCTATATATTCTTTTCTTATTTCTTGAATAACAGCTTCTTCTCTGTCAAAACCCCTATACAATCTTGTGGTCACTTTTGAAATAGGTAATGTTTTGTTTTTAATGGCAGAAACCACCGCATAGCTGGCATTAACAAGACCAGACATGTCAAAATCATATGGAATTGGAACTATTTTATCATCAATGTAGAACAGTTTTTCATTATGCCGGTAGGTTATTGAATAATCTGTATTGCCAATCATATATTGAAATAATGCATTTCGAACAGCACTTGCAGGGTCCTGACCATTCGGATCCATGTGTCTTTTGATGATTTTTCCATTATATGCCGCTGCGAGTTTTTTAGTATCTTGAATAAGAATTGCTAAGAGATCATGATCCTTACTTTTGCCGTCCTTTTCTTCTGCTAAAGTTATGTGAATCAGCTTCGTGTCGAAATGATAAGGTGACATGACCTCATATATTTTGTAAGCGAGAAATTCTTTGACAACGTGGTCGTTTGCCGTTGAAGATTTTAAACAAGGCAGTACAACTTTTAATTTTTTGTCTTCCTCAAAAATGCTTCCCTTTGACTCGTTTTTGTCAATTTTAAACCAGAGCGGAAGATAATAACAATATAAGCGTCTATAGTTACCCCTGGCTCTCAGCCCAACTTTGAGTTCTTTTTGTATATCATCAGATGCCGTGAAACTAAGACTAGATTCCAAATAAGTGGAATCATTACTGAAAGTAAGAATATCTTTTTTTGAATAATTCAATGTCACTTTTAAATCCTTTTCGTCCATAAATAAAGGAGAAATATCATGAGCATCCGCTGTTTGCTCATAATGTTGTGCATAACTGAAAAGCCCAGTTGAGAAAATGAGAAAGAAAAAGAAAATCAGTTTCATAAGTCATTAATAATCAATTAAATATATAAATTATTAATGGAAAAAACAAGTAATAGTATGACAATCATTGATCTTAGCAGTTGAAAGATGTTATTTTGATTTGCCAGCGACTAAAGCTAGTATAGGTGAAAAATGGATGAACTTAGTCTGATTGATTATTTCAAGTGCTAATTTTTGGCTCCAAAGTAATAGGCAAGACCAAAATTAAGTGATAACAAATCAATGGTAAAATTGACATTGTGAGAATCTGAAACAAATTCATTTCCTTCTTCGTCAATAGAGGAAGATCTTTCGTATTCATAGCCTAACACGTCAAGTTGGATTTCAAAGGCGAAGCTTTCTAAGGCGAAAAAAGTAATTCCAGGGCTTATACCGAGTCCAAATAAAAAATCTTTTGTATCCTCTTGTTCCGTTTGTTCTCCATTCTCAAAACTTTTAGTTACAGAATCACCAAAGCCAAAATCCATTTTTATTTCATTAAAAAAACTAAAACGTTGGTTTTTTGATAAGGGATAGTAGGTTCTGATAAAAGGTGAAATAACATTTCGATTTGCAACAGATTCGCTACTGATTGTATCGGTTAGAATGATTCCCAGTCCTTCAGATGTATCCCTTCCATGGGTTATTCCTAGTCCTATAAAATTGTAATTACCAATAGAATACCCTCCTTTTACTTTAATGTCATAGTTGAATTCTTCACCCTTTATAATGTTGTCAAACCCAATATATTTATTATCACTTTTTAAATTTGAATCTTCAATGTTAAAAGTTAATGCCGTAAACCATTTACCTTTGTTAAAAGGTTTGAACTCATCATCATAATACTCAAACATGAGTTCAACAGGAGTAAGTTTTTCTTTTTTTTGGGCGGATACTGAACTAAAAGCGAAAACGCATAAAATTAATAAAATGATATTTTTTTTCATGATAGATTAGAATAATTGATAAGTAAATATATAAATTAACTGTAGTTATGAGGAATTATTTTGAATTTCAAGCTCGAGAACCTGTGTCGCTCATAAAATTCTGTTAATAATTTGAATTCAGAAATTAGAATATCAAAGGTTTTTGGTATTATTGTTATGAATTCTCTGACACCTGTCTTGTCTTTGTTTTGAAATGCTTGATGATGTATGATTAGTAATAAAAATTCAATTTTGGTAAAAAACATAAAAACGCTTTTATTGCTCCTATTTTTTGCTGTTTCTGGAAATATGCTGGCTCAAGAACCGGTTTTGGTTGCTGGAATTGTTCAAAGTGATTCAGTTAAGTTAGCGGATATCCATATTCTAAATCTAAGTACAAGAAAAGGAACCGTAAGTAATGCAGTAGGAGAATTTGGTATTACTGTTTCACCAAATGATACCTTGATATTTTCTGGAATACAATTTCACACTTTAGGATTGATCGTGGATAAAAAGGTTATCGACAGAAGAATACTTAAGATTGAGCTTGTTTCTCGCGTAGAAGAGTTAGGCGAAATCGAGTTAAAAGGCCACGACCTTGATGGACTATTTTATGTTGACACAAAAAGGATGAGAGATTCATTGCCGATAATGGGAGAAGAGGCTGTGAATTTTTCAAATCAAGGATATGATGACCCTACAAGTAGTAATTATGTGGTTCCTTCCGCCAATATTTTAAACCTCGTTTCTTTAATTGGAAAAAAAAGAAGAGAAGAAAATCGCCAGGAGGCAACGTTGTTGGAGCGAAAAAGAGCCGCCGCAGGAGATATGAGAAGGGAGATTGGAGAGGACGTGTTTTTAGAGCAATTGGGTATTCCAAGAGTTCATATTGAGCCATTTATTCGTTATTGTCAAAAGAAGGATATCATCAACCTTTACGTTGATGGAAGAATCATGGAAGTAATTGATATCCTAATTAAAGAAAAGGATAATTATATCAGGGAAAGAATAAATATCGACTAGTCTATTTTTTATTTTTAAACGCCTGTTTGAAACTTAAACTATAATCTCACTCATTAAATGAAGGTTTTATTCATAGGAGGTACCGGAAATATTTCAATGTCAAGTACGAAGCTGGCACTTGAACGCGGAATTGATATTTTCTTATTAACAAGAGGGAAATCTCAGGCAATTCCGAAAGGGGTTAAAAGCCTCATATTAGATATCAATGATGAAGCAAAGGTGAAAGAATTAATCAAAGACCACCATTTCGATGCGGTTGTTAACTGGATTGCTTTTAGTCCAGAAGATATCAAAAGAGACTTTGCACTTTTTCGTGGTAAAACCAATCAATATATTTTTATTAGTTCAGCTTCTTGTTATCAGAAGCCCTTATCACATCCTATTATTACTGAATCTACTCCCTTGGCAAATCCGTTTTGGGATTATTCAAGACAAAAGATTGCTTGCGAAGATGCTTTAATGGGCTTGTACCGAAATGAAGGTTTTCCTATTACAATTGTGCGCCCTTCACTGACTTATGATACGGTTATTCCTGTTCCAATTGGAGGTTGGACTGAATACACTATTGTTGATCGAATTAAAAAAGGAAAGAAAATCATCATTCATGGTGATGGAACTTCTTTATGGACCATAACCCATGCTAAAGATTTTGCCGTTGGTTTTATGGGGCTAATAGGTCATCAACAAGCTATCGGGCAAAGTTTTCATATTACTTCAGATGAAATCCTTACCTGGAATCAAATCTATGAAGCAGTCGCTATGGCTGCAGGAAGAGATGCTGATATTGTTCATATTTCATCTGACTATCTTGGAACTTTCGATCAGCAATTAAAAGGAAGCTTGCTAGGTGATAAAGCGGTAAGTACTATATTTGATAATAGTAAAATACATCGGTTCGTTCCTGAATTTAATCCATGTATAAGATTTAAAGACGGGATTCTTAATACCATAAAATGGTTTGAAGAAACGCCAGAAAGAATGATTGTAAAAGACGAAACCAATGAATTTATGGATCGTATTATTAAAACCTACTTAAGACCTTAGAATCAGAATTTTATTAGTCAATATTTGGCTAATAAAGTTTCCAATAGAAATAAATAAATAATTAGGTCGAAAGTATTAGTTTTGAGCTATCATTTTTACCAAGCCATGCCCATGAAAAAGTTAGCGTTTATTATCCTTGTCTTAGCCTTCTCAATTTTTTCTCAAGAATTAATTGCGCAAGAAGAAAAACCAAAGGTTGCACTTGTATTGAGTGGAGGTGGCGCTAAAGGTATCGCTCATATACCATTGTTGCAGGCGCTTGACTCTTTAGGGATTGTTCCGGATATTATAATGGGAACCAGTATGGGAAGTATTGTCGGAGGATTTTATGCTGCTGGTTATTCTGGAGATAGTATAGCCGTTATGGCGAATAATGCCAATTGGACGGAGCTATTAGGTGGAGATGTCAATCTGGTAGATGTGAGCATGGAAGAGAAAAGTGAATTTAAAAGGCATTTAGTAGATTTTGATATTATAGAGGGTAAGCCAAAGGTGAGTGCAGGGTTCCTAAGGGATCAAAAATTACGTGAATTTATCTCCTCTTATACCTACCCCGTATTTAACATAGATGATTTTGATAAATTACCTATCCCATTTAGGGCAATGACGACGGATATTGTAAATGGAAAGGAAGTATTTCTTGACAGAGGTTCACTAGGCTTTGCTATGAGAGCGAGTATGTCTATACCAGGAGTCTTTCAAGCAGTTCCATATGAAAACACCTTATTGGTAGATGGGGGAGTGTTGAATAACTTTCCGGTTGACAGAGCTCGAGAGATGGGTTACGATATTGTTATTGGGAGTGATGTTGGTGGAGGAATGCAGACTAAGGATAAGCTAAGCTCAATTCCGGCATTACTTTTTCAAACAGGAATGTTGACCAGTAATCTTAAAAACCCAGCAAATAGGGATGCATGTGATATTTTAATTGACCACATGCCTTACCTGACTTATTCAACAGGTGATTTTGATAAGGCGGAGGAAATCTTTGAGGAAGGGAAAATTGCAACCGATGTGAATCTTCAGGCTCTGGCCGACCTTGCCTTTGTTTTAAAGAAATTTAAACAAAGAGAACATAGTATACCAAAAGTTGAAAATGAATTCTTAATTGACAAGGTTATCTATTCGGGAGTGAGTGAAGCTAATATGGATTTGGTTAAAGGAAGGGCGAAAATCAAAGAGGGTGAAAGATATTCAACCCAAGAATTAATTGACGGTGTTGACAGGGCTATGGGTACCAATTTGTTTAGCCAAATAACCTATGATGGTGGTCTGAATAATGGGATGCTAGAACTTCGCTTAAAAGGACATGAGCGTTCTCAAAGCGTAATAAAAGGCTCTCTTCATTATGATTCTTATAGAGGTGTCGGGCTTATGGTAAATTATACGGGTAGAAATATTATTGGTAAATCGTCACGATTTCTTGTGACTGCCGATATTGCGGAGCAACCCAGGTTTCGGGTACAATATCAAAAGCAATTTGGACCTGAGAAAACCTGGTGGTGGCGTTCAGAAGTTCTGGGAGAGTTTTTAGATCAAAAATTTTACCTATCAGGTGAAGTTGCAGATGATATGAATTCAGATTTCTTTCAGTTTGACAACCAGTTCAATAAAAATCTAAACTCATTGCATAGTTATGTCGGACTTGATTTAAGTTACGAATTCACTAAACTAAAACCTAAAATTGATCCGAGTATTAACAATAATATTCTCAATTTGAGGCATTATGAGTTCAAGAATTTTGAGGTTGGAATCCATTATCTTTATAATGTGATGGACAAGGTTTTTTATGCTACTTCTGGTACAATTGTAGGTGCTAAAGTTTCTCGTTCTATACATAATGAAGTGGATATTGAATATGCTGAGGGTGATGAGCGTTTTGTTAAAGGATCAACAAACGATTTCACAAAATTCAATTTTGATATTGAACACAGAAAAGCTTTTTCTAAAAAAGTATCTGGAATCGTTGGGGGTAATTTGGCTTTCATTGTTGAAGATCCAATGTCGTCTGGAGACCTGTCATTTAGTACCTATGGTTATTCAGCAAGGTATGCTTTAGGGGGTACTGTTGTATCACCTAGGAAAGGGACCTATCTATACCCAGGGATGCATGAAGACGAAATATTTGTGAGTCAAATGATGAAAATAAATCTAGGTGTCCAAATAAACCCTTTTTCAAAATTTTATTTTACGCCTCACCTTAACTTGGCAAGTGTTGGCTTTGGTGATTTTGATGACTATATTGAAGATGCTTTTTCTCCAGAGGGAAATTGGTCAGAGGCCTTTGAGACAAGCAGTATCGTCTCAGCTGGTGTTAATTTTGCTTTCCACTCTTTTTTAGGCCCGGTTAATTTTGACGTATCTTATATAAACGATGTTAATAAAGTGAGGGTTTTCTTTAGCGTAGGTTTATTGTTTAACAGATCAAATTAATACTTTCCCCGGACAATATTCTTGTTAATTATACCATGACCTGGTTTTGTAATTAATTGCATAAAAAAACCTGCCAATTTTCAAATTGGCAGGTTTTTAATATAATATAAAAGATTATTTTATCTCATTTCAGTTTTGAATTTCTGTCCTCCAACTGATGCTTCATACATCAATCCTCCTTTTGCATGAGTGAAAACAAGAATTCCGTCTCTGTAATCAACATCGAATGATGCCCCGGCAGTAACTGCTACAGCTGAGGTTTGTGCGGCGAATTCAAATTTATCACCAACGAAGCGGTTATAAGCTTCCGCATTTTTAAAAAAGATTACTTCAGAATAAGCTTGTCCACCAGCTTGGAAACCAATTGTTACTTGAGACATTTTACAATCTCCAACAATTGCTCCTCCTTTGTAAATAGTTCCATTACCGGCTGCACCTCCAACGCCTAGGCCACCTTTTCCAATAGAAGGAAAGACTGCATATGCGTAAGCAGAATTAAAGTAAGGAGAAATTTTGTCATTTGTGTGTTTGAATTCAGCAATTGCTTCTTTCGATTTCTCAGACACATCTTTTTGTGCGTAAGAATTAAATGAGAATGCAATTAAGAATAAAGTGATAATTGTAAGTTTAGATTTCATTGTTGAGTGTTTTAATGTTGATATATTTTTCTTTTTAAATTCCTTAATACTAAGGTCTAAGGATCCTCTAAAGGTAATGATTTTATTGAGTTCTTTAAAATAGAAAAAAATATTTTTGAATAATACTTAATTCCGTGAAAATGAACATGTTTTACTAGAGCAATTTATCGTCTTTTTTTTTAAAAAAGTATCAAAATAAAAATTGAATAATCATCTTATTCTAGGTCGTTTTAAGATTTTAATTCTTAATTTTATTTTAAATTGAATGACTTATTATTCATATTTTCCCATTATGAAGAAGATCATATTATTAATTATTTCTGTCACTTTCTTTAGCCCTTTTTGGCTTGTTGGGCAAGGCTACTACAACCAGGAAAACTTTGGGAATAGATCTATTTTATTAAGTGGAAATGTGACAGGAAGTGTTGATGACTTGGGCTTGACCTATTATAATCCTGCAAGACTTGCATTGATTGAAAACCCTGTTTTTACTATCAATGCCAAGGCATTCCAAGTCAAAACTGCCAATGTAGAGAATGTCTTTGGTAGGAATAATAAATTAAGCGACTCGAGATTCGAAGGAGTGCCCAGTCTAATAGCGGGAACTTTTAAAATTGAAAAATGGAAGAATCACCATTTTGCATATGCCTTTCTTTCTAAACAAAGAACCCGGTTGAATTTGAATTTCTCTAAAGAAATGGATGAAGATGACGTAGCTGATGGTCTGGGTGAAGTCAATCGATTTGTTGGCGATTTTAAACTTGATAATAAAGAAACGGATGAATGGTTTGGCATATCATGGGGAACAAAGCTCAGGGATAATTTAAGTATAGGCGTATCAACCTTCGTTTCGATATATAATTACACGGCCACATATGATCTTCGGTTTGCTACTGAAGGTGATGTTTTAGGAGTAGATCTATTTAATAATGAAATAAATTTTGGACAGTCATCCTATGGTGTTTTTTGGAAACTTGGTTTAGCATGGAAGTTGGAAAAAGTTGATTTGGGATTGAACGTGGATCTTCCATATTTGGAAGTTTTTAATGACGGTAGATTTAGGTATCAAAGATTTTTGTCTGGTCTTAATCCTGAAGATGAAGATTTTCAGTATTACGATTTTGAAAATTTGGAAACAAAGAGAAAAGAACCTATGGGAATTTCGATTGGTATGGGCGTGCCTATTAAAAAGCATAAATTACATTTTAAAGCTGACTGGCATGCTGGATTGTCGGAATATAGTAGGATTCTAATACCACCAGTAGAGGAAGGTGGAGAGGGTTTTGCATTTAAGGAAGAATTGAATTCAGTAATTAATTTTGGCCTAGGTGTTGAGATCTATTTGAATGAGGGCTTGAATTTATACGGTAGTATATCGACTGATTTTTCTCCAGTAGAATCAAGTGCCAATATTTTTGATCTTGTTGAAGGCGATGATAGAGATGCGAATTTTGACGCTGATTATATGCATTATGGTTTAGGAGTAGACATCAAATTGAAAAAAGTAAAACTTGTTGTAGGAACCACTTATTCTACTGGCAGTGGAGATTTTGGTGAACCAATTGAATTTCCTAACCCAGGTGTAGAAGTACCGATTAATGATGATCTTTCTCAGGTAACAGTGACACGTTGGCGCTTTATTTTAGGGCTTGAGATTCCAATTTTCGGTTATGATCTGGAAGTGAAATAAGAATTTCTGATTAATACATTGACCTTTGTATGGTTTATTTTCTATTCCCTATGAGGAATATCATAAGCAAGACCATTTAGTTGTACTAAATTTGAATTGAAAAATGGACCTATATGACTAAGAAATCATTGTTGTTTATTGGAATATTTCTACTGATTATTGGTATACTGATTAGGAAGTTAACTGATTTTGAAAGTATAGGCTTGGTATTGATTATAGGTGGAGTAGCTTGCAAGACCATTTATATTTTTGGAAAGATTAAAACCGGTGAATACAAACCAGGAAGGGAATTATACTTCTTGTTTATTGGGCTAATCCTTTTTTTAGGAGGAATTTACATGAGGAAACATGATCTTGACTTCTTCATTCCGGCTTTAGTGTTAATAATTGTTGGGTTGAGTTTGAAAATTATATTTATAATTTGGTTTATTAAGAAGCTTAAAGACGCGAGAATAAAGGATGTTGAAAATAATAATACAAATCTAAGTTCGTAAATAATAATTGAATGATAATAGAAAGGCCTTATAGTCTTGCGTCACCTATTCAAACATCGGTTGAATGCCCCTCAACATTTGCAAAGCACTATAAGACCTTAATATTTAATTTTTTTGTATTCAGTTTTCTGACTCCCGTCTGAAATTTTTAAGATCCTGCAATTTCAGTATCTGTCTCGTCAGGTTTAGAAGTTGAAGTGTCGCGGTCTATGAATGATACACCTGTATTCAAATATCTATGCGCTTTCCCAGTAACTTGCATTGAGAAATCGTCATTGATGTCTAAATAATGATTTGGTTCACTATCAGTCGTAAGACTTGTGCTATGATTACTGCAAGTTGTATTTAAGGAGATTTTATGAGAATCGGGATTGTCTTTTAGTAACTGCCCTTGAATTATACTAGATTTTTCTTCCAGGTTCTTTTGGTGCTCCATTTTTACTGCAAGACTGTAAAAAACACCTAGGGTTAAGCAAATAAGAATAAAGCTGTAGATTTTCATAATTGTATGGGTTTTATATATAATAGTCTTTTGTAAAAATGACTTTTAAATTCAACATTTTTTTTATAAACTCCTTGTTACCTTTTAAGAACCGATCATTTCTAAAATGTAGAAATTCACCTTGGCCATGAATGCTGAGTCCACTGGTCATGTAGGTATAGAGCTGATAATACGGAATAATCCAGGTAAAATTATCTAGTCTGCGAGTGATTCTAACTAGGATACCTTTAGGTCTGAGTTCAATGTTAGCATAATTAATGTCAGGTCCGTTAAGTAAAGCGCGTTCTAATTTAGGGCTGACTTTGTCAATAATCATTCTGCCAGAACCTATTCCTCTCATTTGTAACTGTTTCAAAAAACTAAATGGTCTGCCTACCAATTGAATAATCTGGGCATCATTATCTTTATTATTGTATGTAGTGTTTAGAACCATTTTTCTTTAAATACTTGGTAAAGATACACTTTGTTCAACTAATATCAAAATAAGTTAAACAAAAGTTTTGATAAATAAATCAGGCCCTTCGGTAAAAGAATCATGCCTTTTGTCCAAATACGTTTGTAGGTTTGGATGTTTTTTGATTAATTCATTCCGTAAATCTTAAACTTGATTGAAATGTTATTACTTTTTAAGCTCCGATTCAAAATTGAAAAAAGCATTATACCTTTTTTAGTGACTATAGTTTATATGGGCACATTTTTCGCTTGTAACAAGCAGGCCAAAGTAACTGAGAAAGTGGATGTAAACGTTCAAACAAAAACCATAATAAATATTGTCACTAACAACATGGATTTCCAGATTCAAGATAGCATAGAAGCTGGTTGGAATACTTTTAAGTATGATAATAGATCGGAAGAAACACATTTTTTCCTTATTGATAAATACCCTGAAGGGAAAACTATTGAGGATATGGAGAAGGAAGTTGGTCCTGTTTTTGAAAAAGGAATGGACCTGATCAATGAAGGTAAGCAACAGGAAGGATTTGATGCATTTAATGAATTGCCAAAATGGTTTTATGAAGTCGTTTTTGTTGGGGGTTCAGGTCTTTTATCTCCAAAACAAAGCAGTATTACAACACTTCAACTTGTACCGGGAAATTATATCATAGAATGTTATGTGAAAATGCCAAATGGCAAGTTTCATTCTAGTATGGGTATGGTCAAGTCACTTGTTGTCACAAAAAAGGTGAATAAGAACTCAGCTCCCATTGAAAGTGTAAAAATTAAACTATCTAGTTCAAACGGTATCATTTTACAAGACAGTATTAAATCAGGCAGGCAGGTTTTTATGATTGAATTTGAAGATCAAAAGGTGTATGAAAATTTTGTGGGACACGATATAAACTTGGTCATGATTTCAGATCATTCAGACTTGAACCAATTGGAGGCTTGGATGAATTGGGCAGATCCAAAAGGCTTGGTTACTCCTGCGCCTGAAGGATTTACTTTTTTGGGAGGGGTTAATGATTTACCTGCTGGATCAAAGGGGTATTTTGAAGTTGATCTTTTGCCAGGTAATTATGCCTTCATTTCAGAGGTGCCATCTGCCCGTGAGAAGAATCTATTAATGACTTTTACTATAGCAGAGTAAATCACCGTGATTTTATTTAGATTTCATGCTGAACCTGATAAATGTTATCAATTTTACCTTGATGCAATAGAAGCCTGGGATTTAAGATCAAGCGACATAAGGATACCTTAAAAATAAAGCTTAGATTAAAGATAAAACCTCATTAAACTGTTGCTTAATGAGGCTTGTCAAAATACTTTTACTCAAAATAAATTATATTGACTCGATTATAGCCCGGGAATTAGCCGTTCTGTTTTTAAGACTTTGAAAGTCTTTGATTTTAAAGGCCTAGTTGATAGATTTTTCTTTGCAAACACCACAATTTTTTAGGTATTCTTCTTGGGTATTACTCAATTTATCTATTTTTTTCAATTCAGCAAACCTGACCTGTTCTATAAGTTCTATTATTTTTTGCATAATGCTTAGTTTTGTTTTTACTATGTAAAAGTAGTAATGAACTAAGATTTAGAATACGACAGATAATGTCGTTATGTGTTAAACAATTGTTAAGGTTAAAAGGATAGGAAATAAATTCTTTTTCAATAAAATTTATTAAGGTCATCTATTAGTTCTGCCTCTTCAAGAAGTTTGGTTCTCTTCTTGTTCAAAATGACTTTTTCTGCTTCTAAAGATGATTTCAAAATGTCGTCTGTTTCTGTTTGAATTCTCTCATCCAATTGAGAAAGATCATTATCCAATTTTCTTAAGGCAATCTGATAATCTTCTGTATATAAAGTGTAGTTATGATCATCAAAAACTTCAGTTTGATTGTATACTGCAATATGGCTTTCACTAAGGTCAGGGAATGGGATGATTTCCTGGCTGTAGGAAGAAGACGCAGCTCCAATACTAAAGATGAATAAAATAAATAGTCTCTTCATTTGTTCTAATAAAGTGCAAATTTAAGGCATTTATTTGAATTGTGTACGACAGGCAATGTCTAGAATTCATATAATAAACCGGTTTTGAATAGAGAAAAAAAAGAGGCTACCCTTAGGTAGCCTCTCAATTGCTAAACTTAAAATTTAGCGCTCTTAACATTAAATGGAATTAGATTTGCACATGAAGTGTAATTGGTAATGTATATGATACTCCCACAGGCATTCCTCTTTGTTTTCCTGGGGTTAGATTAGGAAGCATATTAACAACACGTAAAGCTTCTTTTTCTAATCTTGCATGGGGGCCTCTGGCTCTTGCATCTGAGATTTTTCCTGTTTTATCAATCTTAAAAATGACATAGACTTTCTTTTTTCCAGGAGATAGTCCTAAATCTTGTGATAAGCCTGTGTTATAATTTTTGCTAACGTGTTGTGTTATTTTCTCTTGTAAACACTTTTTTTTCTGTTCTTTAGTTCCTTTGCAACCTGGATAAACTGGTGGATCTTCAATAATAGAGAACGGAATATCTTGTTCTATTTGTTCTTCCTCAACTACCTCATCGATGTCATCCATTTGAACTACTTCAACGTACTCAGATTCATCAGTTTCAGTAGATTCTAAAATTGTTTCCTCAATTTCTTGCTCATCTGCTACGATTTCAATTACCTCGGGAGCAGGAGGTGGAGGTGGTGGTGGTTTTACTTCAAGAATCCTTTCAGTTATTGGGATTTCGAATATTTCCTCTTCCTGGATATTCATTGCGCTTAATTCGCTGACAGTTCGATCAAAAGTTTTCCATTCTATAGCGATGTAGATGATAACTAATGACAATAATAAGCCTAGCTGAAAAAATATTTTGCTGTAGGCTCCAATTTGGGCTTTTTGTGATTTTTTAGCTAACATGACGGTTAAATTTAATGTTAGGATAAAATTAGTATCAATTGAAGTGTCAAATCATGATAATTGTCACTTTAATAATTTTTCCGTGTATTTATTGTAATATTCATATTCAATATCGTTTTCGTAATAAAAGAATCATTTATATGATAATTAGGGAGGTAATTTTCGGAATATTATAACTTTTGATAACACCTTATTATTGACTAAGAACTGATTGCTTTTATGCTCCGGATAAAGAAGGCTGATCTGCTGTTTTAAAAAGATATTTTTAACAGTTTCAGGCAATATTCATGAGAAGATAATTGCAGAATTAACAAAATAAACTGTAACAAATGAATTGGTTTTGTCGTCTATAATTGAAAGAGCCTCTTTAACTCCAAAAGATTAATTTGACCCATGTTTGATATAGATCGCTGGCAAGAAATTTTTGATACCATTGCTAAGAATAAGCTTCGAACTTTTCTTACTGGTCTGTCTGTGGCTTCAGGTATTTTTATACTTGTCATTCTTTTAGGTTTTGGTAGGGGGATGGAAAATGGAATAAGAAAAGAATTTGAAGGAGATGCTACGAATCTCTTATATATATGGACGCAAACCACTACTAAAGAATATAAAGGCTTAAATCCTGGCAGGAGAATACATTTGAATAATGAAAACTACGAGCATATTATTGCTGCCAATGGAGATAAAATTGAATACAGATCAGGTGTATTTCGCGTTCCATTTGGTACTACAGTAAATTATAAAAATGAATCAGTAAGTTATGGTGTGTGGGGTGTTCATCCCGATTACCAGCAAATTGAGAATGAAAGTATGGTTTCTGGCAGGTTTATAGATCAGATGGACCTTGATCAAAACACGAAGGTTGTTGTGATTAGTAACAAGATTAAGCGTGAGCTATTAAATAAAGTTGAAGATCCATTGACAGAATACCTGCAAATTTCTGGGATTAATTTTAAAATTATTGGTGTTTACAGTGATGCCGCAGGAGAGAGAGAAGAAGACAGGGTCTTTGTTCCTTTTACTACAGCTCAGGGTGTTTTTAATGGTGCAGACCGCATCAATAATCTTGCTTTCACGATGAAACCTGAGAAGGATTTTGAAACAGCTGTGAAAGAATCTTTGCGCTTTGCTGAAGAAATAAAGCAATATTTAAAAGAGACGCATAAAATATCTCCTGATGATGATGCTGCAGTTCACGTAAACAATGTAATTGAAGACACAAAGCGGTTTTATACCTTGACAAGTAGTATAGCATTCTTTTTCTGGTTTGTGGGTATTTGTACAATTATAGCAGGTGTTGTTGGTGTTAGTAATATAATGATGATCATTGTGAAAGATAGAACCAGAGAAATTGGTATAAGAAAAGCACTGGGAGCTAAACCTTGGTCAATTATCGGTATGATTTTGCAGGAATCTATTTTTGTAACGGCAGTTTCAGGATTTGCCGGTTTAATATTTAGTATGGGACTACTTGAAATTGTAGGTCCAAACATTGAAGTGGATTATGTGTTGAATCCGTCAGTGGATTTTTCTATTGCGATGACCATGGTTGTTGTATTGATTGTTGCGGGCGCTTTGGCTGGGTTTATTCCTGCTTGGAGAGCCGCTAATATACAGCCGATAGAGGCATTAAGAGATGAATAAAGACAAGCGTTATGTTTAATAGAGATAAATGGAATGAAATTCTTGAAGTACTGACCACCAACTGGTGGAGGACGCTATTGACTGCGTTTGGGGTTTTCTGGGGGATTTTCATTTTGATTCTTTTACTAGCTGCCGGGAAAGGTCTTGAAAACGGGATTAGGCAAGACTTTGGGGATATAGCGACTAATACTATGTTTATGTGGACCCAACCTGTAAGTAAATCATATCAGGGTATGCCTAAAGGGAGAAATTTCAGTTACGATCTTGATGATGTTCGCGATATTAGAAACAATGTAGATAATCTGCGATTTGTTTCTCCACGAAACCAGCTTGGCGGTTTTAGAGGAGGAGGTAACGTGATTAGAGGCTTGAATTCTGGAGCTTTCGATATTTATGGAGATTATCCGGAAATTATCAAACAAGAACCAATGAATATCGTTGAAGGACGATTTATTAATTATAATGACATAGACGATAAAAGAAAAGTAGCCATTATTGGTCGAGGGGTGGAAACTAGTTTATATGAAGACGGCGAAGAAGTATTGGGTAGTTATATCAAGATCAATGGCGTAAATTTTATGGTTATTGGAGTGTACACCAAGAAAAGTGGAGGAGGAGATAGCGAGCGACAACAGAAACAAATTTTTGTTCCCTTTACAGCCTTTTCACAGGCTTTTAATCGTGGAGATAAAGTTGGTTGGATGGCCATAACAGCAATGGATGGCACACCCATAACTGATATAAAACAAAGTATTTTTGACATCGTTAAAAATAATCATAAGATTCATCCGGAAGACGAGAGAGCAGTTGGTCATTTTGATCTTTTTGCGCAGTTCAATAGAGTGGAAAGCCTGTTTATGGCTTTGAAAGTTATCGCATATTTTGTTGGAATACTTGTTTTGCTTTCCGGAGTAATTGGTGTAAGTAATATTATGCTGATTGTGGTCAAGGAACGAACAAATGAAATCGGAATAAGAAGGGCCTTAGGTGCTTCGCCAGGAAAAATAAGGAATCAGATTTTGACGGAATCTGTTTTTCTTACGATCATTTCGGGTATGGCTGGAATCGTTTTTGGAGCCACCCTCATCTTTGGGTTGAATTATGCTTTAGATATGATGGATCCAATTGATATGTTCGCCAATCCAAGTGTGAATTTAGGGGTAGTGACTATTGCATTAACTATTTTGATCATTTCTGGATTATTTGCTGGATTGATCCCAGCACAAACAGCTATTAAATTAAGGCCTATTGAGGCTCTTAGAACTGAATAAAACAACATTGAAATAATAAAAACATGAAGAAGTCAGTAACCATTTTTATCTTAGTATTTATCCTATTTACTTTTGGAGGTGCTATGTATTATTTGTATTCCAAAAATCAAGAAGACCCGGTGGTTTACAATACTGAAAAACCAACGAATCAAACTATTGTAAAGAAAACTGTTGCTACGGGAAGTATTTTACCGCTTGAGGAAGTGATCATCAAGCCCAATATTTCAGGAATTATTGAAGAAATATATGTAGAAGGGGGAGATTTGGTAAAAGCAAATGATTTGATCGCCAAAATAAAGGTTGTACCTAATCTGGCCGCTTTAAATCAGGCACAGAATTCAATAGAAACGGCACAAATCGCCCTGAATGATGAGAAAAGACGGTATGAAAGACAAGTTGGGTTGTTTGACAAAGGTGTGATTTCTAAGGAGGAAATGGAAAGAGCAGAAGTGAGTTATAAACAATCTCAACAGTCATATTCTGCTGCAATGAAGAATTATGATATTGTTAAAACCGGATCTACTAAAGGTTTGGGTAATTCGGCTAATACACTTATAAGATCTACAGTTTCCGGAATGGTCTTGGAAATGCCTGTTGAGGTTGGAAACCAGGTTATTTTGAGTAATAATTTTAATGAAGGTACAACAATTGCCACGCTGGCGGATGTTAACAGGATGATATTTGAAGGAAAAGTTGACGAATCTGAAGTAGGAAAAATTAAAGAAGGATACCCTTTAGAAATAACGGTAGGGGCGATAGAGAATAACACCTTTGATGCCGTACTTGATTATATAGCTCCAAAAGGAAAGCTTGAGAATGGTGCGATTCAGTTTGAAATAAAAGGGACGCTTCACAAATCGGATACTACATTTATAAGAGCGGGATTAAGTGCCAATGCTTCAATAATATTGGCAAGAGCTGACAGTGTTTTATCAATTAAGGAAGCTTTGGTTCAATTTGATGAAGAATCGAAAAAACCTTTTGTTGAGGTGAAAACAGGTGAAAAGGAATTTGAAAGAAGAGATATTACTCTTGGGATAAGTGATGGATTGAATGTTGAAGTAAAAGAAGGTCTTACAGAGGAAGATGAGATTAAAGTTTGGAATAAGATCAAAGATTTATAAAATCGGGTTATAAATAATAAAGCTGGAACCTTGAGGGTAAGTTCCAGCTTTATAGCGCTATTTTAATTGGTTGTTAGTTTCCGCTCATAAAAGCGTTATATTCTTGAATTTCGTCCCAGCTGTTCGAAAATGTTTCAGACATCCCTTTATCAAAGGCATACCAAGAATCTTCTCCGTTTACTTTTAGGAAATGTTCCTTGAAGTTGTCTTTTTTATCATATTCTGCCCAGTTTTTCATAAATCCAACAGTGGCCATATGTCTGCCTACTTTATATCCCTGTCTGAATTCATTGTAATAAAGGCCCCATGGATTATCACCATCCATGTCTTTGACTGCATTACTAATTTGTTTAAACAGGTGATCAATTTGATAACCTTGCCCTTTATGTACTTCAAAAACTCTGATATGGAGAATCTGATATGGTGGCGTTTCAGGCGTTATCATGCTTACGTTGGATACTTTTTCATCTTGTTTCCAGTATTCGCCCATGCTAATTTTTTTGATATTTGGCATTACATTATCTCGCCAGTCTTCGTCATGTCCGCCGTCAGAAGGTCTGTTATCAAAATGTGAATAGTTCAAAGGACCCATTCGCCAAACCAGCTTTCCGGTATTTGGTCCTGAGACTACATTATACACATTTGCTGTATACGGCCCTTCATTGTGATACTTTTTATTGTGTTTAGACATGGCTTCGCCCAAAGCCTTTAATTTGGTGTTGTCAGGAGTTAGATAAAAACTCTCCCACATGGCATAACTTTCTTCTTGAGCCTGAATCGCGGCAACTGGACCTAATAAGAATAGGGTCATCAAGAAAAACATAAGTACTTTTTTGTTCATGATAATTTGGTTTTAGTTAAATTGAAAATACAATAGGAAGTAATAGATAAAAGGTTTGGATAGTTGTTACCGATTAATTCCAGTAATTTCTTGCTAAATAAAAGAAGATATAGGTATTTTGAAAATGATTTGGGACGAAACGACCAAAATATAGTCCGCAGACCTATATTTATTTACCGAGCGGATATATAAGCAATGTTAGCGTTGGGAGTATTAAACCAGAAAAGGTCAAATATCACTTAGAGTTTTGGGCAATTTCCACAATTGAATTTCCCTTTCTTCTTATATTTTTTACAACATTTTGTCTTCTTTTGAGCTATATCCATGTCGATATAGTTATAATCAAAAACAGTATAAAGCAGTGTTGAGGCCATTTTAATTCCTTATTCTTATTTAAACTAATTCTAAATAAAGAGCAAATGTAAATAATAAATTGGTCATTCAAACTGATTAAAGTCATTTTTATGTTTTTTTAACAATCAAAATTGACTTGATTTTCTGCTTGAGAATTGAAGTAAATAATACTTAGATGTTTCAAAGATACTAGTGTCTTATCAGGCAATGTTACATCTCTTTACGAGCAATGCAATGAAATATGATATTTATCATTTTTTTTAGAGGTATTTTATCAAAACATCTTATTTTTGTCAATCATTCCTTACAAATTGAAAGAATTTATAAATGGATAGGTTTTCGTTTTTGAATACTGTACACACAGGTTTTATTGAAGAATTGTACCAACAATATCTTAAGAATCCTGATACTGTTGAACCAAGTTGGAAGAGTTTTTTTCAAGGTTATGACCTTGCAAATTCTGATTATTCGCTGGAACCAGATGAAGAAGATATAGAGATACCACAGCAGGTATATAAAGAGTTTAAAGTCATTGAATTGATTAATGGCTATAGGACCAGGGGCCATTTGTTTACAAAAACCAATCCTGTTCGTAACAGACGTCAATACAGCCCTACATTGGCGCTTGAGAATTTTGGTTTAGGAAAGGATGACCTGAATACGATTTTTAATGCAGGTAGTATCTTAGGCTTACAGCCGTCTAAATTAAGTGAAATTGTAAATCATTTAGAGCGTATATATTGTGATTCAATTGGGATAGAATACATGTTTATTAGAAATCCTGAAGAGATTCAGTGGTGGCAGGATAAACTGAATGCAAATGATAACCATCCAAATTACGAAGCCAGTACTAAAAAGTATATACTTTCGAAATTAAATCAGGCTGTTACTTTTGAGCAATTTCTTCAGACCAAATATGTAGGGCAAAAGAGATTTTCGCTTGAAGGAGGTGAAACATTGATTCCTGCTTTAGGAGGTCTCTTTAGAATCGCGGCTGAAAAATTTGACGTAGACGAGTTTGTTTTGGGTATGGCACATCGAGGTAGGTTAAACACCTTGGTTAATATTTTTAGAAAGCCAATTCGAGAATTGTTTAATGAGTTCGACGGAAAGGATTATGCCGAAGATGATTTTGATGGGGATGTTAAATACCACCTGGGCTCTACAATTAAGAAAACGCTTAAAAGCAATAAGCAAATTACAATGAATCTGGTTCCTAACCCGTCTCACTTAGAAACAGTGGGTGCAGTGGCTGAAGGAATTGCCAGAGCAAAAATAGAAGAAGATTATAATGGAGATTCCTCCAAAATACTTCCGGTAGTAGTGCATGGAGATGCGGCTGTTGCTGGTCAGGGAATTGTTTATGAACTTATCCAAATGAGTAAATTAAAAGGTTACTCAACCGGCGGGACCGTTCACATTGTGGTGAATAATCAAATTGGATTTACAACCAATTATTTGGATGCAAGGTCAAGTACTTATTGTACTGATGTTGCAAAAGTTACTTTATCTCCTGTTTTACACGTTAATGCTGATGATGTAGAGGCGGTTACACATGCGGTTTTGATGGCATTGGATTTCCGAATGAAATTTAAAAGGGATATATTCATCGATCTTCTAGGTTATAGAAAATATGGCCATAATGAAGGTGATGAGCCAAGATTTACACAGCCACTTCTCTATAAGGCCATCTCGAAACAGCCTAATCCAAGAGATATTTATAATGACAAACTGATAAAAGAAGGAGTCATTGATCAGGAATACTTACCAAATTTGATCCAGGAGTATAAAGATTTATTGGAAAAAGAATTTAACAGGTCTAAAGATGATTCAGCAACCAAGGTAAACCCATTCATGGCTAACGTTTGGAGCGGATTCATGCATCAGGATTTAGATGGCTTGTTGTTAAGTGTAGGGACGAAATATCCTAAATCACGACTTGAAAAAATTGCAAAAATAGTTTCAACCGTTCCTGAAGGGGTAAAACTTTTAAGGAAAGCAGAGCGGATTTTAAAAGATCGCTCTAAAATGGTTTTTGAAACCAATAAGATGGATTGGAGTATGGGCGAGATTTTCGCCTTTGGTAGTTTGTTGGAAGAAGGGTTTAATGTTAGAATTTCAGGTCAGGATGTAGAGAGAGGAACTTTTTCTCACAGGCATGCTATCTTAAGGGATGAAATTTCATCTGAAAAAGTGAATTTGTTAAATACCAATCCAAAGAATAAAGGTGTGATGAGTATTTATAACTCCTCATTATCTGAATATGGTGTACTAGGATTTGACTATGGTTATGCTATGGCTGCCCCAAATACTTTAACAATATGGGAAGCTCAGTTTGGAGATTTTGGTAACGGTGCGCAAATCATGTTCGATCAGTACATTTCGGCTGCAGAAGATAAATGGAAGCAGCAAAACGGAATCGTGATTCTTTTACCTCATGGATATGAGGGGCAAGGATCTGAACATTCATCTGCAAGAATTGAACGCTTTCTTCAGCTTTGTGCCAATGATAATATGACGGTGGCAAATTGCACAAACCCGGCTAACTTTTTTCATTTGTTAAGAAGGCAAATGAAAAGAAATTTCAGGAAGCCATTAGTGGTTTTTACACCTAAAAGTTTACTAAGACATGCACAAGCCGTTTCAGAATTGAAAGATTTCACTGAAGGTGAATTCCAGGAAGTAATCGATGATACGGTATCTGCTAAGGAGGTAAAACGTGTGGTGTTTTGTAGTGGTAAGTTTTATTATGACCTTTTGGAAGAAAGAAAGCAAAATGGTCGCAATGATGTTGCCTTGGTAAGACTGGAACAGTTATTTCCGCTTCATGAAGAAAAAATTGAAAAAGTAATTGCCAGATATGAGAATGCTGAAGATCATGTATGGGCCCAGGAAGAACCTCGAAATATGGGTGCTTGGAGTTTTATGCTTCAACGTTTTGAAATGAAGCGTCTTATAGTGAGATCTCGAAAATATTATTCGGTGCCGGCAGCTGGCTCATCCACTCGTTTTAAAAAGAGACATCGAAGAGTCATTGAAAGTGTATTTGATAATAAAACAACAATATAATATCATTATAAATAAGAAATAAAATGATTTTAGAAATGAAAGTTCCCTCTCCAGGGGAGTCTATTACTGAAGTAGAAGTTGCAAGTTGGTTGGTTGAAGACGGTGACTATGTAGAAAAAGACCAAGCTATTGCTGAGGTTGATTCTGACAAAGCTACCCTTGAATTACCAGCTGAAGAAAGCGGGATTATTACTTTGAAGGCAGAAGAAGGTGATGCGGTAGATGTAGGAGCGGTTATATGTTTGATTGATATGAGTGCGGCTAAAACTTCTGGGACGAAAAAGAAAGAGGCTGCCAAGGATACAACGATTGGAGAGCCGGCTAAAGTGGTTGAAACAGCAGCAGCTGAGAATGCAACATATGCCACAGGATCTGCTTCTCCGGCGGCAAAAAAAATACTTGCAGAAAAGAACATCGAAGCAGCAAGTATCAAAGGTACCGGAAAGGATGGGAGAATAACCAAAGAAGATGCGATTAATGCTGTGCCTTCAATGGGAGAAGCCCTTAATGAGGAGAATAGAAAAAGTGACAGAAAGAAGCTATCAATGCTTCGACGCAAGGTGGCCGAACGTCTTGTTTCTGTAAAAAATGAAACAGCAATGCTCACTACTTTTAACGAAGTAGATATGAAACCAATTTTTGATTTAAGATCAAAGTATAAAGAGAATTTTAAGACAAAGCATGAGGTTGGTCTTGGCTTTATGAGCTTTTTTACCCTTGCGGTTGTAAGAGCCTTGAAATTATTTCCGGATGTAAATTCAATGATCGATGGAGATTTCAAAATTTCTTATGACTTTGCCGATATTTCGATAGCAGTTTCGGGTCCAAAAGGTTTAATGGTACCGGTAATCAGAAATGCTCAAGATTTGAGCTTCAGAGGTGTGGAAAGTGAAGTGAAACGTTTAGCGATTAGAGCCAGAGACGGTCAGATAACAGTTGATGAAATGACTGGAGGCACATTCACTATAACCAATGGAGGTGTGTTTGGATCAATGTTATCAACTCCTATTCTCAATCCACCCCAAAGTGCCATACTAGGTATGCATAATATCGTTGAAAGACCAGTGGCAATAGATGGGAAGGTTGAAATAAGACCAATCATGTATGTGGCATTGTCTTATGACCATAGAATCATTGATGGAAAAGAATCTGTAGGTTTTTTAGTAGCCGTTAAAGAGGCGCTTGAAAACCCAGTTGAATTATTAATGGAAGGTAATGAAAAAAAGGCCTTAGAGCTTTAATTTCTTTAGACAGACTCTGAAACTTCTAATGCTGCAGTCCGTTTCTTATGTAGATATTTAAATCTGACAAATAACAATAGGAAACCCAATAATAAAAGCAGTAAAAGGTGAATGACTTCACCTTTGATATTTACCAATACAGCTCCCTGTGACGCTAGTTTATTAAAAACAGTAAAATAGGGAGTTGAAGGTAAAAGATTAGCAACTACTTGTAATGCTTTGGGCATGGCTTCAATGGGCCAAGAATAACCTGATACTAAAAATAGTGGGTAGGTTGAAAATGCCATTATTTCTGTCCAGCCAATAGCTGATTTAAAAAAGGTACCTAAAAAGGTTGTATAGACCATTACAGCGATAATGAATATTGAACTCAAAAGAAAGTGAAGGAATTCGGATCCTTTGAAGTCAAGGTGGTAATATGGAAAAATCACCTTGTAAAAAAGGAAGAAAAGCGAAGCATATAAGACAAAATAGTAGAGCCCCTTTGCAGTAAATATTTTTACAAATTCAAAGAAATTTACTTTTGGATCTGACAAGGTTTTAAAATGCGTTAATTCATGAAGAACACTTTGTCCAAATCCAATTATTAAAGTTTGTTGGATAATAAGAACCAATAATATGGGCAGGAGATAATCTCCATAATTATTGGTAGCATTAAAAATTGATTTTACAACTGGCATAATGGGCTGCGTCTGTTGCATAGCCAATTCTGATGGCACTTTACTGCTAATCAAGTAACTGTAGCGAACACCACCTGAAATAGTAAGCATTACTTGCTGAACCCCTTTGTTTATATCATTTGAGGTTAAAAACTTGGTATTGTTCAACACTAATTCAACGGTAGAACCCTCCAGGTTTATTGTATTCTTTTCAAAATCATTGGGAATGATGAGAATACCTTGAATATCCAAAGAATTAAATAAAAACAAGGCATCATTAAGGTTAGAATACGACCCCATGACCTGTATTTTCTCATTTGAATCAATCAGCCTGCCAACTGTTCTAGACAAACTGCTATGGTCATGATCTACAATAGCGATCGGAATATTGACTACGTCTTTTTCCTTATAAATGGATCCCACAAAAAAAGCATAAAAAATAGGAGCTAATAAGCATGTTAGAAGGATGCTTTTATCCTCAATGATCAACGCCAATTCTTCTTTTATAATATGGAAAAAGCTTCTCATGATTCAATTTTTTTAACATGAAACATAAGGCCAATAACACTTACTACATAGGCAAACAGGGTAAATAGCAATAATGCGATTACCTGCGGGATAAGAAAACTAAACGGACTACTCATTTCAATTCCCTTGATATATGCTTTGAGGAAATGTGTATAAGGTATCAAGTTTGCATACCAACTATTAAAGGCTGGCATGGCAATGATAGGAAACGTAAAGCCACTAAACACAAATGCTGGAGAATTATAAACAAAAGCAACATCCATGGCTATCGCCTGATCTTTAAACAGAATGGAAATCATTAATCCAAGTGTTGCATTGGTGATGACAAAGATTAAAATTACCCACATAAAAGAAAGGGTATTTGCACCTGATGGAATGCCTAGAATGGGATGGATAAAAGCGAATATCAACATGGCAATCATCATTCCAATTACTGTATAAGTCAAGAGTTTGGCGAATATTATTTTGAAAATACTACCTCCAGACAGATCCCATAGTTCTTGAAAACTATTGCTCTTAAACTCAGAATTGATGGATCTCGTTGCCAAAAAAAACACAATCATTTGCAACAATACGGTTGTAAGACCGGGGACTAAATAATATAAATAATTATAATGTGGATTAAATAATGCTCTGGTTTGTGTTTTTACTGGCATCACCATCTTGATCGCTTTTTCGTATGGAATTCCCTTTATGGTTAGTGCACTAAGTGTTATTTTGGCTGAAAGTGTATTGATAAATGTGGCGGCTTCTTTATATAAAAGATTCCCATAAATAATATTTGATGAATTGGTATAAACAATAAGCTTCTGTTGTTTGCCCTGCATGATGTTCATGGAAAAATTCTCAGGAATATAATACACTCCTTTAATTTCAGGATGAGACACAAAAATGTCTTCAAGCCTGTCTTCTGATGAGAAGACCTTGACGAGTTCAATTTTAGGTGAAGCCTGAATATTATCAACTACTTGTTGGCTAAATGGTGACTTGTCATTATCGAGAACACCCACTTCCACAACTTGAACGGCACCCTCTTCATAGATTGCCCCTAGATATAGAAATATGATCACTGGGATAAAAATGATCAACACCCATGCTGATGACCTAGACTTAAGCCTTAGAATTTCTCTTACAAATATGTTCTTTATGTGCTTCAAAGGCTAATATTGATACTCATTCCAGGTCGTAAATCAGTATTCGGTTCAACTGGATAAAGGTGAATTTCAAAAGTTTTCATATCCATTCTGCCTTTGTCAGCTGTTGGGATCCAATCCGCAAAATCTGCCATTGGAGCTATATAGGACACTTTGAAATTTCTTGTTTCATTATCGAATGCTGGAAGATTCCCTTCAATTTCAGTACCTAATTTGAAATTTGCCAGCAAATCTTCTCTGACATGAATCACTGCATGTATTTCTTCTAGCTTCTGAATGGTGAAAATAGGATACCCGGCTGGCATGACTTCACTTTCTTGAGCCATTTTGGCCGAAACTTCACCAGATACAGGGGCGTAAATTTTTAATTGTTTATAATATGCTTTCGCCTCATTAACTTGGCCTTGAACAGCATCTAACTGCCCTTTTGCTGCTTGTTTGTCTTCATCTCTGGCACCTTTTTGAGCCATTAGGTACATAGATTCAGCCGCTTTCATTTGTTCTTCAGCTGCATTCTTTTTAAAAGTCATTTCATCCATCTGTTGGGCCGAAATAAGACTGTCTTGATACATGTTAAATAATCTATTATAAGATTTATCGGCATAAGTAAATTGACTTTTTGCCATTTCGTATTGATTCTTTGCCGCAATGATTTCCTCTTCTCGAGCACCTTTGTTTGCTTTTTCGTTTACAGAGGCTGCTGCAGAATATACGCCTTCCGCCTGCTGGATCTTTGCATCTAATATTTCACTGTCTATCGATGCCAGTAATTGCCCTTTTTCAACTGATTCACCAAGGGTGACAAAGATGCTGTCTATCCTTCCGGGCACTTCAGAGGAAACCCTTATCTGTGTGGTTTCAAATAGTCCAACAAATACTCGATTCTTATTGGCATTGGGTTTAAGGACCATTAAAATAATGATACCGGTTAAGATGATGAGTACCGGGACCAATAGGATGATTAATTGTGTCTTTTTTTTCATATCAATTAATTATTGAGGTTATTCATGGTTAGGCTGCCTGTTGCAGTTAATAATTCTAAAGCTGTCTGTCTTTGCATAGCGACCATTTTATAATAGTCTAACATGGCTTCTTGGTAGTCTGATTCAGCTTCGAGTCTTTCAGAGATATTGATAAGCCCTTCACGATAGCTAGCGATGGCAAGATTTAGAGTGTTGGAAGCAACTTTCACTTCTTTCTCTTTTAAAAGAATCTGTTGATTTTTTACATCAAATTCAATTTTGACTTTTTGTTCAAAAAGTTTTAATTTTTCTTCGGCGTCCATTTTTTTATTCTCTGCCATATCTTTCTCAATGGAAGTTTTTTGAATTTCATTGTTGCTTTTAAGCCCGTTAAAGATTTCCCATTCAAAGCCTATACCTACAAGATAAGCTGGGAATCCTTCAAAATAATTGAGATCTAAATTTATCGGCTGTTCTGTTATAGGGGTTTCATATGGTGTCTTAATTTCTGAGTTGAACAAATTAAAATAACTCAAAGTGGCAAAAGCAGCAACTTTAGGTAAAAAATGATTCTTATTCATTTTTAGTTTATATTCATAAGCCTCAATACCGGCTCGTAAAGCTTCTAATTCAGGTCTGTCTGAATATGTCTGATCGTTTTGTGTAAAAAGCCAGGGTTTCAAATTAAACTCATACTTCTCAATTATACCTATGTCTTGACCTGTAAGTACTGAAAGTTTCAGATGCAGTAGGCGAAGATTCCCTTCGAGTTCCATTCTTTTAGAAGCTAAATTGAGTTCGGCTGCTGAAATCTTTTCTCTTTCGAATGGAGTGGCCAAACCATTTTCAATAGCGGCTTTTACTTTGGTTTTTTCTTTTGATAGACGATTTTCACTTTCGACCAGAACAATTCTTGATCTTTCGAGAAGTTCGATCTTATCAAAGGTGTCTATGACATCTTTTATGATCTTCACTTTTTCGGTTTCTAAAAGAAAATTTTTGGCTTTGATCTTTTCCTTTCCAGCTTTTGATCCATAATTAACCTGAAGGCCTGAGAATAGTAGTGCTTTTGCAGTTAAATTCGCATTGAGAAAATGACCCTTTGCATCAAACTGAGATTCGCCATCAAATAATTCGGTACCGGAAATTGGCAGTGTAAATGTTGGGATATCGGCGTTAATACTTGCAGCCCCATAGGCATATCCTCCATTCATAGTCAGCGTGGGGATAAAATTCTGCTTTATGGCTTTGGTTTCTATGCTATCGATTGTCAGGTCATTGTTGGCATTCTTTAAAGAATAGCTTTTTTGCAGGCTAAGTTGTATTAACTCAAGTTCTATATCGGATAGATTTTCCTGACTCAGCATAGCTGTTGACACGAATAGGAAGTATAGTAAAAATGATTTTTTCATAATGCAATTTTTATGCAAAGGCTAAATAATATTGTAGAGAAAGTTGGTATAAACCATAAACTTTTGTGATTAGTTTTCAATTTCTAATTTCCATGTGGCCTCTCCGGCTTTTAGTTGATAGCTCACAGTCTTGTCTCCACCGGTTGGGCAACAATTTGCATCCCCTTCTTTATAAACAGGATACTTTCGGTACATTCTATTGTCTGTGAAATAGATAGAATCGTGTCCCATAAACCCATGAAAAGGTCCATCCACCTGTACATCATTTTCTGAAATATCCGGAAAATAAATTGTTGTAAGGCTGAGATCCTGGTTTGAAGCAAAGCCAAAAACTGAGGAATAAGAACCAGATCCAACAGAGTTAGTGATAAGATAGAGCTCGTCATAACCATTGGCATCTAAATCTTTGATGGCCACCGCCTGCAAAGGATCACTATCGTTAATTCTAAGACTATCTGTACTATTTTGAAAATCAACAGCCACGATTGTAAAGTCACTAAGGCTATTGTTTTTTTTGTTGATAATAAGTTCTATGCTTTTGCCGCTGGTAGTTTTATAAACAATATTTTCAACCTGTTTTGAATCATCTTGAGGCGCATCGATGGTTTTATCGGGTTCATTAGCTTTATCTGATTTTGACGATGCTTGATCTTGTTTACATGCGTAAGTGAGGATTATTATGATTACTAGGGGGAGTAGCGTTTTCATTTTTTCAAGGTATTAGTTTTAAAATATTGGTAAACAGAAACTATAATAAGAAAGAGTAAAAATGGATAGATGAATATCAAATCAACTCTTATGAGAGGGTCACTAGGAGGTATATTTCTAGACCAGATCCATATTCCTATTTCCCAAAACACATAACTAATAAGCATCACAATAGTTATTCTTTGGATGCTAGTAGTCTTTTTCATAGAATGGTATTACCAAGTTTCGAAAATACGAAAAAATGGAATCAAGTGAAGTGATTTCTGAATTGTTCTACACGAAAATCTAAGGTTGTATAATTCTTGTTGGCTTTTTTCTGCATTTTATAATAAGGGTCTCCACCAATTGACCTGTTGGCAGCGCTTGAAGGAGATATAAGTGATATTGTTTTTATTTTTCGGCCTTCAAGATGTAGTTCGTGAATTTTAGGACGACCAGCACTTTTATTTATTAGTTCTAAGCCAAGTGGTTTTATTAATTTTCTAAATAAGTATTCAGGTCCATTTTTACTATTCCCTCCCATAAACAGAAGTGTTGTGATATCTTTATTTTTAATAATATGGTTCAGGAGATTTCTCATCTTTATTTGGTCCATTCCTACATCTGAAGCATCTACTTTACCCCTTGCACAACTTTCTATAACGTCACATATACCAATTCTGTTTTGAATTAGAAAATTTTTTCTTTGCAAAATGGCGTGATTCGTGTTTTCATATTTTAAGTTGAGATCAAATATGCGATCTAAGATGGGCCACAATAAGCCAAATTTACTGCCGTAGCAAAAATCAACATCATCAGAAAACAGGTCTCCTGTTGAAAACCTGGGAGGAGGAATAGTACCTACAATTAATTTTACACTATTTTCTGGAATGAATGGGGGGTAAGGATGCTGATGTAAAAACATAGTTTTAAACGATATAGCCTGTAAAAGTCTGAAATCAAACTCCTTTATAGAATAAGATGGTATTTATGGTTTTAAAGATGATTCTTATGTCAAGCGTAACCGATCTGTTTTTGATATAATACAGATCATATTCTAATTTTTTAATCGAATCTTCAGTGTTTTCTCCATATTCATATTTGACCTGGGCCCAACCGGTTATACCCGGTTTAATAAGATGTCTGGAGTCATATAACGGAATGCTTTTCACCAATTGATCTATAAATATTTTCCTTTCTGGTCTTGGACCTATGAGGCTCATTTCGCCCTTGAGTACTGACCAAAATTGAGGTAATTCATCTATTCTCAATTTTCTAAGGATCTTTCCAAAACTCGTAACCCTTTGATCTCCCTTTATAGACATTTTTGCCCCATGTTCTTCTGCCTTTACAATCATCGATCTGAATTTAATAATCTCAATTTCCTTTCCTCCTTTACCAACTCTAAACTGCCTGTAGAATAAAGGGCCTTTATTCAAAAATAAATTCATGAACACAATGATTGGTGTTAAGATCAGCATGGTTGATAATCCTAATACTGATGACAATATATCAACTAATTTATGCCATAAAAGATATATGTAGTTATGGCTGTATTTTGAAATGGGAAGAATAGTGTATAATTGGTTTCCCGCAAATTGAACAGGGATAGCCTCTTTTACGTCTTCATATAGCTTAAAATAAGTTTCTACTTGTATACCATTTCCTATCGCTTTGACCAAGGTGGTGTTGAGTGAATTTGAAATAGCTCCCTGGTCTCTATCCATAATGATTACGGTATCCATGAGTTTTTTCCTAGTCATTCTTTCTATGGCCCTTGAAAGCCTGTCAATTTGTTTCTGTTCTTTTGTTACGGTATAGGTTCTTAAAATTTTAAGCCCATATTCAAATTCAATCCCTTCAATCGATTCAATAATACGATCAATAAGAATTCTATCTGTTTCTTCAGAAGTCAGTAGGATGCAATTCTTGGCAAATACATTTGAATGGATAACGGATGCATAAAAAACCCGCCAAAACATCAATAATAGTGTGAATATAATCGTGAAGAAAAATAAATTCTTAATTTCAATTATATAGCTAGAACTAATCGAAGTTGTTATGAAATAAGTCAATGTAAAAATAATTCCAATAAAAAAAGAAAGGGGTAGTACTTTTCGAGTCTTGTTCACATAGTCAAGATCATAGAAGTTGAAAATGATCGTTAGGATCCAGAAAATACCAATTCCAAACAAGACACTTAAACTATTTCCTTGAAAGAAATGATAAAAAGAAAGATTCTCAGTTGTGAACTTGTGATAATAAAACAGGCTGTAAGTTAAAATGCACAGGTCTATAAAAGCCAATAGTAACTTTTTATGCCAAAGACCAAACTGAGGAACGGCAAAGCTTTTTTTAGAATTTTGTTGAATTTCGGTGACTGAATTCAAATCGTTTCATTTTAATGCAAATATAAACTTAATTTATACGGATATCAATGAATTTCGTTTACGCGAGGGTCTAACTTCTTGATGTAGACATATAATTTATGAGGTAATAAACCTAAAATGATAGGAATCAATGCATAATAGTATCTGTAAAAAGGCAGGTTTATGTGTTTGAAACATTGAAGCCTGAGTTTACAATCATAAAGTCGGTATTTTAATGATTTTCGTTTATGATAATTATTGTCGATTCTGTATTTCAGTAAAATTTCCTGGAGATTATGAAACTTAAGCCCTTTTCCTGCAGCTCTGAACCACATTTCATAATCTTGGGTAGTGCGATAAGCTTCGTTATAATACCCAATTGAAGCGAAACTCTTCTTTCTAAACATTACGGTTGAATGCGTTATAGGATTTGCTTTGGGTAGAAGCGCAATAATATCATCGTGTGACTTTGGTGATTTTCGTAATTGAATTTCGTCTCCATTTTCATTGATGTCAAAGGCGGCCGAACCAACCAGATCAATTTCTTGATGATCATCAAGAAATTTCACTTGCTTTTCAATTCTTGAAGGAAGTGCAATGTCGTCAGCGTCCATTCTCGCAATATATTCTCCTTTAGAAAGTGATATTCCTATATTGAGATTCGCTGTTAAGCCTTTATTTACGTCATTGAAAACGGTAATGATTCTAGTATCCTTTAGGGCAAAATTTTGAATAATTTTTTTAGTGGAATCTGTAGAGGCATCATCGAATAAAATCAATTCAAATTCCTGATATGATTGATTGATTAGACTCTCTAAAGCCTGTTCAAGAAAGGACTCACAGTTATAAGCTGACATAACGATAGAAACCTTCATCTTATTTTTACTTTTTGAAGCTATTCATTGAACTTTGATATACTAGTTGGTATTTATTTGACATTAAATGAGCACTAAAATTAATTTTCATTTTGAGAGCATGTTGTTGGCTGAACTTTTGGTTTTCTTTTTGCACAATCAATTTCAATTTTTTGTTTAGATCTTTTGAATTATTAGGATCGAACAAATATGGATAATTATCCCCAATTATTTCAACATGAGGAGCTATTTTAGAAAGAATAACAGGAAGTCCAATACTTATAGCTTCTAATACAGAATTTGGCAGGCCTTCAGTTAAAGAAGCTGAAATATAATAATCACTGGCTCGTAAATAGTTTTTGACATTGTCTACACGTCCGGCAAAAAGAATGTTTTTAGATTTGTAAGAAGATGAAAGAGAATCATATAACTCACCATTTCCAAGGAATAGTAAAACAGAATCTTTATTTTTTTGCAACTCAAAAGCCTCTATAATGATTTTTGGATTTTTCAAAACAGTCAATGCCCCGCTAACTATAAATATTTGTCCATCAACGGGCAGGTTTAAAGATTTTCTAAGTTCATTTTTATCTTTTGTTAAGGGAGCAAAATTTTCAATAGCTATACCATTCTGAATAAAGTTGGTTTTAATCTTATAAGTTTCTGCAAACTTGTTCATCACTGTTTTTGAACAAGCAATTGGTAATTGGATTTTTTTGATGGTATTCTTATGCTTTATTGACATCCATGATCCCATTATTTTTCCATAGCGGTTTTTATAATCTTCAGGAGGAAAATTGTGAATCGTATTGATCGTAATGACATTATTGAGTTTTGCATTGATCATATCTGACCTGAAATCATTAGAATGTACTATGTCAATCTGTTTGTCGTACAGTATTTTTTGAACAATTGATTTGTTAAAAAGCAATCCTTTTAAACGCGATTGATTTAATGAAATAAATTCTATTTGCAATGCCTCAAATTGATTGAGAACCGAGCCAATTTCTCCTTCAGACAAACTTAAAACATAGATGTCATAGGTTTTTGAATCTAAACCCTTTATGATATTATACAATACACTGATCGGGCCACATTTTTTAAGGGCTGAAATCAGATAAAGTATCTTTATCTTTTGTAATGGCTTATTTTGTTCTGACACTTTTATGTTTAAAATTTAATCTTTTGCTGAATTGAAATTAAGCATTTCTGTTGATCCAAAAATAATGAAAGCATAAAAGAATGAAATTGCTGTGATTCCCCAAATACGATCCAACATGTTTTCAAACAGTAAGTTCAGAAAAACGATTAAAACAAGGGATACAGTAAAAATATTTCGTTTAAAAAACAAGGGTAACAAAACAAAAACGGTAGTTAATGAGAAGCCTATAAAACCAGCGTTGAGCAAACTCTGAAGAAACTGGTTATGCATATTCTTGTCAATTCCGGTGCTTTTCATTATTCTATCACGTCCTCCTGAGTTTCCAGCTCCTATGAAAAGCTCTTTTAGATTCAAATCAGCAATTGAATTCCAAAGCAGCAATCTTTCTGAAGTACTGTTAATTTTCAAGGGATTTTGCTCTGAGCTGAATGATCTATAAGCGTTCTTTAAACGTATTTCTGTTGATGGTGTTTTTGCTATGATTAAGGCCAGCAGTAAGATAGCGGATACTCCAATTAGCCTGTTTTTGTTTGATTGGCCAATAAATAGATAGGCCAGTAGCACGATAAATAATGAAATAATTCCGGTCTTGGAACTAAGGAAGATAATCATGATCACATGTATTAAAATGAAGCTCCATTTTAATAATTTTTTTAGCTTAATTGTTTGAGTGAATAGCAGGATTATAATGGCAATAATCGAGAAGAGGGCATAATAGGAGGGGTGCATATCGAAAAAGAAGAACAATCTTTTATAACTTAATTCTCCCCAATTGATAATCATTTCGTTTTGATAAAACCTTTCAGTGGTTTCACTATCCCAATTACCATAAATGATTTGATTCTTATTGATAACCGACCTTGCTAATCCGGCAATCAAAAGTATAGAAGAGAGTAAGGTTAAGAAAAGTACATATGTTTTTAAGGCTAGATTTTTAATTTGTTCTGATGAAACTGAAAAAATAATCGGCATAAAGACAAAACTTAATCTTTTGCTAATTTGGTTAAAGCCTAATGTGTTTTGATTAAACAGATCTATAAAAAGACCTATGATGATAACTAATGTAAAGGTGTTGAATAAAAAGTACTTTTTCCAGATATTCCGTGGACGATTTTCTCTTAATAACCAGATTGAGATCAATGTACATAGTACCAGTATAATTGAATTGGCGGCGAACGAAAAAATCACACTAGGGACAATTAAAACAAACAAATAATTAAAAACGTTTTTAATATTCATAATGATTTAACTTTTTTAGGACTGGCTGTTTTTTCATCAATATGTTTATCGATCCACTCAATGTCATATTTCTTTATAGAAAGTGAAATGACATTGTTATAGATAATACTTGGGATGTATCCAACTCTAATGTTTTTTTGCTGAGCGACTATCCTCGTTGAAAAAACCAGTGTAATTGTTAGTGCTAAGCCCAGATGGATTAATTGACTATAAGCCTTCTTTTTATTTTCGATAATCATGCAGAGTATACCGAAAAATGTAGCTAATACCAAATACCTATTAAACAAATTAGGGAAAGAAAATAGCACATTTATCAATATTAAAAATGGAATTGCTATTTTTCTGTGCATAGTATTTCCTTTGGTAAGTAAAAAGTAAGCTAAGACCAGAAAATATAAAATACGCTCAATATAAATTTGGAAAAGAGCCTTCCATGTTCTCTCCTCAAAGAATTCCAGTGCCCAATAACCTAAAAAATAATCCTCCAGCTTTTCTTTAAAAGGGATGTTCGGAAACCATTCAAGTAAGTTGTTTATTAAGAAGATAAATATATAGCTACCAAAAGGAATAATTAGTAAAGAAATTAAAAGGGCGGTATTCAATTTTTTTAGTGATAACCTACTTAAAAAATAAATTGGAATAGAAATCAAAGCGCCGAAATGAATCGTAGATGCGAGGATTAAAAGCAGGATGCTGTATTTTTTACCATCAATTTTATTGAGAAACGCATAAATCACTAAAAGTATGGCCAAAGGAAATCTTAAAAACAAGCCCTGAAGCAGAAAGTCAAATTGCATTACAAACAAAAGAATTATTAATACACTGATTTTTCTTGGCTGTTTTAATAATAAATTAAATGAGAGTTGAAAAAAACTAAAGATCATCAAGAAAATAATAATTCTGATAGATAATCCAATCTTGGCGAATACATAAAGTAATGCATAAAAAAGAAAATCAGGCTTCACACTTAAGAAATCAATAAAAGAATCAAAATTAAATTCCTGAAAATCAAAATATGTGAGATACAACCTATATAAATCTCCTGTAGGAGCTAAAAGAGAAGCTGTTAATGCAAAAAACGTCGAGATCAAAATTGTATAAAATACCCGTCTCGTTTTAATCAATTGAAAAATAACCAAGGGTAAAGACCAGAATGGCATGAAAAAAAAGGCTGTGCCCAAGACAATGTCGGAAATATAATATCTTGATTTGAGCATATTTTTCATCTTGAAATAAAGATCAATCTATAGTGTATGGCAACAACTAATCTATAAATGGCCATCATAACATCAACCAGTATTCTTGACATAATGATGATTTCAAAGTTTAAAGAGTCCGTGTTCCATAAAAATAAAAGAATCAAGATATAGATTGTTGATGGTATTATAAAACTATAATTAAAATGATTTTGATGACCAAAAGCTATTAGCGTATTTGGCCCCAATAAATAGGTCAAGACCACCACAGGAATTAGAATGCTGAGACGTTGTAATAATGAGCTGTATTCCATTAATTCAGCACCTCCTAATAGATTCATCAAAAACGCTGCTTGCCAATAGGTAAAAGCCCAAAACAATAGCGATACTGAAAATCCTATAAAAATGATCTTTTGATTCAGCAGGAGGTTCTTAGTTCTTGCTATAGTTGGGAATAATACAACAGACAGCGTCTCAAAAGGCAGCTGCATTACTGCTATGATCTTGAATGAAATGTCAAAACTACTGACATCCTTCATCGAACAATAGATGCCTATGAGCATAATAGCTGCAAAATTAAAGGATTTACCAAATAAGCCTCCAATGAAAAAAGCAAAGGATTCTTTTATGAGATTGGTGACGTCAGAAAATCCAAAACGAACTATTTTTATATTGAGTTTGGTAATGGCAAAAATCAAACCGAAGAAACCAATAAGTATTTGACTGATGGTTAAGAGCAGTGCATAACGCAATAAGTGCTCTGTTTGGGTGATGAACCAGAGCGTTGTAATGACAAGTAATAGTCGAAAAACAAAAACAATTTTAGTCGGTATTTCTAATTTTTCAGAACCTTGAAAAAACCATATGGGAAAAACTGCTTCACCAAAGGCAAAGCCCAATAGGATCAATAGTAAAAAGGAATTCTCTCTTAATAAAGGGAAAAAGCTCAGAGAGATTAGTAAAAGTATGCTACTGAGAATAAAAAGAGATATTTTAATGCCCATAATGGATGAAAATACCGTATTGATTCTATTCGGATCATTATGATCTTCAGTAACGTATTTAGCTGCATAGGTGTTGAATCCAAAATTGACAACGATCACCAAGTATTGAATAATTGAAAAAGCCCAGACAAAGACCCCATAGGTCTCGCCACCTAGAGTTCTAACCAAAAACGAAACCAGAATATATTGACTTAATATATTAAAAACCCTAAGCATTGATAAATAGGAAAAATTTTTAAAGATAATTTTCCCATCAGCGTTAAGATTTGATAAGTTGAATATATTCACCTAAAAGATACTTGGTTAATAGAAACCAATTATAGGGTTTCAGTAATAATCATTTGAAAAATGATGCTAACGTTGATTCTTATAAATCACAAGTTGCTGATCTAATTTTCGAATACTAATCATTAGGAACATCAATACAAACCCTCCAATGAAGCCGATAATTGCGAAATTTTTATACCAGGTCTTGACCTTCATACCTATTGAATTAAAACTTGAAACTACATTGACAACCTCATTTTCTGCAGTCAGTGTTTTGTTTACTTCAATAAGCTCTTCATTCATAACCATATATTTATCAAAAACATCAACTTCTTTAGTTGAGTTTCCTGTTTCCGACATGAAAATACTGGTTCCTGAGCTTTCTTTAGCACTTTCAGTTAATAATACTGTTTTATACAATTCACGCAATGAATCGAGTTCCACCATTGAGCTTTCAAGCGCAGATTTTCTACTCATCAAATTTGAATATGCTGTATTTTTGACTTTGTCATAATAACTATTGCTGATAATAGAATTGATAATTGGGGTTTCTAACTTTTGAAAAATGTATTTATCTTTTGAAGTAATATTGACAATATGATATTTGAAGGATTCAATGGGTTGTCCTTTTGAAAATGTTTTATAATCAACATGTTTTACAGCATTACTGTCAAGTTCTGATATAAAATTCTTATAAGATATTAATAATTGATTTTCATTTGAATAAGGTTCAACCTCGATCCAGGATATACTAGCAGCTTCTTCTTTAGAGATTTTCAAGCTTGTAGCTAGCCTTTCAAAGTCATTTTGTTTTACAAGACTTAAGTAATAGTCAATGTTTTTGTATAATTGAACAGCAGACCCAAAATTTGGTTCAACGGTCATTGAAGATTCATACTGAACTTCCTTTATAGCATATTGGTAAATGGCACCAATACATCCACCAATAATTGCAGCGAGGATCATTTTTTTTAAATTACCCCTTATAAAAATCAGGAATATTAAAAACCAGCTAAAAACTGTTTTAATAAGAGATGCTATAAAATTAATAATAGCCGAGAATCCTTTGCCAATTAGAACGAAAAGTTGTGCAATATCAATATCTTCTTCTCTTGATTGACCCGATTGTTCTTTACCTTCAAGTTCATCTTTCTTCATAAAATGAGAATTTGTTTGAAGGGTAAAAATACTTAAAGAAACGAAAGAATCACAATAATTTTAAGCGATGTTCCTCAAAGAGTCATTAATGCCTTTTAAAAGTGACTCATTTATGAATATACTCATGGTATAAACCAATTTCTTTATTTAAAAAGAAAACACAAGAGAGGATGTAAATCTTTTATTTGTGATATCCAATTGCGCGGGTTCAGCTCCTTCTGCAGTCATAAACCGATATTCATCAAGATAGCCAGAATTGTCATAAGCAAAGTCTAATCCGAATTGTCTGGTGAATTTGATACCTAAACCTAGAGAATATCCTGTTGTATCATATTCAGTTGAAGAGCTTACATAAGGAGATTGTATGATTCTGTACCCAGCTCTAAAACTGAGAATGCTGTATTTCCATTCCGTTCCAAATTTGAAAGAATGTGTATTTCTTAGACCAGTGCTGAGGTCTTGATTTTCATCAATGAAATTACTGGAAGGGGAGAGACTGGTTTGTTTAAAATCTTGAAAAGTATAATCAAAACTAAACAATCCATACTTGCCAAAAACATAAGCAAGACTTCCTATGAATTTTCCAGGTGTTTTCAGCTTGTAGTCGTAATAATTTGGCAATGGATAATCAGGGTTAGGATCAGGTTCTCCATTAAAAACATAAGATGTTCTTCCCTCAAATCTTTCAGACATGTTATACCAAATGGGAGATTGATAAGCTGCGCCTAATCTCAAGCCTTTGTATGGTGTAACGATGATTCCCAAACCAAAATTAAAACCACTTCCATAAGTAGATAAATATTCAACATTTCTCACATCCATAGTGTTGCCTTCGCCGTCATTACTACTTTCTTCAAAAACCGTATTTTGATAAAAATTGATATGATGAAAAGCCATTGAAGCTCCCATATAAACTATTTCTTTATATAGTGATGCAAAGCTGAAATTGAATTTGTCATTTATACCAGAAGTATAATTATAGAAATATTGATCGTCAACATTCACATAGTTAATATCATTATTAGGATCGTCGTCAAAATTAAAATCTGGGTCATCTGGATATTCGGGAATGCCACTATTACCTTGAACGACATAATTATTGTTGAAATGGTTAACGACGCTATAATTAAATCCAAAAGCGAATTTATAAATATCCGGGTTGCCAAAACTATCCCAGGAATTTAACCCTCCAATTTGCGAAAATCTAAAATAATCATCAGTATTATAGATCGTATTCCCATAAAAAGATGAATTAATATCGGTATCACGATAGGTGAATGTCGTAGAAAATTCTCCCTTATTGTAAACGGCTAAGCCGGCCGGGTTGATATCTACTGCTGACATATCATTTCCGAGTGCCCCAAAAGCACCACCCATTCCAACAAATCTTGCGGTCCCAAAATTACTTTCAGTAGAGAATAAAACAGCTTGATCAGTATAGCTCAATGATTGGGCAGTTATAACAAAACTGCATAGGTATAATATGACAAAAGGTATCTTTTGGTTCATAGCATGTACTTTTTAAAATTATCTTGTTCTTGATGGTCTTGACGCAGACGAACTACTTGGCTTAAATGATCTGGATGGCGCAGAAGATCTACTCGCTGAGGATGAACTCGAAGACCTGCTAGAGCGGGCGCTCGAAGACGACTTGCTGGAGCTTCTTGATGAATAATTCGATCTGTTGCTTTTTCCACTTGAAGATTTAACATTGCTGTAATTTGTTTTCTCCGTAACTGAAGGCGTATATTTTGTATAGCGTTGCATATTGCCATTGCTTCTGGCGTTGGCATAAGAAACTCTTGACCCTGAGTTGTTTTTTACACCGCCTTGAGTTCTTTTAATAAAAGTGCGATTTGAAGAAGTTCCACTGCCGTTATTTACATTGTTATAAGACATTTGTCTCCTTCCAGAACTGCTTCTTGCGCCTGAAGAGCCACTTCTGAATCCAGATGAGCTTCCTCTTGAACTTGGCGAGTACGATCTGCTAGATGGGGCTGAAGAACGATTATAACTTCTACTATTGTTAGATCCAGAACTATTTCTATATCCAGATCTGTTATTGGTATTGCTATAACTTGATCTTTTTGAATAAGAAGTATTGTTATTCCTTGCACCACTTCTGCTGCTGGAATTTGAATAATTTGTATTTCGTCCGTTTCTGCCAGAATAGTTTGAAGCGACATTCCTACCACTAGATCTATTACTTCTGCTATTAAAGGAATCTGCTCTATTGACTCTGCCAGTATTCATTCTACCGGTATTATTAGCATAACGTTTTCCATAAGTTGCTCTTTCATAATACCCAGGATGGTATGGCGGATAATAACCAGGATAATAAGGAGGATAGTAACCATATCCAGGATATCCCCAACCCCAACCATAGCCGTAACCCCAGCCATAACCATAGCCATAACAAGGATAACCCCAACCGTAATAACCACCCCAACCATAACAAGGTGCACCCCATCCGTAACCAGCACCAATTCCTACATTAAAACTGATACTTACGTTTGACGATGTGGCATCCCATGGTGGATTGCCATTATACTGTTCAACATATGTTGTGTCATTTTCATAGTCTCCCTGATAGGCATCTATGTCTGTAAAAATTTCTTCACTATTATCTTTTTCACCTGAAAAATAACTTTGATAATAATCAGTTTTAGTATCTCTGACCATAACAACTTCTTGTTTAGTTTGCCCAGATCCATAAATACCATCATCATCATTATAAGCCTGTTGAGTAGAACTGCACGAATAAAAACCTACCGTCAGTAATCCCAGCGTGATACTGTTAAAAAGAATATTTTTAATTAGAGTAATGTTTTTCATAGTGACTTATTTTTATGGTTGTAAGGCAAAAAAAAACTAAGTTTGCAACTTATTTTTCGAGTTCAAAAGTAATATTACAATATTTATGCCAAAAATTTATTTACATGGGTAAAAAACTGACTAAAAGAGCGGAAGATTATTCTAAATGGTACAATGAACTAGTTGTAAAAGCTGACCTTGCGGAGAATTCCGGGGTACGTGGAATGATGGTAATTAAACCTTATGGTTATGCAATTTGGGAAAAGATGCAGGCCGAATTAGACAGGATGTTTAAGGAGACCGGTCATGAGAATGCTTATTTCCCTTTATTGATACCCAAATCATATTTTAGTAAAGAAGCTAGCCATGTAGCTGGATTTGCAAAAGAGTGCGCAGTTGTTACGCATTATAGATTAAAAAACGATGAATCTGGAAAAGGAATCATTGTAGATGAAAAAGCAAAACTTGAAGAAGAATTAATCATTAGACCAACTTCTGAAACGATTATCTGGGATTCATACAGAAAATGGATTCAGTCATACAGGGATTTGCCACTTTTGATTAACCAATGGGCGAATGTGATGCGTTGGGAAATGAGAACTAGATTGTTTTTGAGGACCGCTGAGTTTTTATGGCAAGAAGGTCATACGGCTCATGAAACAAAAGCAGAGGCCATTGAGGAGACTCAGAAGATGCAAGGTGTCTATGCCGAGTTTTCTGAAAACTTTATGGCGATGCCAGTGATTAAGGGAACTAAAACAGAGAGTGAACGATTTGCTGGAGCCTTAGACACCTATACAATAGAAGCGATGATGCAAGATGGGAAGGCACTTCAGGCTGGAACATCTCATTTTTTAGGGCAAAATTTCGCCAAGGCATTTGATGTAAAATATACAACTCGAGAAGGGAAGCAAGATTATGTCTGGGCTACATCTTGGGGCGTATCTACAAGATTAATGGGAGCCTTAGTGATGTCTCACAGTGATGATTTTGGATTGGTATTACCTCCTAAATTAGCCCCTATTCAAGTAGTTATTGTTCCTATTTACAGAAGTGATGAGCAATTAGATTTGTTGAATGAGAGGATTGCTCCTATAACGAAAGAGTTAAAAGAAAAGGGAATATCGGTTAAGTATGACAATAGAAACACTTATAAACCAGGCTGGAAATTTGCAGAATACGAATTGAAAGGAGTTCCTTTGAGAATTGCAATGGGGCCGAGAGATCTTGAGAATAATACGGTTGAATTGGCAAGGAGAGACACACTTGAGAAAGAAAATCTTAGTCAGGATGTATTGGTTGAACGTATAGAGGGCTTACTAATTGAAATTCAAGACAACCTTTTTCAGAAGGCATTAAGTTTTAGAAATGACTTAATAACAGAAGTCAATAGTTTTGATGAATTTAAAGAAATTCTGGAAACAAAAGGAGGATTTATTTCAGCACATTGGGATGGTACTTCAGAAACTGAGGAGAAAATTAAAAGCTTGACCAAAGCAACTATCAGATGTATTCCTCTTGATGCGGAACAAGTAGAAGGATCATGCGTGCTAAGTGGAAATCCATCCTCGAAAAGGGTATTGTTTGCAAAAGCATATTAAAAAACGAAAAAAAAATTAAAAAGTTCTTGCAGAGTTGAAATAATGTATTAATTTTGCACTCGCTTTAATAAATAAAAGCAAACTCTTGGCCCGTTCGTCTATCGGCTAGGACGCCAGGTTTTCATCCTGGTAAGAGGGGTTCGATTCCCCTACGGGCTACATTTGTTTAAATAACAATTTAATATTAGAAGTATGGCAAATCATAAATCGGCATTGAAGAGAATTAGAAGTAATGAGTCGAAACATTTAAGAAACAAGCACCAGCACAAAACTACACGTAATGCGATTAAAAATTTGCGTACTGTAGAAGATAAGAAGGATGCTGAGGCTTTATTGCCTAACATTGTTTCAATGCTAGATAAATTGGCTAAGAATAACATTATACACAAAAACAAGGCTGCTAATGTTAAATCAAAATTGACATTGCACGTAGCTTCTTTATAGTCGAAGCCAACTTAAAGATATACTAAGCAACCCATTCGGGTTGCTTTTTTTTTGACTACAATTCATGAAATTTAACTTACCATTCATAAATTCTATCTGCATCCAGTCTGATTAATATGAATAAAAGTACTGTAAATCCCCAAAGAGACGAGCCTCCGTAACTGAAGAAGGGTAGTGGGATACCAATCGTTGGTAACAGACCTATCACCATTCCAATATTAATGGTAAAGTGGAAAAAGAAAATAGCCACTGTAGCATAAGAAAAAACTTTGCTAAAGATAGACTTTTGTCTGTCTGCAATCATAAGTAGCCTGATTAAAAATACCACAAACAGTATGATAACGAAACTACTACCTATAAAACCCCATTCTTCTCCTACTGTGCTGAAAATATAATCAGTTTGTTGTTCTGGAACAAAATCCCCTTGAGTTCTGTCTCCTTGTAAAAAGCCCTTTCCATTTACACCACCCGATCCGATAGTGATCACTGACTGAGCCGTGTTATAACCAATCCCTTGATCATCAACATCCTTTCCCAGAAGAATATTAAACCGGTCTCTGTGTCTTTGTTCGAAAACATTGTTGAAAACATAATCCACACTGACGATGAAGATACCGGTGAAGAAATAGATGATCACGAACCTTAGCCAATTGTGTCTGAGGTATTTTTTGTTTTTATATACCAGATAACCTAAAAAGCCTGAAATGGCCACAGAAGCGATTATTAGGGTTGTAAGAAACCCAAAGTACAAGGTGATAACAAATAAGACCAAAGCAAGAAATCCAATTACCAAATAGTAAAGCGGTAACCCGAATTGATACAGGACTAAAATAAGCGAGCCATAAACCAATGCTGAACCTGGGTCTGGCTGCAAAGTGATGAGTAAGGCAGGTAGAAATATGATTCCAAAGGCTCTTAATTGATTCGGCAGTTTTCTTAGATCCTGGTTTCTTTCGTTTAGATAATTGGCTATTGCCAGTGCGGTGGCTGCTTTAGCGAATTCTGATGGCTGTATTCCGAAAGAACCAAAAGTATACCAGGAGGTTGCACCGTTAATATTGTTTCCAAAAATGAAAAGACCAGCCAGTGAAAGAACAGATACCAAATAAAATATTCCCGAAAACTGTTCATAGAATTTTTTATCGATGGCAAGAATAAATATGATCAGCACGAAACTAAGCAGGATCCAGATCATCTGCTTACCATACTTAGTACTGAGATCGAATAATTCATATTCTGTCTCAGAAAATGTGGCTGCATAAATACTGAGCCAACCTAGAAATACGAAAAGCAGGTACATGATGATGGTAGGCCAATCTACCCCTTTGAATATATTACTCTTCCTTTTGCGCAACGTAGTTTTCTATTTCAAGTTGTTTATTATACTCTTCTTCCAGACTTCCTTCAAACATTCTTTTTTCTAACCAGTCTCTTTTGACCTCTCCATTTAAATAACTTTCGATCATTAAACTTGCAATCGGGGCAGCCCATCTGGAACCCCAATAGCCATTTTCTACAAATACAGCTATCGCGATTTTCGGATTGTCTTTGGGGGCAAAAGCGATGAAAATTGAATGGTCGGTGAATTGAACCCTTTCGCCATTAATTCTTTTAAAATTTTCTGCTGTTCCTGTCTTTCCACAGATTTGAATACCGTCAATTTTTGAACCTCTAGCCGTTCCAATTTCAAAAACATTGTACATTCCATCAATGACAGGTTCAAAATGTTGTGGATCAATAGTGGTATATTTTGGTTTGGTATATTTAATGTCATTGTTGATGCTATCTCCAATTTTTTTGAGAATATGTGGGGTGTAATAATAGCCTCTGTTGGCTATGGCAGCTGTCATATTAGCCAGCTGAATCGGAGTAGTAAGCACCTCTCCCTGACCTATGGCATTTGATATTGTGGTAATTGCTTTCCATTGATGATTTGGATAATAGCGATTATAAAGACTTGAATCAGGGATTAAACCTTTTTGACCTGCTGGAAGATCGTAGCCCAGAAAATTACCTAAACCAAAGCTTTTTGCATGATTACTCCAAGTATCGATTCCTTTGGCAGGAGAGTCATATTTTTCAATTGTTCTTCTGTAAAGATTAGAGAAATAAGAATTGCACGATCGATAAATTCCTGTATTCATGCTAATGGGAGTTCCTACAATTCCACAGTGGCATTTCATGAATCCTCCTCGACCGTATTTATAGCCGTGATAACAAGAAAATCCGGTTGTTGGGGTCACTACATCCTCTTGTAAAGCAATCAGGGCGTTAATGATCTTAAAAGGAGAGCCTGGAGGGTATTGTGCTTGCAAGCCTCTATCGAGCATTGGTTTCTTTACGGAATCATTAAAAAGCAAATAAGAGTTTTTAGATCTTTTTCTCCCTACAAGCATCTTAGGGTCGTAACTAGGAGTTGACACAAGAGATAATATTTCACCAGTGGATGGTTCAATCGCAACAATACCGCCTCTTTTGTTCGACATTAATTTTTCTGCATACATCTGGAGTGCCATATCAAGTGTGAGCGTGATATCTTTTCCGGGAATTGCAAGCGTGTCATATAAGCCATCCTTGTAGGCGCCAATTTCTTTGTTAAAACGATTTTTTTGAATAAAGCTTACACCTTTTTTACCTCGTAATACTTTTTCGTATTGTTTTTCAATCCCCTGATAACCAACTAATTCACCTAGTTGATAATCGGTATTCTTTTTTAGCAATCCTTCATTGACTTCACTTATATATCCGAGAACATTGGCGCTTGTGTTTTCAGGGTATTGACGGAGGAATCTTTTTTGAATGAAAAAACCTTTGTATTTATACATTCTTTCCTGTAAATAGGCATAGTCTTCTTTTGAAACCTGTCCTACAAAAATAGAGGGAATTCTAGGGGAATAATTTTTGGTTCTATGATAACGTTTTAAAAACTCTTCTTTTGTTATTCTAAGTAATCCACAGAATTCTAAAGTGTCTAGAGGTTCTACGTCTCTTGGAATGATCATGATATCATATGAACTTTGATTGGCTACCAATAACTTACCATTGCGATCATATATAAACCCTCTGTCAGGGTAAGCAAATTTTGTTGTGACCGCTGAATTATTTAAAGGGTTCTGACGGTATTTGGAATCAACTACTTGTATAAAGAATAACCTGCCAATAAAAATGGCGCCTACTGTAAGAATCAAAAAATATAACAGTGAATTTCTTGGCATCTTTTATCTTTTACGCATTACAAAGGTAAAACTTATCATCGTTAAAATTATGGTAAAAACACTTGTTAAAACAGTGTTGAGCAAAATGGTACCAAACTTACTCCATTTAAAATATTCCATTCCAAAAACAATAAAATGATGCAGAAATGTTAAGATGACTACATAGAGGAACATTTTAGGAAAAGGGATTTTAAATATAGTCATGGCTCCATATTCAATGTCTCTTTTCCCTATTACGCTTTGTAAGATTGGAATCCTAACAAAAGCAATAAATAAAGTAGCTGCAGCATTAATACCGCCCGAATCAGAAAAAATATCGATACATAATCCGAGAAAAAAGCTCAATATCAAAACCGAAGCATCATCTTTTTTGATAGGGTAAAGAAAGATAAAAAAGATGTAAAAATAGGGATTAATATAGCCGAGGAAGTTGATATTATTCAGCACGATGATCTGCAAAAATATCAATCCTATAAAAAGCAAAGCGCTATTAATATTTTCCCTATTCATTAGTCGATTTTTCTTCGATTGATTTTATTTCCATTTTATCAAAATTCTTAATCACTTGCACAAAACCAATAGAACTCATGTCATTAAACAAAGTGATATTGATAAATTCATAATTGTTGTTTAGTGTTTTAAAATCTTTGATGGTACCTATAGGAATTCCTTCTGGGAAAATAGTTGATTTTCCGCCGCTTACAATTGTATCACCTGCATAGATTGCCGCCTGTATGGGCAGGTCTAAGAGTTGGACAACGTTGTAATCGTTATTATCCCAGCTCAAACTTCCATAATGATCTGAATTTAATAATTTTGCGTTAATTCTTGAATTCACATTTAAAATTGATAGTACTGTGGCGTAATTTCCAGAAACACTTTTAGTAATTCCAACGATTCCTTTGCCATTGATCACAGCAAGATCAGATTCTAAACCTTGATTTGAACCTTTGTCAATGGTCAGATAATTATTGTTTTTCCTGTAATTATTGTTAATGACTTTCGCACCAGTATAAACATATTTTCGTTTGTATTTCAAGCTGTCAACGTGAGTCAAATCTCGTTGCACGATATTTGTGCTATCCAGACCAAGAAGGTTCTTCAAATAGACGTTTTCATCATTCAAGCGCTCATTTTCTTTTTTTAGAAGCAAAAATTCTTTGAAATTATTGATTTTATTGTAGACTCCTCCCGTTAAGAAATTCGCCGAATTGACAAATTTACTTTTGTGAAATGAGTGACTTTGAATTGTAAAAATAATGGCAAAAAACTCAAGCAACAAAAACAGTATAAATAATTTATTCTTGTCAAGGAATGAAATAATTTGTTGCATAATATTTCTTCAGGATGCTATTTCATTAAAACACTTTTGTATTTCTCAATATCCTTCAAAGCAATACCTGTTCCTCTAACAACTGCTCTTAAAGGATCTTCGGCAACATATACGGGTAAGTCAGTTTTACGCGAAAGTCTTTTATCTAGTCCACGCAACATTGACCCTCCTCCAGCGAGGTATATCCCAGTATTATAGATGTCTGCAGCAAGCTCTGGAGGCGTTTGTGATAGGGTTTCCATCACAGCATCTTCTATTCGAAGAATAGATTTTTCGAGCGCCTTAGCTATTTCCCGGTATGATAATTCAATTTGTTTTGGTTTTCCACTTAGAAGATCACGCCCTTGGATAGAAATATCATCAGGAGGTGTATCTAATTCTTCAGTAGCTGCACCAATTTGAATTTTAATTTTTTCAGCCGTAGATTCACCAATATATAAATTATGTTGGGTTCTTAAATACATAGCTATATCACTGGTAAATACATCTCCAGCTACTTTTACCGATTTGTCACAAACAATTCCGCTTAAAGCGATTACAGCAATCTCGGTTGTTCCTCCACCAATATCAATAATCATATTTCCCTTTGGCATCATGATATCTATTCCAATACCTATGGCAGCAGCCATTGGTTCATATATTAAATAAATATCCTTGGCGTTCATTTGTTCTGCCGAATCTCTAACAGCTCTTTTCTCAACTTCAGTAATTCCTGAAGGGATACAGATCACCATTCGGAGTGAAGGTCTGAAAAAACGTTTTTTGATGGTAGGGATATTCTTTATGAATTCACGAATCATCGCTTCGGAAGCCTCAAAGTCAGCAATTACCCCATCCTTTAAGGGGCGTATTGTTTTGATATTTTCATGAGTTTTACCTTGCATAAGGTTCGCCCTTTTTCCAATGGCAATAATTTTGTTGGTTGCTCTGTCCATGGCAACTATTGATGGACTATCAACAACAACTTTTCCTTTGTGAATAATTAAAGTATTTGCAGTTCCTAAATCGATTGCAATATCTTCGGTCATAAAGTCAAAAAACCCCATAAAATGATATCGTGTTAACTTGTTTGTAATGTGAATGTCACAAATGTAATAAAATTACCCAATTCTTAAAGCCAAAGCCTTAAAATAGTTAGAACTATTTTAAGACCTTGAATTCATTTGGATTTGTTCAAATTTTGAGGGAGTATTTGAAGCTAAATAAAATGTTGTCAGTTCAATTAATGCTTAAAATGCCTGGTGCCCGTAAAGACCATAGACATATTGTTATTGTTGCAGTAATCAACTGATAATTTGTCTTTTATGGATCCGCCAGGTTGAATAACTGAAGTTATGCCAGCATTGTCAGCAATTTCAACACAGTCTGGAAAAGGGAAAAAAGCATCGCTTGCCATCACTGACCCTTTGAGATCAAAATTAAAATGATTTGCTTTGATAATAGCTTGATTCAAAGCGTCTACTCTAGATGTTTGCCCTGTTCCACTAGCAAAAAGCTGCTTATTTTTTGCAATTACAATGGTATTGGATTTAGTATGCTTGCAAATTTTTGAGGCAAAAATTAAGTCAGAGGTTTCATTTCCTGAAGGCTCTTTATTGGTAGCTTTACTAAGATCACTTATTTGATCAGTCTTGCCGTCTTTCTCTTGGCTTAAGACACCATTCAATGCCGTTCTATAAGTAATGGCAGGTAATTCAACCTCCTTTTGAATCAGAATAATTCTGTTCTTTTTTCCTTTTAAAATTTCTATGGCTTCTTCCTCATAAGAGGGAGCGATAACAACTTCACAAAATAACTTATGAATTTCCTCAGCCGTAGCCACATTAATCGTGGTGTTGGCAATTAGGATACCTCCAAAAGCTGATATCGGGTCACCGGCTAAAGCATCATTATAAGCTTGTTCAATAGTTTCTCTTTGTGCCAGTCCGCATGCATTATTATGTTTGAGAATAGCAAAAGTAGGAGCTTCTCCTTTGAACTCATTCATCAAATTCACAGCAGCATCTACATCGAGTAAATTATTATAAGATAATTCTTTACCGTGTAATTTATCAAACAATCCCTCAAGGTTGCCGAAAAAATAACCCTTTTGATGTGGATTCTCACCATATCTAAGTTCGCTTGCCTGATCAAAACTTGCCCTGAATTCTATTTCACCAGCTTCTTGGTTCAAATATTTAAAAATGGCAGTATCATAATGGCTGGAAACACCAAATGCCTTTGCTGCGAAATTTTTACGATCACTCAATTCAATTGAACCGTCATTCTTGGAAATAATATCAAGAAATTCGTCGTATTGCTTCATGCTTGAAACACAAATAACATCTTTAAAATTTTTAGCAGCGGCCCTTATAAGAGAAATTCCGCCAATATCAATTTTTTCGATGATGTCTTGTTCAGAAGCATCGCTAGCCACAGTTTTTTCGAAAGGATAAAGGTCTACAATTACAATATCAATTTCCGGAATCTCATATTCACTTAATTGTGAAAGGTCACTTTCATTTTCTCTACGTCCAAGAATCCCTCCAAACACTTTTGGGTGTAAGGTTTTTACCCTTCCGCCTAAGATTGAAGGATAACTTGTTAATTCCTCTACAGGAACCACATTAATGCCTAAATCGTTAATAAATTTTTCTGTTCCTCCAGTTGAAAAAATAGTTACACCTAAGTCGTTTAATTTTTTCACGATAGGCTCTAATCCATCTTTATGAAATACGGAAATTAGTGCCGATTTTACTTTTATGCTATTGCTCATGATTCTTGTTGAAGATATTGCGCAAAAGTAATAAAACAATCTTGATCAACAACGATTTGATTTAATATTATGACCAAGTTTTAAGTCAATTTTTAGATTTCGAAACGAGCTTGGATCATCTCATTGATTTAATAGCATCTTGTCAATAAAATTAACTGATTCATCCAAATGATGCATAAAAAAGTATATTTGAATAAGATTAAGAATAGAACAGCAATTTGGTGAAATCTGAACGGGATTGTACCATAAAACTAAAATTTTGAAAGAGGTTGAATTAGGCTTAAAAAACAATTGGAAGCAATTCGTTTTGCTGGTTATTGTTAATACTTTTGTAGGTGGAATGGTAGGTATGGAAAGAACCATTTTACCACAGTTGGCGGAGGAAAAATTCAATTTAAAGGTCAAAACAGCCATTTTGTCCTTTATCATCATTTTCGGAGTCTCAAAGGCAATTACCAATTATTTCACCGGAGTTCTTGCTGATAGATTAGGAAGACGAAATCTATTGATCGTTGGCTGGATCATTGCACTGCCAATACCTTTTATATTAATTTATGCCCCCTCTTGGTCATGGATTGTTTTTGCAAATTTACTTCTAGGTGTTAATCAAGGTTTGACATGGTCAAGTACCGTTGTGATGAAAATTGATCTGGTTGGGCAGAAGGATAGAGGATTAGCAATGGGGCTTAATGAGTCAGCCGGATATTTAGCGGTAGGAGGAGTGGCCTTCTTAACAGGATGGATAGCGTCTAATTACGGATTGATTCCGTACCCTTTTTATGTTGGAATTGTTCTTTCAGTGCTGGGCCTGCTTTTTTCAGTACTATTTATAAAAGACACAAAGCATCATGTAGCAAGGGAATCAAAACAGAGTTCGAAGGCTCAATTGAAACGTGTTTTTTGGGAAACAACCTGGGCCAATAAAAACCTTGGTTCAATTACTCAGGCAGGATTGGTAAACAATCTGAATGATGGTATGGTTTGGGGTTTGTTTCCTATACTTCTGGCTGGCCTTAATTTTGATTTGGAACAAATTGCGATCATTGTCTCAGTTTATCCAACAGTATGGGGATTGGGTCAATTGTTTACCGGTAAACTGGCAGACATACTTTCAAAAAGGTCTTTGATGTTTTGGGGTATGCTATTACAAGGTGTGGCATTGAGTTTTATGGTGATAACAAAGGAATTCTATCCCTTTCTAGTTTTATCGGCAGTTCTGGGAATTGGAACAGCCTTGGTTTATCCTACATTTTTAGCCGGAATTGCCGCCTATACAAATCCTTTGCAAAGAGCTGAGAGTATTGGCGTATTTAGATTGTGGAGAGACCTTGGCTATGCTTTGGGGGCTATCTTAACTGGAGTTATTGCAGATCTATTAGGCATTAACTATTCAATTATGGTCATCGCAATCATCACGATTATTTCCTCTTTAATTATTCGCTTCAGGATGGATCCTGGCTGATTAAATTCTGAAGATTCAAACTCGCCACTTCGCTGCAGACAAATTCAAGCAATTCTTCATCTTCCTTTGTAAAAGGAGCCCGATCATGCGAATCAATATCAATTTGTCCTATATTTTTGCCTTCTTGAAATATGGGTATTACTATTTCTGATTTTACTCCAATGCCGCATGAAATATAATTATCTTGTTCCATGACATCTTGAACAACAAAATTTTCATTACTTAAAGCTACTTGACCACATATACCTTTTCCAAATGGAATGATAGTGTGTTCAGTTGGTTCTCCGGAGAATTGCGCTAATTTCAATTCTTGTTTATAACCATGAACGAAATAGAATCCAACCCAATGAAAATGGGCGTAATTGCTTTTGAGTAAATCGCAAATCTGCTGGAGTTTTTGCGTGTTGGATTGGTCATTGTTAATTAATTGAGAAATTTTGCTTTTGATTGTCATTTAATCTAAATCTTTCATATAAATTTGGAAGTGTAAAAATATTTAATCTTTGCATAAAAATAAAGCCATAATTGTTTTTTTAGTAAAATTCTTTGCTACCTACTTTATTCTTTTTGGAGCCTATTCGTTTTATTTAAACAAGACACAACAAAAATCAGATGTTTTTGTTTGTTCGCCCTTAACATATTCAGTGGCAAATCATGTTTATAAAACAGCGAAAATGCTTGGTTATGATGCCGAAATAGAGCAACACTCTGAAGAGCTTTCAATCAAGTTTATGCTGAATGGAAATTATGTATCCCGTATAATAGAAGGCTGTAATTCTGTTAGTATCATCATTCTTTTTCTATCTTTTATCATTGCATTTTCGGGAAGTTTCCTCAAAACGTTTTTATTTGGGCTTTTTGGGAGTATAATTATCTATATCGTTAATGTATTAAGAATTATAGCATTAAGTATTTTATATCATAAGTTTCCGGAGTACCAGACAATTTTACATGACCTTTTATTTCCTTCCATTATTTATGGATTAACTTTTGTATTATGGGTTACATGGGTTAAGTTTTTTTCTAACTTGAATACAAAGTCAAATGGATAAAAAACTCAGAATAGTAATAATTTTAGCACTGTTTTTTGTTCTCGTGCTTGTTAGGGCATTTGAGCTGCAATTGTTTTATGACCCATTTATTGAATACTTTAAATATGATTATTTGTATGACCCAATACCTGTCTTTAGTGGTTCGAAGTTATTGACATCTTTAATTTTCAGGTATGGCTTGAACACTGTTATTTCTCTATTCATAATTTACATCGCTTTTGAGAATAAAGGTTTTGTAGTGTTTGCAGTAAAGTTTTATATGATTGCTTTTGTCATACTGAGCATAACATTTTTTATCATTTTAAAGGGTGAACTTGCCCATGGTTATTTGTTTGCATTTTATATCAGAAGGTTTTTGATTCACCCCTTATTTGTGTTATTGCTGCTACCGGCCTTCTATTATAAACAGTTAACAACGAGAGAAATAATTTAACAAAAATTTAAAAATAAGAGTACATTATTAGCACTACATTTGATAGTATGTTACAAGTGTTAGATAAAATAATGGCCCTCATTATAGCCCTCGCAGTATTATTCACAGCAGCCTTAAATTCGTTTTAAATTAATTTGCTTAGTTTATTAATTTAGGCATTTTACGAAGTTTATTTCTGTAGCGTTTTTAGAGTAGTTGTGATTATATATTGCCACAAGAATTCCAGTGTAAAAATTCTCATGTTGAATGATTATAGATGTGTTTTATCCTATATTTGTTGGCTGTAACAAAATTTAAATTTATGAAAATATTAGTTAGAATTTTTTTCTTTTTAATGATGACAGGCTTTGTATTGACTTCCTGTAACAATGATAAGAAGGAGCATGTTGAAAGTAAAGAGGCTTTAGAGCAAAAGGAGCATTCACATGATAAAGGGGCCGAGGCGGAAGATCATGGTTACGAGATGGCTATGTCAGCCTACCAATGCCCGATGAAGTGTGAAGGCGATAAAACTTATGAAGAAGAAGGCGCTTGCCCGGAATGTAAGATGGACCTAAAAAAGATTGAAGCTGCGGAAAACGCCCAATCAAAAGAGGAGCCTACAGAAAATTAAACTTTAGTAATAAATAAAAAAAAGCGACTCATTGAGCCGCTTTTTTTTATTTATCATCTGCGCATGCTTTAACAAAAGCAATAAACAATGGATGGGGGTTCAAGACTGTACTTTTATATTCCGGATGGTATTGAACACCTACAAACCATTTATGAGAAGGAATCTCAACGATTTCAACCAAGCCCGTTTTTGGATTCAGACCTGTAGGAACTAATCCGGCATCTGATAACTGGTCGAGATAATCATTGTTAAATTCATAACGATGTCTATGTCTTTCACTTATTAATTCCTCACCATAAACCCCAAAGGCTTTAGATTTTTTTACGATTTTACAGTCCCAGGCTCCCAATCTCATGGTTCCTCCTTTTTCCGTAACCATTTTCTGGTCTTCCATTATATCAATAACTGGATGAGGAGTACTTCTGCTCATTTCAGTTGAATTTGCATTTTTAAGGTTGAGCACATTTCGGGCAAATTCTATAACGGCCATTTGCATTCCAAGACATATTCCAAGAAAAGGAATATTATTTTCTCTTACATATCTGACCGCTGCAATCTTTCCTTCGATACCTCTGTCTCCAAAACCTGGCGCGACAACTAAACCTTTGAGTCCTTTTAATTTTTCGGCAGCGTTTTCTTCATTCAAATCTTCTGAATGTATCGGATGAATGATCACCTTTAATTTGTTATGTGCCCCAGCATGGTCTAAGGCCTCCAAAATTGATTTATAGGCGTCTTGTAACTCTATATATTTTCCGACTAGCCCAATGTCTATTGTTCCTTCAGGATTCTTATAATGATCTAAAAATTCGTTCCATTTGCTTAACGATGGTTTCTTGCTTGCTTTGAGGTCTAATTTTTTCAAAACCACTTCATGCAAACCTTCAGCAAGCATCAAATTCGGGACGTCATATATGGTTTTTGCATCGATAGACTCGATAATAGCATCTTTGTCTACATTGCAGAACAAGGCCAGCTTTCTTTTTATATCCTCACCAATGTGATGTTCTGTTCTGCAAACCAAAATGTCAGGACTAACACCACTTTGCATTAGCTCTTTTACTGAGTGCTGGGTTGGTTTGGTTTTTAATTCTTTTGCAGCAGCTAAATAGGGTATAAGTGTTAGATGGATAACAATTGCATTGTGTTTACCCAGGTCCCATTTTAATTGTCTTACAGATTCAACATACGGGAGTGATTCAATATCACCTACAGTTCCACCAATTTCGGTTATAACAATATCATATTCTCCAGTCTGGCCAAGAATTTTGACCCTTCTTTTAATTTCATTCGTGATGTGAGGAATAATTTGAACCGTTTTTCCAAGATAATCTCCTTTTCTTTCCTTGTTAATTACTGTCTGGTATATTCTACCGGTGGTAACATTATTGGCTTGAGAGGTTGGGATATTTAGAAATCGCTCATAATGACCTAAGTCTAGATCGGTTTCGGCACCATCGTTGGTCACAAAACACTCTCCATGTTCATAAGGATTTAATGTTCCAGGATCTACATTTAGATAGGGATCCAGTTTTTGAATGGTCACTGAAAAACCACTTGCTTGTAATAGTTTCGCTAAAGAGGCAGCAATAATTCCTTTGCCAAGAGATGAACTAACTCCTCCTGTAACAAAAATATACTTGGTATTTGGCATTGTGTTTAGGTTTGTGCAAAATTACAAAGTCTATCAATTGTGGCAAGAGATTTCGTTTTTTTATTTTTAAGCACAAAAAAAACCGTCAATCTTGATTGACGGTTTTTTTTAAAATGTATAGAATTCAAATTAATTGATGATCTCATCATTTGTTTTGAATTTCTTTGAAAGAACCATCTCCTGATTCTCAAATTTCATATTTTTAATAATGTACTTGTCTGATTCAACACAACTCGCACTTGATCCACCACAGGAAGCAAAGCTTGCTGACGCGAAAATAATAACTAATAAATAGGCTAACTTTTTCATAGGGTTAATTTTTCGTTAATAATAATCAAGGGAGATTGCTATAATAACGTTTGAAAAAATTGTTTAGTATATTCTAGATAAAATAAATTAAGATGTAAGCTTATTTAGTGAGTACTTAATCATGTTGTCAACAGCGGCATAGGGGTCTTTACTAAAGGTGAGGTTAACCCTGTTGGCAATGATAGCATTCATTGATATTGCCTTGTGCCCAAGCAACTTAGATAGCCCATATATAACTGATGTTTCCATCTCAAAGTTTGTGATTCGCAACGCTTTGTAGTTGAACTTTTCAATCATAGAATTCATGTCTGGATCTTGTAATGGGAGTCTTAAAATGCGTCCTTGTGGCCCGTAAAAACCACCTGAAGTAGCTGTGATTCCAGAAAAAATAGAATCTGACATCAGTTTATTTGCCAATGCTTCACTACCTTTTACAATATAGGGTCTTGCTTTTTCTCCAGGATACTTACAATGATTGATAAATGCTTCTTCTAACTCGGTTTCAAAAAGACCTTGATTCTTATAGAAATGAAGTACGCCATCAAATCCAAGCCCATATTTTCCGATTACAATGGAATCTACAGGAATTTCTTCCTGTATGGAACCAGAGGTTCCCATTCTCACAATTTGCAGGCTCCTTAAATCTTTTTTTACTGTTCTTGATTTTAGGTCTATATTGACCAAGGCGTCAATTTCATTTAAGACGATATCAATATTGTCTGGACCAATACCAGTTGAAACAACTGTAATTTTTTTTCCATTTAGATCCCCAACAATGGTTTTGAATTCTCTTTTTTGAGTAGTGAATTCAATATTGTCAAAATGACTTGCAACTCTTTCTACGCGGTTTTGGTCTCCAACAAATATGACGATAGGAGCTATGTGCTCAGGTTTTAAATTAAGGTGATAAATACTACCATCAGGGTTGAGAATGAGCTCGGAAGGTCCTATAATACGCATAAAATGGTGTGAATTTAGAATTTGTTTTGTTGAATTTTATCCTCCAACTCTTTTTACTTGATATCCTTCCTTTTGAAGGATTGACATAATTTTATCGCGATAATTCCCTTGAATGATAATCTCTCCATCTTTTACTGTACCGCCTACACTACATTTCGTTTTTAAAAGTTTTGCAAGTGATTTTAATTCAGATTCGGGTCCAACAAAGCCAGAAATTACTGTTACCGTTTTTCCGCCGCGCCCTTTGTTTGAGAAATGAGCTTCAAGTCTTTGATCTTTATTGCTAAGGATTTCAGTCGATTGATCTGAAAAAGCAGAAAAATCTTCTTCATTATTTGTCGAAAAAACAAATCCCCCTAAATCAGATAAACTATTAATTTTTTTTTTAGCCATGGCGTCGTTTCCAATATTTTACCAATCCAAAGATAAATAAAATAACACCGACAATAAACATTCCTAGAAAACAATAATAACAGTCATCCTTAATTTTTAAAGCCAATACGGTTACCATTACCGAGGCTACAACGATAGAAGCAGGGTTGGAATAATTCATTTATTTTTTAATCGTATCCATGCAAAGACTAATAATGCCAATGATTCAAAAGTAAGGCCCAAACCAATAAAAATCATCGATTGATCCCAGTCGAAAAAAGTACCTATCGCTCCAACTGTAATCAAGACAAGTCCAAAACTGAACAAAGACAATAGATTCTTATTCATTTTATCTTTATTTTCTGTAAAAAGGAATCAAATACGACACTGTGTAATTAAAACTAAAGCCATTATCGTTTACAAAAACCCTTTCGAAGCCGGGTACGTAAAGGTTTTTGAAATTTTCGGGCTCAGTGATTGATAGCATGGTGTTACCTCTGAATGAAAACCCGAGAAAGACGTTGTGTAATACCTCCACTTTAATACCTAATACCAACTCAGCCCAATGTGCTGTTTGACCACCAAATGCCTCTCCTTCCGGTTCTGTCCGATTCGGGATGAAAGGGTCAGTATTTATAGTATACTCATTTACTTTTTGGCTGAATGTACTAAACCCATAACGCAGGCCTACAACAATCATATTTTCCATGCCCAACCAATTTTTGTAGGCATTATAATCTACTCCCAGTTTAATATACTCTCCTTTAGTAGTAAAGTCAAAGAAGTCTTCATAAGTAGTTTGATCGCGATAACCAAGCTCAGTGGCGATATAGAATCTGTTTGTGACCCTGTAATCACCCACTATTTCAAAACCTTTGGTGTCATCGCTAAATGCCGAGTAAATGGGCCTGACTACATCTATTCCAACCCTTAGCCCATAACGGTCTTTATAGGTTGTCGTATCCTTAGCCTCTTTTCCTAATTGAGCAGCAAGAGGGAATAAGGTGAACAAAAAAATGAGGCTAATGATATATTTTAACATGAGCTGAATTTTCATCTATTATTTCTAAAGGATCTACTTGAGCTTCAATAGCTTTGATCCAATTATCATCATCAGTTACCAAGGCCCCTTCTACATTATTAAAAATTGTTTTATATCCACAGGATCTCGAAATAAATATATCTTGTTGTGTGTAAACCAATGAAATCGTATCAGTATTATCTTCTGTCCCTGCACTGTCATCTCCAGGGATAGTGAGAATGAATCTTGTATTGTTCTCTGTTACCACAAGAGGAATAGAAATAGAATCAGTGAGCACTTTAATTGTCTCATTGGTATATTCACCGTCAATTCCTTCGATTTCTACTTTCAGATTGAGTACAGATTTCACCTCATCCGGTATTTTAGCATTATGAAACCTTATAATCAGCTTAGGTGTGATATCTTCCAAGCAAATTTCATCTCTTTCACAGCTAAACAAGAGTATGAATAGAAGACCTAGCAGAACCGGCTTAAGAAATTTTCTCATTCTTTATTCTTTGCGTTTTAACAATACTACATTTTCCACATGGTGCGTTTGAGGGAACATATCTACGGCTTGCGTCTTTTCAATAGTATAGGCCTCTTTCATAAGCGCTAAGTCCCTTGCTTGTGTTGCAGAATTACAGCTAATATAAACAACTTTTTCGGGTAAAATATTTAATATTTGCATGACAACCTTTTGATGCATCCCATCTCGTGGAGGGTCTGTAATAATTAAATCAGGCTGCCCGTTTTCTGTAATAAACTCAGATGTAAATACCTTTGCCATGTCTCCAGCGTAGAATACGGTATTTTCAATACCATTGAGTTTCGCGTTCTCCTTAGCGTCTTTTATCGCCTCAGGAACTGCTTCAATACCAACAACTTTTTTAGCTTTGGATGCGACAAATTGGGCTATCGTACCTGTTCCTGTGTAAAGATCATAAACGATCTCATCACCTTTTAAATCAGCAAAATCTCTAGCTATTTTGTATAATTCATAAGCTTGGGAAGAATTGGTCTGATAAAATGATTTGGCATTGATTTTAAATTTCAGGCCTTCCATTTCTTCAAAAATATGGTCCCTTCCGCTAAATAAGACAACGTCCTGATCATAGATGGAATCATTCCCTTTCTCGTTAATGATATATTGTAGTGATGTTATCGCTGAAAATGTATTTTTAATATAATTCAAAAGCAACTCTCGTTTTTCAACGGCTTCTTGAAAAAACTGAATCACTAGCATGATCTCTCCAGTTGAACTAATACGAATCATCATAGTTCTCAATAATCCGGTTCTATTCCGAGGATTGTAAAAACTAATGTCATTTTCAATCGAGAAATCTCTTACCGAATTCCTTATTTCATTGCTAGGTTCTTCCTGTAAGTGACATTTCTTTATGTCAAGAATCTTATCCCACATTCCCGGGATATGAAATCCGCAAGCATTTTTATCCTTAAACTCTTCGTCGCTTTTTAATTCCTCCTCGGTTAACCATCTAGAATCCGAAAACGAAAATTCCATTTTATTTCTGTAAAAATAGGTTTTTTCGCTTCCTGCGATTGGTGTAACCTCCGGAAGTTCAAGATGACCTATTCTTATTAAATTATTAGTAACTTCCTTTTGCTTGTAAGCCAATTGGTCTGTGTAATTCATGAACTGCCATTTACAGCCGCCACAAACCCCAAAATGCTCACATACCGGGTCAACTCTTTTATCAGATAAATGATGAAACTTCACTGCCTTTCCTTCATAGAAAGATTTTCTTTTTCTACCAGTTCTGATATCTACAATATCTCCTGGTACGGCATTACTAAGAAACACAACCCTTCCATCAGGTGATTTAGCGACGGATTTACCTTTCGCAGCAGTATCAATCACCTCAATATTCTCAAATAAATGAAATTTCTTTTTTCTTGACATGCTGCAAAAGTAAGGCATTTTTATGATTTTTCAATCCCGATTTTGACATGAATACAGCGCATCTTTCACAATATTTTGTAGTTTTATCCACATGGAATTAATGCCTGACAGAAAGATTATTCACGTTGATATGGACGCCTTTTTTGCTTCTGTCGAGCAGATGGATAACCCTGAGTTGCAAGGGAAGCCTCTTGCAGTTGGAGGAGGTGGTGAAAGGGGTGTCGTGGCTGCAGCGAGTTATGAAGCGAGAAAATTTGGTGTAAGGTCTGCTATGAGTGGCATGCAGGCCAGGCGAAATTGCCCGAATCTAATTTTTGTAAAACCCAGGTTTGCGCGATATAAAGAGATTTCAGGGAAGATAAGATCGATTTTCTATGAATATACTGAGCTTGTGGAGCCCTTGTCACTTGATGAGGCCTATCTGGATGTTACGGTGAATAAAAAGAACCATCCTTCGGCAACTATTATTGCACAAAATATAAGAAAACAGATTTTTGAAGAAGTTGGTTTACATGCCTCTGCAGGGATAGCAAATAGCAAATTTGTTGCCAAGATTGCGTCTGATATTAACAAACCAAATGGGCAAAAGACAATTGCTCCGGAAGAAGTGGAGTCTTTTTTAGAAAATTTGGAGATTTCAAAATTCTTTGGAATAGGAAAAGTTACAGCTCAAAAGATGTATCGCTTGGGTATTTTTACGGGAAGTGATTTGAAAGAAAAGAGTTTGGAGTTTTTGATGACTCATTTCAAATCATCAGGAGAGCATTACTTTAACGTGGTTAGAGGCTTACATTATAGTGCCGTAAAACCAAACAGAATTCAAAAATCAGTTGCGGCAGAACACACCTTTACAAAAAACCTTACTTCTGAAATATTTATGATGGAACGTTTAGAAGCGATAGCAGCCGAATTAGAAAACAGGCTTAAAAAGTCTAGTGTTGCAGGTAAAACAATAACCTTAAAAATCAAATACAGTGATTTTTCTTTGCAAACCAGAAGCAAGACTTTAGCTGTTTTCGTAAAAAATAAAGACATATTACTCGATACAGTCAAAGACTTACTGTATCAGGAAAAAATTAAAAATTCGGTTCGTTTGTTAGGGATTTCAGTTTCAAATCTCAATAATGTGTCTAAAGAGGTAGAGAAGGTAATAGATGTGCAGTTAAAATTTGACTTTTAAGCATAAAAAAATGCGTACCGAATATATTCGATACGCACTTCTTATTGAAAAACAATAATTTAGTCTTGTTGTGGACCTGCAGCAACTAATGATTTTCCTTCTTCATTATCAGTGTACTTTTCGAAGTTTTTCGCGAATAAGCCAGCTAATTTTTGCGCTCTTTTATCCCATTCTGCAGAATCTTCGTAAGTATCTCTAGGATCTAAAATTTCATCATGTACATTTTCTAAAGAAGTAGGAACTTCTAAATTAAATACAGGAATGATTTTAGTTTCAGCTTTATCAACAGAACCATCTAAAATTCTATCAATAATTCCTCTTGTATCCTGGATAGAAATTCGTTTTCCAGTTCCATTCCAACCAGTGTTTACTAAATAAGCTTCAGCTCCATGCTCTTCCATTTTTTTCACTAGCTCTTCACCGTATTTTGTTGGGTGTAAAGTCAAGAAGGCTTCACCAAAACAAGCAGAAAAAGTTGGAGTTGGTTCAGTAACACCTCTTTCGGTACCGGCTAATTTAGCTGTAAATCCTGATAAGAAGTGATATTTAGTTTGCTCTGGGGTCAACTTGGATACTGGAGGCATTACACCAAAAGCATCAGCTGTTAAGAAAATAACTTTATTCGCATGACCCGCTTTAGAAACTGGTTTTACAATATTGTCAATATGATAAATAGGGTACGAAACTCTTGTGTTCTGAGTAACTGATCCATCAGTGAAGTCAATTTTACCATTTTCATCAACAGTTACATTCTCAAGTAATGCATCTCTTTTAATGGCATCATAGATGTCTGGTTCAGCTTCATGACATAGGTCAATCGTTTTGGCATAACATCCACCTTCAAAGTTAAAGACACCTTCATCATCCCAACCGTGCTCATCATCACCAATTAAGGCCCTGTTAGGATCTGTAGAAAGGGTAGTTTTACCAGTTCCTGATAATCCAAAGAAAATGGCTGTTTTACCGTCTTTTCCAACGTTAGCAGAACAGTGCATAGAAGAAATTCCTCTTTGAGGTAAGAAATAGTTCATCATGGCGAACATTCCTTTTTTCATTTCACCACCATACCAGGTTCCACCAATTATTTGCATTTGCTCTGTTAGGTTAAACATCGTAAATACTTCAGAATTTAAACCATGTTCTTTCCAATTGTCATTTTGAGTTTCAGAACCATTCATCACTACGAAATCTGGTTCTCCAAAAGTCTCTAATTCTTCAGAAGTAGGTCTGATAAACATGTTTGTAACAAAATGAGCCTGCCACGGAACTTCTACAATAAATCTAATTTTTAATCTAGTGTCTTCATTGGCACCACAAAAAGCATCAACTACATATAATTTTTTACCTGATAATTCATCAAGAACTAATGCTTTCAATTCATTCCAAACAGCTTGAGTTGTTGGTTTGTTGTCATTTGGTGCTTGTTCAGAAGTCCACCACAATGTATCTTTTGTTGCATCATCCTTAACAATAAACTTATCCTTTGGAGAACGACCTGTAAATTTACCTGTCATTACGTTTACAGCACCTAATTCGGTATCGTAAGCTTTTTCATATCCTTCTAAAGAAGGTGACATTTCATACTTATATAATTCATCATATGATGGGTTATAAATAATCTCTTTTGGGTTTTTGATTCCTAAGTCATTTAATGAGCTGATTACTGATTTTGTTAGAACTTCCATAAGTAAATATTTAAGTGTTAATTGTTTTGATTTCTTCAACAAATTTACGGCTTAATGCTATTTCGTTTTTATGACATTTGTCAGGGATTACATGCTTATTTACGATAACGTTTTCGCAATTAATAGTTGAAAATTGATCTCTTAAAATTACTAAGAATAAGATAGTGTACAAAAAGTATTTACCATTAATTATTAATAAAATCAAGTAATTACTAGTGATTCAGTCTTTTTCTTAAAATCATGAAGATAATTGGGGCAATGAAAATAACCCATGAGGAATTAGGGTTTATAAAGCGTTTTTGATTAATTTCTATTAGTTGATGTAAAAAATGAATAAGCACTTATTAACCATCCAAGAATAAAGAATAGACCACCTAGAGGAGTAATAAACCAAATTTGCTTTGCTTGAACGATGTCTAATGAGATGACAAAAATAGAGCCTGAAAAAAACAGGATTCCCGCAATAAATAGCGAAGAAATAATCAATTTAGACTTGTCAGAGAGCATTCCAGAGTTTGTGATTAATAGAATAGCTAAAACATGATACATCATATACCTCACACCTGTTTCAAAACTCTGTAGAACTTCCGGACTCAGCTTTTCTTTTAAAGAATGTGCTCCAAAAGCCCCAATTACAACAGTTAACATGGCTAATAAGGCGGCAAGTCCTGATATTTTTTTAATCATTTTTCGGGTATTTTTTGATTGCTTAAAGTTACTTAATAATGCTAATTTAATTATTCAAAATACTATTTTATTAATTCTTTTTTTTAATAAAAAAATGAGAAAAAAATCAAGTTTTGAGCAAGTATCTTCTACTCAATTTTAAGTACATTTGAACAAACATCTACGCACTTATGAGAAGTATTTTAATAGTTGGAGCCGGGAGGTCCTCAGCAGCTCTGGTAAGATATCTTTTGGAAAAATCTTTTTCAGAAAAGTTGAAAGTGATTATAGCTGATATTTCAGTTGATAATGCCAAAAAATTGGTTAAAGGTCATGAGAACGCCACAATAGTAGAGCTGGATATCTTTAATGTAGAAAGTAGAAAAGCTTTAGTAAATAGTGCTGATATTGTAATTTCAATGTTACCTGCCAGGTTTCATTTAGAAATAGCTAAAGATTGTTTAGACTTTGGAAAGAGCCTTGTAACAGCTTCCTATATATCAAAAGAATTGATGGCCATGGATGAGGAGGTAAAGAAAAAAGGGCTCGTATTTATGAATGAGATCGGGCTCGACCCGGGGATTGATCATATGAGTGCCATGCAGGTCATTGACAGAATAAAGGCTAAAGGGGGTAAAATGTTGCTTTTCGAATCATTTACAGGTGGGCTTGTAGCGCCTGAAAGTGATACAAATCTCTGGAATTATAAATTTACATGGAATCCAAGAAATGTTGTTGTTGCCGGTCAAGGAGGCGTAGCGAAATTTATTCAAGAAGGAAGGTATAAATATATTCCATATCATAAGTTGTTTAGAAGAACTGAGTTTTTGTCAATCGAAGGTTATGGGAATTTTGAAGCCTTAGCTAATAGAGATTCACTTAATTACCGAGACATTTATGGTCTTGAAGATGTACTAACCCTTTACAGGGGAACAATACGTAGGGTTGGGTTTTCAAGAGCATGGAATATTTTTGTTCAATTAGGAATGACAGATGATAGTTATCATATGGAGGGTTCAGAAAGCATGAGCTACAGGGAGTTTACAAATTCCTTTTTACCTTATAAACCTCATGATTCAGCGGAACTCAAACTAAGACATTATTTAAAAATAGATCAGGACGATGTCATTTGGGAGAAATTATTAGAGCTTGACATTTTTAACGCTGATAAGATCGTTGGAATCAAGGATGCCACTCCTGCTCAAATATTACAGAAAATCCTGATGGATAGCTGGACACTTCAAGAGGAAGATAAAGATATGATCGTTATGTACCATAAATTTGGATTTGAAATTGACGGTGAAAAACGGCAGATCGAATCTAACATGGTAGTTCTTGGGGAAGATCAATCCTATACGGCGATGGCAAAAACGGTAGGGCTGCCTGTTGCTATTGCAACACTTAGTATTTTGAATGGTCAAATAAAAAGCCCAGGGGTTCAATTGCCAATTAGCAAAGAAGTTTATGACCCAATTTTAAAGGAATTAGAAAATTATGAGCTTTTGTTTCATGAAAAAGAAGTTCCATATTTAGGTTATAACCCAAACAATTTAGGTGCTTAATAGCACATGCTAGATCATTAACCGACTGTTTTAGAATTTTTGTATATTGATTTCCTAATCAATCAATGAACCTTTTATTGCTATGACTTCGATTACAGGGATTATTCTCGCTATTTCTTTGTTTATTATAATGGCTGGTATGGGCTTATCATTGGCAATAGCTGATTTTAAACGGATAGTTAAATACCCTAAGGCAGTGATTGTAGGGCTCAGTAGTCAACTTATTTTATTGCCAGTCATTGCATTTTTAATTTGCTATTTTTTAGCATTACCACCCGTTATTGCCATTGGTATTATGCTTATCGCATCATGTCCGGGAGGTGCCACATCTAATATGATTAGTTATTTGGCTAAAGGAGATCTTGCTTTGTCAGTTTCACTGACTGCAATTGCGAGCTTGCTTTCATTTATAACGATCCCTTTTATTATGAATATTGGGTTTCACTATTTTTTAGAGGAGTCACAAGCCATGTCTTTGGATTTTATGTCTACTTTAAAACAGTTGTTTGTGATTATTATTATTCCGGTTTTGATAGGGATGTTCATTAACAAAAAATTTCCAGAATTTGCTTTTCGAGTTGAGAAGCCAGTGAAAAAAGCATCAATGGTATTGTTTATCCTTGTAGTAGTTGGTGTAACGTACAGCAATAGAAATGAGTTTATTGAGTATTTTGGGGAGGCTGGATTGCCCTCAATATTGTTAAATATTTTCACAATGCTCGCTGGGTATTTATTGGCAATTATTTTTAAGCTACCTAAAAATCAAGCGGTTACTATTTCTATTGAATCAGGTATTCAGAATGGAACTTTGGCTATAACGATTGCTACTTTGATACTTCAAAAGCCTGAATACACGATTGTTCCATTAACTTATGGTTTGTTAATGTTCTTTACGGCAGCTGTTATTATCGCGTTTAGGAAAAGAGCCAAAGAGTCTGATCTTATAACTTAAGGTAAAAATCTTTCACCAAACTTTTATAATGATCAGAATATTCATGACGAGAATGTTCTAAAAAGAATTCTTCTTGAACTAGCGTATGAGGCTTAGTTTTTAATTGAATAAGACTTCTTTTTAATTCACTATTTATATTTCCTCGATACCTGCTAATCTTAGAAGGGAAAAGGTTTGTGTTTTGAGCGAGCTCCAAAAAACCTATTTCCTCTTTGTAGGGTATAATAAAAGCAGCAGTACCATCAGTTGCGAGCACTTTGGTAACTCCTTCCAATAGCTCCTTAAAAGTGAGTTCTTCTGTATGTCTTGCAATGGCACGTTGTTTATCTAATTCCTTAAAAGTGTCGTTAAAATAAGGTGGATTACTTATGACCAGATCATATTTATCATCTATTTCACTAACAAATTCCTGTAAAGAGGCGTGGTAGCAATACAGCCTATCAGCCCATTGGCTATTTTCAAAATTTTCAACTGCCTGCTCGAAAGCCTGGGGCTCTATTTCCAAGGCATCAATTACTTCAGCGTCACTTCGTTGAGCTAGTTGAAGCGCTATAATTCCGGTGCCAGTCCCAATATCCAGGATTGAATTAATATGTTCAGGTACATCAACCCAAGCCCCTAATAGAACTCCATCAGTACCAATTTTCATTGCACAGCGGTCTTGTTCGACTTTAAATTCTTTGAACTGAAATCCTTTATGAGACATGATAATTTAGGCTCTATTCATATCAATAAGCCCTTCTGGCGTTCTGACAATAACTTTCTTATTTTTACGGTCAATCTTTTCAATGAAGTCATCAACCATTGGGATTAGAATTTCATCAGAATCCGTTTTTATTACAAAGAGAGGTTGTGAAGACTTGTCATCAATGGAATCAATAAGTCCTATTTCTCCAAAGCTTATATCTTCTAACATGAATCCTTTTATTTCATGATAATAAAACTTGGTCCCTTCCAGTTTGGGAAGTAAATTCATTGGCAGATAGGCACCTTTCTTCAAAAGTTTTTCAGCTTCTTGCTCAGAGTAGACTTCTTCAAATTGAATTCTTAGTTGGTTACCTTTTTGAAATAAGCTTTTTTCAATAAAGTAGGGTACAAGGGTTTTACCAAAATCTATGAGGACGGCATCGAGGTTTTCATAAATCTCAGGTTGATCAGTATCGAGTTTTAAGACGACTTCTCCTTTAAAACTATACTTTCTAGCAATTATACCGAGATAAAAACAATCCTCTTTTTTCATTTAGTTGAAATTCTAATCTGACAAATTTAAAACAAAAAAACCTGATACATTCATATCAGGTTTTCAAAAATATTTCAAAAATATTTTATTTTTCTTCTTCTTTAGCTTGTTCAGCTACTTCGTCAATTGTTTTAGGAGCCTCATCTTCTACTGCTTCTTCAGCTTTTGCCGCCGCTTCTTTGGCCGCTTTTGCATCTGCTTTAGCTTTGATAGCTTCGTTTTCAATTTCATCTGCTGCCGCTTTACGACTAGCATTAACAGCCTTCTCAGCTTCAAAAATTGCTAATTTAGCATCTTCTTCAGCTTTTGCAAGTTTTCCTTCTTTATCTGAAACTTTATTTGCTTTCTCTTCTAACCAAGCTTGATATTTAGTTTCAGCTTGCTCTTCAGTTAAAGCACCTTTTTTAACGCCACCAGCAAGATGGTTTTTTAATAAGGCACCTTTGTAAGATAGAATAGCTCTAGCTGTATCAGTTGGTTGTGCACCATTTTGAAGCCATTTAACGGCTCCATCGATATCTAAATCAATGGTTGCAGGGTTTGTGTTAGGATTGTAAGTTCCTAGTTTTTCCAAAGATCTACCATCTCTTTTTGAGCGCGAATCTGCAGCTACTATCCAAAAGAATGGTTTTCCTTTTCTACCGTGTCTTTGTAATCTAATTTTTACTGACATAAATGTTTAAATTTTTAGGTTCTCGACCTAAGTTATTAATATTATATTTCTACTTTCTCGAAGTAGGGCGCAAAAATAGTAAATATTATTGAATGCATAGTCAAAAATAATAATTATTATCATTCTCATTATCAGTACCTGCGACAATGAAAACCCCTATTAACAATTGCGTCTCATTGTTGATAAAAATACTGCTATTTGGGATTATTAGAATTGACTAAATACTTACTTTTATCCCTTTCATATCTTCACATAATTAATTGTTGCATGTATTTAATATTTGACACAGAAACTACAGGTTTACCTAAGAACTGGAATGCACCCATAACGGATGTTGATAACTGGCCAAGATGTGTTCAGATTGCATGGCAATTGCATGATGAGATGGGAAAAATGATTTCTCATGAAGACTATTTAATAATCCCGGAAAATTACAAAATCCCCTATGATGCTGAGCAAATCCATGGAATTTCCACTGATTTAGCATTACAGCAGGGAAGGCCTTTGACAGAAGTGCTGGCTTTGTTTAATGAAGCCTTGTCAAATACAAAATTCGTTGTTGGCCAGAATTTAAAGTTTGATTTGAATATAATGGGCGCTGAATTTCACAGAGCCAGTATTGCGTCGAAACTTAATGATTTACCGGTATTGGATACCTGTACTGAAAAAACAGCTCTCTTATGTGAGATACCCGGAGGAAGATACGGCAAGTTCAAACTGCCTACGCTGACTGAACTGCATGAGAAACTCTTTAACAAACCTTTTGGCGAAGCGCATAATGCCACGGCTGATGTTGAAGCTACGACCAGATGTTTTTTAGAATTGATCAGGAATGGAAATTATTCATTAGATGAATTACAAGTAGATAGTTCATATTTTGTTGATTTTACAAATCATAATCCCCAAACTTTTGAAGCAGCAGGTTTAAAACATCTGAATCTTAAGAAAGAAAGTGATAAAATAAAGAAGGCAACGAAAGACGCCTCAAGTGACGGGCCAATTGTCAGTTCTGAATTGAAGGAAGCATTTCAAGCTGCATCTTTTGCCCATCTCCACAATCATTCCCAGTATTCTATTTTACAATCTACGGCCAGTGTTGCTGGTCTTGTAAAAGAAACCATTGCAAATAAAATGCCAGCTGTTGCTTTGACCGATACGGGAAACATGATGGGGGCATTTGTGTTTGTGAAGGAGATTCTTAAGCACAATAAGGAGGCAGAACATCCAATAACACCGATAGTGGGTTGTGAGTTTAACGTATGTGAAAACCATTTAGACAAATCTGTCAAAGACAATGGTTATCAGGTCGTTCTTCTTGCTAAAAATAAAAAAGGATATCACAATTTAGCGAAATTGGCCTCAGCAGCATATATAGATGGTTTTTATTATGTCCCAAGGATAGATAAACATCTTGTTGAGAAGTATAAAGAAGATGTGATCGTTTTAAGCGGAGGTGTAAATGGGGAGATTCCTAATAAAATTCTCAATGTAGGTGAGCATCAGGCTGAAGAAGCATTACTGTGGTGGAAAAAGACATTTGGAGCTGATTTTTATCTTGAAATCAGTGATCATCAGCAAGAAAACGAAAAGCATATTAACGATATCATTATAGGTTTTTCAAGGAAGCATGAGGTGAAACTGATCGCGACCAACAATACATTTTATCTGAAAAAGACCGATTCTACCGCCCATGATATTTTATTGTGCGTTAAAGACGGAGAGAAAATAGCAACTCCTAAAGGAAGAGGGAGAGGATTTCGATATGGCTTGCCCAATGACCAATACTATTTCAAAGATCAGGATGAAATGAAGGCCAAGTTTAAGCATGTTCCTGAGTCAATTATAAATATCCAGGAAATAATTGATAAGGTTGAGATTTTTGATCTTGCAAGGGATGTATTACTTCCTAAATTTGATATGCCAGAGCAATTTTACGATGCTAAAGATGCAGAAGATGGAGGGAAAAGAGGAGAAAATGCATATTTAAAGTACTTGACCTATGAAGGAGCAAAAGGAAGGTATGCTGATCTAACTGAAGATATTAGGGAGCGCCTTGATTTTGAATTAATGATTATTGAGAAAACAGGCTATCCAGGTTATTTCCTTATTGTTGAAGATTTTATAAAGGAAGCCCGCAGGATGGGAGTTTCTGTTGGCCCAGGTAGGGGTTCTGCCGCTGGTTCTGCAGTAGCCTATTGCCTTGCGATTACAAATATAGATCCTATTAAATATGATCTTCTTTTTGAGCGTTTTTTGAATCCTGACAGGGTATCACTTCCTGATATTGATATTGATTTTGATGATGAAGGAAGGCAAAGTGTTATTGATTATGTAATTAATAAATATGGTTCGAATCAGGTGGCACAGATTATCACTTACGGAACCATGGCTGCGAAATCTTCCATTAGAGATACGGCAAGGGTTTTAGACCTTCCCCTTCCGGATGCAGATAGAATAGCCAAACTTATTCCCGGGCTTAAGCTGAATAATATTTTTGGAACTGATGCAAAGAGTATTTCAAAAGTAAAGGGTTTACGAAGTGAAGAAAAAGCCAATGTAGATGAACTGAAGTCTTTGGCTGAAGGAAGTAGCCTGGAAGCAGAAACCATTAATCAGGCCCTCATGCTTGAAGGTTCGGTTCGAAATACCGGAACACATGCCTGCGGTGTCATTATAACTCCTGAAGATATCACCAATTTGATTCCAGTGGCAACGGCCAAAGGAACCGACATGTATGTGACACAATTTGACAATGGAGTTGTTGAAGATGCAGGGTTGTTGAAAATGGATTTCCTGGGCTTGAAGACACTTACTTTGATAAAGGATACGGTGAAGATTGTCAAGGCTTTGCATGGAGTAGATCTTGAGCCTGATGATTTTCCGCTTGATGACGAAAAGACTTATGCTTTGTTTCAAAGAGGAGAGACTATTGGGATTTTTCAATATGAATCTCCGGGTATGCAGAAGCATATGAAGTCATTAAAGCCAACTGAATTTGCTGACCTTATTGCAATGAATGCCCTTTACAGACCAGGGCCTATGGAATATATTCCTTCATTTATTGATCGAAAGCACGGTAGGGAAGAAATCGAGTATGACTTGCCTGATATGGAGGGTTATCTAAAGGAGACCTATGGTATTACTGTATACCAGGAGCAAGTAATGCTTTTATCTCAGAAATTAGCAGGTTTTACCAAAGGCCAGGCGGATATGCTGCGTAAGGCAATGGGAAAAAAGATTTTTGCCCTTTTGGAAAAATTAAAACCACTCTTTATTGAAGGTGGTAAAAAGAATAACCACCCAGAGGAGACTTTGGAAAAAATATGGAAAGATTGGGAAGCATTTGCAGCCTATGCCTTTAATAAGTCACATTCAACATGTTATGCTTTTATAGCCTACCAGACGGCTTATCTAAAAGCACATTACCCTGCTGAATATATGGCCTCTGTGTTGAGTAATAACATGAACGACATAAAGCAGGTTACGTTTTTTATGGAGGAATGTAAAAGGTCAGGTATTGAAGTGTTAGGGCCTGACGTCAATGAATCCTATTATAAATTCTCAGTGAACAAACAAGGAGCCGTCAGGTTTGGAATGGGAGCTATTAGAGGTGTTGGAGAAGGGGCTGTGCGCGCATTTGTAAATGAAAGAAAGGAGAATGGTAATTTTCGTTCGATTTTTGACGTCACTAAACGTGTCGATTTAAGATCAGCGAATAAAAAAGCATTTGATGGAATGGTATTAGCAGGAGGGTTTGATTCTTTTGGAACAGCCAACAGGTCTCAATATTTCGCCCTTGATGAAAAAGGATTGACCTTTATTGAGAAGGCGATTAGATTCGGAAATAAGTTTCAAGAGAGTAAAAATTCTGCACAAGTTTCTTTATTTGGTGAGGCTTCAGATGTGCAGTTTGATGAGCCGATTATACCTCCTTGTGAACCATGGAATGTCATGGAAAAACTTTCTAAAGAAAAGGAAATGATTGGTATCTATATTTCAGGACATCCTCTGGATGATTATAAAACTGAAATAAAATATTTTTGTAATGCGAAAGTAGATAGCTTGCAAAATATCAACCAACTTGAAGGCATGGAATTATCGTTTGCAGGTATCATAACAGATGTCCAGCACAGAGTGAGTAAGAATGGGAAACCATGGGGGATGTTTACTTTTGAAGATTATAGTGATGCTTATGAATTCAGGCTGTTTAATGAAGATTATCTGAAATTCAGACATTATTTAATTCCTAACACTTTTTTATATCTCAAAACGGTGATGCGAAGAGCATGGCAAAATGGTGATGTGAGAGTCGTAATTACAGCGATTCAGCAACTTCAGGATGTTTTAGGTAAAATGGCAAAGAAGATTACCTTGAATTTGCCGATAGAGCATATTAGTGAAAAGGCAGTTACAGATATTGAAAGTGTATTCAAGAACCATCCCGGAAGTCAACACCTCCACTTTATGATTATTGACCGAGAAGAAAAGCTAAAATTAAATATGCCTAGCAGGAGTTCTAAAATCAATATCACAAAAGAATTATTGGATGAACTGAATGAAAAGGAATGGAGTTTTAAACTAAACTAATCACTATTGGTTCATGAACTTGGCCAAAAGGGTATGAAAGTGATGCACACCTTTCTCTCGTTCAGGAGAAAATCTACCTGCTTTGTAAAATGATGAATGAATACCTTTTTGAACATTTTCAACAACGAATTCATCCTCTCTTTCCACTTTATCCAGGCCCTGACCAGCTCCTTTTTCTAATTTATCCGGATCGAGAACATAACTGATAAACGAAACTTTGGTCCTGTTCGGACTGATAGGTTTGACAACATTGATTGACAAGCCCCAGGGATAAAAATTGAACATCATATTTGGGAATACCCAATAGTAATAAGCCGCTACATTTTTACCGTAATCCAGGTGATTCTCGGGTAAATCAAAAGTTTCTGTGGCATCATTCGTATAGCCAATTTGGAGATTGCAATGCTTATAAATTTCAGTCTTATAGCTTCCGTAGTCAAGTACTTTATTCAAATCTTCATGCACAAAAGGAACGTGAAATCCTTCTAAATAATTGTCACAATATAAAGCCCAATGTGCATGAACCAAATAGTCTTTTGAAAGTGAAGGCTCAAGTCTAAAGTCTTGTATTGGGAGAAAGTCGAGTCTTTCTTTCATTTTGTCAAGCACCTCATTAAAATCAAAGCTTGGTTCTAAACCAGCAAATAATAATGGGCCCCATTGCAGCAGTGGGAAGTTGCGCAGATGATCACATTCTCTTGGGAAATCCTGGGCTTCTTTGAATTCAGGCATATGTTCAAACTTCCCTTTGAGATCAAATCTTCTTCCATGATACATGCAAGTTAATTTTTTTAGTTTCCCACTGCCTAATACGACAAGATTAGCCCTATGCGTGCAGACATTACTCATACAATGTAGATTGCCCTCTTCATCTTTAGTCAGCAACAAAGGCTCGGTTAAAAAGCTATTCAGCAGGACAAATGGATGTGCTGATTTAGGCAGTTTGACCAATTCTTCATCTCCTATAAATTGCCATGATTTAAGAAAAATCTTTTCTTTGATTTGATCAAAAATAGAATCGGTCTTGTAAAACGAAGACGGTAAGGTGCTGGCTTTTGTAATATCTTGATCTACAATGAACTCATTTTTCATAGTCTGCGCTCTTTAAATTGTTGTATTAAGGTCTAAAGTAATAATAATTATATTACTAATAACACTCAGGATTGCATGAATAAATCATATAGATTCTAGTTATTGCGTTTGGTTTTTATTAGCGCTTTTATCTGCTAGTGTATATGTTACTTTTTTGTAAGGCATTATTGTTGCTTATTGAAACCCTTTTTATATTTTAATGCCCTAGAATAAAAAAACGACATCAATGATAGAAACGAGCCATACCGATTATTTAAGATTAAAATCTGTACTGATCAAACCAGTTGAACTTGCGTTTAGATCTGACGATATTATTGAAAATCAATGGAAGGAATTGCATTATTTGGATAGGCCTGATTTGGCAGAAGCAGTTGATGAATATAAAGCATTCGAATTATTGCTTCAGCAGCAGGGCGCTGAAGTTTTACGTTTACCTGAAAATGAAGATTTGAGTATGGATTCAGTGTATTGCAGAGACGCATCGATTGCTACTGATTTTGGAATGATCTTATGCAACATGGGAAAAAAAGAGCGCGTTGATGAACCCCAAGCTCAAAAGGCATTTTTCACAGAACATAATATCCCGATTTTGGGTGAGATAAAGGCTCCTGGAAAGCTTGAAGGTGGTGATGTTGCCTGGCTTGATCAAAATACGCTGGCTGTTGGTTATACCTATAGAACAAATGAAGAGGGTATAGCGCAACTTAAAGGCCTTTTAGAGCCACATGGTGTAAAGATTGTTGTTGTTGATTTACCTCATTATAAGGGTGTCTCAGACGTTTTTCACCTCATGTCAATTTTCAGCCCCGTTGGGCCTCAGCTTGCTGTAGTTTATTCTCCCTTAATGCCGATTTCTTTTAGAAATGACTTGTTAGCTAGAGGATATAAACTTGTTGAAGTGCCTGATGAGGAATTTGAATCTATGGGATGCAACGTGTTGGCGATAGCAGCAAATAAGTGCATCATGGTTGAGGGAAATCCTATCACGAAAAGAAGGCTTTTGGATAAGGGTTGTGAAGTGCATTCATACCTCGGAAAACATATTAGCGTTATGGGTGGAGGTGGACCTACATGTTTGACCAGACCTTTAAAACGAGTAGACACTAATTGATTATTTAGTATGATTTTATAGTTCAACCAACCACTTTTAATTTGTATTTTTACCCTATTAATTCCATCAAATGAACATACACTTTATATCAATCGGAGGCAGTGCCATGCATAATCTTGCCCTTGCCCTACAGGCCAAAGGAGATACTATAACAGGTAGTGATGACGCTATATTTGAACCCTCTAAATCTAGGTTAGCAACTAAAGGTTTACTTCCCGAATCTATGGGTTGGTTTCCTGAAAAAATTCATTCTGGTTTGAATGCGATCATATTGGGGATGCATGCAAAAGCTGATAATCCTGAATTGATTAAAGCACAAGAATTAGGACTTACTATTTATTCCTACCCAGAGTTTTTATATGAGCATGCTAAGAATAAAACAAGAGTAGTAATTGGAGGTTCACATGGTAAAACTACCATAACTTCTATGATCCTGCACGTGTTGAAATATCATAACGTTGAAGTTGACTTTATGGTAGGAGCCCAGTTGGACGGTTTCGATAGAATGGTGCATCTGACTGAAGAAAATGAAGTGATTGTTCTGGAGGGAGACGAATACTTATCTTCTCCGATTGATTTGAGACCAAAATTTCATTTATATAAGGCCAATATTGCACTGTTGAGTGGTATAGCCTGGGATCATATCAATGTCTTTCCAACTTTTGAGAATTATGTTGATCAATTCAGCATTTTTGTTGACACCATGGTAAAAGGAGGTATGATGGTGTATTTTGAAGAAGATGAAGTAGTGAAAAAGGTTGTTGAGGAGACAAGTAATCAGATCAAAAAATACCCATACAAGACACCTGAATATACTATTGAAGATGGCGCTACTATTCTAGACACAATAGAAGGTGAAATTCCATTGGAAATATTCGGAAAACACAATTTGCAGAATTTAGAAGGAGCCAGAAGTATTTGTTTCCATTTAGGAATAGGTGAGGAAGCATTTTATGAAGCCATTGCAGATTTTAAGGGAGCCAGTAAAAGGTTGGAAAAAATTGCTGAAAATGATCAGACTGTGGTTTATAAAGATTTTGCGCACTCTCCATCAAAAGTAGGAGCGACAACTAAGGCAGTTAGAGAACAATACCCAAACAGAAAGCTATTGGCTTGTCTGGAATTACATACTTACAGCAGCCTGAATGAAGATTTTCTGAAAGAATATGAAGGTACCTTAGAGGGGGCGGATGAAGCTGTTGTGTTTTATTCTCCACATGCCGTTAAGATCAAACGACTTAAAGAAGTGACCGAAGAGCAAATTGCCAATGCCTTTAAACGAGATGATCTAATAATTTATACTGAGCCCAAGGCCTTTAAGAAATACTTATTTGAACAGAATTTAAAAGATACGGCCTTGTTATTGATGAGTTCAGGAAACTATGGCGGACTTGATTTTGAGGAGCTTAAAAGCCTTCTTTAATTTAATCTTTGTATCCGAATCTTTTTAATTGGTTTTTGTCACTCCTCCAATTTTTGTTGACCTTAACATAAAGTTCCATGAATATTTTTTTGCCAAAGAATTTTTCAAGATCCTTTCTGGCTTCAGAGCCAACTCGTTTTAAAGCAGCACCTTTGTGACCGATAATGATACCTTTTTGAGTGTCTCTTTCTACCATAATAACTGAACGAATTCGAATTATTTTTGCTTCCTCTTTAAATTCTTCAGTTTCGATTTCTACTGAATATGGAATTTCTTTCTTATAGTGCATCAGGATTTTTTCCCTGATTTTCTCATTTACAAAAAAACGTTCTGGTTTATCAGTTAATTGATCTTTTGGGTAAAATGGAGGTGACTCAGGAAGTAATTCAACTATCCGTTTCATGACAGTTGGGATATTAAAATTTTCAAGAGCAGATATTGGATGAATTTCAGCGTTAGGTACAGTTTCTTTCCAATAGGCTACCTGTTGCTCTAACAGATCTTGTGAAGATTGATCAATCTTGTTTAATAAAAGTAATACGGGAATTTTCACCTGTTTGATCTTATTGAAAAAGGCCTCATTCTTCAAGTCTTTTTCTCCGGTCTCAACCATGTAAATCAAGACATCGGCATCTTCGAATGCGGTCTTTACGAAATCCATCATGGATTCTTGTAATTCATAGGCAGGATTGATGATTCCCGGCGTGTCTGAAAAAACAGCCTGATAATCATCCCCATTTACAATTCCAAGAATTCTATGTCTTGTAGTTTGTGCTTTGGAAGTAATGATTGATAATTTCTCACCGATCAATACATTCATCAACGTTGATTTTCCCACATTTGGGTTCCCTATAATATTTACAAATCCTGCTTTGTGTTTCATGTATGCTCTAATTTGAGATGCAAAGGTAGGGGGTTTTCTACTTTATAAAGGTGGGATTTGAAACTTTATGAAAATTTTCAGATCATGCTAAACCCTAAAATCAAATATAGGATTGTAGTTATTGCACCACCTAAAAGAGCATAAGGTAATTGAGTTCTAACATGATCTATATGATCACTAGCAGATGCCATAGACGAAATAATCGAAGTATCAGAGATAGGAGAACAATGATCTCCAAAAATACCACCACCAAGAGTAGCTGCTATGATCAAGGTAACTTCGGCTCCATGGATGTTGGCCATTGGAATCGATATCGCCAGCATGATGGCAAAGGTTCCCCAAGATGTTCCGGTGGAGAACGCAATAAATGAACTAATAACAAAAACGATAGCAGGTAAATATTCGGGAGAAAGCCAGTCTTTTGACCAGTTTGCAACAAATTGACCAGTACCTAATTGATTACAGGCATCACCAATTGCAAAGGCTAACAGCATTAAAAGTGCCAAGGGCATTAATTCGCTAATACCTTTTAGGATTAAATCAACCATTTCTTTTAGTTTCATAATTCCTTGAGCCCGGTACAAAACCATGGCCACAAGAATAGAGCTAATCACCGCGTATAATACAGATGATGAGCCGGAACCATTACCGATGGCTTGAGAAACATGGTCCCAGAAAGAATTGTAATTTTCAACCTTTGACCAACCGGTATAGACTAAATTCACTGGCATCATGGCTACCATGGTTAATAAAGGAATAACCATATTATATGACTTTGCCTTTATGCCTTCTTTTGGAGGATATGAAGTAATCACCTCAGATATCATTGGCTTTGAGCCTTCATCCATAAGTTTTCCGGTTGTTTGAGTTCGCTTCTCGGCTTTTGCCATTGATCCAATATCTTTTTTAGAAACGATAACAATGAATAGAATGATCAAGGCTAAAAACGGATAAAAATTATATGCAATTGAAGATAGCATAACACTGAAGGGCTTTTCTATGCCTTGCGTTATGAGTAGCCCCATTATAAAAGCACCCCAGGCGTTAAATGGGATTAAAATAGAAGTAGGAGCAGAGCTTGAATCGGCGATATAAGCCAGTTTCTCTCTGGATATTTTTAATTTATCGAATACGGGTCTGTACAAAGTTCCTACTGTTAGTGAACTTATACTGGTTTCAACAAACAGCACCACTCCAGTAAGCATAGCTAATAATTGAATAATAATTCGGCTATATCCGGTATGCTTATTCTCGAAGTATTGAATCAACTTATTCAGCTGGTTTACAAAGCCTTCAACTCCTCTTGAATATTGGATAAACAATAATAAGGCACCAACCAGAGCACTAAACATGATGGTCCGGGTATTGCCTTCAGACTTGAAAACATTTACCATGCCTTCTATTGTTGCAAGGGTTCCTTCAAGGATGTTCCAATCGCTCATTATCAGCCATGAAAACCATATTCCGAATATGAGGGCCACATAAACTTGTTTAGTTCTTAAAGCAAGAATTATTGCTATTACGGGCGGCAGAACAGAAAGGAAACCGTAGTCATTCATATCTAAGAATAGTTTTGTCGTAAATATAGGAAAACAATCATTAGATGGGATAATTCATCTTAAAATGTATTGGTTATTTGATTTCTGTTAAGTCTTGTTAAAAGCACGCTTTACGCGAAACGGTCAGGGTTTGACTCTATTCATAAAGCTGCTGTCAAGCCCTGACTAAACAAAGTTGAAAGGAAACATTAATCTTAAAAAAGGCTTTAAACTATAGACGGCTGGATTCATTCATATAATCCAGAAAGCGGGAAGCATTGAATTATCGAACCTAAATGAGTTTGTGAAGGGTTTTTTAGAAGCGATATGGCTAACGAAGATATGCTAAACTTTGAATATTTAATTCTTGTCTTTCATTCTTCTGTCATGTTTTAAAAACCAATCATATAATGCATCTTTTGGGTAAACCAACCATTCCATCCCATGTCCTACATTGGATTCTGCTGTAAATTTTACATTTTTGTTTTTCCCTTGTAATCTGCCTACAACCCTTTCAGTTTCCTCAAATTGTACAACTTTATCAATTTTACCATGAAAAGCCCAAATGGGCATATCAACTAACTTATCAATATTCTTGTTTAGGTATTCAATATGGCTTGTAAATCCACTCATAGGAGCAATTGCTGCAAATAAGTCTGGGTATTTTATTGCCAGGTACCAAGTTCCTGCTCCACCAAGACTTGCTCCTGTTAAGTAAACCTTATTTTTGTCAACATTGTACTTTTTGGTTATTTCATCATAAAAATTCTCGAACCAATCGTCTGTCGACCATCTGTGTCCTAAAGGACATTGTGGTGCTACAATAATAAATGGAAATTCCCTACCTCTCCAGATTTGATCAGGTATTCCTGATGCATAAAGTTTTTTCAAATCAGTCCCTCTTGGTGTTCCTCCATGTAAATATATAATCAAAGGCCATTTTTTTAATGAGTCTTTTTTGTACTCTTTTGGCGTATACGATATATAATGATAATTGGTGTCCTTTGGTTTTATTCTTAACCCCTTATCAAAAAACATTTCATAAGCTGCCTCCCCTTCTTTTGACCATTTTTTAGATGAACCATGCATTTGTCCCTTGCCATTTTCAATTTCTCCTTTTACCCAATTACTCCTTTCAGCTATTTGCCCATTAGGATACCATTCTTCCTTTTGACCGTGAAATCTTCCATCAACATAGGTACATCGAGTATCAGGCAAGCCATTTTTATACCATGTTTGATAAAGTCCTTGTTTTGTGTTTGAATGATAATTACATTGATACTCCTCTTTAAAGAGTTTGTCAAGAGCACTATAGGTCGCATCCATCTGAAGCTGACCATTTTTATAAAAATCTCTGACATGATATAATTTTGTATTGTTATCAAACTCAACAATTCTTTTGTAGCTTATTGTATCTCTATTTTTTGGAATATGAAGAAAAAGAGTGTCAATTTCTTGAGATTTAATATTCTTCGTTAACATTATAAGAATAACCAAAAGAAATAGGTGTCTCCCTTTAAATAAATCCATTCGAGCAGTGTAATGAGTATTAATACTTAAAAATAATAATTAAATGTAATTGCGACCAAACAAAGCTTCTTAATTTCGTAAAATACTTCTTGCAGTAGGAGCTGGATTGACTTCGTTTAGTCGTTGTCCAGAATTAATGATGCTTAGAAACGGTCAGGGTTTGACTTTATTCATAAAGCCGCTGTCAAGCCCTGACTAAGCTAAGTTTAAAGGCAACGCTTATCTAAATAAAAGACATTAAACTATAGACAACTGGATTCAATTTTCCACATCGTTTCAAAATGGTCCAGAGTAGGTATGCTTTACTAACAAAACCTTTCAGCTTACTGAAAGGTTTTGCTGGTAGCGGGAACCATCGAATTGTCGAACCTAAATCAGTTGATGAGAAACTTTGTGGAAATAATAAAATTTATTGAATAACAACAAAATATTGGTTACATCCAACCTAATTCTTTAAGAGCCCAAGACGCATTCCATATTTTTGTCATGGCTTCAACCTTACCGTCATTATTCATTTTTAAGGCATACACATAATGTGTATTAGTAGTCTTGTTGGTAGGAGGAATAGGCCCTCCTTCACCAGAATGAGTCCCTGTAAAAGTGGCATAAAATATTGCAGTCTCATTAGCTTCATCATAAGCTGAAGCATGCACTTCATAACCACAACCAGGCATCGTAATTGTAGCTAATCCAGCCATCCATTCTACATATGTTTTAACATCTTTAACTTCGATTAAGGGTTCGCTTTGTGCATAGAATTTAGCGTTATCAGCCACATAAGGATTGCATGCATCCCATCCTTTCCCTGATTCACAATTGTGAAAAAAAACTTCTGCGTTTTTTAATGAATTCATATTCTTGGTTTTTAAAGTTCCCTTTAAAGGTAAGGAAAACAAAGGAAGTCATAAAAAGAGCAGGCTCCAAGCAAACTGGTTTTGCTAGCAGCGGTCAGGGTTTGACTCTATTCAAAAAGCTGTTGTCAAGTCTTGACTCAGCGAACTTTAAAGACAACGCTTATCTTAAAAAAGGCTTTAAATTATAGACAGCTGGATTCATTTTTTCACTTCGTTTCAAAATGGTCCAGAGTAGGGGATGCATGGAAAAGGTCAGGATTTGACTCTATTCATAAAGCTGCTGTCAAGCCCTGACTCAGCGAACTTTAAAGGCAACGCTTATCTTAAAAAAAAAGACATTAAACTATGAATGGCTGGATTCATTTCTTGCTACGCTGCGAAATGGTCCAGAAGGAGGATGCATTACTAGCAAAACCTTAAGGCTATCGCCTAATCTTTTTTTTATATCTGATTCGTTACAGTTTATCAATGACGGCTGGATTCATTTCTTGCTGCGCTGCGAAATGGTCCAGAAGGAGGATGCATTACTAGCAAAACCTTTTGGCTATCGCCAAAGTATTTTTTTATGACCAATTCGTTTAAAAGCAAGCTTTACACTTTTGGTCATAAAAAAACCTTCCAGTTTCCTGAAAGGTTTTGCTAGTAGCGGGAGCTGGACTCGAACCAGCGACCTTTGGGTTATGAGCCCAACGAGCTACCTACTGCTCTATCCCGCGATGTGGGTGCAAAGATACATATTATTTATAGATATAAACAAAGGATTTTGCATAAAAAAAGTCAGATATTTTTATATCTGACTTTCAATTATTTATATATTCTGACCTAAGCTGAACGCTCAAATAAAAATCTCAAAGTATTCAATTATCCATTCATAGACATCAAAAACTCTTCATTGTTCTTTGTGTATTTAATTTTGTCTTTAACAAACTCCATTGCTTCAATAGGGTTCATATCAGCAAGATACTTTCTCAAGACCCAAAGGCGTTGTTGTGTTGCTTTGTCATCATGAAGAAGATCATCACGTCGAGTACTTGATTTTACAAGATCAATAGCTGGATAAATTCTTCTATTAGAAATATTTCTATCTAATTGAAGTTCCATGTTGCCAGTTCCTTTAAATTCTTCAAAAATTACTTCATCCATTTTTGAGCCTGTTTCAGTTAGAGCTGTTGCAATAATTGTAAGAGATCCACCGTTTTCGATGTTTCTTGCGGCTCCAAAGAATCTTTTTGGTTTGTGTAAAGCATTGGCATCAATACCCCCAGACAAAATCTTTCCAGAAGCAGGAGCTACAGTATTATATGCTCTAGCCAATCTGGTAATTGAGTCTAATAATATGACTACATCATGACCACATTCTACAAGCCTTTTCGCTTTTTCAAGAACGATATTGGCCACTCTTACGTGTCTCTCGGCAGATTCGTCAAAGGTTGAAGCAATTACTTCTCCTTTTACGTTTCTTTGCATATCTGTAACTTCCTCAGGACGTTCGTCAATTAATAATACCAATTGATAAACCTCAGGATGATTCGCAGCAATTGCATTTGCTATATCCTTTAATAGAATTGTTTTTCCTGTTTTTGGTTGTGCAACTAACATTCCACGTTGACCTTTTCCTATAGGTGAAAATAAGTCAATGATTCTTGTAGATAGATTGCTTCCCTTTTCAGCAAGATTGAATTTCGCTTCAGGAAACAAAGGGGTTAAGTGCTCAAAAGAAACACGATCCCTTACAATACTTGGATTTAAGCCATTGATAAGACTTACTCTAATTAGCGGGAAATATTTTTCTCCTTCTTTAGGTGGTCTTACTTTTCCTTTAACAGTGTCTCCGGTTTTTAATCCAAATAGTTTTATCTGAGATTGAGATACATAAATATCATCAGGAGATGATAAGTAATTGTAATCTGAAGATCTTAAGAAGCCATAACCATCAGGCATAATTTCTAATACACCTTCACTCTCAATGATTCCGTCAAATTCAAAATCAGGATCACGGTATTTCACTTGCTTGTTCGCCTCATTACCACGTTGTTTTGGGTTATGATTCTGCTTTGGGTGTTGGTTGCGTGAATCTTTTTGTTGACCAGGACCTTGATTTTTTTGATCCCTTTGATGCGTTTGTTGAGGTTTTTTAGAATCTCTCGGTTGATTTTGTTCTCTTGGTTTTGGATGTTCTTTCTGAGCATTTTGTTCTTTCTGAACACTTTGTTCCTTTGGAGGATTCTGGTCTTTTTGTTGTTTTTGATCCTTAGGTAAGTTTTGGTTCCTTGGCGCTTGTTTCGCCTGAGGTCTTTCTCCTTCACTTGATTTACCAGCTACCTTGGCAGGTTTTGCCTCCTGTTTTGATTCAGCCTTCGTATCTGTAGACACTGGGCTAATAGGTTTAGGCTCTTTTTTTATAATTTGTTTTTTTGGGAGAATTTCTTTTTGAACTTCGGTGGCCGGGGTGGCCAAATCAGGTGCCGATTCGTTTTTTAAAATTCTTTTTCGTTTTGGTTTACCAACGGCAGCGGCTGATTCCTTTACTTGTTTAGGATTAGCGGCCTGCACATCTAATATTTGATATACCAAATCAAGTTTTTTCAACGAACGAAATTTTGGAACATCTATTTTTTGTGCAATTTCTTGCAGCTCCAAAAGTTTCATCTCCTTGAGTGCGTCTATGTCAAACATCATATATGAATGTTAATTAATGATATAAATTCTTTGGAAAGAATTATCTGTTTAAATGAATATGTTATGATAATATAATTGGGTATCGTAAAAGAAGTAACCTTACAATATGTTTCGATTTGTTGCGACAATATTACAAAATAAAATTAATATATAAACTTTATTTCTTAAAAAGATTAATGTATTTTTGCGCTTCATTTTTAGAGATGTTACAAAGAATTCAAAGTGTTTACATATTCATTGCCATTTTATTAGCTTGGCTGGTAGCTTTTTTGGTCCCTTTTTGGATAGACCAAAATAGCGAGGTGATTTATTTGAATTCCCTGTTTAAAAATAATGAATTGTTATATGTGACTATTCCATTTCTTTTTATAGGATCTGGAATTATATCTTTTATATCTTTATTATCATTCAAAAATAGAACAAGACAAATTATAAGCAATAGAGTCAATATTGTAATAAACTTTTTATTGTTAGGAATTATTGTATACCATTTACTAAGCTTACCTGGAGAGACTGTTGTTTCTGAGAAGGGTATTGGGGTTTTCATACCTTTATTAGTAATTGTTTTTTTGGTACTAACCAACAAGGCAATTATTAAGGATGATAAACTTGTAAAATCTGTAGACCGGTTACGATAAGACTAATACCTTAGTTATAGTGTGTAACGGCTGTCTAAATTTAATTTAGACAGCCTTTTTTTATGCCTATTGTTTTCTAACGGTTTTTGGGTAATTTTCAAAATCCCAAGTTCCTCTATTGTGAGAACCGTGATGTGTATGTATGTTTGTAGTGTAATTATTCAAGTAATAGTTACTGTTATGAAAAAACAGCCTTTGAAAAAAGGTATAAGGGGGGAAAGGAGAGAAGAGTCTTTCACTTCAAAGAAGAAAAGAGCTTCTCTCCTTATTATAACTCCTAGGATAAATTGCTATGAATTCCTAAAATGACATTTTGAAAATCAAATTTCTCTTAAAGAGATGTGCTTGCGAACGTTTTGTTCTTAAGTATATATAATATACTCCGGTTGTATAACAGCACGGAGCAGAAGAAAGGGGAGAAAGGAGAGAAGTGAAGCGCATTGATTCTGTCATTACTATTAGAACAAATTGCTTCTCTCCTTACTATTTTCAGAAAGTGGGAAAATTGCTATACATTCCAAAATTGACATAAAGACATCAAATTTCTCAACGAAATGATCATGTAAATGCAAATTTACATAAAAGCCACTCCGAATTTTATTTGGAGAAGAAGAAAGGGGAGAAAGGAGAGAAGCGAAGCACATTGTTTTCTATTATATTAAATAATACATTTAGCTTTTCTCCTTACTATTTTTAATAAAATAGACCTTTCAATTATTAGCTTTAAGATTGTTTTCATGAAATTATCCTGATCGGTTAAATTATCCAGGTCAAATCAAATACTCCAAACATTTAGGAGAAGAAGAGAGGGGAGAAAGGAGAGAAGTGAAGCATATTGTTTTCTAATAAAATGATTAATAAATAACTTCTCTCCTTACTATTTTAAATTAAAACCACTACTTCGGCAACATGTAGGTCTATTTGAGAAGAAATTATCTGGATTTGTAAAACCTAGATCATACCATATACTCCAGGAAAATTGGAGAAGAAGAAAGGGGAGAAAGGAGAGAAGTGAAGCACATTGTTTTCTAATAAAACGAATAATAAATAACTTCTCTCCTTACTATTTTAAATTAATATTCCGCTTTCAATAAAGTTTAAGAATAAATTATCTGGATCTTTGCAAAAAAAAGATCACACCATATACTCCAAAAATATAGGAGATGAAGAAAGGGGAGAAAGGAGAGAAGTGAAGCACATTGTTTTCTAATAAATTGAATAATAAATAGCTTCTCTCCTTACTATTTTTTCGAACAAAAAAAATACTCAAATCTTAAAAATTTGAGTATTTCTTAAGAAGAATCTTTAGGGTTCTTCTTTTAAAGGGGAAAAAGGAAAGGGAGTTAGGAGAGAAGTGAAACAAGTTTTTAATAAACAAATAACTTCTCTCCTTACTATAAAATATTTCAACTATTGAAATTAAATTCAAGTGTTAACGAAGATGCAAGATAGAAAAAGAATTTGAATTATTCAAAAATAAATTTCACAACGATAATTGGTTGTTTGCATAAATTGCTTAAGACTAAAGAGTTACATTAAAAAATATAGATAAAAAATGCAATAAAAAGAAGAGAAAAACATAATAATAGATTTTTTATATCTTTCAAACATCGAATTAGCGGTTTTTGGGTAGATATCTAGTAGTTTCTGGGTATATCAAAAAATACCTGATTTCGCTATTGGATTATACCCTTTTAGCCGATACATTTGGTGTGTTAGCTTATATGAGCTGATATACAATACATACAAAACAAATCTAAAAGTTTATTATTATGAAAAATTTTACTATTGCAATTGCCGTATTGTTGGTTATGGCTTCTTTTACTACCAACTTAACTAACTCATCCTCAACTGTTTTGTCAGATTTCGAAGGAACTCTATTAGAGTCAGCTCCTGTTATGGAAAATAACAATGGAGACGTAACTGTTACATTTACTGTTGATGAGAATGTACTTGTTTCTTCTGCATTGATTGGATCTTCAAATGAGATTTTTCTAGTGGAAAACGGTGACTCTGAATCATTAAAAACAGTGACATTAGATCTTCAACCTGTAAACGGTATGGTGAAGACAGCGTTTAACAATATTTACGAAAGTAATTATGATGTTGCTGCTATGGATGCTTTATTAAATGCTAGCGAACCAGAAAAAAGACCAAAAGGTGCTATCATCTGGGACTAGTACAAAACATACAATATTTACAGATTTAAAACGTTTGTAATTTAAACTAGGAATGGATCCGAAAAATTAGTTTTTTTCGGATTTTTTTTAACCTTGTTTTTAGAAAAGTTTAGACCTATGGATAGAAAAATTACAGTTCATATTGCTGATGACCATCAAATCTTGATAGATGGCGTTAAAGCGGTGCTTAAGATTGAACCTAATATCGAGGTAATAGGTTATTCTCTCAATGGAATGGAAGTGGTTTCATGGTTTAAGGAGAATGAAGCAGATGTGCTGATATTGGATATCAATATGCCAGAATTAGATGGTATTGAGGTGTTAAAGAGGTTAAAGGATTTCAAGAAACGACCGGAAATTATCGTTCTTTCAAGCTATGACGACGTCAAGCTGGTAAAAGAAGTCCTTCAAATGGGTGCCAAAGGATTTGTTCCTAAAAAATCTGCTGGTGAACATATAGTTAATGCAGTGAATAAGGTTTCTGAAGGGAATCAGTATTTTACAGATGACGTCAAAGAAAAAATGATGCAGACCTTACTTAACGGTCAAGTTAAGAATGAAGGAAGCCAAGATGGCGTTTTAATAAGTTCACTTACAAAACGTGAAGTACAAGTTCTTAAGCTTGTTGCTCAACAATACAGTACACGTGAGATTGGTGATGAGTTACATATTAGCGAAAGCACTGTTGAAACGCATCGTAAAAATCTTATGAAAAAGGTAAAGGTTAAGAATAGTGTTGGACTTGCTATATTTGCCTTAAAAAATGAGGTCATTTAACCCTAGATCATATTGTAGTTTGAAACATTTAAGGATCTTCTTTCTTAGTATTTTTTTGTTGTTTTCAGGAGTTTTGATGAGCCAGAAAATCAGTCAGGAAGAATCTTATGTCAAAAACAAACTGGCGCAAATCGATTCATTGATTAATATAGGTCAGCATGAAAAGGCAAATTCCCTTATTAATAATACCATCAATACATTCTCATTTAGAAAAAATTCAGAGGAACAATTGGCCTTTGATTTTAGAATAGCTAAAAATTTATACTATCAGGGCAATAAGGAAAAAGGACTCAATGAGATGTTAGTTGGCCTTGATAAGTTAAAAAGCAAGCCTTTTTCTCCTCTTAATATAGATTATTCCAACGAGTTGGCAAAAATATTTGCAGATTCAGAGAACTTCGAAAAAGCAATTTATTATAATAAAATAGCACTTCAAAAATCTTACTTGATTAAAGATACTATTGGTATAACAAGGTCTTTGATTCGTATGGGAGGATTTTATTATGCCAAAAATGAGGAGGATAGTGCCAAAATCTATTTTAAAAAAATGGCTCGTTTTCCGGTAACTCCATTAACAGAAAAAAGAATTGGAGATGCTTATAATAATTTAGGCGTTATAGCCCAAAACAATGAAAACTATGATTTGGCAAAGGCTCGTGGAAGACAAGCATTAGAATTAAAAACAAGACTTAATGATGTAAAAGGAATAGCTTATTCTAATGTGAATCTTGGTAATTTATATCATTATGAGAATGATTATAAAACGGCTATTGGGAATTACCTGGCGGCATTTAAGCAAATAGAAAATGATACAACAAGAAGCTTACTTTATTTGAAAAGAATTATTTATGAGAATTTATCTGTTTCCTATGATTCGATAAAAGACTATGAGAACGCCTACAAATATTTGCATAAATCATATCAATTAAAATTCAAGTTAACTAATGAGCAATTAGCTGAGAACAATGCAGAGGTTGAAGCCAGGTATAATCTGGCCGTCGAAGAAAGAAAAACAGAAGAGGAGAAGAGTAAGGCGTTAAGAGCTCAATTTTTATTTTATGGCTTGGCTTTTGTTACCCTCACCTTTGTAATTCTGGCTTTCATTTTCTACAAGAACTACAAGTTAAAAGAACAAAACAGGCTAGAACAGGTGCATAATAATCTACAGACCAGAATTATTAATGCCACGATAGATGCAAAGGAGAAGGAACGCAAATCTATTGCCGAGATTCTTCATGACAGTGTTAGTGCACTCTTATCTTCAGCAAATTTACATTTGCAAGCATCTAAGGCGCAGTTAAACTCGCATGTACCCATAGAGATAACGAAGGCACAAGAAATTGTTAATGAGGCTTCTGTTAAGATTAGAGACCTTTCTCATGAACTCATCTCATCAGTTTTATTGAAGTTTGGTCTTGCCTTTGCAGTGCATGATCTTTGTGAAAAATATTCCAATTCTGAAATCCAATTTATTAGTGATGATAATGGTATAAAGAGATATAATCAGCAATTTGAGATAAAAATTTACAATATTATTGAAGAATTGATCAATAATATTATGAAGCATAGTGGTGCAAAGAATGCATCGATCAATCTTATTGAAAGAAATGGTGAAAAATTACTGATCCAGATAATAGATGACGGTAAAGGTTTTGAGCTCAAAAAAGCGAGAAAAAAGGATGGTTTAGGTTTGAGTCATATCGAAGCTCGAATCAAAATTATGAAAGGGGTTTTCAACATCAACACCAAGAGGGGTGAAGGAACCAGCATTTTTATTTCAGTTCCAATTTACCAACCCGAACTCTCTGAAGCCGTTTAAATTATCTTTTCATTTCGATAATTTCCAGTTTTCTAATATCAGTTTTATCAATTTCAAATCGCAGCATTGTTTTCACTTTGTGAAAGCCATGATTTCCCATGGCCCCCGGATTCATATGCAACAGCTTTAATTTTTTATCATACTGAACCTTTAGAATATGTGAATGACCTGAAATAAATAATTTGGGTGGACGCAATGATAAAGACTGCTTGATTCTAGAATTGTAGCGATAAGGATATCCACCAATATGTGTGATCCAAACCCCTACATTCTCAGCCATAAACTTATTGTCTAACGGAAATTCACTGCGAATATCTTTGTCGTCAATATTTCCATACACTGCTCTCAAAAAGCTAACTTCTTTAATTCGGTCAGTAACTTCAACAGAGCCGATATCGCCAGCATGCCATACTTCATCAGCCTCTTTACAATAGTTTATTATTTTTTCATCTATAAAGCCGTGAGAGTCAGATAGTAGTAAAATTTTAAGGGCCAAATGCGTATAGATTTAATTAATTATCTTTGTTCGGCGTAAAACTAGAGCTTTTTGAGATACTTTATTGAACTTTCTTATAATGGTAAAAACTACCATGGATGGCAAATACAACCCGATGAAATTTCGATTCAAGAAACCATTGAAAAAGCATTGTCTTTATTATTAAAAGAGACGATTCAAGTTGTAGGTTGCGGCAGGACGGATACTGGAGTTCATGCCAGTCAATTTTTTTTACATTTTGATTGTCAAAGGCCAATAGATAAAGAAAAGTTAAAGTTCAGACTAAATTCTTATTTACCACAGGATATTGTTATTTTTCAGGTTATTAGTGTTGTTGATGATGCTCATGCCAGATTCCAAGCCTTGTCTCGAAGTTATCAATACAGCGTGTCTTTAGGTAAGAATGTATTTCAGAGGGATTTAAGCTTAGAAATTTTTCATAATTCACTTGATGTTGACTTAATGAATAAGGCGGCAAAAACATTATTGGAATATAGTGATTTTAAGTGCTTTTCAAAGACAAAAACTGAAGTGAAAACGTATCAATGTTTAATCACTGAAGCGTATTGGGAAATAAATGGAAATCAATTGGTTTTTCATATTAGTGCGAATCGATTTTTAAGAAACATGGTAAGGGCAATTGTTGGGACTTTACTTCAAGTAGGAAAAGGAAGAATGAGTTTGGATGAGTTTAAATCTGTAATTGAATCTAGAGATAGAAATAAGGCTGGGACCTCAGTAAAAGCGAAAGGGCTGTTCTTAACTGCTGTGGTATATCCTAAAGATATTTTTAACGAATAACTATGTCTGAAAAGAAAGAAGGAAATAAGAAAGTAATTGGGAAAGTATATGACGTCAAACTTTTTAAGAGGTTGATGAATTATGCACGGCATTACAGATTACAATTTAGTATATCTGTGATGGCGGTTTTGTCTGTAGCCTTATTGGCTGCGGTGAGACCAATTCTTTTAAAGAGAATTATTGATGATTTTATTTTCAATAGAGACGCTGAACAACTTGTCGTTTTCACCAGTTTAATGGTATTGGTTCTTGTTTTTGAAGTTTTATTTCAATTTCTGTTTATTTATTTTGCTAACTGGTTGGGTCAGAATATCATTAGAGATATGAGAACGCAGCTTTTCAAGCATTTGCTTCATTTTAAAATGAAGTATTTTAATACTTCCGCAGTTGGAAAGCTTGTCACAAGAGTCGTATCAGACATTGAGACCATAGCAAGTGTTTTTGGACAAGGTCTTTTTATGATAATTAGTGACCTCCTTAAAATGTCAGTAATTGCCGTGGTAATGTTATGGATGAATTGGCGTCTGGCCTTAATTGTATTTGCAGTTTTACCCATATTAATTTTTGCTACCAAAATATTTCAGAAAGCCATGAAAGGTGCTTTTCAGGATGTTAGAACAGAAGTTTCAAATTTGAATAGTTTTGTACAGGAACGTATTACTGGGATGCGAATAATTCAACTTTTTACTCGAGAGAAAATTGAATACGATAAATTTAAAAGTATTAATGACAAGCATAAAAAGGCTTGGATAAGAACAGTTTGGTATAACTCTATATTCTTTCCTATTGCTGAAGTTTTACCGTCCATTGCTATAGGGCTTGTGGTGTGGTATGGTGGTCTGAGCGCAGCAACCAGTAATTCAGTAACGGCAGGTGAGATTATCAGTTTTATTATGATGAACAATATGCTCTTTAGGCCTTTGAGGCAAATAGCTGATAAGTTTAATACACTGCAGATGGGTATGGTTGCAGCAGAGCGAGTATTCAAGATTGTTGATGATAATGAAGTTGAAATCGATACAGGAAATGTTGAGGTGGACTCTTTTAAAGGAAAAGTTAGATTTAAGGACGTTCACTTTAGTTATATAAAAGGAGAAGAAGTAATTAAAGGGATCTCTTTTGATGTGAACCCGGGAGAGACGGTTGCCATAGTTGGTGCTACCGGAGCCGGTAAGTCAACAATAATTAATTTACTCAATAGATTCTATGATATCGATAAGGGGAGTATAGAAATTGACGATGTCGACCTTAAGGAGTACAATCTGCACGGGCTTCGTGATCAAATAGCTGTGGTATTACAAGATGTGTTTTTATTTTCGGATAGCATCTATAACAATATAACCCTTAAAGATAATTCTATTTCATTAGAAGAAGTAGAGGCATCTGCTAAGGTAATTGGTATACATGATTTTATCATGTCATTACCTAATGGCTATAACTATAATGTAAAAGAAAGAGGTGTTATGTTATCAGTAGGACAAAGGCAACTCATCGCATTTTTAAGAGCTTCGGTAAGTAAACCTGCTATACTCATTCTGGATGAGGCTACTTCTTCAATAGATTCGTATTCAGAAAAACTTATACAAGAAGCAACAGAAAAGCTGACAAAAAACAGAACGTCAATAATTATTGCTCACAGGCTGGCTACGATTCAAAAAGCTGATAAGATTATAGTAATGGAAGATGGTGTTATTGTTGAACAAGGAACTCATTCGGAATTGTTAGATAAAAAGGGGCATTACAGTAATTTATATAATATTCAGTTTCTTCAAAAGCAAGCCAGTTAAGGAGCTTAGTAAGGCTCGACAAGAACTGATTAATTGAGATCCTCTTTTATGATTTCTGCCAATTCTGAAAAATCCTCAAAAAGAATAAAAGCCCCGTTATTAATATAAGAAACCTGTCCGGACTCTTCAGACACTACCAGCGATAAGGCGTCTGTTCTTATGGTAATCCCTAAGCCCGCTCTATGCCTAAGCCCAAAATGAGCCGGGATATCCATTGTGTTTTCAATGGGTAAAATAACCCTGCTAGCCGTAATGATATCATTTTCAATTACAATAGCGCCATCATGTAATGGGCTGTTTTTATAAAAGATACTTTTCAATATGGGTTTATTGACTTTGATTTCCATTTCATCACCTGTCATTTTCACAAATTCTAAGCTGTTATTACGCTGAAGTACTATAAGCGCACCCGTTTTGATCTTTCCCATTTCTTCACAAAAGCTTACTATATCATCAATTTGACTGTGGGCCGCAATATCCGTTTGAAAGAATTTTAAATGCTTTAATATACCTTTTTTGGATGCCAGATTAGTTGATCCTACCATCAATAAAAACTTCCGAATCTCTTGTTGAAACACAATAATAAGGGCAATAAAACCACCGCCAAGAAAATTACCTAGGATATCACTAAGCAACTCCATTTCAAGCGCTTGGGTAAGTTTCCAGATAAGATAGATAATGGCTATTCCAATAAAGATGTTTATGGCAGCTGTTCCGCGAATCAATCTAAAAATATAGAATAGCAAAACAGCGACTAAAACAATGTCAAGAATGTCTAAAAAGCCAATGTTTAAAAAGTTAAATTGATCCAATTCTGAGCGAGTTTTTGTAAATGTATGAATTATTTTACAGTATGGAAATATTCTGCTGATTCACAGTGAATATCATTGGCATGAAGATAAACCTTTAGCTCCAGATAGTCTTGATAGCTGGTATCTTCATCAAACATTAACATCACCCTAAGTTTTTCTTCGTCTGTACATTGCTGCCCTTTTTTTAAGTTTGATGCCAAGTCAGTTAAAGCTTGTCTTTTACCGTTTAATTTAATATCATCAGTAACTAATTCAATTATTGCGGTACAGGTATTTACCCTAAATTCTTTCATAACATTGTTAGCCGTATCATTTGTTATAAAATTTGTTTGTGGAAATAACAGTAATGAGATAGTGCTAGACTTTGTGTCAGCATAACTAAAATAGCTATTCATATCCCCTTTTTTATGCATGGAATCTTTGTTCTTGTTTTCCTGCATAGCTATCAACACAGGAACCACTTCTTTCATGGGTAATCTCCTGTCAATATTGTATATCCAATGGGTGTTCAGGATCTTATTGCCTTTATTAAGATCGGCGATAATCTTCCCATTTTTAGTTTCCATAAAAACCCAAATACTGGAATGATTTTGTATTTCTGAAATTCCCGGGATGTCAATTAAAGGCAATTGCACTTCTTTTTTTTGACAGCCGATAAAAAACAGCAGCATACTACATATCATTACAATTGTCTTTCTTATTGCCATTGCTTTATTTTTTCAAAAATCATAATGGTTTCTTTGGCTTCTTTTACATCATGAACCCTAAGTATTCCGGCCCCTTTGCTCAAAGCAATGCTATTTGCTGTGGTCGTCGCATTTAGGGCATTTACTGCATCGGTATCTAATAGCTTATACAACATTGATTTTCTCGATAAGCCTGCTAGTATAGGTAGACCCAATGTATTGAAAAGTTGCATTTTTTGTAATAATTCATAATTTTGATCTAGTGTTTTACTAAATCCAAATCCAGGATCGATAATGAGGTCATTCACGCCTAATTGTCTCAGTTTGAATATTTTTTTTGAAAAATAATAAATCATGTCTTTTACGAGATCGTCATAATTTACATGTTGTTGCATGTTTTGTGGCGTACCCACCATATGCATGAGTATATAAGGCACTTGAAGCTTGGCTATTGTTTCAAACATATGCTGATCCATGCCTCCACCTGAAATATCATTTACAAGACTTGCTCCGGCACTAATGCCTTCAGAAGCAATGCGACTTCTAAATGTATCTACAGACAATAATGAATCGGGAAATTCTTTGCTAAGCAGTTGAATGACCGGGATTGACCTGGAAAGTTCCTCTTCTTCTGAAATATGATCAGCATTGGGTCTTGATGAGTAGGCGCCAATATCAATAAAGGTGGCTCCTTCAGTGAGCATTTTTTCAACTTGCTTTAAAATGTCTGCATCAGATCGAAATTTACCGCCATCATAGAATGAATCAGGTGTCACGTTTAGAATTCCCATAATTCTGGGTTTACTCAGATCGATAAGATGTCCTTTGCAATTTATATACATATTCAGAATAGGCTATTATTTGCTAGCTACTGTGTTTACTACTTTACCCATTTTGGGTGCTTTATAGGAGTACATTTTACTTATAAGATCCTCAATTGATTCACTGACAATAATCATATCTCTGTTTTCTTTTTTTAGAAAACCTTCTTGAACCATATGGTCTAATTGAAGCAAAGTGTATTTAAAAAACTGATTCGTATTCAAAATACCAATGGCTTTATTTTCGATACCCAACTGACCTAAGGTTAAAGCTTCAAATATTTCATCAAGAGTGCCAAAGCCTCCAGGTAAGGCGATATAGCCATCTACAAGTTTGCTAATCTTAACTTTCCTTTTCGACATCTTTCTGGTAACAATCATTTCAGAAATATTGGAATGGGCAACTTCCTCATGCTTAAGAAGACCTGGAATTACTCCAATTACTTCAGCATTAGCTTTGATCATACTATCAGCTATGGCTCCCATGATTCCGATTTTTCCTCCTCCATAGACCAAGCCTATGTCATTTTGAGCAAAATAATCTCCTAATTTTTCGGCCTCTGAGGCATAATCTTTATTGAACCCTTTACTGGATCCGCAAAATACTGCTATTCGTTTCATTTTAAAGGGCTTTTATTGAACATTGATTTTGTAAAAATAAGCAAACCAAGGATATTATATCATGAGATTTTTATAAATTCGTTTCCGTAAAAAAACATTCACGCTGATTTAAATATATGCAGAATACATCTAAGCAATATGATGAAATAACGGCTAAATGCCGTTCTCTTTTTATAAATAAAATGAGTGATTATGGCAGTGCCTGGCGCATATTGAGGCTACCGTCCTTAACGGATCAAATATTTATCAAGGCGCAAAGAATTAGGCAGTTGCAAGAAAATACGGTCAGAAAGGTGGATGAAGATGAAATTCCTGAATTTATTGGAATTATCAATTATTCTATCATGGCATTGATTCAATTAGAAAAAGGAGTTGTTGAACAGCCCGACCTGAATGTTGAGGAAGCGGTAGGATTATACGATAAACATATCCAAGAGACTAAGGCCCTTATGGAGAATAAGAATCATGATTATGGCGAGGCTTGGAGAGATATGAGAGTTAGTTCACTAACTGACTTGATACTTCAAAAATTATTACGGGTGAAACAAATAGAAGATAATCAGGGTAAGACATTAGTGTCAGAAGGGATTGATGCCAATTATCAGGATATGATAAACTACGCTATTTTTGCCTTGATACTAATGAATAAATAATTATTGAAATGATGCAAATTTTGACCCATATCACGCGTCTTTTAGTGGCTGTGACTTTTATTTTTTCAGGATTTGTAAAATTAGTAGATCCGCTTGGGTCTGCCTATAAGTTCGAAGAATATTTTGGGGCTGATGTGCTTAATCTTGAGTTTTTAAGTCCTTTCGCATTGCAATTCTCGGTACTTTTGATTTTAGCTGAAATCATGTTGGGTGTGATGTTACTCGTTGGATTTAAAGCTAAATTAACTGTATGGAGTCTTTTTATTATTTCTTTGTTATTTTTATTTTTAACCTGGTATTCAGCTTATTATGATAAGGTTACGGATTGTGGTTGTTTCGGGGATGCGATAACATTAACCCCTTGGGAAACATTTTACAAGAATGTAGTTTTGATCTTTTTAGTATTGTTTTTGATACTTAGAGTTTTCGATATTCAACCCATATCTTCTGATATTTTTGCCAAGAGAGTTAGCCTGATTTCATTACTCGTGTTTATAGGAATTATATTCTATGTACTGCGATATCTCCCTATTATTGATTTTAGAGCGTATGCAATTGGGAAAAGTATTCCTGATGGTATGCTTATCCCTGAAGATGCTGAAAAGCCTGTTTATGAGGATACATGGGTGTATAATGTGAATGGTGAGGACCAGACTTTTACAACCGAAGAAAAGCCTTGGAGTATAGAAGGCGCTACTTTTGTTGATAGAAAAACCAGAACACTTGTTGAAGGTTATATTCCTCCAATTCATGACTTTACTATGGAAAGGGGTGGAGAAGATATTACAGAACTGTTGATGGCCAAGGAAAAGTTGATGCTCATTGTTGCATACAATCTTAGTTTGACTGATGAAAAAGGAATGAAAAACATAAAAGAATTGTCTGAACGTGCTATGGAAAATGGCTATTCAGTCTTTTGTTTTTCTGCTTCGACGCAAGAGGATTACGATAAAATAAAAGCAGCGTTTGACTTAGATTTTGACTTGCTATTCTGTGATGAAACTACTTTAAAAACTATTGTTAGATCAAATCCTGGGGTTGTTTTACTTGACAAAGGAGTTATTACAGGGAAATGGAGTTGGAGACAGACAAGCAGTATAATTTTAGATTGATAAAAAGTGAAACAGGCATTATTAGTATTTCTCGGAGGAGGTTTAGGAAGTGTTGCCCGTTATTGGCTTAGTCTAAAATTAAATAATTTTGAGAATGCAATTCCTTATGGAACCTTGCTGGCAAATATATTGGGAAGTCTGATTATTGGCTTTATACTCGGATACTCTTCAAGAACAGGTCTTTTAAGCGAGAATCAGTCTTTGTTACTCGCTACCGGATTTTGTGGAGGTTTTACCACCTTTTCTACATTTGCTTATGAGAATCACCTCTATATTAAAGGAGGAGATTACTTTAGTTTTTTACCTTATATGGCGGTTACTTTTGTTTTAGCTATTGGAGCCGTTTTCTTAGGCATGTACCTATCTAAATTGGTATAAACCTGATTTAATGCTTGAATGATTTAACACCAGCCAATACTTCTATATCTAAATTGTTGCCCTTAGGAGGCACCGGACATGAATATTTGTCATTGTAAGCACAGTATGGGTTATAGGCCTGGTTAAAATCAATGATGATTGAGTCACCTTCTGGGAGTTTAAGATCTAAATACCTGCCACCTCCATAGCTGCCGTTACCATTTGTCTTGTCCGTAAACGGTAAAAATAAATAATCTTCATATTCAGTGGTCAGAACTAATTTTTCATTTTGATAGATCTCAAGCGAATATGCTTTGCCTTTTATTTCAAAGTTGGCTGTGGCGTAAATTTTATAGATGGGTAAACGATCAGTTGTCGTTTTCATAGGAAATGGTTCGCTGTCTTTGTGCAAAGTCAACGTAGCATTTACAATAAAACTGCTGTCTATTGGAAAAAAATCAAGTGACTCAAAATTAGCTAAATCTTCTTCCTTCAAAGGAGACTCTTCCTTGCTTGAAAATTCCTTATTTAATTTCTGTTGAAATTTCTTTGCACTTTTTATATCCTTAGTTTCCTGACCGTAAAAAACGGTGGCGAATAACAAAGCAAGTACTAATATTTGAATCTTCATAAGCTCAATTTTAAACCAAATATAGCTCAAAAAAATCGAAAAATTTAGGTTTCTATACCGCTATAGATTTTATTGATTTCAAATAATTTAATGAGAAGCGTTTAAAACATATCTTTATCTCAATGTTTGAAAAATTACTAGAACCATATCGAGGTTTATCCAGAGAAGTCTGGTTTATGGCACTTACAACCCTTATAAACAGGACTGGGGCCATGGTAATACCCTTTATGTCATTGTATCTTACAAACTATCTTGGTTTTTCATTCGCACAAGTTGGATGGATATTGACGTTTTACGGAATTGGGTCAGTCGCTGGTGTTTTTATTGGAGGAAAGCTGGCGGATAAAATAGGTTATTACAAAGTCATGTATATGAGTTTGTTATGTTCAGGAGTTGTTTTTTTTAGCATTCAGTTCATTACCGATTTTTATATGTTTTGTTTTGGGATATTTGTGCTTACTATTTTTTCGGATACGTTTAGACCCGCAGTCTGGGTAGCGCTGGATGATTATAGCAAACCAGAGAATAGAACCAGATCCATAACATTGATAAGACTGGCTATCAATCTTGGGTTTTCTATGGGGCCTGCATTGGGAGGATTGTTGATTACCTATATTAGTTATAGCAGTTTGTTCTGGGTTGATGGTTTGACCTGTATTGCGGCTGGCATAGTTATCCTGTTATTCCTAAGTCAGAAAAGTGCGGTAAAGACTGCCCATGAAAAGAAAAACATGCCGAAACTATCGCCTTATAAAGATAGCCATTATTTAATTTTTTGGTTGGCATTGTTTTTAATTGGCTTCACCTTTGTTCAGTATTTTTCGACTATTCCACTGTATTATAGCCAAACACTAGGGCTGGAAGAAGACAAAATCGGACTTATGCTGGCCATGAATGGTTTGCTAATTTTTCTCCTGGAAATGCCTATCGTTAATTCTCTCGACAAAGGAAAATTAGATAATTTAAAAATTGTAATAGGCGGCACTTTTTTATTGATGCTGAGTTTTTTAGTGCTTAATGTTGGCGGCTGGATCGGATTTGCCATATTCGGGATCATATTAATGACTTTTGGTGAAATGCTGGGGTTCCCTTTCTCTAATTCATATGCGCTTGACCGATCTAAAATGGGGAATCAAGGATCATATATGGCCTTGTACAGCATGGCATTTTCTGTGGCACACATATTAGGGCCGAATATAGGTATGCAGTTTTCTGCGAAGTTTGGATTCGAATCGACCTGGTATCTTATGGCTGCAACTTGTTTGCTTGCTTGTTTAATATTGTTATGGCTTCAAAGAAGGGAGTCTTCTTAATATGGTTACAGCAAATGAGATTTGTTATGTTAAACTCAATCTAACAAGAAAATCATAATGCCCACCTTCGTAAATCATTTCACATTTTAAACCAGCTTCAGCGGCATACGTTTCCAGCTTAGTATAATCGATATAAAGCCAATCAAATTTCAGGCTTTTTTGGTTTTTATATTCCAGATAGAATTGGACTTCACCATAATAACTTTCACTTGCAGGAATGTCAATTTCTCCTTCTTCATCTTCAAACATATAGACTAGATCTGAGGAGTCAATTAGAACCTGACCATTGGGAGTGAGTAACGATTTTAGATGTGTTAGAAACGCCGGTAGTTTGCTGAGTGTTCCGCAAATACCTATACCATTCATTAAGGCAATAATGGTGTCAAATTTTTCATTTTTTAATTGCCACAAATCTTGATGAAACACATTCTTTAAGCCTCTTAATTTACAGACTTCAATCGCACCAATTGAAATATCTATGGCCTTGACATCGAGCTTGTTTTGCTCAAGGTAGATGGAATGACTGCCGGCACCGCAACCGAGGTCTAATATTTTCCCTTTCGAAAGCCTTAATGCCATTTGTTCCAGAGTAGGCATCTCTTTGTAGCTTCTAAACAAATGCGCCAAAGGAAGCTCATCTTTACCAGCAATTGACGAGAAGGTCAATAGTTTAACTTTCTTACCATGATAATAGTCTAGAATAGCCTTCCCATAAATATCGTCGATATTGTTTTCTGACATCGGTTTTTTATTCTTTCATCAAATCTTTAAATCTCTCATTATCTTTAAGGCCTTCCAATACATTTTCATGTAAATTCACTTCTTTTATATCAATCCCTGAAGCTAATAATTTCTCAAGATAGTCCAAGGATTTATCTTTTTCGCCGATTGCGAGTGAATATTGTATCTGCCTATAATATGGCAGGGGATAAGTAGGGTAAACCAAGATGCATATATCATAACAAAGCATCCTTTGTTGTATTGTGGTTAAAGTGCTGTCATATCTCGCTGTTTCAATAGCATGAGCAAATATTTTATATAACAATCGCTTGTACATTTTTGATTCTTGCAGATCATCCGAGACTTCTTTTTTCTTTAATTTGTTGATTCTGTTCTCCCACCAGTTCAAGGAATAATTTTTCTTCTCCAGGTCTTTATCGAATTGCAACCAAAATTCATCAGTCAAAGCCTCTTCTGCACTTAATAAGTCTTGGTTCTTTTTATGCTGGCTTTTAAATTGCCTGGATTCCCTCAGCGATTGGTATTTTTTTTCAATGCTGTCGAGATGATAATGCCTTCCAAAATTTTTGAGAATTCTTTGATAGGCTTCTGCAGCTGAGATGAGTTGCTTGTTGTTTTGTTGCGCGATGGCATGCTTGTAAAATTTAGCGTAAATTCTTCGAAGCACTGTACTGTCTTTTTCTATCAGTTGATTTTTATAAGCTTCTAACTGTAACCAATCGTAAGCTAAAAGAATTTGATCTTGATCTGGCCATCGGTGATTGATGTCATAAGTGAAAAGTTCGAAGGAGATTGGCGTTTTTTTGAGGTAGGTCTCGGTGAATTGTAACTCATGATAGTTCATATCTTCGTCTCCCATAATACTGACGTATGAAAATTTTTGAGTAGAAGGCAATGCGCGTGATTTCAGATTGAATCCTGCTCCGCACGATACAACTCCTTGGATTTTATCACTCTGCACTGCTAATGTTGACGCTAGGCGTCCACCACCTGAAAAACCAGCTGTATAAACTCTTTTCTGATCAATTTGAAGCGTTGAAAAAGCCTTTGAAAACAAGTTGTTGGCCACTGCAAAATTAAGTTCATACGGGCCGTTTTTTGAATCATTGGAACATATGAGTATATACCCGTATTGCTCAGCTGCACTGATAAAGGGTTGGATCCCTATTTTTCCCCTGCCCATAGGCTCAAAAATAAAAATAGCGGGTGAGGCATTCTCAGGCTCATATTGATTTGGTAAATAAAGGGAGAAACTTTCACCCGGGTTTTTGTCTACCCATACCGTATCGATTACGACACCTTTTTCCAATCCATTATGCTGAGCGTTCAGGCTCAAATGAATAAGCAGTAAATAAACGAAAACGAATAGTTTCAAAACACGTTGATTTGAACCTTCAAGTTATTCATTTTTATAATTATCAATTGTTAAATCAATCCTAATTAATAAGTCATTTCAATAGGGTGAATTCTATCGCAGAAGATGAATATACAGTATGGGTCTGGGTTTTAAAATCACTCTCTTTGGCCTTAAATATATTGGGAACAAAGGTTTGAGGATTTAAATCAATCAATGGAAACCAAGTACTTTGCACTTGCACTTGTAATTTATGACCCTTTTTAAAGGTGTGAAAAACGTCTTGTAATTTGATATTCACCTTTGTTTTTTCACCTGGCGTAAATGGTTCAGGACTAATAAAGCTATTTCTAAATTTACCCCTCATCACTTCGCTTCGAACCATTAAATGGTAGTTACTCATTTTAAGATGACCTTGTAAACCTTCATTGTTGTTTTTCATCTCGGCAGGATGCACGTCAATCACTTTGACAATCCAGTCAGCATCTGTACCAGTAGTGGATACAACTAATTTTGCAAGGATATCTCCTGCCATTGTTAAATCCTCTTCTAATACTTCCGTTTCAAAAACCAATACATCAGGTCTTCTGGCCGCAAATCTTTGGTCATCAGTCATGTATTTTCTTGGCGTGAATACTGTTTTAATATCTTCTGAATAAGGTACAGGTCTTTTAATATCGCTTATAAAAGAGATTTTTGTTTCAGCACTTTGCTCAGTCGACAAATTCTGGTCTGCACTTAAATAAAAATTTTGTTTTGATACATTTGAAGGAGGCCAGCTATCATAGGTTTTCCAGCTTTTTTTACCTGAATCATAAACATAAGCCTCAGGCAATCCTGAATTGTGGTCGCCGTTATTTTTTAGAAAATGTTCAAAAAAATGCGTTTCTATGTTTTGCTGGAAAAAGTCTGAAATCGAATCACCAAAATAATAGTTTCCTACTGTATTTTGAGTCTTATTTCTAGCCCAGGCACCATGATCCCATGGTCCAAAAACCATTGTATTATAATTATCAGGATTATTCGCTTCAATAGTTTTGTAAGTTTCCAAAGGCCCGTAAAGGTCTTCGGCATCAAACCAACCTCCCACAACCATAGTCGCTACCGAAGGCTTGATATTCTTTAAATGCTGAATAATTCCTTTTTTCTGCCATACACTATCGTAATTGGGATGGTCAATTAGTTCCTGCCAAAAAAAGTCGTCGACGATGTCATCTTTTCTCAATCCAGGTTGGTCTATATTTTCATATTGAAAGTACTTATTCAAGTTGCTCAAAGGTCCGGCATCTAAAAAGAACTGGTATTGATCTTGCGTTTTTAGATCAGGTGTTTTATACCAGGCTGTGTCAGTAGGCTGGTCTTTTGGTGTCCCAAAAAGTGCAGTTGCTCTGAAATAACTCAATAAATAAGCCCCATTATGATGGAAATCATCAAAAAAGAAATCTCCGATACAAGCTTGTGGAGAAGCGGCTTTAAGTGCCGGGTGGGCATCAATTGTAGAGTAGGTTGAATAGAAGCCGGGATAGGAGATACCCCAGGTGCCAACATTGCCATTATTGTTATCTACATTATTAACAAGCCAATCGATTGTGTCAAAAGTGTCTGAGCTTTCATCTATGTCTTGATCTGTTTTTTTATTCGGGATATAGGCCCTCATATTGTCATAAGTTCCTTCACTCATCCACCTGCCTCTTACATCCTGGTAGACTACAATATAGCCATCTTCCATCATATATTTATTGGGTCCTACGGCTGCTGGATATTCATTTTCACCATAAGGTTTACAGCTATAAGGGGTCCTTTTCAAAACAATTGGATACGCTTTGGATTTGTCTTTTGGGGAGTAAATCGTAGTGTGCAAACTAATGCCATCTCGCATTTTTATGCTTACTTCTTTTTTGTCAAAATGATCCTTTACATAGGTGCTTTGAATCTTGAGTTCAGGATCTTCATTTTGATTGTTTTCTGTGCACGAAGTAAGGGCATAACTGCTAAGTGCCAAAAGCACTAGCATAGATAATAATCTTTTCATTGAGGTAGTAAATTAATTGGTAAATCTACAAATTAATATAAACTCTAAATTGGATTAACCGGATATTCCGATGATACAATAATTTTCATTACATATTACGTCGATATTGACCACCAACTTTGAACAAGGCTGTTGTTATCTGCCCTAAGGTACAAACCTTTGTTGCCTCCATGAGTTGTTCAAAAATATTTTCGTTATGTATGGCAGCTTCTCTTAATTTAGAAATTTCGGCTTCAGCATTATTTTTATTGGCCTTATGAAGGTTCTCGATGACACTAATTTGATATTGTTTTTCTTTTTCTGTGGCGCGAATAACTTCTTGAGGTAGCACAGTTGGCGAACCTTTACTATTTAAAAAAGTATTGACTCCAACGATTTCTATTTCACCATTGTGTTTGAGTTCTTCATAATAGAGGCTTTCCTCTTGAATTTTTGATCGTTGGTACATGGTTTCCATAGCACCTAATACACCACCTCTTTCAGTGATCTTATCAAATTCTAAATAAACAGCTTCTTCAACGAGATCCGTTAATTCTTCTGTTATAAAAGAACCTTGTAAGGGATTTTCATTTTTGGCTAAACCAAGTTCTTTATTGATGATCAATTGAATAGCCATAGCCCTTCTCACTGACTCTTCAGTTGGAGTTGTAATGGCTTCATCATACGCATTAGTATGAAGAGAATTACAATTGTCATAGATGGCATAAAGCGCCTGTAAGGTTGTTCTGATATCATTGAAATCTATCTCTTGAGCATGTAAAGATCTTCCGGAAGTCTGAATATGGTATTTTAACATCTGCGCCCTTTCATTCGCGCCGTATTTAAGCTTCATTGCTTTGGCCCAGATTCTTCTCGCAACGCGTCCAATTACCGCGTATTCCGGGTCTGTACCATTCGAAAAGAAAAAGGATAAATTAGGCCCAAATTTATTGATATCCATACCTCTGCTCAAGTAATATTCAACATAAGTAAAGCCATTGGATAAGGTGAATGCCAGTTGTGAAATAGGATTGGCTCCTGCCTCTGCAATATGATAACCTGAAATAGAAACCGAGTAAAAATTTCTGATGAGGTTGTCAGTGAAATATTGTTGAACATCCCCCATCATTTTTAGGGCAAATTCTGTAGAAAAAATACAGGTATTTTGTGCTTGATCTTCTTTAAGAATATCTGCTTGCACTGTACCCCGAACTTTTGAAAGCGTCTCTTTTTTAATCTTCGAATAAATGGCTTCAGGTAATACTTCATTTCCAGAAACACCAAGTAACATGAGTCCTAGCCCGTTATTGCCTTCAGGTAGTTCACCTTGGTAACGAGGTCTTTCTACTCCTTTTTCCTTATAAATAGTTTTGATTTTAGATTCCACCTCTTTTTCAAGCTTATTGGCCTGAATATATTTTTCGCATTCCTGGTCGACAGCAGTATTCATGAAGAAGCCCAATAACATCGGTGCGGGCCCATTGATGGTCATCGATACAGAAGTCAATGGATTGGTAAGCTCAAAGCCTGAATATAATTTTTTTGCATCATCCAGACAGCAAACAGATACACCTGCATTACCTATTTTTCCGTAGATATCAGGACGGTGATCCGGATCATGTCCATAAAGTGTTACAGAATCAAAAGCTGTGGAAAGTCTTTTTGCCGGGGCATTGAGACTTACATAATGAAATCTGCGATTCGTTCTTTCAGGCCCTCCTTCACCAGCAAACATTCTGGTAGGATCTTCCCCGGTTCTTTTAAAAGGATAAATCCCGGCAGTAAATGGAAATTCACCAGGAAGGTTTTCTTGTAGGATCCACAATAGCAGATCACCCCAGGCTTTGTATTTGGGTAAGGATATTTTAGGAATTTTTAGCTGAGAAAGAGAGGTGGCATGTGTTTTTATTTCAATGACCTTATCTCTGACTTTAAATTTAAAAATTTCATTTTTATAGGCTTGTTTTTTTTCTTCAAAACCAACTATATGCTCCCAGTTGTGGGCGGTAAGATTCATTTTGACCTTTGAAAATTCTTTGAGAAGAACTTCACTCAGTAGTGTGTTTTCATCTTCAGAGCTTGATTCATCCTTTATAATATTTAGTCCGCTGCTATCAACTTTTACTTTTGACCCTGTCAGGTTTTCAAGTGTAAGGTAAATACCATAAAGCCTTTGAGCAATGTCACTTTGTTCTTTACTCCAATTATCGTAATTCGTATTCATATCAGATATTTCTGATAGATATCGTACTCTTTTCGGTGGAATAATAAATTGTTTTTCACTTTGGTCAGCGCTTGATACCATAGAAGTATTAAAGTCATTCTCAGAAATAGTATCTAATTTATCGATGATGCTCTTATACAGATTATTGGTGCCAGGATCATTAAATTGAGAGGCTATTGTGCCAAATACGGGCATGTTTTCAACAGGTTCTTCCCAAAGGTGATGGTTTCTTTGGAATTGTTTTTTAACATCCCTTAGGGCGTCTAAGCCTCCTTTTTTATCAAATTTATTTAGGGAAATTAAATCAGCAAAATCAAGCATATCAATTTTTTCCAACTGAGTTGCTGCACCATATTCAGGAGTCATAACATATAATGACAAGTCAGAATGATCGAGGATCTCTGTATCAGATTGTCCAATCCCAGATGTTTCCAATACGATAAGATCGAATGAAGATGCCTTAAGAATATTAACAGCCTCGTTCACGTGTTTAGACAAGGCCAGATTAGATTGCCGTGTGGCAAGAGATCTCATATAAACCCTGTCATTATTAACTGAATTCATTCTTATTCTATCTCCTAAAAGGGCTCCTCCGGTTTTTCTTTTTGACGGATCAACAGAAATAATACCAATATTTTTCTTTGGAAAGTCGGTTAGAAATCTTCTAACCAGTTCATCTACCAATGAAGATTTTCCGGCGCCTCCGGTTCCTGTAATACCTAAAACCGGTGTTTTTTGATTGGTTTTAGCAATCATTTGAAACTTTTTATCAAAAGCTTCGGGTTGGTTTTCAGCCAAAGAGATTAATCGAGCTATGGCTGGACTCTCATTGTTTTGAAGTTTATCTCCAAGATTTCCATCCAGACCGGGCAGTTTTGATGGGTCAAAATCGCATTTTTGGATCATGTCATTGATCATTCCCTGTAGGCCCATTTTTCTACCATCATCAGGAGAGTAGATTCTTGTGATGCCATATTCCATCAAGGCTTCAATTTCTTTAGGCAAGATCACACCGCCGCCGCCGCCGAATATTCTAATATGACCACCTCCTTTTTCCTGCAGAAGGTCATACATGTATTTGAAGTATTCATTGTGACCTCCTTGATATGAAGTCATGGCAATAGCATTAGCATCTTCCTGTATAGCCGTGTTGACTACTTCATCCACACTTCTGTCATGCCCTAAATGAATTACCTCTACACCGGTAGATTGTATAATCCTACGCATGATATTAATGGCAGCATCGTGCCCGTCAAATAAGGAGGCTGCAGTAACAATACGAATTTTGTTTTGAGGGATATAGGGCTTAGCGATCTTCATAAATAGATGTAATTTCTAGTGTGCAAGTTACTGATTTTACAAAATAAACCTAAGACGAATACGAACCTAATTGAAAGGTTCTAAAAAAAGGAGGGCTTATATATAAAAGCTTAGTTGTTTCTCCAAAAATAAGGAGTAAATATTATCAATACTGTAAATAATTCAAGCCTTCCAAAAAGCATCAAAAGGGCTGACCACCACTTTCCAAATGGAGGCAAGCTGGCATAATTATTTACTGGGCTTAAGTCTCCAAAGGCCGGGCCTACATTCCCTAGGGAGGATGCCGCAGCGCCGACCGAAGTCATAAAGTCAATACCCATAAAACTAAACACCAAAGAGCCAATAGCAAATATGATCAAGTATAGAATGAAAAAGGCCATGATATTAAATACAATGCCTCGTGTAACAGGTTTGCCGCTATAACGAACCGGAACGATACCATTGGGATGTAAACTTCTTTTGAATTCAAGGAAGCCATTTTTTACCATAATGATATGACGCATGAATTTTACCCCACCAGCCGTAGATCCTGCAGAGGCTCCTAAAAACATCATGATAAAAAACATAACGCTTAAAAAAGGAGTCCAAATTGTAAAATCGGCTGATACAAAACCCGTTGTGGTAATCACAGCAAGAACCTGAAATAAGGCATGCCTAAAAGCGCTTTCAAACGGACCGAATATCTGCGGATGCGCGATGACTTGGATATCGGTAGGGTCAATAGATACACTGGCATAAAAATAAATAGCCAAAGTTACCATCACCGTAATTACGATGATACTTGCGAAATAATACCTAAACTCTTCGTTTTTTCGATATTTAGTAAAATCACCTTTGACAGCATAATAGCTTAGAACAAAATTCGTACCCGCTACGAACATAAAAAAGATAATAATATATTGTATTAAGGGCTGGTCATTCCAGTGTGCAACACTGGCATTTTTAGTAGAAAATCCTCCTGTTGACAGGGTACTCATGGCATGATTTATTGCATCGAAATAGCCCATTCCGGCAAATTTCAATAAAATAGCCTCGGTTAGTGTGAGCCCGAAATAAAGAAACCATAGTCTTTTTGCCGTATCGGTAATTCTCGGATGCAATTTATCAGCCGACGGCCCTGGTGCTTCAGCAGCAAACATCTGCATACCACCGATACCAAGTAATGGCAGAATTGCAATGGCGAGCACTATGATTCCCATGCCTCCTATCCAATGCGTTGTACTTCGCCAAAACAGAATGCTTTGAGGCATAATTTCAATGTTGTTCATAATAGATGCCCCGGTAGTTGTATATCCAGACATGGTTTCGAAAAAAGCATCGGTAAAGGAGGGAATTGCTCCGGTGAACATATAGGGTAAGGCCCCTGATAATGACATGGTAATCCAACCCAAAGTAACAACGAGATAACCTTCTCTTTTTTTTATTTTTTTCTCAAACCCTTTGGTAATAAAACGTAAAATAAGACCAATTATAACAGTGACGCCTCCTGCCAAAAGAATTCCCTTGATAGCCCCATCATCAAAATACCAGCTAACCAGGCCTGAAATGAGCATAAATCCTCCGTTGAACAGGAGAAGAATTCCCATGAGTTGAAGTATGATCTTAAAATTGAATTTTTTCATCTAGGATCAGTTAAAGAATCTCTCAACTTTTGAAATAGTTTTTGGGAAGCAGCAAACCACTACTTTATCATTTTCCTGAATCTGGAAATCTCCTAAAGGAATCATGCCTGTATTGTTTCTGATAATTCCGCCAATAATAGCATTTCTGGGAAACTTAAGATCCTTGATGCTTTTCTTGGTGATTTTAGAATTTTTAGGGGCATTGAATTCGAGAATTTCTACATTGACGTCATTTAGAATCGTCATTTCTAAAACATCGCCTTTTCTGATATATCTAAAGATACTGTTAGCAGCCAGAAGTTTTTTGTTGATGAGCGTATCGATTCCAATATTCTTACTTAAACTAAAATAATCGACGTTTTGAACAAGTGCAACGGTTCGATCTACTCCTTTTGATTTCGCTACAAGGCAAGACATGATATTGGTTTCTGACCTTCCCGTAACAGCTACCACAGCATCCATTTCTGAAACATTTTCTTCTTCAAGTAATTCTACGTCTCGGCCATCACCATATATTATTAAGGCATTGGGCAGGAGTTCTGCAAGTTCAATGGCTCGTTTCTTATTGTATTCAATTAGTTTTATGTTGAGATTTTTACCGCAAAGATCTCGAGCAGTTTTTTCTCCTATCTTACTTCCACCTAGAATTAATACGTTTTTGATCTGTTTCTTCTTAACAGCAGATAATTTGTTGAGTTCCTCAACTCCTTTTTCCAAAGTGATAAAATAAATCTGGTCACCTACACCAAAGACAGTATCTCCTCTCGGAATGATTGTTTCGGAGGTGTTTTTTCTTTTTAGGGCAACGGGCATAAAGTTGATGCCGGCGTAAATACTGGCCGCTTCCATCACTGATTTTCCAACAAAAGGAGCAGATTTTGAAATGGTCATGGCTACCATGGTGAGCTTGCCTTCTTCGAATTCGTGTGTTTCACTAAAAGTTACTTTTTCTAAGAGCAACTTGATTTCACTTGTGGCTAATTCTTCTGTAGAAATCAATTCATCAATTCCTAATTCCGAAAAGTCTATTGAATTTTTGCTATCCGTAAATTCGGAATTGCTAATTCTCGCGATTGTTTTTTTCGCTCCAAGTTTTTTAGAAATGACACAAGCGGTAATATTGGTTGTTTCTGAGGAGGTTACAGCTATAAAAAGGTCAGAATTTTCAATGTTCGCATCTTTTAATGCCTGAATAGAGGTAGCATCTTGCTGCAGGGTTTTTATGTCAAGTTTAGAATCAGCATAAAGCAGTCTGTCTTTGTCTTGGTCGATAAGAATGATCTCATGCGATTCGTAGGAAAGCAATTTCGACAAGTGAAATCCAACCTCTCCTGCCCCGGCAATAATTATTTTCATTTAAGATTTATTGATTGAACATTTTCAATAAAAAGAATAATCAGATTGGAATTCAAATTATTGAATATACAAATGTATTATATTTCTTTTATATCTGCGGGTTGATCTTCAGACTAAAATGACAATAAAGAATAAAAGAAATGATCATTAAAGATTGGAGTGAACAAGAACGGCCACGAGAGAAATTGTTTTTGAATGGACGATTGGCATTGTCTGACACCGAGCTTTTAGCCATATTGATTGGCTCAGGGAATCAAAAAGAAACTGCCTTATGCATATCGAGAAAAATATTGTCAAACACTGACTATAGTTTAAGCGACTTATCAAGGTTAAGCGTTCATAAACTCATGAAATTCAGAGGAATTGGCAAAGTAAAGGCTTTGACTATTATTGCAGCTCTTGAATTAGGTAGAAGGCAGCGAAACCAAAATGTTATTAAAGCATCCAAACTTAGTAGTTCGCAATCTGTCTTTGATTTGATGCAACCAATATTAGGCGATCTGGATCATGAAGAATTTTGGATTTTACTCTTGAATAACGCTAATAAATTGAAATACAAATGGCAGCTAAGTATTGGTGGTATTACAGCTACTCTTGTGGATGTAAGGCTTATTTATAAAAAAGCGCTTGAAATAGGAGCAACTAGCATTATTCTTTGCCATAACCATCCTTCTGGAAATTTAAAGCCCAGTCAATCGGATATGATGCTGACAAAAAAAATAATAAAGGGGGCTAATTTATTAGATGTCAAAATCTTAGACCATGTGATCATAACGGAGAAATCCTTCTTTAGTTTTGCCGATGAGGGCCGTTTATAAGATTTGTTTTTTAATTGATTCAATCTGAATTTCTCTTTTGTAAAAGAGATTTTATAATACGCTTTATATAGTTTACATTTGGTTAGACAAACGATCCAAACATGCTCTTAGTTTATACCCATAAGATAACGCCGAGGTTAACTTATACCTTCAGACATATATTTATTAGGATTCTTAATATTGAAGTAAATTTCACGAATAAGATAGAGGAATTTATCGGGCATGATGGGCCTAAATTTTCTTATACCAAGCAAGCTTTAGGCAGTGAGTTATTTGTAAAGAGCAATGATTTAATGTTTAATCAAGGTATCGATTATATCGATATTAACATGGTTAAATGGGGGGAGGCACCTTGTTTCTTTCAAACAAATGTTTCAGCAGAAGTGCCTTGTGATATTTTTGCAGCCAGCTTTTATTTGATAAGTCGTTATGAAGAATATTTACCTCATGTGAAAGATCAATACGAGCGATTTCCTGCGTCGGAGAGTCTTGCTTATCAGAATAAATTTCTGGATCAGCCGGTAATTGATATGTGGGCCTATAAGTTCAGGGATGTATTAATGCTTCATTTTGAGAACTACAGAGATGATCTGAAGAGTTCAAAAAGAAAATTCACTTATATCTCAACGATTGACATTGATAATGCTTACCAGTTTAAGCACAAAGGGTTTACAAGAAGCGTCGGTGGAATTTTTAAGGATTTGACCCAATTTAACATCCCCAATATCTGGTTGCGCTTTTTAGTCATCTTTAATATTCGAAGGGATCCTTTTGACATGTATAAGAAACTGTTGTTGATGAAAAAGAAATACGGTATCAATACGATATTTTTCTTTTTGCTTGGTGAATACAGTACATTCGATAAGAATATTTCACCTGGAAATACAAGCTATAAATTACTGATTAAGGATATTGCTGATTATGTGAAAGTTGGTATACATCCATCCTATTTCAGCATGAAGAATGAATTAAAGATCAAAAAGGAAAAAGAAATACTCGAGAGCATTGTTAATTTTCCTATTACAAGATCAAGGCAGCATTATTTAAGAATTGAAGTGCCAGAAACCTATCAGCATTTAGTAGATCTTGAAATAGCAGAGGAATATTCAATGGGCTATGCTTCTCATTACGGATTTAGAGCCAGTACATGTACCCCCTTTTATTTTTATGATCTGGATTTTGAAATTCAAACCCCATTAAAAGTTTTTCCTTTTGCAGTTATGGATGCTACCCTTAAGGATTATTTAAATTTCACACCTAAAAGAGCTTTTAATACGATGATGAAATTAGCCAAGGAGGTTCGAAAAGTGGATGGCACATTTATCACTATTTTTCATAACGAATCAGTGGGTGGATCTGGCAGATGGAGAGGCTGGGGCAGGGTCTATGAAAGTCTTCTTATAGAATTGAGTAAGGTTTTATGATCTTTCCTTGAAATCTTTAAGCTTCGTTTTGATAGAAGCATAATAATTTAGTTTATGATCAGGTACATTCCAGCTAAACGCATAGATAGAATCAAGTACGACCGCTGTATAGAGAAGTCACAAGCGAGCAGGATATATGCTTACAGTTGGTATCTGGACTGTACATGTGATCGATGGGATCTACTTATAGAAGGAGATTACGATTTTGTTATGCCACTTCCAATGAGGGTGAAATATGGTATTCCCTATATCTACATGCCATCATGGGTTCAGCAATTAGGATTGTTTTCAAATGACCTAATCGATGAAAATAGAATTAAGTCCTTTCTAAAAGCAATACCGAAAAAGATTCGCTGGATAGATTATCAATTCAATGCCGATAATAAGTTGCCTAACCTTACATCTGTTTTAAAGAGAAATTATTTACTCTCTCTTGATCAAAGTTTTGAAGAGATAAAGAAGCATTATAACACCAACCGGAAAAGAATAAGTAAAAATTGTTTCAAAGAGTATGTTATCGAAAAGAAAGGTAGTGCAGACATTTTTCTATCTCATTATAAAAAGTTGAATAAATCTTATGATGTCTTGGATCAGTCAATTGACAAGTTGAATTGCCTATGTCAAATAAGTAGTGGAAAGGTAAATGTTTGGAATGTCCTTAAGGATGGGGTTTTTATTGCCGGATTGATCTGGTTAAAAGATAAAAACCGAATAACTTATTTGGTTCCACTTGCGGATGATCAGGCAAAGAAATTACATATCCCAACTTATATTATCAATGAATTAATAAAAGATTATCAAACCCAGGAGCTTGTATTAGATTTTGAGGGTTCGATGGTGAGCGGTGTTGAAAAATTTTATCAAAGTTTTGGTGCAAAAGCTGAACACTACAGTTATTATAAAAAAAGAATATTCTAAGGATGCGTGAAAGTACAACCATTTGTTTTTTAGCTGACCGTCATGATCTTTACGATGACAGGATCTATTGGAAAATGGCTGTACCTTTAGTTAAAAGAGGATTTCAGGTTCATTATTTTCTTATAGGAAATACCAGTAAAAAGGGGACTACAGAGGAAGGAGTTCATTTTAAAATGTTTAAAATAAAATCCTTTTCGAGTAATAGGTTTTTGAATTTTGTTCTTAAAAGATTGAATCCTTATAATAATTACGCATTATTATTCAAAGAAGTAAAAGCTTTAAAAGCAGATATCTATCATTTTCATGATTTATGGATAAACAGGTTGGGGCCAAAACTTAAGAATCTTGCACATCAACCAGTTGTGTTTTATGATGCAAGGGAACCGTATGCTGATGATTATGTATCATATGTAAAAACATCATTTCCCTGGCTATTAAAAGCCTTTGCCTCCAGGCTTGATTCATGGGAAAAGCGGCAGGCAAGTCATTATGATTTAGTGATTGCCAATGAAGCTACAGTTCAAAGAAATTTTGCAAAAAAAATCGGAGAGAAAAGAGCTGTCGTTTTGTATAATTATTCAGATATGATTGAATATGCAAAAGATGTTGCCTCTAACGAAAAATACTATGATTTGATTTATTGCGGGGCCATTACAGAGCTGAGAGGTGCATTTGAAATGATCAAGGCGATAAAAAAGGTAAAAGAGCATCTTCCGAAAATCAAAGCACTATTTATCGGAAACTACTATCCTTCATCCCTAAAGGAACAGATGACTGACTTACTGATTAAGGAAGGTTTAATTGAAAATATAACACTACATGCTGCAGTTCCATATCGAGACGTTGCAGGATATTATAACAAAAGTAAAATTGGTTTGGTTTTATTGCAAAAGGTAAAAACCTTTGAAGTGAGTATGCCTATCAAGATATTTGAATATATGGCATTTGGATTACCTGTTATAGGAAGTGATTTTGGACATATGAAAGATTATATTCAAAAAGATGCTTGCGGAATTGCTGTGGCGCCAAATGATACTGAAGGGGTGGCCAAAGCCATAATTACGGTTCTTGAAGACGAAAAATTATTCATGAAATTTAGTCAAAACGGCAGGAGTGCTGCAAGATCAAAATATAGATGGGAACTGGAATTTGAAAAATTACTAGGTTATTATAAAACTGCTCTTGATGCAAGAAGATAAGGCATATAAGGTTTCTACATTTAGGAAGGATTTCCTATGGTACTTTATTGGATCCTTGGTTCCGATGCTTATAGGGTTTGTGAAGACACCCATTTTTACGAGACATTTTGATAAAGCATCTTATGGTGAATTGGGTCTTGTCAGTATTACCTTTGCATTTTTAGGAATGATACTCTTTTCATGGATAAGTTCATGCCTTTGGCGTTATTTTAGCAGGTATAAGGAGTCAGAAGAATTGCATATTCTTTATACAAATCTATTCGTTCTTTTTGGCGGCTCACTATTTGTTTTGGCGATTATTTCTTTGGGCTGGCATCAAAGTGTTCATGATGAAATGATAAAGGAATTAATTCTGTTTTCATTTTTGCAACTTGTATTCAATCAATTATTCCTTGGATACATGGTCGTGATTCGCTTAACAGGAAGATCTGGGTTTTATACAATTTTTCACGGACTTAAATCTATACTAGGTCTTGGCCTGGCTTTACTACTCGTTTTTTACTATGATCAAGGAATTATTGCCTTGGTGAGCAGTTTGGCCATTATTGATATCATATCTGTAGCCATTTTAGCAGTGTCAAATCCGGCAAAATTTGAGTTAGATCTCCATAAAATAAACAGGCCTGTCATAAGTCAATTACTGTCATATGGAAGCGTTGGACTGATATTAAACCTAAGCCTACTCAGTATAACTTATAGTGATCGTTATATTATTGCTTTATACCATGATTTAGAGGAGGTTGGTATTTATGATCAGGTCGCTAAAATTTCTCAACTATCTATCATGGCGCTAAGCACCGTTTATTTTAATACCATTAACCCTACATTACTCAGACGGCTTGAATCTGATTTTAAAGGCGCTTTGGTAGCTATGCAGCGTTATATGTTTCCATTTGTTTTACTGGGCATTCCCGTGGTGTTTTATTTAGCATTATTTTCAAAGGATCTGGCGAGCATATTGCTGGGTGAAGCATTCAGAGGGGGCTATGTAATGATGCCTTATATATTTTTAGCAACTTTTATTCATGGCTTCTCTAACTTCTTCGAGCTGCGATTAAAATTCTCTGATCAATTAAAGAAATTAGGAATGATTGCTGTATCAACTGCCTTGCTGAATATCTCATTAAATTTTATTCTGGTCAATAGGTTTGGATATCAATGGGCGGCCTATACAACGCTAATATCTTATATGTTTATGCTTACTCTTTTATATATCAATGACAAACCGCTTTTGAGTATTTCAAAGGAAAAACGACAGGTGTTTTATAAAATAGTGGCTCTTTTGAGTTGTCAGTTTTTGGTGTATTTCGCAATCGCTAATCAAACAAAGTTTCAATTGGGTTTTCGATTAAGCCTCGGACTTGTATTTTTGTTGACGTATTTTCTTATTTTTAGAAAATCAATTTTAAACATCAACTTAGCTTCAAACTAAATCCTCATGCATATAAAACATATTTTTTTCGATCTGGACCATACCTTATGGGATTTCGAGGCAAATTCAAAAAAGACATTTTCTTATATCTTTGATAAGAATGGATTGGAAATAAAATTCAATGATTTTATAGAGGTGTACCAACCTATAAATCATCGCTACTGGAAGCTATTTAGAGAGGATAAAGTGACTAAATCTCAATTGCGCTATGGTAGGCTAAAAGAAGCTTTTCAGGCCATTGATTTTAAGTCAGATGATGAGCTGATTCATTTACTTTCGGAAGAGTATATTACTTATTTGGCAAATCATAATGCCTTGTTTGAAAATGCCATCCCGGTGTTGGAATATTTGCAACCTAAATATAAGATGCATATTATCACTAACGGTTTTGAGGAAGTACAGCACAGAAAACTTAAAAACTCTAATCTATTGCCATTTTTTGATGAAATAATTACTTCAGAAAAGGTGGGCGTTAAAAAACCGAACCCAAGAATATTTGAATATGCTCTAGATATTACGGGTGCAGTGAATGGAGAAAGTGTTATGATAGGAGATAATTTTGAAGCTGATATTTTAGGAGCAAAGAATATGGGAATGCAGGTTATTTTTTGCAAGTTTAACGGTGAAAGTGCTACAGAAGAGGTTTCTTCTGTTGAGAATCTTCTTGAATTAAAAAATTTTCTGTAAAATTCCTAATTAAGCCAAGTAAGAAAATAAATGTATATTTATCACTTGTTGTGAATAAGAATACTAGATTTCCCCTCATGGTCAAAACATACTGTACATACCTTATGTTGTTCTTGTTATGTGCAAGTGCTACCTCTCAAAACATGCAGATTTTGTATGGTTTTGATCAGTTACCTCAAACCTTAATGCTTAATCCCGGTGCGGTGGTTGATTATGACAAGCATTTTGGTGTACCGCTGCTATCTAATGTATATGCTGTGGCAGGATCTTCCAGTAGAGACATCAATTATAATAATCTTAAAGAGGGAACTGAAGATTCTGGGGATATAATAAGAAACTTACATGATTTAGGTTTAAATGATAATGAAATATTTCTATTTCATCAAGAAGTAGAACTTCTCAATGCGGGGTTAAGATTAAAAAACCCCAAGTACTATTTGAGTTTTGGGATGTACCAGCAAACTGACGGCTTCTCTAGTTATCCTAAAGACTTTGGAAATATTTTTTTTAATGGTGATGATCAAGACCAAAATGGTAGTCCTGAGTTTGGAGAGGATTATACAGCTTCTCATGTGAATACAGTATTCGAACTTGTTGGAGTCTTCCATGCTGGTATTAGCAAAAGAGTCAATGAGAAGTTAAATATAGGAGGAAGGTTAAAGATATTATCTGGGTCTTTAGGACTCGAAACAACAAATAATGAGGGAACATATCATCTCGGGTATGATCCGTTATCAAATGAACCTTATCTTCATAATTTTGAGGAGATAAATGTTCGTATGAATACTGCGGGCCTATTGGATTCTTTTGATCTAAGTGAAGATGTAGGTTCTACAAAAGAATTAATAGCAGGATTATTTTTTATGAATGGTAGCTTGGGAGCGGCCATAGACTTGGGTTTTACGTATAAGCACAGCAAAGAACTGAGTTTTACAGGAAGTCTACTTGACCTGGGTATCATGTCATTTCAACACAAATTGACTACACTAGATTTTGAAGATGCTCAAATAGCTTCAGATGATTATTATGATCCTAGTGGAAATGAATTGGATTATTGGACAACGAAATATTTGTCAAATGAGTTGCCCTTGATTACAGGTGAAGAGAAATTTTCTTATTCCAGGTCACCTAAGTTAAATGCTTCAGTTCGTTATGACAAAAGAAGGAAGGTAAAACAACCAAATTCGGCTTTCCGTAATGTAAGGGCCGATCTTTTATCTGATTATTTAACAACCAGTTTTGGTATGCAGATTTATACCGCATTTAGACCAAAGTATCCTGTCTGGGCGGTAACAGCTTTCTATTCAAGAGAATTAAATAAATATCTATCCTTAAAGGCCACCTACACTGTTGATAAATTTTCCTTTTATAATATTGGTTTTGGCTTGTCAACACATATAAAGAGTTTTAATTTTTATGCCACAATTGATAATTTAGTAGCTTTGCCCTCAATAAAGAATAGTAACTATCAATCATTTCAATTTGGGATGAACTTTATCTTTAAGTAACACTGACAATGGATTTAAAAAAAATAGCACTCACAATACTAATTTCAGTTTGGGTTTTCAACGCTTATGCGCAGAATGAATTAAACCCATATAAGTATATAGTTGTGCCAAAACAATTTGATTTTTTGAAGGAAGAGAATCAATATAGGGTAAATTCATTTACTAAATTTCTCTTTGATAAGGAGGGTTATCAGGTATTTTATAGCGGAGATGATTATCCAGAAGATCTCAAGTCAAATCCATGTTTGGGGTTAACTGCAAATGTTCTTGATGAATCAAGTGCTTTCACAACTAAAATTTTTCTTGTTTTAGAAAACTGTGGACGGGATGTTGTATTTAAAAGTGTTGAAGGAAGGAGTAAAATAAAAGATTATAACAAAACGTATATAGATGCGCTTAAAAAATGTTTTGTATCCATTCAGGAGCTTGATTATGTATATGAGCCCTATCCTTTGGTAAAAGATACCGATGATGCAAATACATCAGAAACCACTGAAGAGCTTGCAGTGATTGCAATAGCTGCAACGGGAGTTTCGGAAAAAGATGTGGTAGTAGAAGAAACTGTTGCCGCCGAACCTTTGGCAAATACTGAAAAGTCAGTGAGCCCAGAAAGTACTAGTACAGCTATACCTGCCGCACCTGTTGCTGTACCTTTAGTGATTAAGGAAGAAACAAAACAAGCTGACCCAGAAGTTGAAAAGACTGAAGCACCTGTTGTGGCCCGTGCTTTTCAAAATGGCACTATTTCATTTCTATTGGTGAATCAGGGGGCCCAGTTACAAGCCTATGTCAGCCAAAGCAGAAATGATAAATATAGGCCTGGAGAATTGATTGGTACGTTCGAAAAGTCGTCTTTGCCAAATGTATATAGGGTGTCATGGAAAAAACCTGACGAAGGAATTGATCAGACTACTGCTTACTTTGATGACAGCGGTAACTTAAAGATTGATTTGTATCGAGATGGGAAACTTGAAACCTTGACTTTCGTCGAGGTAAAATAAGTTTCTTAAAAGGTTAGTAATTATATTTTGATTTCCATCTTTTTTTGAGAACATCTCTAAATTGGTTTTCCCTAGGATTATTTCCGGGCTCATAGAATTTGCTATTTTTGATTTCATCAGGAAGGAATTCCTGTTCGATGAAATTCTCAGGAAAATCATGGGAATACTTATACTCTTTTCCATAGTCGAGCTCCTTCATTAATTTAGTAGGGGCATTTCTCAAAGGAATCGGAATTGACAGATCTCCTGTGTTTTTAACCATTTGCTGGGCTTTATTAATAGCCATATAGGAGGCATTACTTTTGGCCGAATTGGCAAGGTATACGGCACATTGACTAAGAATGATCCTGCTTTCAGGATTTCCTATCACCGTAACAGCCTGAAACGTATTATTAGCCAGTATCAATGCGGTTGGATTGGCATTACCTATATCTTCTGAAGCGAGAATAAGAAGTCTTCTGGCGATAAATTTCACATCTTCACCACCTTCAATCATTCTTGCTAACCAATAAACGGCTCCATTCGGATCACTGCCTCTAATTGACTTAATAAATGCTGAAATAATATCATAGTGCTGCTCACCTGTTTTGTCGTATCTAACCGTATTCTTTTGAACTTTACTCAAAACCAAATCATTGGTGACGCTAATGTCATCAGATTGAGAATTGACGATCAGTTCAAAAATATTGAGTAGTTTCCTGGCATCCCCTCCAGATAATTGCAAAAGTGCCTCGGTTTCGACCAAGTCTATAGATTTTTTGGATATATAGGGATCCTCTTTCATCGCCCTGTGCAGCAACGAAACCAAATCGTCTTTGTCAAAAGCGTTTAAGATGTAGATTTGACATCTGGATAGGAGGGCAGGTATCACTTCAAAACTAGGGTTCTCGGTAGTAGCTCCAATAAGAGTGACCCATCCTTTTTCAACAGCACCCAGCAAAGAATCCTGTTGAGACTTGCTAAAGCGATGAATTTCATCTATAAATAAAATGGGATTTCTCTGGGTAAAAAGTCCTCCGCTTGATTTTGCTTTTTCAATAATGTCTCGCACGTCTTTAACACCAGAATTGATGGCACTAAGCGAATAAAAAGGTCTTCCGGATTCCTTTGCAATAATGTTGGCTAATGTTGTTTTGCCAGTGCCTGGAGGCCCCCATAGGATTAGAGATGGAATTAAACCGTTTTTTATATTAGAAGTAAGCGCACCTTCCGGGCCGACAAGGTGCTGTTGACTAACATATTCGTCAAGAGATCGAGGTCTTATTCTTTCTGCCAAGGGTTCGTTCATGATGTAAAAGTAAACTAAAATGCCAAACCTTAATAATTGAATTTAGAAATATCTAATGAGATTTTAGTATCATAGCGAAGATGAAAATGATTTTTAAGATTATTGTATTTTAGCAATAAATTGCTTGTACATGACGCATCAAAATCAATTTAAATTTTCACCCTGGATTTTGGCAGTGCCTTTATACCTGGTTGTTTTTTTGTGGTTGGTATTTTGGTTTGAAGTTAAAAATGGATATAACTTTAACACTTTTGGGATTTATCCCCGCAATTTTTATGGATTAAAAGGAATCCTATTCTCTCCTTTTATCCATGGAGACGTAAAACATTTATATCATAATTCTGCGCCGCTTTTTGTGTTGCTTTTTAGCTTGTTTTATTTTTATAGAGGAATAGCCTGGAAGGTTTTTTTATATGGCGCTTTATTAACAGGGATACTAACCTGGATCATAGGCAGAAAATCTTATCATATTGGGGCAAGTGGTATTATATATTTCTTGTTTAGCTTTATATTTTTGAGCGGTATATTGAGGAAGAATTACAGATTGGTGGCTGTTTCCTTAATGATCATATTCCTTTACGGAAGTATGGTATGGTATGTATTCCCGGTAAAAGAAAGCATTTCTTGGGAAGGTCATTTATCCGGATTTGTGGCAGGAATTATTTTTGCTGTGTTTTACAGACGAGTAGGGCCTCAAAAATTAGAATATGACTGGGAAAAGGAAACATATGAGCCCGATGAATTTGACCGATTATTTGAGGAACGTGAAAGAGAGAAGTCTTCACCCTCTGAACCAGTTGAAGAAAGCCAATAAGCTCATTTTAAGCTTCTCTGACGAACTATCTCATAAAGTGCGGCGCCACATGCCACTGAAACGTTCAAGGATTCTATATCGCCTAATAAAGGCAGTTTACCTTTATGATCAGAATTTTTTAAGACAGAGGTAGAGATACCCTTATCTTCTGATCCCATTACCAAAGCAGTAGGAACTTTAAAATCAATATCATAAACAGTTGTATCAGTTTTTTCGGTCACAGAAACAATTTGAATATCATGGGCTTTTAATTGATGCACAGCATCGAGAACATGGTTCACTTTACAAATTGATAATTTAAAAGCTGCACCCGCTGAAGTTTTGATGGCATCGGCATTGATAGGAGCGTTGCCATGCGATGGAACAATAACTGCATTAACACCTGTGCATTCTGCCGTTCTTAACATAGCGCCAAGGTTTCTTACATCGCTTATTTGATCAAGCAACAAAAATAGTGGAGTGGACGTTGTAAGATCCATTTCATCAAGTAATTCATCCAAGTCTTTAAAAGTTATGGAAGATATTTTGGCTACCGCTCCTTGATGGTTTTGAAATTTCGAGAGTTTGTTTAATTTCTCTGCTGGCACATAGCTAAAAGAAATGTTAAGGTCATTTATCTTGTGCTGTAAAGCCTTGGCTAAAGAGCCATGAATTTCTTTTTGAAGATAAATTTTTTCGATTTCTTTTCCTGAATCTATAGCTTCTAAAATAGCCCGTAATCCAAAGATTTTAGTAGTGTCTTTTTCCATGCCGCAAAGTTAAACTATTTTTTGTATTCGAAGCTTAGGATTGTGTTGGGTCTTCTATAAAAAAAAACCATCCCGCCAGAGGCGGGATGGTATTAACATATAAAAAGTGTCTAATCTAAATTATATATTATTTAGTTTGGAAGATTTGACGGAGGAACGTTTCCGTTATCGTTTCCTTTACCATTAACATCCCAGAATACACGTGTATCTAATTCGTCTCCACCTATTGCAGCTGAAGCAGCGTCATAGTTGTCTCCGTTAATATTAGGTTCGTCATTAGGATATATATAACGTCTTGGAACTGGTAATTGAGATTCAACAGCCAAATTCATTAATGGCCAATCCAATAATCTCCAAGATGCCCAAGATTCAAAACCATTGGTCATATAAAGAGCAAGGTATTTTTGAACACCAATTCTTTCATTCCAGTCAGCAGTACCGTAAGCAACAGTTGGTTGAGCCAAATAAGTCGCAGCGTCAGCAGCATCACCTCCGTAGAATTCAATTGACGATGTAACACCTTGGTTATAATATGCCTCAGCATCAGCAGCAAGAATTCCTTTAGCAGCAGCTTCTGCTACTAAGAACGAAACTTCTGAAAAAGACATTAACAAACCTGGAAGATCTGACTCTTGGAAATACTCACCGATATGCGTATAGTTAGCGAATGGTGCATTAGTACCATACGTTCCACCTATATATGGAACTTGATTATCATCTAAATACGTAGTAATTCTAGGGTCATTCAATGGAACGATAAGATCTACCATAGTATTCGCAACTACATAATCAGAACGACCTGATTGTACCAAACTAGTCCATAATGGATTTGTATTTGGTGGATCAGCTTCGAAAGGATATGAGAAGTTATCAGCATCAGATTCAAAAACACCGGCAGCATATGCTGCTGAAGCGTTTGCTGAAGCTAGTGCTTGATCAACATCAGCAATACGAACAGCCAACTTTAATTTCAAAGAATTAGCGAATTTTAACCAAGCAGTATTGTCACCGCCATAAATTAAATCTGCATCTTCAAAACCAGTACTTCCAGCTTCTAAAGCTAGTATAGCCTGATCAATTCTTCTGAATAAATCAGTATAGATGGCTTGATCATCATCGTACTTTGGTTGGTAATTTCCTTCACCAGCTTTTAAAGCTTCAGTATAAGGAACATCTCCAAATACATCAACCAATATATGCCATGTAAAAACTTCTAATAGCTCGATTTGACCTATTTTTGATGCCTTTACAGCTTCTAAATCACTATTCGCTAGAACAATGTTTTTAGCATCTGCTAAATCATTTAAAATATCTCTATACATGTAAACGAAAAACGTTCCTTGTCCATCTCTTGTGGCAAGATTATAATTAGGTTCATCCTGATAAGTAGTAGAACCAACATTTTGCGCAAAATATCTAAAGTTATTGTAGTTTACACTGATACTCGTCATTCTTAAGAACAACGTATATTCAGCACTTGTGACTAAAAAATCGGCAGGAACTTCTGCTGGATTTTTGGTATCTACATTCCACCCTTCAAAATCTTCACATGACGTTGAAACAGCTAGAAGTAGAATTATTAAAAATAAATTCTTCATTTTTTTCATTTTTTTCATTATTAAAATTCTATTTTAACACTAAATCCTATGTCTCTAGTCGTTGGGTAAACTCCCGATTGATAACCTTGAACATTACCAGAACTTAATCCTGCTTCAGGATCAGAATAAGGAGTGTTTTTGCTGAATATATGTAAGTTTCTACCAATAGCTGTAAAGGTCATTCCCTGAATTTTATTTCTGAATACGTCGCTATTAAGTTTGTATGATAAAGACATTTCTCTTAGTTTCACAAAACTGGCATCATAAACATGTAATGCATTTGGTGTACCACCGGCCCATCCTTGAGAGTTAGCATAATAATCATATCTAGCTCTTGCAGTGTTAGGAGTACCGTCTGGTGCAACACCTTCATTGATAATACCACCACCTTGATCTATTGGAAGACGTTTAGGATTTCCTAAATCATTAAGTCCAACAGTATTGTCAAAAGTACCAGTACTATAACCGTACCATGTGTCTAAAGAAAATACACTACCACCATCTTGCATATCAATTAAGAAACTCAAACTTAAGTTCTTCCATGTAACTCTGTTATTGATACCACCTCTAAAGTTTGCTTGGTAAGTACCAAGGTTTTCAGTAGAACTAGATGAAGCAACATAACGACCATTATCTTGGTTTACAATTCTTCCTCCATTATCGGCGTAAGTAAAATCAGTTCCCTGAATCATACCATAAGGTTCACCAACAGTTGCGTTAATAGAAACACCCCCTTGTACACTTGCTAATAGCAAGTTGTCAAGACCTGAAGGTAATGATAATACTTCACTTTCGTTTTTACTATAGTTAAGATCAATTCTCCATTCCCAATCTTGGTTTTTTACAGGAGATCCCCAAACAGTGGCTTCAATACCCTTGTTCTGAATTTCACCAGCGTTTAGCCACTGACCAGTATAACCCGTTGCAGCACTAATCGTAACAGGTGTAATAAGATCTTCAGAAGTCTTGTCATATAAAGATATGTCAAGTCCTAATCTGTTCTTAAACATTGCCATTTCTAAACCTAATTCTATTTCGTTAGAAGTTTCAGCTTGAAGATTACTATTGTTATTTCTACTAGGTAATGAAGCTGTTGGTTGACCTCCAGTAATATTTCCTAACACATAAACATTATTTACTGATAATGGTCTTGCAGTGTTACCTGTTTTAGCATAACCAAACCTAAGTTTACCTAAAGAAATAGCATTAGAGTTTAACAAACTAGACCATAAGAAACTCAATGACCCAGAATAGTAATCATATGTATTATTATCTTCTGGAAGAGTTGAAGAAACATCTCTTCTGTAAGAACCTTCTAAATAAAGTAAGTTTTTCCAACCTACAGAAGCATTTGCGAAGTAACCATTAATACCTGAATAATATTCGTATTCAGTTGGAGCTAATAATGAACTCGCTGAATTACTTAAAGCATATAATCTAGGAACATTTAATCCACCATTGGTTTGTGATCTGATACTAGAATAAGTATTTCTTCTAATGTTAGTACCAAGAACACCTGCTAAAGTCCAGTTGTCCCATGACTTGTTGAAATTCAACATGAAGTCATAGTTGTTTTCCATAAAACGCTCATTAAATTTCGCATAAAGAGGAACATCAACACTACCAATAGCAATACGCTCTTCTTGAATACCATTATAATTATCCATAGTAACCCTACCTAAAACACTTAACCAATCATTGATTTGGTAGTTTAAAGTAACATCACCAAAGATACGGTCTCTACCATCAGTTTGGTAGTTCTCATATTGTGTCCAGTAAGGATTATCAGTATAAATTGGAGTTCTATTAGTCAAAGGGTCATTTGCATTCCAAGTAATATTCTTTCTTGTTGCAAAATATGCATCTCTTTGATCTCTAAAGTCAACGTTAGCTTGATTCCATTGTCTGAAAGACTGTAATGGGTTTCTTCCATCGTATCCAGTACCGTAACGACCCTGACCAGCAGTATTAACATAATTTGCTCTTATGCTAGCTGTGAATTTGTCTGTCAATTTTAAGCTACCGTTGAAAGCAATAGTATGTTTTCTAATATTACTATTAGGCATAATACCTGATTGATCAAGATTTGTATAGCCTAATCTGAAATCTCCTTTTTCATTAGCACCATCAAGTTGAACACTATTAAACATAGTAGTACCTGTTTGGAAGAATGATGTTGGATCATTTTCAGCAGCTACCCATGGACTAGGAACTAAATAAGTATCTAGTTCTGGATACCATGAATCCCATTGGTAAATCAAAAGATTTTCATCAAAAATCGCACCATAAGAAGCATCTTCAGTAGAAGGTGTTGTTAATTCAAGGATACCGTCTCCGTTAAGATCTCTCTCAAAGAATGCACCGTCTCTTGGTCCACCTGCATCATAGTAATAATCAGAATAACCAGCACCGTATTCTTTTTGGTAACGGTTAAAAGTATCTGGGTTAAAAGTATTCATCGTAACAGATGAGTTAATTGTAACACCAATTGCTTTGTTTCCGTGATCCTTACCTTTTTTAGTAGTAATTAAGATAACACCATTTGCGGCTCTTGAACCGTATAATGCTGTTGCACCACCACCTTTTAAAACGTTTACAGATTCAATGTCATCAGGGTTGATATCCTGAGCAGCATTACCGTAATCATAACCACCACGACCAGTAGACTGATCACTTGTGTTATTGTTATTGTTACTTACCGGTACACCATCAACCACAAAAAGTGCTTGGTTACTGTTAAACATCGAGGAATAACCCCTGATGATAACATTTGTTGATCCACCTAAGGTTCCACTGGCTTTAACATCAACACCAGAAGCCTTACCTTGCAAAGAGTTTACAAAGTTCGGGTCTTTAACGGTATTGATTGCTTCTCCATCCACTTGTTGAGTAGCATAACCTAAAGATTTTTTCTCTCTTTGAATACCCAAGGCAGTAACTACTACTTCATCCAGGGTGTTCTCTTCAGAGACCATTGTTGTATTGATTGAGCTTTCAGCCCCAACTGTTTTTGTCACAGTAGTCATCCCCACAAAGCTATAACGAAGAACATCTCCGCTTTTTGCTTCAATTGAATAATTACCATCAAAATCAGTCTCAGTACCAGAAGTGGTACCTTCAATCAAAACACTAACTCCTGGCAATGCTCCGGACTCGTCCGACACCGTACCAGTGATAGTTCTTTCTTGTGCAAAAGAAATTTGCACTACAAACGCTAGTAAAAGCGTCATAATTCCACTTAACTTTGTTTTCATTATATAAATTATTTGAATTAATTTGAGCCAAAAATCTTAATAAAAAGTTAATATACCAAGTTTTTAACATAAAAATTTAAAAAAAAGGTTAACGCTTTGTTAAGAAAAATGGCATTCTTACTAATAGGATGTGAAAATAAAGATAGGTTGCGTTGCCTTAGAAATTACTTAATATTTTAATATGCACCTTTGAATTATCAAAGGTAAATGGGCTGTCATTGAATTTACCGATGGCATAACTTAGATTAAGTATACCAGCTTTAGTCCTAAAAGCATAGCCCAAACCAAGGCTAATTACATTCGTGTTTTCAAGAATTAATTTATTTTCAGAATAAGAAAAATCTGTGATACTATAGAAATAGCTTGACAAGTTTGGTTTGAATCGATATTCAACATTAAATATGGTATAACTTGAAGCGAATATGCTTTCTTCATTCACCCCTCTTAAGTTATTAATTCCTCCAATCCTGAAAAGTTCATTTTCAAAATAGCTGTCAGAATTTAATAATCCACTGCTATTGCGTATAAAAACAAAATTTTTATTATTAATTGAATATAAATAATGAGCATCAATTAATAATTTCAGCTGATCTGTTGATTTGGATTCTTCTGTTCTTGAACCTAAGAGGGCAGAAAAGCCTAAATTAAACTTAACAGGGAACAGCGCATCAGAGGTCAGTAGCCTAAAGTTGTAGGAAAGTCCATAGAACATATTTGAATAGGATGCTACACCAACCGCATTGCCGTTTGAGAGATCATTTGAATTTTCTGTGCTAAACTCAGCAGCCAGTTGCCCCTTTCCCGTAAAGTTGTACAGGAGACTGATATGCGCCTTAACATTATTAAAGGTAGAATCTTGACGGTACAATTCAAAATTGGCTCTAGGGGTTAGTGGGAGATTGAATAAATAAGGAATTTCAGCTTCAAGATAAAAACGTTGTCTGTTCTCTCCATTGTTCTTCCAGTATAGCCCTATCGTTTCTCCAGAATTAAAAATGTTGTTAATGGCCAGATCAAGATATCCGTTGAATTCAATCCCGTTGCTTTCTTCTTTGGATGCAAATCCGATAATGCCGTCAAATTGATTGGACTTTTTTTTGTTGAGATATAAATAAATAATAGTGGAGTCATTTGTAAAAAGTACTTCGGGTGGTTTTCTTTCATCTGCAAATGGTAAATTGTTTATGGCTCTTGATGCCAATTCTATTTTTTCTTTATTGAATATTGAACCGGTTTTCAGATTTAGCTCATGTTTGATATAATTTTTTGGAAAGTTCTCATACCCTTTCACGATAACTTTGTCAATTCTTCTAATAAAGTTTCGCTCAAGTTTTAATGTTGCACTGGCTTCTTGATTTTGCAGATTTATATTTTCAAGAGAAAGTTGTACAAAAGAATCACCTTTGTTTTCAAAAACTGCTACCAATGAATTCATGAAATCAGTGATTTCAACAAATGGGATTACAAAATAAGATGCATTGATTTCTGAGACAAAGGGTTTTAAATCCTTTTCGTTCAAAAAGTCTTTTGATATATGATCGTAAAATACTTTGATGAATTCCAATCTTTCCCCAGGGCTTAAGTAGGCCATACAAACAGAATCGGATTTAATTAAACTATCAACGCTCACCTCAAGATATCCTCTTAATTGTAGTTTGTGAATATGGTTTGATAGTTCAACATCTATAGAATCAATGCTCAAAATGCCTATCTCAACTTTTTCCAGATCAAAAGTGACTTGACTATCTTGAAATCCTGTTCTGATATCTAACTTGTAATTCTGAGCAAGCGCACCTGATATTTGGACTAAAAAAAAGAGTATATATATATATGGTGTAAACGTCTGTTTCAAATGCACTATTATTTATAGGTAAATATCAATCAATTTTAGGGATTTACAAACAGTGATGTGAAGCAATATTTCATAGACAAATAATGCTGTTTTCATTCTTTTTGTTTCAAGCTTACATCCTTTAGAGAGCCTGTCTTCGACACTTATTTGAAAAATGCATGCTTTATATTCTGGCCAATGCAAAATGTAAAGCTAAAAAAATCAATAATTTAAAGTTTGAATAACAAATAAAAAGTCATACATTTGCAAACTCTTAAAAAACAGAGAGAACTAAAATTAAAATATTATAAAATAGAATGCCAACTATTCAACAATTAGTACGAAAAGGAAGGACCAAAACAACCAAGAAGAATAAATCGGCTGCTTTAAATTCTTGTCCTCAACGTCGTGGAGTTTGTACACGTGTTTACACTACTACACCAAAGAAACCAAATTCAGCAATGAGAAAAGTTGCTAGGGTAAGGTTAACCAATGGTAATGAAGTGAACGCATACATTCCAGGAGAAGGACATAATTTACAAGAACACTCGATAGTATTGGTTAGAGGAGGAAGAGTAAAGGATTTACCGGGTGTTAAATATCACATTGTTCGTGGTGCTTTGGACACAGCAGGAGTAGAGGGACGAACTCAGCGTCGTTCCAAATACGGAACCAAACGTCCAAAGAAATAATTTTTTTAAGTAAGGAACAATGAGAAAAAGACTTTCAAAGAAAAGGATCCTTTTACCGGATCCGAAGTTTAACGATCAGTTGGTTACAAGATTTGTAAATAACTTGATGTTGGATGGTAAGAAATCTGTTGCATTTAAAGTGTTTTATGATGCATTGGAGATAGTTGAAGAGAAAAAGCAGGATGAAGAAAAATCTGCTTTGGAGATGTGGAAAGAAGGGTTGTCAAATGTGATGCCTCATGTAGAAGTAAGAAGCCGTAGAGTTGGTGGAGCTACTTTTCAGATCCCTATGCCTATTAGAGCTGATAGAAAAATTTCTATGGCTATTAAATGGATGATTCTTTATGCCAGAAAAAGAAATGAGAAGAGTATGTCTCAAAGATTAGCAGGTGAGATTTTAGCCGCAGTGAAGGAAGAAGGAGCAGCAGTTAAGAAAAGAGTAGATGTGCACAAAATGGCGGATGCGAATAAAGCGTTCTCTCACTTCAGATTTTAATTAATTATAGAATGGCAAGAGATTTAAGATTAACTAGAAATATTGGTATTGCTGCGCATATTGATGCGGGTAAAACCACTACTACTGAAAGAATTCTATATTACACTGGAGTTTCTCATAAGATAGGTGAAGTACATGATGGTGCTGCCACTATGGACTGGATGGAGCAAGAGCAGGAAAGAGGTATTACTATTACTTCTGCTGCAACAACTTGTACTTGGCAGTTTCCAACTGAAAATGGAGTTCCTGCTCCAGATGCAGAAGGCTATCACTTTAATATTATTGACACTCCTGGTCACGTTGATTTTACAGTTGAGGTAAACCGTTCGTTAAGAGTACTTGATGGATTGGTTTTTCTTTTTAGTGCTGTTGATGGTGTTGAACCTCAATCTGAGACTAACTGGAGATTAGCTGATAACTATAAGGTACCTAGAATTGGATTTGTAAACAAGATGGACAGACAGGGGTCAGACTTTTTAAAAGTATGTACTCAGGTAAAAGAAATGCTAGGATCTAATGCGGTTCCTATTGTTTTGCCAATTGGAGAAGAAGGTGATTTTAGAGGAATTGTTGATCTGGTAAAGAACAGAGCAATTACTTGGAATGAAGAATCTTTCGGTTCTACTTTTGAAGTTATTGATATTCCTGAAGATTTGAAGGAAGAATCAGCTCAGTATAGAGCTTTGTTGATCGAAGAAGTTGCGTCTTATGACGAGAATCTATTGGAGAAATTCATGGAGGATGAAGATTCGATTACAGAAGAAGAAGTTCACAATGCATTGAGAGCCGCCGTAATGGATATGGCTATTATTCCAATGATTTGTGGTTCCGCTTTTAAAAATAAAGGTGTTCAGTTTTTATTGGATGGCGTATGTAGATATTTACCTTCACCATTAGATAAAGAAGCGATTATTGGTATTAATCCTGATACTGAGAAAGAAGTTGAAAGAAAACCTTCTGTAAAGGAACCTTTTGCTGCTTTAGCTTTTAAAATTGCTACTGATCCTTTCGTAGGAAGGTTAGCATTCTTTAGAACCTACTCTGGTAGGCTTGATGCTGGTTCATATATTTTGAACAACAGATCTGGTAAGAAAGAAAGAATTTCTCGAATCTATCAAATGCACTCAAACAAACAGAATTCAGTTGATTATATTGAAGCTGGTGATATTGGTGCTGCGGTAGGATTTAAAGATATTAAAACTGGAGATACAATGTCATCTTTAGATGCCCCAATTGTGTTGGAATCTATGGATTTCCCAGATCCGGTAATTGGTGTTGCAGTAGAGCCTAAAACAAAGGCTGATGTAGATAAGTTAGGTATGGGACTAGCCAAATTGTCAGAAGAAGATCCTACCTTTCAGGTAAGAACGGATGAGGCATCTGGTCAAACCATTATTTCAGGTATGGGTGAGTTACACCTTGAGATTTTGATCGATCGTTTAAAGCGTGAGTTCAAAGTGGAAGTGAATGAAGGAGAGCCTCAGGTAGAATATAAAGAAGCAATTACTAAGACTGCAGAACACAGAGAAGTTTACAAAAAACAATCAGGTGGTCGTGGTAAGTTTGCAGACATTGTTTTCGAGATGGGTCCTGCTGATGAAGATTTTGAAGGAACTGGATTGCAATTTAAGAATACCATCAAAGGTGGTAATATTCCTAAAGAATTTGTTCCAGCTGTAGAGAAAGGATTTACGATGGCGATGAAAAATGGTCCATTGGCTGGATATGAAATGGATACGATGAAGATCACTTTAAAGGATGGATCTTTCCACCCTGTGGATTCTGATGCGCTATCTTTTGAATTAGCAGCGAAAATGGGATATAAGTCAGCAGCGAAAGCAGCTGGTGCAGTTATCTTAGAGCCAATCATGAAACTGGAGGCTGTTACACCAGAAGAAAACATGGGTGATATTGTTGGTGATTTGAACAGAAGAAGAGGTCAGGTGAATGCGATGGATGACAGAGCAGGCGCTAAAGTTGTTAAAGCGCATGTTCCTTTATCGGAAATGTTTGGTTATGTAACCACTTTAAGAACATTATCATCAGGTAGAGCTACTTCAACTATGGAATTTTCTCATTACGAGAAAACACCATCAAGTGTATCTGAAGAAGTAATCAAAAAATCACAAGGTTAATCTACTAAAAAGAGAAAAATGAGTCAGAAAATTAGAATAAAATTAAAGTCTTACGATCATAATTTAGTAGATAAATCTGCTGAGAAGATTGTAAAAACAGTAAAGAATACAGGTGCGGTTGTTAATGGACCAATTCCATTGCCAACTCACAAAAAAATCTTTACAGTTTTACGTTCACCACACGTAAACAAGAAGTCAAGAGAGCAATTTCAATTGAGTGCGTTTAAAAGAATTTTAGATATCTATAGTTCTTCTTCGAAAACAATTGATGCCTTGATGAAGCTTGAATTACCAAGTGGTGTTGAAGTAGAGATCAAAGTATAATCTGAAGGATTAGAAAGATCAAAAACTGGAAAGGAATTTTTCAGTTACTTGTCCTGAGCGATTGACGAAGGAAAAACGGTAAAAATATATTCAGGGTTGAACATATTTTGGCCCTGTTTTTTTAAATAAGAGAATTAATAATTAAATAGTAATAGAATGTCTGGGTTAATAGGAAAAAAAATTGGAATGACCAGTATTTTTGACGAGAATGGAAAGAATATTCCATGTACCGTTATTCAAGCTGGTCCTTGTGTAGTTACCCAAGTCAGAACCAAAGAGGTTGACGGGTACGAAGCCTTGCAACTTGGTTTCGATGACAAAGCAGAAAAGCAGTCTACTAAGGCGCTTAATGGCCATTTTAAAAAGGCTGGAACAACTGCTAAAAGACGTGTCGTTGAATTTCAAGGATTTGAGCAAGATTTAAAATTAGGTGATCAAATTTTAGTTGATCATTTTGAAGAAGGTGAATTTGTAGATGTATCTGGTACATCCAAAGGAAAAGGATTTCAGGGTGTAGTAAAACGTCATGGTTTTGCGGGTTCTGAAAGAACACACGGTCAGCAAAGTATGAATAGAGCTCCAGGTTCTGTTGGTGCAGCATCATATCCTGCGAGAATTTTCAAGGGAATGAGAATGGGCGGTAGAATGGGTGGAGATACAGTGAAAGTTCAAAACCTAAGAGTTTTAAAAGTGGTAAAGGATAAAAACCTTATAGTAGTTAAAGGTGCTGTTCCTGGTCATAAAAATGCATATGTAATTATTCAGAAATAATGAAAGTAGCTGTAATAGATATCAACGGGAAAAAAACCGGAAGAAATGTTGAGCTTTCGGAAGCTGTTTTTGGTATTGAACCAAATGACCACGCGATTTATTTAGATGTGAAACAACATTTAGCAAATAGACGTCAAGGAACCCATAAAGCCAAGGAAAGAGCTGATATTACGGGAAGTACTCGTAAGATCAAGAAGCAGAAAGGTACTGGTACTGCGAGAGCAGGTAGTATCAAGTCGCCAATATTCAGAGGTGGGGGTAGAGCTTTTGGTCCTAGACCGAGAGATTATTCTTTCAAATTGAATAAAGGATTAAAGAGATTAGCACGTCAATCAGCTTTGTCAATTAAGGCAAAAGAAGAGAATATTCTTGTGATTGAAAAGTTCGATTTCGAAGCACCAAAGACAAAAGACTTTACAAATATTTTGAAAGCCTTGGAATTGGAAAACAAAAAATCTTTGTTTGTGTTGGATGGGTCAAATAAAAATGTATATTTGTCATCACGAAATTTGAAGAGAGCTAATGTTGTAAATGGTTCAGAATTAAGTACTTACACTGTATTAAATGCAAACAAAGTAGTTATCTCAGAAACATGTTTGGAAGAAATAGAATCTAATTTTAGCAAATAAGGGTCATGAGTATATTGATAAAACCTATTATTACGGAAAAAGCAACAGATCAAAGCGAGTTGAATAACTGCTTTAGTTTTGTTGTGAAGAAGGCGGCTAATAAGATAGAAGTTAAAGAAGCTGTAGAGAGTTCTTATGGCGTGACTGTTAAGAATGTTAGAACGATGAATTATCCTGTTTACCGTAGTACGAAGTACACGAAAAAAGGATTGGTTTCAAGTGCGAAAGGTGCTTATAAAAAAGCTATCGTTCAATTAGCAGAAGGTGAGAACATTGATTTTTACAGCAATATCTAAGATAAGAAGATGGCATTAAGAAAATTAAAACCGATAACTCCAGGACAACGTTTTAAAGTTGTTACAGATTTTGATGTTGTAACGACTGACAGACCTGAGAAAAGTCTTTTGGCGCCGATCAAAAGAAGTGGAGGAAGAAACAGTGAAGGAAAAATGACGATGCGCTTCTTAGGAGGTGGTCATAAGAGAAGATACCGTGTTATAGATTTCAAAAGAAATAAAGATGGTATTCCTGCAACTGTAAAAACGATTGAGTACGATCCAAATAGAACAGCTTACATTGCTTTGTTGAACTATGCAGATGGAGAGAAAAGATATGTTGTTGCTCAAAATGGTTTAAAAGTAGGTCAGAAGTTAGTTTCTGGTGAAAAAGTAGCTCCGGAAATTGGAAACACGATGCTTTTAAGTAATATTCCTTTAGGTACAGTTATTTCTTGTATTGAATTGCGACCTGGACAGGGAGCTGTTATAGCAAGAAGTGCTGGAACATTTGCACAGTTAATGGCAAGAGAAGGAAAATACGCAACGATCAAATTGCCTTCAGGAGAAATCAGAATGATTCTTCTAACATGTAAGGCAACTATTGGAGTAGTATCTAATTCTGATCATCAGTTAACTGTTTCAGGTAAGGCTGGTAGAAGCAGATGGTTAGGTAGACGTCCAAGAACACGTCCTGTAGCAATGAACCCGGTTGATCACCCAATGGGTGGTGGTGAAGGTAGAGCTTCAGGTGGACATCCAAGATCGAAGAATGGTATTCCTGCAAAAGGATTTAAGACCCGTTCTAAGACAAAGGCAAGCAACAAGCAAATAGTTGAACGTAGAAAAAAATAATTAGTTAGAAAGTATGGCACGTTCGTTAAAAAAAGGACCTTATGTTTTTCACGCTTTAGAGAAAAAAGTTCAAAAAAACATAGACGCAGGAAAGAAATCAGTAATCAAAACTTGGTCGAGAGCTTCAATGATCACACCAGAATTTGTTGGACAAACAATTGGTGTTCATAATGGCCGTCAGTTTGTACCAGTTTATATTACTGAAAATATGGTAGGTCACAAATTAGGTGAATTTTCTCCAACACGTTCTTTTAGAGGACATGCAGGAGCAAAAAATAAAGGTAAAAAATAGTAGGTTATGGGAGTTCGCAAAAAGTTAAGAGCAAATGAACTGAAGGAAGCACGTAAGAATACTTACGTAGCGAAGCTAAATGGTTGTCCTACATCACCAAGAAAGATGCGTTTAGTTGCAGATTTGATCAGAGGTGTTGAAGTGGAGAAAGCACTTTCAATATTGAAATTCAATCCAAAGGAGGCATCTATTAATCTTGAGAAATTAACGTTATCAGCAATTGCCAACTGGCAAGCTAAAAATGAAGACGCGAGTATTGAAGATGCTGGTTTATTCATTAAAGAGATTTATGTTGATAGCGCATCGATGTTAAAAAGGTTGCGTACTGCTCCTCAGGGTAGAGCGCACAGAATTAGAAAACGTTCGAATCATGTAACAATGGTTTTAGGAACAAATAATTTAAGCAATTAATTAAGCATGGGACAGAAGACAAATCCAATAGGAAATCGTTTAGGAATCATCAGAGGATGGGAATCTAACTGGTACGGTGGAAATGACTACGGTGATAAGCTTGCTGAAGACAGTAAGATCCGTAAATATATCCATGCTAGATTATTTAAAGCAAGTGTTTCTCGTGTAATTATTGAGCGTACGCTTAAACTTGTAACCGTTACTATCACTACTGCCAGACCAGGTATTATTATTGGAAAAGGTGGACAAGAGGTAGACAAGTTAAAAGAAGAACTTAAGAAAATTACAGGAAAAGAAGTACAGATTAATATCTTCGAAATCAAGCGTCCGGAGCTTGACGCGAAGTTGGTAGGTGCCAGTATTGCACGTCAGATTGAGAATAGAATCTCATACAGAAGAGCAATAAAAATGGGTATCGCAGCAACTATGCGTATGAATGCAGAGGGTATTAAAGTACAAATTTCAGGTCGTTTGAACGGTGCTGAGATGGCTAGATCTGAGTCTTATAAAGAAGGAAGAATTCCTCTTTCTACTTTTAGAGCAGATATAGATTATGCCTTGGAAGAAGCGAATACCACTTATGGAAAAATAGGTGTGAAAGTGTGGATTATGAAAGGTGAGGTTTATGGTAAGAGAGAATTGAATCCGTTAGTTGGACTTTCTAAGAAAGGAAAAGGAAGCGGACCAAAAGGGCCAGGTAGGAATAAATCTCGTAGATAAATTTTTTAAGACGTAGAAAATGTTACAACCAAAAAGAGTAAAATATCGTAAAGTACAGAAAGCCAAAGGGAACATGAAGGGCAATTCTCAGAGAGGCCATCAGCTTTCTAATGGTATGTTCGGTATTAAATCATTAGATCAAAACTTACTTACTTCACGTCAGATTGAAGCAGCAAGGGTTGCCGCTACAAGATACATGAAGAGGCAAGGAAGTTTATGGATTAAAATTTTTCCGGATAAGCCTATTACCAAAAAACCTTTAGAGGTTCGTATGGGTAAAGGTAAAGGAGCCCCTGAATATTTTGTTGCAGTGGTGAAGCCAGGAAGAATTATGTTTGAAGTAGGCGGTGTTCCTATTGAAGTAGCAAGAGAGGCTTTACGCCTGGCTGCTCAAAAGTTACCTGTAAAAACGAAGTTTGTGGTTGCAAGAGATTTTGACAACGCTTAATATTTAAGAAGATGATGTCCCTGAAATATTGGATGACATCGAATTAAATTTAACAAAGAAAACATGAAACAATCAGAAATTAAAGAATTATCAGTTGAAGAGCTAAATGAAAAGTTAGCCATATTCAGAAAGAATTATACTGATCTAAAACTTGCTCATGCCATTTCACCGTTGGAAACTCCAATGCAATTAAGAAATGTGCGTAGAACAGTTGCAAGAATTGCCACAGAATTAACTAATAGAGAATTACAATAATTGTAATTTATTTGAAGAGATGGAAAAAAGAAATCTTAGAAAAGAAAGAATAGGAGTAGTTTCAAGTGACAAAATGGAGAAATCTATTGTTGTATCTGAAGTGAAACGAGTAAAGCATCCAATGTATGGGAAGTTCGTATTGAACACCAAAAAGTATGTGGCACATGATGAAAACAACGATTGTAAAGAAGGAGACAAAGTGAGAATCATGGAGACTCGTCCTTTAAGTAAATCAAAACGTTGGAGACTAGTAGAAATCTTAGAAAGAGCTAAATAATTATGTTACAGCAAGAATCAAGATTAACAGTAGCGGATAATACAGGAGCCAAAGATGCTCTTATTATACGAGTGCTTGGCGGAACAAAGAAACGTTACGCTTCAGTAGGAGATAAAATTGTAGTTGCCATAAAGCATTCTACTCCGAACGGAACAGCAAAAAAAGGTCAAGTATCTAAAGCTGTTGTGATAAGAACAAAGAAAGAAGTGAGACGTAAGGATGGATCTTATATCCGTTTTGATGATAATGCATGTGTATTATTAGATTCAACTTCTGGTGAAATGAGAGGAACACGTGTTTTCGGACCTGTTGCTAGAGAGCTTCGTGATAAGCAATTCATGAAAATTGTATCATTAGCACCTGAAGTGCTTTAATTTATAGAAAGATGACAAAGCTAAAAATTAAAACAGGAGACACAGTAAAAGTGATGGCCGGTGACCATAAAGGTGAAGAAGGTAAAGTGATAAAGGTTATTTTGGACAAGAATCGCGCGATCGTTGAAGGTGTAAATATGGTTTCAAAACACGCAAAGCCAAGTGCTGAAAACCCACAAGGTGGAATTGTGAAAAAAGAAGCTTCTTTACATATTTCTAACTTGATGTTGGTTGAGAATGGAACTACTACTAGAGTAGGGTATCGTACTGAAGGAGATAAAAAAGTTAGGTTTTCAAAAAAATCTAAAGAAGTATTATAGTTATGGAAAATATGCCAAGACTTAAAAAGGACTACAACGACAGAATTATTTCTGCATTGACTGAAGAATTTGGTTACAAAAATGTAATGCAAGTTCCGAAATTACAGAAAATAGTAATCAGTAAGGGCGTTGGGGCTGCTATTGCAGACAAAAAATTAATCGAGTACGCAGTTGATGAATTGACACAGATCACTGGTCAACGCGCTGTATCGACAATTTCAAAGAAGGATATCGCAACTTTCAAGTTACGTAAAGGAATGCCAATTGGTGTTAAAGTTACTTTACGTAAGAATAGAATGTACGAATTTCTAGATAGACTGGTAACTGCATCTTTACCTCGAGTAAGAGATTTTAAAGGAGTAAAAGCTACTGGTTTTGACGGAAGAGGAAATTATAATTTGGGAATTACAGAACAAATTATCTTTCCGGAAATCAATATTGACAAGGTGAATAAGATAGGTGGTATGGATATCACTTTTGTTACATCTGCCGATACTGATAAAGAAGCGAAATCATTATTACACGAATTAGGGGTACCATTTAAAAAGAATTAATAAGATGGCAAAAGAATCAATGAAAGCTCGTGAAGTGAAAAGAGCTAAGACTGTTGCAAAATACGCTGAAAAAAGAAAGGCTTTGAAAGAAGCTGGAGATTATGAGGCATTGCAGAAATTACCAAAGAACGCTTCGCCTATACGTATGCACAACAGATGTAAATTGACTGGGCGTCCAAAAGGATATATGCGTCAATTTGGAATTTCACGTGTTACTTTTCGCGAAATGGCTAATCAAGGTTTGATCCCTGGTGTGAAAAAAGCTAGCTGGTAGAATCATTAATTGGTTTCAGGTTTGATGGAATTATTTTCTATCGAAAACCAAAACCGTAAATATTTATATATGTATACAGATCCAATCGCAGATTATCTAACTAGAATTAGAAATGCTGCAAGCGCCGGACACAGAGTTGTGGAAATTCCAGCGTCGAACTTAAAGAAAGAAATGACCAAGATTTTATTTGATCAAGGGTATATTCTTAGCTATAAGTTCATCGAGAACAAAGTTCAAGACATTATTAAGATTGCTTTAAAGTATGACAAAGATACAAAGCAACCTGTAATCAAGAACATTCAAAGAATAAGTACACCTGGTTTAAGAAAATATGCTGGTGCAGATGAGATGCCAAGAATTTTGAACGGTTTGGGTATTGCGATTATCTCTACTTCTAAAGGAGTGATGACCAATAAGAAAGCGCGTCAAGAGAATGTGGGTGGTGAGGTTTTATGTTTGGTTTATTAAAAAGAAAGTAAGATGTCAAGAATAGGAAAAAACCCAATATCGATTCCAGAAGGAGTTACTGTTGAAATAAAGGAAGGCGTAGTTACTGTTAAAGGTAAATTAGGCGAATTATCTCAGGAAATCGGAGATATTGGAATAAAAAATGAAGATGGTATCCTTACTTTGGATAGACCTTCAGAATCGAAAGATCATAAAGCGAAACATGGTTTATACCGTGCTTTAATCAATAATATGATGATTGGTGTGTCACAAGGATGGACTAAGGAACTTGAATTGGTTGGAGTAGGTTATAGAGCTTCAAACCAAGGTCAAAAATTGGATTTGGCTTTAGGATATTCTCATAATATAGTTTTAAACATTGCTGAAGAAGTAAAGGTTGAGACTGTTTCTGAAAAAGGTAAAAACCCAATAATTAAATTGTCTTCTTTAGACAAGCAATTAGTTGGACAAGTTGCGGCAAAGATTCGTTCTTTCCGTAGACCTGAGCCTTATAAAGGAAAAGGAGTTAAGTATGTAGGTGAACAATTAAGAAGAAAAGCGGGTAAAACTGCATAATATATAAAGGTTATGGCATTAACAAAACTTCAAAGAAGACACAGAATTAAGAACAGAATCAGAAAAATTGTTTCTGGTACTGCAGCAAAACCTAGATTATCAGTTTTTAGAAGCAATAAAGAAATTTCAGCTCAACTGATTGACGATGTAGCCGGAGTAACGCTAGCATCAACTTCATCTTTATCATTGAAAGATGCTAAAGGAACGAAGATTGAGGTAGCAACTGCGGTTGGGAAATCATTGGCTGAACAAGCTGCTAAAGCTGGAATTGAAAACGTGGCTTTTGATAGAAATGGTTATTTATACCACGGTAGAGTAAAAGCCCTAGCAGAAGGTGCTAGAGGAGAAGGTTTAAAATTTTAAGATTATTCCATGTACAAAAAATATAATAACGTAGAAAGAGTAAAGCCGAGCGGACTTGATCTTAAAGATCACTTGGTAGGAGTACAAAGAGTTACTAAAGTAACCAAAGGGGGAAGAACTTTTAGTTTTTCAGCCATTGTAGTTGTAGGAAACGGTGATGGAGTAGTTGGTCATGGATTAGGTAAATCTCAGGATGTAGCTTCTGCGATTGCTAAGGCAATTGAAGACGCGAAAAAGAACTTGGTAAGAATTCCTATTATTAACCAAACTTTGCCACATGAGCAAAAAGGTAAATATGGTGGTGCAAAAGTATTCTTGAGACCAGCTTCACATGGTACTGGGGTTATTGCAGGTGGTGCAGTAAGAGCAGTATTAGAATCGGTAGGAGTTCATGATGTACTTTCAAAGTCGCAAGGTTCTTCAAACCCTCACAATGTGGTGAAGGCAACTTTTGATGCCTTATTGAATCTGAGAGATGCATATACGATTGCCAAGCAAAGAGGTATATCAGTTGAAAAAGTGTTTAACGGTTAATTTTTAGCGATGAAAAGAATTAGAGTAAAACAAGTACGGAGTAAAATCAGACGTCCTAAAAACCAAAAGTTAACACTTGATGCTTTAGGATTACATAAAATGAATCAGGTTGTGGAGCATGATGCGACACCAGCGATTCTAGGAATGGTAAAAACAGTTAATCATTTAGTTTCTGTAGAGGAAATCAAATAAGATAGAAGCTTATGCAATTAAATAACTTAAAACCTGCAAAGGGTTCCGTAAAAGCGGGAAAGCGTATTGGTAGAGGTGAAGGATCTGGTAAAGGTGGTACCGCTACAAGAGGTCATAAAGGACAAAAATCTCGTTCTGGATATTCTAGAAAGATTGGTTTTGAAGGTGGACAAATGCCACTTCAAAGACGTGTTCCTAAATTTGGTTTCAAAAATATCAACCGTAAAGATTACCAAGGTGTAAATCTTGATACTTTACAACAATTAGTTGATGATGGGAAAATCAAGGATACTGTGTCATTAGCAATTTTGATGGAAAATGGTTTAGTAGGTAAGAATGACCTAGTAAAAATTTTAGGAAGAGGAGAATTGAAAGCTAAATTGAATATCTCAGTACATAAATTTACTGCTACTGCTAAAGCAGCTATTGAAAAAGCGGGTGGTGAAGCTGTAACTATTTAATGATAAAAATTAAATGAAAAAGTTTATTAGTACTGTCCAAGATATTTGGAAAATTGAAGAATTAAGGAATAAAATCCTTCTAACTTTAGGTTTAATGGTAGTTTACCGTTTAGCTGCTCAGGTACCACTTCCTGGTATTGACCCAACGCAGTTGACTGGATTAGCCAATAAAACTCAAGATGGATTGTTAGGATTATTAAATGCCTTTACTGGAGGAGCTTTTGCTAAAGCTTCAGTAATGGCCTTAGGTATTATGCCTTATATATCTGCTTCTATTGTTGTTCAATTGATGGGTATTGCTGTTCCTTATTTGCAGAAACTGCAGAAAGAAGGAGAAAGCGGACGTAAGAAAATTAATCAGATCACGCGTTGGTTGACAATTGCGATTTTGATTATTCAGGCACCTACTTACTTGATTAGTTTACCAAGTTTAGGTATTCCTGAAAGTGCATTTTTGTTAGGAACTGGTCCTTTGTTCTATTTTTCATCTATACTATTGCTAACAACAGGTACTGTTTTTGCAATGTGGTTGGGAGAAAAAATTACTGATAAAGGTATTGGAAATGGTATATCATTATTGATTATGATTGGTATTATCGCTATTTTCCCTTCATCTTTTATGCAAGAGACTACTTCAAGACTTAACTCGAATGGAGGATTGATAATGATCTTGATTGAGGTTGTAGTTTGGTTCTTGGTAATTTTCGCAAGTGTTCTGTTGGTAACAGCGGTAAGAAAGATTCAGGTGCAATATGCCAGAAGAACTGTTGCCGGTAATATACAGGACGTAGCAGGTGCCAGACAATATATTCCTTTGAAGTTAAATTCATCAGGGGTTATGCCAATTATCTTTGCTCAGGCTTTGATGTTTGTTCCTGGATTGATGGCGAATTCTGAAAATGGAACAATAAAGTCTATAGGTGTTGCTTTTACTGATATATTCGGTTTATGGTATAATATCTTATTTGCTGTTTTGATTATAATATTTAGTTATTTTTACACTGCAATTACAATACCTACAAATAAAATGGCTGACGATCTTAAGAGAGGTGGTGGTTTTGTACCGGGAATAAGACCTGGTAAAGAAACGGCTGATTACCTTGATACGATTTTATCTCGTGTTACCCTTCCAGGCTCTTTATTTTTAGCTTTACTGGCAATACTTCCAGCGGTTATAACGCAGTTTGGAGTACAACCAGGATGGGCTATCTTTTACGGAGGTACATCACTACTGATCATGGTGGGAGTTGCAATTGATACCTTACAACAAATTAATGCCCATTTGTTGAATCGTCATTATGACGGCTTGATGAAAGCAGGGTCTAAAAGAAAAGTAGCTTATTAATTATGGCAAAACAACCAGCAATAGAACAGGACGGTAGAATTAGTGAAGCATTATCAAATGCAATGTTCCGTGTAGAATTAGAAAACGGACATATTGTTACCGCTCATATATCTGGGAAAATGAGAATGCATTATATTAAATTGCTACCAGGAGATAAGGTAAAATTAGAAATGAGTCCTTACGATTTGACTAAGGCAAGAATTACTTATAGATATTAAAGATAACACGAGATGAAAGTAAGAGCATCAGTAAAGAAAAGAAGTGCCGACTGTATCATAGTACGCAGAAAAGGCAGATTATATGTAATCAACAAAAAGAATCCTAGATTTAAACAAAGACAAGGATAATTATGGCAAGAATAGCAGGTATTGACATCCCAAAGAATAAAAGAGGCGTAATCGCATTAACTTACATTTTTGGAATTGGAAGAAGTAAGTCTAAAGAAATTTTAGCAGAAGCAAAAGTTGACGAAAACATCAAAGTTCAAGATTGGACCGATGAACAAATCGCCAACATTCGTGGAGAGGTGGGTAAATTGACCATCGAAGGTGAATTGAGATCTGAAGTTCAATTAAACATTAAGCGTTTAATGGACATAGGATGTTACAGAGGAATCAGACACAGATCTGGACTTCCATTAAGAGGACAAAGAACTAAGAATAATTCTAGGACTCGTAAAGGAAAGAGAAAAACTGTAGCAGGTAAAAAGAAAGCAACTAAATAATAGTTAACAAGATGGCAAAGTCAAGTTCAAAAAACGTAAAAAAACGTAAAGTAATCGTAGACGCTGTTGGAGAAGCACATATCACTGCATCTTTCAACAATATCATTATCTCTTTGACAAACAAAAAGGGTGATGTTATTTCTTGGTCTAGTGCAGGAAAGCAAGGTTTTAGAGGTTCTAAAAAGAATACTCCTTACGCTGCTCAAACTGCATCTGAAGATTGTGCAAAAGTTGCTCATGAAGCAGGGTTAAGAAAAGTAAAGGTTTATGTGAAAGGGCCAGGTAATGGTAGAGAATCAGCGATCAGAACCTTACATAACAATGGGATTGAAGTTACTGAGATTATCGACGTAACACCTATCGCACACAACGGATGTAGACCTCCGAAAAGAAGAAGAGTTTAATAAATTTTTTTAATAACTAAGGATAAAGATCAGCGAAGGACTGCCTTAATTCATGATCCCTTACATAAATATAAAAGATGGCAAGATATACAGGACCAAAATCAAAAATCGCTCGAAAGTTTGGAGAACCAATCTTCGGGGATGACAAAGCGTTAGAAAAAAGAAATTACCCTCCAGGACAACATGGTTCCAACAAAAGAAGAGGTAAGCAATCTGAATACGCAATTCAATTAAAAGAAAAGCAAAAAGCTAAATATACCTATGGTATCTTGGAGCGTCAATTCAAAAATCTTTTTGAAAGATCTCAAAGAAGCAAAGGTATTACTGGTGAAGTTCTACTACAATTATGTGAATCTCGTTTAGATAATGTAGTGTACCGATTAGGAATTGCTCCTTCAAGAAGTGGAGGTCGCCAATTGGTATCACACAGACATATTACTGTAAATGGTGAAATCGTTAATATTCCTTCTTATTCTTTAAAAGAAGGTGATGTGATCGGTGTAAGAGAAAAATCAAAGTCTTTAACAACCATCGAAAGTTCTTTAGCAGCTAAATCGAATGTATATGAGTGGTTATCTTGGAATCAAGAAACCTTGGAAGGAAGATTTGTTACTGTTCCTGAAAGAATTCAAATTCCAGAAAACATTAACGAACAGTTTATCGTTGAATTATACTCTAAATAACCTTTAAAGATAGTAACAGACTTATGGCTATATTAAATTTTCAGAAACCGGATAAAGTATTAATGATTGAATCTACTGATTTCAATGGTAGATTTGAATTTAAACCTTTAGAGCCTGGTTACGGACTAACAGTTGGTAACGCCTTGAGAAGAGTGTTGTTATCTTCTTTAGATGGATATGCAATTACTTCATTAAGAATTGAAGGAGTTGAGCATGAATTTTCGACGATTGAAGGTGTAGTAGAAGATGTAACTGAAATCATACTTAACTTGAAGCAAATGCGTTTCAAGCAACAAATCGAGGATACTGATAATGAAACAGTAGTTTTATCTCTTACTGGAAAGGAAGAGTTAACTGCAGGGGATTTTCAGAATTTTATTTCAGGTTTTCAAGTTTTAAATCCTGAACTAGTGATTTGTCGTATGGAGCCTTCAGTGAAAATCGATATGGAAATTTCTATCGAAAAAGGTAGAGGTTTTGTATTGGCTGAAGAGAATAAGAAAGTATCTGCTCCTTTAGGAACGATCTTTATTGATTCAATCTACACGCCAATCAAAAATGTAAAATACGCAGTTGAAAACTTTCGTGTTGAACAGAAAACAGATTATGAAAAATTAGTTTTTGATATCATCACAGATGGTTCTATTACTCCGAAGGAAGCTTTAACTGAAGCGGCGAAAATATTAATTCACCACTTCATGTTATTCTCAGATGAAAGAATCACTTTAGAAGCTGATGAAATTGCAAAAACAGAAACCTATGACGAAGAGTCACTTCACATGAGACAATTGCTCAAAACAAGATTGATCGATATGGATCTTTCAGTTAGAGCATTGAATTGTTTGAAAGCGGCTGAAGTTGATACTTTGGGTGACTTAGTTTCATTTAATAAAAGTGATTTAATGAAGTTCAGAAACTTTGGAAAAAAATCGCTTACAGAATTAGATGAGCTGGTAAACAACAAAGGATTAACCTTTGGAATGGATTTAACAAAATACAAATTAGATAAGGAGTAAATTTGTTATTTAGTTAACAAATTTTTTAATAGCCAAGTGAAAGATGAGACACGGAAAGAAATTTAATCATTTAAGTAGAAAAACGGCACATAGAAAAGCTATGTTGGCCAATATGGCTTGTTCATTAATTGAGCATAAGCGCATAAATACAACTGTTACTAAAGCAAAGGCGTTACGTCAGTATGTTGAACCTTTAATTACGAAGTCAAAAGAAGATTCTACTCATAATAGAAGAATCGTCTTTAGTAATCTAAGAGACAAGTACGCAGTTTCTGAATTGTTCAGAGATGTAGCTGTAAAAGTTGGTGACAGACCTGGAGGTTATGTTAGAATCATTAAATTAGGAAATCGTCAAGGTGATAATGCATCTATGGCAATGGTTGAATTGGTTGATTATAACGAAATTTATAACCCAAAAGCGAAGAAGAAAAAATCAACAAGAAGAAGAGGTGGTAAAAAAGCTGCTGATGCAACTGCTACTGCTGAAACTGCTGTTGAGGAAAAAGTTGAAGAGCCTAAATCACAAGATGCTGAGAATAAGGATGAAGCATAGATTTGATTTTAAAGATTGAACCCAAAAAAGGATAAGCTAAATTTTAGCTTATCCTTTTTTTTTGGATATAAAAGAATTTTTTTTAAAAACCGAAGCTAATATAATTTAATCAGAAGATATGAAATACGAAGCACGAAAAAAGGCAATTTTGATCTTAAAGGACGGAACAATGTTCGAAGGGAAGTCAGTGGGAATTGATGGTACTGCAGTTGGAGAAATATGTTTCAATACAGGGACAACCGGTTATCAGGAAATATTTACTGATCCTTCTTATTTTGGTCAATTAATGGTGACGACAAACGCACATATTGGAAATTATGGTATTAATGAACAAGAAGAGGAGTCAGAAGGAATTAAAATATCCGGGCTGATTTGTCGTAATTTTAGTTTTGATTACTCAAGAATTAATGCGGATGAAAATTTATTATCCTATTTTCAAAAACAGAATTTCGTAGCCATTTCTGATGTTGACACTCGTGCTTTAGTAAGATACATTAGAGATAAGGGAGCAATGAATGCAATTATTTCTACAGATACGGATATTGAATCTTTAAAAAAACAATTAAAGGCTATTCCATCTATGGATGGACTCGAATTAGCGTCTCAGGTGTCGACTAAGAAGGCCTATACCATCGGAAATGAAGATGCTACATATAAGATTGCCGCTTTGGATATAGGAATCAAAAGAAACATACTTAGAAACTTGACCCAAAGAGACTGCTTCGTAAAAGTTTTCCCTTATGATGCTTCGTTTGAAGATTTAAGTAGTTTTGAGCCTGATGGTTATTTTTTATCTAATGGCCCTGGAGACCCAACGCCCTTAAAGAATGCACAAAAATTAGCGAAAGAGATAGTTGATAGAAACTTGCCCTTGTTTGGTATTTGTCTCGGTCATCAGGTAATCGCTTTGGCACATGACATTCCAACCTATAAGATGCATAATGGTCATCGCGGGATTAACCATCCAGTCAAAAACCTTTTAACTGGAAAAGGAGAGATAACTTCTCAGAATCATGGATTCGTTGTGGATAAAGAAGCTGTGGTGTCAAATGAGGTCTTAGAAATGACTCATGAACATTTGAACGACCAGAGCCTTGCCGGAATGAGAGTGAAGGATAAAAATTGTTTCTCAGTGCAGTATCACCCAGAAGCAAGCCCTGGGCCTCACGATTCTTCTTATTTATTCGATCAGTTTATAGATATGATCAAGTCAGTAAAGTAAGAATTTAGAAGCTATTTTTCATCGAAAACGATATCGTACTTAAATGAATTATTAGGATATAAAACCTTTAATATTTCGTAAATTTACAACAGTAAAAACAATTAAAATTATAATAAAATGAGCATTATATTAGACATTCATGCAAGACAAATATTTGACTCCAGAGGAAATCCTACTGTAGAGGTTGATGTGATCACCGAAAATGGTGTAATGGGTAGAGCAGCGGTTCCTTCAGGAGCTTCAACAGGTGAACATGAAGCTGTTGAGTTAAGAGATGGTGGAGATGACTACATGGGAAAAGGTGTCTTAAAGGCAGTTGAGAATGTAAATGAAATTATAGCTAAGGAAGTAATCGGGTATTCTGTTTTTGAGCAAAATACAATTGATCAGATCATGATCGAACTTGATGGTACTCCTAACAAGGCTAAATTAGGTGCTAATGCGATTTTAGGTGTATCATTGGCAGCAGCAAAAGCGGCAGCTAATGAATTGAATCAGCCTCTTTACAGATATATCGGTGGTGTAAGTGCCAATACTTTACCAGTACCTATGATGAATATTGTAAATGGTGGTTCTCATTCTGATGCGCCAATTGCTTTTCAAGAATTTATGGTAATGCCGGTTAAAGCAAAGAATTTTTCACATGCTCTTAAAATGGGAAGTGAAATTTTCCATAATTTAAAAAAATTACTTCACGATAGAGGCCTGAATACTGCCGTAGGTGATGAAGGAGGTTTTGCACCAACTTTTGAGGGAACTGAAGATGCACTAGATACGATTATAGAAGCTATCTCTAAAGCTGGATATAAAGCAGGGGATGATGTGATGTTGGCTCTTGATTGTGCTGCAGCGGAATTCTATAAGGATGGAAAGTATGACTATACACTGTTTGAAGGTGATAAGGGTGTTGTAAGAACAAGCGAGCAACAAGCCGATTATATTGCAGAATTAGCTAGTAAATATCCTATTATTTCGATTGAGGATGGTATGGATGAAAATGATTGGGACGGTTGGAAATATTTGACTGAAAAAATTGGAGATAAAGTGCAATTGGTTGGTGATGATCTTTTTGTTACAAATGTAGAGCGTTTGGCGAAGGGAATCAACAATGATATTGCGAATTCAATTTTGATTAAAGTAAATCAAATAGGAACCTTAACTGAGACAATTGCAGCAGTTAATATGGCGCATAATGCAGGTTATACTTCAGTGATGTCACACCGTTCAGGTGAAACAGAAGATAACACCATTGCTGACCTTGCAGTAGCATTGAATACAGGACAGATTAAAACAGGATCAGCATCAAGAAGTGATCGTATGGCTAAATACAATCAATTATTGAGAATTGAAGAAGAATTGCATAGTACTGCATATTACCCTCAATTAAATGCATTTAATATAGGCTAGGTAATTAACTTATTTAGTATTGAAAAAAGCTGGATTTTATCCAGCTTTTTTGTTGTTTTAAATCTAGTTTTTTCAAGGAAAATTCATAGTTATTTTGTAATTTCGTACGAGAAAAAATTATTAAAAGTTAAATAAATTACTACCTATGTCAGAAGTAGCAAAGTTGATTGTTAATGGACAAGAATATGAATTCCCGATTATAGTCGGAACCGAAAACGAGGTTGCGATAAACATAAAAACCTTACGTTCGGTTACGAAAGGAATTATTACGCTCGATTCGGGTTTTAAGAATACCGGTTCATGTGAAAGTAAAATTACTTTTTTAGATGGAGAGAAAGGTATTTTGCGTCATCGTGGTTATGCAATAGAAGAATTGACTAAAAAAGCTAGTTTTTTAGAGGTCGCTTTCATGATCATTTTTGGAGAATTACCAACAAAAGAACAATTCGCTAAATGGGAAAAAGACATTAAGTATCATCAACTTTTAAATGAGGAGATGAAAGATATTATAGATGGTTTTCCTAAGAAAGCACACCCTATGGGAATGCTTTCTTCCTTAACTTCTGCTTTAACAGCTTTTAATCCTGCAACAGTAGATATAACCAAGGAGGATCAAGTTTATGATGCCATTACTAAATTGATGGGTAAGTTTCCTGTTATAGCTGCATGGGCACATAGTAAGAATTTAGGAACACCTCTCAATTATGGTGATAATTCTCTCGATTATGTTGAAAATATCATGCAAATGATGTTTAGAATTCCAACTGAAAAATATGTGATGAATCCGATAGCTGTAAAAGCCTTAGATGAATTATTGATTTTACATGAAGATCACGAACAAAACTGTTCAACCTCAACAGTTAGAATAGTTGGTTCTTCAGAAGCTGGTTTGTTTGCTTCAGTATCTTCAGGAGTTTCGGCTCTTTGGGGAAAATTACATGGTGGTGCAAACCAAGCTGTATTAGAAATGTTGGAAGACATTCAAAAGGATGGTGGTGATGTTGAAAAATATATTTTGAAGGCCAAGGATAAAAATGACCCGTTCAGGTTGATGGGCTTTGGACATAGAGTATACAAGAATTTTGACCCAAGGGCCAGAATCATCAAAAAGGCAGCGGACGAATTATTTGAAGATCTAGGCACTAATGATCCTGTTTTGGCGATTGCTAAACATTTAGAAGAAGTGGCTTTGAATGATGAGTATTTTGCAGAAAGAAGATTATATCCAAACGTTGATTTCTATTCAGGTATTATTTATCGTGCTTTAGGCTTCCCAAGAGAAATGATGACCGTAATGTTTGCAATTGGAAGATTGCCAGGATGGATTGCTCAATGGAGAGAAATGCGTTTAAATCATGAACCAATTGGAAGGCCAAGACAATTGTATACTGGAGAACCATTGAGACCTTTTAAACCATTTGAGGAGAGATAGAATCGGGGAGTGGATAAATGACTCCTTAGAATTTTTAAAAATATTAAATCGCGCATAAGAACAATGTTCTATGCGCGATTTTTTTATCTATTTTTGCGTGAAAATAAGCACATGGATCTTCACATTGTAAACGAAACTTCAAGGTTAAAAGCTGTAGTCTTAGGAACAGCCCAATCAATCGGGCCTATTCCTAAAGTTGAGGATTGTTATGATCCTAAATCTATAGAAAACATCCTGGCAGGTACCTATCCTAAAGAAGCAGACATGGTAATTGAAATGTCTGAATTTGAACGTGTGCTTAAAAAGTATGATGTTCAGGTATTTCGGCCTAGTGTATTGAAAGATGTTAACCAGATATTTGCTAGGGACATTGCTTTCGTAATTGAAGATAAATTTATTAGATCAAACATCTTACCGAATCGTATTGAAGAACTTGATGCCATTCATGAAGTCTATGAGCAGGTGAATCCCTTAAATAGAATAATTCCTCCGGATGAGGTGCATGTTGAAGGGGGAGACGTAATGCCTTGGAATGATTATATATTTGTTGGTGTTTATTCAGGCAAAGATTATCCTAATTTTATTACGGCTCGGACTAATGTTGAGGCTGTAGCATTTTTAAGAGAATTATTTCCTGATAAAATTGTGAAATCTTTTGAGCTCAGAAAATCGAATACGGATCCAAGAGAAAATGCTTTGCACTTAGATTGCTGTTTCCAACCTATTGGAAAGGATAAGGCAATTTTACACAAGAATGGTTTTTTAGTCGAAGAAGAATATCAGTTTCTTGTTGATTATTTTGGAAAAGAAAATGTATTTGATATTTCGAAAGATGAAATGTATAATATGAATTCTAACATCTTTTCAATTTCAGAGACCGTTATCGTTTCCGAATTGGGTTTCAAAAGATTGAATACATGGCTAAGAGAACAAGGATTTGTTGTTGAGGAAATTAGATATGCAGAAATTGGTAAACAAGAAGGTTTATTAAGATGTTCTACACTGCCATTAATAAGAGAATAGTTAAAAAAATGAAGCAACTTACAAATACAATTTTGATGATTAGACCGGTTTCATTCAGAATGAATGAACAAACGGCCGTAAATAATTATTATCAGCATAGCTTAAAGGGAGTCTCGGCTGAGGAGATTCAATTAAAGGCCTTGACTGAATTTGATAATTTTGTTTCTAAATTGAGAAAGGCTGGCGTTGAAGTTGTTGTTATTGAAGATACACTTGTTCCGAGTACACCCGATTCTATTTTTCCAAATAACTGGAGTTCTTTTCACAGAAATGGAAAAGTAGGCCTATATCCTATGTTTGCCGAAAACAGAAGATTGGAGAGAAGAGAGGATATTTTAGACAAGCTGGAAGAAAAAGGCTTTATAATTAATGATATCATTGATTACTCTTCAGCTGAAAAAGAGGATATTTTTCTGGAAGGAACGGGTAGTATTGTATTAGATCGGGAAGCCGGCGTTGCATATTGTGCCTTGTCTGCCAGAGCTAATGAGGATTTGTTCATAGAATTTTGTGAAGATTTTGAATATACACCTGTCGTTTTTCACGCCTATCAGACGGTTAATGGAAAAAGGGAGCTTATTTACCATACCAATGTGATGATGGCCATTACGCAGGAAAATGTAGTTGTCTGCCTTGATGCAATCGATGATAAAAAAGAAAGAAGAAATTTTATCAATCATGTTTTAATGAGCGGTAAACAAATAGTAAAAATCACAGAAGAACAAGTTGAAAATTTTGCCGGGAATATGCTTCAGGTTCTTGGTCATGATGACAAACCGGTAACTGTAATGAGTCAGGCGGCCTTTGATTGCCTTACTGATGCCCAACGCGATATATTATCTAAAGAAGCTTCACTATTATCAAGTGACTTAAGTACGATAGAAGCTTGTGGTGGAGGAAGCGCCAGATGTATGATGGCGGAGGTGTTTTTAAATGTAAATGATTCGAAATCATAATATTATGTTTATAACTTTGGTTTTTGTTCATAACTCATAATTTTTATAGTATCAATAAAAAATCCACAAAAAAATTATTTAATTCATTCATTTGTGGTTAACATTTTACCAGCTTCGCAACGAACTGTTACATATATTTTCTTGCCGATTTTATTGCCCTAAACTTCTTGTAGATTCTTTAGATTCTCTTTAGAATCTAAAGATACTTTCGCATCAGAATTTTGATAAAAGCGACTCAAATTGAGCCTTTTAGATGAATTCAAATTGCATGAAAAGTTCCCTCCACTTTTTGAATTAATAAGATCATTTTAAAGAAGACGCAAGTAATTGCGATAAGGATTCCTATGGAAAAAATTACAATGGAGAAAGGCATTGGTTATAGATCAATATTGATTTTATGTTTTATCGTTGTTGGGTCATTCAAAGTGTTTGCTCAAAGCGTTACACCTGTCTTATCTAATTTCAGAGTTGAGAATAGTAATAAAACTCGCGTATATTTTGATAGTAGCGAACCTATTTCAGGATCGAGCTCAAAAGGTTTCAAGATAACCGGTGAGAAAGTGAGTGGTATTAAGATTAATTCAGGAAGTAAGAAAGGCCATTATATTAGTATTTCTGGTTCTTTTGACTTTTGGGATAATAGTACCGTACGCTATGAAGGGGGTAGTAATATCAAAAGTGGATCGTCTTCATTAAACAAGTTCACTTTAGAATATATTAAAAATAAAATAAGCGAACCAAAAGGTAGCGGCAAAACTTATTATGTGTCTACAAACGGAAGGGATTCCAATAGTGGTACAAGTCAAGGAAAGCCATGGAGAACCATAACATATGCGGCGGGGAAAGCCAAGGCAGGTGATATTGTATATATTAAAGCCGGTAATTATGGAAAAGAAACAGTGGTGGTTAAGAATTCAGGTAAGGCGAATAATCCAATAAAATTTTTAGGTTATAAAAGTTCGGTTAACGACAGGCCTAAACTGAAAAGATCAAAATCTACTTCATTTTCATCATCACAAATGCCATATATTCATTCTTCGAAAAGCGGAGGCAGTGGATTTAATTTATCTGGAAAAAATTACATAATTATTAAGAATATCCAAGTTGAGGGATATAATGATGCAATTACAATTAAATCAAATGCCAGTTTTAATCTTTTGGAAAATGTTTATGTAAAGGGAGCTAATCGAATGGGAATTAATGGTTTTTCTAAAGGCGCTATTAATAATTCTTTTAAATCTTGTTATGTTGCAAATACATCTGCTGTAGGAATAAGAATATCAGGGGAGAGACATTTAATTGATGATATTTACGTGTCAAGTAATGGAATTCACAGCATGGATTATTATGTTTCATTATATGGCGCTACGGTTGGAACGGGAACCATAGTGAGAAATAGTTCTATAATTCGGGATCCACGCGATTCTCATACTGGTCACGGTATATCGGTAAAGGCAGAAGGATTACCATTGGAGTATACCTTAATCGAAAATTGCAATTTACACGAATTGGATCAAGCTATTGAGTTAAGACACCATCAAGTAAAATACACTGTTGTGAGAAATGTTGTAGCAACAGGGAATAGAAATTCTTCGTCAAATCTTTTGACATTGAGAGACGATACTAGTTATAATTCTATTGAGAATTGTAAGGCTATAGGTGTATATCAAGCTGTTCGATTTTTAATGAATGTAGGTGAAGATAAAGGAAAACAGAGCGGTGGTCACCATAATAAGATTATCAATACTATTTTTGATAATTGTTATTATAATATTACAGAAAGTGGATTAGGAGGAACTCCAAAAGAAAGTACTTATAATGAGTTTTTGAATTGTACTTTTTATAATTCGGATTTCATGTTTGCATTTAAAAGTAGGTTTGGAAATACGAATAAATTTATTAATTGTATCATAGAGAATGTTGATAAAAAATCGTACGGTTCGGCATCTGTTTCACCTGTTTTTACGTATACGAACTTTTATAACAGCTTTAAAAAAATCAGTGGAAAAGGGAATGTTTCTGTCTCTTCCAATTTCGAGAATGCATCGAAAGGTAATTTTAGATTAAAGTCAAATAGCCAACTTATAGATAAGGGGCAAAATCATCCAAATATAAGTTTAGATTTTGAAGGAAACGCCAGAAGTCAGGGGAAAAGCACTGATATCGGATCTTTTGAATATCAAGATAGATCGACAACTTCTGTAAAGGCTAATGCTGGAGAAGATGTTACAATTTGTAAAGGTGAGGGTGTGGTGCTGACTGCATCTGGAGGTGATCTTTATTCCTGGAGTTCAGGACATAAAACTAATTCAATAAATATTAGGCCAACTAAGACCGGAATATATACCGTTACTGTATCTAAGAATGGTGTATCAGATAAGGATCAAGTAAAAGTAACCGTTAATGAAGTAATAGCTAATGCTGGAAAGGATGTAACGATTACCGAGGGTGAAGAGATTACCCTTACTGCATCCGGAGGAGATAGTTACTTGTGGACCAATGGCGAGACTACAGAAAGCATTACTGTTAGTCCTTCAGAATCAACAGTATTTGAAGTTACAGTAAGC
>NZ_JAUFQO010000004.1 GCF_030409835.1 Lutimonas halocynthiae
TCTGCTAAATAAATTTAACAAACTAAAACAAATAATTTTACTCTCTTTGTTACGCTGTCAATCTTCAATATTTTCAATGAACTTTTATTCTCTTTCTCGCTCTTTTCCCTTCAACATCTTCTTATCTATCTCTCAAAGCGGCTGCAAAAATAAAACCTTTTTTTCTTTCCACCTAATAAAAAATAAAATATTTTTTTGATGGCTTTTTGAGGCTTAAAATTGCCGCAAGAAATCTAACCACTACTAGGTAGTAGTCACAAAAAAAAGGGAATGCAAATTTATGACCCTTTTCTTTAATCAGCAAATAAAATATCAATTTTATTTACCTTTTCTTACTCTCAGAATTTCACAATGAACGATCCCATAAAAATTGGGACTGCAAATGTAAAACAAATCTGAGTAATAGAAAATAAAAAGGCGGTCAAACTTATTAACAATTCAACTTTTTTTCAAGCCTGTTATGAGAGCAAACCGCTATCTAACTGACCCTTAAAAACTTGTAATCTTTCCGTAAAAGAATAAGACGGCAAATTAATATCGACAATAGACTTATTAAGATTGAAACCAGTACTCAATGGCCTTTCTGCAGGCAAACTCAGGTCTTTTGTGGCAACTGGATGAATGTATTTTTTATCAAGAACAAAAGCATCTGCTATAGTTAAAGCGATGTCATAGATGCTCATCAGCTCATTGCTCGACACATTATATACCCCGTTCGCTCGTGATTCAACAGCAAGCCAACAAGCTTCCGCCAAATCTTCTGCATAAGTGGGCATCCTCAACTGATCCGTAACTACGTAAATATCCTTTTCGTTTTCGAGTGAATTTTTAACCCAAAGTACGATATTACTCCTGTCATTATCATCCACCAAGCCATAAACCAAGATAGTTCTTAGGATAGCACAATCAATTTTCGACTCCTCAATCATGATTTCAGACTTCCATTTAGACAAACCATAATAGTTTACCGGATGAGGCACATCGTCTTCTTTATATACATCTCCTTTGGTGCCGTCAAAAATAAAATCTGTAGAAAGATGCACTAAATAAACCTCCTTAGCCTTACAATAGCTCAGGATATTTGCCACAACATCAATATTCATACGATCACACTCCTCTTGCTGCTGCTCACAGGCATCAACATTTGTCATAGCAGCTGTATGAATGATTACATCTGGCCGTATTTGATCAAGAACTTTTAGTAAATCGGGTTTGACTAACAAATCTATATTATAATAGGTATAGCCCTCCTTATTATGAAGTCTGTTTTCACCTCTAGACAAGGCGTGAATTTCATAAGTTGATTTGCTCAAAAACAATTTTACAAGTTTTTGACCTAACAGACCATTACTACCTGTAATAACTACTTTCTTCAAACCTCTTAGAATTAGAATAATTTATTAAGCTTTTGTATCTCTTCAGGATTTCCGATAACAATTAACTTAGACTTTGGCACGAGTTTGGTTGAAGCATCCGGATTAATAATATACTCTCTGCCAGGAGTTTTAAAACCAATAACTGTGCATCCTGTCCTCTTTCTTAGATCAAGATCAAAGATAGATTTATTAGTATATTCAGGAGGTAAGTTTTCTATAACCAACTCTTCTATATTCGAAGAACTTTCTCCTTCGATTGACAGCCGGTCGATAAACTCAATAATATCAGGTGTCACAACCAGAGAAGCCATATGGGCTCCCCCTATTTTATCGGGCATGATTACATTATCAGCTCCTGCAATTTTTAACTTTTTATAGGAAGTGTCTATGGAAGCTCTACTAACAATGGTACATTCACTATTCAGCTGTCTGGCCGAAAGAACCACATACAAATTATCAGCATCAGAAGGAAGCGTTGTAATCAAACTATTGGCCCTATCAATACCAGCCGCTAGTAATGCCTCATCACTGGTAGCATCTCCTCTTATATACAACATTGACCCATCAGCCTCGATTTCCTCGATCAACTCATGATTACTTTCTACGATTACACAACCTTGATCATAACTCTTAAGCCTTGCCATTGCCTGTTTGCCATTTCGGCCAAATCCACAAACAATCGTGTGGTTATCTAGCTTTTGTATTTTTTTTTGCACTTGCTTAAATTTAAGTTCTTCAATGAATTTATTGTTTGCGATATAATCTGTAATGACAGAAACAATATAACCAAAAATCGTAATACTCGTTATGATTAGTAAAATGGTAAAAATTTTGGCATCTGCATCCAGAGGCTCTACCTCCTTAAACCCAACCGTTGATATAGTAATTACGGTCATATAAAGCGCATTAATCCAACCGTAATCTGCGATAAAAACAAAACCTATGGTACCTACTAATATAATTAGAAACAACATGCTTAACGCGATGTAGAACCTTGATTTTATAAATACACTTTTAAAAGCCAAATAGTAAAATTTTAAGGGTTACAGATCAAAAACAGAAGTTCGCTTGGTATAGACCATATCTTTTAACCTCAGCAAAAATGCCAAAGTGAGATAAATCCCAAAAGAAAGACCCACAGTTACAAACGAAATATAGATAAAAAACAACCTTACATTAGTAGCACGCATCCCTAATTTATCCGCAAATCTTGCAGAAACATCGAAACCTCTGGTCTCAAAAAAGTGGCGTATAGAATGAATAAAATGCAAGCTTAATTTTTAACGCAATTTATAAAAATAAAATTTACAATACATCTATAATTTAAAACTGCTTCCAATTAATTAAATTTGCTCTTTTTTCACCACCCTATGAGTAGAAAGCAAGAATATATAGAAGTACTTGGTGCACGAGTACATAATTTAAAAAACATTGATATTCGCATTCCGCGTGAAAAGCTGGTAGTAATCACTGGTATTAGCGGAAGCGGAAAATCTTCACTTGCCTTCGACACGATATATGCGGAAGGTCAGCGACGTTATATTGAAACTTTTTCTGCCTATGCCAGACAATTTCTAGGAGGCCTTGAAAGGCCGGATGTCGACAAAATTGAAGGACTTTCTCCTGTGATAGCCATCGAGCAAAAAACAACAAGTAAAAGCCCAAGGTCTACAGTAGGGACCATTACAGAGGTTTACGATTTTTTAAGGCTGCTCTATGCAAGAGTCGGAATAGCTTACTCATATAACACGGATGAAAAAATGGTGAGTTATAGTGATGAAGAAATTCATGAGCTCATCATGAAAGATTTTTCAGATCAAAAAGTGATTGTTTTATCTCCAGTAATCAAATCAAGAAAAGGACATTACCGTGAATTGTTTCAACAGATTTCAAAACAAGGCTTTGTTAGAGTACGTGTGAATGGAGAAATCAAAGAGATTGAGAGAGGCATGAAATTAGATCGTTACAAAACACATGATATTGAGATTGTCATCGATCGCCTCCTTATAAATGAGTCTTCTGGAAAGCGACTGATGGAAAGTATCAGAACTGCCATGTATCATGGAGATGAAACCCTCATGATTGTTAAGCAAAGTGAAGAAGACCTTGTTACCCAACCAAGGTACTTTAGTCGAAATTTAATGTGCCCGACAACAGGTATATCATATCCAAAGCCTGAACCAAATTCTTTTTCTTTCAACTCCCCCAAAGGAGCTTGCAGTACATGTAATGGTCTTGGAAAAGTACATGAAATCAATTTGGACAAAATTATCCCTGACTATCAATTATCGATTAAAAATGGCGGACTTGCTCCATTAGGAGAAGAAAAAAAATCATGGATATTTAAGCAGTTAGGTCATATTGCAGACAAATTTGGTTTTAGTCTTTCTGACCCTATGAAAGACATACCTGAGGCAGCCATGCAACTTATTTTGTATGGAGGTAAAGACAAACTTGAAATAAACTCGAAGGAGCTTGGTGTTTCAAGAAAATATGAAATTGACTTTGAAGGAATCAGTAATTTTATTTTAAGTCAATATAATGACAGCCAGTCTGGATCCATTAAAAGATGGGCCAAAGGTTTTATGGATGAAGTCAATTGTGATGTTTGCAAAGGTGACCGATTAAAAAAGGAAGCCCTTTACTTTAAGGTCAATGAAAAATCTATCGCTGAATTATCAGGAATGGATATTGATCATCTGGCTGATTGGTTCGATGAATTAGAGCCAAAACTAAGTGAAAGACAATTGATCATTGGGTCTGAAATCATAAAAGAGCTAAGAACTCGGATTCAATTTCTATTAGATGTAGGCCTGAATTACCTCGCCTTGAGCAGGGGATCCAAAACTTTATCAGGAGGAGAGGCCCAGAGAATCCGTTTAGCCACACAGATCGGTTCTCAACTCGTAGGCGTTTTATATATACTCGATGAACCAAGTATTGGTTTGCATCAAAGAGATAATGTTAAACTGATCGAATCGCTTCAAAAACTGCGAGATTTAGGTAATTCGGTACTGGTTGTTGAACATGACAAAGACATGATGATCGCCTCAGATTATGTGATTGACATTGGGCCTGAAGCCGGGAAACATGGTGGTGAGATCATCAGTATAGGTACCCCGAAGGAATTACTGAATAGTAAAACGCTCACTGCAGATTATCTCAATGGAACAAGAACTTTTGAAATTCCTGAACTCAGAAGGGAAGGCAGTGGAAAAGAAATTATACTTAAAGGAGCAAAAGGAAATAATCTGAAGAATGTTACGTTAAAAGTACCTCTAGGGAAATTAATAGGTGTTACAGGCGTCTCGGGAAGTGGTAAATCATCATTGGTTAATGAAACCCTCTACCCTATTTTAAACAGGCATATTTACAAAGCCGTAAAAGAGCCACTCCCCTACAAGTCTATCAGTGGACTAGAGCATATTGATAAAATTATTGACGTGAATCAAACCGCTATCGGAAGAACTCCCAGATCTAATCCTGCTACTTATACCGGCGTTTTTGGAGAGATCAGAAGTTTGTTTGCAAAAACTCCAGAAGCCATGATCAGGGGTTACAAACCTGGTAGGTTCTCTTTTAATGTTAAGGATGGACGTTGTGAAACGTGCAAAGGAGGTGGTGTTAGAGTCATTGAAATGAATTTCTTGCCAGATGTTGAAGTGGAATGTGAAACTTGCCAAGGCAAAAGGTTCACAAGAGAAACTTTAGAAATCCGTTATAAAGGTAAATCAATATCTGATGTACTGAATATGACCATTGAAGAAGCTGTGAAATTCTTTGAGCTTATTCCTAAAATATATATCAAATTAAAAACAATTGAGGACGTAGGATTAGGATATATAACCCTTGGCCAACAATCCACAACGCTTTCGGGAGGTGAGGCACAAAGAATAAAACTCGCCGCTGAATTATCAAAAAGAGATACCGGTAATACTTTTTACATTCTGGATGAACCTACAACAGGCCTGCATTTTGAAGACATTAATATTTTAATGAAAGTATTAAACAAGCTCACAGACAAAGGCAATACGGTATTGATTATTGAACACAACCTTGATGTGGTTAAACTATGTGATCATGTTATTGATATTGGTAAAGAAGGAGGCATGAAAGGAGGCAAAATACTTTGCACAGGAACACCTGAAGAAATTTGCGGGAATAAGCAAAGCTATACTGCACGTTTCTTAAAAAAAGAATTAAATTTATAAGTTCCAAAATTGGAAAAAAAAATTGATTATGACACCAAATGAAGATAAGAAAATCAGGGAAAAATTAAAGCAAAAGACCTGGAATGAAATAAAAACCAATGATTCTTGGGCTATTTTCAAAGTGATGAGCGAATTTGTTGATGGCTACGAAAAATTAAGTCGAATTGGTCCTTGTGTCAGTGTTTTTGGATCAGCAAGAACAAAACCTGGTCAGGAGTATTATGAATTGGCTGAAAACGTAGCGTTTAAGTTAACGCAAAGTGGTTATGGTGTGATTACCGGTGGTGGTCCTGGTATCATGGAAGCTGGTAACAAAGGAGCACAGCGAGGCGGTGGTCTATCGGTAGGGCTTAATATTGACCTCCCATTTGAGCAGCATGACAATCCGTATATTGACAAAGGTAAAAGTCTTGAATTTGATTATTTTTTCGTCAGAAAAGTAATGTTTGTAAAATATGCTCAAGGCTTTGTTGCCATGCCTGGAGGTTTTGGAACACTTGATGAATTATTTGAAGCAATCACACTTATTCAGACCAAAAAAATAGGGAAGTTTCCAATTGTCTTGGTAGGTACTCGTTTTTGGTCAGGCTTGATGGATTGGATCAAACAAATGATGATTGAAAAAAATGGTAACGCCAGTAAGGAGGATTTGGAATTGTTTACAATTGTGGATACAGCTGATGAAGTTGTTGATATTATCAATTCATTCTATAACCGTCATCAATTAAGTCCGAATTTCTAGTAATTTACTTAGTAACAGATCCTATTTAATTTTGCATTACAAAAAATTCATATCGGCATTAGTACTATTAATGCCATTTTTTCTTTGTGCGCAAAACAATGAAATTTCAATTAAAGCTGTTGTCGTTCAGGATTATAAGATTTTAATTGATCAGGAAATCACTTATTACAATCCGTCCGATTTACCAATGGACACCATTTATTTGTTGAACTGGGCCAATGGTTATAGAGATAAGAAAACACCTTTAAACAAAAGGTTGATTGAAGATTATGACAAGAGTTTATATTTTGCCAAGAGAAAAGACCGGGGTTATTCAACTATTCAAAAATTAGAATCGAATGGCACAGCATTGGTATTTAATGAACTTGATAACGCTTCAGACATTGTCAAGGTAGTCTTGCCAGGCTCGCTAAAGCCTTCTGAATCCATAAAAATTCATATTGTTTATGAGCTAAGAGTTCCAAGTGACAAATATACGCGTTATGGGCGCAATGAATTGGCCTATAATTTAAGGTATTGGCATCTGACACCTGCTGTTTTTGACAAAAAATGGCACTTGTTCAGTAACTTGAATATGGATGATTACTATATGCAACCTACCGATTTCAAAATTGAGTTTGCCATTCCTTTAGGCTATAGTTTACATAGTGAACTGGAACAGGAGGCTGAGATCAAAGAAGACCATGTCTTGTATAAACTCCATGGAAAGAATCAAATGGATATTGAATTGAATATCCAAGTCAAGAACGACTTTTCAGTTTATAAAATAGAGGGGCCTACTGTGGTCACCAATATCAAGGCCAAAAATCTTATTGAAAATATTAAAGAGGATGTTTTGCAAAGACAACTCAATTTTATTCAGGAGAATTTAGGTGATTACCCACATCCTAAGATGTTTATCAGTTATGCTACTTACCTGAAATATCCGGTTTATGGTTTCAATCAATTACCGAAATTTTTAAACCCATTTTCTGATATTTTCGAATGGGATATTAAAATGTTTAAAGCGATCTCAGACCAGTATATCGCCAAAACCATCTTAACCAATACTAGAGAAGATGCCTGGCTTGCAGATGGTATTCAAATCTACTTGATGATGAAATATGTTGAAAAACACTACCCCGAGGTTAAAGCTATCGGAAGTGTTTCAAAAAAATGGGGTATAAGAAGATACAATATTGCTAAATTAGAATTCAATGGTAAGTATCCCTTTGTATATCAATTTTCGGCAAGGAAAGAATTAGACCAATCTCTTATCACACCCACTGATTCACTATCTAATTTGAACCAAAAACTGGTCAATAGATATAAATCTGGTCTGGGTTTAAGATACCTTGATTCTTATCTGAATGAGAATATTATAGAAAATAGCCTGCAAGATTATTATAAGGCGAATCGACTAAAACTTACAAAAGCAGATGATTTTGGTGCAATTATTAGGTCAAAAACGAATAAGGATCTCAGTTGGTTCTTCGAAGATTATATAAGGACCAATAACAAAATCAATTACACCATAAAAGAAATTGAGAAAACGGATGATTCTGTTCATGTAACCGTTCTAAACAAAAGTAATTTTAAGGCCCCCATTACGCTATATGGTGTTAACAAAAAGGATATCAAATTCAAACAGTGGTTGGAACCAATCGAAAATGAGCAAACTATCACAGTTCCCAAAAAGGGTATTGACAGATTGAACCTGAATTATGAATACTTATATCCAGAGTCTAACCTAAGAGATAATTGGAAGAAACTCGATAAGAAATTGCTGAACAGGCCCCTAAAGTTTACTTTTTTCAGAGATATTGAAGACCCTTATTACAATCAGGTTTTTTACAAACCTTATGTTGGGTATAACTTTTATGATGGCCTCCTCCTGGGGCCAACCTTCTACAACCAGGCACTTTTTAAGAAGAAGTGGCTGTTTTCAGCCACTCCTGTTTATGGTTTTAAGAGCAACACGCTAACTGGTGGGTTTAGTTTTGCCTATGAGCACTTACCCCAGAAAAGCAGCGTATATCGCTATAGAGCAGGGATTGTAGCCAATCGATCTCATTACGATAATGATTTGGCATTCAATAAAATAACCCCTTATGTATCTATTAATTTCAAGCGTAAAAGCCTTAGGGATGTTGGAGGTAAAAGCCTTATAGCTCGATATGTCATGGTTGATAAGGAACTCCCCACGGGTATTGAAAAACCCGAATCCTTTCAGTATAATATTTTTAATGTGCGTTATGGGTTTTCTAAACCTGATATTATTAATGACTTACGGTATTTTGCAGATTTTCAATTCCACCCGGATTTCAGTAAGGTATCACTTGATGTTAGGTATCGAAAACTTACCAATATCAATCGCTATTTAGATTTTAGATTATATTTTGGTTCATTCTTATTTAATAATACGGAGAGTGATTTCTTTAGTTATGCTGCAGACAGGCCAAGTGATTATCTTTTTGATTTGAATTATTTAGGCCGCTCAGAAGACTCCGGATTTTTAAGTCAGGAAATCATTATTACAGAAGGTGGCTTTAAAAGTATTTTTGAAGACCCTTACGCCAATGAGTGGATATTAAGCACCAACGGAAGCATAGGTATCTGGAGATTTGTTGAATTATATGCTGATGCAGGGTTTTTAAAGAGCCGAAACGAGTCGGCAAGATTTAAATATGATACCGGAGTCAGGCTCAATTTTATCCATAATTTTCTCGAAGTCTATTTCCCCTTGCAATCAAGTCTAGGATTTGAACCAGGTTTCTCAGATTATAGCTCTAGAATTCGATTCGTTCTGACCCTGGATTTTGAAAGAATTTACAATTTCGTAAAAAGAGGCTTCTATTGATTCAACTCTTTTTTCTAAAGGACAATTTTGATTTCGCTCTCGTTTTCAGGCACTTAGACTCTGCTAAAAAATGCTCTTATTTTTTGTATATTTGCACAACTGCTAAAGCCTTTTATATATGATGAATAAGACGGTTCAATCCTCAAAAAAATTGTCCTTCCTGGAATTTAAAAATGAAGTCTTAAAAGACTATAAAATTGCAGTTCTTAGCAGAGAATGTAGCATGATAGGAAGGCGTGAGGTATTAACCGGTAAAGCTAAATTTGGTATTTTTGGAGGAGGCAAAGAAATTCCTCAACTAGCGATGGCCAAGGCTTTTAAAAAAGGGGATTGGCGATCAGGATATTATAGAGACCAAACCTTTATGATGGCGATTGGAGAATATGAACCAAAACATTTTTTCGCCAGCCTTTATGCGCATGCTGACATCAAAGCAGATTCTTTTTCTGCTGGCAGACAAATGAACGGACACTTTTCTACACACTCCATCAATGAAGACGGGAGCTGGAAAAATCTTAAAGAACAATATAACGTAAGTGCTGACATCTCACCCACTTCGGGTCAAATGCCGCGTTTATTAGGGCTTGCTGAAGCTTCAAAAAAATTCAGAAACATTCCTGATCTGGATAAAGAAGGAATCCTTTCTGCCAAAGGCAATGAAGTGGCCTGGGGTACGATCGGAAACGCCAGTACATCCGAAGGTCCGTTCTTTGAAACAATTAATGCGGCAGGTGTATTAAAGGTGCCAATGGTAATAAGTATTTGGGATGATGAATATGGAATTTCGGTTCACTCAAAGTACCAAACTACCAAAGAAAATATTTCTGAAATCCTCAAAGGGTTTCAGAGAGAGGGCAAGGGATCTGGATATGAAATTTTTGTTGTAAATGGTTGGAATTACACGCAACTTGTTGACACCTATACCAAAGCATCTGCGATAGCAAGAGATGAACACGTACCTGTGATCATCCACGTCAAAGAACTCACGCAACCTCAAGGACATTCTACATCTGGCTCTCATGAAAGATATAAGGATAAAGAACGACTGGAGTGGGAAAAAGAGCATGACTGTAATGCAAAAATGAGAGAGTGGATTTTAAATTTTGAATTGGAAGATCAGGATGGTCAAATGCTAAAATTTGTGGAGAATGAAGATGTTTTAAAACAACTTGAGAAAGAGGTTAAAATTACCGTTAGAAATGCAAAGAAGGAAGCTTGGGATGATTTTGTTCAGCCCATGTTACAAGAAAGAAAAGAACTGGTAAAACTGCTGGAGAAAGCAGCCAGAAAAAGTGAGAATGAGATTTTTATCGATAAGTTAAAACGAGAACTTGAATCTATCGATGAACCCATTCGAAAAAATATTCTCACCATAGGGCGTAGGAGTTTAATTTACCTCAGAGATGAAGATTTTTTAGAAAAAGAACTGCTTCAGAACTGGTTGAAAGACTACCATGCACTGCAACAACCAAAATACAGTTCTCATTTATATAGCGAATTAGATACCAGAGCCACGAACATAGCTGAGATAGAGGCAGAATATGACGAAGAGGCAGAAGATGTTGATGCTAGGGTGATTATCAGAAATAATTTTGATGCCTTGTTGAGCACTAATAATAAGGTTCTCATTTTTGGAGAAGATTCTGGAAAGATTGGCGATGTAAATCAAGGGCTCGAAGGATTGCAGGAGAAACATGGTGAAGAAAGAGTATATGATACCGGAATCAGGGAAGTGACCATCATTGGACAAGGCTTAGGTATGGCCATGAGAGGCTTAAGGCCGATAGCTGAAATTCAATACTTAGACTATATTTTTTACGCTACTCAGGTATTAACTGATGATCTAGCCACACTGAGATACAGAACCTTTGGCAAGCAGGTTGCACCCTTAATCATTAGAACCAGAGGGCATCGTCTAGAAGGTATTTGGCATTCCGGATCACAGATGGGTAGTTTGGTTAATCTCTTTAGAGGAATTTATATCCTTGTACCTCGTAACATGACCAAAGCAGCTGGCTTCTACAATACTTTACTAAAATCAGATGAACCGGCCATTGTTATTGAAAATTTGAATGGCTATAGACTTAAAGAAAGTATGCCTACCAATTTAGGTGAATTTACTACTCCTATCGGGGTAGTTGAAACAGTCAAAGAAGGAAGCGATATTACCTTGTTGTCTTATGGTTCCACGTTAAAATTAGTGGAAGAAGCTTCAAAAGACCTGTCTCAGGTAGGTATTGATGCTGAAATTATTGATGTTCAGTCATTATTGCCTTTTGATTTGGAGCAAAACGTTTTATTGAGTGTTAGAAAAACAAATAGACTTGTCATTATAGATGAAGATATTCCTGGAGGAGCATCTGCATACCTTCTTGATGAAATAGTAAATAAGCAAGGAGCTTACAATTATTTAGATAGCAGGCCAACAACCATAACTGCTAAACCGCATAGACCTGCATATGGTACCGATGGTGATTACTTCTCAAAACCATCCGTAAATGATATTTTTGAAGGGGTATACAAAATCATGCATGAGAGTGATCCTGAAAAATTTAAGAGTCTGTTTTCGTAACCAAAGTTGCATAAAGGCTTAATGAAGCGTTAAAAAAAAATTTATTGAATTGTTTTTATCAGGAAAATACTACTTTTGTAGCTTGGTGTGAATGACTTAAGTGTTGTTAAAGCATCATAATATCAACCGCCGCCCCTTTTATAAACTTGAAATATGATCAAAAAAGGATTCTTCTTGCTTTGTTTTCTTCTCATTAACCTAGGCGGTCAGACTATAAATGCAGCATCTTTAAGGCCCAACATTGGCGTTGTAAATTTTGAGGATTTCAAAGCTTACGCAGAAAGGTTCTACCATACACTTGGCGATAGTGATCTTGACTATAAAGCTTTTGAAACAGCCTTAAAGGGATACCTTAAATTACAGGAAGAAGGTCAGATTGAAGATAATAGCCTACTGACTGTTATTGACATGAGTATTTCAGCAAATAGAAACAGGTTCTTTTTGATTGACGTTAAAAATCAAAAAATCATTCATAAGTCTATTGTTGCGCATGGTAGAAATTCGGGTGGTGAATTTGCAAAAGATTTTTCAAACAAAATAGGTTCATTCAAAAGCAGCATTGGCTTTTATAGAACGGCCGAAACCTATAGTGGTAAGCACGGCTTGTCATTGCGTCTTGACGGTTTAGAATTCAGTAATAACAATGCTAGAGAAAGGGCTATTGTAATTCATGCAGCTGATTATGTAAGTGCGGGTTTTATAAAGCAAAATGGCAGACTAGGAAGAAGTTTAGGCTGTCCTTCATTACCTAAAAAGGACTACAATCAAATTGTCCATAAAATCAAGAATGGATCCTTGCTTTTTATTTATTATCCTGAGGATAATTATTTAAAAAACTCATCGCTTGCCAATTATTCGATACTTAAAGAAGCCAAACTTAACGGACCTCTTACGAGTCAATAAATTTAATTTACATCAAACTTTTATTGATCCTCTTCACCAAGCCAGGGCCTTCATATATAAAACCAGTATACAACTGAATTAAATCAGCTCCGGCTTCAAGTTTTTCGCGTGCATCCTCTTCTGAATGAATACCCCCTACTCCAATAATTGGAAAAGATTTATTCGATTTTTCAGCCAGAAACCTAATAACTTCAGTCGATCTGTTTTTCACTGGTTTCCCGCTTAATCCACCAGTTTCTTCTTTGTTTTCAGCGCTAAGTCCTTCTCGAGAAATTGTCGTATTCGTTGCAATGACACCAGCAATTTTTGTTGTGTTCACGATATCTATAATATCCATCAACTGACTATCTGTTAAATCCGGTGCTATCTTTAGTAAAATAGGCTTGGGTGCTTCCTTTGTGTTATTCTTATCCTGCAAAGTTTGCAGCAATTTCATAAGTGGCTCCTTATCCTGTAAGGCTCTTAAATTTGGCGTGTTGGGAGAACTAACATTAACGACAAAATAATCAACCACATCGAATAGCTTCTCAAAACAAATCATGTAATCATCAATAGCATTCTCATTCGGCGTTACTTTGTTCTTTCCTATATTACCCCCTATTATGATATCCGTTTTCCTTTTTCTTAACCTTTCAACAACCGCATCAACCCCATCATTGTTAAAACCCATTCTATTGATCAAAGCCTCATCGCTTTTAAGTCTGAAAATTCTTTTTTTAGGATTCCCTGGCTGGGCTTTTGGTGTCACTGTCCCTACCTCAACAAAACCGAAACCAAAATTAGAAAACTCATCAAATAACACCGCATTCTTATCGAATCCCGCAGCCAAGCCAACAGGGTTCTTGAATTTTAAACCAAAGACTTCTTTTTCCAAACTAGGCGCAGACACTTTAAACATGCTTTCTGCAATTGAAGGCAGAAAAGGAAATTTCATACCTGTTTTGATCGTAGAAAAAGTGAAATGATGAATTTTTTCAGGGTCGAATTGAAAAAGAAATTTTCGAATAACTGCTTTGTACATTGCTCTTTTTTTTGCAAATATAATTGAAAATAAAAAGGAATCATCAGCCTTGATCACTCCTTTTTAATAAATTAATACGAATGAATCCTATTCATATGCATAGGTTGTTTTAGAAGTTAGCATGTCATTGTAAAAAATATCCCTTTCAATAGGAAACCCCTCATCATCAATAACATATTCATATCTTAAGGCACTATTTTCGGATGTACTTGTCAGCAAAAATTTATCTGCGTAAACCATTGGAATGTCAAGTAATGAACTTAGAGATAAGGCAGCATTATTTACCTCCCTGCCATAAATACTTTGAAAATATTTTTTATAAAAATCTCCATGCTCCAGATTAATTTCATCATAGGTGTAATTATATGTATCAGCAGAAGGAGTTCTCACAGATATGATTTGATTTTCTTCATAATCAGCCTCAAAAATTTTACCGTCTTCTGATTCAATCTTTTTAATTAAATTCAATTCATTTAAACTATAAACAAAGGTTCCACCTGGCAATGGTTCTTTTAAATTGTCCTTTTGCTGTTCAAGAATTGTACTATCTCCAGGGTATTCAAATTCTCTGTAATAAGCCATTTCTGGTGCTGTACGATTTTCACTATAAAACTCAATTAACCTGCCCTCCGTATCATAGATAAAGTCATCTTGCTCTTCAAAAACATCATTATAGTAATACTTTATTCTTTCAATCGACCCTCTGCTATTATACTTATATTCAACCTTAGCTACCAAAGTATTTCCTTCATAGGTATATTTTAAGTATTGCTTACCGCTTAGAAAATATTCTTCAATTCTATTGGATTCCTCCCCGTCTTTATATTCCCTCGTAATAATTTCATTAAGAACCCTTTCTTTTAGCTCAATTGGCACCGTAGTCACGTCATCTTCTGAACAAGACGAAATAAATATTAAAATTGTCCAAAAAATAATTTGTAAAACCCTGTTTTTCATGTACTTAAAATAAGTCCTTTTGTTTTATAATATTAGAAAAAATATGAACCATTAACAATACAAAATGATAAAAAAACCCTTTAAGAACTATCGTTCTTAAAGGGTATACATCATTGTATTATTTTCGTCCGCAAAAGCGGCTTACCTATAATCTCACAAAACCATAAGGCTATCTCAACTCCGCATCAAACTCCTTGTTAAATCCTTGTTGTAACTTACTCATGATCTTATCAATCTGCTTATCTGTTAGGGTTTTATTCTCATCCTGTAAAATAAAACTCAGTGCATAAGATTTTTTACCCTTAGGTAATTTATCCCCTACATAAACATCAAACAAATCTACATTTTTTAATAATTTTCGTTCACTCTGGAAAGCATAATTATACAAATCAATAAAATCAACTTTTTCATCTAAAAGCAATGCCAAATCTCTTTTTACTTCAGGGTATTTAGGCATTTCTGTAATCTTAATTTTTCTTTTACCTGCACTTTTAATTACATTATTCCAATTGAAATCAGCAAATAAAACTTCTTGTTTGATACCAAACTTTTTCAGGATGGATTTATTCACAAATCCAAATTCAACAATCTTGGTTTTCCCCTGATTCATAGCAAGACCTTCTGAAAAAATATCGTTTTGCGTTTTAGCATATTTAAGTCCTGCAACACCTAGTCTATCCAAAAGGCTTTGTACTACCCCTTTTAAATAAAACACATCAGCAGGTCTGTTAGCCTGCGCCCAGAAATCAGCAGTTCTTTTACCAGTAAACATTAAAGACAAGTGTTTGTCTTCAGTATATCCTGATTCATGTTTGTGGTAAGTATTACCAAATTCAAATAATTTTAAATCTAAATTTTTCCTGTTGATATTATAAGAAAGCCCCTCCAATAAACCAAAAACCATGGATTGTCTCATAACTGAAAGATCTCCACTTAATGCATTGAGGATTTCCACATTTTTCTCCTTGTCTATTGATTCAGAAGCATCAACGTACTCAGGTTTTGTCAAAGAATTACTCATTGACTCGTATATTCCGTTAGAAATTAAAAATCCGGAAGCAACTTGCTCAATTTTTTCAGGGCTCGATTTATCGGAGCTTGAAACAGACGTTTTTATCTTATCTGGAGTTTCTATATTGTTATATCCATATACTCTCAAAATTTCTTCAACGATATCTGCCTCCCTGGTAACATCCACACGATAGGCAGGTATTGTTAATCCAAGTCCGGATTCTGTTTGATGATTGATTTTAATATCAAGAGAAGCTAAAATGTCTTTAATGGTATCTGTTGGTATTTCTTCACCAATTAATCTAAAGGCTTTCTCGTAAGAAAAATTCACCTGGAAATCTTCAATTTTATTCGGGTATAAATCTATCACATCAGAAACTATCTTTCCATTTGCAATTTGTGCAATCCAAATAGCTGCGCGCTTAAGAGCATAAACTACGGCATTAGGATTTATACCTCTTTCAAATCTAAAAGAAGCATCTGTGTTCAAGGCATGTCTCTTTGCCGTTTTTCTAATGGAAACCGGATTAAAATACGCAGCTTCTAAAAATATAGTTTTTGTGTTTTCTGTTACACCTGATTTCAATCCACCAAATACACCACCAATACACATAGGGTTATCTTCTCCGTCACAAATCATGATATCATCCTCATGTAATTCTCTTTCAACACCATCAAGACCTAAAAACTTTGTACCCGTTGGAAGGTTTTTTACAAGAACCTTCTCCCCTTTTATTTTATCCGCATCAAAGGCATGCAAGGGCTGCCCCAGTCCGTGCAAAATATAGTTTGTAATATCCACCACATTGTTGATGGGCACCAAACCAATTGCTCGTAATTTGTTTTGTAACCAAGCAGGAGAATCTTCAATTTTTAAATCTGTAATGGTTATTCCTGCGTATCTCGGAACTTGTTTGTGATCAGCAACTTCTACCTTCACTGCAAACGTTCTCTCATCCACATGAAATTCACTCACTGAAGGTGTATTCATTTTTGTCTGCATCTCCTCTACCTGTAACAAACCTGCATAAAGATCTCTTGCTACACCCAAATGACTCATTGCATCGGCTCTATTTGGAGTCAATCCTATTTCAAAAACCTTATCACTATACAAATCAAAGATATCTGAAGCCTTCGCTCCAATCTTAGTGTCTTCTTCTAAGACCATAATGCCATCATGACCTTTGCCCAGACCTAATTCATCTTCAGCGCAAATCATTCCATGACTAAATTCTCCTCTTATTTTCCCCTTTTTAATCTTAAATCCTTCTCCTGATTCATCATAAAGTGTTGTACCTATAGTCGCTACAGGAACTTTCTGTCCTTTCTCAACATTAGGCGCTCCACATACAATTTGAACCGGCAGGTCTTCTCCAAGGTCAACCTGAGTAACTTTTAACCTATCAGCATTTGGATGTTGCTCACAACTCAAAACCTCACCAACAATGACTCCTTCAAGATTTCCTTTTACAGATTCAAATGTTTCAATTCCTTCAACTTCTAATCCTAAATCAGTTAAGATCTCACTTACTTTATCAACATCGAGATCGATGTTTAAAAATTCTTTTAACCAATTATATGATATCTTCATTCTATTTTTTTTAAGACTCCAAAATTAAGTATAAATCACCATTTACGAGGCTATAAGCCTATGATTTTCTCTAATTTTTTCAGCTGCAAATATAGGCAATTGTGCTACGTTTTGAATAGCTTTTAAGTGAGAATTTTTCCAGGTCTTTATTCATTTTAAATATTAATTTAAATTCCCTATTTTGCATTATTAATAATTTTACGGCATGTCTATAGAAACAACAAGAATATTTGATTTCGCATATTATCAACTTGATAAATATAACCTTGCCAAATCTTTGGTATCAAAGGTCAATGGAGAATGGATAAGTACTTCGTCGCAAGAATTTATCGCAAAAGCAAATATCGTCAGTAGAGGATTACTTGCTCTTGGTGTGAAACCAGGAGATAAAATTGCGCTGATATCTTCTACCAACAGAACCGAATGGAATATTTTAGACTTAGCGCTCCTTCAAATTGGTGCAGTAAATGTTCCCATTTATCCAACAATCAGCGAGTCAGATTACAAGTACATTTTCAATCATGCCGAAGTAAAATATTGCTTCCTGTCGGATGAAGCACTTTTTGAAAAGGCCAATGCTGTGCAGAAAGAAGTAAAAAGTCTGAAGCGCATTTTTTCTTTTGATAAAATAAAAGATTGTGCCTATTGGGAAGAAGTCTTTACGCTTGGCTCTGAAGAGTCATTACAAGAAAAAGTTGATGCATTAAAAGATAAAGTCAAGCCTGAAGATTTGGCCACTATTATTTATACCTCAGGAACAACAGGCGTCCCTAAAGGTGTTATGCTCTCACATAACAATCTTGTAAGCAACGTTAAAGACACCGTTCAGGGCTTACCTTTTTTGAAAGACATTAATAATGTTTTAAGTTTCTTACCGGTATGTCATGTATTTGAACGCATGTTGCATTATTTATACATCTATTCGGGTATTACCATTTATTTTGCTGAATCGATTGAAAAAATAGCTGATAATGTAAAAGAAGTCCAACCTGATTTTATGAGTGTTGTTCCAAGGTTGCTTGAAAAAATTTATGACAGCATTATTGCAAAAGGCACCGCTCTTACAGGTATTAAAAAGTCTTTGTTCTTTTGGGCTGTCAACGTAGGCCTGGCTTATGAGCCTTATGGAAGGAATGGTTGGTTGTATGAAAAAAAACTCGCCCTTGCCAACAAGTTAATTTTCAGCAAATGGAGAGCAGCACTGGGTGGAAATCTGAGTAATATGGTATCTGGTTCAGCGGCATTACAACCGAGACTTACGAAAATATTTACCGCGGCTGGCATGCAGATCCTTGAGGGTTATGGACTCACAGAGACTTCTCCTGTGATCTCTGTAAATGTTTATGAAAATCAAAATTTCAAAGTAGGAACTGTAGGGAAAGCAATAGCGAATGTAGAGGTTAAGATAGCAGAAGACGGTGAAATATTGGTTAAAGGACCAAATGTAATGCTAGGTTATTATAAAGATGCTGCGAAAACGACTGAAGTAATGACTGGAGATTATTTCCATACAGGGGATAAAGGAGAAATTGATAAAGAAGGCTTTTTAAAGATTACAGGACGGAAAAAAGAAATATTTAAAACTTCTGGCGGGAAATATATTTCACCAACCCTTTTAGAAAATGAAATGAAACAGTCGCGTTTTATAGAGCAAATACTGGTTATTGGGGAAGGTCAAAAAATGCCAGCCGCGATTGTACAGCCCAATTATGAATTTGTCAAGGAATGGGCCCGTCGACACAATGTTAGCTGCGGTAATACACCCGAAGAAATGGCGGTAAATGAGGCCGTTCACAACAGAATTTTAGAAGAGATTGAACACGGGAACAAACAATTTGGAAAATGGGAAACAATCAAAAAATTTGAAATGACCCCTGAAGCCTGGACTGTGGATAATGATTTGCTTACGCCTACTTTTAAACCAAAAAGAGTGGTGATTTTAAAAACGTACAAACACCTTTACGACAAGATTTATAACCAATAAAATGAGGTAATTATAACCTGAGGATTGCTTTTTCGACAATTCATCAATCTCATAATGATGTCGAATTATGCCTCTCCTTTGCTCAAAGTCATGACTTTAGGATTATTTATTTACTAAGGATTCTTGACAAAATAAGCAGCACATATTTTAGTTGTAATTAGCTTTGGATATTCATACATTTGTTTCCTTCAAGTAGAGATCAAATGGAACATTTTATTGTATCAGCCCGTAAATACCGACCACAGGTATTTAGCGATGTCGTAGGCCAACAGGCTATTACGAATACGCTGGAGAATGCGATAAAAAATAACCATTTAGCTCAAGCCTTACTTTTTACCGGTCCTCGTGGAGTTGGTAAAACAACCTGTGCCAGAATTCTTGCGAAAAGGATCAATCAGGAAAGTATGGAAAATGCTATAGAGGATGAAGACTTTGCATTTAACATCTTTGAATTGGATGCTGCTTCAAATAATTCAGTAGACGATATAAGAACCCTAACCGATCAGGTAAGAATTCCACCACAAACAGGAAAATTTAAAGTTTATATTATTGATGAGGTACATATGTTATCTCAGTCTGCTTTCAATGCCTTTTTAAAAACTTTAGAAGAGCCACCGGCGCATGCCATCTTTATACTTGCAACAACTGAAAAGCACAAGATCATTCCTACAATTTTATCAAGGTGTCAAATTTTTGATTTCAAACGTATTGGCGTTTTAGACATCAAAAATTATTTACATAAAATAGCCGAGGGTGAAAAAGTGGATGCCGAAGACGATGCCCTTCATATTATTGCGCAGAAAGCTGACGGTGCATTAAGAGATGCCTTATCAATATTTGACCGCGTAGTGAGCTTTTCAGGATCTGAACTCACGCGAAAAGCAGTGTCGGATAATCTGAATGTACTTGATCATGATGTTTATTTTCAAGTGACTGATTTACTTTTGGATAATAATATTCCACAAGTGCTGATTAGTCTGAATAATATAATGACCAAAGGATTTGAAGGACACCATTTTATTATAGGCCTCGCTTCTCATTTTCGAGACCTGCTGGTGGCAAAAGATGCCGCCACTATTGAATTACTGGAAGTAGGTGATTCTGCAAAAAAGCTCTACCTGGAGCAATCTAAAAAATCAGACCTAAGGTTCTTGATGCGAGCCATTGATATCGCGAATGACTGCGATCTCAATTTTAAAAGCAGTAAGAATCAACGCCTGCTAGTTGAACTGACCTTAATGAAAATCGCCTCCATCACATTTGATGGCAAAAAAAAAATCTAAAAGGTTCATAGTCCCTTCTTTTCACTTTCTAACTACGCATCCAGCGGCAAAAACAGCAGTTGAACAAAAAACTGAACTGCCACAACAAAAAGAAATTCGAGTTCAGCCAAGCAGTAAACCAAGTCCAGAAAATCCTGTAAGACCAACTCAAACTCCAGCCAAAGAAATTAGCAAGCCCAAACCTATAGATCTAAAAAATTCGGGTCGAAGAAATTCAGCGCTTTCTTTATCAAGCTTAAAAAGAAACAAAGAAGAAGCAGCCAATTTTAAAAAGGGCCAAGAGCAAACAACAGACACCAAAAATCAGGCTAAAGACCCGTTTACGGAAGCGGTATTCCTAGAAGTCTGGAATACCTATGTTGAAGACCTTCATCAAAAAGGAGAAAAAATATTGGCCTCAATTCTTAAGGCTGATTCTCCGAAATTACAAGGTCACATGATACATGTTGCTTATCCTAACGAGCTGATGAAAGTCGAACTTTTAAAAGTGCGGCCGAGGGTATTGCGATACATAAGAGAAAAACTTAATAATTACGAAGTAGATTTCGTGATTACAGTTAATGAAGACAATACAAAACGCTTTGCCTATACCCCTCAGGAAAAATACGAATTGCTCAAAGAGAAAAACAAAGTTATCGCGCTGCTTAGAAAAAAATTCAACCTTGAGCTCTAGACTAACCTTTTACTGTCAGTCTTAAGACAGAACAAGCTGAACTATCAGCAAACTTATCCTTATTCTTACCAAGTAGAACATTTTGCCAATTTCCTTTTTCAGGAGTACCAATGATCAATAAATCATATTCAGCTGAGATGGAAGAAATGGTTTCAATAGGTTTTTTAGCGCGTTTGACGATGACCGTTGATTGAGTTGCAGACTTTGTTAACAGCTTAGTTGAAGCCTCTTCAATCGTCTTCATATCCGTCTTAGACATATTATCAGGAACCACGTGTAAAAGCGTAAGCGAAGCACCATAAAATTGGCAGACTCTATCTGCGATGGCAACAAAATTCTTGTCCTTTCTTCCGGGTCTTAAGGCCATGACAACCTTACTAATATAGCGAACGCCATTATCCCTGAAAAGGGCAACATCAGAATTCACATGGTCTACAAACCAACCTATAGGATTTCTAACCAATAGACCCTTATGAGCTCGTGCATCCCAGCCCATCACCATCCAGTCTGCATGCGTCTGATCACTTAATTCCTGAATCGTTTCAGATAAGTCATGTGTAACGACCGCTTCAAAATCAATCTTAACTTTTCTGGCTGTAGCTAAGAGTGACACTCTGCGCGCAAGAGAGTGAATATTAGGATTGTCCTCCATCACTGCATCAAGAAAAGTTTGATTTGGAACTTCTGTTATATTGACTGCTTGTGTTACCTCCTTCTTATTCAAGGCGGCCCCAATCTCAATGAGCATTTCAGGTGATTTTTCATTTCCTAACAAAGGAATAACAACTCCGGCGTCAGAAGCTATCTCACCATCGAGAACGGCTTTATTAATCTTGGTCATATCTATGGGCTCCCTGCCTTCAAACCTATTCTTTTTGTACAACAAATAGAGCGCTGGTCGATGACCATACTTTCTTAAGATTCCTGTTCTTGCCGTCTTCTTTCCAATTTTTAAATAAATCAAATAACCAAGAATCACTATCGTCAAAATAGCCAATAATGGAATCAGTCCTAAAAATATCAGGAGTATAATCCCTGATACAATACCAAAAATATGAACAAAAGGATAAAGTGGAGATTTATAACTTGGATTATACCATTGGGCGGAAGTTTCTCTTAGAATGATAACACAAAAATTAACCGAGACAAACATCATGACCATAAAAGCGCTTGCCAGCTTTGCAATCTTAACCACATCGAGAAACAGAATGACCAAGGTCATCGTAATACAAGTAACAATGATCGAAGCCACCGGAGTCAGATATTTGGGGTGTATTTTTCCCATAAAATCTGGTAACAGTTTATCCATTGCCATGGCAAAAGGGAATCGTGAAGCAGCAAGCACACCTGAATTGGCCATAGATATCAAAGTAATAACACCTATAAAAGCAGCTAGATACCCAATAGTCGAACCACCTTGGATGGTAGCGATCGTATAAATTGGGTGCAAATCAGTTGATAATTGTTCCATCGGGATATTTCCCACTAGCGCAAAAGCCACAAATACATAAATAAGGGTCATAATAAATAAGGACAGAATCATCGCCCTTGGCAAATTTTTACTGGGATTTTTTATTTCACCAGCTATGGCAGCCACTTTGGTAACGCCTGCATAAGAAATATAAACAAAGGCAACTGTTGAAACCAGTCCCATTTTACCATCAGTATAAAAAGGATCCAGTAAATCTGGGTCAATATTTGGCAATCCAAAAATAAGCACCAAGCTTAGTGTTACTAATGAAATACTGACAATTACTATTTGTACCTTCCCTACTTTCTTTACTCCAAAAATATTCAGAAGCAGGATTATTCCCAAAAAGAAAATAGCTACATACTGGGAAAAGCCATTAGAGGCATTGGCTAAAACCGATAAATAAGCGCCAAAACCAACCAAAGCAAACGCACTTTTAAGTAATAATGACAACCATAAACCAATTCCAGCTATTGTTCCAAATATAGGCCCAAAAGCCCTTTCTATATATAGATAAGTACCTCCTGAGGAAGGCATGGCTGTAGCAAGTTCTGATTTTGATAAGGTAGCAGGTAAAATACATATTGCTGCAAGCAAGTATGCCAGCCAAATAGAAGAACCAGTCTTAGCAGCAGCTATTCCGGGTAACACAAAAATACCACTGCCGAGCATACCTCCAATGCTTATAGCAATGACAGAGGTTAAACTCAAACTTCGTTCTAACTTCTTCAATTTTCCAAATTTTATCTAAAATAACCTTTTTCTGAGAACTACCCAATGCGTCTCGCATTCATATCAAATTTAAATTCTAAATTTGCTGACATAATTATCCGTCAGGGAATTCAATAAAATAAATTATGTTAGGATTGAAATTCGAAACAGCCACCTCATGGGTTGATATAGCTAAAAGTGGTTTAGAGCAAGTACTTACTGATCATGCTTTTGCTGAGCAAAAAGCAGCTTCAAATGCAGTATCTATTATTATCAATTATTCTGAGGAAACCAAATTGGTTCAGGCCATGAGCGATATCGCGATTGAAGAAATGGAACACTTCAAAATGGTGCATGATTTCATGGTGGCCAGAGGTATGGTTTTAGGAAGAGAACAAAAAAATGATTACGCCAAACACCTGCATTCATTTTTCATAAAGACACATGACAGAACAGATGCTTTGATTCAACGGTTGCTAATTGCCGCATTGATCGAAGCCCGAAGTTGTGAAAGGTTCAAAGTCTTTTCTGAAAACATTGAAGATGAAGAACTAGCTGCTTTTTACCAAGAACTTATGGTTTCAGAAGCCAACCATTATACGGTATTTCTCGGTTTTGCCAGGGCCTATCAAGACAGAGCCATTGTAGATAAAAAATGGGATGGATTACTGGCCTACGAAGCTGAATTTATGAAAAACCGGGGCAAAACGGCAAGAGTGCATGGTTAAGCACTATGCTATAAATTTAATGGATAACGGATAATGTGGTGTTTCACCATTATTTACTTTGATGGCGTTGATTACCGGAAACACCAGGCACAATATTCCAATGGCAATTAATCCTAAAAAGCCTAAACCAATCAAAAGAATTAAAGGAACACAAATTAAGGCGTATAAAAACATACTCAATTGAAAATTGATAATGCCTTTACCTTGTTCATCCATGTCATAGATTTCATCCTTTTTAGTTATCCAAATAACCAATGGAACGATAAATCCTCCAAAACCTGTGATCAGGTCAAGTAATTGACTAAGATGTGTTAACATTAAGGTTTGCCTGTCTTCTCTCATTTTCATGTTTTATTATTTGACGTATAGTTGACAAAAATGTTACAATGAAATCATCTCAAATGTGCGTACCTTTGCCAAAATATTTGAGATAATACGTTATGAATCAACCAGGTTTAGGAATTAAAAACGATACCATAATTGCCCTCGCCACTTCATTTGGTGTAGGAGCTATCGCCGTTATCCGATTATCAGGACCAACCTCTATAGATTTGGTCAGTGATTTTTTTAAACCCAGAGGAAAAGATAAATCCTTACAAACGGTCGCCTCGCATACAGTTCATTTAGGCCATATTATGGATAGCGATAGAATCATTGATGAATCTTTGGTTACTGTTTTTAAGACGCCACATTCATACACTGGTGAAAACGTTGTTGAGATATCATGCCATGGTTCAGCATATATCCAACAGGAAATATTACAATTATTCTTACAAAATGGCGCAAGACATGCTGAAGCCGGAGAGTTTACGCTAAGAGCTTTTCTCAATGGCAAAATGGATTTAAGCCAGGCCGAAGCTGTAGCGGATGTCATCGCTTCTGATTCTCAGAGTTCTCATAGTATTGCCATGCAACAAATGCGTGGCGGTTTTTCAAATGAAATTGCGGCTTTAAGAGCTGAATTATTGGATTTTGCTTCATTAATTGAATTGGAATTAGATTTTTCTGAAGAGGATGTAGAGTTTGCCGATAGAACAGCTTTCCAGGAATTGATCAACAAGATTACCAATGTGATCAAAAGACTCATCGATTCGTTTGCTCTTGGAAATGTTTTAAAAAATGGAATTCCTGTAGCCATTGTCGGCGAACCGAATGTGGGAAAATCAACCTTACTCAATGCACTTCTTAATGAAGAAAAAGCGATTGTAAGTGACATTGCCGGAACAACACGTGATGCCATTGAGGATGAGATTGCCTTACAAGGCGTAACCTATCGTTTTATAGATACGGCAGGTATTCGCGACACCAAAGATGTGATTGAAAATATTGGGATAAAAAAGACCTTTGAAAATATTGAAAAAGCACAGTTGGTGCTCCATTTAATAGATGCAAGCAGAGAATTCGACTTGACAGGATTGTCTAAAGAAGCACAAGAACTTCAGGAAAAATATCCTAAAAAAAAGATATTGACACTTATCAATAAGTCCGACACTTTAAATGAATCCCAACAACTTGAAGTACAAGCGAACCAACCAAATTGGATCCTTATCTCCGCCAAGCATAAAACAGGTTTGGATAATTTACTAGAGCATTTAGTGCAACTGGTCAATACCGGTTCATTGAGCAATCAACAAACGGTGGTTAGTAATTCACGGCATTTTGAAGCGCTGAACAAAGCTTTCATTGCCTTAAGCGAAGTACAAAAAGGAATGGATCAAAACATTTCAAGTGACCTTATGGCCATCGACATTCGTCAAGCCTTGTATCATCTGGGAGAGATCACCGGTGAGATCACCACTGATGATTTATTGGGCAATATTTTTGCTAATTTCTGTATCGGGAAGTAAGGACCCAAAACTGGCAATTGCTAAATCTCTAAAAAACATCATCCAATTCTTTATTATATTATCCTATTAATTTTTCATTGTTTGATTAATCTTCTTATTGTTGAACCTCTTTCTGAGTATATTTTTATAATGTAGGTTCCTTTAGATAAATTAAATGTTTGAATATGCTCAAATTCGGAATCAATTTCGTTAATTTTAATTCCTAAGTAAGAGTATATTATAACTTTTTCAATAAGAATGTTTTCTGATTTAATAGTCAAAGTATTATAAACAGGGTTAGGGTAAAACTTAATAGATTTATCCAATTTTTCATCTTCAACGCCAAGAGCCTGAGAAGCTGAACATCCTTTTGTGTTGACCATTTCTCCTTCTGATGTATCAGGACAAGTATCTATGTTATTCATCACGCCATCATTATCATCATCTTTTTGTGAATCAGCACAACCATATGAATCTACAGTTTCTCCTTCAGGTGAATCAGAACAAGAATCTAGATTATTCATCACACCGTCATTGTCATCATCTTTTTGAGATTCAGAACAACCTATATCATCTACAGTTTCACCTTCAGGTGTTTCAACGCAAGTATCCACGTTATTCATTATGCCGTCATTGTCGTCGTCCTTTTGAGAATCTGAACAACCTGATTCATCTACAGTTTCTCCTTCCGGAGTATCAGCACAAATGTCCAGAATATTCATCACGCCATCATTGTCATCATCCTTTTGAGATTCTGAACAACCTATGTCATCCACGGATTCCCCTTCTGGTGTGTCAGCGCAAGTATCCAAGTTATTCATTATACCGTCATTGTCATCATCCTTTTGGGATGCTGAACAACCTGTTTCATCTACGGTTTCGCCATTAGGAGTATGATCACATGTATCCAGGTTATTCATTATACCGTCATTGTCATCATCCTTTTGGGACTCTGAACAACCTGTGTCATCCACGGATTCTCCTTCTGGAGTATCAGCACAAATGTCCAGATTATTCATTATGCCGTCATTGTCATCATCCTTTTGGGACTCTGAACAGCCTGTGTCATCTACAGTTTCACCATTTGGAGTATCAGCACAAGTATCCGCGTCATTCATCACACCGTCATTGTCATCATCTTTTTGAGATTCCGAACAACCTGTGTCGTCAACAGTTTCACCTTCTGGTGTGTCAGCACAGTCATCCAGATTATTCATTACGCCGTCATTGTCATGATCTTTTTGAGATTCTGAGCAACCTGTTTCATCTACAGTTTCACCTTCTGGCGTATCAGCACAAATGTCCAGATTATTCATCACGCCATCCTTGTCATCATCCTTTTGAGATTCTGAGCAACCTGTTTCATCGACAGTTTCACCTTCTGGTGTGTCAGCACAGTTATCCAGATTATTCATTACGCCGTCATTATCATGATCTTTTTGAGATTCTGAACAGCCAGTATCATCTACAGTTTCACCTTCTGGCGTATCAGCACAAATGTCCAGATTATTCATCACGCCATCCTTGTCATCATCCTTTTGAAATTCTGAACAACCTGTTTCATCTACAGTTTCTCCCTCTGACGTATCAGCGCAATTATCAATGTTATTCATTACACCATCATTGTCATCATCCTTTTGTGATTCAGAACAACCTGTGTCGTCAACAGTTTCACCATTTGGAGTATCAGCACAAGTATCCGCGTCATTCATCACGCCGTCATTGTCATCATCTTTTTGAGATTCAGAACAACCTGTGTCGTCAACAGTTTCACCATTTGGAGTATCAGCACAAGTATCCGCGTCATTCATCACACCGTCATTGTCATCATCCTTTTGTGACTCAGAACAGCCTGTGTCATCTACAGTTTCACCTTCTGGTGTGTCAGCGCAAGTATCCTTATCGTTCATAACACCATCTCTATCATCGTCATAATCTTCATTATAACATTTTTCAGAAAACTCCGTCCAGGAATCAACATCAGTCCAATTCTCTTCTGAATAAGCTTTATCATCCACAGTGATGCAATACAAATTAGAATTCCCAAAACTTTGAAATCTGGATATATCCGTATTGTTTCCATTTTGCACATTTAAAATTGAAAGTTTTGAAAGATTAATAAAATATAATTCCTCCAGATTAGGGAATGAGGAAAGGTTCATGTACTCAATTGGCATCTCCCATAACGTAATACTTTTCAATTTCTCATTTTTTGAAAAATCAATCTTAGAGAATTGGCCTCCTTGAATCGATATTTTTTCCAAATTAATATTGTTTGTTAGATTCAAATTATTCAAATACCAGCCTTCTAGATACAATTCCTCTAGATTAATAAAATCTTCAATTCCAGTCATATCTTGAAGAATATAATCCCCTCCATAATAAAAGTCACTAACGACGCTTCCCAATCTCAATTCCTTAATTTCTTCAATCGCTTTAGTATACACATAATCGTCCATACGATTATCGTAACGAGCCAATCTAACCTCAAACAGATCGTCAGGAACATAGGTTAATTGAGACATTGCGCATCCATATCCGTCAACGACTAATCCAGAAGGAGTGTCCGGACATACATCAAGACTATTTACGACTCCATCTTTGTCATTATCTGAATAATCTCCAAAGCGCTCATCATAGCACGTTTCAGAATATTCTGAATTGTGGAAGCGTTCCCAATTTTCTTCTGACCATTGGGCATTATCTACTTGAATGCATCCCAATTCAGTAGGAAAGAAAAAAAAACTCTCGATTGCCTGGTTGTTGCCATTTTTGAGGTTAAAAAATTCAATCGATACTACTGTAAGTTCTATTCGTTTTAAATTCACATTATTGGAAAGGTCAAAAAAACGGAGTGCATCGGATTTTAACATTAAATCCGACATAACCAATTCTTCCAATAAAATATTTTTTGATAAGTCAAGAGAAACTTCAATTGCATTACCAGAAATGGAGAGCTTTTTAAGGTTTTTAAAATTCTCAATCCCCGTAAAATCCTTTATTCCACCCCATACATATTTGGAAATATATACAGACGGGAATTTCAAACTTTCAACATTTTCAATGTTTTCAGTAACTACATAATCATCCAACACGTCATCATAACCCCATTCGATCAGCAATTGCTCAAAGCTGTCATCCGGAACATAGGTCAATTGCGAATGGATAAGTGACGATGTAAAAATGAAGCATAAAAAAGCGGGGAAAAAGTATTTTTCTTTCATATAACATATATTGAGTCAGTTAAATAAATAATAAAATTAAAATTGAATCAATTAACTATCAATGACCCCAATCATCGCACTAATTGACTTTTATCAATTCCATTGATTAATTATCTATTAGTATTAATATTTGTAAAGGTTATAGTTACATGCCCAATTGAATTCTTAAACCTTCAATTCACAATTGCCGTCAATTGATTTAAATCAATTTCAAATTGACCTGCATCATAGGATTTTAGGTCAGTGATGTCTTACTTTATAGAGTATATAATAAGTCACGATGAATCTTAAGGAGTTCTTATCAGAACTTAGAAGGCGTAAAGTCTATAGGGTTTCTATTGCCTATGGCTTTGCCGCATGGTTAATCGCGCAAATAGCCGATCTCATCTCAGAAAGTTTCGAAGCTGATCCGTGGGTGATGCAGACCATTATCACAATCTTAATTCTTGGCTTTCCCGTCACATTGATACTTTCTTGGATTTTTGACATCGGCCCGGAGGGGATTGAACGAACCCTGCCTAAAGACGTAAATGCGCCAACAGAGGACGAACCCATTTCGGTCAAGCTGGTTATTGGTAGTCTTGTTTTAATCATACTACTCGTTATAGGCAGCACATGGTCTATACAAGAATTTACCAAAGGCAAAAAAGGAAGCATTAGTTCTTTAGCTATATTGCCCTTTGATAATTTCACTGGTCATGATTCTTTAGCATATTTTGTTGCCGGAATTCAATCATCCCTAATAGGTGATATGCAAAAAGTCAGTGCACTACGCGTATCTTCAAAAACGTCATCCAGTTCTTTCCAAGACAGCAAGACCTCTATTCCAGAAATCGCCAATCAGTTAAATGTTGATGCAGCAATTGAAGGTGAAATTACCTGTATGGGAGAGGATTCAATTTGCGTTCAAATTAGACTCATTCGCGCATTCCCTGAAGAAGAACAAATTTGGGTTCAGAATTACAAGATTGAAAGAGGAGAAATATTGAATTTTTATAATAATGTGACCAAACAAATTTCTAAAGAAATTGATATTGCACTTACTCCAAAAGAAGATCGTTTGTTGGCAACATCAAGAAAAGTGAATCCTGAAGCTTATGATGCTTTTTTAAAAGGCACCTATTATTGGGAAAAAGTAAATGAACAGCCGGCGAAAAAAGCCATAGAGTATTTTCAACTGGCTACTGAATTAGATCCAGAATGGGCAGATCCTTATGCAGGGCTTGCAAATGCATGGGCTTTACTTGGCTTTTTTGGATATTCACCAAAATCCGTTACCCTCCCAAAAACATATCTGTATCTAAACAAGGCACTTGAATTGGATCCAAATTCGGCAAAGGCTCATTATGTAGCGGCTATTCTGGCAGTGTGGACCGAATGGGACTGGGAGAAAGGCGAAAGAGAATTTTTAAGATCCATTGAATTAGATCCAAACGATGCATCATGCAGAATGTACTATGCCCATTTACTAATGATCCTGCGAAAAACAAATGAAGCCGACCGACAAGCGAATATTGGAATTGAATTAGATCCGATGAAACCATTGATTCTAGGACTTTATGGAAATGTTCTGTGGCAAAACAATGATGATAGGCAAGGTGCCATTAAAGTCTATGAGAAATCTCTTTCTATAGATCCGAATTTTGGATTAGGAAATCGAGATTTGTATGAGGTTCAAATGGAGCATACTTATAAAAATGGAGAATATGAAAAATGGATAGGATTTTGGAATAAAAAAGTAGAGAGCCTTGGATATTGGAATACTAAAGGTAGAGAAGCTGTTTTAAAATCTTTTGATGAAGGAGGTCATATTGCAGCCATCGAGGAAATGATTAGGATGAACGAGATATACGGGAAAGACTGTTATCTGAGTGAAGGTGTCAAAGCGGAAAGATATATTATGTTGAAAAATATTGACAAAGCAATGGAAGTTCTTGATAAGGGTTATGAAAAAAGGTGGTTTTTAATGCCTTATATTTCACCAAAATATCATTATTACGAGCTATTGAAGGATGAGCCCAGGTATATTGAAATTTTAAAGAAAATGGATTTACCTTATTAATAACCTTATTGTATTATTATTTTAGCTGCCATTCTTGCCATTTATTCGCTACTTTTTGACTGAAATATACTTCTGGTGTTTGCACAATCCCATTCAAACCTGCTTCTTTTCGAACAGAACGATTCAAATAGTTACCCAACTCATCATAATCAATATTACCTTTCGTCTCTTTGAGCTTTTTGAGCAAGAAATACGTAAAGTATCCATGTTTTGCTTCCCGGTATATAAATGAGGTCTCTTCTCTGGAGCTTGATGAAAAAACAACCATATTTCCAAGAATAACATTTTTATTTGCTTTAACCTTAATCCCTTTACTTGGAAGCAATTTTTGATTTCGCCCTCCACCACTAAAACATGCATCTAAAAAGACGGTAACCTGACGTGAGGGATGTTCTGTCAATAAAGAAAAAGCATCTGAAAGCTGGATGCCATACTCCAAGTTATTCGTTGACACATCTACAGGTATTATAACTGGTGATTTTGTCTCTTCATTAGCCATACCATGGCCAGAATAGTAAAAAATAAGATTGGCATCGCCGTTTTCTATTTTGGCCAGATTATTAATCCAGGCAAGACCCTGACTCATTTCAGCAGCTGTTGCGTTGCGTAAAATTTTGATCTGCTTAGCAGGTATTCCTAGTGTTTTTTGACAGTATTCCCTGAATACTTCTGCATCATTTAATGAATAGCTAGCGTTTTGTTCAATCGAAAGTGTTCTTTGTCTTGATTTATAATCCTCATTACCAATAATCAAGGCATAGGTACTATTTTGTCTGACTTTCGTTACAGGAATATCCTTATCCACATCATCGATAATTTCAGTCAATTCTGATGACAGGAGCTGATTTGAATCATAGCTAGCAACCATGCCATCCACAATATTAGCCTCATCAAATCCTGCTTTTTCATCAATTGGAATGTTCAAATTCGCTGAAAAATCCAATCCGTTAAATCGATCAGATGCCTGTACTTTGAAGCTCAATTTTTGTCCATGAAAATCACTATTAATGAAATACCGATAGGTCAAAGTTCGGTTATCTCCTGAGATGATAGATTTCATTTCTGGGTTTGATTCCTTAATCGAATAATCTTTGACCTGACCAAGAAACATGACTCCTAGTTGATCGCATTTGACATCAATCTCCAATTGCTCAGCATTGGCTTTACCAACATTTTTAATGGTAAAACTCAGGTCCATCATTTCATTATTGTCAATTTTGTTGTTGGCTTGTCCTGATGGTATTTCACGAACTTTATAATCAGCTATGACCAATATGGGCTTTGGAAGTTCTTCGGTTTCAAACCTCAATTGCCGTATAGGTACCTGACCATTAAATTTTGGTTCAACTACCTCAATGGAAAGAGTCGCGACACCATCTTCTAGATATTGGTTGCCATCAACATTTATAGTCATTGATCTCATACCTCCGTTTGCCCCTATCTCAGGGAAATGACTTATCTGAGGATATGTAATTCCCCTGTTCTGACTTGTCAATCGCACAAATACATTTTTAGCATCCCCCGAACCTGTATTGCGTAAAGTGATCATCAATTGATTGGATTCACCTGCGCACAATACATTTTTGGAAAACGAAATATCGTCTATGCTTATTATCGGTGGGTATTGTTCAACAAACCTTTTTGCCTGTGGTGATTTATTAATCTTCATCGTGGCAAGCATTGCCTGAGAAACTTCATTATGAATATTATGCCTGCCTAAATCAGTATAACCGATATGATTCATATATCTCACCAAATACTTCCCCTTCTTAACCCGCCCCATTACCTCAAGGATTTCGCGTTTTGGGACAGCAATGACCATTTTATAATTCGTTTTTTTTGTGATATAGGTCTTTCGAGAAAGTGTAACATATTTCTTCCTTGAAGAGTTGGGAACAAATTGTGGCTTCTTTACATGAACTAAATTCGTTTCTAACCGATTTTTTAGATTAAAAGAAATGATGTATCCATTCCAATTTTTGTACTGCGCTTTATAGATGGGTCCGTTCACTTTTTCCATAATCCGTATCGCGTTTCCTTTTGGCACAACACAGACAAGCTCCGAATTTTCTCTAGCGCCTTTTAGCATCAGCATTTTTTTATCAAAGACGGCATATTTACTAGCGTAATTTTGTCCATATCCCAAAACGGATATCAAAATGAGAAACAAAAGAGGGGAATAATTTTTCATTTTTATTGAATTCAAAATTTAATCAAGTTGTTTAAGTAATACATTTCTATAAACAACTTCTCGCTCGTTTATAGGAATTTCATAAATCCAAGACCGCACAGATTCAAGACTTATCTGCTGATCAATCCAAGGGATATGATTTTTAGTATATATAAAGAGTAGCAAACTGGCTTCGTCAGTTAAGGGCTTATTCATTTCAATAGCATAACCCGGATCATATGCCTCATTAATCGGAAATGAGACCATCACTTCTTTGATAAACACGCGCTCTTTCTCATCGCTTAGATATTCGTATTCTTTGTTATCAAAAGGGTATAAGACAAATGACTCGCTCTCATTGAAAGCAAATATTGTCAAATACCCATTCTGTGATGGCACAAAGGAAAAAGCAATGTGTTCATTTTCATAATAGACCTCTTTAAGTCCATTTAGGTCAAAGAAAAAACCAGGATCCCTCGTTTGATCATAGGCATAAACTACTGCTTCAATTTCAACCGAGATGATCATGTTTCCATACTCGTCAAACCTATTGCTTTCAGAATGAATACTGTCGATAAGAATATTGGCTGTCAATTCAGAATTCGAAATTCCATGGAAAAATGTTTCTACATTTTGTTCATTGCCATAGGTATACAACAGATTAGAAACAACCAGATTCTCAAAGATCCCAGCCTTTAAAAGAGCATTTTTCTTAGCATCGATCAAGGCTTCATTCAGAGCTTCTTTGGGCGTTTTATCCCGGCTTACTGATATACCACTTGCATGAACGGTAATCTGCTCCTGCGCATGAATAGAACTAAATAGTAGACATAAAATGAAAAGTGAAATTGAATTGGGCCAGCGCTTAATTAATGCTGTGTTCCGCTTCATATTTACTCATTTCATCATTGAAGATTTTTTCAAATTGATACTTGTCGAAATCAAGTTTGAGCTGGGCATCTTTACTAATTCCGTCATATACGCCAGTTAAAGTAGTTTCTTTGGAGCTTTCAATAGCTATCCAATAACTATATAGCCCATCTTTTTGTCTGAACAACTTTTCACCTATAATATTCACGTCTTTTACATCCTGACGAACAATCTCGCGAGACATTTCTTCGAATTTGTTTTCAAAATCTTTATTACTTCCTACTGACCTTTGGTTGGTATATTGTTCCGTGACCCTCTTGATCACAGCTTCAATATTACTTGCCAACTCAGCCTTGGCATTTTGCTCGGCAATTTTTTTTGCAGTAGCCAGATCAGTACTTTCCCCTACTTGTTTGGCTCGGAAAAAGTCCTTGTTGTTTTCGAATTGTTTCCCCGAAAACGGGATTGAAACTTCAGTGGAATCTTGAATTTTTGTAATTTCTTTCTTTGATTTGCAACTAATTGCTGCGAGGGAAAATACAAATAAAACAATGTGTAATTTTTTCATTTTCATAGCTTTACGAATTTTAATTATACAAAATTTAACATTATACCGAAGGATAATACAACAATCATACCGAAAAAATTATGGAGCGTTGAGAAATTACAATTGAAGGCTTAGAGTAAGCTTAAAAAAACTTACTGAATATATGATCTGGCCGCTTCATTATATGAGTCTAGTAGTAGGAACTCTTGGGAAGAAACATCAAATTTCAGGAGCTGAAGTTTATTTGTATAGACTACGTCAATTCACACTAATAACCGATCGATTCTTGCATTTATTTAATATGAAAGAATCTTAACCGACAACTTAGTTTACATGAATTGTTCTTGTATTGAATAGCTTAATAATAGTACTAATCTGAAACAAAACAGCTTCTACCCTCCTTACATCCTGAAGTCGATACCAAACCATTGTCAGGGCCCGAAGCTCCGGCTGATTGAATACACCAGCAGATTGTATTGGCATCATCTAATAATAGCCAGGGCTGATCGCCTCCTTCCATCATCCCATATGGGTTTCTGGCCCGAAGGAATTTACATATATTATTTTTTGATTTCATAGATTGAATAACTAGGTGATTTCTAAAATGGCTTGTTTAATAATCGATTCAAATAAGGGCACCTTATATGCATTTTTTGAAAGAGGTCGTGCTATACTCATCGCAGCTTTAGCAGCTGCCATTGCATTCTCCTGGTTAATATCCTTTTTCTCCATAGCCTCCTGAGCCTGCATTGAGCGATACGGAACCGGAGCGGCTGCGCCTAAGACGATACTGGCTGATTTACAGGTGTTTCCTGAAACTTCCATAACTACTGCAACATCTCCCAAAGACCAGTCATATGATTCACGTGCGACATTTTTAATATAAAAGCTTTTTGTATTTTTTGAAGGAGCAGGAAGCATAATATCCGTAATAATCTCCTTGGCTTGCAAGATGGTTTCCATGGATATATCTTTTCCTGCAGATACAAAAAAGTCATCCATTAGAACCTCTTTCTTTTTCCCATCAGCACCTACAATTACAACACTGGCATTAAAAGCCATAAGTGCTGTAGCAATAGAAGAAGCATGGATACTTACGCAAGAGCCATTATCAATGATGGCGTGATTTTCGTTTTCACCTGTTTCAGAATGTCTTGCGAAACATCGGTCTCCAGCTTTGCGAAAACATTGATGATCGGCAGATCGAAAATACCAACAACGGTTTCGCTGCACAATATTTCCTCCCAGGGTTGACATATTGCGCAATTGCGGTGTGGCTGCATCATTTACTGCTTGATGAAGGGCCAAATAATTTGATTTGATTTCTTCATTCGAAGCAATATCAGCCAAGGTTACATTCGCGCCAATACGCATTCCTTCTTTCCGGTCATAACTGATCTGGTCAAGACCAGGAATATTCCTAATATTGATTATTTTTTCCGGTGAAAGCAAACCTTCTTTTGCCCAATCAAATACATCAACTCCTCCTGATTTGAATACCGCGGCTCCCTTAGTAGGCTCATACAGTTGTTCAGATACTGTTGAATTTACTTGTTGTAGCGCATCTTCAAGAGATTTGGCTTCATACCAACTAAATTTATTCATGTCTTCGTTTTTAAGAGACTTTATCTTACTAGTCTCATGCTATACTTTATTTAATGCTTTTAGAATACTGGCAGGAGTAATAGGTATTTCATAAATTCTTACCCCTATAGCGTTATAAACAGCATTGGCAATCGCTGCTGCTGTTGAAATATTTGCGGGTTCTCCAATGCCATAGGCATCTGTTGATGAACGTCCCGTATACTCTTCTACAATAATAGATTCAATCTCAGGAATTTCCATAGAGAAAGGAGTCTTATACTGGTCTACATTAGCATTCATCATATGGCCAGTACTATTATCCATTACCCTGTTTTCATACAATGCATAAGAAACACCCTGGATAATTCCTCCATTAATCTGGCTTTCTAACTGACCTATATTAAGAGGTCTTCCACAACTGTGTGCCGCTACAACCTTATCTACTTTTACAAATCCAGTATCGGTATTCACACTAACCTCCGCAAATTGAACGGCTCCTAAATCGCCATAGGCTAAACCCCAGGGTTGCTGAAATCCGCCATAATCATCTGAACGACTCGAGACCTTACTGATCTGACTTGTGCGCATCAATTTAGTGGCATCCTTAAATGACATTTTAAGCGCTGCATCTTTTTTACTGCTTACCTCCCCATTGGCTATAGAAAGTTCAGAAGAATCTGTTTCCCATTTCTTTGCAACGAGTTTCAATAGTTCTTTCTTTGCTTCAAAAGCAGCATTACGTGTTGGCGGCGTAATAGAACCGGTTACAACACTACCTCCCGAGCCGGGTCCTACAGGAAAAAAGGTATCTCCTATATTGACCGTAATATCTTTTACTTCCAAGCCTAACTCTTCAGCAACTACCTGGGCAAGTATCGTTTTAGTCCCGGTACCAATATCCTGAACACTGGATCTTATTTCAACACCTCCATCATTATGAATTTTTACTTCCACGGATGAATCTAAGGTGACAAATCGTGGCCAGGTAGATTGACCTACTCCTAGCCCTTTTTTAACAACTCCTTTACCGGAGCCGGCGGCTTGGCGTCTGGACCAGTCAAAAAGTTTTGCCCCTCTTTGGCGCTCTACTTTTCTGACCTCACTTTTATCTATATGATCCCTGTATGTCAATGGATCCATATTTAATTTTTCTGCTAACTCATCAATAGCCTGTTCAAGTCCGAAAGCACCTTGTACATTACCTGGTGCACGCCAAGCCGCTCCAGGGCCAGCGTTGGTCAATACATCGTATTGCTCTGTTGTAAAATTAGGACATGAATACAGGATCTGAGCAATCCTTCCTACACCTGCACCTAATGCCACACCAGCAGTTCCATGAGAACGCTGTTGAATTCCGGTTAAAGTACCGTCTTTCTTTGCTCCTATTTTTAAGTATTGAATTGAATTTGGACGATTTCCTTCGGCTATATGTTCTTCTTGACGGTCTAACATTAACCAAACAGGTCTACCAGTTTTCTTGGCCAGATTTGCAGCCATTGGTCCAAAACTACCGGCGCTGTGTTTGGCGCCAAATCCGCCTCCCATGAATTCACAGACAACACGTACTTTACTCTTAGGCAAACCAAAAACACTTGCCATTTCATTTCTCACGGATGCTGTGTTCTGAGTAGATGCATAAACCATCATGACGTCAGGTCTCCAATCAACAACAACTCCATGTGTTTCTAGAGGCATATGTGTATGCACTTGTGTGCGATATGTTCTTTCTACGATAACATCAGCTTCGCTGAAACCCACTTCTAAATCACCTCTTGGGCCACCAAAAAAGCTACTGGTAGATGGTCCTCTTACATTACCTTCTCCTTTACTACCATCATGCGTTTCTCCTACATCTCCTCCATCTTCCTGTTGGACTATTGGCGCATCAAACACAATAGGTGAATCCATTTTCATGGCAGAATCAAGATCTATAACAAATGGTTTCTCTTCATAATTTACCTTGATCAAGGCAAGGGCATCTTTAGCAATAGCTAAACTCTCCGCCGCTATCCCTCCTATGGGTTGCCCTACATATTTAACCATAGGGTATTTTCCATGCTTACTCTCGCCATCTTTATCCTCTGCATTCTCTATGAGGTGTATTGCATGAACCCCTTTCAAACTTTCAGCCTGACTGATATCAATAGATGAAATAACTGCGTGAGGCACCTTTGATCGCAACATCTTGGCATAAAGCATACCTGGCAATTTCATGTCAGAAGTATACTTGGCCTTTCCTGTTACCTTATCAAGGGCATCAATTCTTTCAACTCTTTTTCCAATAATTTTTAGCTTATCATTTATGGGCCATACTGGTGGCTCTCCAATAGGGATATCTCTTTCTATTTCACCTAAATTATGTCCTGGAATACCGTGTGGTAATTTTTCTTTTCTCGTATCCATATCAAGTTGTTTTTTTTGCTGCAGCTAAAGTTGCCTTAAATACATGAGGATATGTTCCACAACGGCAAAGATTGCCTCGTGTAGCACTTTTCACATCATCAAGTGTTGGGTTTGAATTATTGTCTAACAAATGTGCACAAGACATTACCATCCCTGGCGTACAGTAACCACATTGTGATGCATCATGCTCGATAAAAGCCTCTTGAACCGGGTGAAGCACCCCATCTTTAGCGATTCCTTCAATAGTAGTTATTTCCTTGTCTCCGACATCAAAAACCGACATCATACACGAATTCACTGGAACGCCATCTAAATATACCGTGCAGGCTGAACAAGAGCCACGGTCACAAACAACTTTTGTTCCTGTAAGTTCTAAATGATCTCTTAATGCTGAAGCTAAAGTGGTTCTTGGTTCAACGCTTAAAGACTTTATTCTACCGTTAACTTTCATTTGAATAATGTTAGCTCCTGGGCCATATTCTTTGCCTTTAGAAAAGCCTTCGTCAAACTCAAAAGCAAGTGCATTTGTTGTCAATAATACACTTCCTGCGGTGGATAATCCAGCTCCTCTGATAAAACTACGCCTGCTAAAACCTTTTTTTGAATTCGGATCGGATCCTTGTTTCTTATCTTCCATAAAATTAAAGTATGGTTTGTTAAAATTTTAATCTAACTATGAGCTAGTAAGTTACAATTTTATTCAATAAAAAACCACAGGAGTTTTTAACAAAAGAAGGTGAAAAAGAAATTCAAGCCAATGTGCTTCACGAGAATTTAAATAAAGTAAAATATTCCTGTTCTACCTATTTACTTTTAATGCAAATAGTATTTTTATAAATTGTTAACCGTAGTGGTATCCTTAATTCAGTTCATGAAATTAAATTTTTACCATTATTTTTTTTGTTCAGGCAACTTCAACCTGAATTAATGTGTTATTAGAATTAAACAGACTTAAAAAATAAAAATTGGAAGTTAAAGAGGTTTTAGAAAGGTGTAAATCTGGAAATCAAATTGCTCAAAGCGTCTTGTTCAATACACACTATAAGCATATGTACAATATATCAATGCGCATATTGGCAAATCACAACGATGTAGAAGATGTATTAATTATTTCTTTTACCAAGGTATTTAAGAATATTAAAAAATTCGAATACCGTGGAGATCATAGCCTGGTTAAATGGATCAAAACAATTATGATCAACGAATCATTAAGGTTCCTAAAGAAAAGAGATAAAATTAAATACGATGATACTATACCCGAACTTGAAATAAGTGGAGAATTTAATACTGATTTAAGTGATATTGATGTTGAGCATATTTACGCCATAATTGAAACTATGCCAACGGGTTACAGAATTGTTTTTAATTTATTTGCCATAGAAGGCTATTCGCACAAAGAGATATCCGAATTACTGCAAATTTCTGAAAGCACCTCAAAATCGCAGTTGAGAAAAGCAAGGATGAACATTATTAAAAAAATTAATAAAATGAAGAATTATGGAGGAGCATAAAATAGATTCACTTGTGAAAAAAGCGTTGAATGAATCAGGAAATTTCTATGATGCTGAAGCCATAAAAGCTGAGAATAGGATCTGGAATCAAATTCACCCTCAACAGCAAGTAAAGCCACTTTATATTCGGTTTTTGGCCGCTGCCAGTATTTTACTTTTTATTGGTTTATCTGCAGTCACTTTCTACAACATGAAGCAGAAGTCTGCCATAAATGAACTGGTTGAATCAAATGTTTTGTTAAAAAAAGATCTTATGATATACAAACAAAATTTGCTCACCAATAAGGAGACTATGGCAGCATCTTACAAGCTCGCTAATGACACGATCTATATAGAGAAGAAGGTACTGCAAAAACCCCTAGTTACAACCCAATATATTACTGACACAGTTTATATAAAACAAATCATATATGTCGAAAAAGAACCAGAGGCGAATTTAATAACAGTAAATGACACCTCCTCTTCTTTAGATTCTAGCAGCATCAGAATCAAAAACAACTATCAATCAGACATCATAATTAGTAACAATGAATCCGCTAAAAAGAAGAAACCGAAAAAAATGAAAATAAAATTTGGGGGAAATCGATCTCAAAATAGAAAAGGAACATTAGCGCTTACAACTAAACCTAAGTAGGAAAAATCTTGGTGACAACTCATATCTGTCAATTATTAATGCATTAACCTATAACAAAATGAAATACTTTAAAACAACATACATCACACTCCTTATTATATTGAGCAGTATTACTTGCTTTGGTCAAAAAACGTATCTAGATTCAGTATCCGTCGAAATAGAGGATAAAATAGAACTCGGTATGAGCATTTATGACTATTCAGATTTAGTTAATAGTGTTGAAAATGATCTAAAAAGTCTGCATGAAATTCTTAAAGGTAATCAGGATACTCCTGAGCCACCCTATTCTATTGTCTATAAACCGAATAAAAAACTATCTATTAAGCAGTCAGGGCCCGCCGAAAGAATAATTTGGAAAAATGGGAAACAGACTAGATATCAATTTAATAATAAATGTGAAATACTTTCAGAAAAGTACCAATTGCACATTGAATATAATGAACTCGAGAGCTTGATTTCTACTGATTTAATTGAGAAATTGAAAGAAGTAATTGATACCACAAGTGCTATTCAAGGTAGATTTTCTTCAACCTACAATTACTCATTTAAAGATGAACAATTGGTCCATCATCAGGAACTCGATGAATATATCGGGCAACAAGATATGTTGTTTATCAAGGGAGGCGTAGGAGCTAGTATCATTAAAGGAGAACTTGTAATGGATCTTTCCGCAGAGATAGGTTTGGGATTTGGTAAAAAAGGCATTTTAAAGAACCAATTTTACCTTTCCTATACTCCATTATTTGATTTTGTTGACAATTCAACAATTGACTTGAATCACTTTGTCAACTTGGGTTACCGATATAACTTGTCAAAAAACAAAGATGATGATAATTGGTTAGGGGTAGAATTCGGATACCTCGTATCGCAAGAAGGTGACTTGTTTAATGAAGACACCTTCAAATTTGGTGTAAACTGGGAAGTAGGAAAATACATTTCAATTTCACCTCAACTATACGTTTCCAAAGAACTTACTTACCCTGCTGTACGTGTTGGGTTCGGATTTTAAATGATTCAAAAGAAGACTTGTAACAAGTTCATTGCGAATAAAGAAAAATAGAGCATAGGGGCTATATTCTAATAAATAACTCGCTATTAATTAACCTCTTATATTTTTTCATCAAACTGCAAACACACCGAAGCATCAACTTTTACTTCTCGATCATGATTGACATAGATTTTCTCTCCCTCAAAGGTGAGCTCTAGCAACAAATAAGTTCCCCTAAAGTAACAGTTTTTCACCGTGGCTTTTAGCTCAGAATGCTCAACTATTTTTATTTGATGCGGATAGATCAGCGTCTTATTACCTTTTATAATAAGCTCATTTACATCATCAAACAAAGATGCGACATACTTATTGACAGGATTCTGATACAAGTCTTGTGGTGTTCCTGCCGCAATGATTTGATTATTTTGGATTACGATCATTTTATCGGCAAAAGACAATGCATCCTCTGCATCATGCGTTGCAACGATACAAGCAATGTTTTTTTCTTTTAAGTAAGAAAAAAGCATTCTTCTTAAGGAACGTTTTTTAAAATTATCTATTTGACCAAATGGTTCGTCTAATAGCAATAATTCTGGCTCCTTAGCCAAGGCTCTTGCTATAGCAACACGCTGTTGTTGTCCGCCACTTAGTGTTTTTACTTTTACTTCTGCAAAAGAGGCCATTTCAATTACATCGAGTAATTCATCTGTTCTCTTCTTAGACTCTTCGTGATAAATTCTAGATAAAAATTTAGAAATATTGTCTGCAACAGTCGTATAAGGCATCAAATCAAAATCCTGAGCCACATACTTGAAATTTTTCATTCCAGGTATCAGATGATGGGCCGGACCAAGTACCTGGTCATCGTTCCAAAAAATGGCTCCTTCATGCAAATCCAATAAACCATAAACTACTTTTAACAAAGTTGATTTACCGCAACCACTTTCTCCCATGACACATAAATGCTCCCCTTTATTAACGGAGAAACTGATATCTTTCAATAGTGGCTTGTCTTCACTGTAAGCAAAGGCAATATCATTTACTTTTAGCATGCCACAAAAATAGATTTAAAATTAAAATCTGGAAGAAAAATAAAGAAAACTTCAGTTTCCTTGTTATTTAGACCTTTCTATCAAGTCGCTGTATCTCTTAATTAGACCCAAAGTGCTCTCGTCACTATCATACACCCCGTACCAACCTTGTAATTCATGAGGCGGGTCGCCAAGAAACGGGTCTCCCTTTTTCCAAAAAGCACCTGGCGTAACTGGTTTGACTTCTCCGGAATAACTCCAGAAATTCAATCCTTTTACGGGTTCATTTTCTTTGATTGACTCAGTAACTTTTTGAAAAAGATAGCCGAAAAAATGATCTCTCCATTCTGTTCCTGCTTCGGGTGAAAACGAAGAATTATCACGTGCAATTCCGAATTCTTCCAACACAATCGGCTTTTTTAAAGACTTGGCTGCGATCACATGATCGTCCCAATAAGCATCGACTTTTTGCAAGGCTTCTTGGTATACTTCTTCTCCTTGACTTGGCTCGAACCAGCCCCAGTTTTGTGGCCAAATATGCATGGTAATATAATCAACATTAGGATCGTTATTATCTCGAAATACATCAACCCCCGCATCCTTACTAGCTGTATTCCCTTCGGTACCCAGACAGACCATATGATTTACATCTAGTGTTTTTATATAAGCTGATGTTTTTCTAGTCCATGATATAAATACCTCCTGGGCATCATAGGCACGTGGCTCATTTGACAGCTGCCATGCCATAATGGTAGGATCTTCTTTATACAAACCTCCAGAAATAGAGTTCTTCCTGTTGATCACTTTTTTGATGTGCTCATTCATCATTTTCTGAGCCTTATCATTGGTATAGAATAATTTAGAATAATCCACAAAATTTTGCCAACTATAAGCCTCCTCCTGAGGAAATGGTATATCACCTGCTCCACTCCATTTCAAGTATTGTGGAAATCCCCCACTCCAGGTCCAAAAGTTTCCTAAGACCATAACCGCCTTCATATTTCTTTTTCCCAATTCGACCAATAGCACATCCAGCCCTTGCCATATATCTTCATCATAGACACCTGGTGCAGTCTGTAAAGCAGGATGAATGGCGAATTTCATTTCATCATCTGCTTCACTGGCAGCTAATACCCTCAGATTTGTGACACCCATTGCCTGCAAATGATCTAATTCTCGTTTGAGTCTTTCAACATCACCTGAGACAGGTGCCCCTAAGTTCATTCCCTGCCAATAATTAGACCCCATAAACACATAAGGTTTGCCATCTATTCTAAATTCTCCTTGTTCTACTTTGACAAATCCTGCAGTTCCATTCTGGGCATAACCAATAAAAACGAAAGTCATCATCACAATTGTGAGAAAACTTTTCATGTGATCTATCTTATTATTCATTTTTTACAATTTTAATTAATCTACTCTTATCAAAATCAATTCCTTTAATTCTATGGACGCTTCACCTGGAATTTCTACCGCTTCGATCTTTATCTCGGATTGACCTGCTAACAATTCAAAAGCTCCTATGTCAAGAACATTCCAATCAGTCTCAGGAGCTTCTTGAGTTCGCTTCACCCTGTCATGATTCTCAAATAATGAATGTTCAAATACCGGAACCTCATCTATAATTCTTTGTTTATTTTGAATTTCTATCTTGAGTTTTGTTCCTTTATTTTCAGATTTTAAGGCATACTTTAATTTCAATTCATAGCGACCTGCTGATACCACATCTATATTCCAACTTGGATAAGCACTGGTTTGGGTCCAGAAATCGATCCAGTCATGCGCCCAACCGTGCAAACTGTGATAGGCTATTCCTGTATGCCGCCTATCCTTTCTAAATTCAAAAGCAGGATATAAATTGGCTTCATTAGCCGGTAACACCGTTTCAGGGTGGTCAAGGTAACCCACCGGAACGGTATTAGTTGATTCGGTCACAGGAATACTATTGATCCAAAGATCATAACTCTTTCTTAGAGAATCATAAGTGCCAGGAAATTCTTCTCGAATATCCGAAGTCTGATTAGGATCTGTTTTTAAATTAAAAAGGGCTTCATTGATCATCAAATAATCTTCAGATAAGATCCGTTTGTTGCCACCCCATTCAGCAAATAAGTTTCTTGACTTCATGGAAGACGCATCTTCAAAGAGGTTCTTAAAATCAATTCCATCTATCACTTGTTCAGAAGTGTATTCAATATCTAACATACCCAATAAGGTGGGCAGCACATCTATATGTGCCAAAGGATAATTTATCGTTTTACCTGCTTCTATTTGTCCTTTCCAATTCATTATAAAAGGCACCCTAACACCACCTTCATCAATTTGTCCTTTCCTGCCTTTTAATCCTTGGTTAAATCTCAAATTTAAAGGGCCATTATCTGAGAGGTAAATAATGATAGTCTCTTCCCTTATGTTGAGCTGTTCAAGCCCCTGGATCAATCTGTTTACATTGTCATCAATATTTTCTACCATGCCATAAATTGTGGCATTAAAATCATCTGCCCCTTTATTTTTATATTTATCGAAATAGGCATCCGGAACCTGCAAAGGAGTATGCGGTGTCTGATAGGGAACATAACATAAGAAAGGTTCATCATTATCAACACTATTCTTTATAAAGCCTAGCGCCTCTGTTGTCAAGGCGTCTGGTAGATAACCTTTCGCCAAAAACGGCTTCCCGTTTTTTTCTATGGTGGTATCAAAATAGCTCGACCAGTGGCCCGAAGTAAAACCAACAAATTCATTAAATCCCCTTCCCATTGGATGATAAGGATAATGAGCCCCATTATGCCATTTACCGAAAATTCCGGTTCGGTAGCCATTCTCTTTCAAGATGTCTGCCAAGGTCACTTCATTCAAATTCATATTCTCCCTACCCCTGGTTACGCCCTGCACTCCTGTTCTTTGATGGTACCTACCGGTCAGTAAACTAGCCCGAGTTGGAGCGCATACCGGGCTGACATAAAAATTTTCAAAAAAGACGCCTTCTTTTGCCAAACGATCTAAATGTGGCGTTTCACTAATTGGATTATTCGTAAAAGAAAGATCGCCATAAGCCTGATCATCAGTAAGAATTAATAAAACATTGGGCCTTTTATGACTGCTTGCTGGTTTTTCAGTTTTCTTTTCAGCACAACTATAAAAAAAGAAAATAGATAAGAGGCTAAAAACTACAGTGATGAAAAATTTGCTTACATGCATCATAAATTATATTTTCTTATAAAAAGTCAATAGATAATGAAAAATATTAGCTTCTTCTATCGTCAAGATCATCACTAATACCCTTCATATAATTATCACTCAATTTGTACTTTATTAAAAATAGAGCTGATAGCACTGCTCCAGCTGCGGGATATATGGTAATCATTAAGCGAATACCCTCCAAAGATTCCAGGGTCTGTTCGGCATTAGCTTCAAATCCATAGGCTGACAATAACCAACCCGTAATGGCACCTCCTAAAGTCCAACCCATTTTTTGAGACATAGAAGAAGATGAAAAAACAAGACCAGTTGCTCTTCTTCCTGTTTTCCATTCTGAATAATCAGCAATATCTGCGTACATAGACCAAATCAACGGCAGCACGATTCCAGAACACACTCCCATAATTATATTCAATCCAAAAATAACTCCAATGGAATTTGGATCTACAAAATAGAATAACACACTGAATATAGCAGCGATTAACATGGCAGCCATAAAGACCGTTTTTTTACCAAATTTTGCGGAAGCAGGCTTTGCCAATAAAACACCCACCAGATTTGTAACCAACCACAGCGTCATATAAGCCCCTGCCAATTTATCCCACTGGACCTCTCCAAAGTAGGCCAAAGTCTGGTCTTTTACGAAATATTTAAAGTAATACATAATACTTCCATCTCTCAATGAATTAAAGATCAATACCGCAATTCCAGCGCCCAGCATAATAAACCACTGGCCATTTTTCGCCAAATCTTTAAGATCCTTTTTAATAGATGTTTTTTGCTCAAGAGGCTTTACCCGCTCTTTGGTCCATAAAAAAGTCATTATAAAAAAGAACGCGGCAAGCACCGCATAAATACCAACGGTATACTGATAACTCTGTGCATCATTTGCCCCCGAGTTTCTAAAATAATCTAATAAATAAGGTACCGTTGCAGTCATAAAAATACCTCCGGAATAAGCGCCAATAAATCTAAATGAGGCTAAGGATGTTCTTTCTTTTGTATCAGATGTCATGACCCCCATCAATGAAGAATAAGGAACGTTGATAGCCGTATAAACCATCATCATCATGGTATAGGTAACATAGGCATACAGCAGTTTGCCGGAAGGTCCAAAATCAGGTGAAGAAAAAGTCAATACCCCAATAATACCGAAGGGTATGGCCACCCATAAAAGGTAGGGTCTGAATTTACCCATACTTGTTCTGGTTCTATCAGAAATGATACCCATAATAGGGTCATTCAAACCATCCCAAAGCCTTGTCAGCAAAAACATGGTTCCAACAGATGCCGGTGATATTTCAACAACGTCCGTATAATATATCATGAGGAACATGGAGAATAGCTTCCAAAACATTGAGGAGGCAAAATCCCCAAAACCATAACCTATTTTTTCTTTTAATTTAATTTGTTCATTCATGATTTATCTGTCATTTTATCAATTCGTTCTATTAATTCCATTAATGCCCTCCCATTGTGATAAGGACATTTCCAAAACCCTAATTTATCCTCGGTGCTAATCGGAATATTAGCTGCATTTACACGCCAAAACCATTCGCCGTTTTCTCTGTCGATCATATAATTCTTTATAAAACTCCAAAGCATTTCAACGTGCATCAGGTAATCTAAATCTTGATTATTTTCAAAAGCATCCATAAAGCCTACCATGGCTTCTGCCTGAGGCCACCAATGTTTGTCGGTATCTAGAGTATCACCCTTTTTATCATTAAAAACTGAACCATCTGTATCTAGCCCTTCAGCCAAAGTAGCTTTGACTAATTCATTGGTGATTTTATAAATTTCTTTATCAAGAACACCTTGATTAATCACCATACTGGCCTCGTTCATAAGCCAGGCAGCTTCTATATCATGACCAAAAGATACTTCTTCAAATTGAGAGTTCCATTCCAGATCAAAGAAGAGTTGCAAATGATGACTGTCATGGTTATAAATTTTATCTGAGAATAATTTCAATAGAGATGCTATCGATTTTTTAAGATTTTGATCAGGCCACACCCTAAATAAATTTGTGTAGGGTTCTAAAATATGCAAATGGGTATTCATTGTTTTAGGAGCGTTCAAATCTTTTTCACTAAGGCGCATATCTTCTATAGCGTGCCAGTTTTCTGTCAGTGCCTCCACATAACCTCCGTGTTCTGGTTCCAAAAAATTCATTTCTAAAATAGCATAGAGATCTTTTGCCAATTTCAAACTTTCTTCTGCTCCTGATGCTCGATAGTATTCAGAAAAAGCGTAGATTCCAAAACCTTGTACATAGGCTTGTTTCTTTTTATCTACGGGGTTTCCGAGATAATCTAACTCCCAGAAAAGCCCTCCAAATTCTTTATCCCAAAAATAATCCTTAATGTATGTATACGCCCTTTTTGCTAGCGGCCCATACCGCTCATCTTTGGTGGTTCTATAGGCCGAAGAAAAGGCCCAAAGAATTCTGGTATTCAAAATGCAACCCTTATTTGCCCTAGTATTAATATGGCCATAATGATCTATGTTTCCTGCAAAACCACCATGAGTTGCATCCAGGCCCTGACTTGACCAAAAGTCAAGCAAGCTTACTAATTCTTCCGAAAATTCATTCTTTATACGAAGTAAACGTCCTGTTATATTTTCATCTAAAATAGATTCTGTAGCCATGCCTGATACCTAAATTAGTGTATAGTTCTATAATGATTCATTCTTATCAATTAATTTGTTGATGGTCTCAACAGATAAATGAGAATAGAGGTTGTCTTGAGGAGAATTGATACAATAATCAACCAATCTGTCAATGCTTGACGTGGCAACGTGCATTCTTGTATCTGAGGAGGCGTAATAAATAAAAACCTTTCCATCTTCATCCTGAATCCAGCCATTTGAAAACACCACATTTGACACATCTCCTATGCGCTCTTCCTTTAAAGGAGCAATCAAATGTCCGTGTGGTTTATGTGTGACCCTCCATGGTTTATCCAGATCAGTCATAAACATATATAAGGTATACCTTAAACCAGCCGCTGTATTTCTCACTCCATGGGCCAAATGCAACCATCCTTTATCTGTTCTAAAAGGAGCCGGCCCAAGGCCATTCTTCACTTCATAGATGGTGTGGTAGGTTTTAGCATCAACAATAATTTCTTCTTTTACTTCAGGGTTTTCTATGGTCTCAGAAAGTCCAAAACCAACTCCCCCTCCTTTACCTGTGTCAATAAAACCGTCTTGTGGTCGGGTAAAAAAAGCATACTTCCCTTCGATTAAATGAGGGAACAATACTACGTTTCTTTGTTGCCCTGTAGTTGAGATTAAATCTGGCAACCTTTCCCATGACTTTAAATCTTTGGATCTAACAATACCGGCTTCTGCCTTGGCAGTTGAAGTATCCCCTTCAGGAGCAGATGTATCTTTTCTCTCAGTGCAAAAAACACCATAAATCCAACCATCATCGTGTTGGGTTAATCGCATGTCATACACATTCGTGTCCCAATTGTCAGTTTGAGGAATGCTTATGGGGCGTTTCCAAAACCTGAAATTATCTATACCATTATCGCTTTCAGCTATAGCGAAAAAAGACTTCCTGTCATTTCCTTCAACACGTGCCACCAATAAATATTTGCCATTCAATTTAATGGCTCCTGAATTGAAAGTTGCATTGTATCCTATTCTTTCCATAAAAAAAGGATTGGTATCAGAATTAAAGTCAAAACGCCATTCTAATGGAATATGATCTCTTGTTAAAATCGGTTGTTCATACCTTTCATAGATTCCATTAGTGCTAAATACCGCTGTATTTGATTTGCTTAAAAATTCCTGATGCGCTTTAAAAATTCTGGCCCGCCTTTCTTTAAAAATTGTTTGATCCATTGTAAATAATATTATTTTCTCAAGTGATGCTATTGTAATGAATTGAAATCTTCTAATAATAAAATGTGAGGATCACTGAGCAATTCCTTGGCGTCAGCCTCTCCTTTTTGACCTGGGTAAGGAAAGAAATAATGTACATTCCCGTCATTTCTCCAGACCATCACATAGCTTATTTCTTTTGCAATAATTGGGTCCGCCAACACTTTACCTAATCTTTGGGTGTACCATTTCTCATCCGTTACATTCTCTATTCCCGTTTCCGTAAAAGCCGCAATTTTCTCCTTCTTATTGGCCAACTCAATCACGATATGTAATTTTTTAATGGCTTGTTCAACGTCACTTTCTTGCTTCAGGTCTCCGTAATTATCGACTCCTAAGATATCTACGTATTTATCTCCAGGATACCATTGCAAATAATCATTTTCTGAATCAAAATTTCTATCCGGAGAGTAGGCCACCAACATTTGGTCCAAACCTTTTTCCTCCTTTAAATACTGAATTGTGAATTCGAACAAGGTTTTAAACTCCTCCTTAGTGCAGCTTGCATCTCCCCACCAAAACCATGAACCATCCATTTCATGCCAGGGTCTGAAAATAAACGGGATGTCTTGCCCATTTTTATCTTTTAACTGATTAAAAAAAGAAGCCACTTTATCCAAATGTTGTTTAAAGGCTTCATGATGAGAACCGCCTGGAATAATATGCTCCACTACTATAGCCTCTTTATCCCAAGAACTTTCGCCCTTTGTTGCCGCATAAGGATGCCAACTAAAGGTGTTAATTCCTCCCATCTGATCTCCCATAATGGTAAGATCTCGCATGGTATCAAAAGGTACTTTATCTAAATTCACTTGATCGCCTCTTTCAATGCCACCAAGTTCCCATCCAAATAATGCTGGATAATCACCTGATACTCTTTTTACATCTGATTCGCCCCGAATATATTCCCATCCCACACCATAAGCCAAATCATCCTGGTGACCGAAAAGTATGCCTTTGCCTTTTATCATCTGTAAATCACTTCGCAAACTATGCTTATCTGCTGAATCATCGTTTTGCCCTCTGAAAGGTTGACTTGATAAAAAAAGGATCAATAGTAAATAGTAGCTTGTTTTGATATTGTATTTCAAAATCATAATTATAGAATGATTTGATTCAAAGCCCCTTAAATTGATTTCAAAGTGCTTTTCTCAAAATTTTATTCAAATTTAGACCTGAATCCCGTCGCAAACAAGTAGTTTTACAACACAAAATAATACTATTACAACCCACTATTCTTATGCTTTTAAAATGCGTTTTTTTATAAAAAACAAAGCTTCTAATGGAAAGGTGCACAAATCGTTTAGTATATAATTAATTATGAGCGACTTAAAAGAAAATATCCATCGAGAGATCACGCCACTAAAAAAAAACGACTGTTTTTTGATATTCGATCGGAAGCGAAAAGTGTTTAATTTTCCTATACATTTCCATCCAGAATTTGAATTAAATTATATCCAAAATGCTAAAGGTGCAAGAAGAATTGTCGGGGATCATATAGATGAAATTGCTCAAAAGGAATTGGTGTTAACCGGGCCAAACTTGTATCATGGATGGGAGAACTATAAGAATTCTGGAAAGCAAGATTTTCATGAAATAACAATTCAATTTTCAAAAGATGTTTTCGGTGAAACCCTCTTAGACAGAAATCTATTAAAGGTTGTGAAAACGCTTTTACAGAATGCAAATCGCGGCATATTATTCTCTAAACAAACAATAGTTCAAGTAGAAAAAAAGATCCATAACTTGAGTAAAACAAACGGGTTTGACAGTTTCCTTCAATTCCAATCCTTGCTATATGATCTGGCTATTTCAAGAGATCAGACCTATCTTACAAACATGTCTTTTCAAAATCAAAATGACTTTTACAATAGTGAACGAATAGAGAAAGTATATGGTTTTTTAAAAGAGAACTATCACCGAAAAATTAAAATTGAAGAAGTGGCAGCATTAATTAATATGACGGTCATTTCATTCAGTAGGTTAATTAAACAAAGAACAGGAAAGTCTTTTGTGGAATTTCTGATTGAAATTAGATTAGGGTCAGCCACGAGAATGTTGATTGAGAGTAATGAAAATATCACGACCATTTGTTACGACTGCGGATTTAATAATATTTCAAACTTCAATCGCATTTTTAAAAAATACCAAAACTGTACCCCATCAGAATTTAGAACAAGCTTCAGCGGTGTGAAGAATGTGTATTAAAACGTTCAGTCCCAAACCATAAGAAATAAATTTGTATTTTAGTAAGCATTAGAAGCAATCAATTAACCTAATCTTCTTCTCTCTCTACCTATGATACATTCGACTAACCTCAAATTCATGAGACATGTTGTGCTCACATTAACCTTATTATTATACCTGATTTCCAGTAATTTTTTACTTGCGCAAGAACAAATAGGCCGACCAATGGTTACGAATTACTCGTATCAGAATTATGAAGCGGCTCCAGTTAACTGGTGGGCTTTAGAAGATAAGAAAGGTAATATGTATTTTGCAAATGGTGATGGAATATTGCAATATGATGGTGTCAACTGGAAACTTGTTGAATCAACAGGAGGCGCGAGATGCATGGTTTACGATGATAACGGAATTATGTATGCCGGAGGCCAAGGAGATCTTGGATATTTAGAACCTGATTCTAAAGGTGAAATGAAATTTATTTCACTAAAAGATAAAATCCCAGAAGAATATCAATCATTTGGAACTGTTTGGGAGGTAGATTATTATAAAAATCGTATCATTTTCAGAACGACCAACAGACTCTACATTTGGGATGGCGATAAAATGAAAGTGATTGTTTCGGAGGATGCATTTCATGTAGGGAAGATCGTTCATGATGTTTATTATATCAGAATTTGGAATAGAGGATTGTGCTATATGACTGAAGATGACACTTTTGAAGTGGTACCGGGAGGTGAAATGTTTGCAAATGAGAGAGTCTATTTAATCTTACCCTATGATGACCATCAAGTGCTCCTTGGTTCCAGATTAATGGGGTTCTTTTTATATGATGGAAAATCATTCAAACCTTTCAAAACAGATCTAAGTCCAGAGGTACTACAAGCTATTTATTTGCCAGGTATTGCCCTTGAAAATGGTAATTTCATCGTCAACACTTTTGCGGAGGGAACCTACCTAATAGATCATAACGGAAAACTTATCCAAAAATATACCACAGCAAATGGACTACAAGATGGGAGTACGAGTTACGTTTATCTGGATTCAAGAGGCGTGCTTTGGATGCCTTTGTTTAATGGTATTTCAAAAGTGAACCTCAATTCTTCCATAACGGTACTTGACACAAACATGGGGCTATCTACAAAGGTGGTTTTTTCTACTTATCGATTTAAAGGGATGCTGTATTTAGGCACAAATAATGGCGTGTTTTATTTAGATGAAAAGAATAAAGAACTGATTCTGGTTGAAGGTACTGCAGGTCAATTTGCTAATTTTTTAGAAAAAGATGGGAGGCTTTATAGTGGTTCAGGTAGCCTTGGACTCATCGAAATTATAGGTAAATCTTTTAGAACCATTAGAAGTAATGACAATTATGATTTTAGAGTCAACTTTTTAAAATTATCTGTTTCAGACCCAAAAAGACTATTGATTCGCACCAATGACGGCTTGGCCAGTTTTTACTTTAATGATAAATCACAGGAATTTGAGGAAGAATCATACATCCCTTACAGAGGAAGACGAGATATTTTAGAAAGGAAACAAGGAGGAATCTGGGTCAATTCTGATAATGACGGGGAAATAAATCTTTTATTACCTATTATGACAGATGGGAAAATGGATTTTTCAAAATCTGATACAATCGTTTATGGTGCGGATAAAGGGCTTCCAGATTCAGATTTTGGCTTTTGGGGTTATACAGAAAATGAAATTGCTGTGATGGATAGGGACTCAAAAAGTACTTATACTTATAATTCAGAAAAAGATGTTTTCGAGAAAAAAAAGTTATACTTCGATGAACTCATAAAATGGGAAGGAGAAAGAGGAGATGGAATTCCCTTACATACAGATCACCTCGGTCGTCGCTGGTTTAGTATAGGTCATGGAATCACTGTGGCGACTAAAAACAATGACGATACTTACGAATTTAATACACAATCTTTTAAAGAACTAAAAAACAGGAACATCTATTCCATCTATGTCGACCCCTCCTCTACTGAATCGAATACTATTGCTTGGTTTTCAGGTCCGGATGGAGTGGTTCGCTATGAAGGCGATCTCAAAAAAAACTTTACAGGCAAATTCGATGTCGCTATCAGAAGCGTGACAATTGCCGGGGACTCTCTTATTTATGCAGGTTCAATTGATTTTCCAGATAAATTGAAAATTACCGCTGATTTAAACTCAGTTTCTATAGACTATGCCGCACCATTCTTTATTAGCCAAAAAGACATGCAATACAGCACTAATTTGGCTGGGCTAGATAAGGAATGGTCAGAATGGACTAAAAAGGCTACACGGGAATACATCAATTTACCTCCTGGTGATTATGACTTTAAAGTCAAAGCCAAAAATGTATTTGGTGATATAAGCGATGAAGCCATGGCTAGTTTTTCTATTACGCCGCCTTGGTATAAAACTTTATGGGCCTACGCTCTTTATATTCTTGGGTTCATTTTACTAATCTATACCATCGTCAGGTCTAGAACAAAAATACTGGTCAACCAACAAAAGGTTCTAGAAGATAAGGTGAACCAAAGAACGGAAGAAGTTCATCAAAGACTGGATGAATTAGCAACAGTAAATGAAGTAAGCCAGGCATTAACGCAAAAATTGGAGCTTAGTGAATTAATCCAAATGGTGGGTAACCAAATGAAAAATCTTTTTAAATCAGACATTACCTATTTGGCCTTATTGGATACTGACAAAGAGTTTATAAATTTCCCTTACCAAGAGGGTGATGCCATGCCTCCTATGCCATACGGAGAGGGCCTTACTTCTAGTATCATTAAAACGGGAGACTCTATGCTCATTAATCACGATACTGATATTAGCGCGACGTATGATAAAATTGGCGTGGAACAAACTGGAAAGAATGTTATGTCTTATTTAGGCGTACCTATTCCTGTTGAAGATAACATTATTGGCGTTTTAAGTGTCCAAAGCACCAAACAGGCCAGCCGATTTACGAGTGAAGACGAAAGATTGTTGAGTACTATTGCCATTAATGTTGGAGTGGCTTTGCACAATGCTGAATTATATGAAGAAGCGAAAGAGGCCAAAGCGAAAGCTGAAGATGCCAATGAGGCGAAATCGGCCTTTTTATCAACGGTAAGTCACGAGTTAAGAACACCACTAACTTCTGTTTTGGGGTTTGCTAAAATCATTAGAAAGCGTTTAGAAGATAAAGTTTTCCCGGCGGTAACTGTTGATGACCAAAAGATAAAACGCACTATGAAACAGGTCAGTGAAAACCTGAATGTTGTTGTTTCTGAAGGAGAACGTTTGACAAACCTAATTAATGATGTGCTTGATCTTGCTAAGATTGAATCAGGAAGAATGGAATGGCATATGCGGCCTATTTTCCTTCAGGATGTAATCAGCCGGGCCATTGCAAGCACGTCTGCCCTTTTTGAGGAAAAAGGCCTGAAATTGGTAAAAAACATTTCTCCAGACTTACCGCTGATTAGTGCAGATGAAGATAAATTAATCCAGGTTGTAATTAACCTGCTTTCAAACGCTGTTAAGTTTACCGACAAAGGTAAAGTAACAGTTGAAGCTTATATCGATAATGCACAAATCATGGTTGAGGTGCAAGACACTGGTATTGGAATAGCAGAAGAAGACCGACATAAAATATTCGAAAGATTCCGTCAGGCCGGAGACACGCTTACCGACAAACCAAAAGGCACCGGACTTGGCCTACCTATTTGTCGTGAAATTATAGAACATCATGGGGGTATTATCTGGATGAAAAGTGAACATGGTGTTGGGAGTTCATTCTTCTTTACCATGCCAGTGATGGGTGAAGGTAGCAGTGAGCAACCCATACAACTCGATAGAATTCTTAATAGCCTGAAAAAACAAATCAAGCATTCTTCTCTGACTAATGTTAAGCAGGTGCCTACCATTTTAGTGGTTGATGATGACACCCCAATCAGGTCTCTTTTGAGGCAAGAATTGGGTGATGCCGGATATCAGGTAAAAGAAGCGGCCAATGGAAAAGCAGCTCTTGACATGGTAAGGCTTTCAAAACCTGATCTAATTATATTAGATGTTATGATGCCTGAAATTAATGGTTTTGACGTGGCAGCGGTTTTGAAGAACGATCCGGCAACCATGGACATTCCCATCATTATTTTATCTATTGTTCAAGACAAAGAGCGTGGATTAAAAATTGGGGTTGACAGATACCTTACCAAACCGATTAACACGGAGCAGCTCTTCCATGAAGTAGATGAACTACTTGAACAAGGTGTGTCCAAGAAAAAAGTATTAGTAGTTGATGACGATACATCGGCGGTTAAGACACTTTCTGACGTACTGAGTGCCAGAGGCTATAAGGTTATGGAAAGTGACCCCAAGAACCTGTTGAAAAATGCCACTGAATCAAAGCCAGATATCATCATGCTAAACTCTGTTCATAATGCCGATCAAAAGATTATCAAAGACCTAAAAGGTCAAAAAGGCATGGAAAACACAATGTTCTTTATTTATGAATAAAAGAAAAACTAAAACAAATAAAAATTGAATTGCACATGGACCAAAAAATATTAATCGTAGATGATGAAGCACATATCCGAATGCTCATTGAACAAACTCTTGAGGATCTCGAAGATGAAGGAGTGGAACTTTTGCTTGCCGAAAATGGGGAACAAGCCCTGGAGCTGATACAAAAAGAAGAACCAAATCTTGTTTTTCTAGACGTGATGATGCCAAAAATGAATGGCATGGAAGTGTGTCAAAAAGTAAAAAAAGAATTAAAACTTTCTCATGTCTATATCATTTTACTGACGGCTAAAGGACAAGAAGTAGACCGGCAAAAAGGATTAGAAATGGGAGCTGACCGCTATATGACCAAGCCCTTTGATCCAGATGAGATGCTCTCTATTGCTGAAGAAGTACTGAAAATATAAACATGATAACCCTCGATAAAAAAGTAAGAACAAGAGTAAGAGCGCTCAAACATATCTTAAAGGATATTAGAACTGATACGCTGCTGAAACAATTGTCTAAAGAATTAGACTTGGAATTCAGCATCCTTGATATCAATGCTGTTTTAATGTGGGGTAACGATACTAATTATTCACTACACCTGACACTCAAAGATCATGATCTTGATTATGGGCAGGTAGTAGCCAATGAAGAAAAAGCAAGTATCATTGTTAACCTATTGAATACATTGGTATCAAAAGACCTTGAGAAAAAAAATATTGGAAATGAAGTCTTGGGTTTGTATCGTGAAATCAATATGATCTATGATTTTAGTGAAAAATTATCTGAAAAAATTGAAGTGAAGTCAATTGCAGAAATGGCCCTGACAGAAGCTTCTCAGATCATTGACACCACACATGGTATGTTTCTTTTATTGGATACAGATATTGACAAAGTTATCATTCTATCAGCCTTTGGGGAAGATGCTAAAAGAGCCAAAAACATCGAGGAGCAAAATCATCTTTTAAAAGAGCTCATCATAAAAGGAACCTCAGCAATTGTAGATGTTGAAAGAATACAACAAAACCCGGCCTTACGTCATTTAAAAGCCATGATGTACGCGCCATTAAAAGTAAAAAACCGCACCCTAGGAATGGTCATCCTAGGACATGCCGAAGAAAGAGAATTCAGAGCAGCCGAATTAAAACTATTGACCACCATTTCATTACAATCAGCGGTTGCCATTGAAAGTGCACAATTGTTCCAAAAAGGACTTAAAGAAGCCCAAGAAAGAGAGGAAGCCATCAAAAAAATTCACCAGGTCAGCCAGAAATTTGTGCCGACTGAATTTATTAAATCCTTGGGGAAAAACAGACTTACGGAAGTATCATTAGGCGACCTGACTGAAAAAGAAGTGACCGTGATGTTTGTAGATATCAGGGAATTCACGTCGCTTTCTGAAGGATTGAGTCCTAAGGATAATTTTCTGTTTATAAATTCTTTTAACAAGAGAATGGGCCCTGTCATTAGAAAAAATAAAGGGTTTATTATGCAATACTTGGGAGACGGATTTATGGCACTCTTTCCTAGTGGTTCTCAAAATGCCTTAAGGGCTTCGATTGAGATGCACAAGACGCTTGACGATTACAACAAAATTAGACTAAAAAAGAAAAGGTCAGCTGTAAGAGTTGGTATAGGGATGCAAAATGGAGACCTCATCATGGGGATTACCGGGGATGTTGAAAGACTTGATGCGGCTATCATTTCTGATACAGTAAATACAGCCTCGAGAATTGAGGGTCTGTCGAAGCACTTCGGAACATCCATACTGATGACAGGAAAATGCATGACCAATCTTACAAACCCTGAAGAGTTTAATTTTAGATATTTAGGCCCTGTACAAGTAATAGGAAAGAAAAAACCTGTTAAATTATACGAGTGCATTAATGGGGATGTAAAAACACTTTACAATCATAAATTAAGGACCCTGGGCACTTTTAACCGTGGAATGGAACTTTATTTTAATAAAGAATTCGCGATGTCTGCGGTAACTTTTCAACAGATATACAAACAAAACACTAAAGATCTTACTGCCAAACTTTTTCTTAATAGAGCAGCTCACCTTATCACTCAGGAGATTGATGAAAACTGGGAAGGTGTTCAATCTATGACCAAAAAATAAATTGACACGATAAATTAGAGATCTTGTTATTCACGCTGATTTTTAATTATTTTATCGATAATTAAGAGTGTAACTGTAACAATTTTGTTTTATGGATATCTTTATAGAAACCAATGATCAAAAATTGGTCTAAAACAATTAACAAAAAACAACAATCTCATGAAAAAATCCTACTTAACCTTGCTTATTGCAACCTTCATGTTGCTAGGAATACAACAGACCGAAGCCCAGAACAAAACTTATGACGTCTCTTCATTCGATGAAGTAATTATCAGTCCTCATATTGAAGTGATTTTTGAAAGAGCAGATACAGAATCTGTGGTAATCGAAAACATCGATGTGTCTATGGACAAACTCAACGTTGAAGTAAAAGGAAATACCCTGCACATTTATCTTGATGATGCCAAGGTTTACACAAAATCAGAAAAGGTAGTTTATGACGATTATAAAGGAAAGGATGCTATTTATCACGGAACTGTCGTTTCTGCAAAAGTATATTTTAAAGATTTAGAAGAAATCTCTTTAAGGGGAGAAGAAACCCATAAAGTTAAAAGTGTTTTGAAAGGCGAAGAATTGACGCTTAAAATATATGGAGAATCAGAAGTATACCTGAGTGAAATTGATGTAGAAAAATTCTACACTACTATGTATGGTGAGTCTTATTTAGAAGTCAAAGAGGGCATCGCCAAACGCCAGCGCATTATTTCATATGGTGAAGGTGAAATAAATACTTTTGGTGTTAAAAACACCAGCGCCAAAGTAACCGCATATGGCGAAGGGAAAGTCAAACTTAACGTTACCGATGAATTAAAAGTTACTGCCTATGGTGAAGCATCCATACACTACAAAGGAAGTCCGATGGTGAACCGAGGCATAGTCATTGGAGAAGCCAATATTCATCAGATCAACTAGATCAATTCGCTTAAACAAATAATATATCAATATCCTGTATTCTGAGATCTTCTCTACATACAGGATTTTTCAATATATTAAACCCATTTTTAATCTATAATAATTGTGTTACTTTTATGCTTCCTCAAATTAAAAATGATTCTACATCTCAATGGAAAGCCTAAAAAAGCAATTTATTAAATACAACCTCTTAGGCTGGTCTATATTCATCTTATTTCTATTTTCATTGTGGATTTCGCTCGACCCACTGCGGGCTATAACCACTATCTCTGAAGTATCCCTATGGGTCAGAGAATACTTTGGGCAATTCTATCTTGTTTTGGGCTTGGCCTGTGTTTTGCTTTTGATCGTCCTGGCCATATTGCCAATCGGAAAAAGAAAGCTGGGAAACATGGATGACAAACCTGAATATGACCTATGGTCATGGTCAGCGATGTTGTTTAGTGCAGGTATGGGAGCGGGTTTGATTTTAAGAGCGGTACAGGAACCTGTTTTTATGCTAAAGAACCCTCCTATTCAATCTTCAAATGATGCCAATTCTTTGGCTTTAGAATATACATTTTATCATTGGGGTTTTACGCCTTGGGCCATGTATGGCCTTTTTGCTTTAATCATTGGTTATTATATCTATGTGCAAAAAGCACCTGTTCTAATGAGTGCTCCGGTTAAAAAAATCAATTCCAATATCTATCTACTCAAAAGTATTGACATTCTCACCATTCTCATTACAGTTATTGGAGTTATTGCCGCAGTAGCACTTGGTGTAACTCAAATTAGCGGGGGTTTAAATCACCTGATGCCTGAACTCGATTTAAATTTTAAGGGAACCATATTTATTCTGATATTGGTGAGTAGTATATCATTGATATCAGCCTCTTACGGCGTTAACAAAGGAATTAATATCATCTCCAAATTCAATATTACAATAGCTGTTTTTCTGCTTTTATTTGTTTTTTTACAAGGTGACATGTGGCTCATGTTCAGCCGGTTTATAAAAACCCTGTATTTATATATTATTGATTTTATTCCTTTGAGTCTGGCTATGGGTTCCTTCGATCCTGGAAAGGAATTTTTAAGTTCATGGACCTATTTCTACTGGGCCTTCTGGTTGTCCTGGGCACCATTTACAGGTATTTTTATTGCGCGGATATCAAAAGGCAGGACAATTAGAGAATTTGTCATTGCCATTCTGCTAATTCCCTCTTTGGGAACCTTTTTTTGGTTTACGGCTTTTGGAGAAACTGCCTTTTTACGTTTAGAACAATGGGATAATTACAATAATGAATTCGGAAACGTTTTTACTTCTATCTTCATCTTTTTTGAAGTCTATCCTATGCAGGCAATAATCAATTCACTTGTTGTGCTTGTTTTATTTACCTTCTTAATTACCTCAATGGATTCTGCTATTTATGTACTTAGTATGTTTACCGATGGCGGCAACAGAAGTCCTGCCAAGAAGCATCGTTATATCTGGGGAGTCTTTCTTCCTATTTTTGGATGCTCTATGTTGCTTTTAGGGAATAAATTAGCCAACCTTGACCTATTGGGTGCCATGACCAAGCTGATTGTAATCACCTCTCTCCCCTATGCTTTCTTAACAATTATAATAAGCGGGATATTTATCCGAAGCCTAATTCATTCAAAAGAAAAAATGTGATTTCTATATCAACTTAATGTTGATTTAGTCTAAATAAAAGGACTAAGCCTATTTCGACATATTTTGTGTTTTAATTGAATTCTATTTTCCTTTCTGTCAATATATTTTAATAATCGACAAAATTTATAAGTATAGAATTTATGCGAATTTGAAATTAAACGCCGCGATTAGGTCTATAGCGCGAAGCTGTTAATGATTATTGAAAAATTTTATGAAGTTATAAAGCATCTCATTACAATTAATACTATATTGTCAAAAATAGATTGAAAACAGATTATTAGAGATTGAGTTATGAGAACGAGCGTACACAGAGAGATAACACAATTAAGCCCCGAAGATAGTTTTCTTGTTTATGAAAGGGTGAAAGACGATTTTGACTTCCCAATTCATTTTCATCCTGAATATGAATTGAATTTTATTTACAAAGGCGAAGGCGTAAGAAGAATCATTGGTGATCACACCAACGTAATAAATGATGTTGAATTAGTGCTGGTGGGCCCTAATCTGACTCACGGATGGGAACTTAACAAATGTACCTGTAAAGAAATCTACGAGATCACAATTCACATACAACATGACTTGTTAAATGACAAAATGCTTTCAAGAAGGATTTTCAAATGCATCAAAGACATGTTTAACAGATCTAAACATGGTATTTTGTTTTCTCAGGAAATAACTATGGAGATCATGCCCAGGTTAATGGCACTTCCTAAATTACATGGCATTAATTACTTCTTAGAATTTATTTCAATTTTAAATGAATTGGCCATTTCCAAAGACCAGACACTGCTCTCTACACAGTTTTCTGAAATGAATGACTTTCAGAATAGCGAAAGCATCAAGAAAGTATATGAATTCATTCAGGAAAACTATCATCGTAAAATAGCACTGGAGGAAATTTCTCAACTCGTAAATATGAGTGCGGTTTCGTTTAATCGTTTTATAAAAAAAAGAACAGGGAAGACCTTTATCAATTATGTCAATGATACAAGAATCAGCTATGCCAGCAGGGCTCTTATAGAATCTGAAAAAAGCATAGGTGAAATCAGTTTTCAATGTGGATTCAATAATATTGCTAATTTTAATCGCATCTTTAAAAGGTCCAAAGATTGTACGCCAAGCGAATTCAGGAAAGAGTTTGTTGGTATGCAAAGGGTACTGTGAAGGCCTCGCCCGTGAAGGCTTGAGAAGTGAAGGCTTCACGTCCGAACGGTTCGGTTATGAACAAAAAAACTCCCAAAAGTTTTGGCTTTCAGGAGTTTCATTCGGTAAAAATAGCAGTCTTTTATCCCATAATTATTTCAACTGTATGACTTTTACCTTTCTCAAGTAGTGGAATTACATTTGAGTTTATGCTTTTACCATTAATGATCAATTCTTTTACGCCCTTACTCACATGATCCGGGTTTTTAATAATCAATTGATAAGTAGCTCCTCTGAATTTTCGTTGCATTTTAAAACCGTCCCAGCTTTTAGGAATACAAGGATCAACTCTTAAGCCATCATATTCTGGCCTAACACCCAATATATACTGAGTAATCGCATAGAAATTCCATGAAGCAGTACCAGACAACCAAGAATTTTTAGCTTCCCCTGGTTTAAAGGCTTCCTTACCTGCAATCATCTGGCAATAAACATAAGGTTCAACTTTGTGCAATTCAGATATATCCTCCAGAAAACTAGGTGCAATTTTAGTATAGTAGTCATAGGCATTATCTCCTCTTCCAATCATTGTTTCACCTATCATGATCCAAGGGTTGTTATGACAAAATATCCCTCCATTTTCTTTGTAACCAGCAGGATACGTAGAAATTTCTCCATATTCTATATGATACTTTGTAAAGGCAGGGTAATTAAGAACAACTCCGTATTCTGAATCGAGATGTTCTTTCACTGAATCAAGTGACTTTTTAACCAGGCCTTCTTCCTTACCAATTTCAGCCATGGTACACCAGCCTTGTGATTCTATAAAGATTTTTCCTTCCTCGTTTTCGTTGGACCCAATCTTCTTTCCATAATAATCATAGGCTCTAAGGTACCAGTCTCCATCCCATCCATGTGCTTTTACGGCGGCGATCATGTTATCTACATGAGTCTGGGCCTCTGCAGCTTCAGTATCTTTACCAACGTATTTACATAATTCAATATATTCTTTCCCGTAGACCACAAATAATCCGGCGATCATTAGTGATTCGGCAGTATCTCCTTTTTTATTTCCGGTAGTTTGAAATGACTCATTCGGGTCACTTGAAAAACAATTCAAATTCAAACAATCATTCCAATCAGCTCTACCGATTAATGGTAATTTATGCGGGCCCAGGTTGTTAACCACATGATAAAAAGAAGCTTTTAAATGATCAAAATGAGGTTTAGCTCTTGATGCATCATTGTCAAACGGGACCATTTCATCTAATAAGGAGAAATCTCCTGTTTCCTTGATATAGGCCGTTGTAGAAAGTATTAACCAAAGTGGGTCATCATTGAAATCACCTCCGACTGCAGAATTTCCTTTTTTAGTCAATGGCTGGTATTGATGATAGCATGAACCATCTTCAAACTGAGTCGAAGCAATATCAAAAATTCTTTCTCTTGCTCTTTCCGGTATTTGATGGACAAAACCAATCAGATCCTGATTTGAATCTCTAAAGCCCATACCTCTTCCGATTCCAGATTCAAAAAATGAAGCCGAACGAGACATATTAAACGTGACCATACACTGGTACTGATTCCAAATATTCACCATTCGGTCAAGTCTGTCATCCCCTGATTCAATAGATATGGTACATAAAAGATCGTCCCAATAGGCGGCTAAAGCATCATAAGCAGCATCTACTTTGGCAACCGTATCAAATTTTTCAATCATTGCCTTTGCAGGATTCTTATTGATTACCCCTTTAGACTCCCATTTCTCATCTTCATTCACTTCAACATAACCCAGCATAAAAACCAAGTCCTTTTGCTCTCCTGGCTGCAATTCTATTTCCAGATAGTGAGAAGCTATTGGTGACCAACCATGGGCAATCGTATTGCCAGGTTCACCCTTCGTTACTGTGTCAGGGCTGTCAAACCCGTTATACAAACCAATAAATGACTCTCTGTCTGTATCAAATCCTTGGATTTCTTCATTTACTGAATAGAAAGCATAATGATTACGTCTTTCTTTAAATTCAGTTTTATGATAGATAACACTATCCTCTATTTCAACTTCCCCTGTATTAAAATTCCGTTGGAAATTAGTCATATCATCTTCTGCATTCCAAAGGCACCATTCTACAAAAGAGAATAGTTTTAATTTTTTAGTTTCAGTGCTGTCATTTCTCACACTTACTTTCTGAATCTCACCCCAGAATCCCAAAGGGATAAACTGCAGGACTTCTGTTGTAACACCATTCTTAGAACCTTTGATCTTTGAATAGCTCATACCGTGTCGGCACTCATAACTATCTAATTCAGTTTTTACCGGCTTCCAGCCTGGTGACCAAACGGTATCACCATCCTTGATATAAAAATATTTACCTCCATCATCTACGGGTACATTATTATACCTGTAACGCGTGAGACGTCTGAATTTTGCATCTTTATAAAAAGTATAGCCTCCACCTGTATTTGAAGTCAGAGAGAAAAAATCTTCATTACCCAGATAGTTAATCCAAGGGTAAGGAGTTTTAGGGTTAGTAATTACGTATTCCCTGTTCGCATCGTCAAAATGACCGTATTTCATTTGTTCAAAAATTTATAACTTAATTCTAATTGGTACTTTCTTTTAATCTTCTATTATTCAATTCAGTAGTAACCTCATCAATTTTTTTCTGATTCAATGGGTAAATGAGCATAAAACCAGCCGCCAATACAGTAATAACTGCAGGAACCCAACTCATCAGCATGATAATACCCGGAACCGCACCTTCAATTGAGGCTGCGTCCTGCCCATTATAGTGAAATGCGCCCAAGACCAGCCCTATTATAGCACCTGCTATACCTCCACCAAATTTAGTAGCAAATGAACCCGCTGAGTAGATCAGTCCAGTTGCCCTTCTTCCATTCTTAAATTCAGAATAATCCGCAGCATCACCTAGCATCACAAAGAAAAGTGTCGGGAAAATTGCTGAGGCGAATTCAGATACAACCCCTAAGACAAATACAGCTTCATAATCGGTTGGGCCTAGAAAAAAGAAGAGTGAATTCACAGCTCCTGAAAAAAGAAGGGCAGCAATGAATAGGTTGCGTTTTCCGAATCTTTTCCCTAAAGGAGCGGTAATCATGGCTCCTCCAATTGAAGCGAACATAAGCGCTATTAAAAATGAGGCTGCCAGTAATTGGTTATTCAAATAATGTGTAAAATAAATAATTACTATTCCTTGCTTAATAGAGTTGTAAACATTGAATAATAATCCAATAACCAACAATACCAGCCAAGGCTTGTTTGTTACTAAATCTTTAAGATCTCTTTTTAAATTATTTTTCTGTGCTTTTGGGGGAAGCACACGTTCTTTTGTTGTATAAAATGTTATGAACATAAACAAGCTCAGAAAGATAGACATGATATACATAGAGTTACTATATCCTTTTTTCTGATCGATGAGCGAAATACTCGCAGCTTCTATATTCGCTTCACCACTTACTATAAATGCATATTTTTCATTGGCCTCAATAGAAAAACTTTTACCATGTGTTGGTTTGTTATCCTCTGCACTTAAAGTATTGTCATCCCAAATGAAGTCTGCAATACCATTCTCTGTTTTGATATTGACATTCTCCACATTGTCAGGTGCAGATACAGTGACTCTAAACTTTTCTTCTTCTAATTTATCTATGACAATATCCGGGTTTACGTTTCCAAAATGGGCCACTAAAAAAAGTAAGGCTCCCTGCACCAACATCCCGCCTCCAAAAGCACCGACCATTCTAAAAGAACCTAAACTTGTCCTTTCCTTATCGTCACCGGTCATAACTGCCATGAGGGCCCCATAAGGAACATTGTTAGCCGTATATATTAAAGTGAAAAAGATATAGGTGACATAAGCATAAACGATCTTTCCTGAAGAGCTCAGGTCAGGAGCTGTAAATAGCATAGATAAAATAATTCCTAAGGGTATGGCGGTCCAAAGAATCCAAGGTCTGAATTTTCCGTATTTTGATTTCGTACGGTCACCGATCACTCCCATCAAAACGTCGCTTATCCCATCACTAAATCTAGCGACTAGGAATAATACCCCGACAGTAACCGGGCTTAGCCCAAAAACATCAGTATAAAAAATAAACAGAAAAGTGGCGACTCCTCTCCAGGCAATATTCGCTGCACCATCGCCTAAGCCATAGCCCAATTTCTCTTTTAAGGATAATTTATTTAAGTCTGACATTATTCTCTAAATCTTAATATTTGCCTTCCAAAATTACATATCTATCAATTAAGGAATTGATACTATTTTGTCATTAACGAATCCTTTCTTGGAAATTTTCGACCTAAATCCCTTTATAATTCCAAAATAAAAGCTAAAATTATTTTTTATATCTCAATTAATAATTTGATTTACAGTCTTTTAATGCTATTAGTCAGGGTTCAATCAACAGCTTACACGCCTTAAAAACTTATTAATATGGATATTACAAAATTCAAAAACTTTGACAGTTACTCAGCTATAAAATAAAAAAGGCTAAGTGAGGATGCCTCACTTAGCCTTGATAAATTATAATTAATAAAGTAAAATTCTAATCTGTATGAATTACCCAACCGTTACTAAATCGGTATAAAACAACTATTTGCTTTGTATCGTCTGTTAGCTATTACCCTGATTAAAGGTAGCTTCCATTTCTTCAAGTGTCTTCCCTTTTGTTTCAGGAATCCATTTCCAGGTAAAGAAGATGATGAAAACAATAAAGGCTGAGAATAAAAAGTAGGGTAATGAATTATTCCAGGTACCTCCGTCGGCAACCAATCTATTTGCGTCACTTTCAACTACAATTGGAAAGGATTGAGAAACAAAATAATTGGCTAGCCATTGTGCAGCAACCGCAATTGCCATGGCTGTACTCCTGATACTATTAGGAAAGATCTCAGATAATAAAACCCAAACAATCGGCCCCATAGACATAGCAAACGAACCAATAAACATAAGAATACCCACCAAACAAATAATTCCTTCTGTTGAAGATATTGCGGGTAATCCTGCCGAATTCACCGCTGAATAGTCGCTCAAATACAAGGTAAAGCCCATGATTAAGAATCCGAGTAACATACCAAATCCACCTATAATCAATAAAGGTTTTCTACCCAGTTTATCTACTGTAAACATGGCAATAAACGTAAATAACAAATTCACAGTCGCCAAGAGTATTTGTTGTAATAATACATCCTCCTTACCAAAACCAAGTGCCTGCTCAAATATATCGGCACCATAATACAGTACGGCGTTAATACCTGTAAATTGCTGTAATACTGAAAGCACTGTCCCGATTACTACAATAGGAAACAGCGATTTTTGAAATATAGATGCCTTTTTAACGGATCCTTCTTGTTGTATAGATTCTTTAATATCAAAATACTCCTTATCAGCCATTTCCTGCCCGTGAATCGCCACTAAAACATTCTTAGCTTCTTCTTCTCTTCCTTTAATCATCAGCCAACGAGGGCTTTTAGGCACCATAAATAACAAGATGAAAAAAGCCAGTGCCGGGATCATTTCTGACCAGAACATATACCTCCATCCATAATCGATATTCTCTTGTTCAGTCAATCCGTTACCAATAAAATAAGTAACAAGAAAAACTACGAAAAATCCAATTACCACCGCCATTTGATAGTAAGTAACCAGTGTTCCTCTAATTTTAGCTGGTGCAATTTCTGCGATATACATTGGTGCATTCATTGATGCCATACCAATAGCAATACCTCCAAGAACCCTGAAAATAACCATTAAGGTCATAGATTCGGGTAAGATTGCTGGAAGTCCGGATCCCCAAGCTGAAATAGCAAATAAAACGGCAGAAACGATTAAAGATTTTTTTCTTCCAATTGACTTTGAAATAAGTCCTGCAGAGGCGGCTCCTAAAAGTGCTCCTAAAAGTGCACTACTGACTATAAATCCTTTTAACCAACCGGTTAATTCAAAATATTTCGAAAAATAAAACTGTGTTCCATTAATCACACCTGTATCATATCCAAAAAGCAATCCCCCTAGGGTAATGACAATGGTTACGAAATAAATATTAATTCTTTTTGTATTAGTTTGTCCCATAATTAGTAAGTAGTTTGAAAAAATTTGCTCAGCAAGATAGAAGTTATTTTTGATTAATAATAGTACTTATGAAGATTTTGAAGGCTCATAGGTTGATAAATGAATAGGCTTCATGGGCTATTATAATTCCTTATAAGCAGTATCAAGCCAATTCATTCTTTCAATATACCAGTTTTTTAAGTGATCAACCTCAGCTTGATGCGTGTCAAAAAATACAGGATTAGGCCACACATAACGTCCGAAAAGATCCCACTTCTGGTCATTCTCATACTGAGACCACCTCAATTGAGTTGCATAAAAATCGATTTTTTCTAAAATAAAATTCTGGTTATCTCTAAAATAAAGAAAGCGACTCTTCACTTTTTCTACGAATGCTGCATCTTCAAACAGTCTGTCAAACCAAGCGTGATCTTTTACCCAAAAACCTGTTGGATATTGGCAATCAGAATAATAAACATTTCCAAAGGCCAAATCGAAATCCCATAAAGGACCCATTTTAATCTTTTCACCAGGAATTACATTAAGAAAGATGCTTGAAAAATTTCTGGAATCTTGATTTTTAGTGATCTCATTAATAAGGTACCAGTCAATAAAACTATCAATATCAATGTATTTGGCATATCCTTGATTAGGATCGGTAAACTGAGATCCCATCAAAACATCCTCAAACTCATTGACCAATTCACTTACATAGATATACTCATTGCTATTATACTCCGTATCAGGCTCTTTAATATTAATTAAAAATGCGTCAGTTCTGAAATAAACATCATCAGCATCTAACCTTTCCAACTGATCAATTTCCAATAAATAACCTGTATCTCCCAACTGAACCCGATTATCACTTTCCTCGACTTTTTGCGTGATATTGTAAGTGCCATTATACGTTCCGTTGATAACAACTTCCGTGAATACACTTTGTGGTGTGTAATCCAATTGACTCAAATAACCCATTTCAAAGGCGATTTTGTTTCTTATCAAGGTCTTATCAGAGAATTCAGCCAAGAATATCCATTTTTTATCCTGCGGCATTCCAAGCATTTCTGTCTTATCATCGAACTTTAACTGAAAGGGTTTTTTCGGATGAATACCCCAAGTTGAATTACCCCTCCCGCGAATTTTCATTTCCGTTGAAGTTAAATCTGAAAAATTACGACCACCCTTCATAGCTATCGATCCTGTAAAATAATCTTCCTTAGAATCTATCTCCTCACCATTACTAGTTTCCAGATAAATAATCGGCAAACCAGTAAAATAGGCTATATCCACTTCATATTGACCAGATTTACCATCTGAAGTCGTTACCCTGTAGTTTTGTACTTCTGTAAAATCATTTGCAGTTTGACCACTAATTTGCACTTTATTATTGATCAGCACTTCAGAGCCTTTATGTTTAAAGCTGGCAACCATATTTTCGATATCGGCCTCCAGTGGCAGTCTTCCACTTATGATCTCATTTTCAATATCAGCAAACTGATCCCAGTTCATCTTAGGATTACTGGATTGTAAAAAAGAAAACTCAGTGATTTCTGTTCGTTCAACTGCAGGTTCAATTTTTGTAGAGTCGTCACTACATGACGATAAAATCATCATAGGGATGACCAACAATACTGACAAAATGTTTTTCATAGCAAATAATATGTACAATAATTAACGGAACACTTTTTTGGATATTGCAAAAAAATCTTACTTTTCAACACGATTCATTCTTGCCAAAAATAAATTGTTTTATTGACTCTTCTTCTGACAATTATCACTTGATATAAACTTTAGAAATTTATTTATTGATATACCCTCACATAATCAATTACAAATTCCTGAGGAAAAATACTGTCATCCACTTCAGCTCCTCCAAAATTACCGCCTATTGCCACATTTAGAATCATATAGAAAGGCTGATCAAAAGGCCAAACTTCAACAGATTTATTTTTTGGTAGAAAAGAGTAAAAAAGTTTTTTATCAATATAAAAATCGATCTTGTCTTTGGTCCAGTCGATTGCATAAATATGAAACCCTTCTTCTATTCCCTTCACTACATCCTTTCTTGTATTAATTGAAGACCCATGACTATCTGCAGTATGAAGCGTGGTGAAAATTGTCTCTGGCTCCTTTCCTACGTATTCTAAGATATCGATCTCACCACATAAAGGCCATCCCACTTCTTTAATATTAGAGCCTAACATCCAAAATGCCGGCCATAAACCTTTCCCTGTGGGCAATTTTGCTTTTACTTCAATTTTGCCATATTGAAATTCTAGATTCCCTTGGGTGTTTATTTTTGATGAAGAATAGCCATCGTTTTCATGCCTGGCTGTAAGTGTTAAGAGACCATCTTTTAACTCATGGTTCTTCTCGGTATAAATCTGAAGTTCGTTATTTCCCCAACCGCATAAATTAGGGCAGCCGTCTCCAAGTTCAAAATTCCAGATCTCACTATTAAGGTTCTCACCATCAAAATTATCTTCCCAGACAAGTTCTCTTTCTTGTGCAGACAAAGTAGCACTTGAGATAAGAATGAAAAAAAGAATTGCATTAATGCGTCTCATAATTTTTAAAAGAATTTTGATTAGCTTTCAAATAACTCCTGCATAACCTTTTTAGGTTTACGATTCACCGTAAAAAGCCCCCAATGCTTTTCAGGTTCCAGTGCTTCATTAGAACCTTTCCAGGATTCATCAAACGCTTCAAAAACAAAAGTAAGAATATTGGCATCCTTGCTCCAGTCTATTAGATCATTATAGTAGATTCGCTGAAACTCCTCATTCACATTGCTAGGACAGATTCCTTTTCCATTTGAAAAAGTTGTCCAACCGGCTTCAGTAATCACCACGGGTGTATTTGGATAAGTGTCGGCAACAGCGTAGTAGTTTTGTTTCGTATATTCCATGGCCTCATGAATTCTCTTATATTCCCATACCGGATAAGTATGAATTGAAATAAAATCAACTTCTTCAACCAAATCTTTTAATTTATCCAGCCAAGGCAGATAGTTTTCGCAAAACGTTACAGGTTGTTTAGCTTCTCTTTTTATCATCCGTACATACTCAATAACGTTTTGAACCGGCACATAATGATCTGTCCAATCAACACAGGCCTCGTTACCCGCCGATAAACAGCATATGATATCAGGATATTCATTTGCTAAATCTATAAGTTTCTTAATCTGTTTTAAATTGATCAATTTATTCTCTTCTAATTGATCTGCAGAATAAGTTCCTCCCCAAGGACAACCATAATTATTAGCTTCAGCAACTATATAAGCACCGAGCATTATTTTAAAATTAAAGTTCTCTTTTTGGATAACTTCTAAAACAGTTTCAGCATGTGGATCACAGTCATATAGGCGTAGGTATTGCCAATGGTGATGAAGCATAAGAAGATCTTCTTTAATTTCTTCATAGCTGGGTACAATACCTCCCGGCCTTTGACCTTCTCGGAAGCCAGAATAACAAATAGCTTTTCCGGGTGCCAAGTTTAATGCTGTCGTGTATTTCATTTTTGGTTTATTGGTTAACGTTTTGACCCTTAAAAATCATTTAAAATTTCTTTAGTTTTTCATCTTTGTCCCAAAGGCCCCAAAAAGCGCCAACATCACCTTCCGATCCTACTTTCCATGATTCATCAAAAGAGGAAAAGTAGAAAATATCTATCTCGTCTTCATTTGACCATAGTTGTGTATTGATAAAATATTTCATCGCATTAGTAAATGAAGGGTGTGAGCCCTGAAAACTTCCTCCCATAGATGGCCATCCGGTTTCAGAAATAATCACCTTTTTTCCATTGGCTGCTTTAACGGCCTGATTATACATTTCCTTCATATAAATTAAGGAGTACTCTAAACTACATCCTTCCCAAAATGGATAACAATTTGCCAATATCACATCACAAGCTTCTGTAATTCTCGGGCGGTTTGAAAACTCATAATAAGCATCTACATAGCCCATAGGAATTTCCGGAATCGCCTCTTTTACCTGATGCATAAAAGCCAATAATTCATCTTCAGATAAGTCTTTGCGATACATTACCTCATTACCAACCGCAGCAATATCAACATATCCTTCTTTAGCCAATTTAATTAAGTTGGCTATTTCTCGTTTATTGATTTCCGGATCATCTCCTAACCAGGCACCAACCATCGTTTTAATACCATATTCATGGGCGATACGAGGGATTGCTTCATTTCCATCGGTACACGAAAATGAACGAATCCATTTCGTATAAGGTTTTATTATTTTCATCCTCCTCCTGATCTGCTCCTCAGAAATCTGATCTCCAGGCCCTTGACCTTCTTCATAAGGGCTAAAACACAAACCGTGCATTCCATTTTTCAATAGCCTCTTATATAAATTCTTTAACCCTTTATCGGTTTTATCAGCTTGATCTATTCCAATTAATGACCTTATTTTTCCTGCTCTAACAGACATAATTATATGTTTTTTAATTTTTCATTTTTATCCCAAATTCCCCAACGTTGACCTACGTCACCTTCGTGATGCACTTTCCAAGATTCATCAAACGACGAGAAATAATACAATTCCACCCCTTCTTTATCTGCCCATTTATTAGCATTAATAAAGTATTTCAGGGCATTTTCCTGAGACGGAATTGCTTCGTTGATTGAACCTCCTTCACTGGGCCAGCCAGTTTCAGAAATAATTACGGGTTTGCCTTTTGCAATACCTTTTGTGACCTTATACATATGGTTTAAATAAATAGTTGCCTGATCTATAGGATACCCTTCCCAAAAAGGATAGCAATTAACCAGGATAATATCGCAGGCTTCAACAAGCTCAGGATGTTCTATAAATTTATAATAGGCATCTACATAAGCAACTGGAATATCTGGTAATGCTTCTTTTACTTTTTCAATATAGTCCAGTAATTCTTGCGCTGTTAAATCGTTTCGAAGTAATACTTCGTTACCAACAACGGCTATATCAACATATCCTTTTTTGGCAAGATCAATTAAGGCGTTAATCTCAATATCATTTTGAGCTTTATCATGCCCTACCCAGGCACCAACCATTGTTTTCAAGCCTTTTTCACGCGCTGTTTTTGGAATGATCTCATTTCCATCTGTACAAGAAAAAGAACGAACCCCTTTCGTGTAAGGTGTAATGATATCCATACGTTTTTGAATTTGTTCTGCAGACAAGATGTCACCAATTTCCTGACCTTCTGCATAAGGGCTAAAACAGATACCTGATAGTCCATCATTCAATGACTGCGAATAGAGTTTTTTGATTTCTGTTTTAGATTTTGTGCTAAAATCAATATCAGTTTTTAAGCCAATATCCAAATCAACAGAGGCTAGTGACAATAATTTACCGCTTTGGTAATGATCACTTAATTCATTTGTAGGTGTTGTGGAATTGCGCTTATCCAATTCTGTACGAATTTCATTCGCGCGCTCTTCTGTCACATCATAATTCTTCATAATCAGCATGGCAATAATGGTTCCTACCATTGGGAAAAAGCAAAAGAATGCGTGCAATCCATCAACCGCTCCTTGTTGATCTGTCGTTGCTAAATCTGGATTAAAGCCAACCACACCAATAATTACACCACTAAGTGCACCGGCTATTGCAAAACCAACTTTAACCATCCACCAATAAATGGCACCAAAAATACCTTCTCGCCTTTTACCTGACCTCAATTCATCAATATCGATTACATCAGCTGTCATTGACATCATGATGGTAAATAAGCTCCCTATACCAAAAGAGAAAAAGGGAAGTGCAATAAGGTAAAGCCAAGGTTTTCCGGGTATAAAAAGAAAATACATCATGACGTAGCCTATAAGAGAAATACCCTGTGCCCACATAAATGCTTTTATCTTGCCCATTTTTTTTGACATCCAAGTAACTAACGGAATTACGATAAAAGTCGTACCTAAAGCTCCAATACAACCAAACAATGCAACCCAAATACCGGTAGCGGCTGCATCACCATTAAATAATCTATATACAATCACAAAATAGGTTAGGGCAGCTACGGTATTAAATGCATTAAAAATTAAAAATGTGGCACCACATATCTTTCTAAATTCTGCTATTTTAAACGCATCTTTAAAGCTTTCCACAATTTTTATTAGACTACCTCCAATATTAGAGGTATTCAGTGGCTCATAATTTTCCTCAAGGGTCGACTTACTTTTAATAAATATAGCAGGTACCATCGCTGCAATTGCACAAGGTACTGCAACCCAAATTGCTAAATCACGAATCGCAACCTCTTGAGATGGAAACCATTCCGGATCATCCATAATCACCCAGAACCATGGAGCAATGACCCAAGCCCACTGCCCAATCCATTGCGCTACAGCCATGATATTGGTTCTCTCGTGAAAATCATTACTCATTTCGTATCCCATAGCTACATAGGGTACGCTAAAAAAGGTAAGCCCTAAATAAAAAACAACCGACCATAAAAAGAAATACCAAAAATTATATTGCAAAGAATTATCTGCATAGAGCTGCCACATAATAGTAAATGCTACGCCCATGATAACCGCACCAATTAAAACATAGGGTTTCCGTCTTCCCCATTTCGATTTGGTATTATCAGAAATGAAACCCATTATAGGATCCGTAATGGCATCAAAAACTCTTGGAAAAAAATAAACAAGAGACCACATCCATCCATTAAATCCAAAGGATTGCACTAGAGAAACCATAAATATTCCGAGAATAGCTGGAAACATTTGATTGGCAAACATTCCGACCCCAAAGGCTAATTTTTGACCGAACGGGACTTTTGTAGAAACTGTAGACATATAATTAGTTTTAGTTAGTAAGCAACAGGAATGGATCCTACTGTTGACCTTGTATTAATATTGTTTGAATCGCTTTTTCATTTATGCTAATATCTATTGTTTTTTCATCTAGGGACAAAGTGAAATTCTTCGATGTATCTCCTTCATTAAACACCACTACAGCAATTGAACCATCTTGATTTTTTGCAGCAGTGACCATTAAAGATTCATCTGAATTTTCAAATCCGATACGCGTTGCACCAGGTCTTATAAATTTACTGAAATGACTTAGTGCATAATAGATCGGGGTAAAGTAAACTTCGTCATTTTCAGGATCCACGATTACCGGTGCTAAACACCAATTTTCAAACCAGTTTGGGCCTCCTTGCTTATCAAGAACCATATTCCAATCTATCCAACCATCTACCCAATTATTCATACATCCGATTATATCTCTCGCATAGCGATTAACAGGTGCATATTTAGGATGTAAATATTTTTGATCTTCCGGCGCCCAATCCCATCCCCAATCTGTAGATTCTTTCGACCAGTACCATTGATCATCCTGCCATTTAGGGATTTCAGAATCACCGCAGGCCTCAGATTGAATTAAATATTTGTCAGGAGCCTTTTCATGTGTATATTGAAGTGATTCCGGAAAATAATCATAGGTGCTTGCATACCAGTGTACTGCTGTACCATCATAGTATTTGGAAGACGCTTCGTCTTTGAACATTACATCAGCCCATTCTTTCAACTCTTCGCCTCGGTTTTGATCATAGCCAAGGATTTTAACATCGTGACCATCTGATTCTAGTTTTGGCCCAAGATGATGTTGAACAAAATCAGTCATCTCTTCTGGCGTAAAATGCATACTCTCCCAGTTGTTATTGTTACCTAAAGGTTCGTTTTCTACAGTGAAGCCCCAAATATCAATCCCTTCCGATTTATAAGCTTCTATATATTTTGAAAAAAATAAGGCCCATGTATCTTTATATTCAGGCAATAATTTACCCCCGCGCCAGTCATTATTATCTTTCATCCAAGGTGGTGCAGTCCATGGGGATGAGAGAATTTTAAATCCGTCTTTTGATATAGCCATGGCGTCTTTAATCATTGGGATCAAATCATCACGGTCTTCATCAATTGAAAAACTTTTCAAGTCTTTATCTCCTTCAACAGGAGCATAGGAATAATTACTTAAGGAGAAATCGCAAGAATTCATATGCGTTCGAGTGAGCGAATACCTGGCTCCTTCTTCTCCAAAATAAGCCTCAAGAACTTTTCCCCGATTTTCTTTACTCAAGTTGTTTAATAGATATGCCGAAGACTCTGTAAAAGAGCCTCCAAATCCAGTGATCGTTTGGAAGGTATCCTCAGGTGATAATTGTATAGACGATTTTTCATCGCCTATAGAAAACTCCTTTATCTGTGTAAGTTTATTCCCTCCAGCTGAAGTTTCATAAACAGCTACCTCTAATTCCATATGTTTAGTATTACATCCCATCAAGGTCATGATTATTAAGGTGTACATGAAGTAATTAAACTGTTTCACATATGTATATTTAAACAAAGTCGTACGATGGTTCCTTTTATTTTTATTCGGATAATCCATTATAAATTGTTTTTACAACATCAAATGTTTCTTTTTTATTCCGGTCTATATCAACAATTCCCCAATACTCTTCATTAGGAGTTCCATCATAGGGTACACCAGTACTATTAGGCGCCCATCCACCAATATCTTGTGAGGCATTATCCCCTGCTTTCCACCATTCATCTGAAAAGGAAAATAAAGTTACACCTGAACATATTTCCATATTATTAAAAACGCTTTCCAATATTTTGGCATTGGCTCCAGCCTGGGCTTTTTCATTTACGCCTTGTTCATACCCTTCCTTTGAGATCGTCATATAACTATCACCTCCAGCTTCAGATAAGTACATGGGTTTTTCACTTACCGCCTTCCACTGATCATAAATATCTCCTGGTTTATCCCAACGATAAACATTCATACCCCAAACGTCTATATTTGGACATGAAGAAAGCGCTAATGTATCAGGTAACTCACCGTGAGCAGTAGTTACCGGGTGGGTCGCGTCATTTTCATGAATGATTTTAGCAGCATTGTTCATAGCTGTATACCAGTTTTTGATATCTCCTTCAAACCATTCCGGATGATAATTGTACTCGTTACCAAGTTCCCATAGCAAAATGGCTTCATGTGTTTTGTATTTATTTACATAATCGATAAATGTGCCCGAAAGAATATCAAAATTTCCGCCTTGATTGTAACCAAATCCAATGATCACTTTTATACCCGCAGCGTGAATCTCATCCAGTACGGCTTCATCGTCGATCGGCCCATATACTCTTATCGTATTTATTCCGGCCTCAACCATAAGTGCTAAATCCTGAGTTAAATTTCCAAAACTTCTGACATCACTATTCTTCGGCACAGGGTTGTAGCAAATGCCTTTGATAACATAAGGATGGCCATCAACCATAATTTGACGACCTGATATCTCTACAGATTGATTCGTAAAAGGTGAACCGCACCAAATCAGCGTTCCAACAAAAAGAAAAAGAGCGATTTTACTGAATTTTATTAAATTAATTTTGTTCATTTATTATCCTTTCAATATTCTGTGTACTACCTATTCATTATTCTTATTCAGCATTTTCATTCAGGGTTGGGGGTGGTAAAACATCATTCATCAATTTTTCCTCATCTCCATTATAAGTTTTCTCAATAGGATTCCCACCTCTTGTCAATCCCTTAAAAATGCCACTATCGACCATATTCCATAAAGCATATTTCGCTTGACCTTCTTTGGTGAACAAGCCAAAATGATTTTCAGAACCCATCGGATTCTTCGAATCTTTCCATGGCTCATTAAATCCTTCAAAATAAAAACATGATATACCGGCTTCATTTGTCCATTCTCGCATGAATTTATAATACATGCCTGATTTATACTCATCAGTTGCTCTGGATCCCGTGGAACTATAGAAATCCCCGGGTTTTGAAACGGTAGCCCAGCCTGTTTCGCCAATATGAATAGGTTTGTTAACCCCTATACTTTTCATATAACCTGAAACACTGTCATACTGCTTCTTTGCAAAAGCCTGTGCACGGATCATAGCAGCATCAATTTTCTCCATATCAGATAACTTCTCATTGTCTTCTACAATCCAAAATTCAGGGTTGTAGTGAGTATTGTGATAAGGATAGGTGTGCATCGAGATATAATCTACAGCGTTATATAATTTTTCAAGATCCTCGGTGTGATACTCTGCACCGCCTCCTCCCCAGGAAGAAAAATCATCTGAACTGGTGATCCACAGGTCTTTGGGAAGTTCTCCTGCTTCTTTTAATCCTTGTAAATGGTTCACCCATTTTAAAATAACTGAAGGCTGAACAAAATACGTTGCTGCCCAATGCACCATGGCCTCATTTCCCACGGCAATCACTTTAACGATATCAGGATATTTTCTTGCCAAATGTGCAGCCACCAATATTTGTCCTTCATTGGCTTCACTCTCCTGGTCATGATCAGGTTCTAACCCCGTCCATGCATTCTTGCAATCGATCCAGGCACCTAACATGACATACATTTCAAACTTTGGATCTTCTTCCTTTAATTCAGAAATTGCTTTTAAGAGATTCGTGGCCTGCGGCAAGTGAACCTTGTAAGTACGAACAATTTTAACACCCATTGCTGCCATAATTCTCATATCCTCTTTAAGCTCATCTATTGCAGGCTCAATGCCGTGATCGACATCTCTATAACCTCCATAAGACATGGCCAAATAATCGGGATTTCCTAATATTTCAGCAGCTGTTATCTGTTTTTCTTCAATCACAGTTTCTGTTTCTTTTTTTGTATTATTTACACATCCTGTAGCCATAATCAGTATGGTAAGAATGATTAAACTTCTTAATTTAACTTTCATTTTATCCCTATTTTTTAAATGAAACAATGATCTGACTGATCTCCCCTGTTCTTTTAAAAACTTTCTTACTTGTGTCAAAATCAATATTTAAGTCGGTAAACTCTAAAGAAGGTCCTCGATTAAATTCAACTTTTAAAGCCTCTTTTTCAGAAAGCTTGTATACAACTGGAATCTGGCAATAGGTAAAACAAAGAGAATTCTTATCAACTTCAATCTCTTTTAATTCCTTGTCTATATTCAAATATGAAAAAGTCATAGGTTCCTTTAGAAATTCATCTTTTCTAAGCAAACGAGGATTGAACATAATTTTACCTTCTGACACAGATATGCCTAATTCACCAAATCTGCTTAAAATATCTTCTTTTACCTGTCCTGTCATCCCGGGTTGCTGTGCCCCTTTGCTTCCTGGAGTATGAGAATAGGGGTCGGTTGGAAAAGCACCATACAATTCAGGAGACTTATGAACCCCAATTCCCTCATTGGCTTCGTAATAGTGGTCTAATAATTTGCCGACAACAACATCATCTTCGTCATTCTTAACAGCTAATAAACATGTTTCCTGAATGCTTAAAACCAATTTTGACACCATATGCCAATAAATGGAACCTAAGCCTTCGTAACCAAAAAATGTTCCGGATCTTCCAGTGAACGATTTATGATCAAAAATGCCTTCGAAGACATCCAGCAGGGTCTGCGTATCCTTATTGACAAGTGATTCGTATTCTTCTGGTAATTCAGACAAGGCTTGCTTCAAACTATCTGCATTGTTAAATGTTCCGTTAAAATGACAGATACCATTCACATCCATTTCGATAATCTGTTTATTACCGTCTTTTAACAGCTGCTGTAGTAAATCTGATCGCTTCACTTTTCCGGAAGGGATATTATTCTTTACATCAAATCTTGGTAATTCTTTATTGGGATACAATATGTAACTGTATTGATCTGATCTGAACAAAGCACTATTCTTCAAGGCATCTAAAACTTCTAAAGAGTCTTTGCCTGTAATGAATCCCGAGCTTAAAACAGCCACTTGGCCTTCTAACATTTCAGGTAAATAAGAAATAGATACTTCAGAATTACCCTCTACCGTCATCAAATTATAAGCATGGTACAAATTATCCTTTCTTTTGTTGGCAACTATCGTATGGTCTAAGAATTGTTTCGAGATTTCTAAAAATCGCAATAAATCTTTTTTCGAAATGGAATCTTTATCACTTGAAAAACCGTTTTCATATATTCCTGTTCTATAATCACTGGCAGCAATTCCCAACCCGTCAAGAACTGTTTTCCGATCTTTATCTGAAACCGTTCCTGAAAGTATGTGTTTGTTTTCAGTGAATGTTTCCAGCACTTTTTCAAAAAAGAGTGCTAATTCTATTGAGACTTCATTTTCTTTAGTCGACGCATTTTGGACTATTCCTTCAAAGAAATTTATAAAACGTCTCAGATAATAAAGCGTCACCATAGATACTCCGTTTCCTACCAAGGCATTATTGGCATCATTCCATTCTGGTCTTTGAGTGTTCATCCAAATACCTCCTTCAGGAATAAAGTTTGATATTTTTGCCAGTACAGTTGCCAATAATTTTTCAATAAGATTTACTTTATAGATAAAAAAGTTTTTGTCTCTAAGTAAAGCCCCATCCGCACCTAATTCAATTCTTTTTTGGGCAATTCTTTCATCTGCCTCATGATCAAAGTCTATGGTATCTTTTGGATTCAATAAAATGTCTTGATAACTCTTAATTCTATAAGGTACATTAGCATAGACAAATATTTCCTGATCAAAGTAGGTAGCCAGTTGATTTGGGTAATAATCTTCAATAAACTCCAAGAATTTTAAGAGGTAGATGATTTGATGATCTCCCCAATACCCAATATATGACCATGGATCATCTGGTTCAATTGTCTCCCAATCAAACCCATCCTTTGTCACCCTGTATGGATTATAGCCATCAAAAGTTGTTGCATTCAAGAATTTATGAATCATACTTTCAATAAACTCCGGATACGAATGCGCTAAGGCTTCCCAGTTTTGAAAAATATCTCTCCAGTTACCTTCATAGTCCAGAATTTTTGAACCATCTAATTCACTGGTCGTGTTGATTGAAAACTTATTCCAAGGCCTGCTTGGGTCACCATGTCTTCTACTAAACTTAAGTGGCATGTATTCGGCAGCCAGTCTCTTAAAGTTTTTATCCTCATTATTCTTAGCCAAATCCTTTAAATGACTTAGCATAAACAATTCAGGAAGATTTTTAAGCAGGTCTTCTTTCTTCTTAAATACTTTTTTATTGGCAGTCTCTAGATACTTTAAAAAATCCCATTTTTCAATTTGATAGCCATCGTCAAATATACCACCGCGCATGATATTGAAAAGCGTGTTGGCAAAATGTCTTGTATTCATTAATTTATCAGCGGTTAATTGCATGGCATCTGAAGCGGCATTCAACTCTAATAAATTTTTTGATCCTAATTCGATATCTTCTTGAATGAAACCATTAAGATCTGTTTCATTTTTAATCAATTCAGCAATTTCACTGATGTTTACCATTGTTTGGTTGACATTTGCAACCAGCATCCAGGATTTTTTAGAATTAGGTTCTAAAGTTATATCTGAACTAACAAAATAAGCTCCTTTCTCAGCTTTGACGTCTACTTCCTGAGTAATTTCTTTTCCTTTTCTGAAATTATCAATTTGCAATGATGATAATAAATAAGTAGGATTATCAATTCCTGTTGACCATACTACTGTAGCTTTTAAAGCTTCGCTAGGCTCTGCTTTATCCACTATGATCGCACTTAAAGCATATATCCCTATACCAGCTTCAACTTCTAATTCACATTTCTTATAAGCATCTACTAAATTACTCCTGTCATTTTGTAAGCCGGCATTAACGCCATAAGGCAGTATATTTTGAATCCCATCTAAAACGCTCACTTGAATAACTGAAGAGGCATCATTGATTAAAGTTGATTTTTTTACAAATCCGAACTTATCACTTGAATTCCATTGATACCTAAAAGTAAGACCAAAATCACTATTTGTTTCTTCAAAAATGACTTTATTCCCGAAGCTATTTTTGTATAAGTTCCTTTGGATTTTGTAAATACCCGAATATCTTTCAGAAAAAGGTTCCCATAAATAGGTTTTACCCTCCTTACGAATCTGTAAGATCGTTTTACTTCCGGTGATATCAGCCGATTCTGTTATTTTATCATCAGTGTAGTAGGGAAACAATGACGATTCAGAATCTTTCCTACCTGCTGACAATCCTCCATTGCTCGAAATAAACATCCAATGATTTGAATCGCTCACAATACTCATGAAAAAAGGTCTCATGGCATCATTATTCGAAATTCTATAATAATCTTCATTCTCAAAGGATATTAATTCACCTTTGATTTCTTTTGATCCAAATGTAGTTTTATTGTTTCCTACGTAGATTTGATTTACACTCATTACAATAATTTTTCAGTATCTATAATTTTTATCTATTTCGCAACATGCCTATTTACGTATTCAATATCAGTTCGTTAACAGCTCTTCAACTTCCTCTAAGCTTTTCCCTTTGGTTTCTATCACATATTTTTTAACAAACACTAAAGACAATAGCGCCATGCCTGCATAAATAGCAAATGTTACGGTAGGGCCTAAGTTGGTCAGTTCCCACGGAAAGAATTGTGTCACCGTATAGCTTACCAAAGAATTAAAGAATCCCACAACTGAAATAGCAATTCCTTTTATATTTCCTGGAAATATTTCGGATAATAGGGTCCACATAACCGGACCTAGTGAAATGGCAAAAGCAGCAACATACAACAGAATGGCGATTAATACCATCGTCGCATTAATACTGATAAAGTTTTTGATTTCGTTTCGCTTAAAACTAAATAATTGCGCCTCATTCAACAAAGGGCCGACAGCCTCAAATATTTCATTTTGAGAATTATAAGTTTCTCCTTCTAATGCAGTCAAAGCCGTCTTCATTTCCTGGTTTTCAATTTTTTCTAATGTTGAAGAATTGATGTCATAGGTGGCATTATTAAATGCCAAAGTGGCCATAGTTAAGGCGATTGTCATAGCGGTGGTACCGATAATTAATAGTGGCTTTCTACCCAATTTATCTATTAATCTAATCGCAACTAAAGTAAATACCAAATTTGTTAATCCTACAACTATAGCTTGCAGGAATGAACTATCTGTACTTCCTCCCGCCTGCTCAAAAATAGTTGGGGCATAATAAAAAATGGCATTGATCCCTGTAATCTGTTGAAAGAAAGCGATCCCTAATGCTATGATCATTATGGTTTTCATTCGGCTACTGAACAGATCTGAAAAAGTTCCTTTAGCTTCTTTTTTAGCAATTCCTCTCTGGATTTCTTCAATCGTTAACTGGGCGTATTCTTTCCCGCCAATTTTAATCAGAACCTTTTCAGCGATCTTTACTAAATTCAATCTTTGGATCAACCAACGTGGACTTCTTGGCACTGCAAAAAGTGCTATAAAATAAAACATCGCAGGAATCGCTTCAACTCCCAGCATCCACCTCCAACTTTCACCTTCTAAATCTTTTAAGAAATAATTAGAAAAATAGGCAACTGATATACCGATTACAATATTTAATTGGTTCAATGAAACCAGGCTTCCTCTTAGCTTAGGAGGTGCTATTTCAGCAATATAAATGGGTGCTATTAAAATTGCGCCACCTATCCCAATACCACCAATAATTCTGGCAATTACAAAAGACACATAAGTTGTAGCTGTTGCTGACCAAAGAGCTGAGATCGTAAAAAGCATGGCTGTGATCAGCAGTACTTTTTTCCTACCGAATTTATCACTCATAGGGCCTGCAACAATATTTCCGGCCATAGCACCGAATATGACGCAACCTACTGAAAAACCTAATTCCCAATCTGACATTTCAAAATAGGTTCGGATACCGCTAATGGCCCCTGAGATTACAGCGCTGTCAAATCCCAAAAGGAATCCGCCCAAGGCAACGATAAAACTGATAAACAGCGTGTATGATTTATTCATAATGTAAGAATTGGATATTTGATTAATTGTTCATTCTATCTATTTTAAGACTAGAGTCTGTATCCCATGAGCGGGCATAGACAATTTAGCTGTTTTTTGATCGAGGCTCAACATATAATTAAGTGCTTCGTCACTTGTATTCATTGCCACTACAACCACGCTTCCATCTGTATTAAGAAATGACGTTGCACTAAGATGATTAGCGGTGGTTCCTGTTGAAATTCTTTTGGCACCAGGCCTTATAAATTTTGAAAAATGCCCAATATAATAATACGACCTTGTCAACATCAATTTCCCTGTTTCAGTATTCCCATGAACCGGAGAAAAACAAAGATTACCCACATGATTAGGGCCACCGGTTTGATCCAGTAAAATATTCCAATCTGTCCATGCAACAGTCCCGTTATTGAAATCATTGATCATGGCTTTTCCGTATCTCTCTGCCAACTTTGGATCATCCTCATTTAACCTTTCAAGGTCATACCCTTCATTGCATCCTTCTGTGAAGATAAGTTTTTTGTCAGGATAAGCATCATTTACACCTGCCACGTTTTTATACATGGGTGTTCCGTCTTTCCAGTCTTCATACCAATGAAAGCCTGTTCCCCAAACATATTTGTTAGCTTCGGGATCACTTAAAATCACATTTGCCCGTTCAAACAATAAATCTCTATTATGATCCCAAACGATTACTTTTTTGTCTCCCATTCCTGATTTCTCAAGAGTTGGCCCTAAAAAATTCTTTAAAAAATCTCTTTCTTCTTCAGCCGAGTAGATACATGATTCCCATCGCTGTGTTGCCATTGGCTCATTCTGTATACTTAATCCCCAAATCGGAATACCTTCTTTTTCATAAGCCTCAATAAATTTCACGTAATAATTAGCCCAAGACTGATAGAATTCTGGTTTTAATTTTCCGCCTTGAAGCATGTTCCCGTTTGTTTTCATAAAAGCAGGTGGACTCCACGGGCTGGCATACATTAATAATTCTCCTCCGGCAGCTTCTATCGCTTTTTTGGTAAAAGGCAGACGAAATTTTCTATCTTGATCGATATTAAAAGTTTTTAATTCAGCATCTCCTTCCTCCACATAAGTGTAGCTTCCACTAGAGAAGTCACAACTATGGATAATGGTTCTTGCCAATGAATATCCAATCCCTTTATCGATGCTATAATAAGCTTCCATAAATAGATCCTGCTGGTCTTTGTCAAGCTTGTAAAAAGTTTCAGCAGAAGCATCGGTTAAAGCAGCACCGATACCTACAAAAGTTTGATGTAAACGATCTCTATTAACAAGAATTGAAGCTTCGGTTTCAAGAGGTTGCTTAAATTTTTCAAAACTTACTGTTCCTGTATGTGAAAGGTTAAGATCTGTTTGATGAGCCGTAGTATAAACGGCTGTTTCAGAAATACGCATAGGTGTTGCTTCTTTTTCTACTTCAGGCGACTCCTTAACGGCTTTTTCACATGCAATTAACACTAACATGATGAGCATTGTTGTCAAGAATAATTTTGAAATATTTTTTTTATTTCTCATATGGCTCCAATTTATTAAGTCAATGCCAAATTTAATATTAATAATTAAATTCTATTGATACTATATTGGCAATCACCAAAAGCAAAAAAACGCAGGCCCCCATTGCCTGCGTTTCAAATAATAACTATTTTATTGGTAAACCCTTACATAGTCGATTTCCATAACTGACTCAGTAAAGTCAGGATCAATCGTTCCTCCAAGGTTACCACCCATTGCTATATTCAATATCAAGAACTGAGAGGCGTTAAAAGGCCATGTACTTTCATCCTGAACAGAAGGTTTGTAAGTATAGAATCTTTCATCATCGATAAGAAAACTTATTTGGCTCTCAGACCAGATCACTGAATAAACGTGGAATTCTGTTGTTTCATTTGTAATCGAAGTACTTTTCACATTAATCGTGGCTCCTGAGCTCGAAGGGGTATGCAGGGCACTTTGCACAGTTCCTGGATTATTACCAACATACTCCATAACATCAATTTCTCCACATTTTGGCCATCCAACTATTGAAAAATTAGAGCCTAACATCCATATGGCAGGCCATGTTCCTCCTCCACCAGGTAATTTTGCTCTAACATCCATTCTACCATAGGTAAAGTCAAATTTTCCTTCAGTCTTCAAACGAGAAGAAGTATATTCTTCTCCTTCAAAGTTTTCCTTCTTCGCTGTAATTTTTAATAAACCATCTGCTACGATAACATTTTCAGGTCTGTCTGTATAATACTGTGATTCGAAATTTCCCCAACCATTGTTTCCTGTTCCGATATCATAATTCCAGTTAGCTGTTAATGGAGCTCCATCAACATCAAACTCATCTTGCCATATCAAATCTGAATACTCTGGATCAGGGCCTGGACCACTTCCAGCCTCTACGCTTGAAAATATATGGTACCATGCTAATTCGTTTCTTTGCTGAATCACACGTACTACCAATTCCTCATTCGTAATAGACATAATCTCATAAGAACTAGAATTAACAAAATAACTCATAAAACCGTCATTAGTAAAGTCCATGTTCACTCCTGTAGATGGATTTACTCCTGAATTAATCGGGCTGAACAATACTTCTTTGTTCCCAGAGGTATCATAAGGATAACAAGCATCACCTCCTGGACCAGGCTCTCCAATAGCATCCTGAATCTCATCAGCATGGAAAAAAGTATTCCCTTGGTTTTCTAAGGTATAACCATAAGTTCCGTCGCCGTTATCAGAAAATGTTAGTACATCTTCATATAAACATAATCCTTCTTTTTCATTTGGAGCTGCAGCATAATAGGTAGGGTCAGATACCACTTCACCCGCATCGTTAAACAGTGGTCCAACACCTAAATGGCCCGAAACATCCTGTTTCCAATACCATTTCTTTGAACTATTGTTGGTAAGTGATTTAATAAGATCTTGTGGAACTTCAAAATCAACAAAAACCTCTACTTCTTCTGTGATACTAGAGGAAACTCCCCCTTCACCAAAAGCAACGATTTTGACCAAATACGTATTTGTACCCGTCTTTTTATAATAATTTGAAGCTTTACCATTTGATGAAACAAATGCATCTTCACTATCGCTATTTCCAAAGTAAAAGTGGTAATTCAGCGCTTCTGAAGCTGTTGCCTGAAAGTTGACAAGTCCAGAACCATCAGCAGAAACATCTGCTATCAACCCCAGGTTCGTGGGGACGTATAAGGTGCCCAGCTGAGGTACTTCCTCCTGACATCCATTGATAATAAATAGCATTATCAATGAGAATACGATTTTATTGATTGTTTTCATATTAAAGTCGTTTTATCTGTTAGACATTTCTAGTTATGAAAATATACGTTGTCAACATATACAGTATTGTTTCCAGTTGGTACACCAACAAAAATGATTTGTGCAATATTGGCTCTTGTCGTTAAACCTGTGAAATCTGATAGATCTAAATCCAGACTAACCCATTCTCCCTGGGCAGGGCTGGTAATCGTAATTTCATGTTCCACATCATCTCCTCCACCAAATCCACCATCAGCTCCAAAATCAACAAGTTTCACTTTAAACTCAGTAAAGTCAGCAGACCATACATCAAGATGGAATTGTGTCATTAAAGTAGCGTCTATCTGAGCAGTTACAGTCTCGATTCCTACGAAATCCAAAGCACTGTACTTTTTAGTTGCATTACCATCAACAGCAACGTCTTCAAGTGTTGCAGAAGACCAATCGGTTCTCCAAGTATCAACTGTAACATCATCATAAGCATCACTAAACATTGAAATTACATTGGCAGCTGCCACTCCAGGTGCTGGCGCAGCAGTGGTTGGTTCTGTTGCCGGTGTTCCACCTCCGGTACCATCGTTATAGAAATAAACATTATCAACAAAAACCGTATTACTTCCCGTTGGAGCACCTACAAATATATACTGTGCAATATGCCCTCTTGCAGTCAATCCGGTGAATTCACTCATTGGAATATCCAAACTAACCCATTCTTCTTGAGAAGGATTGTCAATAGTGATTTCATGTTCTGAATCATCTCCTCCTCCAAACATTCCATCAGCTCCAAAATCAACTAACTTAACTTTAAAAGTTGTAAAATCAGCAGACCATACATCAGTTCTAAAATGAGTCATGTTACTCGCATCAACTGTTGAAGAAACCGTTTCAATTCCTACAAAATCTAAAGCACTGTATTTTTTCATTGCACTTCCATCAATGGTAACATCTTCAAGCGTAGCTGATGACCAATCTGTTCTCCAAGTGTCAACTGTAACATCCGTGTAAGCATCGCTGAATAAAGATGTAACATTCGCCTGATCTTGTCCTGGAGTTGGTGCAGCAGTTGTTGGTTCGTCAGATCCACCACCACTACTTGATGACAACGTAATATTATCAAAATAGACTATGTTATCCTGCGTTCTCGCATCGAAGTCTGGAAATACTACGATTGCGTCAATATCAGTAGAAGAAGGCTCTCCTATTTTACCTGAAAAATCAAATACAATTTCTTCCCATTCGTTTACCTTGGTGTTTTTTATTTTTATTTCACCAGTAGATGCTTTATTTGACTCAAATTTAATTCCTACATCACTAATTACAGATTTCCAAACCATGATGGATACTGTACTATTTGATGCATCAAGCGTGAATTTTTGACTCAATTGAGTTACTGTTCCGGCATAATCTGCCCCACCAAATGGTGCTGTGAATTTAGCAACAGTTGCTGTAGCATTGGCTCCTGACATATCAGGATTAGCAATTACTTCTAATGGAGGAGTATCTGCTTCGAAAACATCCCATTTAGAGCTTCCACCTGTTTCAGGCGTTTCAAAGTCTATAGGAAAGCTTGTTGGTCCTGCTGTACCTCCGCCATTATCATCACCAGCTACTTGTTTTAAGTTATCAAAATAATAAACAGCATCATCACAAGCATTATCTCTGTCAAAGTATACAATTATACTCTTGAAAGTCTTATCTGAATGTGCTGAGAAATCAAATGTTAGTTCTTCCCACTCACCTACTTTAGACATGTCTTGATTAATCGCAACCAGAGGATCTGTGTTAGGGAAAGGTTCAAATTCTAACTGTAACGTAACAGTTGTTGTTTTAGACTCACCATAAACCATCAACTTAAATGCTTTATTAGGAGCGCTCGTAAGATCTATCGCATTAGCTAGGGGTTTACCAACACCTGACCAGGTTTCGCAACCAGCTGTCTTAATATAACTCTGTACATTACAACTTTCGTTGATACCTGTGGCCTTAGGGTTGTCTACTATTTCAGAAGCAATGTTTCCGAATGGCTCAAAGCTATGCGCAATATCTTTTGTTTTAAAGGTCCAATTGATATCTCCATTTGCAGGATCAATATTCTCTTCTGTTTCTTCAACACAATTCAAGTCAGCAGCTTCTTGTTCAATATCATCAAGATAGAATGTACCCGCTGATTCTCCAGGTCCATCAATAAAGATAACCATCGTGCCATATTTACCTGTTGGTACAAATGGCTGTCCATTAGTTTCATCTCCGTCTATAAAACTCTTAACTGCATCAGTAGCATAATTAAAACTCAATAATTCCCATCCTGTACCACCATGGGTTGCAGTTACTTCATTTTCTCTTTCACCATCTACACCACCTTCAAATTTCAACAATACTGGTAGCGTTACGTCTGACCAAAATTTAATAGTAATGGTTTTGTTTTCTCCACCAAAATCAACCGGTGTTCCAAGATCAGCAGCCACTCCTTCCCAGTTCACACCAGAATTTGTTACGGCACCTACTTTTGATGCTTCAGCATTTACGCCTGATAAATCAGGATTGTCAACTACTTCAAATGTAGTTCCGCCAAATGTTCCAAAAGCATAGTTCACTGCTGGGTCATCAAAAGTAATAGGCAAAGCCATAGCTCCTGATGCATCTCCTATAGTTATATCTTCAGTGTATTCCAATGTTTCAGCACTCGCCCCTTTGGCAACTACTCTCACTGTATAATCTCCAGATACTTCATAAATATGCTCAATTTCGCTATCAGGCATCAATTGAGATGGTTCTTCATCTTCCACATCTCCAAAATAAACATCAAACATAGTTGCGTTGTCAGCACTTGCGCTTACTTTTATTAATTTTGGATTAGGATTGCTTTGATCTATGGTAACCTCCAAATTCTCTGGAGCACTAAATGACACATTAATCACTTGTGTAAACTCACTTGTCAATGCAGTTGATCCAACTCCTACAACTCTTACGCTAAATTGACCTTCAGCATAAACGTGATCAAGCGAACCTCCTGGGGTTACCACCTCTGGTGTTTCATCTTCAACGTCTCCAAAGTAGACATTAAACTCTTGTGCTCCTTCTCCTGAAGGAGTTACAGTTACCAGTCCTGAATCATCCTGAGCGATTTCAAAAACACTCGTGACGTTTGTCGGAGCAGATATTTCTTGAAAAGCATAAGAGACCTCGTTATCTTCACAAGCAATAAATGCCGATCCAAAAATAATTAATACTAAAAGGGTTTTTAAATATTTCATCTTTCTTCTTTTTATTTATTTTTAATAACCGGGGTTTTGTGCCCAACGATCTCCTGCTAATTCTATTTCTATTGAAGGAATTGGGAACAATTCGTGTTTCCCACTTGTAAATCCTTGAATTTCTTGTGCGGCTCTGCCAGTTCTTACCAGATCAAAAAATTGATGACCTTCACCCAACAATTCCAAACGTCTTTCTTGATAAATGGCACTTGTTAATGATGTACCTGTCTCATTTGATTCTGCTAATCCAGCTCTAACTCTTACACGATTCAAATAAAGCAGTGCCTTACTGTCATCAAGACCACCTCTATTATATGCTTCTGCAGCCATTAACAATACATCTGCCAGACGAATTGCTCTGTAATTATTAGGATTAGTAAGATTCGCATCTCCTGTATTCAAATCACCTTGACGTGCTATATATTTTCTGTTAAAAAATCCGGTATGCTCATATCCTTCTGCATAAGTTGCTCCGGTTTCTGCAGACCAGGCAACAATATCAAGAATGGCAACATCCTTACGCAAGTCAGCTGCTTCATACTGATCAGCTGCTTCTTGTGTTGGCACATTAAAGCTAAATCCTGAATCAAATGTAGGACCACTATAGTTTCTGATACCGTTAAAACCAACTGCTACATTCCCTTCACTACATTGAAGACATCCAAACCCGGCTCCCTCTTTATCAGTGTACTGCACTTCAAAGATGGATTCGTTATTGTTTTCTCCTTCTTGTTCAAAAATCGTATTGTAATCAGTTGTTAAAGTATAAGGCCCGGCAATCACTTGCTCAAAGGCACCAGCTGCATCTGAAAATTTTTCCTGATACAAATAGATCTTACCCAGAAGCGCTTGAGCTGCACCTTTTGTAGCACGTCCTGTTTCTGCTTCTTCCCATGATACTGGTAAATTTTCAGAAGCGAAAATCAAATCACTCTCTAACTGAGCATAAATTTCTGCTTTTGGTGTTCTGTCTAATTCAAACTGATCACCAAACTGAATTCTTTTATCAACTGCAAACGGAACATCTCCGAACCATTTGACCAATTCAAAATAATAGTAAGCTCTTAAAAAACGGGCTTGAGCAAGTACTTCATTTTTATTGGTAAATTCTGTTTTGCCTTGAAACTCCATGATATAATTCGCACGATTTACTCCTGCGTACATCCAACTCCATATATCTCTGAGTTGCGCGTTAACAGGTGTATGAATCATGTCATCAATTTCTTGGATTCCAACGACATCATTTGCGCTTTCACCACCAGCTAAGGTATTGTTCGAAGCAATTTCTCCGAGCATGACATTTATATATGAAGATTGTAAAAGATCATATGCTCCTATTAAAGCCTCCTGATAGTCACCTTCGCTATTAAAATAGTCTTCAGAATTCTGATCCTGCGATTCAACATCCACAAAATCATCACTGCATGACGTAACTATTGTAAATACAAATACAAATAGTATTGATGTTATTTTAAGTGTTTTCATAGTTATTAAAATTTAAGATTTACACCTAACATATAGGTTCTTGGAACAGGATAAAATCCTTGATCTATACCTCCTCCAATAGGTTCACCGGTAGATGCCGATGGGTCATATCCTGTATACTTTGTAAATGTATATGCGTTATTAACTGAAGTGTATAATCTGAATTTGTCAATACCCTTCGAATTATCTGTGTTAAATGTATAGCCCAATTGAATATTTTGAATTCTCAAATAGGAACCATCTTCTACATAAAAGTCTGAAAACAATCCGTTTGAATTGGCTCCTGTAGTAACTCTATGGAACGAATCAGTACTACCTTCACCAGTCCACCTATTCAAAAAATAAGCACTTCTGTTCGTCAAGGGTTGGTTACGCTCATAATTTCTGACAATCTCATTGCCTATTGAAGCGAAAAAGTACATTCCAAAATCCCAACGTTTATAGTTCATTCCTAAATTAAGACCCATGGTCCATGGTGCAATCGGATCTCCAATATAAGTTCTGTCATCCTCGTTAATCTGTCCGTCATTATTTGTATCAACATAGCGCAAGTCTCCGGGTGAAGCATTGGTTTGCGTAGCATGACTAGCAACTTCATCTTCATTTTGAAAAACACCATCGGTTTTAAGTCCATAGAAATAACCAATAGGCTGACCAACTTCCATCCTTGATGGTGGCTCTTGTCCTACACCGAATGAACCTCCGGTAACAAAACCATTGTCGCTTGACACAAAAGTTACTTCATTGTTTAGATACGTCATGTTATAACTGATATTGAATCTAAAATCATCTGAGATATCTTCTCTATAAGCGATCTGAAATTCAAATCCTTTATTTTCAACAGACCCGGCATTGACAATAGGCGGTCTTGAACCAGGAGCAGCTGCTCCTAAGATTCCTGAAACCTGAGGAACCAATAATAAATCATCTGTCGTTTTATTAAAGTAATCCATCGTGACATCAATCTTGTTATCCAAAAATTTCATATCAAGACCAATATCAAGTGTTTTTTGTTTTTCCCATTGTATCTCTGGATTGGCCAAAGCTCCTTCGGCCTTACCGTAGATCAATTCATCATTTAAAACATAGGTAGCTTCTCCATTTAGAAGAGAGACATAACCATAATCAGGAATACGATCATTACCAACGATTCCGTAACTCCCTCTCAATTTTAAGAAATTAAGCCATGAGGTTTTCTCCATAAAAGATTCATCTGTCATGACCCATCCCGCTGAAACCGATGGAAAATAACCAGCTCTGTTTTCAGGACCAAATCTTGTAGATGCATCTCTACGCAAAACAACAGATATCAAATACTTTCCTTTGTAATCGTATTGGGCTCTTGTGAAATACGAAAGTAATCTTGTATCATATGTGTCACCTCCGTTTATATAATTATCCACAACATCTGATGCATTCTCAATACTGGCATTTTCAAAAGAGTTATCAGGAATATCAAATCCTGTAAATCCAGAAAACTGACCCGTTGATTGAAATACAGACATCGCAAGAAGCGCTGTAAGGTTATGTGTATCCGCCCAACTGTTTTTATAAGTTACAAAATTGTCCCAAGTATAATCTCTGTAGATATTCTGGTATTCATTAACACTATTTCTAGTAACATTAAATACCTTTCCTGAACCATAATATACTTCAGGCATAAATACCTTTCCTGTTACTTCCGAATAGTTGAACTGAAACCTTGATTCAGCAGTAAAATGCTCTAAAAATGAATAGTTCAAACCAACGACTCCGGTAATCTTGTCTACATGGGTTTCATTAAAGGTGTTTTCAATTTGAGCTACTGGATTAATTACTTCATTTCCTAAGCCTTCTGCCAAGGTGTATTCTCCATTTGCATCTGTTACTGTCAAATCTGGAGCCATATTCAAAGCATTAAACAAAACCGAACCCAAAGCGTTTTCAGAAAGATTCTTTCTGTTCGTCTTTGTATAGATAGCAGAGGTATTCAATTTGAAATTCTTCAAAAAATCCAAGTTATAATTAACCCTACCTGTAAAACGATTGAAGTTAGCATCACTACCACCAACTATACCGTCTTGAGTCAAATAAGAAGTTCCAACAGAAAGTTTTGAATCTTCCCAACCCTTATTCACTGCAAAATTTACATTTGCAATAGGAGCTGTCTGGAATATTTCATTTTGCCAGTCAGTTCCTTTTCCTAGTGTGGTAAAGTCACTGTATGGAGGAGTATCTCCACCTGCTGCATAACTTTCATTAACCAGCACGCCATATTCTGTTGCATTTAAAGACGGAATTTTTCTGGTTGTTTCTTGTATACCAGCATAAGTATCCAAATCAAATTTTAAGTCACTGCTTTTGGTACCTGATTTAGTTGTAATCAGTATTACTCCATTTGCAGCCCTAACTCCATATATACCTGCCGTAGCATCCTTCAGTACATTTATACTTTCTATATCATTAGGATTAATAACACTTAAGTCTTCAATCACAGCTCCATCTACAAGTATAAGTGGATCATTATTACCATTTGTTGTAACACCCCTGATTCGAATATTAGAGGAACTACCTGGAGAACCTGAATTAGATGTAATATTCACACCTGATACCTGCCCTTGCAGTGCTTGTTCCACCCTAACCGGGTTTAATTTCTCAATGGTTTCAGACCCCACAACTGCAACTGCACCGGTGATCTCCTTTTTAGACTGGGTTCCATAACCAATCAATATCACTTCATCCAAAGACTCCGCATCTTCGATTAAAGTAATGTTTAACGCATCAGCATTCTCGATTTGAACCTCATAGGTTTCAAAGCCTATATAAGAAAAAACGAGAACTGAAGAAATAGGAACATCTTCGAGAACGAAGTTTCCATCAAAATCAGTGGCTGTTCCAGTACTTGTTCCTTTAATCAAAATACTAACACCTGGTAAAGGAGAATCAGCACCTTCATTAACCGCTCCTGTTACTGTTACATTTTGAGCCGCAGCCGAAACAACAATAAAAAGGAAAACGAAAAAAATTATTTTTGACTTCATACAATTAAATTTGAATCTGAAAATTAATTGACATGAACACCTTTTCAATAAAAAAAGCCTATACAAAAAACATACGGCTCAATTCAGCTTTAAGATAATTGAGTATAGAATAGTGACAAAATAGTATCGAAAATACCGATATAATTGGTATTTGGAGAGATGGGTATTGAAATAATAAAGAATAAAATAAAATATAAAAAACCACCTATACAAGGCTGAAATTGGTGTTTGTTGTAGTAATGTTGTAGTAAAATTGACTTATTGTTAACACCTGTAGGGTCTTAAATTTCCAAAATATAATCAATTAAGTTCACTGAGTGCTCCAGACTCATTTTTTTTCGCAGTCTATATCTTTTAATTTCCACACTTCTCACCGAGATATTCAGCAAGGGAGCTATTTCTTTAGAGCTAAGATTTAATCTTAAAAAAGCACAGAATTTCAAATCATTTGCGGTTAATTCAGGATGCTTGTTTTTCATCTTATTTAAAAAATCCTTATCAGCATTATTAAAGGCCTCTTTGAAAAACTCCCAATCACTATTGTTACTAAGGTTTTTATCGATGACTCTCGCCACTTCTTTTCTTGATGCGGTATCTTCCAATTGCAATAAATCATTTTTTATTCCCTGCAAAAGTTCATTTTTATTAATTAGACTCATAGCTGTGGTGGCCAGCTCTCTGTTCTTACTTTCTAATTCAGATTTGAGACGGTCATTTTTTAACTTCATGATCTCCTGGCTACTTTCCAACTGCGACAATTCTATTTTTTTCTTATTATCTTGAATCAACCGATTCCTCTGGTTCTTATAATATTGAACAAAAATCCTGTTAATAACCAACAAAATCAATAGAACCGTAAGTACATACAAAATTACAGCCAAATTAGACCAGTACCAGGGTTTTGCAATATTAAAACTATAAGAAGCCGTATTCTTGGTGAGTTGGTTGCCAACCCTACCCCTAACATTAATCTTATAGTCACCAAAAGGTAAATTCTCTAAGGAGATGTTAGGCTCGCTCATCCACTTGCTCCAATCCTCATATAAGCCCACCAGCTGATACTGATATAAAACTTGAGCATATTTATCATAGTTTGCAATACTATAGGATACAATCAAACTATTCCTGTCAAAACTAAATTCACCCGATTCTTTGATGCTCACATTTTTATTTTCAGCATTTTGAAATTTTTCCTGAACAGCGTCAATTTGTATGGTGTAATCCTTTTCCTGAAACTTGCGAACATCAAGTACAGCATATCCATTGGCAGTACCTATAACGAAGTTGCCCTGAGAACTCACTGAAATGTTCTCATAGCCGGTTAAGCCTTGATTCTGCCTAAAAAAATTCGGGATAGAGATCGTTTCTTTTTCTGGCTTGCCGTCAAAACTATCCTGCTTGACGTAAATAATGTTCTGAGGAGAAAACCCCCATAATGTACCATTCTCCTCTTCTACACTCAATTTCCCGAAAACGGCATCATCCTTATTAAAAAAAAGCGCTGTAAAAAGGCTGTCTTTTACTAAAGTTGTGGCTTTATGGTTAAAATTATATACGCCTTGATTCGAAGCATACAGAATCTTATGCTGATACCTGAAAATATTCGAATCAAATCCTACCGGCCCCAAAACCGCAAGATTTTTCATTGACGTATATTCTTTTTCTAAATCCAAAACATGAATCCCCTTAAACTCGTGATTTACAACTATTTTGTACTTATCTGCAAACACGAACGATTTTGACGACATATCAAATCCCTCAATATTGTTCTTAAAAACCCATTGCCCATCTACTTTCTCGAGAACGCTAAGCCCTCCGTAATTTCCCTGAATCAATAAATCTTTATTGCCAGGAACCGGCTTTACTTCCCACGTTCCTGATTCCAAATAAATCGGAGTGGCCTTTTCTCCTTTTATAATAAAGGTTCCCCTTGTATGTGAACAGAATACCGTCCCATTAATATTTTTTAAATTCCAGACCTGACCTGATGTTCCTTTCACTAATTTAAACTTGCCCTCGTCATTAAGTCGCCTGGCAAATAACCCTTGATTTGTTCCTAAATACAATACGTCATTGTGTTCCAATGTTGCATAAACAGCTCCAATTTCACCCTTAGAATCAATAAAGACTTTAAAAACTGATTCCAGATTCACCACACTTATCCCATTGTCCAAACCAAGCCATAAATTATCATCCTCATCTTCAAAAGCAGTAAGTATCGTATTATTAGCCAGTCCATTTTCCTGATTCATTTTCTCAAGAAGCACACCTTCTTTACTAATTCGAATGTATCCTCCTGAAATTGTACCCATCACAAAACTTCCATCCCTGAGTCTCAGGCTTGAATAAAGTAATAAATCTGAATCTTGGCTCGATCGATCAATTTCCCATTCCGTCACACGATCATCTTCAAGGAAATAAAACCTTCCTTTTTCCGATAAAATTAAAAGTTTCCCTTCCTGCTGATATAAACCAACTATAAAGTTATCTGTAAAAATCGGGTGATTTGATTCAAGGACAACATTTCCGTTCTGAATGCTATACAAGCCTCCATCGCCTTTTTGAATATATAGTTTATCCTTAAGATTAAATATTTTTGCTCTGGGAATCACAAAATCAATGACTTCGAAGGATTCATCCAGCGTATTATAGATATATAACCTGTCTAAAGACTGGAACAAAACCCATTCTTCGCGAGAAGTGATATTCCAGAAATGTTCATCATCTATTAAGGGTTTTGATAATTTATCCAGTAAGGAGGTATACTCAAGACTCCCCAGCTCGTTTCTTTTCCAGAAACCAAACTCCATATAACATCCAGAATATATCAATCCATCTTTCTCATAAACAGCGCGAATGATCGTACCATTAGGTGATGGATATAATTTCCAAACTGCCCCGTTAAATTCTAGCAAGCCGCTATTATTCCCGAAAAACAAATGCTTTTCATCATTTTGTGTTATGGACCAATTCTGATTACCAGCGGCATAATCTAACAGCCCATAATTTTGAACAGGAGGTAATTCCTGAGCAGACAAGACCTGAACAAAAAAAATACATAACAATACAAGATAAATTCTCCTCATAATTAGTAACCGGATATATATAATACCTAACTAGAACTAACGAAAGTTTATTTCTGCTCACAGGTTCAATCCCGACAAATATAAAGTATTTTATACCGTTGTGACCGAAAGCATGTTCAACTAGGTCAGAGATTATTGATATACTCTTACGTAATCAATAATCATTTCTGATTCTGAAAATGAGGCATCAATAGTGCCACCTAGGTTTCCTCCCATTGCAATATTCATAATAAGAAATTGACTCGCATCAAAGGGCCAGTTGTCATTTGTTTGAATCACTGGATTATAGGTGTAAAACCTTTCTCCATCAAGTAAAAATGAAATTTGATCCTCTGACCATATCATCGAATAAATATGATATGCATCATTCTCATTCTCGATATCTGTCTTTTTATAATTCGTGGTACTCCCAAAGCTCGAGGGTGTATGAAGTGCGCTCTGAATATGCCCCGGAGTGTTCCCTATATATTCCATAATATCTATTTCACCACATGCTGGCCATCCAACAGAAGTAATATTAGATCCTAACATCCAAAGCGCTGGCCAGGTACCACCTCCAGATGGCAATTTTGCTCTTATATCCACGCGTCCATACCTGAAACTATATTTCCCTTGTGTCTTAAGCCTTGTAGAAGTATAGGATGATCCGCTAAAAGATTCTTTTTTTGCTATAATCTTAAGAACTCCATCCTCAACAATTACATTATCAGGTCTATCGGTATAATACTGTTTCTCATTGTTCCCCCAGCCCAAACCTGGCTGATTTGCTCCACTTCCATCTCCAATATCATAGGCCCACTTATTCGCATCCGGAGATCCATCTGCGTCAAATTCATCTCCCCAAACAAGGTTTTTATATTCCGGGTCAGCAGGGATTTCGGCTTTTTCTTCTGTTGTTAGGACAAAAAACCAACCATTCCCATCGTCACCTTCGGTTCTAAGTATCAAATCTTTTTCAGTTCTTGCAAGAATATCATAAACATGAGTTCCGCCAATATAAAATCCCAGAAACGCATTTCCGGATAAATACAGACTTTCAACACCGCCAATTGATGCATATTGCCATTCTTCCTTATAATCACTTAAAGGATAGTTTTCAATTTCTTCATCTTCATTTGGAGCTTCAGCAGAACTACCCAAGTCATTGGTCAAAGGCCCTTCTTTTCCATATACAGCACCACCTGTCTTATGCTCAAACGATTTGTCGGTTACAAAATAGTAAGTATCATCATACATACTTGTATACTCTTTTTCAAAGGCTTTAGCAGCCCAATACTCAGGTGTTGATGCTCCTAATGGTCCAACTCCCATATGTCCTCCTACTTCGCTCTTTATTCTCCACTTTTGGGAACCATTATTTGTCAATAATGATAACAAATCTGTTGGAACCTCATATTCTCTCTTTACTTCAATGATGACATTCTTATTAACCGCACCATTACTTTGACCAACCGCCTGAATTTTAACATCATAGACCTGAATCCCAGGAGTCTCAAAAGTTAGTGATAACCTACCATTAACCATGGCTTGAGATAACCCGTCATATTCTAAGCGAAACCCACTGGCATTATCAGCTGTAGCAGTAAAATTTACCACGCCACTTCCATCACCTTCGGGATTACTCGCGGTTGCTCCAACAATATCAGTTGTCACCACGAGATTCGATACAGGCAATGTCTTGGGAATTTCGGGATCAGAATCCCCTCCACAACTCATCAAAAATCCAGTTAATAAAATATAGAGCAAAAAGTTAGTTTTCATAAGAATTATAATTTTCTGAAATTTAAAAAAACTAATTGAGTCCTCATAAAAAAAATAGACACAATCTGTTCTTGATTAAAATAAAAAATTTCTCTACTTATTCTGAACTAAAAAAAAACCTTCGACACACTTAAAATGATCGATTTATTTTTACATTTTTATTGATTAAAAATCTGGCAATAAAATTTAATTTTAGATATTTTTTATCGAATAGTGATTTTTGCATATTCATAATTTACACCAAATAAAAGTCATGCCAAACAGCAGGTTTTTGATCATCCAAAAAATCTGATTTTGATTATTTACTCTCGTGTATTTTATATAAATTAGGGCTCTCATTTAATAATTTATTGAAAATTTCATCATTTTACAAAAATTAAAACTATTTGTTTTAATAATTCAATTTAACAGACTGGTATATATATCTTTAAACTAAATAATAAAATTTAATTTTTTCAATAATATTCACTATAGAAAAATCTTATAGTGAAGAAAAAATAATACTTAAAGTGTTGATTAACAATATTATATATTAATTATACTATTATAAAGCACTTTTTTAACTATTTTGAAATCTCAAGGTGAAAATAATATGATTTCCAAAGAAATAACACACAGTTATCCTCCTCTATCTCAATAACAATCAGTGCCATTTATTTTGATCCTTAACCAGCAATTTTACAAAAGTAAAACCATCAAATAAAACAAATACAAATCATCTAAAAATAATAAAAGACAGAAAAATAATAAAAAAATCAGGCCTGTTTGATCGCTAAAAATAGTAACTTTATAAGACACTTAATTTGGCTAAAAAAAACGCATCAACATGAACTACTATATCAATAAAACATTAAAGAACATTTCTTTTGAAGAAGGAATTGAAAGAATTACGGAAACTTTAAAGACAGAAGGTTTTGGCATACTCACCGTTATAGATCTCAAGGAAACTTTAAAAAAGAAATTGGATGTTGACTTTTATAACTACAAAATTCTAGGGGCCTGCAACCCTCAATTCGCTTATAAAGCACTTCAAGCAGAAGACAAAATTGGAACCATGCTACCATGCAATGTCATTGTACAGGAAAAAATCAAAGGTGAGATAGAAATATCCGCAGTTGACCCTATGGCCTCCATGCAAGCTGTAGAAAATCAAAATCTGGGTGACTTGGCAACAGAAGTCAGAATGAAACTCGAAAACTGCATCAACAAACTATAAGACCTTACTCATTGGGCATAATTCCTATAAGGCTATAAAGCCCTCATAAGCGTATTTAAAAGGCTTTTGACCCGAAGAAACCCATTTGCCTGCTAAATAATCCCAATAGCCATAATTAAGAGTAAAACCAGACAAAGTGACTCGATAAACATCCCTACCATCCTTTTCACCAAAGAATTCTATTTCTAAGCGATCTCCGTTATCGCCATTTGTATACCATTGTGATTCGCCCTGACCATCAGCGGCGTGAACAAACTGCAAGTTATAGGTCCCCACATCCCCCGTTTGGCTATAAACGTAGCTGCCTTCGAGTAATGATGAGCTTGATTTTGGGCTAAAAATGATTAAATCATAGAGATCAGACTCTGGAATGGGCTCGAGTAATCTTAATTGATCTTCAGCCTGCCCACCACCTGCTTTTACCCATGACATCTCACCAGTTATGCTAAAAACCTCCCCATCAAGCACATACTCATTGACAATTGGCTCAACAGGAGCATCACTGCTTGAGCATGAAACCAAAAGCTTCAAGCAAGCAAAAAACAGCAATAAAACGTAAAGAATTCGACCATTCATATAATCAAAACTAATATTTATCGAACTAATGATAGATTTCCCGAATGTATAATTAATTTTGTAAAAAATAAACATGTACCATGAAATCATTTGAGGACTTAAAAATCAACAAGCCACAATTAAAAGCTTTAGTTGATATGGGCATCACATCACCCACCCCGATACAAGAGAGATCAATACCGGCTGTTAACTCAGGAAATGACATGGTAGGGCTTGCACAAACAGGAACAGGAAAGACACTCGCCTACCTCCTTCCCGTACTTAAGTCACTGACCTATTCAGAACAAATCCACCCAAGAGTTCTTATTCTTGTTCCCACAAGAGAATTGGTAACTCAGGTAGTTGCCGTAGCCGAACAACTATCTGCTTATCAAAATGTGCGTATTGCAGGCGTTTATGGAGGAGTGAATATCAATAATCAAAAAGACTTAGTCAGCAAAGGACTTGATATTCTAGTGGCCACACCGGGAAGGTTATTTGACCTTGCCGTTTCAGGGGTTCTTCGACTCGCCTCAATTCAAAAATTAGTACTTGACGAAGTTGATGAAATGCTTTTTATTGGTTTCAGACCTCAATTATTAAACATCCTTGACATATTACCCAAAAAGCGCCAGAGCATTATGTTCTCTGCTACTATAACGGATGATGTAGAGGAAATGATTCAAGGCTTCTTCAATAGACCGAAAAAAATAGAAATCGTTCCGGTTGGAACTCCTTTGGAAAAAATAACCCAAATAGGCATCTCTGTACCTAATTACAAGACCAAAGTAAACTACCTCAGACATACACTTCGTAAAGATTCTCTCGATAAAGTATTGGTCTTTACAAAGAATAAAAAAATTGCAGACAGGCTTTTTACAGAATTAAGTGAAGATTTCAAGGACGAAATAGACCTTATACATTCTAACAAATCTCAAAACTATCGCTTTCAAGCAATTGAAAAGTTCCAAAGTGGTGAGGCGAGAATCTTAATTGCAACCGATATCGTTTCAAGAGGGATGGACATCTTAGGTGTAAGCCATGTCATAAACTTTGACGCACCCAGATACCCCGAACAGTACATTCATAGAATAGGAAGAACAGGGCGCGCAAGAAAAAGTGGAGAAGCCATCTTTTTATTCATTCCAAGCGAAGAAGAAGCGCTTTTGGAAATTGAGATATTGATGCAAACCGAAATTCCGATTAAAAGCCTGCCAGAAGAAGTTGAGATCTCCAAAATACTCATGCCGGAAGAAAAAGACAAGAGTTCAGAAAAAGAGATTGGCAGTAATCTAAAAAAGATTGAAAAACCGGGCTCGGCATTTCATGAAAAAAGCGAAAAAAATAGAAAAGTAAATTTAGGCGGATCTTATAAAAGAGAAATCAAAAAAAAGTATAAAAAGCCTAAAACCAGACCTCCCAAGACGAAAGGAAAAAAATAGTTGAATCCTACTCAAAAAATAATTACATTTTTTTGCGATTTTTTTTCGACACATTACAATATAAGAAATCTATATGCGTTGTATTATCTCATTAGTTTTTATTTTAAAACTAGGGAAAATTGTTATTGTTAAAGAAGAGAACTCTCCTGTAAAAGGGAGAGTTTTTTTATGCTTATTATTTTCCTGATTACATGACTTAAATTAGATCCAACCTAAAGTGTTAATTTAAAAAAAATTCAATTTATTTTTAAGCCTTTACAATATAAAAAACTTTGTTGCGTTGTATTATCTCATTAGTTTTTTTTTATTTTAAAACTAGGGAAAATTGTTATTGTTAAAGAAGGAAAACCCTCCAAGTAATTGGAGGGTTTTTTCTTTTTAAAAAGTATTTTATTTACTGGTTTTTACTTCAATGCTGACTTCAAAACTTTCCCCGTATTACTGTTTGGGAATTGAATTTGAAGCAAGTTCGAAACTGTTGGCGCAATATCTATAATCTCGACATAATCCCTGCTTCTACCGGTTTTAATACCCTTACCAAAAAACATAATCGGTACGTGCGTGTCATAATTATAACCCGAGCCGTGAGTGGTACCCGTCTCTCTCATATATATAGTCGCTGGATTTGGTATCATCACAATATCTCCAGAAAATTTTTGATTGTAACCGTTTTGAACATAACTCAATATCCCTGACTGAAAATCAGTTGTTTGAAGCGTCTTGGCTGTCAACACCTTGTGGACACCTTCGTAATTAATGATTTCCTGGGCCAATTTTTCTGCCACTGTATTGGCATCAAGCTTAAGACGATCTAAAACCTCGCGGTTCAGAAAAACCTGGAAATTGGAAAAGTTTTCGATAAGGTCTGGCACACCATAATACTTCTCTCCCAAATCTTTCAAATACTCCCTGAACAATGAATAGTCAAAATATCCTGCTGGAATCTTTAAGGATTTAAGATAAGCAGGAACAGGGACCACAGCATGATCAGCTGTCAAAAATAATGTATAATTATCAACACCTAAGTTCTTATCAAGGTATTTTAACAGCTCAGCCATCTCTAAGTCAAGCCTTAAGTAAGTATCTTCAATTTCCTTTGAATCAGACCCGTACCTATGCCCAATATAATCAGGGCTTGAAAAACTAATAGCTAAAAAATCTGTATAATCTCTTTGCCCCAATTCTTCTCCTTCTATAGCTGCAATAGCAAATTCCTTTAAAATAGAATTCCCATATGGCGTCTCTTTAATCAAATCAAAGTTTCCGTTTTGCTCACTTAGTTTTTTCAATTCATGTGGGAAAACCGGTTTTTCTTCCCCTACAAAAACTCCTTCATAAGGATTATCATCAGCAATACTTTCTTTATAAGATTTTATGGGATATAAAGTCTCCCAATCATTTTTCATATATTTTCTAGGAAACTCCTTTTTATTAAAATCAATTACCCATTTTGGAAGTTCCTCCATATAAAAACCAGATGTAATAAACTTTCCTTCATCCTTCCCAACGAACCAGTATGAGCCATTCGATGTATGCCCTCCAGGCAATACAGCCGAACGATCTTTGAGCCCAATTGCTATGGTCTTCCCATTCATATTCTGAGCCAACCTAAGTTCATCTGTGACGGTTGTTGCCAATAGTCTAACCGGAGATTTTTGTTCATAAGGCAGTTCAGTACCAATAGCTTTAAAATTAAAATCATCTACACAGTAGATCATTTTTTTCAAATACTTATCATACCAATCATTCGCAACTATTCCATGCCCACTCCCTGTGGTACCAGTATAAACAGAGGCATGTCCAACCGCTGTGACCGTAGGAACATAATTAAAATGGGCATTTTCAAAATTATAACCTTCTCTTAAGATTCTTTTAAAGCCTTCTTCTCCATAACGATCATAAAATCTGGTCAGATAATCGTATCTCATTTGATCTACTATGATTCCAACAACTAGCTTCGGCCTGTCTACGGTTGTTATGTCTTGACCAAAACTCTGTACACTTGAAAATAAAAGGAATAATCCCAATAACGCTTTTCTTATCATTTGTTTTTTTTTGGCTAAATTTAAGGATAAAAGCTTTTTAATTGCGAATATGTCTGCCAAATTTTAATATTTTAGCGTTATAGTAATGCTTATGAAATACTTGCAAAATATTGGATTATATTTTATCATGTTGGGCCAGGTCTTTAAAAAACCGCAGAAAAGATCAGTTTTTAGAGAAAGTCTTTTTAAGGAAGTTGATGAATTAGGCCTCAAATCAATTGGTATTGTTGCTTTTATATCGTTTTTCGTTGGAGGCGTTGTCGCGATACAAACAGCCTTAAACGTTGACAGTCCTTGGATTCCTAAATACCTCATTGGCTTTGCGACGAAAAGATCAATAATCCTTGAATTTGCACCCACCTTTATGTCAATCATTTTGGCCGGTAAAGTTGGCTCCTATATCACTTCAAGTATCGGAACGATGAGGGTTACAGAGCAAATTGACGCCTTAGAAGTTATGGGAGTTAATGCTTTAAATTATTTAGTTTTACCCAAGGTGATCGCCGCTGTATTTTTCTATCCTTTTATCGTTCTATTGGCTATGTTTCTAGGCATATTTGGAGGATGGGTTTCAGGATTTATGACAGGACTCTTTACATCAGACAGTTATATAACAGGTATCCAAATGGATTTTCAGCCTTATCTCGTGAGATATGCCATCATTAAAACAATGGTTTTCGCATTCTGCATATCAACGATACCTTCCTTTTATGGTTTTTACGTCAAAGGCGGATCACTGGAAGTAGGAAAAGCCAGTACACAGGCCGTGGTTTGGACCAGTATCGTTATCATATTATTAAATTATTTCTTAACTCAAATGCTTTTAGGATAGATGATAGAAGTTACTGACATACACAAATCATTTGGCGACCAGGAAATCCTGAAAGGGATTTCAGCCACTTTTCACAAGGGCGATACCAGTATGATCATTGGAACCAGTGGATCTGGAAAAACGGTATTTTTAAAATGTTTGCTAGGCCTTTTCTCACCTGAACAAGGCGATATCTGTTATGACAATAGGCATTATAGTAAAATGTCATTGTCAGAAAAAAGAGAACTGCGTAAAGAAATTGGTATGGTATTCCAAGGCGGAGCGCTCTTTGATTCTGAAACAATTGAAGACAATATCAAATTCCCATTGAAGATGTTTACGAAGCAGACTGATGAGGAAATGAGAGACAGGGTAAATTTCGTATTGAACAGAGTGAATCTTGAAAATGTCAACAATAAATTTCCGGCAGAACTATCCGGAGGTATGCAAAAACGGGTTGCAATAGCCAGAGCCATTGTTATGAATCCAAAATATTTATTCTGTGATGAACCAAATTCAGGGCTTGACCCCAAAACGGCTATCATCATTGATAATTTAATACAAGAGATCACAGACGAATACCAAATGATTACGATTATCAATTCTCATGATATGAATTCTGTCATGGAAATAGGAGAGAAAATTATTTTTCTCAAGCAAGGACTTAAAGAGTGGGAAGGTTCTTTTAAAACCATCTTTAAAACTAATAACGAGGCCGTTACAGACTTTGTTTATTCCTCAAATCTTTATAAAAAAGTAAGGGAAGCTTACAATAATGGCTAGAAACTAATCTGCCTTTTGAACATTTGGCGCTAAGTAGTATTTCTCTAATTTTATTTGCTTGGCTTTGCTCGAATCGTCCTTAACAATGATATTTAATTCATGGTCATCTTGAAGAGGAGATGCTTTCACCAATAAATCGCAAATATCCATAGAAGCGGTATCGAGCTCATTAATTTTAATGATGCTATCTCCGGATTTCAACCTTGTCGACAAATCTTCATCCCACACTATACCAACTACAACCTGGCCATTTTTGACCGTTGGACTAAATGACCAAACTTCTTCCTGAAGATCAACTTTATGATCAAAAGCTTCAAAATAGAAGCGCTTCTGTTTAAAATTAAGTGTAGCCTTGCCATAACTGAGTAAATCAGCTCCTATTCTTGATTTAACGGCCGTTGTAGAGATACTTATAACATTTGCGAACTCAGTGCCCAGAAAATCAATTGAGGGCAGCTGAACCCTATAATGAGTTGTTGGTTCAGAGACACCAAACAGACCGACTCCTTTATATCCTTGAGCCGAATCTATATGGCTAAAAACCTGAAGCTGTTTCAATTTTTTAAAACTATTAAATGAAAGATCGTAAAACCCTTCAGCTCCAGTATCCAACAATACCTGCTCTCCTGCTCTGCCCTCTCCATTAAGCCTAATCCAAATATAAGGGCTGCTCTGATTACTATTCAAAGCCATATTAAGATAATCCAAATCCTCAAGACCCAATTTCTTTACTTGATCAGTCAGGATAATCTGTTTTTTCTTTGCATCAATCTGAACAATAGCATTTCGAACTAAATTACTCCCAATGATCCCGTCAATCTTCAAACAGTCAAAAAGGAAATTACTCATGGTATCATTGACAATAGCAGGAGAATTTTTAAAACTTACACCACCAATGTCAAGCAAAGGAATCATGACAACATTCAATGGCCGCCTTTTATCGTTAGCATCTTTTACCTGAATGGTTTGAAGGGCTTTAGTTTGAATCAGATCCTTAAGAGAATGACTGATAAGATTAGGAGCACCTGTATCAAATAAAAACCGATACGTTTGACCTTGAATCTTAACCGGTATAATAATTTTATTCTTTAATTCAGTATACGCAACTTCAGTGTAGTAGTTCTTTTTAGCAGCTTTACCTTTATTAAAATTGACATTTTGCGCAAAAATGGGCAGGGAGAAAAACAATATCAGCAGCCATACAGGAGTTGCTCTCATGAAAAATATTCAGTTAACTTTTATGAAACGATTTATGGGAGTTCTCTAATTTCAATGTTTTTAAGATCTAATCGTGCCTCCATCCATTCTTTCAGTTTCTTTTCATCTTGTCTCCGTTGCTTTTTACCGACAAGTGGCTTCCACTTTACAGAGATAATATTAGCCGTGTCAATTTTTTCGAAATCTGAAACAAATTCTTGCGCAAAGCTCACTTTTTTCAAACCATTATAATTTATGCCAATCTCTTTAACAACACGATCAAACAGCACTTCATTATCATAGTATCTCCGTAAATCTTTTTCCAATTTACTTATCCTTATCTCCTTTTCTTTAATGGTCTCATCCCTGGAAATCAACATCCTGTTACTATCCATGTACAAGTCTTTAATTTGGTCAATATCCTCTCTCAACCTGGAATCATCCTGACTCTGCAAGATAGTTAGCTTCGTATCCTTTAGGCCCAGCTCCTCCATATCAACTTGCCATCTCTCCCGGTCAGCAGCATTATAATCATTCCCAAAGATGTACAACTTAATCTCTTTAGATTGATAATCAACACTTTCACTAGGATCGCCAATAATATTAACTCCTTGCTCCTGCAGGTCTCTGATAAACCTTTCGGCTTTCGTATCATAATCATTTATGAGATACAACAGATAGAATTGATACACACTAAAACCCAAAACGACAACAGCAATCAATGAGGCAATTCTCGAAATTCTTTTTCTTTTGGCTTGGTTAATATATTTAAGCATCGGAAATCTTAAATATTTGGTAATCGCAAAAGCAGCCAGGGCAATGAAAATAGAGTTTATGGTAAATAGAAATATAGCACCTCCAAAATAATTAAACTGACCTGTAGCAAGACCAAAGCCTGCAGTACACAAAGGTGGCATCAGCGCGGTTGCAATCGCTACACCCGCTACCGTGTTGAATTGCGCCTTTGGGCGGCTAATCGCAATAATTAATGCCAAACCACCAGTCATGGCAATTAACACATCTCTTACATCAGGTTTTGTACGGGCCAATATTTCTGGAGTCGCCTCTTTAAAAATTGGGATACTAAAAAACAAGAACGAGGTTAAAAGGCTCAAGAAAACCATAGCCCCAAAATTGATCACTGAAGCTTTCAAGGTATCTACGTCGTTTACCCCAATTGAAAATCCAATCCCAAGTATAGGACCCATCAAGGGAGAAATAAGCATCGCTCCAATTACAACTGCAGTTGAACTCACATTTAATCCAATCGATGCAATCAGAATTGAGAAAACAAGAATCCAGGCTGTTTGCCCTTTAATGGAAACTCCTTCCCTTATAATTTTAGCCGTAGCCTCTTTATCAGTGCCGGTTTTTATATTCAGAAGCTGTGGAATATATTCCTTTAGACTCTGAAAAAAACCTTTAAATTCCTTTTGAACATCCTCTTTGTGCTCGTTGAATTTTTTATCTTGTTCTAACTGAACTTTGTCTTTTTCATCCATAAAATTGGGCGCTTACTACTCTGCATAGTAAATGTACTAAAAATTAGTTAGCAGGAAATAACTCATCTACTTTCTTAGACACCTGTTTAATCTCTTGTTCTTCAGATTTAGGATAAATCATTATGGTGTCTTTTGTCTCAACAACTATATAATCGCTGATTCCTGAGATAATGATTCGCTTCCCACTTTGAGTACTAACCATATTATTTTTTGCATCCATGAAATACCCCTTGGCGTTAACAAGGGCATTATTACTATCATCCTTTGATAATTTATCATAAAGAGAACCCCAGGTACCCAGATCATTCCAACCAAAATCAGTAGCCATCACATATACATTTGACGCTTTCTCCATAATTCCGTAATCGATAGAAATATTTTCAGCTTTAGGATAATTTACTTCTATAAACCCTACTTCTTCATTTGAATTCCAACAGGAGGTTCCCTTTTGGAATAAAGCATACATGGAAGGAAGACTACTTTCAAATGATTTGAGAATACTCTGCACACTCCATATGAAGATTCCTGCATTCCAAAGGTAATTTCCCTCTGCCAAGAATTTTTCAGCCGTTGCTACATCTGGTTTTTCAGTGAAATTTTTTACTTTTTTCACTTCTTCAATTGAATCATCATGTTGAATATAGCCAAAACCAGTATTTGGTCCTGTAGGTTTTATTCCTAAGGTCATTAGAAAATCATTTTTCTGACAGGTTTCAAAGGCAGACTCAATATTTTTTACAAATTCTTCTTCATTTTCTATAAAATGATCAGAAGGAGCAACAATCATTACTGCATCTTTATTCTGGTCAGCAATCTTAAGCGCACTATACAAAATACAAGGTGATGTATTTCTCATCGCCGGCTCTAACAAAACCTGATTTTCACTAACCTGAGGCAAATGCTGCATAACCAGGTCTTTATACCTTTTGTTTGTCGCAATTAAAATCTGCTCAACGGGAATCAATTTTGACAATCGGTTAAAGGTTTGTTGTATAAGTGACTGACCAGTACCTAACATATCGTGAAACTGTTTGGGATTTTCTGGCGTACTGACTGGCCAAAATCGGGAACCTACCCCACCGGCCATAATAACTGCGTAATAATTCTTGTTCATAATTTTTATTTAATTATATCAACCTCTGCATGAGGATGAAAAATGTACTTTCTATCTGTCAGGACCTCCACACATTCATATCTGGTGCGTCTTTTGTCACCCTTTATAAAAGTTCTGTTGTGATACTGAAATTTACTTCTGTCAGGAATTTCAAAAATAAGCTTTTTATCATTTTGCTTGTCATATTTTCGAAATGCTAATGACAACTTAACATCGCCGTCACTGCTCGCCTTTGGATTGATTAAATAATGAGCTAATTCACTCAATATATCCTCTGGAAAAATTTCAGGTCTAAGAAAAGGCAACATCAGTAATTTAAAGTTCCGCTTCCATTGGACTCCATGCGGTTTGACTTTTTTATACTCCTGAAAAGTAACCAAATGCGCAAACTCATGCATAAGCGTCAACAAAAACCTATATGCGTTTAAATCATTATTAATGGTTATTTGAATTTTACCATCAAAATACCTCTTAAAATCTCCGTGCTTACTGCGTCTTTTGTTGACAATTTTTAGATGACAAGGATAACGATCAATCACGTCAAGCACCATAGCCACCGCTTCATCAGGCACGTATTTTTCGAGAATTTCTCTTTTTGTTTCCAAACAGTTATCAATTAGCGATTGAGATCTTAATTCTTTAATTATGGCGTGGAACTAGATACTTGCAGCACCTTTCCATTATAAACAGCATTCCCTTTCAAGGCAAAATCACCTATATAATCTGCCATGTCCTCAGCACTTATTGGGGCTTCATAGTCAGGAAAGGCTTCTTTCAACATTTCAGTTTGAACAGCTCCCAGGGCCAAAGCATTAAATTGTACTTCTCTCTCCTTATATTCTTCTGCAAGTAATTCCATTAATGTAATCACAGCACCTTTAGACGAACTATAAGCCGAAAGGCCGGCAAACTTCATACTGCCTTGAATGCCTCCCATACTGCTAATGGCAACAACGTGACTACCGCCAACTAGAAATGGATCCAATCTTCTGGTCAGCTCAGCAACTGCAAAAACATTCACCTGGTATATACTCAGAAAATCTTCACTTGTTGTTTCCTTAAAAGGCTTATGCAGAAGAGCTCCTGCATTATGAATAACAATATCTACTTTATCCCAGTTTTCTTCAACATAACCCACTACCATTTTTATTCCGGCTCCTGTAGTTATATCAGTCTCTAGAAATGTGACCTGCTCTCTGTTGGCTAAAATTGGATCAATGGATGCTGTATTCCTGCTCAAAGCGAGCAGTTGATGACCACTTGCTGCCAATTTCTTTACGAGCTCCAATCCAATGCCCCGACTTGCTCCTGTTACCACTATTTTCTTTGAACTCATTTATTATTCATTTAAGCTTGTTATATTTATAGCAATCAAACCACCAAAAATATGAAATATTTAAGCATCCTCTTCTTTTTGATGATCACATCTTTTACAATTGGTCAAACTACTTATTTACAATGTGGAAAATTGGTCGATACAAAAAATGGAAAAGTACTTGACAACATGACCATTATTATTGAAAACAATATGATCATGAATGTAGAAAATGGATTTAAAACTTCAGGTTCCGATCAGGATATCATTATTGACCTTAAGGATAAAACTGTACTCCCAGGATTAATAGACATGCACGTGCATCTGGAAGGAGAATCTAATCCTAAATCTTATTTGCAAAAGTTTACATTAAACACTTCTGACAGAGCATTGCGCGCCTCTTTCTATGCAAAAAAGACGCTCCAAGCCGGATTTACCACTGTAAGAGACTTAGGAGGCAGTGGCGCCAATATATCTCTGAGAAATGCCATAAATCAAGGTTTTGCTGAAGGCCCCAGAGTATATACCGCAGGTAAAGCTATTGGCACAACTGGAGGGCATGCAGACCCGAGCAATGGTGTAAGAAAAGAAATCATGGGAGATCCCGGACCAGCTGAAGGCGTTGTGAATGGGCCTGAAGATGCCAAAAAGGCGGTAAGACAGCGTTATAAAAATGGTGCTGATCTTATTAAAATTACCGCAACTGGAGGCGTTTTAAGCATGGCAAAAAACGGACAAAACCCACAATTCACGGTTGAAGAGATTAAAGCAATTTGTGAAACAGCAAAGGATTATGACATGCACGTGGCTGCGCATGCACATGGTGATGAAGGCATGCAGCGTGCCATTTTAGGAGGGGTTAAGACCATTGAACATGGCACCCTGATGAGTGACAAAACCATGGAAATGATGAAGGAGTATGATGTTTACTATGTACCAACCCTAACGGCGGGTAAAGAAGTAAGTGACAAGGCTAAAATCAAAGGATATTATCCTGACATCATTGTTCCAAAGGCCTTGGATATCGGACCAAAAATTCAGGGGACTTTTGCAAAAGCATATAAGAAAGGTGTGAAGATTGCCTTCGGAACTGATGCGGGCGTATTTCCTCACGGAATCAATGGTAAAGAATTTCGATACATGGTAGAAGTTGGTATGACTGAAATGCATGCCATTCAATCGGCCACGATAACAAACGCACTTCTTCTTAAAAATGAGCAAATAGGTTCAATTGAAAAAGGAAACTACGCTGATATCATTGCGGTTGATGAAGATCCAACTAAAAATATCAAAACCCTTGAGAATGTTGTATTTGTAATGAAAGATGGTATTGTCTACAAAAATTAGAAATCTAAAAATCTATTCTTCAAAAATAATGTGCTGGTAGGCTCCTATGTCTGGTAAAGACGTTCGATTTACGCCCAAAAGATCAAAAGGAACTTTTTGGGCTGCAGGTAAATCAGCATTGGCATTGGCATCTGAAGCTTCTCCAATAATAAATTCATTTTCATCTACATTCTTAAAGTCAGATTCTCCGTTGAATATATTGTTCTGGTATTTAGATTCATCTTCAAAATCATATAAGGGGTCATCTAAGAAATTACCGCTTGGATCAAAAAAACGCAACAAATTATTCTTAAAATTAAAATTGAATCCCGCCTGCATATTCTCATCAAGGACAAATTCTCTACTCTGATTACCTTCGATGATACAGTTTGTAAAATTTGCAGCTAAGAGATCATTTACGAGTAATTCATCTGTATCAGTTGAAAATTGAAAATTATTAACCAACAAAGTGGGAAATTCCCTGATACTGCCAGACCAATAATTGGCAAGGGTAGTATGTGTGAAATTGTAAGACCCGCCTAATGTACAAGCCAAAGATGACCTTCCATTATTGGCAATTACTAAATTTGAACCAACAATATGCGTTGCCCTTCCGAACAAACCAAAATTAGAAGTATTATAAATCTCTGTATTGAGAATTTTAAGTGTCGGTTCTTCAGAACTTCCCAAAGAATCCATCAAAACACCGATGGTATTGTTTTTAATGATTGCGTGGTTGATAACGTGTTCCTTGCTGCCTGGTCTCAACCAAATGGTACCCCATTGACCGGCCACATTTTCATAAAATGGTTCTAGCCTGTCTCCTTGAATAATCACTTTTTCATCCAAAGTGCCATTAATTTTCAGACTTCCCTCTTTTTCAACCAGCAAACCTGAGCCTTGATGAAAATGCACCCTTGCTCCTTTTTCTATGGTGAGGCTGTTCCCTTTGTTTACCCCTACATAACCATAAACAACGTACGGCTTGTCATTGGTCCAAACTGTGTTACCTTCCAAATAAAAGCCTTCAACAGTAATATCCTCTCCTTCATCGTCAACTCCAATTACTATCGTTTCCTTGATCCCCTGAGCATCTCGTTCTGGAAATAAAAAATGCGCATCCTGAACTAATGTCACTAATTTCACATCCTGCTGATTGCTTCCTTGATCAAAGACGATTGAATCGGTATATAGTGGGTCTGTAACTTTCGAAAAATCTATAGTAGCCTCGACAAAGACGTAAATACTGTCTTTTGGCAGGATCGTAATATTCTCAAATGACTTACCCGACTGCCCGTTTACATTCAGTCGGTAAAAAGATTGCGCTCCCCTTCCTAAACTGACATTTGGAATATTAATATGATTACCGGTCTTGTTATATATTTTAAAAGTTCTGGTGCTTGAACTCACATTTGTAAATACGGTATCAAGAAAAATCGTGTCACGAGAAAAAATCAATTCACCAGTACTGGGACTGGTTTCAAAAATTTCATCATTACATGAATGTAAGACTACAAAACCAAGAATTATGAGAACTATATTACGAAGCATCTTATTTACTTTTCAATCAATTTTATCTCAAAAACCTTATTCCAATTTTTACCTGTAACATATAAGCGGTCGTTCTCGGCATCATATGCAATTCCATTCAGAACATTGTCTTCACCTTTTTGCCCAGCTTTAGATTGAAGGCCTTTTAAACTCACAATACCCTCAATCGCCCCGGTTGACGGCTCAACGATCAAAATAGAGTTCTGCTGCCAAATATTGGCATATATTTTACCTCTAACAAATTCCAATTCGTTTAATTTTTCCGCCTTCCTTTTATTGGTATAAGTCTCAATATACGAAACCTCTTCAAAAGTTTCAGCATTTAAAAACCACATGCGCTCAGTTCCATCAGTTTTAACTAAGAAATCATTATTATGCGTTAAACCCCACCCTTCCTTACTTTGTCCGTAATCAAATGTATTCTCAAGTTTAAAACTTTCCAGGTCATAAATAAATCCTACTTTTTTTCTCCAGGTAAGCTGATAAATTTTACCATCCTTAATAGTCATCCCTTCACCAAAGTATTGTCTGTCAAGATCTATTTTTTTCAAAACCTTTCCTGTAGTGATTTCGGTTTTTCTTAAAGTTGATTTTCCATTTTGCCCGGTACTTTCATAAAAGTAACCATCATGATATACAAAACCCTGGGTGAATGCCTCGCTATCATGCGGATACTCATTAACAACTTCATAAGTGTAAACCACAGGAGGTGTATGATTCAGGAAGTAAACCGTATTGTTCAGTCTTTTACTCTTTCCTTCATAAAAAATCATTGCTGATATGGCCTGTTTCCCTAATTTAAACCCATTAATATCAATGGCCTCTGGATTTTCTATCAATTTACCATTAATGAAGTATTGAATAGAATCAATTGGATTACCACTCTTTTCTTTTACATTAATTTTTAGAGGTTTATCAATCTGAATACTTTTGGGAGATTCCAAAACTAATTGATACTTATTGCCGCATGAATTCATGAAAAACAGTAATCCAAGCATTAAAATGGACGCAATTTTATTCATATTATTTTTTTTTACTTAAAATAACTAAAATAATGTTTGAGATTTAAAAATATTATTTAAATTTGCACTCTCAAATTCGGCAAGTGCTGAATCTTCTTTTTAAGAGAGGCGAAAGTATAAAATTTAAATGAGTTAACGATGAGAAAAGGAATACATCCAGAAAATTATAGAATGGTAGCGTTTAAAGACATGTCTAACGGAGATGTTTTTTTAACAAAATCTACTGCCAATTCAAAAGAAACTATTGATGTTGAAGGTGCTGAATACCCATTAATTAAATTGGAAATTTCTCGTACTTCTCATCCATATTATACTGGTAAAATGAAATTGGTTGATACAGCTGGTCGAATTGACAAGTTCAAAAACAAATACGCTAAATTCAAAAAATAAGAATTTATCTATTTTTTATAATTTACAAAAAAGCCCTTTTGATGATCAAAAGGGCTTTTTCTATTCATGGTATACCATGAAATTTATCAACATTTCTGGGTAATTTTTCACAATTAATTAGGTTAGGTTACTTTAATTTTTAACTTTGTTTTAAGATTACTTAGAATGCTTTGGCAAAGTAATTGCAATTACCCTCATAATAACTCCCCTCACATAACGTTAAATATATATAATAGAATTTAATTATTCGTTATATCTAATTATTTAAAAGATTGAATCATGGAGATAAGCGAGGTAAAAGTTAGAAATGAGTTTTTTGTGTCTGCCCTTTTTGTTGAGAGCACGATTACAGATTACTTATCAGAAAAACTAAACATCACTGACAGTATCAACTCTGAATTTCTTGGAAATCATAATAAGGCACTTTCATTTAGCCAAAAAGTTGATGCCCTAATGGATTCAGTAAATTTCTCAATCATAGATAAAAGTAAAATATCTGTGTTCAGAGAGATCTACTTGGAGTTTGTTGAAAATAAAGATGCATTTACACTGGAAGATAGTTTTACTTCTTCTGATAGTAATGATGATTTCTTATTGATCCTTTATCCACAGAATGATTACCTCCCAAGAGAGGAGAAATTAATCAACGCCTGTTACCAATTGATTGGTGAGGTTTCTGAATTGGTTGCGGATCAAACACAAAAACCTGAAGTTAAAATGCCTAGAAGAAACCGTTTCTTCAATATTGAAAATTTAAAAGTCGGAAAATTCGCCATGCTTTTTTCCTTTTTATTTATTTCTTAGGCTAACATAAAAATAGATTACTTGAAGATGACCGGATTCCGGTCATCTTTTTTTTTGTTAAATTTGTAATGACATGGGAAAAATATACAGACAAGCGGTAATGGCAGTAATTATCAATGAAGAGTCAAAAGTTCTCATTGGTTACTCCCCTCGTGATAAAAGTTATAAATTTCCACAAGGAGGATTAGAAGCAAAAGAAAACCTTATTCAAGGAATCGAAAGAGAGCTGAAGGAAGAATTGAATTACCTCCTACATCACGAATACATTGCCGAAGTCTATGAGGAAAAAGTAAGATACCCTTTTCCACCTGATTGCCACCCTGTTTATATGGGTCAGGAATTATCCATAGTAAAAATCAAACACCGACCTGATGCCGATATCATACCTCAAGATGATGAATTTGATAAATTGATTTGGATACATCCCCAAGACATTGGAACCTATAACTATGAATATCGATCAGATGCCTACAGAAAGGCGCTTACAATATGTGGTCTGATTTAAGTCTACGGACTTATTAAATCAAATTCTAGCTTCAACGGGTCTAACATACTGATTAATAGTGGTATTAACTCATCTCCATAAATCTCATAAAACTCCGAAAAATTAGCTTGCCGCTCCTGCAAACTTTGTTTAGGAAAGAGTTCTTGTTGAATCTTTGTTATACGGCTTACGATCTCTCGATACTTTCTTTTCTGGGCTTTTAAGAGTCTTTTCTCCAAATGATCAAGCCCATTGAGTTGTTTCTTCTCTTGTGCCAATACCGCTCCGGTAAATGACTTATCCGTTTTATCGGATAAGGCTTTTAAATCCGAAAACATGGCTTGCAAATTTTTACGTTGCTCTGTAAAATCAAGATTCAGATCAGAAATCTCCTTTACCTTTAATTTAATCAGGTCATTTTGCTTTAAAAATATTTCCTTTTCTGAAATATGAAGCCCCTGCATTTTTTTACGTTGCTTCTGATCAATAAGCAAAACAGAATTACGCAGCAGCAAGATTGGAAACGGAACAGAGACTTTCTTAAAAAAAGCCTTAAGCTGCAACCAATAAGCCATTTCTCCGCCTCCGCCTATATAACAAAGGTTTGGGAGTATTACTTCCTGATACAATGGTCTCATCAGCACATTCGGGCTAAACTTTTCAGGTGCGCTGTCAAGTAATTCCAATAGCTGCTCTTGTGAAAAGACCAAATCAGTATTGTTAATTTTATAAACGCCCTCTTCATAGAGAATTCTTTCTCTCAGGTTATCATCTAAATAAAACAAATTAATTTCACGTGGATTAACCTGAATAGGATAATTCACACCCAATGCCTCATTTGTCTTCGAAACTTCTTTATAACTAGTCTGTTTGATCAGCTCTTCTCGCACATACGGGTTAAATAAACTTTTAAGCCCCTTATCATCTCCATCAATAATAACCAGACCATAATCGCCAAAGAGTTCATTTGCTAAAAACCTGGTTGCTTCAGTTAAGGAACCGTGCTCCAAATACGATTGAGTGAATAGCGTTCTTAACCTTGCTGCATTCTTATTCTCACCTAGTATAGCATCTATTTCGCCATAAACCTTCCCCAGATCTTGAGTAGAGGCTCTTCCGACAGCTCCTTTAACATCCTTATTCCATTGGATTCTACGACCTTTAAAATTGAAGAAACTAATCTCTTCAAAATCGTGATCTTCTGTAGCCATCCAGTAAACAGGTATAAAATTATTCTCTGGAAAATTCTTTTTCAACTCTTTAGCCAGGTTGATGGCCGAAATGATCTTATAAAGAAAATATAAGGGCCCGGTGAAAAGATTTAATTGGTGGCCTGTGGTTACGGTATATGTGTTTGATTCTTTTAAAAGCGAAATATGTTTCTTAGTGAGAGCAGAAAGTGTAAGCTGTTCAGTTTGCTCCATTAAACAAGAAGTCAACACCGCTCTTGTCGAAACGTCAAAGGCTTTTGATTTCTCCTCAATCTGTTTTCGAAATCCTTCAATGTCAGGGAAATTACCATAAAAATCTTCGACAGGTTCCTTTTGCTCAAGGTAATCAGACATGATTTTAGAAAAATAACCGGTATCTTGAAATTTAATAGTTGAGTTTACTTGTCCCAATGAATTGTAGTTTTTAGTAAAAATACATCTTTTTTAATCTTAAAAAAGGAGGTCCAATTTTTTTAACCTTGTTTTAAGACGAAAACACGATGATCGTATTACAAAAATGACTCAACTATTAAAACTTATCATAAAACTAGCAAAGCTTATTAGGCAGGAACACCATACAGATCAAAATCTGTCGCTTCAGTGATTTTAATATCAATAAATTGCCCAACCTGCAAATAATGAGCAGTTGCATCAACAATTACGTTATTATCTACATCTGGGCTATCAAATTCTGTTCGTCCAATAAAGTAATTTCCTTCTTTGCGGTCAAACATACATTTAAAAGTCTTCCCAACTTTTTCTTGATTAAGATCAAATGAAATTTGGCCTTGAATATCCATCAACTCCGAGACGCGTTGCTCTTTAACCTCTTCAGGTACATCATCCTTCAATAAATAGGCATGTGTATTTTCCTCATGAGAATAAGCAAAACACCCCATACGCTCAAACTTTGTATTCGTCACAAAGTCCTTTAGCTCCTGAAATTGTTCTTCCGTTTCACCTGGATACCCAGCAATAAGCGTAGTTCGAATAGCCATTTCAGGCACCCGTTGCCTAAATTTTTTGATCAAGTCAATGGTTTTATCAGAACTCGTTCCTCTCCTCATTGACTTAAGCAATTCAGAATTAATATGTTGTAAAGGGATATCCAAATAATTACAAACCTTAGGCTCATCCCTCATGACATCTAATACATCTAAGGGGAATCCAGTTGGAAAAGCATAATGAAGCCTGATCCATTCAATACCTTCAACTTTCACCAACTTCCTTAAAAGATCAGCCAAAGCTCTTTTTTTGTATATATCAAGACCATAATAAGTAAGGTCCTGGGCAATTAAAATCAATTCTTTTACCCCATTAGAAGCAAGTTTTTCCGCTTCAGTAACAAGATTTTCAATTGGCGTTGAAACATGTCCGCCTCTCATTAATGGAATGGCACAAAATGAACAAGGTCGATCACAACCTTCAGCAATTTTGAGATAAGCATAATGCTTAGGGGTAGTTGTTACACGCTCACCAACAAGTTCATGCTTATAATCAGCCTCAAGTGCTTTTAATAAATTGGGTAAGTCATGTGTTCCAAAATACTGGTCTACGTCAGAAATTTCCTTTTCAAGATCTGGCTTATACCTTTCACTCAGACAACCCGTTACAAAAATCTTATCTACAGATCCTGCCTCCTTCTTATCTACATAATGCAAAATTGTATTGACAGACTCTTCTTTGGCTTTTCCAATAAAGCCACAGGTATTGATGACAACAATATTACCATCATCGTTTTCATCCTCGTGAACAACGTCTTTATTGTTTGCTTTCAGCTGCCCCATTAGCACTTCGCTGTCATAAACATTTTTAGAGCAACCTAAAGTGACAACGTTAATTTTATTTTTCTTGGAAGATTTTGTTCGCATAATTCTTGGATTCTTTCGATTTCATTTAAAATTTCTCATCCGATCGGAAGTGAAGGGTTCACTTCCGAAGGGTTCACCTCCGAAGGTTGGCAAACCACTTCTACTTAAAAAAAGAATCCACAAACTCTATTTTATTAAATACCTGAAGATCATCTATACCTTCTCCTACTCCTATATATTTTACGGGTACCTGGAATTGATCTGAAATTCCGATGACCACGCCACCTTTTGCTGTACCGTCAAGTTTGGTAACCGCCAATGACGTCACTTCAGTTGCTTTGGTAAATTGCTTTGCCTGCTCAAAAGCGTTCTGTCCGGTAGATCCATCAAGCACCAATAGTACTTCGTCAGGTTTATCATCTGCTACCTTCTGCATAACCCTTTTAATTTTCGTCAACTCATTCATAAGGTTCACCTTATTGTGCAAACGCCCTGCAGTATCTATGATTACCACATCTGCATCCTGTTTTACAGCTGACTGTAAAGTATCATAGGCTACTGAAGCCGGATCACTGCCCATATCCTGCCTAATCATTGGCACATCAACACGATCGGCCCATATCTGTAACTGATCTATGGCAGCTGCTCTAAAAGTATCAGCCGCTCCAAGTACCACTTTAAGTCCTTGTTTTTTAAACTGAGATGCTAGTTTCCCTATGGTGGTGGTCTTTCCTACTCCATTAACCCCTACAACCATGATCACGTAAGGCCTTTTAGCCGTTGAAGGAATGCCAAATTCAGTTTCATTACCTACGTTGGTTTTGGCCAACAAGGCCGCAATTTCTTCTCTTAGGATCTGATTCAACTCATCCGTTCCAAAATATTTATCTTTTGAAACACGTGCTTCTATCTGCTCAATAATCTTAAGGGTTGTCTCAACACCAACATCTGAAGACACAAGCACTTCTTCAAGATTATCAAGAACATCATCATCAACCTTAGACTTCCCGGCAACCGCCTTTGAAAGTTTATTGAAGAAAGATGTTTTGGACTTTTCCAATCCTTTGTCTAAAGTCTCCTTCTTTTCTTTGGAAAATATATTTTTGAACAAACTCATGATTAGTTTCTAATTAATTCAATTTTTTTAGCGACCACAAAGTTAACTAAAATTAAGGGGACCACCATTTGTCTTAAAATGCAAAAAAGCCACTTTCAAAAAGAAAGTAGCTTTATGTATATTAGAAAAAGTAAGTATTATTTCTTGCTCAAGAAATCATTTACTTTACTTGGATCCATAATGCTTTCAACAAATGTATAAGCACCTGATTTTTCAGATCTTACCATTTTTATAGCTTTGGTCAATCTATTTGACCCTGTTTGTAACGATGCTACTGATTTCTTTGCCATGTGTCAATTTTTATTAGACATTTCACGATTGTGAAAATCTATAATTATTTTATTTCCTTGTGAACTGTCATTTTCTTTAAGATAGGATTGAATTTCTTCACTTCCAATCTATCAGGAGTATTTTTCTTATTCTTCGTTGTAATATAACGAGAAGTACCAGGTTGTCCTGAACCTTTATGTTCAGTACATTCTAAAATCACCTGAATTCTATTTCCTTTAGTCTTTGCCATCTCTTCTTATTTTTTTAGGAATCCATTTGCTCTTGCCTCTGCAATCACAGCTTCAACACCTTTTTTATTGATGTTCTTTAAAGCTCTCGTAGAAACCTTTAAAGTCACCCACTTATCTTCAGCTGGTAAATAAAAACGCTTTTTTACCAAATTTACATTGAACTTTCTCTTCGTTCTATTCATAGCGTGAGATACGTTGTTTCCAACCATTGCTCTCTTGCCCGTTAACTCACATACTCTTGACATTTCCTGACTGTTTTAATTCTTATTTCAAAACGAGGTGCAAAATTAAATATTCTTTCCTAATCTGACAAACTATTTAAGCTGTTTTTTAAAATTTCTTTTCTAAGCAGCTCCAAGGCTTTCACAGATGCCCTTTCAATTACTTTGGCTCTTGGCTTTCCAAAGAAAAATTCTTCAACATAAACTCCTGATGAGCTGGCAATTGCAATAAAAACAACGCCTACACTTTTATCCGTTTCATCTGTTGTTGGTCCGGCATTGCCTGTAGTTGCAATGGCATAATCAGTAGAGAATAAATCACGTGTTTTTGTAGCCATTTCTATAGCCACTTCTTTACTTACTACAGAGTGCCTTTTAATTAGCGCTGAAGATACGTGAAGAAGCTCCTCCTTTACTTTAGCAGAATAAGCAACCATTGCTCCTTTTAAAAATAAAGACGCCCCCGGAATAGCTGTGATCATTTTTGAAATATTACCACCTGTACAACTTTCAGCTATACTCAAAGTTTCTTTACTATTTGACAGCAGTTCATTGACAGTTCTTTCTATAGAAGTATTTTCTTCTTCACCAACAAAAATGTCCTTCACTAAAACCTTAAGTTTTACAACGTTTTCATCAAGGTCTGACATTAAAGATGTTTCCTCTACTCCTCTCGCTGTTAACCTAAGTCGAACCCGTCCGTAAGATGGCAAATAAGCCAGTTTAATAGAATCAGGAAGGCTATTCTCAAAATCAGTCAATCTTTCTGCAACCCTGCTCTCCCCTAATCCATATGTATGCAGGGTTTTATGTGCAATAAAAGGCAAATGATAATCTTCTCTAAGTTTTGGCAATACTGAAGTAGTTATCAAACCTTTCATTTCATTTGGAACACCCGGAAGGGAAACAAAAACTTTTTTATTCCTTTCAAACCACATTCCGGAGGCAGTTCCTAAATGGTTTTTCATAATTGTGGCTTTTGCAGGAAGCATCGCCTGTTGAAGATCCATATCAGTAAAATTGTATTTTATCCTTCCAAACAAAAGCTTGATATGATTTTCGATTTCTTTGTTGTATTTCAATTCATCATCAAAATATTCAACCAAAGTTAATTTGGTAATATCATCTTTGGTAGGTCCCAACCCACCTGTCATTATCACTATATCCGCATTTTGTTCGGCTTCTTCAATTGCCTTTAAAATATGCGCTCTATCATCTTGAATAGAAGTGATCTGATAAATCGATACCCCAATCTCATTGAGTCTCTGAGCCAACCATTGAGAGTTGGTATCAACTATTTGCCCTATGAGAATTTCGTCTCCAATAGTGATGATTTCTGCCTTCATGTATATTTTAAAATTTTGGAGAACAAATATAGGCATTGACAACTACAAATAATTGAAACTCTAGACTCTCTCTCACGCTTCTAATTTTAATTTATATATTTAGCGGCTAAAACTAAATTAAACGATTCATGAAAAAAACAATACTATCTGTCATTACGCTTTGCCTTGGGCTAAGCATGCAGGCTCAATCAGATGCTGAACTTGTCACTTCGACAGTTTTAAAAAGAGACATTGAAAGTCACGTATATTTCCTTGCCTCTGACGAATTAAAAGGAAGACAAACAGGATCAGACGAATTGAAAATTGCGGCGGCATATCTTTCGAATCACTTACGCAAATACGGGGTTAAACCAGCTGGTGAAAATGGAAGTTTCTACCAAAATGTGCCGATGGAAACAGTGTCTGCACCTTCAAATATAAGTCTAAAATTAAATGATATCACAGGTGAACAATTCTTGGGAATTTCTGTTAAAAATATTGATTATGACGGAGAGGCAGTATTTCTTGATTTTGGATCTAAGGAAGATTTTGAAAAAGTTGATGTGAAAGGGAAACTCGTTATTACCAAAGCAGGAAATTCTGAATCAACTAACATGAGATCTAAATTAATGGCAGGAAGAGATAAAAGAGGAAGAGCTAAAAATTTTGGAGCAGCCGGATTAATAGAATTAATCGAAGTTGATCAAAACATGTGGGATCGATATTCTCATTATTTTAACGAGGACAAGACGGGTCTTAAAAGCACAGAAGAAACTGAAAAGTTTGTTCACATTTATGTGGGCGATTCAGGCATGACCGGTGCCGCAAGTATGGCCAGTGCAAAATCAATCACGGCCAATTTAAAAGTAGAAGGAATTGCTGCCAAAGAATTCTCATCAAGAAATGTTGTTGGATATCTTGAAGGTTCTGATCCTAAGTTAAAAGATGAATTCATCATTTACTCTGCTCATTATGATCATGTTGGAATCGGCAAACCAAATGCTGAAAATGACTCTATTTATAATGGTGCAAGAGACAATGCAATAGGTACCGTTACTGTGTTGAGTGCCGCCGAAAACCTTGCTAAATATCCGACAAAAAGATCTTCTCTGTTTATTTTGTTTACCGGTGAGGAAAAAGGATTACTGGGCAGTACTTATTATGCTGAAAATCCGATGATACCATTAAATAAGATGGTATACTGTTTTAATAGTGACAACGGAGGTTATAACGACACATCGAAAGTAACCATTTTTGGTTTGAACCGAACAACGGTTGCTCAGCATATCATTGACGGCGCCAAAGAATTTGGCCTCGAAGCTATAGATGATCCGGCTCCAGAGCAAAATCTTTTTGACCGATCAGATAATGTGAATTTTGCTAAAAAAGGTATTCCAGCTCCAACCTATAGTTTAGGCTTTACTGCGTTTGATGAAGAGGTAACAAAAACATACCATCAGGTTACTGATAATCCCGAAACAGTTGACTACGACTATCTGGAAAAATTCTTCAGATCTTATGTCCTTACTTGCAGAATGATCTCCAATGATCCAAAAACACCGTTCTGGACTGAAGGTGATAAATACTACGAGGCGGGTGTAAAACTTTATTCTGAAAAGAAAGAAGAAGCTACTGTATTGGATTAATATTTTTTGTATTTTCATAGGGCTAAAAAAAATCGAGTTGTAACAAGATTTTTAGCCCTATGAAATTCTAATAATTCAATAAGATTCAATCTTTATCTAGTTTTTCACAGGATTTATTAACCAAACATTGAATCCATGAAAAAACTTTTAATCTGTATTTTGATTGTAGGATTCAGTCTCCCCAGCTTTGGTCAAGAATTGCTGGTGAAGAGATTTGACGCAAACTACAATGAAGTAAGCATAGATACATTTATGCTTGGTGACCTGATCATTATCGGGCATGCCAAACAAGGGAAAAACCCTCATTATTTTCAAGGAAAAATTACCGGTATTTTTAAAGATCGAGGCGTAATCAGGGTTTTTGATTATGCTCGAAGTACCAGGTTTATGCCTATTGCTGGAAAAAAAATACCCATTGACAACATAATCGCTGTGGGCAGACCTGATGAAAAAAAAATGAAGGGTAGAGAAACCAGGGCCATTGCAGCAACTGCAGGGCAATTTTTAGGAAGCGCTGTAGGAGGAAGTGCCGGAGATGTAATCTTCTGGGGCTCCACTGCTGGCAACGTAGTTTCCGATTTTGTTTCAAGAGAAAAACTTAAAACAGAAAGAATCAAATGTGAAATTTTTGAATTCTAATATTATGAAAAAATATACCGCACTATTATTTATACTTACCCTTTTTCTTTTGACAAATTGTGGGAAAGAGAAAAAAAGCGAGACCTCAGCAAAAGAAGCTGAAGCATCCAAACACCAATGGACTGAAAAAAACATGCTTGAATTTGAAAGAAACTGTGTTGGGTTTCTCGAAAGCGAAGATGTGCAAAACGCCAAAAAATATTGTGATTGCTTGCTGGAATCCTCCATTGAAGCCTACCCAGACCCAGTGGTTGCCATGGAACTTGAACAAAATGAAATCGTATCACTATTTGTTAACTCAAAATGCGTTGACGACCTGCTTCTCATCAAAATAGAAGATCCTTGGACCGAAGAAGTTGAACAATTATTTCTTGAACACTGTAAAATAGCACAAAAAGAAAAAGATGTGGCTGAGGCAGATGCAGATTCTTACTGTTCCTGTGCCCTGGGAGAGATTAAACAGATCGTCCCTAATCCTCATCATGTTATGACTTTGACCGAAGAAGAATTAGCACATGTCTTAGAAAAATGTAAATAAAAACATATTGCCAATGCAATGTGTCAGATTGAATTTAACCCCCGAAAATAAAAACAAAAATGAAAGTAAATGCATTTGCGGCTCACGAGCCTAATGGAAAATTAGAGGCTTTTAGTTATGAATTAGATCAGTTAGGCCCTGAACAGGTTGACATTAAAGTTTCTCATTGTGGCATTTGCCATTCTGACTTAAGTATGATCAATAATGAATGGGGTATGACGTCTTACCCTTTGGTACCTGGCCATGAAATTATCGGTGAAGTTGTTGCCGCAGGCAACGCCGTAAAAAACCTTAAAGTCGGTGACAAAGTTGGCTTAGGCTGGCTATCAGCCTCCTGTATGAGCTGTTCTCAATGTATGGATGGAGATCAGCATCTTTGTTCGACTCATGAAGCGACAATTGTAGGTCGTCATGGTGGTTTTGCAGATTATGTAAGAGGTCATTGGTCATGGGCTATTCCTTTACCCGACGCCATTGATTTATCAAAGGCAGGCCCTTTGTTATGCGGCGGAATTACCGTTTTTAATCCAATCATACTGGCAGGAGTAAAACCAACGGATTCAGTTGGTGTCATCGGAATTGGTGGTCTCGGGCATATGGCGCTTAAATTTCTTAAACATTGGGGATGTGAAGTCATTGCTTTTAGCTCAAATCCTGATAAAAAAGAGGAGATCCTTAAAATGGGCGCCTCTAAAGTTGTTAATTCAAGATCTCCGGAAGAACTCGAAGCCATTGCCGGAAAACTAAGCTTTATATTAAACACGACTAATGTGACACTTGACTGGAATTCTTATTTAACTTGCCTAAAACCAAAAGGAAAGTTTCATACGGTAGGTGCCGTTTTAGAGCCAATGGCCATCCCAGCTTTTTCACTTATTATGGGTGAGAAGACTGTTGGTGGAAGCCCTATTGGCAGCCCAGAGCTTACCAAAACAATGTTAGATTTTTGTGTGAGGCATGATATTTATCCTACTGTTGAAGAATTTCCTATGGAAAAAGTGAATGAAGCTTTGGCACATCTTGAAGAAGGTAAAGCCCGATTTAGAATTGTTTTAAAGAACTAATAAAAAAAGGTGAATGTTGATCATTCACCTTTTTTTTTACCAATTTTGAAATGGATTTTTAACCAGACTGGAATTGTAATACTTTTTCTGACCTGTGACCTCCTCACCTAACCATTTTGGTTTTTCAAACGAATCTTCTTCATTTTTCAATTCCACCTCAGCCATCACCAAGCCCTTATTGTCTAATTCAAATTCATCAATCTCAAATATGTGTTCACCTGCTTTGACATAATAGCGTTCTTTATCGATAATGCCTGCTTCACAAATCTCCAACAAACTTTCTGCCTCCTGTTTTGATATTTCTCTTTCCCATTCAAATCTTGTAGTTCCAGCTTCGTTTCCAATGCCTTTCACGGTTATAAAACCAGCGTCTCCTGTCAACCTTACCCGTACCGTTCTTTCAGGAACGGAGGATAGAAATCCCTGAATTATGCGTTCCTTCTTATATGATTCCTTTTTGAAATCATTGTTAAGAATCAAAAATTTTCTTTCTATTTCAAGATTTTTCAAAGACTATTTTACTTTAATATGAAACATTTCTTTCTCTTCTAAAGTACCCTTCAATACATCATTAGCCTCTACCCTTCCAACCCCTGCAGGAGTTCCTGTAAAGATCACATCGCCTATTTTAAGTGTAAAATACTGCGATACATAAGCGATCAATTCATCGATCTTCCAAAGCATGTGTGAAGAGTCTCCATCTTGAACCAGCTCATCATTCTTAAACAATTGAAATTTAATATTCTCCAGATCCAAGCTGTCTTTAGGATAAAAATTACCGATAACAGCACTGCCATCAAAAGCTTTGGCTTTTTCCCAGGGAAGCCCCTTTTCTTTTAACCTGCTTTGAAGATCCCTTGCCGTAAAGTCAATTCCCAAGCCAATCTCGTCATAATATTTGTGCGCAAATTTTTGATCTATAAACTTTCCTATTCTGTTGATTTTTACCAGAACCTCAACCTCATAATGAATATCCTGAGAAAATGGCGGGATGATAAAGGGGTTCTTCTTTAATAAAACAGCAGAATCAGGTTTCATAAAAATCACCGGTTCTTTTGGTTTTTCATTATGCAATTCTTCTATATGTTTGGCATAATTTCTTCCTATGCAAATAATTTTCATAAGCTTTCTTTTAAATAAACGATACTATTCTCCTGCCTCAGGAAACACGATTGCTCTGTTATCTGAAACGATAATTTGATTTTGCAAATGCCATTTAACGGCCTTTGCAAGCACAAGCCGCTCAATATCGGCACCGATCTGTTTGAGGGTTTTGGTTGTACTTTCATGCGTGACTCTTTCAACACCTTGCTCGATGATGGGTCCTTCATCCAAATCTATGGTTGCATAATGAGCTGTTGCTCCTATTAATTTCACACCTCTTTCATAAGCCCGTTGATATGGGTTGGCACCTTGAAAAGCAGGCAGAAATGAATGGTGAATATTAATGATGCGTTCAGGGTAGGTACCAACAAAATCAGCTGTAAGAATTTGCATATAACGTGCCATAATAATCAGGTCTATTTGCTGCTCATCTAAAAGTGACATCACTTGTTTTTCCTGCTCTTCTTTATGTAACTTATCTACAGGAAGATGATAATAGGGAATGCCAAACATTTCTGAAATAGCGCGCAGTTTATCGTGATTACTGATCACCATTTCAATCGAACAATCCAAGCCACCTTCGCGATGTCTTTCTAAAAGATCATATAAACAATGACTTGTATGAGAAACCATTATCGCTACCTTCTTTTTTGTGCGCTCATAATTGATTGACCAGTCTATTTCAAGTTCGTGAGCCAAATTGTCGAATTTAAGCTCTAGTGCTGACCTAGAAATGGCAACTTCTTCAGCCTTTACATGAATCCGCATGAAGTATTTATTTTCAAGCTTATTTACATGCTGCTGGCAACTCAAAATATTAAACCCTTCGTTGAAAAAGAAATTGGTTATTTTTGCCACCAAGCCCTTTTGATCCTCACATTTTATTAAAACTGTAATACTTTGGTCTTTCATCAATAATTTATTAAACCTATGGAATCCATTTTTTTTCAAAATTTGGCTTTCTCTTTTCTAAGAAAGCATCTCTTCCTTCTTTGGCTTCATCAGTCATATAGGCCAATCTTGTAGCCTCTCCTGCAAAAACCTGTTGGCCTACCATTCCGTCATCTGTTAAATTCATGGCAAACTTCAACATCTTAATAGAAGTTGGTGATTTAGCTAATATTTCCTGGCCCCATTCAAAAGCTGTTGACTCTAATTCATCATGAGGAATCACTGCATTAACCATTCCCATTTCATAGGCCTCTTGCGCCGAATAATTTCTTCCTAAGAAAAATATTTCTCTTGCTTTTTTCTGTCCTACCATTTTTGCCAAATAGGCTGATCCGTATCCTCCATCAAAACTAGTTACGTCAGCATCTGTTTGTTTAAAAATGGCATGTTCTTTACTCGCCAAAGTAAGATCACAAACCACATGCAGACTATGTCCTCCTCCAACTGCCCATCCCGGGACAACTGCAATTACAGCCTTTGGCATAAAACGTATCAGTCTTTGAACTTCCAGAATATTTAGGCGATGGTAACCATCTGTACCCACATAACCTTGATGTCCTCTCGCTTTTTGGTCTCCTCCACTGCAAAAAGAATATACCCCATCCTTAGATGAAGGCCCTTCAGCAGAAAGTAATACAACACCAATATTCACATCTTCCTGAGCGTCATAAAAAGCGTCGTAAAGTTCCTTGGTAGTTTTAGGCCTGAAAGCGTTACGTACATCAGGTCTGTTAAAAGCAATTCTGGCTATTCCATCACACTTTTTATAGGTAATGTCCTCATATTCTTTAACAATTTGCCAATCAGGTTGATTCATTTGATAAGTTTTACAAATTCTACAAAATAATTACCTCCTTTAAACGTTCGATAATTAATTAATCGAAGCGAAATTAACAAAAGTTTAGAGATTAAACTTCTTGTTGATCGTTTTTGTCATGCAAACAACAAACAATTTAAACCATATCTCATGAGAAAATTAGTGCTAATATTTTTCTTTATTTCCTTTATTGGACAAGCTCAGGACAATATCATTTATAAAAAGTTCAATTCCGTTATGTTAAATCAGGAGAGAATTTTAAAAATCTACATTCCTGATTCTTTTCAGGAAAATGAAAAAAACACTTATCCTGTTGCAATTTTAATGGATGGAGAATTTCTATTTGATGTTTATGTAGCCAATTCAAAATTATTTGCTGCCAGAGACAAAGCTCCTGAACAGATTGTAGTGGCCATTTATCAAAATCAAAATGAGGAGAGATATGCAGACTGTGATTATAGTGAAGATACTGGATTGCCTAATGAAGAAAGCTCAAAGTTCTATGGTTTCATAAGAGATGAGCTACTACCCTATATGGACGATAATTATCCAACCTCATTATTTAAGACTGTTATGGGTACAACCCTTACCGGAAACTTTATCAATTATTTCTTTTTGGAAGAAACACCAGTTTTCAATGCTTATATAAGTATTAACCCAAGTTTTGCTCCAGAACTTCATCAGAAACTTGAGTTGAAAAGTCAGAGTTTGATCACCCAATATTTTTATTATTTAAGTGGAGGAGACTACAATACAGAAAAAAGAACCAAAGGGATCAATAGCACAAATAGTTTACTCAAGTTATCTGAGAATCCTAATTTCAAGTACAAATACGATGACTTCTCCAACGCTAGTAAAACAGCATCGATAGGTCAATCTATAGCCAGCTCAATTGGCTTCACCTTTAAACAATTTGCTGCTATTTCTCAAGAGGAGTTTGATCAGGAAATTGCTGATATGACACCTGGAGATGCCATAGAATTTTTGGAAAGAAAATATGTAGAAATTGAATACTTATATGGCTCTAATGTAACAATAAGAGAAAGTGACATATACAAAATTGAACCCATTATCATCGACAAAGCTAATGGTGATTATTTAGAGGAATTTGGAAAAATGATCATGAGGCTATACCCTGACACACCGCTAGGTGACTATTATATAGGGATGTATTATGAGACTGGTTTTGATTATAAAAAAGCACTGAAGCATTATAAAAACGGCTATGCTAAAATAGGCTCAGACAATCGTGATTCAGATGGTTATTACGCAAATATTGAACGCGTATTGGAAAAGCAAAGAGCTGAACGATTAGGTTATTCTGATGGAGATCAAATCCCTGAGGAGGAAGAAGAGCCTAATAATGATGGGGATGGACTGTAAATTTTAATTAGGATAATTGCCTAAAATAGTCCTTGAGTATCAGGTCATTTTTTTCAGAAGGCGTAAAGATTTCCAACAAGCAAGCCTTTTCTGAGGGCTTATAAAATTCTGCCAGCTTTTCATTTAACTCATTTTCATTGCTGGCTGCTGTATAATTGAAATCGTACATCTTGCACAAACTAGCAGCATTAAGTTGATGCGTTGTTTCAAAAAAGTCAAGTGCATCCGAAGCTTTTGGACCAGGAATAAACCTAAAAATCCCTCCTCCATTATTGTTCACCAGAATGATCCTAAAATGAGCAGGAATATACTTGTTCCAGAGTCCATTACTATCATAGAAAAAACTAATATCCCCAGTGATCAGAACTGTTTGTTCTACAGACCCCAGGGCAGCTCCTATCGCTGTAGAGGTACTTCCATCAATTCCGCTGGTTCCACGATTACAAAAGACTTTTATTCCAGGCCTTAAATCAAATAATTGCGAATAACGAATAATCGAACTATTGGCCAATTGCAGGTTACAAACTTCGGGCAAACTATCTAATACAAGGTCAAATACTTTAATATCAGAAAATTCAGCATCACTTAAATACTTTTTATGAGCCAACTTTCTTAGTTGGTTTACGGCATACCATTTGGCTTGATATTTACTTTCAGTGACAGTGGTCAAAAAGAAAAACTGGCTGAAAAACAATTGAGGTGAGATCTCAAAATGATGCGTTAAAGAGTGAAAAGTATCTAATGACCTGTGGCTATCAATATGCCAATGCTCTATAGGCTTATGGTTTCTTAGAAATTGTTTAATTCTTTTCGACACAACCATTCCTCCGAAAGTTAACAAGATATCTGGTTGTAAGTCTTGAAATTGATCCTCATCAAGTGGAAAAATCAATTGATCTATGCAATTTATATACTTCTTTCCTGATAAATTAGAAGTCGTTTCAGTTAAAATTATAACAGAAGGATCTTTTATCAAATGCTGCATTTGAACAGCAATCAATTCATCGGGGAAATTACTACCTATAAGCACCATTTTTTTCGATGCGCTGTTCCAAACTGAGGCATATTTCTCTAATACTTCAAGTGCAATCGGTTCTTCAGTCAACAAAGTATCCAAGATTAGTTGACCTTGTCTTTTAATTAACGATTTGAAATCATATAAATCGTTAACTGTCTCATATAAAGGCTCATCAAAAGGAATATTTATATGTACCGGACCCATCCTTTCCATTGAAACATCAAGTGCCTCATTTATTTTCAAGGCATTTTTAGCGAGTATTTCATCCTGACCCTCACTTCCAGACATGGCTCCTTGCGTTTGGAGATTGGTTTGAAAACAAATATGATTACTAAACACATTAGCTTGTCTTATAGTTTGACCATCGCCAATATCAATCAGATGTTCGGGTCTGTCTGCTGATATAACTACCAATGGGATTTTACTGTAATAGGCTTCTGCTATCGCAGGATAATAATTCAACAAAGCTGATCCGGAGGTGCACAGCAAAGCAACACTTTTTCCAGATTGTTGGGCAAGACCTAAGGCAAAAAAAGCCGCGCAACGTTCATCCACTATACTAAAAGCGCTTATATCAGTATGGTTCACAAACCCTAGTGTTAAGGGTGCATTTCTTGAACCTGGTGATATGACTACCTTATCAATATTATGCGTTACACAAGCCTGTAAAAGCAGCTGAGCGAGTTTTTTTTTGGGATATTTGGGCATCTAAAGACTTAAAAATACCAAACAAAAATACGTGATTTTTTTGGGACTATTAAGGGAATAACTGAAGGTAATTTTAAGCGTTGATTACTGACTTCATAATTAAACTCTTATCAACTGTCTCATTCCATTCGGAGAGTGGATCACTATCTAAAGTGATGCCGCCTCCAACATAAATAATGGCCTCTGCATTTTCTTTCTCATTCAATTGCATACACCTTAGGTTTACAAATAGATTGGATTCAAGACCATTAGAAATACCCGTATCAGAATTTTCCAAATTCTCATCAGAATAGTTCAATTCTCCTAAAAACCCAGTATAAAAAGACCGGTCATAGGCCTCTTCTGTCAAGATAAAATCGCGTACTTCGATCCTTGGTAGTCCGCACACGGCTGCCGTGGGGTGCAGCTTCCCTATCAGATTTTTCAAACTATTCTCATCGTGCAATTGACCTTTTATATCAGTGCATAAATGAAGTAGGTTCCCAGCCTTTCTTGTATAAGTATCACTTACTTCTAATTCCATATTTTCAAGTGAAGCCACAATATGGTCAGTAACGATCTGCTGTTCTCTTGTTTCTTTTTCTCCCCAAGACACATCTCTTGCATCTTTATATTTTTGTGTGCCGGCCAATGCCATAGTTTGAAAAGAATTACCTTTTGTTTTCAAAAGTGTTTCAGGGCTTGCTCCTGCCCATAGCCCAATTTCAGGATGGAACCAGACATAAGCAAAAGCTGACTGATACTTCGACATTAACCTTCGAAAAATTGTTGTGATATCAATATGCTTAAGCCTTACTATTTCTCTTCTGGAAAGAACAATTTTAACAAAATCTCCTTTTTCAATTCTTTCAATTCCTCTTTTAACAAGTTTTAGATGGAGCTCTTGCGATTCTCCTGCCGAGCTGGCTTGCATTTCATTATCGGAGACATTAAAATCAGCATATTCATCATCACTAATCGGGCAGCTGAATTTATTTGAATGCTTGTCAGCAAAGAGAATTGCTTTTTCCTTTGCATTAAAAGGGGCCATAATAAAACCAGAAGACAAAAAATCATTGGAATATACTATGCGATCATCATTTTGTATAACAGCCCTCACTAATTGCTCATCGGGCTTTCTGTAAACAACAAAAGGTAATCCCGTATCTTTTGCTTTATGAATCTTTCTTAGTAGCGCTTCAAAATTCATTTTTACTTAAACTTTTTATCAGTTCTGTTTTTATGAGCTCAAAATTAGTCCAAATAAGCGAATGATTTCCCTCCTCAAGAGGAATTAAAGTAAACTTAGTTTTCCCTATTTGATTTTGTAGATAAATTGAATTCTCAAACGGGACAATAAAGTCTTCCTTACCATGGATAGACAAGACTTTTGACTTGCTTAAACCCCATCTTTCTGCATATTGACTTAATTCGGTAACATGCCTGAATTTTTCTATACTAGCTCCCCTAAAAACTTTTGGAATTAAAGGCCTCGTAAGTTGCCAGCTATATAAATTCATGGCCCAAAACATTGGTTCGAGATCACCCTTAACCGCAGCGGCCAATGCTATCTTTTTCTTGTAATGCAAATCAGAAGCCATTACTACCGTTCCTCCATAAGAATAACCAACCAACACAACCTTTGTTACATCCATTCCATCTAATAATTGATGAAGTAAATCAACCTCTTCCTGAAGTGTATTTAAAACTTCTCCGGTGCGTTCAGGACCATATCCTATTCTGTCATAACTTATAATATTGGCCAGCGAATTTAATGTGGAATCCTTTAAATAACGTTTAAAGTCCATTGATGAGCCTGGAGAACCATGCACAAAAAAAAGAGTCGGCAAAAGAGAATCCATTTCTTTTTGCATACCGACAAGCCTCACATTGTGTCCCTTAAAAAGCGTATAACTAATAGTGGGTTGTCTTATATCATCCTCAAATTTCTCGATAATCTCAGCTTCAGAAGAAGGACTTGTAAAAGTATAAATCAAATAAGTGGCAATAACAAAAACCCCTAAGAGCGTCCATCCAATAATTTTAAAAATCTTTTTGATTAATCTACGATTCATACTGAAAAGGTTTAACGCTTTGTCAGGATGATACAGGTTAGCTTACATATTGATATTAATCGCTCTTCTTCATCTTCTATTTTGATCTCATACAGTACCGTAGTTCTTCCTTTATGCAGAATTCTGGCAGTCGCTTTTACAATACCTTCCTTGATACTCCGCACGTGGTTTGCATTAATTTCTATACCACGAACTTCTTGCTTCTCATGATCAAGAAGATAATATGATGCCGCGCTTCCCACGCTTTCTGCTAAAGCTACGGTTGCTCCTCCATGAAGAAGGCCCATGGGCTGGTGAACTCTTGAGTTGACAGGCATGGTAGCCACCAAAAAGTCATCTCCAACTTCTGTGTAAGTGATATCCAGTGTTTCCATTAAAGTGTCCTTATTAATGGCATTAAGTTTTTCTAAGATCGCAGCAGACTTCATTATAGAAGGATAATTATAACATTTTTAACAAGGTAAAAGTAACACTTTTGAATTAAAGTATTATTTTTGCAAAAAATTAGAATGGTTGGTTATGGTATATAAAATCAGGGTAATATTAAATACAGAAGAAGACGTGATTAGAGATATTGCTATTGATGCTTCAGCAAGTCTCGAAGATCTGCACAATGCCGTAACAAATTCTTTCGGTTTTACGGGAGAAGAAATGGCTTCTTTTTACAGGTCAGATGAAACATGGGTTCAAGGAGAGGAGCATCCTTTATTTGATATGGGAGAAGGTGTTGACCAAAAGATTCAAATGCGAGAGGTTATTTTAAGCGATGCTTTAATCAACCAAAATGATAAAATGATCTATGTATATGACTTTTTTAATATGTGGTCTTTTTACGTTGAATTGATTCAGTCTGATTTTATCCATGATAGCACAGAACTTCCAAGTTTACTCTTTTCACTAGGTGTCGTTCCCAATGACGCTCCAGAAATTCAATTCGAATCTGAAGACCTTTCGGCCGATGATTTTGAAGAGAATCAGTTGGAAGAATTTGATGATGAATTTGGTGATTTTAGCTATAATTAAACATTTGAATACTGCTTTCAAGCTAGTTTATTTTTACCTTCTATATTTGTCTTTTCGGCTACAAAAAATAGAATTGATTTTATTTGTTACCTTTATAACTCAACTAAAATCAATCTATTATGAAAAAATTACTCTTATTTACACTAGGAATGCTCTTCTGTATCCCTACCCTATTTGCTCAGGCAGTAATCACCCATCAATACAGAAGGGTTGAACCTGAAAACATGCAAGAATACCTCAAGAGAGAAACTACTTATTGGCAAAAACTAGCCGAAAGTGAAGTGACAAAGGGCAACTTAACCTTTTGGGCTATCCTTCAGAAAGTTGGAGGCGTTAATCAAGATAAAGGCGCTAACATATTGATTGTCAATACTTTTAATAATATGGATACAGCCAATGAAATATGGGGAAATTTACAAGCACTTTTTCCAGACACCAAAATGGAAGATATGGATACCTGGAATATGGGGAAAAATACTGCGACTATATTTTTAAGACCTGGCGACAACTTTGTAGCTGCTCCAAATGCCGATCCACAGAAAGATTTTAAATATGTTTTTGTCTTATACCACCAACCTAAAGATGTTGCAAAACATATGGACTTTGAATCAAAGGAATGGAAACCAATGATTGAAAAAGCCATGGCAGAAGGAAAAACAACCATGAAAGGATGGGGTAATGATTATGTCATTTTACCAGAATCAGGGAATTTCCATTATAGGACCAGTTCTTACGATTTATTCTCTTCACTTAGCGATGCCTTAGGAAGTCATTTTACTGAAGATTTCACATGGCCAGATGATTTTGGAAGTAGTGTTGAAGACAATATGGCCGGCCCGAGACATAGAGATCTGTACCGAATTGTAACAATGGTGTCAGCTCCACCTCCTGCTGAATAACAAATTCTAAAAAAGGCTTGTCGATGACAAGCCTTTTTCATTTAAATAATACAATAATTTTTATAATGATGATAACCATTCTTTAATTTCATTTTGAAACTCAGCATCAAAACTTCCCTTTGCAGCAGTATCCCAATCTACACATTTGTTCTCCACTTTATAAAATCCATGATTACCAAGAGGCATTGTCTTATGGCTAATATTTCTCGGGACTTCATCATTAAATATTTCTTTTAAATGTTCCACGTTCAATTCAGGATCAACGTTGATATCAAATTCTCCAAATAATAGCAACGTTGGGCATGTAAGCGACAACAGGGCTTGATCATTATCATAATCATGAATCAAATTCCAATGTTTGGCACTACCTATGATGCCGGATTTTTCTCCTAGTTTCGCTGATTTTGAAAGTGATTTTTTTCTTTTCTCTATTTTTTTATCCAGTTTGTCTCCTGTCATTCCTTCGCAAATAAATCTTGATCTGTCATTGTCATCAACTTGTTCTTGAACGCCTACTGTTGGGCCTGCCAAACTAAGAACAAAGGCTATATCACTATGTTGAGATGCTACAAGTTGCGCAATCCATCCTCCCTGACTATGACCAGAAACACCAATTCGGTCAGCATCGATAAAATCCATAGATTTTAGATAGCTAACGGCAGCATAGGCATCTTTAGCCCTTCCCTCAAAACTATTTTGTCTCCAGTTTCCTGTGGAATTACCAAGGCCTCTTTTATTGCAATACATAACGGCATAGCCTAATTCCAATAGAACATCCTCGATATAGAACTTATGAGGCCCCCAGGCTTCTTTTTCATAACCATCAAAGGCATGTGGCCCGGATCCTTGTTGAAAAACTACCGCAGGCGTATTGTTATCCAAATTTGGGCGGATTAGAATTCCTTCTATCGTTTCATCTCCGCTTTCGAAATTCACAATCTCGGCATGCCTTTCCTGAGAATAGCCATACTGCATGCCACATAAAACCATCACTAAAAGTAAGGTTGACTTAGAATTGCTCATCATTTTATTTTTTTTTCTTGTTACGATACTTATTCCGCTGTAGGTCATTTTTCTCCATACATATTCTATCGGTCCTTGTGGATACTTTTTTAGCCACAAGGTACTGAATAACGATTGTAAGGCAAATAACAAGAGAGTGAGTAAATAAGTTTCTCCCGCTGTGATTTTATTAAACAAGTGTAAACCCGGAAGACTATGAAAAAAAATCAAAAGATAGAAAACAGATTGCATCAAATAATTTGTAAGCGCCATTTTACCTACAGGATTAAAGAAGCCAATCAGTTTTTTTACCCGAACAGAGCGATACAATCTTATAAAGATCGAAACATAACTCATACTCTGCAATAACATTCCTGCAAGGATCACGAACGGCAACCATAACAAAGGAAGGTCCATTTCCAATTCCCCGGAAAATATCATATGTAAAGCATAACTTGAACCCAATCCCAAGGTCAATCCTAAAAGAATGAACCAATTGGTCATGGTTCTAAATTTTTCTGGCATTGAAAAGAAATTAATCCTGCCTAACAACATTCCTATCAGCATGTTCCCAAATGTGAAAGCTAAGGTTAATGGCATGTCGTTTAAAAAGTTTATCCATGGAGAAATGGTCCAATTGATCTCTAAATATCTCAAAAATGACTGTGTTACAGGCAATTCAGTTGCCAAGGCAAAATCATATCCATAAGATTGCCATCCCAAGGCTGAATTCCCTATAAATATGGTACCCGTAAGTAAAATATTAAAAACCAAGGCCAGTATTAACAATGACCTGTTTGATAATTTTCTAACCAATAAAAGAAAAACCCCTCCGAAAGCATATGACATAATTATATCTCCGTTCCACAATAGAAAACAATGAATGGCTCCTATAAGAAACAATAGCCCCATTCTTTTCAGAAAATAAGATTGAAAGTGAATCTTTTTTTCCTCTGCCCTGCTCATCTGAATGTAAAATCCGAAACCAAAAAGCATAGAAAAGATGGTAATAAACTTCTTATCTATTAATAAATGATATAAAAAATTAAGCGTAGGGTCAAAACTGGTTTGAATTGCCTCGATGTCTCCAAAGGGCACGTTGGCTAAAAACACACCCAATAAGGCAAAGCCTCTTAGTGCATCAACCACTTCTATTCTGTTTTTTTTAGTTGTAGGTTTAAATTCCATGATAAATAATTTTAATGATTTACGATATTGCTATATACCATAGACTTAAAATTATTACAGAATTTCACTTTAGACAGTAACAGGTTGTAGCAAAATCAGTATTCAGGACAAAACAACAGTTCTTGATACATAAATCAGCACATCAAAGATTCCTGAAATGGCCAGGGGAATGGCCCGTTTTCTTTTTAAATGCAGCATACATTGCCGACCTCGATTTAAAGCCTGAATCTTCTCCGATTCCTTCGATGGAATAATGCGCTTTAGACTGATCCTTTAGTAATTTTAAGGCAGCCTCTACCCTATAATTATTAACCCACTCGTTAAAATTAACTCCCATTTCATTATTGATGCAGGCAGAGAGTTGCCTTGAAGGTGTATTCATTGATCTAGACAAATCATAAATATTTAAATCCTGATTCAAATAATATGTGTTTGCTTCCATCTCATTTGTTAATTGCCTGCTTAGTTCCTTAAAATCGTTTTTACCTGTATCAATACTCCTGATTTCTTTTGATGATTTAAGCTCATTTATCGGTAATCCATCAAATAAATTTTTATGCTGAAAGGCCCTGAAACTAATCCAATAAATAAATAGGATAACAAAACCCCAGGTCATTAAAACATAAGAAGACATACCGGTACCTCCTAGTGCTATTCTAAGAAGTTCTAATCCCCACATAAACGAAATTGGAATCACTGCAAAAATAAAATGCCATAACCATCTGATATTAAACATATCCAGGTCTGCATACTCATTTCTTATCTGGGTTTTATAATTCAAAACTTCCCTAATCGCAAGAGCAATGGCTCCTATAGTTAAAAAGAAGGCCAGGTATTGGTTCACCATAAAAACATTGGAGATAATATCCCAACTAAGATACTCCTGAATGGATTTTCCATTCATCAAAAAAATCAAAAAATTCACTACTGTGATACCAACCACAACAAATGAGAGGCTATAAATAAGTTTCAAAAGTTTACTATAGCGTGAAGTAACGCCGAGCTTTTCAAGAACATAGTTCAAAAACAGTACCGGAAAGAATAACTTAACTTCAGGCAGATTAAAATAATATGCGATCTGGTATGCTCCTATATGGTCATAAGGCACCCACATTGACATGGCCTCGAAAACAAAACACAAAAGAAATAGTCCCAATAAGACGTTCGCCTTGCTGCTGTGCTTTTTTGAAAATATATAAAGCATTGCTAAAATAAAGCCCTGTATCAGAGCTGCCCAAACAACAGTATTAATGATCTTTTCCATTCAATAAAAAGGCAATAAAAAAGAATTTTTAATTAAGAATTAATTTATCTAATAATATACGTATTCGCGCTTTCATAATTTCGAACAACAAAATTAAAAACAACCATGATAATTTCTCCCATGTTTTTGCATTTTTTAAAGTCTTTATCATGGGTATAATCAATCAGGTCTTTTTTGAGCATTTCAATATTCTCTGGTGTTGAAATCTGATCATTTTTCATGCATTCCATTAACCTTCGTATCCTGTTTCCGGTAGCTTTAAGTCTTTTCGCCAGCGCAGATCTTTCTTCTTTTTTGTACTGTTCAACTGATTCTTTACCCAAATTCTCCTCAACCATTTTCACAAAGTCAAAATTATCTTTAAAAAATTGGGGCCTGTATACTTTTAATTTACCCTCAAAGCTCTGCTGATCAAAATCCATGGCTCTTATTCTATACTGCACTTGATCAAAATCATAGGTAGGCACAATCACGTAGTTATAAGCACGCATGTCTCCTAATAACCTTAACGTACAGCGCTCATTAAATTTTACAAACTCCTTTGAAAGTCTTTGTTTCTCAATTTTTGAAATATCACCTAAACTTTCTTCCATAAACATGTCACCTGGAATCCCAAGAACATGCTCCTCAATTAAGGTATCCTTATATATTAAAAAATTTATGTGATTAGGCGAAAGCAAGTGCTCAAATTCAAGGCCATACACCCGCGAAGCATCTGCCTTCTTCACATAAATATAAGTATAATTGTCATTCAGAATATTTCTGATCTTGACCCTAAATGGTTTAGAATTACCGAAAGTGCAATAATCAATTTCATCAACAATCAAGTTCTCCAATATGCCTTCACTCCCATCTCCATGCAAAATATTATACATTCGTTTGAGGCTAAGATCAATCTCTTTTTGTTCAAATTCAGGATAATATACCCTGATCCATAGCGTATCTTTATCATGCTTATCATAGACGTTAACCGATCCTGAAAACCGGAGGAGATCGTCATAAAAAACAGGAATCTTTATACTCCTGTTATAAGTACTCAAATATTGATACAGCTCTTCATTTATTGGAAAAGTCGGTTTCTTTCTGGAAATTAGTTTTTCATCCATAGTTCCTTGATTATGATCATAACATCTTCGACGAATTTAATAAACTTTAATCCTAGAACCTAACATTCCGATTGAAGCTTTATTTTTTTAGTAACATTTATTTGCTATGTTCGTCTTATTAATATCAATTCAAAAAACACAACTTGGAAACCATCTTATCGCTTAACAAATTAGACAAAAAATATGGCAGAATTCATGCCGTTAATGATCTTTCTTTTGATATTCAAAAAGGAAATGTTTATGGTATACTAGGCCCTAATGGGAGTGGTAAATCAACTACACTAGGAATTATTCTCAACGTTGTGAATAAATCTTCAGGGAGTTTTAGTTGGTTTAATGGGAAATTATCTACCCATGAAGCATTGAAAAAAGTAGGAGCTATTATTGAGCGCCCAAATTTCTATCCTTATATGAGCGCAAGGCAAAACTTGCAATTGGTTTGTAAAATCAAAGAAATTTCCTATGATAAAATTGATGAGAAACTGAAAGAAGTGAACTTATTTGAAAGGAGAAACAGTAAGTTCAAAACCTTTTCATTGGGTATGAAGCAAAGGTTGGCTATTGCTTCTGCCTTATTAAATGATCCTGAAATTTTAATTCTTGATGAACCAACCAACGGTCTGGATCCTCAAGGGATCCACGAGATAAGAAGCATCATAAAAAATATTGCTGCGAATGGAACAACGATTCTGCTTGCCTCTCATTTACTGGATGAAGTTGAAAAAGTATGTACTCATGTTGTTGTGATCAGAAATGGTATCAAACTTTATTCTGGAAGGGTAGATCAAATGACCTCCTCGTTCGGTGTGATTGAACTGAGCACAAACAGTTCAAATACGGCTCTTTATACTGCCCTTAAAGACTACGAAGGAATTGAAAGTTCTACAGAAGAAAATGGCAAGATATTTTTAAAATTAAACAAGGATGTTTCAAGTGACGAATTAAATAAATTTTTAATGAGTCGCGACATTGTGCTCTCACATTTGATCAAAAGGTTGCCTACGCTTGAGCAACAATTCCTCACTTTAACCAATAATCACTGATCAATAAACCAAGATCTATAATCATGTTCAGACTACTCAGTATAGAAATCCATAAATTAAAAAATAGTACGGCCAGTAAAGTTCTGATTCTTACTTATTTTGCCTTATTAATGTCAATTGCGCTTATAGCAGCAATAAAATTTGATATAGGACCTGTCCAATTTCATCTCGCCGAGCAAGGTATCTTCAACTTCCCTTTCATCTGGCATTTCAACACCTTTATAGCCGCTTTTTTTAAATTCTTTTTGCTATTGGTAATTGTGTCTATGATGGCTAATGAATACAGTAATAAAACCTTGAAGCAAAATCTTATTGATGGTCTTAGTAAAAAGGAATTTGTCATGAGTAAATTCTATACAGTACTTCTTTTTGCACTTATCTCAACAGTATTTGTATTCTTTGTCTCGCTTGTATTAGGTTTGATTTATTCTGATTTTAATGAATTCTCAATCATTTTTTCTGATTTAGAATACTTGGTTGCTTTTTTTGTCAAACTACTGGGATTCTTTTCATTTGGCTTATTCCTGGGAATGCTCATCAAACGTTCAGCATTTGCCGTTGGAGCCATGTTGATCTGGTTCATTGCCGAAACAATTGGTTATAATCTTCTAAAATGGAACGTTTTTAGAGGTACTGATATCGCGGATAATATTTTTCAATTTGCGCCTTTAAATTCAATGTGGAATCTAATTCACGAGCCTTTTTCAAGATTAGGTGCGGTAAGAACCATTGCGAATCAAATTGGAGAAGATATAGGTGCTGACTATGCTGTTCATTGGTATGAAATAGCCATCGTTCTTGGCTGGACCTTTATCTTTATTTATGGCTCTTACTTTTTATTAAAGATTAGAGACCTTTAAATTAATGATGGAATATGCTATTTTTGCCAAATGCAATTTCAATTAAAATCTGAATTTAAACCAACCGGAGATCAGCCAAAAGCGATCAAGGAATTGATAAAAGGGATAGAAGAAAACGACCGATACCAAGTCTTACTAGGTGTTACGGGATCAGGAAAAACCTTTACCGCGGCAAACGTTGTTGAAAAAGTGCAAAAACCAACATTAGTTTTAGCACATAATAAAACGCTTGCGGCACAATTATATTCAGAATTCAAGCAATTTTTCCCTGACAATGCGGTTGAATATTTCGTTTCCTATTATGACTATTACCAACCGGAAGCCTTTATCCCAACCACAGGTTTATACATAGAGAAAGACTTATCAATTAATGATGAGATTGAAAGAATGCGCTTAAGCACTACCTCATCATTGCTATCTGGAAGAAGAGATGTATTGGTTGTTGCGTCGGTATCTTGTTTATATGGAATAGGAAATCCGGTGGAATTCAAAAAAAATGTGATCACGATTGAAGTTGGTGAGCAAATAGCCAGAACCAGATTTTTACATCAATTGGTTACGAGTTTGTATTCCAGAACAGAAGAGGAAGTAAAAAGTGGTACATTTAAAGTGAAAGGAGATACCATCACTATTTACCCGTCTTATGGAGAATATGGTTTTAGAGTTCATTTTTTTGGAGATGAAATTGAAGAGATAGAGAGCTTTGATCTGATTAACAATGTAATCATTGAATCATTTGAACAACTTAATATTTATCCTGCAAATTTATTCGTGACCTCACCAGATGTATTACAAAATGCCATTCATGATATTCAGGATGACCTGATGAAACAGGTGGATTTTTTCATTGAATCGGGACGGTCTTTAGAAGCCAAAAGACTAAAAGAGAGAACTGAGTTTGACCTTGAAATGATTCGCGAACTGGGTTATTGCAGTGGTATTGAGAATTACTCAAGATACCTAGATGGAAGATCACCTGGTACAAGACCGTTTTGTTTATTGGACTATTTCCCGAATGATTATTTGATGCTGGTTGATGAAAGCCATGTTACCATACCGCAGGTTCATGCCATGTACGGAGGTGATCGATCAAGAAAAGAGAATTTAGTAGAATACGGATTTAGACTTCCTGCAGCAATGGATAACAGGCCTTTGAAGTTTGAAGAATTTGAGGCGATACAAAATCAAGTAATCTATATTAGTGCAACACCTGCAGATTATGAATTGCAGCACAGTGAAGGAGTTTTTGTTGAACAAGTTATAAGACCAACAGGATTGCTTGATCCAGAAATTGAGGTCAGACCCAGTTCGAACCAAATAGACGATCTTATTGAAGAGATACAGTTAAGAATAGAAGTTGATGAAAGAATTTTGGTAACTACCCTTACCAAACGCATGGCAGAAGAATTGACAAAATACTTATCCAGAATTCAGATTCGATGCCGATATATCCATTCAGATGTTGACACACTAGAACGAGTTGAAATTATGAATGATCTTAGAAAAGGATTATTTGACGTTTTAATTGGGGTAAATCTATTAAGAGAAGGGCTTGATCTACCGGAAGTATCGCTTGTTGCAATCTTAGACGCTGATAAAGAAGGTTTTTTAAGAAGTCATAGATCATTGACACAAACTGTAGGCAGGGCTGCTAGAAATGTCAATGGAAAAGCAATACTGTATGCAGATAAGGTCACAAAAAGCATGCAATTGACAATTGATGAGACTAAGCGAAGAAGAGAAAAACAATCAGATTATAACACAAAACATAACATCACTCCGAAACAAATCAAAAAAAATATTGATGATTCATTGTCCAAAAACCAGTTAGCCACTTACCAATATGATGAAGCCAACACCAAGGCTAATGAACATGACTTACAGTATCTTAGCAAATCAGAATTAGAAAAAAGAGTCAGGGAGACCAGAAAGAACATGGAAGCAGCTGCTAAAGCGCTTGACTTTTTGATTGCTGCGAAACTCAGAGATGAAATCAAAGAATTACAAAAACACCTGCACTAATTCATCAATCTGACTAAACTTCAAATTTGAATCAATCAAATCCGATTCAGATTCGTGCATCTATTATTGAAAAATCATTAACTTGCGACTAGAATACACCAATTCTATACGCTTTGAAAAACAATTATCTATCCATATTATTCATATTTATTTTTGCGCTGACCTATGGGCAAAAAGAAACTGCCAATTGGTTTTTTGGGCAATATGCCGGCTTGAATTTTAGTACCAGAAGTCCGGTTGCTCAAAAAGGGAGTTTAAATACCTTAGAAGGTTGTGCCAGCATATCGAACGCGAAAGGGGCTTTGCTATTTTACACAGACGGAACTACAATATGGAACAGAAATCATGATATAATGCCTAACGGTGATGGCTTATTTGGGCAAAAATCGAGTACCCAGGCTGCCATTATCGTTCCCATGCCCGAAAGCAAAAATATTTATTATGTTTTCACCGTGAGCAGGTCTGAATATATTGAGATTGGTGAGGTCAAAAACGGTATCAACTACAGTATTGTCGATATGAATCTTGACAATGGCAAAGGAGATGTCATTTCCGGGTCAAAAAATTTACATTTGCTGACCTATAATCCAAACGATGCGGAACAAAACGAATGGAAAAGTTCTGAAAAGATAGCGGCTACATTGCATTACGATGGTATTTCCTATTGGATTTTGACCCATTTCGTCGATACTTTTTACGCCTTTAAATTGGATATAAACGGATTGAATGAAGAACCAATAAAGACGGTTGTCAACGATGTGATTCCAATTGCAGTAGGCCGAAGTTCCACCACCCTGGTGAATTTATCTTCACTCGGCTATTTGAAGCTCTCTCCCAATGGAAAAAAAATAGCCATTGCGTTTAGTTTTACAGGACAAAGTAGTACGTCGGGAAGGGTGTTTTTGTACGATTTTGATTCGGAGACCGGGAAAACATCTGTTAACGGTACCCGATTAATTAGCAGTACTTATCCTTATGGAGTGGAGTTTTCTCCCAAATCCAGAAAACTATATGTCTCAACAAATACATATGTGACCAACCGAGGGCAGTCATTTTTTACAGGCAGTAATGTCTATCAATTTGACCTGCAGAGTCAGAATATACTCGGCAGTAAATTCGAAATACACAAATCTTCAACCCTTCTTGCCGGCGCACTTCAATTGGCTTTGGACGGGAAAATATATAGGGCAAAACACAAAACCGACACCGGTATTGGAGAATCCAGTCTGGCGGCCATCTCCAAACCAGAACTCAATGGAAGAGATGCAGGATATGTTGAGAATGCTGTTACACTGGCCGGCGGAACTTATTCAAATTACGGTCTTCCTCCATTTATTTCATCGGCGTTTATACTAACTTTTGACTATAAATATACATGCTTAGGTGATGCAACGCATTTCTTTATCACATCTGAAGATCCATATGATAGTTTGGTTTGGGATTTTGGCGATGGAACAACAAGTACTGAGCCAGAACCTTATCATCAATATACTCAAGAAGGAGAATATGAAGTAACGCTTACCACCACTTTTAATGGATTTACCGGTAAACCTTTAAAGAAGAAAGTTGAAATTACAGGAAATATAGATGTTATATCAAGTCCTTACACTTTTATTGAATGCGATACAGATTTAGACCCAGAGGATGGTATCACTCAATTTAACTTAGAACTGGCAAACGACCCTGTGAGTTTGGGTCGCGGGGATGAGGTAGATGTTTTCTATTATAAAGATTTAAATACGCTTACTAATGACACATTGAATATAAATGCGATACCCTATTTCTATACCAATACAATTCCGAATGAACCTCTTTTGGCCAAGGTAATTAGATCTGGTTCTGATTGTTATAATGTTGCTGATGTAATTTTACGAGCAACCAAAACATTTGAATTTGTGGCCGAGAAAATGATTGGGTGTAATCAAGGAGATGGTACCGCTTTGTTTGATTTGGCTACTCAAACAAGTGCAATTGTAAGTGATTTGGGATTACCCAACACCACAACAGCCACATATCACAGAAGTAAAAACTTAGCGAGTCTAGGTTATGAAGCATTTGATGAAAATTATATTGGCAGCCCCGGTACGATATTTATTCGATTGGTAAATGACAATATTTGCTCTGGCATCGGATCAATAGACTTAGACATGCCTATTTTACCTCGAATAAATCAGGATGAAATATTGAGCATTTGCGCCGCTTCGTTTCCATTTAGAATTAATGCAGGTGTTGACTCATTTGAAAGACAAAACTATACATACGAATGGCTTAGCGGAGAGCAAACTTATGAAATTGAAGCCTTAGGTGAAGGAGAATACCACCTCACCATAACAGATAAAGAAACGCTCTGCAGTATTGTAAGAAGTATAACTATTAGCAAGGTGGACGCACCTATCGTTAAAAACATCAAACTCGAAGATAACGGTACCGTTCATAGGGCTACTGTTTTCCTTGAAAATGAAGGTGATTTTGAATTTTCTCTTGAAAGTCCTTTTGGTCCATATCAGCAGGATCCTGAATTTAATGAGCTGGCTCCAGGATCGTATACGGCATTTATCAGAGACAGGAAAAATTGTGAGGTTGTAGAAAAAAAGTTTTTCATTTTTGGATTTCCAAAATTTTTCTCACCAAATAGTGATGGTGAGGCTGATGTCTGGGAAGTAAAAGGTTTGAACCCGGTAGATTTTGAATATTCCGATATACAAATCTTTAATCGTTTTGGGAAATTATTGGCTTCTATTCCACCTAATGGGCATTGGGATGGCACTTATAACGGCAGAACCTTACCTTCTGATGACTATTGGTTTACAATGACTGTGACTGACCCTGATGACATCTCTACAACCTATGTTAAACATTTCAGTTTAATCAGTAACTAAAAAAGACCGAAATATATTCGGCCTTTTAAGTTTTTTATTATTCTCTGTAGCTTACCAGACTTCCGTTTCCAGCCATGTAACAGCCTTTTTAAGTTCGTCAACATAAGTACATGGTTCGTTATGAACCAATCCATCTGCCACAACAAATGTTATATCAGAACCAGCTCCTATAGATTCGTCAACAAAAGCTTGGGTAATGTCAAGAGGGAAAAGATCATCCTCAGAACCATGAATCACATATAAGGGTACATCAATCTTAATAAGATCGCCATTACTCCTTTTCGTGTTATATGAAGTTGCCATAGGAATTGCTGCTGAGATAAGATCAGGGTAGAACTGAGAATAGAACCAGCTACCATTTCCTCCATCGCTATAACCGGTCAATACGACCTTTGCAGGATCAATATCCAAATTTGAAACTACCAAATCACTTAATGCCAGAATTTGCAAAATATTAGCCTGTTCATACCATAATACGCCGTTGCTATTCGGACTTAATATAAACACATCCTTGCCTTCAAAAGCAGGCTCTACTAAGCATTCTGTACTTTGATGGGCAGTTGCTGAACCGCTCTGAGCAGCCCCGTGCAATCTTATCACCAACGGTCTTTGGTTTGAATCCGATGCAGCTTCAGGTACTATAATTCTAAAGTTCCAGAAAACCCCTTCTACAATAGATTCCAATTGCAAATCATTGGTTCCAACGTTAATGGTCAAGGCATTAAAATCATCAATAACGTCTTGACTCGTTCTTGGCTCAGGAACCGGATCTGGTATTGGATCTGGATCTGGCCCATCATCACTTCCTCCACAGGAAAAAAACAGTAAAAAAACAGTAAATAAAAGGATAGGTCTTATGTAAAATTGAAGTTTTTTCATGGTCTTGAAGTCATTAATTTTACTTAAATCTAGAATAAAATTAGCGGAAGCCAAAATTTATCATGTTAAAAAAAGAAAGCTACAGCAAGCTGTAGCTTTAATTTATAACAATAATTGCTTCTAAAAAAGGATTAGTTGCATTGCAACAAATCCTGATTTCAACTTAATTTCCTTTTTTAAAATCTTCAAGGAATTTAGCAAGTCCGATGTCTGTAAGAGGGTGCTTTAACAATCCAGTTATAGCACTTAAAGGACCAGTCATAACGTCTGCTCCAATTTTAGCACAATCAATGATATGCATTGTATGACGCACAGAGGCAGCTAATATTCCAGTAGTATACCCGTAGTTGTCAAAAATAAGTCTGATCTCTGAAATCAATCCTAAACCATCGGTTGAAACATCATCAAGTCTTCCAATAAATGGAGATACATAAGTAGCTCCTGCTTTTGCTGCAAGCAAGGCTTGCCCGGCAGAAAAGACTAAAGTAACATTGGTTTTAATACCTTTATCTGAAAAATATTTACACGCTTTTATCCCGTCCGCAATCATAGGTAACTTTACAACAATCTGAGGATCCAAAGCAGCAAGTGCTTCACCTTCTCTCACCATACCCTCAAAATCAGTCGCAATTACCTCAGCACTTACGTCACCATCAACTTCATGACAAATTGCCTTATAATGGTTGATAATATTCTCAGCTCCTGTTATACCTTCTTTCGCCATTAAAGACGGATTTGTGGTTACTCCATCGAGTATTCCAAGTGCCTGAGCTTCTTTTATCTGATCTAAATTAGCAGTATCTATAAAAAATTTCATTTGTTTGATTTTACATTTTTGCAAATATAATTTATTAAACTTGATATCAACAAGATTATTTTATGATGTAACAATTTTATTCAGTTAAAAACTTAAGATTTTGATTTATCGATAAAAATAAGAATTCCCTTTCATCTAAAAATATTTGTAAATTGACGGGCATTGATATATGAAATATCATCACTGATAAAATTCCCATTATGTTCTGGATAAAACACTTGACCTACGACGAGGCTGATAAATCATTAAAAAAGTTATACGACCGTGTTAAGGGCCCGAATAATCAAGTAGACAATATTCTAATGGTTCATAGTCTGAGACCTCACACCCTCACAGGCCATATGGCATTATATAAAAATGTGATCCATAATACGAATAACACATTACCCAAATGGTATCTTGAAGCACTAGGTGTTTATGTTAGCTTTCTAAATCATTGCGATTATTGTGTTGAGCATCATTTTGCAGGATTGCAAAAACTTTGGAATGATCAGGATAAATCTGCCGCCTTCTATGATGCACTCCATCATAATTCCTTGCAAGACTTCTTCGATAAAAAATGGTTTAAGGGTTTTTCCTATGCGAATATGCTAACATTAAACCCTCTTAAACTTGGTCAAAATGATGTAGAACATCTAAAAACAGTTGGATTTACGGATGGAGAGGTTCTTGAGATTAACCAGGTGGTTAGCTATTTTAATTATGCCAACAGGACGGTATTGGGTTTGGGTGTGCACACAAAAGGAGATATACTTGGGCTTTCACCCAATGACAGCAATGATGCAGACAACTGGACACATCAATAAATTTCATGAAATCTTAACATTGTTTGGCGAAGTGAATTTTATAAAATTCGTAACTTAGATCAGAATTTTAAACGATTTAATATGGCAACCATTAGACTTGGAGATGTGGCTCCTGATTTTACAGCAAAATCCACAGAAGGAGACCTTAACTTTCATGAATGGCTGGGAGACAGCTGGGGGGTTTTGTTTTCACACCCTGCAGATTATACTCCTGTCTGTACAACAGAACTTGGAACTGTTGCAAAATATAAGCCGGAATTTGAAAAGCGCAACGTAAAAGTTGTAGCACTAAGTGTTGACGGTGTTGCATCACATCACGACTGGATCAAAGACATCAACGAAACCCAGCACACTACGGTAAACTTTCCTATTATTGCTGATGAAGACAGGAAGGTGTCAGAATTATATGACATGATTCATCCCAATGCAGATGCCAAATTTACAGTAAGGTCAGTATTTGTTATTGGATCAGATAAAACAATAAAACTCATTATTACTTACCCTGCCTCTACAGGTCGAAATTTTGATGAATTGCTGCGCGTCATCGATTCACTTCAGCTAACAGCCTACGAAAAAGTAGCGACACCTGCCAATTGGAAAAATGGTGATGACTGTGTTATTGTGCCATCTGTTACCAACGAGGAAATTCCAGCATTATTTCCAAAGGGATATACAGAGATAAAACCATATCTCAGATTTACCCCGCAACCAAACTTAAACTAGATCAAAAAAGGCCTTTTCAGAGGCCTTTTTTTATGAGGTCAATAGAATTGTAAAGAATTGTTCCTTCAATTATTTGTGCTACATTTATATGCTGATCTTATGATATTTTCTTCGGTTTACCTCCTGAAATATGGTAAGTAATTCGTTTTTGATTTAACTTAATAACTATGAATAAAAAAGACATAAATATAGATGGTTTCAGACATATTTTGTACCAGCACCGCTCCCTTTCCAATGACCAAATGCAACAAAAAAGTGAAGATTTTTATGACTGGATGAATCAACGCAGGTCCATTAGGGAATTCAGTGATAAGAATGTGCCCAAATCAGTAATTGAAAATATTATAAAAACGGCTTCAACTGCACCTTCTGGTGCACATAAACAACCCTGGACATTCTGTGCGATCTCAAACAAAGATTTAAAACATCAAATCAGGTTAGCAGCCGAAGCTGAGGAAAAAGAAACTTATGAGAATCGCATGGGAGAACGTTGGAAAAATGATTTAGCTCCGATAGCCACAGATATGTATAAACCGTTTTTAGAGATTGCCCCATGGCTTATAATTGCATGTAAACGCCCGTATGAATATAAAGACGATGGCAGCAAAGTCAATAATTATTATGTAAATGAATCAGTAGGACTTGCTTGTGGCATGCTTATTACAGCCATTCATAATGCTGGACTGGTAACACTCACCCATACACCGAGCCCGATGAAATTTCTCACCCGGCTTTTAAAAAGACCTGAAAATGAAAGGGCTTTTTTATTATTGCCTGTTGGATATCCAAAACAACCCGTGTTTGTACCTGATTTAAAACGAAAAGACTTGAATGAAGTGGCTGTGTTTTATGAATAGATGCACTTACATTTTATAATGGTTCATGATTAGTTTTTCATACATCCTGTCTGGTAAAACTCTTTTAAGAACGATAGAAAATTTTTGCATGTATTCACCCACTTTATAATGTAATTTTGGATTGGGGTCGTTAATTATTTTATGGATTCGATGCGCCATAATGATCGGATCTTTACCCGAATCAACATGGGCATCCATTAAATCAAGGTTGCTCTGGTAAAGTTTGGCGTAGGCAGAACCTTTAAACACCGGAGTATGGTATCTCCCTGAAGCAATATTTGTAGCAAAATCTCCCGGGGCCACATTCACTACTTTGATACCAAATTGCTTGACTTCCATACTCAAAGCCTCAGTAAGAATTTCCATAGATCCTTTTGTTGCCGAATAAACCCCTCGAAATGGCAAGCCCATATAACCAGCAATGGAGGTAACATTTAGAATGAGCCCATCCCCTTGTCTCCTCATTTGTGGTAAAACAGATTTAATGACCTCGATGCCTCCAAAAAAATTTGTTTCAAACCCTTTGCGCATCTCCTCAGTTGGCGTTTCTTCAATTGGTCCGGTAATGCCAATGCCGGCATTATTAATCAATACATCTAGCCGCCCTTCTTTTTCAATGACCTGTGCTACTGCCGCATCAATGCTCAATTTATCCAAAACATCAAGTTGTATCAGCTCAAAATTTCTGCTCTCTGCTTTAGGATTTCTACTGGTACCATAAACAACAAAGCCTTGCTCGCTTAAATAAGTTGCTGTAATAGCCCCAATACCTGAAGAGGCGCCGGTAATAAAAATAACCTTACTCATATTGCAAAGATGCTATAAATAAATGAAATTTTAATATGAAAGTTGGAGTGCTTTTTGAAGATCTTTTTCTTAGCAAAGAAGAAAAAAAATGGCAAGCTACCTGCATCACACCGCTACGACCTAATACCTTTGCTGCGTTCCCGCCCTGGAGGATTCAAAGGGAGCTGGTTGTGCAGGACTTGCCGATGCAAAAATACTATCCTTTTACAATAAAACAAGCTTTTTTTTGTAACTTTTTATTTTGAAGGAATACTAATGATTATCAATACATATTATTATATATATTTGTTAAACCTTTAATTTAAAAATCATGAACGACCAACCTCAAGTTTCGAAAAAATCAATTATGCTCAATTATGGATTGCTATTAGGATTTGCATCCATTATAATAGCACTCATAAATTATGTTGCTGGTGATATCTACCAGCCTCACTGGTCATTAATTGTAGGTTCGCTGGTAATTACTATCGCTATAATTATACTTGGAATTAAAAAAATAAAAGAATCGAATTCAGGATTTTTGTCAATTAGTGATGCGATCAAAGCTGGTTTGGGTATTTCACTGATTTCAGCTCTTGTCTATATTGTTTACTTATTGATTTTTTACAATATGATTGAACCTACTTACTTTGAGGATATGGCAAAAGTGCAGGAACAAGTCATCATTGAAAAATACCCCAACTTAACTGATCAAGAATTAGAAGGTGCTATAAAAGGTTCTGCCATGTTCTTAAATACTGGCGCTAATATAACGATGACAATTATCTTCAGCTTGTTTATTGGATTAATTATTTCACTCATCGGCGGATTGATAATGAAAAAATCTGAAGAAGGTTAAAAAATAAAACTATCAAATGGATATATCCATAGTTGTTCCTCTATTAAATGAGGAAGAATCTTTACAAGAATTACACGATTGGATTGCAAAAGTTATGCAGTCCAATCGTTTTTCATATGAAATACTTTTTATTGACGATGGCAGTGATGATAGCTCATGGGCAATTATTGAAGCGCTGTCTAAATCGAACAAGTCGGTAAAAGGAATTCGATTTCAAAGAAACTATGGGAAGTCGCAAGCTTTAAACGCAGCTTTTAAGGAAGTTTCAGGAGATGTAGTGATTACTATGGATGCAGACCTTCAAGATAGCCCTGATGAGATCCCTGACTTGTTCAATATGATCAAGGATGAAGATTTCGATCTAATTTCTGGTTGGAAGAAGAAACGTTACGATTCTAAAATTCGAAAAAATTTACCTTCCAAATTATTCAATGCAGCAGCCAGAAAAACCTCAGGCCTATCACTTCACGATTTCAATTGTGGTCTAAAAGCTTATAAAAAAGACGTTGTAAAAAATGTAGATGTTTATGGCGAAATGCATCGTTATATCCCGGTTCTTGCAAAAAATGCCGGCTTTCAAAAAATTGGTGAAAAAGTGGTGATCCACCAGGCGAGAAAATACGGTACCACTAAATTTGGGATGGATCGATTTATCAATGGCTTCTTAGACCTTATAACGATCAACTTTCTGACTAAATTCGGGAAAAGGCCCATGCATTTGTTTGGATTGCTTGGAACCATGGTATTTATTATTGGGTTCCTTTCATCAATCATCATAGGTGTTTCAAAAATCATAAAACTATACCAGCAAAAACCTGCCATTTTGATTACTGACAACCCTTGGTTCTTTATTGCACTGACTTGTATGGTATTAGGGTCGCAATTATTTTTAGCTGGTTTTTTAGGTGAGTTAATATTGAGATCCAAAAGGAAGCAAAAGCGTTATTCGGTAAGTGACAAATTAAATTTATCAAATGACTAAAGGTCAAAATCAATGGCTGATCAATCAATTGATGCTTGATTTAATGTAAACGCATCAGCAATTTTGCTCATGGTTTTGAGGCCCAATATTTCACCCTAAAAAGTTTATCTTTGTACCCTTAAATATCAATAAAATATGAATACCAACGAAATCATCAACAAAGCCAAACAATGGATCAAAACTCCTTTTGATTCAGCAACACAAAACGAAATACAAGAATTGCTAAATACCGATTCTAAAGACCTAACCGACAGATTCTACAAAGACCTTGAATTTGGAACGGGAGGTATGAGAGGTATCATGGGCGCCGGAACAAACAGAATCAACAAATACACCTTAGGTAAAAATACACAGGGTTTGTCTAACTACTTACTCAGTACCTTTAAAGACAAGCAACCTAAAGTAGCCATTGCCTTTGATTGCCGACATAACAGCAAGTCATTTGCTCAGTCTGTGGCCGATGTTTTTTCTGCCAATGGCATTGTTGTTTATTTATTTGAAGACCTTAGAGCTACTCCTGAACTATCTTATGCCGTAAGAGAACTTGATTGTGACGCAGGAATTGTGTTAACTGCATCCCATAATCCACCTGAATATAATGGTTACAAAGTATACTTTAATGATGGTGGGCAGATCATTCCACCTCAAGATGGAGCCATAGTTGATGAAATCAACAAGGTGAAATTTGAAGACATTAAATTTGAAGCAAACAATGCGCTCATACATCTTATAGGAGAAGAAATTGACAAGAAATTTGCTGTGGAAGCGGTTGCCAATTCTACCTCAAAAGAAACTAAAAATAGAGATCAGTTAAAGATTGTTTTCACTTCGCTGCATGGAACTTCTATTACCATGGTTCCAAGAGCCTTAGAATTAGCAGGATTCACAGATGTACATATTGTTGAAGAACAGCGAGAGCCAAATGGTGATTTTCCAACCGTTGCCTCCCCTAACCCGGAAGAACCGGCTGCATTGAAAATGGCTACTGATCTGGCTGATAAAATTGGCGCAGATATTGTAATAGGAACTGACCCTGATTGTGACAGATTAGGAATAGCTGTTCGAAATCTGGAGAACGAACTGGTTCTTTTAAATGGAAACCAGACATTTGCCGTATTGGTAGATGCTTTGCTTAAAAAATGGAAACAGGAAGGCCGAATTAATGGAAAACAATTTGTAGGCTCTACAATTGTTTCAACCCCAATGATTGATGTGCTTGCCAACAGCTATGGTGTTGCTACTAAAGTTGGCTTAACTGGTTTTAAATGGATCGCCAAGATGATTCGTGAGGCTGAAGGAACTGAAGAGTTTATCGGAGGTGGTGAAGAAAGCTTTGGTTTTATGGTAGGTGATTTTGTTAGAGATAAAGATGCCGTTTCAAGTACTTTGCTTGCTTGTGAAATTGCAGCAATCGCCAAAAACAATGGAAGCTCAATTTATGCTGACTTGTTGCAACTTTATAAAGATCATGGATTCTATAAGGAGCACTTGATTTCTGTTGTAAAAAAAGGTGTTGAAGGAGCTCAGGAAATTCAGCAAATGATGGTGGATATGCGCAACTCGCCAATCACAGAGATGCACGGTGAAAAAGTAAAATACTTGTTTGATTATGAAACCTCAGTTTGCAAAGACCTGATTACAGGTGAAGAGACAGTAATTGATTTACCTAAATCAAATGTGCTGATCTATCAAACAACTGAAGGAACAAGGATGGCGGCAAGACCTAGCGGAACTGAGCCCAAGATTAAATTCTACTTTAGCGTTCACACTGGGTTAAATGATGTTGCTGATGCAAAACAAGTAGAAGCAGCATTAGATCAAAAAATTCAAAGTATTATTAAAGAATGTAAATTGAATTAATCTGGCTTATATGTCAAGAAACAATTGATGAAATATTTCAAACAAATTATGATGTATGCCAAACCTTATAAAGGTTATGGTATTTTAAACATCATTAGCAATATATTTTATGCCTTATTCGGAACATTAGCATTTGTCTCATTGATGCCAATGCTTAAGGTTCTTTTTAACAGTTCAGAACCTATTAATACGCCTCCCGTCTATAATGGGATTGTAGATCTAGGTGATTATATTGAAAGTTATATCAATTATTTTATTACTCAAAAGGTAAATAATGAAGGTGAGCTAAAGGCATTAATGTTTATGATATTTATTATCATCGCAACATTTTTACTTAAAAACATATTTGGATACCTGGCCTTGTTTTTTATCACTTTCTTAAGAAATGGTGTACTCAAAGACTTAAGAAATGACTTGTATGAGAAAACAGTTGACCTACCTCTGTCGTATTTTTCAGAAAAAAGAAAAGGCGATTTGATTGCAAGAATCTCAACTGATGTACTAGAAATTCAGCATTCGTTTTTATCCATACTTGAATTAATAGTTAGAGAACCGCTAACCATTATTTTCACGATTATTGCGATGCTGGCATTAAGTCCTCAATTGACTGTTTTTGTATTCATTTTTATCCCTGTATCAGGATATATCATATCCTTAGTAGGTAAATCATTAAAGAAACAATCGGATAATGTACAAAAAGAGCAAGGACATTTTTTATCTATTCTCGAAGAAACTCTAGGAGGCCTTAGAGTGATTAAAGGTTTTAATGCAGAGCCTTATTTTAATTCAAAATTTCAAGAATCTACATCGCGTTTTTATCATTTTTCGAACACACTTTTAAATAGAAAGAATCTCGCTTCACCATTAAGTGAATTTTTAGGAATTGCTGTTATTGCCATTTTACTATGGTATGGTGGCTCTCTTGTTTTGGTAGAGAAAACCTTGGCTCCGGATGCTTTTATTGTTTATATGGGCTTGGCCTACAATATTCTTACACCCGCCAAAGCTATTTCTAAAGCCGTTTATGGTGTTAAAAAAGGTGATGCAGCCGCTGAAAGAGTCTTAGAAATTTTGAATACTGAATCTCCTTTAAAAGATCGTGAAAATGCTTTAGTAAAAGATGGATTTAATTCAAGTATTTCAATCCAAAATGTTTCGTTTAAATATGAAGACGAATATGTTCTTAAAGATTTTTCATTAGAAATTCCAAAAGGAAAATCAGTTGCCTTTGTTGGGCAATCTGGTAGTGGTAAGTCTACTATTGCCAATCTGATTACAAGGTTTTATGACGTAAATGACGGCAGTATTAAAATTGATGGGGTTGACATTAAAGATATTACCAAAAAGTCATTGAGAGGCTTACAAGGCTTGGTATCGCAAGATTCCATTTTGTTTAATGACTCCATAAAAAATAATATTCTTTTAGGGGTTACTGATAAATCAAATGAAGATATTCTGGAAGCAGCAAACATTGCCAATGCCCATGAGTTTATTAAAGATATGCCAAAAGGGTATGATACGAATATTGGAGACAGTGGAAACAAACTTTCAGGAGGTCAAAAACAGCGGCTTAGTATTGCAAGGGCAGTTCTGAAAAACCCACCTATCATGATTCTGGACGAAGCAACTTCAGCACTTGATACTGAATCTGAAAAACTGGTTCAAGACGCTTTGGAAAAAATGATGAAAAACAGAACCTCTGTTGTTATCGCTCACAGACTCTCCACAATTCAAAATGCTGACCTTATCGTGGTCTTACAAAAAGGAAAAATTGTAGAACAAGGAAAGCATTCAGCATTATTAAAAAATAAAGGAGTTTATTATAATTTGGTCAAAATGCAGTCCTTGAACTCATAAATTGTTTTAATCATTTAGTCGAATCCACCTTATCAAATAACATATGAGTTCAGATACAAATATTATAGACAGTCTTAAATGGAGATACGCCTGTAAGAAATTCGATAAATCAAAGAAGCTAAATGCAGATCAAGTGGCTATTTTAAAACATGCCTTTAATTTGACGGCTACCTCCTTTGGACTTCAACCGCTTAAAATGCTTGTTATTAAGGGAGATGCCTTGAAGGAGCAATTATTGCCTCATGCCTACTTTCAACCACAGATTACAACCTGTTCTCATCTACTTGTGATATGCATAGACACGGCTTTTGATGAAAGCTCAATTGATGCCTATTTTGAATTAGAGAAAAGCATTAGAGGCACTTCTGAGGAAATCGTAGGGAAATTTAGAAACCAACTGAAGTCAATCTTTAAAAATAAAACAGCGGAACAAATAGACGGGTCAGCCATCAATCAAGCTTATATCAAAATTGGAACCTTAATGACTGTGTGCGCGGAGCAAAGAATAGATTCATGCCCCATGGAAGGCTTTAATCCAGTAAAGTTTGACGCCATACTCGAATTAGAACAAAAACAGCTTAGATCAGTTTTATTACTCCCTGTTGGTTTTCGTGCCGAAGATGATATTATGAGCGGAATGAAAAAAGTAAGAAAACCAATAGAAGATGTAGTCATCGATTTAGATTAATTTAAAATACTATGGAAAATTTAGCAGTAAGGTCTCAAGAACCAAAAATATTATGGAATCATTTTGCCGATATCAATGCCATCCCAAGAGCTTCTAAAAAAGAGGAGCGTATTGTTGAATTTATGGTTCAATTCGGAAAGAAATTAGGTCTTGAAACAATTGTTGATCCGGTTTGCAATGTAATTATTCGAAAGCCAGCTACAGCAGGTATGGAAAATAGAAAAAGTGTGGTCTTACAATCTCACTTAGATATGGTTCATCAAAAGAATGCCGACGTAAATTTTGATTTTGAAACAGAAGGCATTAAAATGAAGGTCGAAGGAGACTGGGTGAAAGCAGAAGGTACTACACTTGGGGCGGATAACGGATTAGGCGTTGCAGCGATTATGAGTGTTCTGGCAAGTCAGGATCTTGAACATCCTGCAATTGAAGCTTTATTTACTATAGATGAAGAAACCGGCATGACAGGAGCTCAAGGCTTAGAAGCTGGCTATTTACAAGGTGATATCCTTTTGAATCTCGACACAGAGGAAGATGATGAAATCGATATTGGTTGTGCAGGAGGTATCGATATTACCGCATCAAAAAATTACAAAGAAATGCCCGTTGCTGATGATTTTAAGGGCTTTACAATTAGAGTAACCGGACTCCAAGGCGGTCACTCGGGAATGGACATTCACAAAGGTTTTGGTAATGCCAATAAAATCATGAATGCACTCCTTAAAGCAAATCAAGATATTATTCATATAGCAGAGATCAATGGCGGAAGTCTTCGCAATGCGATCCCAAGAGAAAGCTTTGCCGTAATCACTTGCCATAATGACAAGATAGCTCAGTTAAAGCAACAATTTGAAGAACAAAGTAAATTACTTCTCGCTGAATTTGCAAAAACAGAACCTAATTTGAAATGTTCGCTTTCAGAGGCAGAAAGACCTCTATCAGCCTTGGCAGCAAACGATCAAAATGAATTGATTCAAGCTTTAGAAAAGGCAATCAACGGGGTATATAGCATGAGTCAAGAGATTCCAGACTTAGTAGAATCGTCTAATAATATAGCGCGCGTAACACTTGGCAAAGGCTTGATTAGCATTGCTTGTTTAACAAGATCCTCAGTAGAAGCAGGTAAAATGGAGGTTGCGAATTCACTAAAAGACGCTTTTGAGAATAATGGATTTGACGTGAAATTTTCTGGGTCCTACCCTGGTTGGAGCCCAAATCGCAGTTCGCCAATTTTAAAAGTACTGACTGGAATCTATACTGATTTATTCAAAAGTGAGCCTGCTGTTGTGGCCTGTCATGCAGGATTGGAATGTGGATTACTCGGTACACATTATCCGGATATGGACATGATCTCTTTTGGTCCGACAATTAAAGGAGCGCATTCTCCAGATGAAAGGGCGAGTATATCTTCTGCTGGTAGATTCTGGATTTTTTTAAAACTGGTTTTAAAAAATATCCCCCTTAAAGGATAGCTTAAAATAACTATTTTAGTACGCGTAGCGTAACCGTATGAAGAACATGCTCAATAAGCAGTCTACCATTCTATTTCTGGAGCATTGATTTGCTTCAAATACTGATTTGCTGCGCTAAAATGAGCATTTCCGAACCAATAACCTCGATTTGCGCTTAAAGGAGAAGGATGGCCCGAAACCAATACTTTATGCTTTAGTGCATCTATCTTCTTCCCTTTCTTTTGGGCATACCCTCCCCAAAGAAGAAAAACAATATTTTCCTTTTCATCAGATAACTTCTGAATGACTGCATCTGTAAAGTTTTCCCATCCTTTTTTCTGATGTGATCCAGCTTCTCCGGAACGGACCGTCAAGGTAGCATTCAATAGCAAAACACCCTGTGCTGCCCAATCACTTAGATCGCCGCTCTCAGGGTATGCTTTAGCCATATCTTTTTCCAGTTCTTTAAATATATTAACAAGAGAAGGCGGGTGCCGCTTGTTTTCATGAACAGAAAAGCAAAGCCCGTTGGCCTGCCCTTCTCCATGATAAGGATCCTGACCAATGATCACTACTTTTACCTTTTCATATGGGCAATGATCGAAAGCAGCAAATATTTCAGCTGCATCTGGATAACAAGTCTGGGACCTATATTCATCCTCAACAAAATCTAATAAAGAATGAAAATATTCCTTTTTAAATTCTTCTTCTAAAATAGATTTCCAGCTATCCGAAATATTTATGTTCATAGTATAAATTTGGTTATTTTTGCCGTGACAAATTTAGGACTTTGCAACATAATATAACAGATAAAACACTAAATGACCTCGAATTCTCTACAGTTTTAGGGAGTGTCGAGGAATATTGTATTTCTGATCTGGGACGAGAGCATGTCAAAAAAATAAGACCCATCAATCGTTCTTTAGAATTAAAGGCAGAATTGTACCAGGTAAATGAATACCTCTCCTCTTTCGAAAATGAAAATCGTATTCCCAGCCACTATTTTGAGGAAATTTCCACAGAAATCTCACTTCTGGGAATTCAAGATAGTTTTCTGGAAGGAACAGCATTTATAAAAATTGCTTCCATCTCAGAAAATATCAATAACCTGTTATTGTTTTATAAAAAGTTCAAGGAGTACTACCCTACTCTTTTTGAACAATCAGAGCATATTGAATTCAATAAATTTCTCAGTACAAAAATAAAGAATGTGATATCGCCTTTTGGTGAAGTTGTAGACAATGCCTCTCCTTCGTTAGAGCACATACGCAAAGAAATCAATAAAATCAGAGGGAAACTGGGAGGTAGTTTTAATAAGGCCTTAGCGCACTATGCATCCTTAGGATACCTGGATGATATTCGAGAATCTGTTGTTGACAATCAGCGTGTCTTGGCTGTACAAGCCATGTATCGCAGGAAAGTGAATGGCGCGATAATGGGTAATTCCAGAACAGGAAGTATCGTTTATATAGCACCAGAAGCAACTTTACAATTGTCCAGAGAATTACAAAATATCAAATACGAAGAACAGGAAGAAGTAGTCAAAATACTTAAAAATCTGACTAACGATATTCGCCCTTATGCACACTTGCTAGTTAGTTACCAAGATTATCTATCCCACCTTGATAGTATTGGAGCCAGAGCCAAATATGCCCAAACCATCAACGCTTGCCTGCCAAAAATAGTCAACGATAAAAAAATATACTTAAAGGATGCCTACCATCCTATTCTCTGGTTAGAAAATAAACAAAAAGGCATTACAACTATTCCACAAACCCTTGAACTCAATAAAACGCAACAAATTATTGTCATTTCAGGGCCTAATGCCGGAGGTAAGAGCATTACTTTAAAGACAATTGGACTGCTTCAGATCATGATTCAAAGCGGTATCCTGATACCCGTTCATGAAAGAAGTGAGGTAAGTATTTTTGACAAGATACTAACTGATATTGGCGACAACCAATCTATTGAAAATCAATTAAGTACTTACAGTTACCGATTAAAGAATATGCGTAATTTTCTTAAACGCTGTAATGATAATACACTGTTCTTAATTGATGAATTTGGTACGGGTAGTGACCCGGAACTGGGAGGCGCCTTAGCAGAAATATTTCTTGAAGAATTTTATGAAAAAGGAGCATACGGCATCATCACAACGCATTATTCAAACTTAAAAGTACTCGCCAGTGAGTTAGAAAATGTGACCAATGCCAACATGCAGTTTGATCAATCTACTTTAGAACCTTTGTTTACATTACATACAGGTCAGGCCGGGAGTTCTTTCACTTTTGAAGTGGCTCAAAAAAATGGCATTCCATTTCGACTGATTAACAGAGCTAAGAAAAAAGTCGAGAGAGAAAAAATAAGACTGGATAAAACCATTGCCAAACTTCAAAATGAAAGAAACGAATTACAAAAAAAAGCTGATGGCTTAGTCAAAGAGCAAGAGACTGCAAAAGCCGGTTCTAAAAAACTTTTAGTTCAACAGCAAAAGATCCAGGATAAAATTGAGAGTTTCCAAGACCTATATGATAACAATCAAAAAATGCTCTCATTTGGAAGGAAAACCAATGAGATATTAAATAAATTCTTTCAAACAAAGAATAAAAAAGAACTTCGGGAGAATTTTACAAAATGGTCTTTAATTGAACAAACTAAATTCGAGCAGCTAAAAAAGAATAAACTGACTATAGAGTTGAACAAGAAAAATGATCTGAAAGAAAAACCTTTGTCAAAAAGAGAGAGGACTAAGATCAATAAAGAACTCAAACAAAGACAGCAGCTCAAAGAGGCTGAACTGAAAAAAATTGAAAAAGAAGTATTACCAGAGGTAAAAAAAATCAGAATTAAAAAGGAAACAGTTCAAAGAGAAAAGGCACTTTTTATAAAAGACTACCAGTTCAAAATTAACGATACGGTGCGTCTTGTCGATGGAAATGCCAAGGGCACTATCGAAAAATTAGAAAAAAATACTGCCACTATAAACTACGGTTTATTTACGGCTAAAACAGACATTTCTCAAATTGAATTGGTTAAAAAAGCTAAAAAATAAATACGCTTATTCTTCTGTATACCTTTCCATTTCTCGGTCATAAAAAGCGCTCGCATCATCAATTAATCTAGCAATTTCATTGGCGATCTCTGTTTCGTCACCACGCAATTCATCCATCCATTCTATCTCATCATTTAGTAGATTGATAATGAATTGAGGATATTCAGTATGCATGATAAAAATATCATCCGGATGATCTGTATTATCACATAATAAGAATTTCGGTATTGTCATTGATCTTTAGTTTTAGTTTGCTCTCCTCCTTTAGGTCCATAAAAAAATACCCATGTCGAAAAATCTGCTGTAAAATTAATAAAACGATGCTTCACTCCTGCCTTTACGAACAAAAAATCTCCTGGCCCAATATCGCTGATTTCTTCACCATTTAAAAATGCTCCTGTTCCTGATGCAACCACATAGATCTCGTCTTTATCATGTGGTGTTTGTTTATCTACTTTATTCGGTTTATAGATTTCAACTGAAAGTGATCCATGACCAAACAGCTCCATAAATTCATCTGAAGAATCATCCAATTTTTCAAGGGCTTGTTTAAGATTTATATGCATGTTTAATAAGAATGAATACGGCTTCCGAAGTTAATCATTTTATCAAAATCAACCATTTCATAAAAAAAAGTATTTTTGTAGCACAATTTATTCTAACATATGAGTCAAAGAACGGTTTTTTCAATGCTTGACAGCGCAGCAGTCCAATATGCCAATGATCCTTATTTAAGCACTAAAAGCGACCAGGGTTGGGTCAGGACTTCGTTTAGCGAGGCAAAAATAAAGGCAAGGAAGCTCGCATCTGCTTTTCTTGAATTGGGTATAAAGTCAGGTGATAAAATTTCAATTTTATCGGAAGCCAAATCTGATTGGATCATTGCTGAATTCGCAGCACTATATGCGGGAGGTATTTCAGTTCCTCTTTCTATAAAATTACTTCCGGAAGAAGTTCCCTTCAGAGTCAATCATTCTGACGCTAGTTTATTTATCATTTCAGAGAATACGCTAGAAAAGGTAATCAGCCAATGGGACAAATACCAGCATAAGGGCCTGAGATTAATCCTTCTTGATAAACCCTCAGAAAAAATAAGTAAGCAGTGCCAGAAATATGGTTTTGACGAAAAAGAACTACTTTTCGTAGCTGATCTTTATAAAATTGGTGAAGAAAAAATTCCTAACAACGCAGATAAGTTATCTGAAATTGAACAGGGCACCAAAGAAGATGAAGTAGTCACCATTTCTTATACGTCAGGCACAACTGGTAACCCCAAAGGGATCATGCTGACGCATTTGAACTATTTTTCGAACAGCCATGCCGCCGTTGCTACTTTTCAGATCCAAGAAAAGATCTCAACGCTTCTTATTCTTCCTACCGATCATTCTTTTGCACATACCGTAGGGATTTATACGGCCCTGGTAAAAGGACTTTCACTTCATTTTGTGGATGCAAGAGGCGGTGGTGTTAATGCGCTGAAGAACATTCCAGTAAATCTTGTTGAGGCAGAATCAAATTTTCTTCTGACCGTTCCGGCACTTACCAGTAATTTTATTCAAAAATTCAAAGATGGAATCAAGGCAAAAGGTGCCTTTATAGAAGGCATCTTTAACAGAGGGATTGAAGCTGCTGTCAAAAGAAACGGTGATGGATTTTCGAAACCAGGAAGAGGGGTTCAAATCAGTACATATATCAATTATTTAATCGCTGAAAAACTCATCTTCAAAAATTTGCGATTAATCTTTGGACCTAAGATTGAATTTTTTGTTGGTGGTGGTGCTTTACTTGACATCAAGCAACAACAGTTCTATAAAGCAATAGGTATTCCTGTATACCAGGGATACGGTCTAACCGAAGCGACACCCATCATTTCGACTAATACACCTTTTAATCATAAAATGGGAACTTCTGGCAAAGTACTCGAAGGAATCAGTTGTAAAATCTGTGATGAAAATGGGAATGCATTGGCCACAGGAACAAAAGGTGAGATTGTCATAAAAGGAGATAACGTAATGAAAGGTTATTACAAAAACGATACTGCCACAGCTGAAACAATTAAGAATGGATGGCTACATACCGGAGATTTAGGCTATATGGATGAAGATGAATTTCTGGTCGTTGTAGGCAGAGAAAAAGCACTTCTAATCTCAGAAGATGGAGAAAAGTATTCTCCTGAAGAAATTGAAGAAGCGATTATTAATTGTTCTTCCTGCATCGAGCAAATTATGATTTACAACGATCATCAAAAATTTACAAGTGCTTTAATCACTTTAAACAAAAATGCAGTCGTCGATTTGATCAAGGAAGAGAATGTCAATACCTACGAAGAACTGAACAAACTGCTTAAAGAAGAAATGCTCTTGTTTTCAAAACAAATAGAATTTAAAGATAAATTTCCAGGCAAATGGATTCCTTCCAATTTTCAAGTCATCAAAGAGGCCTTTTCAGAGGATAATCAACTGATTAATTCTACACTGAAAATGGTAAGACATAGAATAACGGAAAGATATCAAGACAAACTTGATTTGATGTATGTAAAAAAAGCACAAGAGGTCACTTTGAAAGAAAATATTAAGGTATTAAAAGAATTAGTATCGTTAGATTAAAAACCTTTATTCAGGATTATGTTACACATTACCAGAATAGCCATGCAGCATCCTCTATACCAACAGGAAAGGGAACTTAGAAATAAAATTCTCTTGCGTCCTATTGGCGTTCCTGATTATGGATGGGAAATGAATGATTCGAAATCATGGCACTTTGTTGCAATAGATGATGCTAAAGTAATTGGCTGCGTACTTCTTGTACCTTTGGATGAAAATGTACAGATCGGCCAACTTATTCAAATGGCAGTAGATCATCATTGGCAAGGAAAAGGGGTAGGCAAAAAACTTGTAAAGGATTTGGTGGCATTTGCAAAAACAAAAGAATTTACTGAGATCGTGATCCACTCCAGAGCAGAAGTCACCTCATTTTACGAAGCTTTAGGGTTTAAGACTTTCGGAGATGAATTCGAAGAAGTAGGCGTTGTGCATCGACATCTTCGCATGAGCTTATAACCTTCTATCAAGCAATTTTTCTTATTTTAAATAAGCTTTTTCTTGAATTTATAAAAGAGAAAAAGGTTCATCAATATAAGAGAAAATGCATAGGCAGTATCCTCTATTGGAATCGTACCAAGTCTTATCCCTAGATTTTGTTCATCGTTATACCAAACAATATTTCCTTCAATTCCTGTTCCGGTTAATATACCATTTACTATAAAAAAGGGTATCAGCATAAACAGGAAGGTTATATAGAAAGATGTCAATAACTTTGGATTAAACTTTTTTACCGCTGCCAGAACCAGGATGGCAAAAGCCATATCGACTGCAGTATAAGCTTTGTCATAATTAAATAGCAATACACTTCCAAAAAGAACAAATAAGAATATAGAAATTCTTTTTGTCATTTTATCAGATAATGAAAGCTTCGGATTTAGTTCTAAAATGGATATGTGCGTGAATACACAAGCGTAGGGTATGCATATAAAAAACAACCATTCTTCTATGGGCAATTGCAAATAATAAATTCCTGATAAGTATACCTCATTGAATCCCCAATAGCCTTGATGGGTAAAATAAACATCCCATACAATAAAAGGAATCAATGTAATGAACATGGCAAGCGACAAGGCTTTCCAATGCTTATATAAAGCGATTCTGGGGTGAAACGAAACTAGAAATGGTACAGACAATGACAGCAGGTCTAACCATAAGTAAAGCGACATAGTTTAGTATTTTCCTTGATAGTATTTCATTGGAACCCATAGCATTCCAAAACATTCTCCGTCGTGCTTACCTAAGTGTTTATGATGTATCTTATGAGCTCTTCTCAATGCCAAAAGATAAGGATTCTTTGTTTTTTTCCATATTTTTATTCTTTGATGAATAAAAAGATCGTGTATAACGAAATAAATCACCCCATAAATAAATACGCCTATCCCAACACCAAGGCTAATTTCCCAGCCAAAAATTGACCAAAGTGCAAAAGCAGTTATTGAAATTACTGCGAAAAACACAAAAAATGAATCATTCATCTCTAAAAATGAGTCATGGTTATCTCTCACGTGATGGTCTTCATGTAAGTTCCAGAACAAACCATGCATTACATATTTATGCATGCCCCAGGCAACACCTTCCATTAGTATTGTTGTAATTAAAATTGTAATAAACAGCATCATCTTTTTAAAATTTTCGTTAGCTCTCGTCTATAATTTTATATCCAATATCGCTTCTTTGAGCTCCTCTTTTTTAGTAATACTCAAAAGATTTTTTATCATAAGACTCTTAAAAGAAGCTTCAATTTGGGCCTCAGCCATATGCTCCTGCAAATAACTGATATCTCCTTCTATATTCTTATGGTAGTTCAAGGTTTTTGGCACATTTAACTGAATCAATAACCTCAAATAAACTTTTTCAACATCCTTACTACTTTCAATTAGCCCTTCTAATGCCGTTTTCCCTTTATTAAAAAATCTCAATTTTGACATAGGGGAAAAAACATACTCCGCCATCATACTGGTGCCAGCTGCCTGATAAGCCTTTATGATTTCCTGCTCACGCTGACTAACTTCATCAATCTTATAATTCAATATCTTATCAATATCTTCCTCACTTGCAATTTCTTGAAACTCGGCTCTGAATTCTCGAAGCGTATCACTTTCCTGCACAACAGGCATAAGGCTAATAAACATTAAAATTAATATGAAATTCTTTGCTATCAAAGTAAATTCAACTTGTAATTCACAAAAGATTTGGTCAAAAGAAACATTTTCATTGGGTTGCTGATACGAATTCTTTTTTCTATTATCTCGCTGGCATCCGTCTTACTTAATTTTCTCAATAATTTCTTATAGTAAATATAGGCTGTATAAACTCCAAACTTAGCCTCAATTGGCAATTGTTTGATTCCAATATAAGCTTCATGAAAATCATCGTTGATCTCCTCAATGATTTTGTCTTTAGTATCCATATCAATAATACTACCCTGAATGTGCGGAAAATAAGAGCGATGTAAATTTTCAGTATCATCTTTCAAATCTCTAAGAAAATTGACCTTTTGAAAAGCACTTCCCAATCTCATAGCAGGGGCCTTGAGCGCTTCAAATTGTTTTTGATCTCCCTGAACAAATACTTTCAGACACATTAGTCCGACAACATCTGCTGAGCCATAAATGTAATCTTCATATTCTTCTACACTTTTATATTCCTGTTTGTTAAGGTCAGCTCGCATACTTTTCATAAAATGATCTATCAAATGATGATCAATTTTATGTTTATGAACCACTTGCTGAAACGAATTTAAAATAGGGTTTAGACTTATTCCTCGTTCTATTGAGTTATAAAGGTCACTTTCAAATTCATCCAATAACATTTCCTTGTCATAATCATGAAATGAATCAACTATTTCATCTGCAAATCTGACAAACCCATATATGGCGTAAATATCCTTTTGTATTTTGGGTGACAACATTTTAACAGCAAGTGAAAAAGAGGTGCTGTACATCGTAGTCACCCTATGCGAGCATCGATATGATAATTTGTCAAATAATTCTTTCATGTTAGTTGTCTTTTTTTAATAGATCGGCAACCAATTTTCCGGAGATCAACGAAGGAGGTACGCCTGGGCCCGGAACTGTTAACTGACCAGTAAAATATAGGTTTTTAATTTTTTTGCTTCTTAATTTAGGTCTCAAAAATGCAGTCTGCAACAAAGTATTAGCCATTCCATAGGCATTGCCTTTAAATGAGTTATAGTCATCTTTAAAATCTTGAACACAATAGGATTCCTTAAATATAATAGAAGATTTAATTTCTTGCTGTGTCAATTTTTCTAATCTCTCTAATATAATATTAAAATATTTTTCTCTTAATTCTTCTGTATCTTCAAGGTCCGGAGCCAATGGAATTAGAAAAATCGCTGCTTCCTTGCCATCAGGAGCAATAGTATTATCAGTGATACTCGGAAAGCTTGCATAAAAAAGCGGCTTCTCGGGCCAGGCAGGATCATCATAAATTGCCTTAGCATGATCATCAAAAGACACATCAAAGAACAGTGTATGGTGCAAGACATTTTTAATTTTCTTATCAAGTCCTACATAAAACAACAATGATGAAGGTGCCATCACCTTTTTATCCCAATAGGCATCACTATAAACCCTGTTCTCTTTTAACATTAAACTTTCTGTATGTGCATAGTCTGCTCCTGAAACTAATAAATCAGTCTCAACTTCTACTCCGTTGATGGTAATTGAAGAAACTTTATGACGCTCATCTGTCGTAATCTTTGAAACATTTGAATTCATATTAAATGAAACACCTAATTCTTCAGCAAGACGAATCATTCCATCTACCACAGATTTCATGCCACCCTTTGGATACCATGTTCCTAAACTCAGGTCTGCAAAATTCATAAAACTATAAAAAGCCGGTGTCATAGAAGGCTTTGCTCCTAAAAATAACACAGGAAATTCTATAATTTGCCTCAATCTTGGGCTTTTAAATTTTCTCTTGGCTACATCATGGATCGTAGAAATAAACTGCGGAATTTCTAAAATGGTATCCTTCGAAACAAGCTCAAAAGGACTTATACCTGGTTTATACACAAGGTCTTTAATCGCAACGTCATAATTCTTTTCTGCCTTTTGCAAAAAACCAGTGAGTGCTTTTGCGCCGTTCTTCTCTACATCTTCAAATGTCTGCTTAATTTCATCAAGATCATCTGAAATATCGAGATAATCTGCCTGATCAAAATAAACCCTGTAAGCAGGTCCTAATCTTTCAAGCTGATAATAATCAGAAGGCTTTCTACCAAAATCACCAAAAAACCTTTCAAACACATCTGGCATCCAATACCAGGTTGGCCCCATGTCAAATTTAAAACCCTGATTCACAAATTGTCTTGCGCGACCACCAAGCTGCGCATTCTTTTCATAAACAGTAACCTCATATCCCTCTTTGGCCAGATAACAGGCCGCAGAAATAGAAGCGAATCCAGAACCAATGACTACAACTTTTTTCTTCATAACGCCAAAATTAATTGTTTTTCTGCAAAAAACAATTTTTTTGTCTAACTTTTTTTAAATTTTCTTTAAACAAATTTGTTTAACTTTTATATGGTTCATCTAAATCAATTTTTGATCTAATTATGCTTCAACAATTACAGTCCTAATCCCGGCAAAAGACGAGAAACACCAAACCAAGAAAATTTATATTCTGAGAAACAAACGCATAATTAACAGCCTGTTTCAAGGTTTTTAAATTTAACAAAAAAAATAAAAGAATGAGTCATACAAGTAAAAAGAATGTATTTACCTGATTTGGATCTAAAAATAGATTAATTATTTCTTATTTTGAATACCAATTAAGCGATCCTGAAACTCTAGAGGCGAAGACACTTTAACAATTCTTTCAGAACCCTTCACGGCATCCAAATTCTCAGCACTTCCGGAAATAATAAAAGGTACCTCATTCCCTTCCAGAATAGATTCTATAAAACTATTAACCTTACTTACTTTAGGCGTCACAAACATAGTCATCATGGCGTCAGGCTCAGCAATATCGATCACCTTCTTAATATTAGCTACAGGCACACCGTGACCCAAATAATAAACATTCCAACCCATTTCTTTGGCCATAAAACTAGCTAGAAGCAGCCCAATCTCATGCTCTTCACCCTCAAGAAGAAAAAGAACAACCGAAGGCGCTCCTTTTTGAGGTATAGACAATCGCTCAATAGCTGCAATAATTTTTTGTCTTATTAAATTAGACATATAATGCTCTTGGGCAATCATTGCCTTATTTGTAGTCCACAACACCCCAACATATTGAAGAAATGGATAAATAGACTCCGTTATTGTTCTTAAAAAACCCTTTCGAATTACTTGTCTTTCAAAAATATTGTCAAAATCCTCTTCATTCATTTCGAGCATACTCAGGGTCAAGCCCTTCATCTCGTCACTTGATTCTGAGGCTGGATCAGCCAAAACCTTGGTCACCTCTTCATACACCTCCTCATCAGTCATTTTGTCCAACTTAGAAACGCGATAACCATTCCTTACTAATATGCCAAAATTTAGAAGTTGCTTCAACTGAACATCAGAATAGTATCTAATATTAGTAGGTGTTCGCATCGGGTCAAGAAAATCATAACGGCGTTCCCAAATTCTTAAAGTATGCGCTTTTATTCCTGTTAGTGCCTCAACCTGAGCAACTGAATATGTAACCATGTTTATATATCTTAATTAAAAAGTTGAACAAATATATAAAAATATTAACGTGTAAACCAAGCAAATACACTGTTATTATTTTTTTTGTTCACTTTTTTTACTTTTTTCTTGGACAGTATTATTTTTTTCATTTATATTTGTAGAACTTTTATAGCTAAATATTAAACAATTAAATTTTATCCAAATGAATTATCTAAAAAAAATTACCATGTTAATGCTCTTTATAGGGCTACCTTTATTAACGTTAAGTTGTTCTGATGACGATGATGATATCATCGTAGACGACAAAAACATTGTTGAGATTGCTCAACAAACACCTGAACTCAGCACTTTAGTTGACGCTTTAGTAGCTGCAGATCTAACAGGAGCTTTATCAGGACCTGGGCCTTTTACAGTTTTTGCACCTACCAATACAGCTTTTGAAAATCTACCTGATGGTGCTCTAAATAATATCATCGCGAATCCTGCCTTATTGACTGCACTATTACAATACCATGTAGTGAGTGGAGATGTAAAGTCGACAGATTTATCAAACGGACCAGTACAAACCTTGTTATCAGGTCAAACAGTAGAGGTTGACATTTCAAATGGAGTAACCTTAAATGGTTCTTCAAATGTTACCACTGCAGATATTGATGCATCTAACGGTGTTATACATATTATAGATGAAGTTTTGTTCCCTGAAGATTTTTATTCAATGACACTTGCTCAAATCGTAGCAGGAAGCGAAAATCACACTATCCTATTAAGTGCTTTGGCAAAACCAGAACTTTCTGACTTACTTGCTGCAGCCAGTGACCCAACAGGTGACCTTACAGTATTCGCTCCAACAGATGCCGCTTTTGAAGCTGTTTTAGCTGCCTTAGGAAAAACAAGTATTGACGAAATTCCTGTAGGAGTATTAAAAGAAATTGTGACTTACCACATTTTAGGAGGTGCAGTTACTTCTGATCAGTTAGCAAATGGAGACGTAAATACATTGTTGCCAGGAATAGTAGGCGGACCTGAATTTGAGTTTGTAACGGTAGATCTTACTGATGGTGTTAAAATAAACACTGCAAATGTAACTGCTGCTGATTTAAAGGCTGTAAATGGTGTTGCTCATGTAGTTGATGCGGTTTTATTACCGAGTTATATAACTTATTCTTTAGGAACTATTGCAGAAGTAGTACAGTTCAATAATGATTTCACAATTTTAAATGCAGCTCTAAGAAAGGCTGAATTATTAGAAACAGTAGCTAAGACAGATAACTTAACTGTTTTCGCTCCTGACAACGCTGGTTTTGTTGCCGCTGGAATTACATCTTTAGATGGTTTAGAAAAAGAGGATTTGACTCCTATTCTAACTTACCATGTATTAGGTGCTGTAGTGAAAGCTGCTGACCTTCCTGCAAGCGGAATTGCTGAAACTTTAAATGGAGAAAACATTTACCTGGGATATTTATTCAATGGTGAAGTATTGATCAATGGTTTAACATATATTAAATTAGATAAAGTTGATATCGAAAAAAGTAATGGTGTGATCCATGTGATCGATAGAACTTTAGTTCCACCAGCTCCTAATGTAGTTGAAATAGCGTTAGCATTGGCGGATAATGGTGAAGCTTCAGAGTTTACAGTTTTGGTAAGTCTTTTAACTAACCCAGCGTACTCAGACATCACTGATGCAATAATTGCAGCCGATGACATTACAGTTTTTGCACCTACAGATGCAGCATTCGGTGAAATCGCAGATCTTCTACCAACTTTGACCGAAGCGCAAGTAAGATCAGTATTAACTTATCACGCTGCCGGAGCAAGAGTTTTCGCAGAAGATTTGAATGAAGGAGATAATCTTACAATGCTCAATTTGCAAGATGTGAGAGTAGGAGGTATCATTGGTGATCTGATCATTCTTGAAGACAAATCAGGCGCGGACGATGCTATTATAATCATAAAGAATGTTCACGGAAGCAATGGAGTTATTCATGCAATCGACAAAGTTTTAATACCGAATTTATAAAATCATTTCTTGATAGTTTGATTTATTTTGGATGGGTGGATCGATGGTTATTATAATCATCGGTCCATTCTTCATAAAATAGAGCTGTCAATCATCAATTCTTTTTTACCTTTAATAAAACTTATCACAGTGTTTTCCAAAATAAACCTACTACTTATTATAGCCTTATTAACCGTTAGCAATGTGCTGGCACAAACAGGCTCCATTAAAGGACGTGTATACAACGAGATTAACAACGAAAGCATACCCTTTGCAAACATCGTACTGGATAGTACGCAAATCGGCACAACCTCTGATGAAGAGGGCCGCTTTGAAATTGATAATATCAAACCTGGCATTTACAATCTTACCTGTAGCTTTGTTGGCTTTAAGACAAGCTATATCTATGAAATTAGTATAGGATCTGCCAGTACTACTGATATCAATATCGCTTTAGAAGAAGAAAGCGCGCTTTTAGACCAGGTAATTATACAAACCAATAGAATAGAAAAATCTGCAGAAAGCCCCTTAAGTAAACAGACTATTGGCGCTACTGAAATTTATAGAAATCCAGGCGCTAACCGGGATATCTCAAAAGTGATACAAATTCTACCCGGTGTTGCCACTACAGTGAGTTTCAGAAATGACATCATTGTTAGAGGAGGCGCACCAAATGAAAACCGTTTTTATTTAGACGGTATCGAAATACCAAACATCAATCACTTTGCCACACAAGGTTCTTCTGGAGGACCAGTGGGTATGATCAATGTGAATTTTATACGTGATGTAGACTTCTACTCCGGTGCTTTCCCGGCGAATAGAGGGAACGCCTTGAGTTCTGTTATGGATTTTCAACAAGTTACCGGGAACAGAGAAAAATTAGGAGGAAGTTTTATGCTTGGCTCAAGTGATGTCGGTCTGACGCTGAATGGACCAACTGGTAAAAATTCTTCATTTATTTTATCCGCCCGACGCTCTTACCTGCAATTCTTGTTTCAAGCCCTTAAATTGCCTTTTTTACCCACCTATAATGATTTCCAGTACAAACACTTCTTCGAATTTGGAGACAAAGACCAACTTACAATTGTCGGTCTCGGTGCCATTGATAATTTTGAATTAAATACGGAAGTAAATGACGGTGAAACAGACCAGGAAACTATAGACCGCAACAATTACATACTTGGTAATTTACCCGTTAGTGAGCAATGGAATTACACTATAGGTGCTAATTGGAAACATTATTCAAAAAATAGTTTTCAAAATGTTGTAGTCAGTAGAAATCATTTAAACAATACTTCTACCAAATACAAAGACAATATCGAGGATCCGGATTTGTTGCTTTTAGATTATAATTCAGAAGAAATCGAAAACAAACTCCGCGTTGAAAGCACCAAAAGAATGAACGGCTGGAACTGGAATATTGGAGCTGGCTTTGAGCATGTAAAATATACCAACTCAACCTTTAAGGAAACAGTGATCAATGGGGACGTTACTACCATTGATTTCGATTCTGAATTTACAATGCAGAAATATTCATTTTTTACCCACGTGAGCAAGTCAGTATTAAATGAGCGTTTATCTCTTTCACTTGGCTTAAGAAGTGATGCAAATAGTTACTCAGATGAAATGTCAAATTTACTTGATCAATTATCTCCAAGATTTTCGGCATCCTATCAATTCACTGAAAAATTCTCTGCCAGTTTTAACTTAGGGCGATACTATCAGCTGCCTGCCTATACCGTAATGGGATATGCCGATAGTGACGGAAACCCAGTGAATAAAGAAAATGGAATCACTTATATTCAAAGTGATCATATTGTAGCAGGGGTTCAGTACAATCCTACTAAATACTCGAAGATCACAGTTGAAACCTTTTATAAAAAATATGATGACTATCCGTTTTTGACCAATGATAGTATTTCATTGGCAAATCTAGGTGGTGATTTTGGTGTTATCGGAAATGAACCAGCCGTATCGATTTCAAAAGGACGTAGCTATGGTTTAGAAGTATTTCTCCAACAAAAATTAAGCTCAACCGTCTATGGCTTGATCTCTTATACTTTTGTGAGAAGTGAATTTGAAGATAAGGATAATAATTATGTGGCCTCATCTTGGGACAATAGACATGTTTTGAATATCACAGCAGGTAAAAAATTGAAAAAGAACTGGGAAATTGGTGCTAAATTCAGATTTCTTGGAGGCTCACCCTATACGCCTTATGACATTGAACAATCTTCTAAAAAAGAAAACTGGGATGTTACAAATAGCGGTATTAATGATTGGGATCTTTTAAATACGCAGCGAAATGGGAATTCTCATGGTCTTGACCTGAGAGTAGACAAGCGTTGGTTCTTTAAAAAATGGGCGCTAAATGCCTATCTGGACATACAGAATATTTATAATTTCCAAACAGAAACCAAACCCTTTTTAGATGTGGTTAGAGATGATAATGGAAATCCTATTGAAGATCCAAACAATCCTGACAGCTACCTCACTCAAGAGATCGAAAATACGACAGGTACGGTTCTTCCTTCAATAGGAATTATGGTAGAATTTTAATGACAATTAATGATGCCTAGCTTTTTGCATAGGCCTCTTCATGAACATTCGCAACGGCTCTTCCAGAAGGGTCGTTCATGTTTTTAAAGCTTTCGTCCCACTCTAGTGCAATCTTTGTACTACAAGCCACTGAGGCTTCCTGTGGCACACATAATGCTGCCGTATCCGAAGGGAAATGACTTGCAAATATACTTCTGTAATAGAACTCCTCTTTTGAGGTAGGTGTTTGAATTGGAAACTTATATTTAGCATTAGCCAATTGTTCGTCAGAAACTTCCTGATCAACAACTTCTTTTAAAGTATCAATCCAGCTATACCCTACACCATCTGAAAATTGTTCTTTTTGCCTCCAGGCAACACTTTCAGGAAGGTATTGTTCAAATGCCTTTCTAATAACCCACTTTTCCATGCGCTCTCCGTTGATCATTTTATCTTCAGGGTTAATTCGCATCGCCACATCCATGAATTCTTTATCCAAAAACGGAACCCTACCTTCAATACCCCAAGCCGCTAGGGACTTGTTGGCTCTTAAGCAATCATACATGTGTAATTTTTCCAGCTTTCTCACCGTTTCTTTATGAAATTCTTCAGCACTTGGCGCTTTATGAAAGTATAAATAGCCACCAAACAATTCATCTGCTCCTTCTCCGGACAATACCATTTTTACTCCCATAGACTTGATAACTCTTGCCATTAAGTACATTGGGGTTGAGGCCCGAATCGTTGTTATATCATAAGTTTCAAGGTTATAAACAACATCCTTGATCGCATCTAATCCTTCCTGAATCGTAAATTTTATTTCATGATGAACGGTTCCAATATGGTCAGCTACAAGTTGAGCTGCAGCCAAATCAGGAGATCCTTCAAGCCCTACAGAAAACGAATGCAAACGAGGCCACCAGGCTTCTTGTGTATCACCAGACTCAACTCGTTTTTCAGCATATTTTTTTGCCAAAGCAGAGGTTACAGATGAATCTAAGCCACCTGATAATAAAACACCATAAGGTACATCACTCATCAGCTGTCTGTGAACAGCTGCTTCAAGTGCATCATGTAACTCATCTATACTTGTCTGGTTTTCTTTAACTGCATCAAACTCTGTCCAGTCTCTGTTATACCATCTTACTAATTTTCCATCTTTACTAGACATATAATGCCCTGGAGGGAATAATTCAATTTTAGTACAGACGCCTTCAAGCGCTTTAAGCTCTGATGCTACGTAAAAAGTGCCGTTGGCATCCCAACCGATATACAATGGAATAATTCCCATATGGTCTCTCGCCACAAAATACTCATCCTTCTCAACATCATAAATGGCAAATCCAAAAATACCATTCATCTCATCTATAAAATCAGCACCTTTCGCTTTGTATAAAGCTAAAATCACTTCACAATCAGAATCAGTTTGAAAATTATACTTGCCTTCAAACTGCTGGCGTAACTCTTGATGATTATATATCTCTCCATTGGCTGCTAAAACCAATTTTTTATCTTCACTAAATAGCGGTTGTTTTCCTGATGCTGGATCAACAATTGCCAAACGCTCATGCGCTAAAATCGCCTTGTCATTACTATATATCCCACTCCAGTCTGGCCCGCGGTGACGGATCTTTTTTGACATCTCCAACAACTGTGGTCTTAAAACCTCAGCCTTCTCTTTTAAATCAAATGCACATACTATTCCACACATCTCTTTCCTGTTTTATTGTTTATTAGAATGCAAATATGATTTAATTATTTCAATACGTAAACATAATATCAATATTAGTTATAATTTAACACCTTAATGCTAATATAAGTTTAAATATGTAATCAAACTCTTTTGATTTCATTTCATTAGTTTACAATCTGAAATCAGTAAAAATTTTAATTGCAACAGAGCCCTTCTTAAGTAGGAATAAATTTTCAAAACTAGTAAGTTTACCAGTGACTACAAATGCAGCTACACATGAATGAGTTAGAACAAAAAATACAAGAACTTGAGCAAATATCGAATGCCTTAGAGCCTAACGAAAAAGAGAGAAACCTCTTTTTTGATCAGACTAAAAAATTTGCTCATGATTTTATCAATTCATTAACAACAAAAAAAGCTTACAATCAAGCAGCAATTGATCCTAGCAGCTTTACTATAGGTGACAAAAATATAGGTATGGCAGAAATCATCCTCACTTATGAGAATGAAGTGGCCAACAAGGGTATTAACGCTGCATCAGGTAGTCATCTAGGTTATATACCAGGCGGAGGAATTTTTAGTGCTTCCCTGGCCGATGTAATGGTTGGAGTTAGCAATGAATATGCAGGTATGCATTTTGCATCTCCCGGCGGAGTAGCCATGGAGCATGAATTAATTCGTTGGATGTCATCCATATTCGGTTATCCTGAAAAAAGCATTGGGAATTTAACTTCAGGGGGATCTATAGCCAATCTTATTGCGCTCACTTCTGCAAGAGATAAGCATAAAATCAAGGGAAGTAAAATTGAAAAAAGTGTCATCTACCTGAGCGAACAAACGCATCATTGTATCCAAAAGGCCTTAAGAATTATCGGTCTGGAGGATATCATCATTCGCTATGTAAAAATTGATCCTAGATCAAAAATAATTATATCTGATTTAACAAAGCTCATTATAGAAGATATTTTGCTTGGCTTATTGCCTTTTTTAGTAGTAGGCTCAGCCGGGACAACAGACACTGGCGCAATCGACCCTCTTGAAGAGATGGCTAAAATTTGCCAAACACACAATTTATGGTTTCATGTAGATGCAGCCTATGGTGGATTCTTTATGTTGCTTGATAAGCAAAAACGTGCTTTTAAAGGCATTGAACTTTCAGACTCATTAGTTGTCGATCCGCATAAAGGGCTTTTTTTACCCTATGGTATTGGAGCGGTTTTGATCAAAGACAAAGAAGCCGTCTTCCACTCTCATCATCAAACAGCCAATTATATGCAAGACGCTTTGAAGGAAGCATCTCCTATCAACCCTGCGGATGTATCACCTGAACTCACCAAACATTTTCGAGGTATGCGCATGTGGCTACCTCTTCAATTACATGGTGTCGAACCATTTAAAGCCTGTTTAGAAGAAAAAATTTATCTCCTTCAGTATATGAGATCAAAACTTGACAAACTCGGATTTTCACTTGGCCCTGAACCTGACCTTTCTGTTAGCTATTTCTGGTTTGAAACAAAAGCAACAGATCGTGACGAATTCAACAAAAAATTACTAGAATTTATTCATGAGGATGGAAGAAGCTTTTTAAGCTCAACCAAGATAAAAGAACAGTTCGTTATTCGCATTGCCATCCTTTCCTTTAGAACCAAACTTAAAGCGGCAGATCAGGCCTTAAAAATGATTGAGCGCTGCTTGAGAAAAACGAAATTATTTTTCAAAAAAATCTAAAATTGTAATCTTTAAAAGCGAAACACTATCCAAATTGAATTAACAAGATTTGTCGCGTTGCGCAATTACATGAGCTTCTTTATGGATTCATAAATAGACAATCCTACATCGCTCCCGTATAAACCTGATTTAAAGTCAACATTTTCAGCTAGATAACGCTTGCTCTCTTGTAACATTTTTTCGGCATCACTTCCAACAATGGATGCATACCCTTCAGTAACGAGTTCAACCCATTCCGTTTCTTCCCTTACAATAAGGCAAGGCTTTTCATTAAAATAAGCTTCTTTTTGAAGGCCGCCACTATCTGTAACGACAAGATTACAATGCTTTAATAATTGCAGCATATCAAAATAACCCACTGGATCAATTAATAAACCAGTAAAGTTAAGTGCATACTTTTTCAACAATCCTTTGGTTCTCGGGTGCAATGGCATCACTACCTGCGCCACATCAGAAATATTATTGAGGCCTTCGATGATGGCTTTTAATCGTTGACGATCGTCAGTGTTTTCCTGCCTATGGATAGTTGCCATAACAAACCTTTTCTCATCTAAGCCTAGTTTTTCAACAATGGCAGATCTCGTTTCTGATAACTTACCATAAAACTCAACCGCATCGTGCATGATATCACCACTTAGTTCAATCTTCGAATTGAAATTATCAAATCCCTCAGCTTTTAAATTCGAAACTGCCGTTTTTGTTGGACAAAGCATCAGGTCAGATATTCTATCGGTTAGAATTCTGTTCACTTCTTCAGGCATGGCCATATTAAATGACCTAAGACCTGCTTCAATATGAGCTACTCGAATACCAAGTTTTTTTGCGGCCAAAGCCCCTGCAAGCGTTGAATTCGTATCTCCATAGACCACAACTAAAAGAGGTTTCTCTATCAATAAGACCTCTTCTATTTTTTCAAGCATTCTACCTGTCATGGCTCCATGCCCTACTCCATTAATATCAAAATTGTACTTAGGTTTAGGAATCTCCATTTCGGTGAAAAAGACTTCACTCATGTTGGCATCAAAGTGCTGGCCTGTATGAATAATCACTTCCGAAAACTCTTCCTTGTCGGCTATTATTCTGCTTAATACAGCTGCCTTCACAAACTGCGGACGTGCGCCTAAAATACTTACTATTTTTTTCAAATTTCCCAATTAATGAACTGATTTGTTTTTCGATTGATGCTTCTGAATCCTATCTAATTCTAAGATAAACTTAAACAATAATCTATATTTTTTAGCTAATTCTAAATAAATATCACAGACTCTTTAAAATAGTAGCCAATTCTTTGGTTAAATTCTTTCTGTGGTAGCGATCAATGTTTTTGGTATGGTTTAACAATTGCCCGGTTTTAAATGCTTCATAATACTTTAGCAGCATTTTTTTCAATGACAAAAGGTCATCAAAATCAACCATTTGACCCGCTTCTGTCTTATTTAGTATTTCAGCCAAATCGCCATCTACAGGACCTATTCCAATGATGGGCCTCTTACTTTGCAAATACTCAAATACTTTTCCTGTAATAACTGATCGTGATGATGGTACATCATTCACCGCCAATAAAAGTAATTGAGATGAGCGCTGAAATTTTAACACATCTTTATGCGCTACATACGCTACAAAGTTCACATGATCATTCAACCCTAAGGCCTCAACACTTTGGTACACTTCATCATCACATTTTCCGATAAGCTTAACGCTGAGATCGCTTGAGAAGTCTTCATTTTCGTCGATCAACTCCCTTAATGCCTGCCAAAATATTTTAGGATTTCGATCGGCATTCATCATTCCTATATGTGAAATGCTAAATTTAGTATCCATGGCCACCTCACTATCTTCAACTTGCTCATCAAAGCCATTACTTATAACATATGTATTTTGATTGCGGTCAATAAATTCTTCCCTCATGGTTTTACCAACAACAATTACCGCATCGGCCTCCATCAACACCTTATTTTCCAATTCATGATGTTTTTTTCTAGCCCCATCTGTCAAAGGTAAATTATGAAAATAATCAATATTGGTCCAAGGATCTCTAAAATCAGCAAGCCATTTGACACCACAAATCCTTTTAAGTTCAGCACCAATCATGTGAACACTATGTGGAGGACCTGTACTAATTATAACATCTACCGGATTCTCTTTGAGAAAGGCAGTCAGTTTACGTACTGAAGGTTTAATCCAATACTTTCTGGCATCTGGAATAAAATAGTTTGCCCTTATATAGTGCATTTGCCTTTGTAAAAAGGAAGGGTCTGGATTTAAAAAACCTGCGCTTTGATTTTTCTCATTATTCTTGAACTTAGATAATACGTTGTTCGGCTCCCAAATAGGCTCGCGTAACACCTGTAAATCAACAGGTACCTCAGACAGCAAACTTTCATCTTCAACAGCATAGTTCGGGTTTTCAACGGTGTATACTATTGGGTCAATTCCAAAACAAGAAAAATACTTGATGAATTTGAGCCAGCGTTGCACTCCACTACCACCTGCCGGCGGCCAATAATATGTAATTAATAAAATCTTCAACTCTTTTCAAATTCTAAATATAAGTCCTTCAGATTTCTTGAGACCTTTTCCCAGGAAAATTTCTGTTCAATAAAGTGCTTTCCGTTTTGTCCTAGTTCATTGCATAATTTCGGATCATTAAATAATAGCATGATTTTCTCGGCTATCTCATTTGCATCCTTCTCCTTATGAACCAAGCCGCTTTTCACCTCATTTATCAAATTTTTTTGAGCCCTAACATCACTGACCAACAAGGGCAGCGAAAAGCTCATGTACTGAAATAATTTATTTGCATAGGTTGTGTCATGATAAAGGTTTCTATGCAAAGGTGAGATCCCTAAATGAGCAGCCATCAGGTAGCTGGGAAAAAGACTCACGTCTTGCCATCCTTCAAAATCAACCACTTCATTCAAATCAAGTTCGGCCACTTTCTGTTTAAGGATTTCATCGGATGAGTTTTTCCCTACGATAACCAGCTTAATGACGTCCTTCATCTCTTTATCCTTACATAAAATTCCCATGGCCTCAATGGCAGAGATCAAACCCCTTCTGAGCCCAGTATCTCCCAAATAAAGTAAAACGAATTTATCCTTATACTTCTCTAATATTGATAAATCAGTGCTATAATTCTCATAAAAAGAACGCTTCACTGTATTAGGCACCACTACAAATTTATCTTTTGATTGCTCAGTTCTGTCAACTAATTCTTCTTTAGATTCTTTGGTCACAACAATTACCTTGTCTGCTTTCTTAACAAATTCGACTTCCTTTCTTTTCCATGCTTCAGGTGAGATCAAAATATTACCTGGAAATTTACCCAGATGCGGGTAACTTTTCATGATTTCAGGCCTGTTCTCATGCAGGTCTAAAACTACTGGAAGATGTAATTTATTATTTGCTTTAAAAACCGCATCTGCAATCACCATGTCGTGTACATGTATCATATCAATGTGATTCTCATTTAAAAAATGAGTAACCTTTTTAGACATCATTATCTTATACAGCGGCAAAGTATAAGCAAGGGCTGAAGCTTTGTACTCCAGTTGATTACTTGGATATCTTTTAACCTCAATCTCATTTATGATCTCCTCCTCAAAAGTCAGTTTATAGCCGAGACAAAAAAGAAAAACTTTATGACCACTTTCGATTAATGCCAAGGCCTCATTCTCAACCCGAGGATCAGGAGGAAAGGTCTTGTCTAAAATCATTCCAATTCTCATGTCGTTTGGAGTCTATCTTTCCGCATAAACGGCGTAGTATCTGGGTGTGAATTTTCTTAGAATAGGTCTGAATCCAATCTTCTTAACAGGGCTTGACCATTTTTCTATTTTTTTGATATGCCAACCTGATTTTTCAAGTAACCAATCAAACTGCCAATCTTCAAATTCATGGTAGTGCCTGTCCCATTTATCAGTTTTGCTTCTATAAGCGCTGGCAAACCATAGTTTTAAAGGAACTGTTGTTATTAATTTAGAGGCTTTAACTGTATTTAGCACATTAAAAGGTGCTATCAGGTGTTCAAAAATCTCAAAAGCGGTTACGGCGTCAACTTCATAATTCAAGACAGTTTTGTAGTCAAAATCAAGGTCTTCACCTGAGGTATTATAAACCGTATAACCATGGGCTTCAAGGATCTCACTCAATTCGTTTCGAACGCCCAAGTCTAAAATAGTGGCTGGTGCTGGCAAGACAGATTGTAAAAATGCTAGCGTATGGTTATATCTTTTTTTCGGAACCGTTTTATACGATTTAAAATTAGCCATCTGAATGCGTTTTATGCTACTTTTTTCTTTCGTTCTCTTAGATACCAACCCAAAGGAATGAGGATTAAGAAACCATAAGAAATAAGAGAAATCATATTTCCTGTTGCTATAACCTTGGGTTCAAATTTAAACACTATATCATGCTCACCTGCCGGGACCAACAATGATCTTAAAACATAATTGGCTCTCATATGAGGTACCAATTGACCATCAATATAAGCATTCCATCCGTCCTCATAATAAATTTCAGAAAAAACAGCCAATTGATCTGTGCTTGAGACAGATTTATAAGTCATTTCATTTGCCTTATAAGACAGCAACTCTATTTTAGCTAATGAATCCCTTTGAAAACTATTTCCTTCCACATTCGATTCAAAAACTCGATTGAGAACTACTTTTCTCTTGGTGTCAAGGCTATCCAAGGCTTTAATTTCTTCATTTGCCGTGTCTACAAATACAATTTCGTTTACAAACCAGGCATTTCCATTCGCTTCCTCATTAAGCTGAATCGTCTCAATATTATTTTCACCAGGAAATATAAAATATTTGGTATTGAGCATATTCAAGACGTCAATATTATTCTTCCCAATATGAAAATCATATAATTCTTGATAGCGTCTTGGTTTTGCGGCATGATAGCCACCAATAGAATTGTGATAAAATGAAGTGCTACCATCATTCATAGGATTCACCATAAAATTCATTACACGATAGTGGCCTTTATCTTTTAGGATCTCCAATTGCATTCTGCTTATTTCAAAGGGCTTTTCAATTTTTGATTTACTGATAAAATCATCATTGTTGACATACCTCTTATCTATATTCACTAAATCAAGTAAAACCAATACCAGCAAGCCAATAATAACGATGTTTTTCTTAATTTTATTACCAATAAATAACCAGAGCATAGCCGCAATGATCACCACAAAAACTAAAGTTCTCAAGCTATCTTGAAAAAAGATCGTTCTTCTATCTTCTATTAAAACATCTGACAAACCAGCCAGCATTTGCTCATAGTTTGCATCTCTATAACTCTCGAAAGAAAAAAGATTGGCCCCAATGGCTGTAAAGAATAAGGCAATTCCAACAACTATAATACCAGCGTATTTAAACGCCTTCATCTTTTCTTCCTTACTATACTTATCATTCAGAAAATGATGAATTCCCAGAATTCCCAATAAAGGAACTGATACTTCTGCAATGACCTGTATTGATGAAACCGCCCTGAATTTATTATACAACGGAACGTAGTCAATGAAAAAATTAGTCACGACATCAAAATTCTTTCCCCAGCTTAATACTATTGAAAATATGGTCGCTGCAACCAACCATTTCTTCAAGGGGCTTTTAATCAAAAAGGCTCCCAGGAAAAACAAATAAATAAAAACTGCTCCAATATAGGGTGGCGCGGCAACGATAGGTTGGTCTCCCCAATACATAGGGGCGTTTTCAGCAAATCCTAAGGCTTGTTTCCTTCCGGCTTTATCCTTTAAATATCGATACGTAAAACTTTCCTTATCCAGTTTCTCATTATTTGACCCTCCCATAAAACGAGGTATAAACAGATCAAATGTTTCCATCAAACCGAAACTGTATTCAGTTATATAGGCTTTAGATAATCCTGAAGATATTTCTTTCGGACTACCGTCCGGGTTAATCGTTAATTCACTTTTGCTTCGTGTGCTATGTGCTGCATACTCCTTGGTTGCCAGCAAACTCGTCGCATTGACTCCCACTGCCAGAATAACTGCTCCAATCAGCAATCCGACTTGTTTTGCAAAGTCAGGTAATTCTTTATCCTTAACAGCCTGAATGAGATAAATTACGCCAAATATCAATACTGAAAACAACAGGTAATAAGTCATTTGAGGGTGGCTTGCATTAATCTCTAAAGCCATAGCAAGTGCCATCAAAACAAATCCAAGAAGGTATCTTTTTTGAAAGACCAGTAAAAGGCCAGACAAGACAAATGGCATATAAGCAATAGCATGTGCCTTTGCATTATGTCCTACACCTAAAATAATGATTAAATAAGTTGAAAAACCAAACCCTAAAGCTCCGACAATAGCAAGTTTCCAGTCTACTTTTAATACTGATAGTAACAAGAAAAATCCTAAAAAATATAGGAATAAATAATCCGCAGGCCTGGGTAAAAACCTAAGCAAGCCATCCAATTTTTTAATATAATCATTAGGATAGTACGTACTTAACTGATAGGTAGGCATGCCACCAAAAGCCCTATTTGTCCAGTAAGGTTCTTCGTGATATTGATCTCTATACTCCTTCACTTCCTTAGACATACCCCTAAATTGAGCAATGTCTGACTGGAAAAGCTCCTTGCCTTCTAAAACAGGTGAAAAATAAGCCAATGAAATGATTACAAAACTGAGTACGGCCACCAATATTGGTAAGAACCTCTTCATCTTTATGGGTGATTCGCTAAATTTATTGCTATCCTTAGCTGGATTAGTCATCAACTTCTTCAAAATCTACGTATTCGCCAACGCTATTATTACTTTCTTTTCTTTGAACTGGCTGCTTATCCACAACTGTTTCTCCTTCTTTCACATGATCAGCGGGCTTTTGATACCCTTGTTGCTCTCTTGCTTTTTTCTCAAAATTTCTGACTACTTTTTGCATCAGTATTGGGAGAAGTACCCTCGCCAACCATTTGAAAGCATAATACCCAAGAATAAGGATCAAAATGAACCATAAACCCTGAATTGAGGCCTTCTCCATAATTTTCAAATTTAATTTTCAAAAATAACAATTTGCAGACAACTTCAGCGTTTATATAATGAAAAACTTACTTTTGATCAAATTATAAGTTGAACATGAAATCCTTTCTTACGACCCTAGTCCTTCTGCTATTGGCAGAATTTTCTTATGCCCAATATACAGAGGTGATTAACTCCCGAAGGCCGGGATATTCAGACAGTCCATATAGTGTGGGAACCAAAGTCTATCAGGTTGAAGCAGGTCTATTTTATAAAAATGTCGGCGGGTATCTCTATTACGACCCCATCCTCGAAGAAACTTTTGATTATAGTGCTTCCAGTTTTGGTTCAGATATTACGTTTAGAACCGGCCAATTTTTCGAACAATTAGAATTTCTTCTGGATATGGCAATTGTCAGCGAAAGCAGAGACTATACAAGACCAGATGAAGTTAGCGAATCCGCCTTCGGATTTAGTAAATTGACCTTAGGTGCCAAATACATGGTTTACAAACCTAAGTATACAGATAAAACAAAAGAAATAAGAAGTTGGGAAGCCAGACATAGTTTTGACAAAAGAAGACTTATTCCTGCAGTAGGAGTTTATGCTGGTTTAAATACGAACTTATTGACTGAATTACATAAAAATCAAGAAGGAATCAGCCCTAGGTTTGGACTTTACACACAGAATGATCTTTCAAACAGGCTGATTGTCTTATTGAATTTCATTGCTGATAAAGCTTTTACCAATGAAGCCGAAAACTCATATATCATTACGGTTACTTACACCTTGGCCGAAAAATGGTCAATTTTCGGAGAAAATCAGGGCTTTTATAGGAAAAATGTTCCTAACGATTATCAATTCGGAGCCGGAGGTGCATACCTGATCAATCCCAACATGCAAGCCGATTTCTCTGGGCGAATGATCTTTGATGAACGCGGTGATAATACTTATATTATCGGTGGCGGGATATCATGGAGACTCGATAAGCACAAGGATAAAATAATCGTTGGAAAAACCGACAATAACGAAGAAGGCGCAGCCAAGGAAAAGAAAAGCTTCCTTAATACCATTACGTTTGGCTTATTTGCAGGAGGCAAATCTTCAAATAATGGAAAAATGCGTGATGTAAAGAGTTCTAAGGTTAAAACAAGAGATATTGAAGCTCCTGTAAACAAAAAAGCGCAAAAAGCAAGGAAGAAACAAAACGACAGACTGGTCAAAGAACAAAAACAAAAAGAAAAAGCTCAAAAAAAATACAATAAAAAATCAGAAAACGACTAATTTTGTCGGATGATAAAAATCCAGGAGATTTCAACGAAAAAGGAACTTAAGCAATTTGTTAAGTTTCCGTTTTCCTTATACAAGGCTAATAAATACTGGGTTCCACCTATTATAAGTGAAGAAGTAGAAAGCTTTGACAAAGATAAAAATCCTGTATTTGATCATGCAGATGCGCGCTTTTTTATCGCGTTAAAAGACGGAAAAATAGTCGGAAGAGTGGCCGCCATCGTAAACAAATTAGAGATTGATGTTCAAAAAGTACCCAGAATGCGTTTTGGTTGGATCGACTTTATCGATGATTTGGATGTCAGCAAAGCACTTTTAGACAAAATTTTAGAAATAGGTAAAAAAGAAAACCTCGAGTTTATTGAAGGACCTCTTGGTTTTTCTAATTTAGACAAGGTTGGTGTTCTAACCGAAGGCTTTGACTCATTAAGTACTATGATTACCTGGTATAATTACCCATATTATATTGAACATTATAAAAAACATGGACTGATCACTGGTCAAAAGTTTATTGAAACCAAGTTTTTTCTGGAGGATGTGGATATCAACAAATACAGAAGATATGCCTCAGTTATTAGAGAAAGATATAAATTAAGGGCCATAAATTTTAACTCGACCAAAGAAGTATTGCCCTATGTTGAAGAAATGTTCAAACTGTTTAATGAAGCCTACGCAGATCTTTCTTCTTTTGTGCCTGTAACTGACAAACAAATCGCCTATTTAAAAAAGAAATTTATCGGTTTTATCAATCCTGAGTATATCAAATTTATCGTTGATGAAAAGGGCAGATTAATTACCTTTTCGATTACCATGCCCTCTTTTGCAACAGCACTCCAAAAAGCAAATGGCAAATTGTTTCCTACCGGGTTTATGCATCTATTAAAGGCCAAAAAACATTCTAAATCTTCTGTTTTTTTCTTAATCGGAATACTTCCCGAATATCAGAAAAAGGGGGTTACCGCCATTGTTTTTGATGAATTTTTCAAAACCTATAAAGAAAAAGGAGTTCATGAAATGATAATTACTCCCGAATTAGAGGAAAACAAAGATATCCAGCTCATTTGGAAAAATTTTAAGCCTAATGTCTACAAAAGAAGATGCACAATGCGGAAAGATATTATTTTAGATTGATAATTTGCATTGACACAAAGTCACCAGAATTAATTACATTTAGACTTGTCGTTTAGTACACTATGCAGCTTTTTTACAACCCTCATATAAACACTGATCAGAAAACGCTTTCTTTCAATAAAGAGGAAAGTCGGCATATTGTCAAAGTCTTGCGGAAATCTGATGGAGATCAGTTAAATATTACTGATGGAAAAGGTAAATTATTCAAAGTAGAGATCCTTCAGGCACATGATAAGAAATGCATAGTTGAAATTAAATCATGGATAGAGAAACCGAAGGCATGGGACTATTATTTGCACGTCGCCATTGCTCCTACCAAGATGAACGATCGCTTTGAATGGTTTCTTGAAAAAGCAACAGAGATTGGAATTGACGAAGTGACGCCAATTATTTGTGAGCATTCTGAAAGAAAACAAGTAAAAACTGAACGCCTGGAAAAAGTCATCCTTTCTGCGATGAAACAATCCTTAAAATTTAAACTTCCGATTTTAAATGAGCCTAAAAAACTAATTGATTTTATTTCGAAAAAAGATTGGGATCTCGGCTTGATTGCGCATTGCGAGGATGGGCTTAAAAAAGATATGAAATCCTATTTCCCAATGCGGCAAAAGATCATGATTCTTATTGGCCCTGAAGGGGACTTTTCTCCTTCAGAAATTGAGCTGGCCCTCCAACAAGGCATCAAACCGGTGAGCTTTGGTGAGAATAGGTTAAGAACTGAAACTGCCGGCATCGTTGCTTGCAGTTATACTGCATTACTCAACCAAATCCTATAAAAAATATGACAATGAAGACTACAATTAATAAGAATAAAGGCGCCCACTTAAAATCGTTGTTCCTCTTAATTTGTCTTTTATCCATAATTCACAGTACAGCACAAGAAGTGGCTATATTAAAATATGAAGGTGGTGGTGACTGGTATGCAAATCCTACCGCAGTTCCGAATCTAATTCGATTTTGCAATGAAAATATAAAAACCAAGCTCAATGAAAAGCCTCGAAATGTAGAGACACAAAGCAAGGAGATATACAATTTTCCGATTGTTTTTTTAACAGGTCACGGGAACGTATTTTTCTCTGAAACGGACAGCAATAATCTAAGAGATTATTTAATTTCAGGTGGCTTTCTGCATATCTCAGACAATTATGGGCTGAATGATTTTATCCGAAAAGAGATGAAAAAAGTGTTTCCTGAACTTGAATTTCAAGAAATACCCTTTGACCATGCGATCTACCATCAAAGCTATAATTTTAGTACCTTACCAAAAATTCATGAACATGACCAAGCAGCAGCCCAAGGGTTTGGTTTGTTTTTTGAAGGGAGGCTCATTTGTTTTTATGATTATGAAAGCGATTTGAGCGATGGCTGGGAAGATGAAATAGTCCACAACAATCCTCCTGAAGTAAGACTTAAAGCCCTTCAAATGGGAGCTAATATTATTTCATACGCTTTTAAAAACTAATTGAAATTTGATACTATAAAACATGGTTGATACTATTGATGATATACAAATACATTTTAATTCAGATAATCTCTGGGTTGTAAATCTCACTTTATCACTGGTCATGTTTGGGGTGGCATTGGATATCAAAATGTCTGATTTCACAAACCTTTTAAAATCCCCAAAACCAGTTATCGTAGGTATCATTTCTCAATTTATTTTAATTCCACTAGTCACTTTTTTAATGATTATTGTAATTGATCCTTATCCAAGTGTTGCATTAGGAATGATAATGGTTGCCGCCTGCCCCGGTGGGAATATTTCAAATTTTATGACCAAGCTGGCAAATGGAAATACGGCACTTTCAGTTAGTCTAACTGCCTTTGCCTCATTAGCGGCCCTTATTATGACGCCATTAAATTTCGCAATCTGGGGTAGCTTTTATGAACCGACGTCTGAAATTCTTAAATCTGTTGAAGTTTCGCCGATGGAAGTTGCCAGGTTTGTTTTACTAATTCTTGGTATTCCTTTGGTTATAGGTATGGTCATCAATAATTACCACCCAAATTTTGCATCTAAAGCGTCGCGCTTGTTAAAACCTATATCAATCTTGATCTTTCTGGCATTTATTGCCGGAGCTTTTTACAATAACCTCGATATCTTTTTAACCCATATACATTATGTTTTTATTTTGGTTATCGCTCATAATACTGTCTTATTATTGGTCGGTTTTTATTTTGCAAAAGTCAACAAACTCACTTATCTCGATCAAAAAACACTGAGTATTGAAACTGGAATACAAAATTCTGGCCTTGGCTTATTACTTGTTTTTAGTTTTTTTGACGGTTTGGGAGGTATGGCGCTTCTTGTTGCCTTTTGGGCTATTTGGGATATACTATCCGGATTATTGATTGCCTATTTCTGGTCTGATAAAAAGAAAATAAAGGCATCATGAAAAAGATTTGGTACCTTTTTGTAAAATACTACATGCGAGCTGGTTTTGCCTTTTATTTTAAAAAGATCCAAGTAAGTGGCGTTAAAAATATTCCGAGAAAGAAAGCCGTTTTGTTTGTCGCAAATCATCAAAACGCCTTAGTTGACCCGCTTTTAATTGGAGCCTTAACGCCAAGGGAGTTGAATTTCTTAACAAGAGCCGATGTATTTGACAAACCATTGATAAGAATGCTCCTGTCAACGGTTAACATGCTACCAATTTACAGGATAAAAGATGGTCGAAACAACCTTTCCAAGAATGAAGAGGTCTTTCAAAAATGCCATAAAATTCTGAATAAGAAAGGAACTGTATTGATATTCCCTGAGGGGAATCACAATATCAAAAGAAGGTTAAGAGTTCTTAGTAAAGGCTTTACAAGAATCGTTTTTGGTGCACTTGAAAGAAATCCTGAGCAAGAAATATGTGTTGTACCCGTCGGCATTAATTATACCAATGCAAAAAAATATGGCTCAAGTGTGCATCTCATTTATGGAGATCCTATCAGCATAAATAATCTCGCCCCCTTAAGTCAGAATTCCAAGTTAAAAAATGAAGTCAGTGAGGCTTTAAAAGAATTGATCAGCCATATTGAAGATTTAGACCATTATGATGATATAGAAAAATCGTTTAAGGAAGAACATTTTATGGATCCTGTCGAAGTCAACAAACAAATACAAAACATTCAACTCCCAGTCAGTACTACACATGACGAAAGTGATCAATTTAATTTACTAAGTCCTTTTATTAAAGTGAACAGTTTTATCCCACTTCTGTTCTGGAAATATTTTTATCCTAAAATAAAAGAAGAAGAATTTATAGCAACCTTTCGATTTACAATTGGAATTACCTTATTCCCTTTAGTCTATCTCTTACAGGCCTATTTGATCAGTCATTTTTTTGGAAATACAATTGGCCTGATCTATTTAGTAATGAGCTTTTTATTCGTCTATCTATTCGTAAAATCAAAATGATTATTGAATTATAGCTTCTTGAATCAATTGTTGAACCACGGTTCTTATATCAGCCTCTCCTAACTTATTATTTTCTCTTGTTGGATAAACTCTGTTCGATAGAAATACATAAACTATTTCTGTTTCTGGATCGGCAAAAGTATAGGTTCCGGTATATCCGCTATGACCAAAACTTTTAAAGGAAATACAGCCACAAGTAGCCATAGACTCATCGAGTTGTGGCTTATCAAACCCTAAACCACGTCTCACACCTTTATCTTCAAAATAGCGACGGTTAAATTTGTCAAAAGATTCAGGTTTAAAGTAACTGTCGCCCCCATAATAACCCTTTTGCAAATACATCTGCATCATCTTTGCCACATCATTAGAAGTTCCGAATAAGCCAGCGTTTCCACTAATGCCTCCCATCATAGCAGCTCCCTCATCATGCACTGTTCCATGTAAAAGTTGGTGTCTGAAAAATTCATCTTCTTCTGTAGGGACAATTCTTGATTTAGGAAACTTGTTTAAGGGATTATACACTAATGTGGTAGCTCCTAAAGGCCCATAAAAATTATCGTGATTCAACTGATCCATTGGTTCTTCATACACCCGTTCCATATAATCCTTGAATAGATAAAATGGTAAGCCACTATACTTATATTCCAAAATTTCACGCTGAGGTGCCTCCGCAATTAACTGGAAAATAGTGTCTTTGTAATCAGTTCTGAGGTACAGATTCTCAGCTACTTTAATACTGAATTTAGTTGAACTTTTATCACTGAAGTATTCCTTCTTAGGCGTATTATCTTTCCCTTCAACCATCGTTACATAATATGGAATATATGGCATTAGCTTTGCATAATGCGCTAAAGCTTCCCTCACTGTAACAGTATCTTTATTACTATCCTTTAATACAGGCATGAGATCGCCCATTGGAGCGTCTAAATCAAATTTGCCCTCTTCTTCTGCTTTAATAATCATGGGTAAACCCCCTAGAATCTTCGTTACAGAAGCCAAATCATAGATACTATTATTATCTACTTTTTTTTTTTCGTCATAAGTATAATACCCATAACTTTTTCTATACACAACTTTTCCGTGTCGGGCAACCAGAACCTGCATTCCGGGTGCCATAGACGAATCCATGACCACAGTTGCTACAGAATCAATTCTTTGAAGTTTCTTAAGATCCAAGCCCACGTCTTTAGGAATTGAATAGCCCAACCTGTTTATTCCAGCTAATTGCAAACCAGATCCAACTTTAAAATGATCATTAATATTTACAGGTAATGCCCCTTTGATATCAAGTGCTCCAAAAATCATCTGGGCAGATAAATCTTGTGCCAATGCCGTATTCTGGTATGATACGATCACGCCATCAATATCCTCAAAAGAGTCAATTTTCAGTAAACTATACGGGCTTGCAAACACATCCAGAATAACTTTATGATGCTTAGCGATCTCTTTAAGAATCAATAGGTTGCTATCCTTAATTTTATAATTTGCATAGGCACCCAGGCTCGTGTGAAAACTAACGATTACCGTCTCGTATCCTTGCAATTTCTTTGAAATTTCAGCTGCTGTTTGACCAGAAATTACATCGACTTGTGTATAATCTTTTAAACGATTTACAAAAGTGCTGTTATTGTGTTTTCCAAATTTGACATACGCCACCTTATTTTTCCCGAGGTTCTTTATTGGTAAAACATCATTTTTGTTTTGAACCAGAGTAACAGAATTCTCTACTAACCTGCGATTCAACAAATCATCTTCAACTGTATGAAGATCCTTCATTAAGTTTTCAACCTGCAGGGGTTTAAATTGATGTAATCCGGCCCAATATTTGGTTTTCAAAATTTTCTCAACAGATTCATCCAAACGACTCTCTGTAAGTTTTCCTTCTTTAATCGCTTTCTTAAACAATTGAATTGACTTCACAACATTCAAGGGTACATCTAATAAATCATTTCCGGCTAATATGGCTTGTAAATTTATTTCCTCTGAAGAGGCGAAATCTGCTGACCCCTTCATGTTCAGTGCATCAGTAACGATCAAACCTTTAAAGCCCATCTTTTCTTTTAACAATCCGGTCACGATATTGTGAGACAATGAAGAAGGTAAATTCGCATTGGGTTCTAAGGCCGGTATACTGAGATGTGCTATCATAGTTGCTCCAATCCCTTCCTTGAAAATCTCTTTATAAGGATATAATTCAATAGAATCTAACCTGATCGTATCATGTAAAACTGATGGTAAGGTTTTATGAGAATCCTGGGCCGTATCCCCATGACCCGGGAAGTGTTTAGCACAGGCCATAATATTCTCACTTTGAATTCCTTTGGTGAAGGCTATCGCTTTGCGCGTTACGTTGAGTCTGTCTTCTCCGTAAGAACGATTTCCAATCACCGGATTAAGCGGGTTGGTATTTACATCTACAACAGGAGCAAAATTAATATGAACGCCTTCCCTTTTCATATGCGTCCCCATTTGTTTACCCATGTCAAATAACAAATCGTCATTGCGTATAGCTCCTAAAGCCATATTATAAGGAAAAGCTACGGTGTTCTTTAGCCTCATTCTCAAGCCCCATTCACCGTCTATTCCAATTAAAAGAGGAACTTTCGAAAGACTCTGGTATTCATTTGTTAATTCTACCTGCTTGATCGCCTGATCCTGAAAAAATATCAGGGCCCCGATATGGTGTTCAGTAATAAGATTTTTTATGAATTTTTCGTGCTCGGCGTCCTTATTTGTATAGGCCGCCACCATAAATAGCTGTCCTATCTTTTCTTCGACACTCATGGTTTTCATGATACTGTCAACCCACCTGTCTTGTGCGATACTGTCTTTAGTCTTTAATGGGTCTTTTTGTGCCTGGACCTGAACGGTCAATAGCAGCATCAATAGTGCTACAATTTTATTCATGGAAACTAATTTAAGGATGTAAATAACTAAATGGTTTGGTCCAATTAATAATTTATTAACAGTAAAAATAAGGCTTGCTAATTTGGCTATGCAAATTAAAGAAATTAGTTAAAATAACGACTATGCCAGCTCATATTTGCAGGAACTTCCCAAGTCAAGTCTAAATCACCTTTATTCTGAATCATATTATTAAAAACCAATGTGTCAGGATGTATCTTATCAGCCTTTACATATTTTTGAAAATCGGCAAGTGAAACAACATTGATATGTTCACCATTTTTAAAAGCTGTATTCAGCTTATTCAAAAGCTCTAACTTAAATTCGTTTTCGAAGCTTTTAAAAACATGGGTCGATGCATCAATAGAACAACCAGAAACCTGGTTAAAAGACTCATCTACTGCCAAAACGATAAAGTGCTTATATTTGATCGAGAAAGATGCTTTGAGATCATCTCCATGTCGGGTCCATTCATTTACAAAATCTGTCAATTTTGACGAAATAATACCCATCTCTTCCTCAGTAAATTCTCTGCTGGATTGATAAACCCAAACTCTAGAACTATCCTTTAACGTATCAAAATCTACATACATCTTCTTAAATCTTTTTATTAAATTTATTTTGCAAGTCTTCAAGGGTACTAATTGATTTCTTTGCACTCATTGTCTCTTTTATCCCAGTAAGAACTTTTTTAGTATAAAGTGGAAAATCAGCATTTTGAATCCAACTATAATAACCTGGATTCTCTCTAAACACATCAACAACCTTTCTACCCTTGTATTTTCCAAAGGAGAAGATCTCAACATTTTCTGCATCTAATATGATGAAACCAGCAAAATCAGCACGTTTATTATGAGAAGAAAATTCGCTTAAAAAAGCTACATCATCCTGCACATCATCATACTTTGCAATCTGTGCTTCCAGAATTTCAAAAGTAGCCATTGTATCTGCTTCAGCAGAGTGTGCATTTTCAAGTGTTTTACCACAATAGAACGCATAACCGGCACCAAGCGTTCTTTGCTCCTTTTTATGAAAAATCACTTGCACATCTATGGCCTTTCTGTTTTCCATGTCAAAATTCACTTTGGCACGAAGCATCTCTTCAGCCAACAGCGGAATATCAAACCTGTTTGAATTAAAACCAGCAAGGTCAGCACCTTCTAAGATCTTACTTACTTCTTCGGCCAATTCAGAAAATTTTGGTTCGGTAACCACCCTTTCATTTGTAATACCATGAATATCCGACGCTTCCTTAGGAATTTCGATCTCTGGATTTACCAGTTTAGTCCAACTTTCTTTGTTTCCGTTTGGATATACTTTCAAAATTGAGATCTCCACTATTCTGTCAGTGGCTATTTGGATTCCAGTAGTTTCCAAGTCAAAGAAAACAATTGGTTTTTCAAGTTTAATATTCATCTTAATGAAATGATATTGAAATTAATTTTTGATATTTTAGAAGCTGGTATTGATATCCCAGGCTTCAAGATAGTCTCCAACTCGTTTAGCAAACATACTACCTAAAGCGCCATTTACAACACGATGGTCATACGAATGTGAAAGAATCATCTTATGTCTTATCCCTATCAAGTCTCCTTCTGGTGTTTCAATAACAGCAGGAATTTTACGAATAGATCCAAGGGCCAAAATTCCTACCTGAGGCTGATTGATAATAGGAGTTCCCATAATACTTCCAAATGACCCCACATTGGTTACAGTAAAAGTACCGCCTTGTACGTCATCCGGATTCAATTTCCCGGCTCTAGATCTTTTTGCCAAATCATTTACTGCTTTGGTCATGCCCACAAGATTCAATTGATCAGCTCTTTTAATAACAGGAACAATTAAGTTCCCATCTGCCAAGGCAGCAGCCATACCAAGATTAATATCTTTATGTTTTAAAATTCTATCTCCATCAACAGAAATATTCATCATAGGGAAATCACGAATAGCTTTAGCGATAGCTTCCATAAAAATTGGGGTAAAAGTAATCTTCTCTCCTTCCTTTCTTAAAAATTCATCCTTTACTTTTTCTCTCCATCTTACTACATTAGTAACATCTACTTCCACAAAACTTTGAACATGAGCGGAAGTTCTAAGAGAATCCACCATATGTTTGGAAATTAACTTACCCATTCTAGTCATCTCGATGACTTCATCGCCTAATGCCGGAGGAGCTGTTACCATCTCTGGAGCTTGCGATACACTTTTTGAAACCGGCTGGGCAGCATTTGATTCTTTCTTAGGAACAGCAGTTTGTCTATTGCCTTCAATATAGGCAAGGATATCATTTTTGGTTATTCTTTGATCTTTTCCACTTCCTTTAATGCCTTCCAATTCAGCAAGGCTAATACCTTCAGTTTTGGCAATGTTCTTAACTAAAGGTGAAAAGAACTTCCCACTAGGTGAGTTCAATTCTGAAACCACATTAGTTACTTCCGCCGTCTTAGCCTTTACAGATTCTACAGTTGGTAAGTCTTCAGGAACCGTTTCTACAACATCCTTTTTTACATCTGAAACTACTTCTCCACTACCATTTGTCTCAATAACTGCTATGACCTGCCCTACTCCGACAATTTCATCAACTTCAAAAAACCTTTCTATCAAGACTCCTTCTACTTCACTTGGCACTTCAGAGTCAACCTTGTCAGTAGCAATTTCAACGATAGCTTCATCCATTTCAATGGTTTCACCTACTTCCTTTAACCAGGAAGTAATGGTTGCTTCAGCAACACTTTCACCCATTTTTGGCAATTTCAACTCAAATTTTGACATTTTGATGGCTATTTTAGGGGCAAATTTAAGAAATAAAATAGATACTATTTAGGAGTTTTTAACTATCCTTCTTTTTACTGAATAAAAATTAATAAAAAAGCCAATTTATTACGAATTTCACATGGGATAATGAATCGGAGCTGCTCAACATAGCTCCTTTAACTATTTTCACAAGCCTAATTCAAATATATCAACCAGATGTCAAAGCACTTGAAAGATCAACGTTAATCGTTATTCTAGTACCTTTTCCTTTTTCTGAATTGATAAAAATCCTACCATTGATATAACTGATTCTCTCTCGCATAAAAAACAAACCTAAACCAGAATCTTTTTCGGTATCCTCAATATCGCTTAAATCAATGCCCTATTAACAATTATAGCGTAGTAGTTCATAAATTTGCAAATGAAGAAAGTATTAGAAACTTTAAAAAATAGCCTGATGGGCTTTAGTCCTAATTGTTATCCCTTAACATATTCGTCTTTAAAATTTAGGACAAAGCTTTCGAAATCAGTTCCTGAGAGTCAACTGATAAATGTAATTTCAAAGCTGCCTCCTGACCTTTGGCTGACATTTTTTTCCAGGTTTTTCGCAAAATGTTGATCATTTTTTCTTCGTTATACTTTTTAGAAAATTTTTCAAAATAAAATTCTAAAAAAACCAGACAGATCACATCCTCAAGGGTCTGCGTCAATTCATTCTGCTTCAACTGCTTTTTTAAGAGTAGAAATCTAACCGATTCAACCAATTCATCATCGTATCCTACATCTTTTAAAATTTCAGAAGCTTTATCAGCATGAAAAGTCTTGAGGTCATTTCTCCATTTTAAATACCCTACCCGATTCATTTCATAGTCTTCTCTCGGTATTTCCCATCTTCTTATATGCTGGCATCTTACCGCCAATTTAAGAGACGTTTCTGCCTCCGGACAAAACTTATCTAAGCGCATAGTCATTCGGTTGGCATATAAAAGTTCTTTGGAAAACGTTTTGCCTTCAAACAACTCTTTATTAGGATCATTTTCATTTGATTGGTCGAACAAATTAATAGCAGCTACAAACTTTTGAGAATCGATCATGTGTTTTATTGTAATCTAAGTTATACAGATAAGAAATCCTTTATTAAGATGGCAATCTAGAATAATCAGCCTTTTTTAATCTTGATCATTTCTTTAGTAATCTCATTCATTTTTGATACTTTTTCTTCAAAATCGCCTTTGATGGTCTTTCGATAGGTATTGAGATTTTCGACGAATTCGTTCATGTTTTCGGGTAAAACTTCTTCAAAAAACTGTCTTAATCTCTTGGCAGCAGTTGGCGATTTCCCATTAGTGGAAATCGCAATTTTAATACTTCCTTTAGTTACGATCCCTCCCATATAAAAATCACAATAGGTTGGGTTATCGGCCAAATTCACTAGTATATTTTCTTTTTTACAATCGTGATACACTTGCAGATTAACGTCTAGATCATCAGTAGTAGCGATCACCATCTGTCTTCCTTTTAAAAAACTGCTTTTATATGCCTCCTCCACTAAAGAAACATTGTATCCTTTGGCAAGAGAAATAACTTCAGGAATAAATGCTTTAGAAACCATAGTAACATTAGCAGATGGGCTGGATTTCAAAAGAAAGGTCAATTTTTCCAGGCCTACATTACCTCCTCCAACAATCAGCACGTCTAAGACAGCAACTTTTAAAAATACAGGATACAGTTCGTTCTTTTCCAAATTAAATCGTTTTGAATAATTCTTAATTTAAGAATAATGAATAATTGATCAAAAATAATTGATTTTGCGAAACACCTTGTCAAACTTTTTCAATTTTATTTACTAAAGTCAAGATAGTATGATGAAAATCATAAAAATTGCTAAGTCTATCTCCTACATTTACTTTTCATAATACTTGAAATAAAGCTTGCATGAAAAATTTAGTCCTTGGAAATGAAGCGCTGGCACAAGGCGCTATAGATGCTGGTATTTCAGGAGTCTATGCCTATCCTGGAACGCCTTCGACAGAAATAACCGAATATATTCAGACCTCAAAAATTGCGAAGGAACTCGGGATCCATTCCATGTGGTCAGTTAATGAAAAAACGGCTATGGAAGCGGCTTTAGGCATGTCATATAGCGGTAAAAGAGCCATGACAGTAATGAAACACGTTGGCCTTAACGTAGCTTCTGATGTGTTTATGAATATGGCCGTTTCGGGAATAAATGGCGGCTTGGTTGTGGTTGTAGCAGATGACCCTTCTATGCATTCTTCACAAAATGAACAAGATTCCAGATTTTATGGCAAATTTGCCAAAGTCCCGATTCTTGAGCCATCAAATCAACAAGAGGCCTATAATATGATGCACTATGCGTTTGACCTTTCAGAAGAAACGCAACTTCCTGTTCTGTTAAGACTTGTAACTAGATTATCTCATTCCAAATCTGGCGTTACTTTTAAAGAAAGAAGGGCCCAGAATGGAATTCAATTACCCATAAATACTGATCGTTTCGCATTGATTCCGTCAAATGCTCGAAAACAATACAACAGGCTGGTTGAAAAAAAGGCCAACCTTCTTATTGCCTCAGAAACATCACCTTTTAACAAGCTCGGACAGCACAAAGACAGATCCTTAGGCATCATAGCCTGTGGAATTGGATACAACTATGTGATGGAGAATTTGTCTGAAGATTTAGAATTCTTTTCATTATTAAAGATCTCTCAATATCCATTGCCAAAAGAAAAAGTCAAAAAATTATATCAGGAATGTGACGAAGTCCTTGTTGTAGAAGAAGGGTATCCACTCGTAGAAGAACTCATTCATGACTATTTCGGTAACAGTACCAAAGTCATTGGTAAATTAAGTGGTGACTTGCCATTAACTGGTGAATTAACACCAAATCTGGTTGCAAGAGCCATTGGTCTTTACCGAAAAGAACCCCAGCCAGTATCAGATCTTGTGGTGGGTAGAGCACCGCAACTCTGTGAAGGGTGCGGCCATACCGATCTCTTTAAAGTGATACAGGAAATTCTACCTGAAATAGGACCTAAAAAAGTGTTTGGTGATATTGGATGTTATGCCTTGGGTGCCTTGCCTCCAGTAAATGCAATCAATACACTTATTGACATGGGAGCTTCTATAACCATGGCTAAAGGAGCTGCTGACGCTGGAGTAAAAAATGCCATTGCGGTTATAGGCGATTCTACATTTACCCATTCAGGGATGACGGGCCTGCTGGAAGCCGTTAATGAAAACACATCCATTACGGTAGTGATTTCAGACAATTCGACTGTTGCTATGACAGGAGCCCAACCTTCTTTAGCGGTTGGTCGCTTAAAGAAGATTTGTCTCGGATTGGGCGTAGTTCCTGAGCATCTAAAAATGATTGTACCCTTAAAAAAGAATTTCAAACATAACCTTCAAGTTTTAAGAAATGAAGTTAAGCACAAAGGCGTATCCGTTATCATATCGGAGAGGCCCTGCATCAGGCTTAGCAGGGACAGCAAACAACAAATCAAACAAAAAATAGCCACCCTAAACTAAAACCCCCATTCATGAAATCAAATATCATCCTATCCGGAGTAGGTGGACAAGGGATCCTCACTCTCGCCTCAATTATTGATCTTGCAGCCTTAAGCCAAGACCTATTTGTAAAACAATCTGAAGTGCACGGAATGAGCCAACGCGGTGGAGCAGTTCAATGCCATGTTCGAATTTCCGACAAACAAATTTATTCTGATCTAATTCCTCAGGGGGAAGCTGATTTGATTCTTTCAGCAGAGCCCATGGAGCTCTTAAGACATTTTCCTTTCCTCAAAAAAAACGGGTGGATCATTACAGATTCGAGCACATTTGAAAACATTGTGAATTACCCTGATAAGCACGACTTGTACAAGCAAATTAAAACCCATAAAAATCACATCATTATTAGTGCCAAGAGTTGTGCAAAAGAAATAGGTAATTCTAAAGTTTGTAATATGATATTACTTGGTGCTGCTGCTGAATACATCCCAATTCCGGAAGAAAAATTCTTTAGCGCCATCAACTATTTTTTTAAAGAAAAAAGTGAAAATATAAAACTTAAAAATATTGAAGCATTTAAAATCGGTCAGCAAAAAGCAAAAGATTTTGTTGAGTTTGCGTATTAGATCAAATTATTAAACTCTTGATTTTTAAATGTTCTTTTATCACATTGGCAAGAAGGAAAACTCCTTTTTCTATGCTGTCTTTTGGCATGTTCGAAAACGACAGCCTTAAATGGTTGTCTTTTCTGCTCTCGGGGTCAAAGGTTCTTCCTGTGACGAAAACGACTCCCTGTGACAAGCAATCTTTAAAAAGTGACGTAGCATTTATTGATTCAGGCAATTTGAGCCACGCATAAAAACCTCCTTTGGGTACATTCCAAGAAACGCCTTTTGGAAGGTGCTTTTTCAAACTAGAATGGAGCAACTCGTATCTTTCACTGTACTCTTTTCTGAGAAATAAAAGATAAGGTTCTAGGTAGCCTCTTTCGATAAACTCATTGGCGAGTATCTGCATAAAATTGGAAGTACAGGCGTCTAAAGCCTGTTTGATTGTTTCGGCTTTCTCAAATATTTCCTGGGAAGATAGCATATAGCCCAATCTGAATCCAGGGCCCAAAATTTTCGAAAATGATCCGGTGTAAATAATATCTACATCATATCCTTTATAAGCCTTTATGGGTCTTGTCAATGGCGCCGTTTTATCATCAAAATAAAGATCTCCATAGGCATCATCTTCAATCAGAATGATATCAGTTCCTGATAAAACCTCCAACAATGCCCTTCGACGTTCCTCGGTATAAATAATACCAGCGGGATTGTGAAAATTTGGAGTTATATATAAAAACTTAGGTTTCTGGGTCAGGTTAGCAATAGCTTCTTTTAAGGCTTGAATATCAATGCCCTGATCATCAATTGGGATTCCGATGATTTTTGCTCGATAGGTTTCAAAAACAGAAAGCGCACCAACAAAACAAGGGCATTCAGCAAGTATAACATCACCTTCGTTAACAAATTCTTGTGTAATAATACTAATGGCTTGTAAAGATCCAGTTGTTACCAATACCTTATCTGTACTTAATTTTAGCCCTTTTCTTTCCATCATCTTTTGAAGCGACTTCACTAGTGGAGGATATCCACTTGTAGGACCATATTGGAAGCATAGCTTCTTAATATCATCACTCAAATTTGACAGGATTTCATCGATTTCTTTTACAGGAAAAAGATCATTATTTGGCATACCGGCTGCAAAAGAAATCAAACCATCTTTTGAAGATTGTTTCATTAAAAGTTTAATGTCTTCGGAGTGCATTGAATTAACAGCTCGAGAGAATACGTACATACCAACTGAACTAAGATTTAACTATTCAAAGTAAGCACTTTTTTAAGCATTATGACTTGATAAATATCATCTAATTGATCATTTTTTTTGACTTAATTTACAATTCAATATCACATGATTATGTTGCATGCAAAACTAATCAATCCGGCAAGTATAGCTGTCATAGGAGGGTCAGATAACACAGACAGTATTGGCGGAAGCGTGCTTAAAAACCTGATTGATCAGCAATTTAAAGGGAAATTATATGTGGTAAATCCAAAAAAAGACGAAGTTCAAAAAGTTATATCCTTTAGAGACGCCTCCTTATTACCCAAAACTGATCTGGCAATTATCGCGATCCCAGCCATAGATATTGAAGCGGTAGTGACATTACTTTTAGAGGACAAAGAAACAAAAGCTTTTATAATTTACGCTGCGGGGTTTGCAGAACTCAACGACAGCGGAAGCCAGCTGCAAGATAAAATAACAAAACGCATCACTGAGGCAGGAGGCAGTCTTTTGGGGCCTAACAATATAGGTATGATCAATCAGAATTATGCCGGTGTTTTCACAAAGCCGATTCCCAAAATAGATAAAAAAGGAGTCGATTTTATTTCGGGATCAGGAGCTACTGCTGTTTTCACCTTGGAAGTAGCAGAACAAATAGGTTTGAAATTCTCCAGTTTATTTACCGTTGGCAACAGTGCACAGGTAGGAGTTGAAGAAGTGCTTGAATACCTTGATACGTCTTTTGTACCCGGAGAAAGTAGCCTTGTTAAAATGCTATATATCGAGGGCATAAAAAATTCAGAAAAACTTCTAACACATTGCCTATCTCTTAGACAAAAAGGCTGTTCAATAATAGCCTTAAAATCTGGTATTACTGACAAAGGTAAAGCTGCGGCCTCTTCGCATACCGGGGCAATGGTGAATAGCGATTTATTCGTTTCAGCCCTCTTTAAAAAAGCTGGTATCATACGATGTCAAAGCCGACATGAATTAGTGACTTGTGCAGCACTACTTCAAATTTCAAACAAAAGACCAAAGAAATTTGCCATCGTAACACATGCCGGTGGACCCGCTGTGATTTTAACAGATACACTTAGCCGTAATGGATTAATTATTCCGGATCTAAATGAAAATCATCAGCAAAATTTAAAGAAACTATTATACCCGGGTGCCATTGCAAAGAACCCGATTGACATTCTTGCTACAGGTAATGCTGAACAGCTAGGCGATGTTCTTGATTATTGTGAAAATGAACTGACCGAGATAGAGGGCACTATTGTTATTTTTGGCAGCCCTGGATTGGGAAGCGTCAATGATGCCTTCCAAATGATTCACCAAAAAATAAGGGAATCACATAAACCCATTTACGCCATTTTACCTTCAACTGTTAATGTGCATGAAGAAATTCAACACTTCATTCAAAAAGGAAATCTAGCCTTTAGCGATGAATACCTATTCGGAACTTGTCTCTCGATAATAACAAACGCAAGACCTCAAATTAATAAATCATCGCCTGAAAATATCATAGATGTTGATAGAATTCGGGCATTGATAAAAAATTTTACAAATGGCTTTATCAATCCAGAACAAGTATATGAACTGCTAACAGCAGCAAATATAAAAATGGCGAAACAGGTCTTGGTTCACTCTGAATCAGATTTATTGAATGCAGCCAGATCATTGGAGTATCCAGTTGTTCAAAAAGTGGTGGGACCACTTCATAAAAGTGATACAAAAGGAGTCATAACAAGTGTCCTTAATATTACTGAACTGATGTATAATTTTAGAAAATTAATCAAACAAAAGGGAGTTAAGGCAGTAATGATCCAACAAATGATTTCTGGTAAAGAAGTATTTATAGGTTCAAAAAGGGAATCGGGCTTCTCCCCGCTTATCTTATGTGGCGCAGGAGGTATTTATATCGAAGCCTTACATGACATCAGTAATTCATTAGCACCTGTAGGTATTAATGAAGCCAAAGAAATGGTAGATCAATTAACAATCAAACCCATTTTAGAGGGAATACGAGGCGAAGAACCTTGTAATCTGGAGGCCTTTTATGAAACCATAAAAAAAATATCCAACTTGCTGATGGTTACACCAGAAATAGCTGAGTTAGACATCAACCCATTAATAATATCTGAAAAAGATATCGTGGCTGTAGATGCCCGAATCAAGATTAAAAAATAATGGCGCTAGCTTCACAGCGGCACAACCTCTCCTCTTTCATTTGAAGTATCACTTCCTAGATAAAAACTGTGATCTTGAGCGATGATCCTTTTTCTTAGTTCATGAAGTTCTGGCTGATGCATTTCATGAATTATTTGACCATACTTTTGGGAATTGCTGTCAAAAAAAATGATTTCCTGAATTATATTACCCTCCTCTACCTGAGACATTAAACAGCCTTGAGTGCCTGGAAATTTCTTCTTTAATGCATCAAATATAGTCTTATCATTCCCTGCATAAATCCAATTAGTCATCACTGGAATAGTTTTAGTCTCTTTTGATCCTATCATCGATTTAACTGAAATCATCATACTGATAAGACCATCCACAATACCATATAATCCTGCGCTGTTTGGAAAATGTTTTTTATGAAAAATACTGAGTGCCCCATAAAAATTTTCAAGATAGAACTTATCTTTTATGGTGCTTTCTCCTTTAAAATGAAGCACCTTATTGCTACCAACATAAAAGTTTTTAAAACCTGCTTTTGTTATTCTGTAACTTAGATCAATATCTTCGCCATACATAAAAAAGTCTTCATCAAATCCGGCAATTTTATCATAAACCTCCTTTTTAATAAACATGAAAGCTCCTGTTAAAACATCTATCTCAGCAATTTCATCCTTGCCAATATGATTGGCATAATAATATTTGGAATAACCTAGTAATTTAGCCCCGGCAACCTTCAAATCAGGAAAATTTCGTTTGCTCTCAGGAAGGTACTTCCCTGAGCCATCCATAAACTGCACCCCAGCCGCACCGAAATTATTTTGCTTCTCACTAAAACGCAACATTTCTGAAAGAGTGGTTTCCGTTAGCATAGTGTCTGGATTCAAAATCAGGATATAGTCTCCTTGCGCTAATGCCGCGCCTTGATTATTGGCTTTTCCAAAACCAACATTCTTTGAATTCTTTATATATTTAATCTTAGGGAAATCTTCATCTAGCATGTCACAACTGCCATCCTTTGAATCATTGTCAACCACTATGATTTCAATGTCAATAGCAATATCAGAACTTAGAATACTGCAGATGCAATTCTTGAGAAAATACCGGGCGTTATAATTGACAATGACAACTGAGATACGAATCACAGGGTGTAGATTTTTGGTAAAAATATGACAATTTATTATTTAGTCAAGACTTAGCTATATATTTGTGTCTATAATAAATCAGTCATGAAATCAGCTACTGTAAGGGAAATAAAAAAAGAACTCCAGGAAAGATCTCCAAAAGAGATTTTAGAATTATGTCTGCGACTGTCTAGATTTAAAAAAGAGAATAAAGAGTTACTCACCTATTTACTATTTGAAGCTTCTGATGAGGCCACGTATATTGAAAGTGTTAAGGAAGAAATTGATGAAAAGTTTGAAAAGGTAAACCGGAAAAGTCCTTATTTTGTCAAGAAAAGTATTCGAACCATTCTGAATCACACTAAAAAATATATTCGCTACTCGCAAAACAAAGAGACAGAACTTGAATTACTCATTTACTTTATTCAGAAACTAAAATCATTCCAGCCTTCTATACATAGAAATAGAAAAGTGGAAACCATCTACCTCAGGTTGATTCAAGAATGCAAAAAAAAGACCGCCCTTCTTCATGAAGACCTGCAATATGATTATTACAGAGAATTAGAAGAATTCTAAGTCTTGGCTATTGTAAATTACTGAAGAAATCAATGCTTTAGTGACTGATGAAAAGGAACCCTATTTAAAATACTACGCCCAAGGGTTACCTCATCTGCATACTCAATCTCATCTCCTACTGAAATACCTCTTGCGATTGTGGTTAAATTCACCTCAAACTTTTGCAGTTGTCTATAAATATAGAAATTGGTTGTATCACCTTCCATAGTCGAACTTAAGGCTAAAATAACTTCCTTAATTTCTCCATCAGCTACTTTTCGGACCAAATCTTCAATAGTAAGATTATGCGGCCCTATCCCTTCCATAGGAGAAATTTTCCCGCCAAGCACATGATAAAATCCTTTGAATTGAGAAGTATTTTCTATGGCCATGACGTCTCTGATATCCTCTACGACACATATTGCACTCGGATCTCTTCTTGGGTTTCTACATATCTCACATAATTCAACGTCAGAGATATTATGACAATTCTTACATAGCTTGATCTCGTCTCTAAAACTCGACAATGCTTCAGTAAGATAGTGAGTCTGTTCTTTTGGTTGTTTTAATAGGTGCAAGACAAGTCGAAGTGCTGTTCTCCTACCTATTCCAGGCAACTGGGCCATCTCATTGACCGCATTTTCTAAAAGTTTTGAAGAAAAATCCATGCAGCAAATGTAAGGTTTTTTTAAAATTTTTACTATCAAAACCGAGAGGCAAAAAAAACAAAATATATTCATTTGAATTCCACATTTCTCCCAACAAAAACAATTATTTTTACATTTCAATTATTCTGTATGTCTCCCTTTTTACTATTAAGTATAATCCTCATTTACTTTGCTGTACTTGTTGCAATTACTTATTTTACTTCTAAAGATGACAGCAACGAAGTTTTTTTTAAAGCCAATAGAAACTCTCCCTGGTATGTGGTTGCTTTTGGAATGATTGGGGCATCTCTTTCCGGGGTCACTTTTATATCGGTGCCTGGCTGGGTTGACAGTACGCAATTCAGTTATATGCAAATCGTGATTGGATATTTTTTTGGTTACGTTATTATTGCTGCGGTCTTACTTCCGCTCTATTACAGGATGAACCTCACTTCTATTTACGAATACCTTCTGATCAGATTCGGACCTAGAAGTCATAAAATGGGGGCCTTTTTCTTTTTGCTTTCGCGAATATTAATTGCTTCGTTTCGCCTATTCCTGGTCGCTTCAGTTTTACAATATTTTATACTTGACACATGGTATATTCCCTTTGAACTTACTGTGATCTTTTCAGTCTTATTTATATGGTTATATACCTATAGAGCTGGGATAAAAACAATCGTCTGGACTGACACGCTTCAAACCTTTCTCATGATCGCAGCCGTGATATTTGCTGTTGTCATCCTTTTAGACAGGCTTCCATTTACATTTATGGAATTTATAAATTCAGATGACTTTAAAGCCTACCGTAAGACCTTTTTTGATGATGATATTAATGACCGTAAACACTGGCTGAAATCATTTCTAGGAGGTATGTTTATTGCCATTGCCATGACAGGCTTAGACCAGGATAATATGCAAAAAAATCTGACCTGTAAAAACCTGAGAGCATCGCAGAAAAACGTTATTTCTCTGGGTTTGGTCTTAATACCAGTGAATTTAATTTTTCTCTTCCTGGGTGCCTTGTTATTCACTTATGCCAATATCAATCAGGTAGAAATTCCTGTTGTAGAAGGGAAAATGAAGACAGATTTATTATTTCCTGAGATTGCTTTAAACCAAAATTTCGGAAACGGACTTGGCATTATATTTATATTGGGTTTGATCGCAGCAGCTTATTCAAGTGCTGACAGTGCGCTTACTTCTTTGACCACATCTTTTAGTATTGATTTTATAGGCATTGATTCTAAACCAAAAAAAGATAAGAAGAAAATTCGAAAGTGGATTCATCTCTTGTTTTCTGTTTTATTGGTAGGCATCATTATTGCTTATCAGTATATTCTTGAAGACAACGTCATTAGTAGTTTGCTCAAAGTTTCATCTTATACTTATGGACCTCTTTTAGGTTTGTTTTCTTTTGGAATCTTGACTAAATACAAGTTGAATGAAAAATGGGTTTGGTTTGTAGCCATTGCTGCATTGAGCCTTAGTTATGCACTAAATATATACTCTCAAAGCCTATTTAATGGGTATAATTTTGGTTATGAAATTCTAATTGTAAATGGTTTATTAACCTTTATTGGATTGTATCTGATACGCAGTAAAAGCGAATCAAATTAAAAATTAACGTATTTTTGAAGCATGGAAAAAGACCTGAGTAATTATCGAAAAAGTTATGAACGCAATCCCTTGATAAGGGAAGATCTGCCGGAAAACCCAATGGAATTATTTCAAAAATGGTTTTTTGAAGCGGATGAATTTGAAGGCTTGGATGAAACCAATGCGATGAGCGTTTCGACCATTGGGCTTGATGGCTTCCCTAAAACGCGCATCGTATTACTCAAAAAATTCACCTGGGAAGGTTTTATTTTTTACACTAACTATAACAGTGAAAAAGGTAAGGCTATAACGGCCAATCCAAACCTATGTTTAAATCTTTTTTGGCATGGTCTTGAAAGACAAATTATCATCAAAGGTGTGGCAGAAAAAATAGCGCCTAACTTATCGGATGGCTATTTCGAATCCCGCCCTGACGGCAGTAAATTAGGAGCTTGGGCCTCAGATCAAAGTCAGGAAATACAGTCAAGAGACGAAATGGATTCCAAATTAAAACAACTGGAAAAACACTATGAAAATAAAGAAATACCCAGACCTGATTATTGGGGTGGGTTTATTGTCAAGCCCGTTTCATTAGAATTCTGGCAAGGCAGACCCAATAGAATGCATGACAGAATTCTCTATGCTCTGCAAGAAGATTATAATTGGAAAATCACCAGGCTTCAGCCTTAGCTCCTAAGGGTTTCAGTTTTTACAATGGAAAAAAAATATAAATAGAAAACAATCGTTCTCTAATTTTATTATATTTGATTAACATTGCCACCTTAAAAAATGAAAACACTATTCATTGTGCGTCATGCCAAATCCTCCTGGGAGTACGAAGGCATAAAAGACATAGACAGACCCCTCAAAAAAAGAGGGATCAATGATGCCTATTTAATTTCCAGGGAATTACAGAAAAAAATTGAAACGCCTTCAGTGTTCGTTGCCAGTTGTGCCAACAGGGCGCTGCATACCGCGATGATTTTCAGCTATGCCTTTAACTATCCCCTAGCAAATTTAAAGATCAGTAAATCGCTGTATAGTTTTAGCGATGGCTACCTTATCAAAACGGTAAAAGCATTAGACAACGGTTTTGATTCAGCCATTATCTTCAGTCATGATCACGGAATCAGTGATTTTGTGAATAAATTTGGAAACAAAGAAATACATCACGTTCCAACTTGCGGAGTAGTAGCCATAGAATTTGATACCAAACATTGGAAAAACATAAAGGACGGTAAAACCTTATTCACAGAATTCCCAAAATATTATAAGTGATTTTAACATTGGATTCAGGGTTGAGGGTATAATTCCTCATCACCTCACTTCCGATCACCTCACTTCCGATCACCTCACCTGCGATCACCTCACTTTGTTAAAGTGAAACGGCTCCTTCAAAGCAGTTATAACTGCCTTATCCCGTTTATAAACATCTTTCATAAACATGAGATTATTGTCTTGATCTACAGCAGCTGTAAGATAAATCAGATAGATATTTACAGGTTTAGGTAATGTGATTGTCGTTGTTTTACCTGACTTTAATATTTCATTTATCTTATCCATATTCCAGACGTCAGGGTCATCCATCAAACTCATCATCAATCCCCATTTGTCTTCAGTTCTAATACATCCATGGCTAAATGCCCTGTCTTGTCGGTTGAACAATCCTCTTGAAGGTGTATCATGAAGGTATACAGCATATTTATTTGGAAACATGAATTTAACCTCTCCCAGTGCATTCCACGGACCTGCTTTTTGTCTTATGATAAACGGGAAATTACCCCTAGAATACTGGTTCCAGTCAATGGTAGAAGGATCTAAAATCTTTCCGTTTCTATCCATGACTTCCATATGCTTCGCTGCCAGATAGCCAGGGTCCTTCTTTAATTTTGGTAAGGTCTCATGCGTAGAAATAGAATAGGGCAAAGTCCAAGTAGGATTCATGTCGATATATTTCATAACACCTTTAAACACCGGAGTTTCTTTATGAAACTTCCCAACGATTACTCTTGAATCAAAAACTTCCTTTTTATTTGTTATCCGCTTAACATGAAAACCAGCAATATTAACTATTAGAAAATCATCATCAGGATGTTGAAAAATCCATCTGGTTCTTTCCAAATTCAAAATGATCATATCTATTCTGTCTTCAATTGGAACTCTCATTTGTTCTATGGTTCCTTTACCAATTACGCCATCGCTGGTAAGTTTATGTCTGACTTGAAAATCCTTAACCGCTGCCTCAACAATCGTATCAAATACTTCCTCATTCTCTACCGAATATTTCTTTAGGTCACCCACCGCCATTAAATAATTTCTTATCTCAACTACACGTGCCGATGTATCACCAGGTTTTAATGTTTCTCCTTCACTAACTAAAGGCCATCCCCCTTCTGCAGCCTCAGTTCGCAATTTCTTCAATTGCAGTTTCATGAGTTTATACATATAATGGGTTGGCTTAAATTCTTCTAAGACTACCTTTATTCTTTTATTATGAAGTGTTGCGGTCAAAAGACTATCAGGATTTGAAGGGCCTTCATTACGCTCTACATCCCAGGTTTTTCTGAGATCAGATTGTTCTAGTTTTCCTTCCATAAGATGGGATGCATAAAGAATCAAGGCATCCGTCATTAAAAGGTCCAGATCTGCACGTTCTTGATGACTTAATTTACCTTTTTTGGATTTATCCGTAAGAAGCTTAATCATCTCAAGGTGGTAATCATTAGGGCTTAATCCTTCATCAAAAGAAGATTCCAAGCTCTCAATAAGGTCTTTTTTATTTTTAGAATTGTTCCAGGCTGGTTCAAAATCTCTGTTTGAATAAAATTGAGGAAGTTCCTCTTGAGAAAACAACTCAATCCCATTAACAGCTACAACGTTTTGCCCCTCTTCTGAAAGAACCTTGCTTTCAAGAACCTGTTCTACAGTTTGTTCCTGGGCATTGATTGAAGTCGATGTGCTAATAAAAATAAAGAAAAGTACTAAAATTTTTAATTTGGTCATGATAGGTTTCGTTGAATGAAAAACAAAAATATTCAATAATCCTTAAAAACGCACACGATCTTTCCCTTAAGTTTCATTATCTATTATAGCTGACTTTAAGATCTCTATTTTAACCTGTCGCTCCAAGCTAAAAATTTTTCTATATTAGTTGACCTTATCAAAGCAGCAACGAAATGCCTAAAAAAGATCTTAAAAAGTATTGGAAAACCAACCTGAAATATTTGGGAATCCTCTTATCCATATGGTTTTTAGTTTCATTCGTAATGGGTATTGTTCTTGTTGACCAGTTGAATTCAATAAAATTTGGTGGATTTAAACTTGGGTTTTGGTTTGCGCAGCAAGGATCCATTTACTTTTTTGTATTGATCATCCTGATTTATATAAGATTAATGAACAAGCTCGATAAAAAATACGGCGTTAACGAATAAATTATGACCTTACAAATCTGGACCTGGCTTTTAATCGCCATCACTTTCTCTATTTACATAGGAATCGCTATCTGGTCTCGAGCTTCATCAACAAAAGATTTTTACGTTGCTGGCGGTGGAGTTTCTCCCTTGGCAAACGGCCTTGCCACTGCGGCTGATTGGATGTCAGCAGCCTCCTTTATCTCCATGGCTGGCTTGATTTCGTTTAGTGGTTATGATGCTTCAGTTTACCTTATGGGCTGGACCGGTGGTTATGTCTTGCTGGCCTTACTCCTTGCCCCTTATTTGCGGAAATTCGGAAAATTCACTGTTCCTGATTTTATTGGAGATCGCTATTATTCAAACGTAGCAAGATCAGTGGCTGTATTTTGTGCTCTGATTGTTTCTTTTACCTATGTAGCAGGACAAATGAGAGGTGTAGGACTTGTTTTTTCAAGATTTCTGGAAGTTGATATTACAACAGGTGTTCTGATAGGAATGATCATTGTTTTATTCTATGCGGTTCTTGGAGGTATGAAAGGTATTACTTATACTCAAGTTGCTCAGTATTGCGTGCTTATATTTGCGTTTATGGTTCCTGCCATATTTATTTCCATACAGATGACAGGGATTGCTATCCCACAAATCGGATTCGGAAGTACCGGTACAGATGGCATTTATCTGCTCGATAAACTGGATCAATTACATCGAGATCTGGGCTTTCATGAATATACGTCCGGTTCAAAATCTAAACTGGATGTGTTTTTTATCACTGCTGCGCTTATGGTTGGTACCGCTGGATTACCGCATGTTATTGTGCGATTCTTTACCGTTAAAAAAGTGAGTGACGCCAGAAAGTCGGCAGGCTGGGCATTGCTCTTTATAGCCATACTCTATACTACAGCTCCGGCTATCGCTGTATTTGCCAGAACAAATCTCATTGAAACTGTTTCCGATAAGCCTTATAAAGATTTGCCTTCATGGGTTGCCAATTGGGAAAAAACGGGCCTCATGCGCTTTACAGACAAAAATAATGATGGAAGAGTTCAGTATGTTGCAGACCCTATGATCAATGAGTTAGAAGTTGATAAAGACATCATGGTTTTAGCCAATCCAGAAATCGCCAATTTACCGAATTGGGTCATCGCCTTAGTTGCCGCAGGTGGCTTAGCTGCCGCTTTATCAACCGCTGCCGGATTGTTACTCGTAATTTCTGCCTCTGTATCTCATGACCTCATCAAAAAAATGATTAATCCGAATATATCTGAAAAAGGGGAATTGATCGCGGCGAGAATATCTGCTATTATTGCCGTATCCATTGCTGGATATTTTGGTATAAACCCTCCCGATTTTGTAGCCGCTACGGTGGCCTTGGCTTTTGGTCTGGCTGCAGCTTCATTTTTCCCTGCCATCATTTTAGGGATTTTTGTCAAAAGAATGAATAAGGAAGGTGCAGTTGCCGGAATGGTTGTGGGCATGCTATGCATGTTATATTATATGATGAAATTTAAATTTGATTGGTTCGGGGGTGGAACTCAAGACGAATGGTGGTTCGGCATTTCACCTGAAGGTTTTGGAACGGTGGCAATGATCATCAACTTTATTGTTTCCTTGACCATTTCTTCCATGACACCTAAACCTCCTCAGGAAATACAAGAATTGGTTGAAAATATCAGGATTCCTTCAGGTTCAGGAAAGCCACAGGATCATTAATCAGGTTTTTCAGTCGTTCGTCGATTTTTTTTCATAAATTTTATCATTAATTTTATATTGCTGCTCATTGCAATTCCGCTAAAAATAAATAATACTTTATCCACTAGTCTGAGATTGAGAAATTTAAAATATCGTTTATGAAATCCTTACAAATCAACACTTTTAAAGAATACAAAGAGAAATATGAACAAAGTGTCACTGACCCAGAGGGCTTTTGGGCGGAAGTTGCTGAACATTTTCTATGGCAGAAAAAATGGGACAAGGTATTGGATTGGGATTTTTCTAAACCCGAAATTAAATGGTTTGAGGGCGCAAAATTAAATATTGCTGAAAACTGTCTCGATCGGCATTTGGAAACCTTGGGAAATAAAACTGCCATTATCTGGGAGCCAAACGATCCGGACGAAGAGTCAAGATACATTACTTATCGCCAACTTTTTGTAAAAGTATCTCGGTTTGCAAATGTGCTGAAAAACAATGGCATTAAAAAAGGCGATCGCGTATGTTTATATATGCCTATGATTCCTGAATTGGCTATAGCGATGCTCGCTTGTGCCAGAATTGGAGCCGTTCATTCAATTGTTTTTGCAGGTTTTTCTTCTTCAGCTTTATCGAGTAGGATAAACGATTCTAAATGCAAAATGCTCATCACGGCAAATGAAGTATATAGAGGTAATAAACCTATTAATTTGAAAAAAGTATGTGATGAGGCTTTAAAAAATACGCCTTCAGTTGAGAACGTTATTGTTTACAGAAGAACTGTGGAACCTACTGAGATGACTCCGGGAAGAGACAAATTCTGGTTTGATGAATTGCAAAAGGTTGATACATCTTGTGAGGCAGAAGCTATGGATGCTGAAGACTTACTTTTTATATTATATACGTCCGGATCAACAGGAAAACCTAAAGGAATGGTTCATACCACCGGAGGTTATATGGTAGGGTCAACGTATACTTTTGAAAACGTGTTTCAATGTAAAAAGGATGATATTTATTGGTGTACTGCAGATATTGGTTGGATAACGGGTCACTCTTATATTATTTACGGCCCCTTATGCGCAGGAGCAACAACTGTGATGTTTGAAGGAGTTCCTTCTTTCCCTGATTATGGAAGATTTTGGGAAATTGTTGACAAACTCAATGTGACGCATTTTTATACGGCACCAACTGCGATCAGGGCTTTGGCAAAACACCCATTAAGTCTTGTTGAAAAGCATGACCTTTCAAGTTTAAAAGTATTGGGTTCAGTTGGAGAGCCTATAAATGAAGAGGCATGGCACTGGTATAATGACAATATTGGAAAAACGAAGTGCCCGATAGTAGATACCTGGTGGCAAACAGAAACGGGAGCCATGATGATTTCACCAATTGCCGGAATCACGCCTACAAGACCTACGTTTGCTACCCTCCCATTACCTGGCGTGCAACCTGTATTAATGGATGAACATGGAAATGAAGTTACTCAAAAAAGCATGGAACCTTCCGAGGGCAGATTGGCAATGAAAGCCCCGTGGCCATCGATAGCTAGAACCATTTACGGAGACCACCAAAGGTATAAAGACACTTATTTCTCAACCTATAAGAATATGTATTTCACTGGTGACGGAGCTTATCGCGATGCAAGTGGTAATTATAGAATTACAGGTAGAGTTGATGATGTTGTGATCGTATCTGGGCATAATCTGGGCACAGCTCCTATTGAAAATGCAATTGATGAACACGCTGATATTGTTGAATGCGCCGTGGTAGGATTCCCACATGATGTGAAGGGAAATGCCCTTTATGCTTATGTCACCAAATATGATAACTGTACAACATCTGATGAGGATCTAAGAGTTGAAATTAATAAGCTAATCGCCAGTACTATTGGTGCCATTGCAAAACTCGACAAAGTTCAATTCGTGTCAGGACTTCCAAAGACCAGGTCAGGAAAGATCATGCGTAGAATTCTCAGGAAAATCGCCTCTAATGAAGGTGACAATCTCGGAGACATATCAACGCTTTTAAATCCTGAGGTGGTTGAAGAGATAAAAGCAGGGGTAATTTAAAAGTATTTAAGATTCTGACTTTTTACTTATGACTTATCATAGTGATCCCCGAGGTGATCGGAAGTGAGGTGATCGGAAGTGAGGTGATCGGAAGTGAGGTGATGAGAAATGAGCAGTGAGATACTTTCTTTTGCAAATTATTTTAAATCCTGTCGTGAATATTTTTCGATTTTTCATCGGTTTTATGTAACTTAGGTGACATTAAAACCTAACCATGCCAATTAAAAGTTACCTAGCCCGTCCGCATGACGGCAAATTCAGTGAACTTCTTAATGATTTATCACATTTAAATGGCTGTGATATTATCCCGTCTACAAATCAGGAAATAGCCGTTCTGGTTACTGATACGCTTAATGAAATTGAAGACAATAAACTCCTTACGCAGATCAATGCAATTGGCAGTTTAAAGATGCTATCCATGGTTTCAGGATTTGATGTAGATTCTTAATAATTATAACCTATTATGATTAAAAAAGTTACAAGCAGAAGGGCATTCTTAAAAAAGATGGGCGCAGTATCAGCGATGACTGCAGCCGCCTCATTTTTTCCGGGAATAGTATTCGCAGAAGAGCAAATCAGCAACGCGGAATCATTTGGTGATCTTACCTGGAATAAAGCGCCATGCAGGTTTTGCGGAGTTGGATGTGGCGTGTTAATTGGTATGGAAAATAATAAAGCTGTGGCAGTTAAAGGCGATCCTAATTCTTCAGTGAACAAAGGGCTTTGCTGCGTTAAAGGATACCATCAAACAATTTGTATGTATGCCGAAGACAGACTGACTAAACCGCTAGTTAAGAAAAATGGCACTTATGTAGAAACCTCCATGGAAGAGGCCCTTGATCTAGTGGCATCAAAAATGAAAGAAACCATTGAATTACATGGTAAAGATTCAGTGGCCATGTACACTTCAGGACAATCGACTATTCCCGAAGGTTATGTCGCTTCAAAATTTATGAAAGGTGCCATAGGTACCAACAACTTAGACTGTAATGCCAGATTATGTATGGCAAGTGCTGTGACAGGATTCCTAACCTCATTTGGTGCAGATGAACCTATGGGTTGCTATGATGATATCGATGAAGCTGATGTTTTTATTACCTGGGGAAATAATATGGCCGAAATGCATCCGGTGTTGTTCTCAAGAATGCTTGACCAACAATTAAAAAGAGGCGCCCAAATAATTGATTTTGCTACAAGAACTACCCGATCGAGCACAGCATCAGATAGATCTATCTTATTTAATCCACAAACCGATCTTGCAGTGGCAAATGCCATCTGCTCTGAAATCATTAATAATGGCTGGGTAAACCAAAAATTCGTTGAAGATTATTGCAGCTTTAACAAAGGTCTTACCAATATTGGTTACGGAACTGAAGACAAATTCAATTTCACTGACAAACCTGAAAAAATTGATTTTGAAGCCTATAAAGAATTTTTAAAAGATTACACTCCTGAAAAAGTTTCTGGGATGTCTGGCGTTTCAATTAAGGATATTAAATTCCTGGCTAATTTATATGGTGACCCGAATAAAAAGGTGGTTTCTTATTGGTGTATGGGTGTTAACCAGCATACGCGTGGTACCTGGATGAACAACCTTATATATAATATCCATTTGCTTACCGGAAAAATATCGCAACCTGGCAATGGACCATTTTCACTTACAGGTCAACCCAGTGCATGCGGTACCGCAAGAGAAGTTGGAACCTTTACGCACAAACTCCCAAAAGGAGTTGTTACCAATGAAAAAAATAGAGAATTTGCTGCGAAAATATGGAAAGTTCCTGTTGAAAGAATTCCGGCAAAACCAACATATCATGCTACTGAAATGTTCAGGGCACTTGATAGAGGAGACATCAAATTTATGTGGACTCAGGTTACCAACCCATTTGTATCATTACCAAATGTTGGAAGGTATACCAAAGGGGCACAAAAAGAAGATCGATTTATAGTGGTCTCTGACGTCTTCCCTACCCCTACATCAGATGTTGCTGATGTAATACTTCCTGCTGCCTGGCATATTGAAAAAAGCGGCATGTATGGAAATTCAGAAAGAAGAACCCAGCATTGGAATAAAATGGTTGACCCTCCGGGAGAGGCTATGGCCGATGCCTGGCAAACTATTGAAGTTGCCAGAAGAATGGGATTTGAAGATCTTTTCCCTTATTCTGAGGAAAACCATGAAGAAGAAATATTTAATGAATACAGACAATTCCATGAAGGTAAAAAGCATGGTATGGCACCTTTAGAGGTTTTAAAAGAAAAATCTGGGGTTATGTGGCCATTTGTTGACGGTAAAGAAACCAAATGGCGGTATAATGCCACTTATGACCCTGCCTGTGAAAATGGTAAACAATTTCATTTCTATGGAAAACCAGATGGTCGGGCAGTGATCTGGCAAAGACCTTATGAACCAGCCGCTGAATCTCCAGATAATGAATACCCATTCTGGCTGAATACGGGAAGAGTTATTGAACACTGGCACACTGGCTCAATGACGCGTAGGATACCTGTATTGCATCAAGCCGTACCGAATGCCTATGTTGAATTACATCCTGATGATGCTGCGGCATACGGAATAAACAACGGTGAAAAAGTGAAGGTCATTTCAAGAAGAGGTACAACGATTCTTCCGGCTTCGATAAATGAAAGAGGACTACCTACCAAAGGTCAGGTTTTTGTTCCTTTTTTCGATGAAAACATGATGATCAATGATACGACCTTAGATGCATTTTGTCCGATTTCAAAGGAACCGGATTATAAAAAATGTGCAGTTAAAATAGAAAAAGTATAAGGAGTAGCATCATGAAAAGACTGTTCATCATATTTTTATTCGTTTTGCTCCTTGGGGCAACCATAGGGCTATGGAGCTATAGTTACTTTGAATCTCATGAAGAAGCAACAATAGAGACCAACAGAATTAGTGAATCTTCATCTATACCTTCAGAAGCAGGTATGTTTGAAAGATCTCACTTTGCCATGGAATATGCTATTATGCCAATAGATGAGGATTATCAAAGAGATTTAAACAGCTATTATGACAACAGAGCGTTTTACGGAGCGCCTCCAACGATTCCTCATCAAATTGAAGAAGGAGGTATTGGTGCAAATGCATGTCTGAAATGCCATGAAAATGGAGGCTTCGTCGATAAGTTTCAGGCCTACACACCTGTAAGCCCTCATCCCGAAAAATCGAATTGCGTACAATGTCATGTTCAAGTCAAGTCAACATCATTTTTTGTACCATCGACTTGGGTAAAGAATCATCCTCCGGCAACAGGAAATCAAGCTCTTGAAGGAAGCCCTCCTATTGTTCCACATTCGCTGCAACTCAGAGAAAATTGTTTGTCTTGTCATGCAGGGCCTAGTGCCGTTAAAGAGATCAGAACAACACATCCGGATAGAATAAATTGCAGGCAATGTCATGTGATTAATGAGAAGAAAACAGTTGACATTGGAACGTTTAAAAGAGAAATAAAATAATAAACCATATGCTTAGTAGTTCACAGTTAAAATTATTGACTATTACCATATTAATTCTTGTCTCTTCCTGCAAAGGAAAGAAAAAAGAATACCATAATCTTATTCATAAAATTGAATCACAAAGCGCTCAATATGAAAGAGATAGCATTCAAAACAACGATTCATTTGATATTGATGAGTTGGTTGCAATTGAAGAAAATGGCATCCATTTTTACATACAAAACCGCAAGATCAACATCAAGTCATATGCTTGCAGTGAATGTCATTCTAAACCCGTTGCTCAATTACATAAAGAAGGGCTAGGAAAAAAAGCGCATTGGGATATCACCATCAATCATGCTGACACCAAAACAATGGCTTGTTTGTCATGTCATAACGGTGAAAATATGAATGACCTGCAGAGCATCACAGGTGATCCAATCGATTTTAATAAGAGTTATCAACTCTGCAGTCAATGCCATAATCAAGAAGTAAAGGACTGGGTTGGTGGGGCACATGGTAAAAACATCAGCGGTTGGAAAAGTGAACGAGTATCAAAATTATGCGTTGAATGTCATAATCCACATCAACCACAAATTGCCAAAAGATGGCCATCGAGATATAATGCTACCATGGTAGAAGAACGTAAATAAACAGGATTAAAAAATATGATAAGCAAAGACTTTAAAAAGTGGTTTACCTTAGATCTGGGTCAGAAAGATGAGAAGCAATGCGGTTGTTCTGGTGGATCCTGTGATAACACCCCTGCGAAACCCAAAGATGGTATTGACCAGGTGTTTGATGTGAATATGAGCAGAAGGCAAGCCTTTAGAAAACTGACAGCAGGCTTGTTAATAGGTGCCGGAGCAGCTAGTGCATCGTGTTCAGTTGCAGCTGATGATACCCATAAAGAAAAATCTGAAATAGAATGGGAAGAGTATTTTAAGGGGAATTATAAATTAATGGATGAAGGTGAAAAGGAGAATACTGTTGATAGACTCGTCAGATCATATGAACTCCGAACTGGTAAAAAAATAGATATTTCTTCAAAAGATGCTGATCCGGATGTACTGTTTGGATACGCCTTTAATATCTCAAAATGTCAAGGCTACATGGATTGTGTTAACGCCTGCGTTAAAGAGAATAATCAAGATAGGGATTCCGAAATGCAGTATATACGAATCCATGAAATGAAAGATGGTCAGGGTCTCAACTTTGGAGAAGCAGATGATACTTATTATCACGAGGTTCCAGCTGCGGGTCATTTTTATATGGGTACTCAATGTTACCACTGTGACAACCCACCCTGCATTGAAGTATGCCCAGTTGAGGCTACTTGGAGAGAAGAAGACGGACTTGTTGTAATTGATTATGACTGGTGTATTGGATGTCGATATTGTATGGCTGCTTGCCCCTATGACGGAAGAAGATTCAATTGGAATACGCCTGAAGTTCCTGAAGAGGAAGTGAATAAAAATCAGCACTATTTAGGAAACAGATTAAGGAAAAAAGGTGTGATGGAAAAATGTACTTTTTGCATACAGCGAAGTAGAAATGGTGATAATCCTGCCTGTGTCGATGCCTGCCCTACTGGAGCCAGAGTATTTGGAAACCTGCTGGATCCTGAAAGTGAGATAAGATGGGTATTGGCTAACAAAAAAGTATTTAGACTCAAAGAAGATCTAGGTACAGAACCTAAGTTTTGGTATTATATGGATTAATCTTTGGAATAGAAAAACATGAAGGTACTTAAAAAATTAGTGAAAGATAGTGTGGTTTATATGACCCATGGTGGCATATATTACCATATTTGGATGGCAGTTCTTACAGCATTAATGCTGGTAGGAATGTATTGTTATTTTTTACAGTTGGAACATGGCTTGAGTGTTACCGGAATGAATGACCGCGTAAGTTGGGGGCTATATATTTCAAACTTTACTTTTTTGGTAGGAGTGGCTGCTGCGGCTGTCATGCTCGTACTTCCAACTTATATCTTACATGATATTGACTTTAAGCAAGCCGTCTTGATTGGAGAAGGTATGGCTGTTGCCGCGTTAATAATGTGTTTGGCATTTGTTGTTGCAGACATGGGAGGCCCGGCGCGTCTCTGGCATATTATCCCGTTTATAGGGGTATTTAATTTCCCGAATTCCATGCTTACCTGGGATGTTCTTGTTTTGAATGGTTACTTATTTATTAATCTTTCTATTCCTTTTTACATCTTATTCCAACGCTATCAGGGTAAAACACCAAATCCTAAAATTTATCTTCCTGGCGTCATTATATCAGTTTTTTGGGCTTTTGCTATTCACCTGGTTACTGCTTTTCTTTATCAAGGGTTACAGGCACGTCCGTTCTGGAATAATGCCTTACTAGGTCCCAAATTTTTAGCTTCTGCCTTTGCTGCAGGGCCTTCTCTGATAATAATAGCATTGGCTGTCATTAGAAAATTTACAGATTTTAAAATAGAAGATAAGACGATTAAAAAGATCGCAATGGTGGTTACTGTTGCGGCCCAAATTAATCTGATCATGTTAATTTCTGAATTGTTTAAAGAATTTTACGCACCAACTCATCATAGTGAAAGCGCTTATTATTTATACTTTGGACTACATGGGAAAGCAAAGTTAGTTCCATGGATCTGGACAGCCATTTCTATGAATGTACTGGCAACTGTTACCTTGAGTTTTCATAAATTAAGAAATAATCTGACAATATTATATATAGCGTGTGGCTTACTCTTTTTAGCCATATGGATTGAAAAAGGCTTTGGTTTGATCGTTCCTGGGTTTATTCCAGGTCCATGGGGAAAAATTGCTGAATACTTCCCTACCCTAATCGAAGTGGGTGTTACCATTGGAATATGGGCTATGGGTGCTTTTATATTTTCAATATTAGCCCGCACCGGAATCGCAATTGAAATGGGTAAACTCACTTTTAAAGATAAATCATAAGAATCTGTAATTGTTTTTATCTTCAGATATTTTTTTGAAATCAATGCTACTAAAGCATAAATAAAATCATGGATTTCTTTTATCTTTACATGAATTGAATTTCAATAATCAACCATTAATTCATGATTTCCAAGAAAACCAAATATGGTCTAAAAGCCTTGACTTACATCGCTCGAAATAACGACCGCATGGTTCCTATTGCTCAAATTGCTGAAGACGAGAACATTCCGCATAAGTTTTTAGAAAGCATTCTATTACTTTTGAGAAAAGCTGGTTTTTTGGGTTCCAAAAAAGGAAAAGGTGGTGGTTATTATCTTTTAAAAGAAGCTCCTGAAATTTACATGACCGATGTAATGAGAATTCTCGAAGGCCCAATAGCTCCGGTGGCTTGCGTTAGTTTAAACTACTACGAAAAATGCGATGACTGCGACGATGAAACTACATGCAGCCTCAATAAATTGATGATCCAGGTAAGGGATGCAAACCTTCATGTATTCAGAAATACTACGCTCGAAGATCTCAAATAATCCAATTTTAACGTCTTAAAAGTTGTGACTATCAATTATTTTTTTACATTTGCATCATTATCCTAGTAATCCGATAGGAGTTAAATGTTAAACTTAGTTAAAGTATGTTAGTCGACAAATTCTACTCGTCAAAACCCCAAGAGAATGATTCTCATAGTAAAAGTGTTATCAAGGCTATTAGCTGGAGGATCATCGGAACTATAGACACAATTCTTATTTCTTGGTGGTTGACTGGTACGCTGGCAATAGCTTTATCAATAGGTTCTATAGAAATATTCTCTAAATTTTTTCTCTATTACGGACACGAGCGATTATGGAACTTAATAAAATGGAAGTGAAATGAAAAATAATGTATTACAACTGGATTTGGCCAAAGCCAATAAATTTTTAAAAGAATTAGAACCCATTGAAATTATTGAATGGATGATGAATTTTTCAGACAATCCTATGTTGACTACAAATTTCGGCCCTTATTCGGCCAGTTTGATACATGCAGTGAACACAGTCAATAAAAACATTAATGTAGTTTGGTGTGACACTGGGTACAACACTTCACAAACCTATGATTATGCGCATCATTTAATAGATCGATTTTCCTTAAACATGGATGTTTACAGGCCAAAATCGACTTCAATTTACAAGGATACCTCACAAGGTATACCATTTATTGATACGCCTGAGCATGAATTATTTACTGAGGAAGTAAAACTTGAGCCTTTCAACAGAGCCTTAAAAGAACACCAGCCAGATGTGTGGTTCACAAATTTACGAGCAGATCAAAATGAACACCGAAGTACTTTAGATATTCTGCACATTGGTAAAGACGGTATTTTAAAAGTAAGCCCATTTTTCTATTACTCTGAATTTGAGCTAGAATTATACTTGCAAGAATTTGGGCTTCCAAATGAGAAAAGGTATTACGACCCAACCAAGGTTTTGGCTAAAAGAGAATGTGGACTACACTTATAATATAACTAATCAAAAAGAATCAAATGTTAAGCTTCAGAACTGAAATAGAGAACCCCCTAGTTCAAAAAGATATTATAGAATTGGATAAAAAGATCCAGTTGTATCAAAATGGTAAAATTGATGAAGATGGATTCAGATCACTTCGACTGGCACGCGGTATTTATGGCCAACGTCAGGAAGGTGTTCAAATGATACGGATCAAACTTCCATTTGGAAGACTTAATTCAGAACAATTACATAGAATAGCCGATGTATCGGATGAATACTCTACAGGCAGGTTACACATCACCACCAGGCAAGACATACAAATTCACTATGTGAGTCTTGACCGGACACCTGAATTATGGGCCGAACTCGAAAAAAGTGATATCACCTTAAGAGAAGCCTGTGGGAATGCTGTTAGAAATATAACGGCATCTGAAACCGCAGGGATAGATCCTGATGAGCCATTTGATGTAACGCCATATGCAGATGCTGTTTTTAAATTCTTTTTAAGGAATCCTATTTGTCAGGAGTTAGGAAGGAAATTTAAAATATCTTTTTCTTCCAGTGACAAAGACAGTGCTTTAAGTTTTATTCATGATGTTGGTTTTATAGCAAAAACACGGCTTATAAATGGCCAGGAAGTCAGAGGGTTTAAAGTGATGATGGCTGGAGGCCTTGGAGCACAACCAAGACAAGCAGATGCTGTTTTCGACTTTCTTGAAACAGATAAGATTATTCCTTTTATTGAAAGCACCTTAAGAATATTTGACAGATATGGAGAGCGGAACAGAAGGGCAAAAGCCAGACTTAAACATTTGATCTTAAATATAGGTTTGGATAAATTTCTTCAATATATAGAGGAAGAAACCAAAGCATTATCAAACCATACGGTAGCTATTTCAGCCGAGGAATCTGAAAGCATAGAAACATTGAATGAAGTTGAAGTTCCTCAGTTAGAGGTTAAAGATGAATTCGCCTATAGCAGTTGGAAACAGAGTAACGTTTTTGAGCAAAAACAACCTGGATTATATGCCATTGGCATCAAGGTACGTTTGGGTGACTTCTATACAGACAAGGCTAGAATCTTGGCCGACCTTATAAAAGAATATGCAGAAGATGAACTGAGACTTACCATTAGTCAAGGTATTCTTATCAGAAATATTAGAGAATCTTTATTGCCATTCTTTTATGAAAGATTGAGTGAATTAGGATTTACAGACATTGGTTATGGTAGCGCTTTAGACGTTACATCTTGCCCAGGTACAGATACTTGTAATCTTGGAATTGCAAGTAGTACTGGTTTGGCAAGAGAGTTGGAAAAAACTTTAGCGGATGAATTCCCGATGTATGTCAATAACAAAGATATATCCATTAAACTAAGTGGTTGTATGAATGCCTGTGGGCAACATAGTATCGCTCAAATAGGGTTCTATGGCATGTCGATGAAAAAAGGCAACCTGGTAATTCCTGCTTTTCAAGTATTACTTGGTGGCGGCACCCTGGGTGATGGCAACGGACGCTTTGCCGATAAAATTATTAAAATCCCAAGCAAAAGAGGTCCTGATGCCTTAAGGCTGTTAGTTTTTGATTATGAAGACAACAAATTGAACGACCAGTCCTTTAATGATTATTACCTCGATATAGGCAAGGAGCACTTCTATCAATTGTTAAAGCCATTGGCAGACATTTCAGAAGTTAATAAAGACATTTTTATAGATTGGGGTCATAACGAGAATTATATCAAAGCCATTGGTGTCGGAGAATGTGCTGGAGTGGTTATTGATTTGGTAAGCACCCTATTATTTGAAACTGAAGAGAAACTAGAAAACGCAAAACTTAGCCTTGAAGCCGGTAAGTGGGCAGATAGTATTTATCAGAGCTATACTGGCATTATAAATACTGCTAAAGCCGTATTGATTGGTGAAAACGTCAAAACAAATACCCAGGCTGGAATCGTAAAAGATTTTGATCATTACTTTACCAGTAACGGATTAATCCAAATGGATGGAACATTGTCAGAGCTGGTATATGAAATAAAGAACACAGAAGCATCTGCAGATTTTGCAAAAGAATATTTAGACAAAGCGCAGCATTTTTATAAATTAATAGATGCTTTAAGAACAAATGCCTTAAAAGATGAATCCTAAAGCAAAACTTACTCTTGTAGGAGCCGGACCAGGTGATCCTGAATTGATTACTTTAAAGGGAATCAATGCCCTGAAATCAGCAGACGTTATTTTATATGATGCCTTGATCAATCCTGTGCTATTAGAACATGCTCCACAGGCCATTAAAATATTTGTTGGAAAAAGAAAAGGCTTTCACCGCTATACGCAAGACGAGATCAATCAGAAGATTGTAGAAAATGCTTACGAGCATGGTCATGTTGTGCGTCTAAAAGGAGGTGATCCTTTTGTTTTCGGAAGAGGTTCAGAAGAAATTGATTATGTCGAAAATTATGGTCTGCACACCGATATTGTTCCTGGTATTTCATCCAGTATCGCAGTTCCCTCGAGTATAGGTATTCCACTTACCAAAAGAGGTGTGTCAGAGAGTTTTTGGGTCATAACGGGCTGCACATCAAGCAGAGAACTTAGTTCGGATGTGCGATTGGCAGCCCAGTCTTCTGCTACTGTTGTGATTCTAATGGGTATGAACAAACTCAGTCAAATCGTTTCTATCTTTAAGGAACTTGATAAGGAAGATACTCCTGTTGCTATAATTCAAAATGGCACACTAGAAAATCAAAACAGTGGTATTGGTGAAATGTCCACTATTGAAGACGTGGTCAAAACAAAAAATTTATCTTCTCCTGCAATAATTGTTATTGGAGAGGTTGTTAAGAATAATAATGAAATACAAAAACTTCAGGAAAATTTAGAGCTCCACTTAGCTTCCTAGAAATACAAAGATCAAAAGTGAAACTCTACATTTAGAACAGGGCCTGCCAGCCTTATTCCAAGGTTAAGATATTTATAATCAAAATCGCCATCATAGTTGATATCAATTACACTATATCCAAGCCCCAAGGCAAACAATTTACTGAATCGGTAGCTTGCTTCCCCATTGACATACCATGATGTGTGATTATTTACACCAAATCCACCGATATCAGCTTTAGTAGCAAAGAACCATCTTTTATATTGTATTGGTACTCTAAAACCAACAAGCAGTTCAAACCAATCAGGCCTGAGGTCCAACAACGCTGTATTTTCAGAATAGATATCAAGGTTGATATACCTCACACCTAGATATGGGTAAATCTTAAAGTTAAAATAGGAATCTTTATTTGATTTTTCATAAACCTTATAACCGGCAAGGCCACGCAGAATCGTCCCTTCTATATCAACATTAAACTGAACCTTATCAATATTTTCGAAGGTCAGGTTACTTGCCAACGTTGTGTGAAAACCATCAACATTAAACAACCAATTTTTAGGTGTATATGAAATATCTCCAATCAGGTAAAATGTTACCCCAAGTTCACCATTAAGCCTATCAATTATACTATTATCTCCTGATTCCGGTAACTGAGTAATGCCTCCATAGGCAAAAGAACCCCTAAACCCAGGAACCCAAATTGGAACTTTCGCGTGCCATTTTCTTTGATCAATGTCATCTAAAAATTCCAATTTAGATGCTTTATTCACCAAAGAGTCTTGCCCATAACTCACGTTGCTGAGAGATATCGAAATCAAAAGTGCAAACAGAAAAAATCTTTTATAAATTGCCATTAATCAAAATAACTAAAACCTTTTTTAGGGTCAATGGCTAATAATGTTTCATAGATCAATTTGATTACGTTTTCCACATCATCCTTGTGAACCATTTCAACGGTAGTATGCATATAACGCAATGCCAGAGAAATTAGCGCTGAAGGAACACCTCCATTTGAATAAGCAAAAGCATCTGTATCTGTTCCAGTAGCTCTGGAAGCTGCTAAACGTTGAAAAGGAATCTTGTTCTTCTCCGCTGTTTCAATGACCAATTCACGAACATTGTTTTGAACTGCTGGTGCATAAGAAATCACAGGACCATCACCTGATTTGGTTTCCCCTTCTTTCTTCTTATCGATCATAGGAGTGGTCGTATCGTGACAAACATCTGTAACAATTGCCATACTCGGTTTAATCGTGTGCGTGATCATCTCGGCTCCTCGCAATCCAATTTCTTCCTGAACAGAATTCGTAATGTATAGGCCAAAAGGTAATTTCTTATTATTTTCTTTTAATAAACGAGCCACTTCAGCGATCATAAAACCACCCATCCGGTTGTCTAAGGCCCTGCACACAAAATTATTTTTATTGAGAATCATGAACTCATCCGGATATGTAATCACACAACCAACATGAACACCTAATGCGGCAACCTCATCCTTAGTTTTGCAACCTACGTCAATAAAAATATTATCTAATTTTGGTGTCTCTTCCTTTCCTTTATCTCTTGTATGTATGGCAGGCCAGCCAAAGATGCCCTTGACAATCCCTTTCTTTGTGTGGATATTTACTCGTTTTGATGGTGCTATCTGATGATCACTCCCTCCATTTCTGATTACATAAATCAAACCGTCATCAGTTATATAATTTACATACCATGAAATCTCATCGGCATGTCCTTCAATAACAACCCTAAACTCAGCGTCTGGATTTATTACACCTACTGCCGTTCCGTAATTATCAGTTATAAACTCATCCACATAAGGTTTTAAATAATCCATCCATATTTTTTGACCTTCCGATTCATATCCGGTAGGAGAAGGATTATTTAAATATTTTTCTAAAAATGCTATTGATTTTTTATTCAGAACTGTCTTGCTTGCCATTATTATAGTTTTGTACGAAATTAAGAAATATCACATAATATTAAGAGAAAACATCATACATATTCCTAAATTTGCATATCAATTTAATTCTCTCAAATTGCAAACAAGAAATTAATGAATTGAGATTAAATTTATGAAAAAGAGTTTTGGTATTTTATTTTTAATCGTCCCCATGCTGCTGTTCTCTCAAAATACGAAGAACAAGAAGGCTCTTGACGAATTCTATATTATAAAAAATGATTCTTTAACCATTCCCTTAGATGAGGTCTTGGTGTTGAACAAGCGGGATTTTAATTCAAAAAAAGAGCGTAGATACTACTATTGGTATTACAAAAAAGTTCATAAAGCCTACCCTTTTGCTAAAATGGCTTCTGATACGCTTCTGCATATCAATGAGGAACTTGCAGGAATAAAATCAAAAAGGAAGCGGAAAAAAAAGATCAAAAGTATTCAGGAGTATATGGAAGGTGAATTTTCAGATCAATTGAAAAAACTCACACGTACTGAGGGTCGAATTCTGATCAAGCTTATAAACAGGCAAACGGGTGAAACCATGTATGAATTGATTAAAGAATACAGAAGTGGCTGGAAGGCTTTCTGGTATAATTCTACGGCCAATATGTTCAGGTTGTCACTAAAAGAAGAATATAAACCCAGCGAAGAAGGACTCGATTTTATTGTTGAAGACATTTTACAAAGGTCATTCATTAATGGGACCCTTGAAAAACAAGAGCCCAAGCTTGATATTGATTATTTTCAGCTTCTCTCTCAATATCATGACATCGATATAGAGAAGGAGATTACTGATTATATTGACAAGTACATGAAATAAATTCAACCTCCAGGCAAGGTAGAAGCATTAGGATCCATCCGATGCTCGCGATCATCAAACTCATCAGTAATCCTCTTAATCTGTTTATCAATTGTTGCCTTCTCGGTCATATATTTAGGGGCCAATGATTCTTGTCCCGGAAACTGTTCAATCATCATAGTAGTAGAAGGGAAAGCAAATTCCACCCCTAAAGCCGCTGCAAGTCTTACAATACCCATATGTAGAATATGTTTTGACTCTTGCTCTTGCCCCCAATCAAGACCTTTAAAATAAACATTGATCATGATATTCAATGAAGACGATCCAAATGAGATGAAATCTACATTATAAGATTGACTTTTTGTTGATGGATGTAAGGCTATTAATTTTTTAATGCCTTCAACAAAAGCTTCCAGCAGTTGTGGCGGCGTATCATACCTTACACCTACTTCAGTAGTATATCGCCTAAAAACTCTTAGGCCTTTATTATTAATATCTGCCTCGGATATTTTACTATTTGGAACCTGAAACAAGGTTGTATCAGCACCTCGAATTTTAGTTGACCTAAACCCTACTCTTTCAACAGATCCTTCAACACCTCCAAATTCAATCCAGTCATCTAGTTGGAAAGGTTTGTCCAAAAAGATCACCATTGTTCCAATCAAATTCTTTACTGAATCCTGTGCCGCAAAGGCTACCGCTACACCACCTATTGAGGCACCTGCCAAAACCGTTGTCGGATCTACACCGAAGAGCGTCAATATATGTAAAAACCCGATTAAGACGATGATTCCCTGCAGTACTTTATTCAAAATTGGCGCTAGTTGTCTGTCTAATTTTGTCTTTTCTTCAGGGTTATGTTCATGGTAAAAATTTAATACTACTTTTAATAATTTCAAGACAACAAAGATCCAGAATACCGTCTCGGCAATCTTTAAACCCGTTAACATCAACGCATTTAACTTTACCATTTGCAAAGAAGGAAGTACCTTTTTAATAAATCGAATAATAACAATAAACACAATTGGTTTAGCCAATTCATGCAATACCGCCATGGTTTTACCGTCTGATATTTTCCTGAAAAACACGCGTTGTATTAATCTCAAAATAAAGAACATAATGGGTTCCAGGACATAAAAAAGAATGATACATATAATGATGGTGAGAATAACCGCAATGGGTTTCCAGATCAATATCTCATTTACAGTTGTTTTAAAAAACTCAGGAAATTTTTCATTGAACCAGGAAAATTCTAAAGGAAAAGTATCCTTATAAATTTTATCTAAGTTCTCAACAGTCTCTTCTGAATAATACCAATAACTTCCTCGTTTTTCAATATAAACCTCGGGCAATCGAACTGGAAACGGAGCGTAGCGATTCTTATTCTGATCTAAAGTTCGCCTGCCAAAATTTACGGTATCGATGTACTTGGCATCAACAGGAACTTTATTAAAATCTATAATTAACCCATTTCCATCATAAATTTCTTTGATTCTTTTTGCAATGAACTGTGCTTCTGCTCGCTTGACACCTTTCACTGTGGTCGCAGACTTAGCCAAGTCATAATTTTCAGGTGTTAAAAAATAAATATGAGTAAAAAGAGTCGAATTAGGAGTCCTAAGATCCACTTTAACCTCAGTTTGAGAGTAACTATAAAGTGAAACAAAAAGAAGTAAATAGGCTAGTTTTTTCATGAAAATACAATTTTGACTGGGGCTAAAGTAATAATATTATACCAAAAACAGATTGCGCTACTTTGATTTAATCTATTAATTATCAAAATTATAATTACTATCGAGAAGATTTTCTTTTTTGCTTTAAAACACTGGTATAACCATCACTTTGAGGAACTTGAGTTTTTCCTTTTTTAGCAGATTTATTGCCTCTTTTGTTTTCTGTGGGTAACAAGCGCTCCATAAGGTCAGTTCTTCCCACTCTCTGAAGTGTATTCCTAATCCAGTTTTGATTCTCCTTTTTATACCAGAAAAAGAAACGATGTTGCTCGTCTTTGTCTTTTTTTGATTTAGGAACGTATGACTTTTTTAAAGTATAGGGGTGGTAACCGCTATAGTATATGACGGTAGCAACCGTCATTGGCGTTGGTGTAAACCCTTGGACCTGTTCCAACTGAAAGCCCATATCTTTTGTCTCTGCGGCAAGATTTGCCATGTCCTCTAGCTGACTTTCCGGGTGATTGGAAATAAAATACGGTATGAGCTGTAGGTTTAATTTCTTTCTTAAGTTAATCTTATCAAAAGTCTTCTTAAACTCATGAAAGTAAGAGAAAGAAGGTTTTCTCATCAATTTTAAAACCGGATCTGAAGTGTGTTCAGGTGCCACCTTAAGCCTGCCTGAAACGTGCTTAGTAAGCACTTCTTCAGTATAATCTTCAAGCTCTTTCGGATCAGCATTCTTATTAAATTCGGGCACGAGCATGTCGTATCGGATACCACTACCAATAAAAGACTTCTTGATTTTTGGGTTTTTATCAATGGCTTGATACAAATCTGTCATGGGCTTATGTGAGGTATCCAGGTTATGACAAATAACTGGTGAAATACAAGATGGTGCTACACAATTATCACAAATGCTTTGCACTTTCCCTTTCATCTGATACATATTAGCCGAAGGCCCTCCAACATCAGACAAATAGCCTTTAAAATCATCCATCTCTGTAACCGCCTGCACCTCTTTCAATACTGATTCCTGACTTCTACTGGCAATAAACTTTCCTTGATGGGCTGAAATGGTACAAAAACTACATCCACCAAAACATCCCCTATGCGTATTGATCGAAAACTTGATCATTTCGTAGGCCGGAATGGGGCCGCGCTTATCGTACTTCGGATGCGGCAATCTTGTAAACGGAAGATCGTATGAAGCATCAATTTCCTTTTCTGTCATGGTCGGGAAAACCGGGTTGATTACCAAAGTTCTTCCACCTACTTTTTGAAGAATTCTCCTGCCATGAATCTTATTAGACTCTTGTTCTATGGTCTTGAAATTTGCGGCAAAGGTTTTCTTGTCCTTTAAACATGCTTCATGAGAACTTATTTCTTTATCCTCCCATTGTTTATTCTTAGGTAAATTATCACCAGCCTCTACTAAAAAAGCTGTTTGCTTTATCGTTTTGATAGATTCAAATGGCACCCCTTTTTTTAACAAATTTACCAGTTCTCTTAAAGGCTGTTCTCCCATCCCATAGACCAGAAGATCTGCTTTTGAGTCTTCAAGAATATTGGGTTTAAGTGAGTCACTCCAAAAATCATAGTGTGTAACACGTCTTAAAGACGCTTCAATTCCACCAATTACAACAGGTACATCCGGAAATTTCTCCTTAAGAATTTTACTATAAACAGTTGTAGCATAATCTGGTCGAAAACCTTTATCACCATTTGGCGTATAAGCATCCTTGTCACGTCTTCTTTTGTTCGCTGTATAATTACTAACCATTGAATCCATGGCTCCGGAAGTCACTGCAAAAAACAAATTAGGAGTTCCTAACTTTTCAAAATCCTGAAGGTTATCATTAACATTGGGTTGCGGCACTATGGCAACACGAAGGCCATAACTTTCTAAAATACGCCCTAAAGCTGCGGGACCAAACGCGGCATGATCAACATAAGCATCTCCGCTAAAGATAATTACATCAAGATCTTCCCAGCCTCTGATCTTCATTTCTCTTCTCGTGGTGGGCAACCAATCTGTTAATTGAGGTGTCTTTTGCATTTTGCAAAGGTAAGCCTATTTTAAATATCCTCTACATCTCACATAAGTGATCAATTTTACAATGAGAAAAGTTATTTAAGAGAAGTGTTTTTAATCAATTGGGTATAAAAACGCACTGAATTTTCGAAGTCTGAAACGGCTATTCTCTCATTTAGACCATGAAGAGATTTAATGTTAGATTTGTCCATTCTAATAGGTAAAAACCTATAAATCTGATCTGATAAGGCTGTGAAATGTCTTGCATCAGTTGCTCCAACTACCATATATGGGCTCACCACAGCTTCAGGATAAATTTCAGCGATAGTCTGCTGCACCATTTTAAAACCAGCTGCATCAGTTGAGGAAACTTTTGATGGCTCAGTATTAAAATTACCTTCAGTTATGGCAATCCTTTCATCATCAAGAACCTGATTAATATGGTCTTTCACTTCGGCAATTGACGACCCGGTGATGATCCTAAAGTTTATGGTTGCAGTGGCCTTTAATGGAATGATATTATCTTTCATCCCACTATTGAAAATTGTAGGTGAAGTTGTGGTTCTTACCAAGGCATTCCCTGACGCCGAAGATTCATAAATGCTAATAATCATACTTTCAAAAACCGCCTTATTTGCAAAAGCCAATCTGTTGACAAAAGGCATTTCAGGCCCTAAATACTCTAAAAAACCTTCAACCGGTGGTGAGATCAAAGCAGGGAAAGGATTTGTTTTTAATTTGTGAATCGCTCCCGAGAGCACATCAATAGCAGTTTCTTTTCCAGGCATTGAAGAATGCCCACCTTCAATTTCAACTGATAATTCTAAAGAAACTGATCCCTTTTCGGCAATTCCAATTAATGCTACATCATTTTCAATGCCTGGCACCAAACCACTAGTCAAACTACCGCCTTCATCCATAATCAGTTCGGCTTGTATACCTTGTTCCGCTAGATGAGTTGCTATGGCCTTTGCTCCATAAACGCCACCTATTTCTTCATCATGACCAAAAGCAAGATAAATACTTCGCCGAGGCTTGAAACCATTCTTCAACATCGACTCTACGGCCTCAAGTATTCCAATTACCCCAATTTTGTCGTCAATAGCACCTCTTCCCCAAATTGTATCATTTACAATTTTACCGAGAAAGGGATCTTGTTTCCAAAAAGACCTGTTGGCATCAATAACAGGCACAACATCTAGATGTCCCATTAAAATAATGGGGTTCAAATTACTCTCAGAACCTTTCCAAAAATACAAATGACTGAATTCATTAATTATTTGATGATCTAATAATGAATCGCTAAGCGGATACGTTTTCTTCAAAAACGCATTAAACTTTGTAAATTGTAAAGAATCAAAATCAGCTATATTTTCGGGAGAAATGGTTTGTATTTGAAGTGCTTTAGAAAAATTAGTCACAACATCTGGCTCCAAGATTACTTTCTCAACAGCCGAAGCATTAATTTGTTTGGATTTTGCAGAAAAGGTGTTGAACAAAATATAGCCTAAAGCCAAAATGATAAACAAGACAATAAACAAAAATATTAATTTGGTAATTTTCATAAAACAAGGTTCTTTAAAAGGGCGATAAACGCTTGGGCAAACTTACATTTTTTCTACAGTTTCCTTTAATTTATCATTCATCATTTCAAAACTCCATCTTGTATTGACATCTAATTTTTTCCAGAACAAACGAACCAACATTCCCTTGAATTCTTCTCGCTGAATAAACTTTGTTTTTCCTTCACTCAGTTCGACCAGCTCAAAACAATGCTTGCCATCAAAAACCCCTTTCATCACTAATTTTCCAAGCCAACTAAATTCCACGTTTTCTTTAAAACTTAAACAAATGGGTTCAAAAGTCATTGGGCTGGAACCAAGGGTTTGTAATTTAACTTTAAATTTTGACCCTTCAAACACTTCTCCTTGTACAGAAGTGATAAAAGGGTTCCAGTCTGGATAGGCTTTAAAATCGGTTAGTACTTTCCATACTTTATCCGGAGATGCATTGATGAGTATTTCAGTTTTGATTTCTTTCATAATTCTGATTGTTTAAAGCCTAAAATGACCATTTGAATCTTATAAAAATTGCAGTGCCACTGCTAACTAATGGATTTCCGTCTTGATCTTCGACTTCATCCATATTATAATACTGTCCGATACCTGCCAATTCCATGGTGTCTGAAATAGAATAGGTCAGGGTTGGCCCAACGTACATAAAATTGCCTTCAGGACCATACATTCCTGCCAACATCACTCTAAATAAGGGGCTTACATCATAAGCTACACTCCCAAAAAATGCCAGTTTGGTAGGAAACAAATTCTTTGGACTTAGATCCTGAAATAAAATCTCTCCCAGTCCGCTTGAAAAGTTTTCTGCTCCAAAGCCGTTATACAAAGTTTCAAATTGTAAATTTAGTGAACTTTTAAAAGTATAATCATAGTGAATGGTTGCTGTGGCTTTTCCTCCATCATCGTCACTATCCATGGGATGAAAATAAGTCATTTCACCACTAAATCCTCCTCCGGCAATACTCCCTGAAAACCCTCCACCAAGAACGTAATCAGATTCAGTGTATACCCCTCCTAAAAACTGTATATCATATCCCTTGGTGTTAAACCTGTAAAGCAATACCGATGTGATTTCACTTTCTGAATTTAAGGATGTGGAAAGTTCCAGCTTACTCGATTGGCCTATATAGTATTGTAACCTGACGGCATCACTACCTGGCTTTTCTTCATAGTCAAAATCAAAATAGGAATAGGTATTGAAAAGATCATTTGGGTTCCACACAAAAGTCTGCCCCCAGTTTATTCTTTGTCGACCAACTGTGACCTGCAGATTACCAGTTGTATAATCTAACATGAATCGATCAAGTTGAGACAGACCTATCCAGGAAGTGTTTTCTGCCCACACCCAGGATAAGTCGAAATAACCATTATCTCTGGATACATAGTCTGCATAGCCTGGAATCAAACTGACATTATTGCCAATGATAATTCGATTTCTTAGTCCTCCTGTAAAAGTAAATTTATCACTGATATACCAATTGACATCAAATCGATTGTGGATCACATTCTCTAAGGCCATTTCACCATCGTCTCCCACCGTCTGCATAATTGCCATGCCCTTTACATATCCTTTGACCATCCATTTTTCTTGCGCTAAAGCAGTACAGCTTAGAAGGAGCATCATGAAAAAAAGTTGTTTTTTCAACATAATTTAACGCTTAAATAATCAGGATTTATGAAAATAAATCAGGGTTTTACAACATCTGAAATGACCTTGCCATCATCAAGACTCACCACCCTTCTTGCCTTATCCATTACCCTTTGGTCGTGAGTTGCAAAAATAAAAGTAATATGCTCATCTTTATTCAATTGTTCCATGATATCTAACAGCTGGTTTGTTGCCGTTGAATCGAGGTTTGCTGTGGGTTCATCTGCCAAAATAAATTTTGGTTTTGAGGCTAATGCTCTGGCCACCGCAACACGTTGCTGCTGACCTCCTGAAAGTTGGTTGGGTTTACTGTGTAATTTATCACCCAATCCTACAGATTCCAATAGTGAAATCGTTCTGGCATCCATTTTCTTTTTATCCCAGTTTTGCAACTGCATGATAAATTCTACATTTTCTTTGGCACTTAAAACCGGAATCAAATTATAGGCCTGAAAAACAAATCCTATGTTTCTTAATCTAAAATCGATCAGATTATTCGATGAAAGCTCTGACATCACACTTCCGTCAACAACTACATTTCCTGAACTAGGAACCTCCAGCCCTCCAATCATGTTCATCAAGGTTGTCTTTCCACAGCCTGAAGGGCCAACTATAGCAGCAAACTCGCCTTCCTCAAAACTGAGATCAATACCATTGACGGCATAAACCGGCACTTCGGTATCGTGATAGGTTTTCGTTAAATTGTTGATCTGAATGATGCTCATAATATTTAATTTCCTGATTAATTAAATGGACCTTATCGCCTCTGCCGGATGTAATTTTAATGCTTTTAACGCTGGATAAATTGATGCTATGATACCTGTAAAAATGACCAAAACTGTGATCTGAATATACCTGTATCCTTCCAACATAGGATAGGTGATTGCAGCATAACCCACACTTTCCATTCCTTCTGCATAAGAAGACAAATCTATTCCTGCCGTATTGAAATAATTGATCAACAACACACTCAAGATTTCTCCAAATACAGCGCCAACGAGTGCTAAAAAAAGTGTCTCCAGCATGATCATAAAAAACACCCTTCTTTTATTCATCCCAATGGCCATTAGCATCCCTAATTCTTTTGTTCGTTCTAAAACAACCATGAGCATGGTATTCACAATCCCAAATCCTAAGGCCCCCAGAATAATGATCATAAATAAGCCCATCATAGTGTCCATATAACCTGACATCAGGCTTAAGTATGGCGAAACCTCTGCCCAGTCTTCTACCTTTTCATCAGGAAATTTGTTTTGTATTTCAGCCGCCAGCAACTCGGCTTTTTCGAAATCATTTAACAAGAGTACAATTTCATGTGCTTCATCTTTAGGCAAAGCAAGAACCCTTCGTAGATCATCATTTTTTACAAAAACATGCATTTTATCCCATGGATTATTATCGGTTCTATATATACCTACCACTTTAAAAGCTGCTCCTGTAATCTCCCCGTTATAATCTTGAAAAGTAAGTACGATTTTTGACTTTAATCGCGCTTTAAGTTCATCCGCAAGGGCTCTGGAAATCACTATAGAATTTTTCTTTTTGGCCTCAAAAAAATCACCTGAAGCTGTGTCAATCTTTTTATAAATTTCAAAAACTTGCTTTTCTTGTATTGGATCTACTCCAATAATATTAACACCCATATTCTTATTAGCTGTTGCAGACATACCTGTTACAAGAATTCTCTCGGTTACGCCAACAACATCCTTTGTCTCTTGTAGATACTTTAATTTTTCTGCTGTGTTTTTTATGGTTTTTTTGACATCAGTGTTTTCATCATAAACAGGATTATGTAATTGGACATGTCCTATCTCATAAGCAAAAGTGTTCTTTACACGCTGTTGTGCCATCCCATTCATCCAGGCACTTGAAAACAAACCTCCAACCAGACCCGAGGCAATAGCGAAAATGACCACAGCACTTCTCATCTTGCTGCGCCATAAACTTCTCCAGGCTATCTTGATTAATACCATAATTATGTTCTTAAGCCTTTAACAACTTCTAAATTCAATATCTTAATGGTAGGATACGACATAGCGATCAAACTAAGAATACTTATTGCAATTCCCTGAAAAACAAAAATATTCGGCTCCATACTCATAGGCATGACGGGTTCAAAATTAAAATCCTGCATCACTTCAACCGCGTCTCCAGAAAATTCTATAGGGTTATAATAAAAATATAACATCACCGGAAGACTAATCATAATTCCAGCCGCCACGGCCATGGCCGTTAGAATAAATAATTCTACAATAACAACTTTGGCCAGTTGCGCTTTTTGCATTCCAATGGCAACCATGACTGAAAATTCTCGCATTCTTTCATTGGTCATCATGAGTACTGTTCCAAAAATGCCAAAAGCAATGACCATATATAAAATTGCTATCATGATTACGCCACCGGCATTATCAGTTTCAATCATTTGAATCAATTCTTTATTCATTAGCTCCCAACCTAAAACCTGGTATTGATCAGGATCTATTTTCTGTTTCACATATTTTTCGACTGCAGGAGTCTGGTCCATGTCTTTTAAATCAAAGACTAAAGCAGTATACCGGTCATAGGCTGAAAATAGTTCTTGTGCTTCTTTTACAGCCAAATAGACCGTACTTCTGTTCATTTCTGGAGTGGGAAGTTTTAAAATTCCTTTGATCGGATACAAACCCGCCGCTGTCGCGCCGTGATAACCCGACGAAAACAAAACCAAGGTATCGTTAACTCCAACTCCTAAAAAACTGGCTAATCCAGCTGCAATAAGTATGCTCTTATCGTTTTCATTAATGAATTCTCCTTCCTCTAAAAAAGACTTGACCTTCGTCATCTTGTCTTCTTTATCAGGATCGATACCCATTACCGCTACTCCCTTTGTGGATTCACCTGATGAAGCCAAAGCAAAAGATTCAAGCCTGGGGATAATTGCATATATACGCTCATCACTTGATAAATCATCAACTACAGCCTGATCAATTGCCATGGTATTATTGATGGTTTTATCATCCCAATAGTCTTTGTTTTGTACCTGAAGATATCCTGAATATGATTCAACAGCATTGGTCTTCATCTTGGCATATGACCCCTTTTGAAAGCCCCTCATAATAATGGCAAAGAACAAAGCGAACATGATCGAAGCAACAGTAATCATTGTCCTTCTCTTGTTTCTCCAGATATTCCTCCAGGCTATTTTAAGAATCGTATTCATTACAAATTAATTCGTTTACCTAATTCGCTTCATATTCTGCTGCGAAAAATAGGATGTTGGTAACTCAATATCAAACTGTACTTCCTTCAAGAAGATAACTGTCTTTTTCCCTTCTCCATCCGCCGGAACAATTTCTATTCTCGTTGGGATCAGCCTGCCATCCATTTTTTTAAATTCATAACCGAAATCGCTTTTGACCAAATCATCATCCTCATCATAATATTCTGATTTTATCTGAATGAATTCATCCTTGGTGATCCATTTATACACCTTGGCCCAGATAACTGCAGCTTCTTCTTTGGGGATCATCTGTATCTTATAACACAATAGTCCTTCTACTGTCTCTTCTTTATCGATACTATGATTGTAATCTCTTACGATTGAACTTTCCTTGAGGATATCATCATTTGTATAATCGGAGCCCATCCAACCCTGAGACATCATAGAGGCCGGAATTTTGATCATGCGACCAATGCTCGGCATCCAATTCCACATTTCAGTCTCCCTTTTCATAAAAACCTGCCCCTTATCTTTTGCAGGAGCGGTGATATAGGTCATTGAATAATCCAGTCCGTTTGACCAGCTTTTCATTGAGATGGTTCGGTTCCAGGTAGGCCTAATGATCTGCATTTCTAAGATAGAATGATTGGTTTTACCCCTTACCTTCTCATCGGCCATTTGAACAATTTCAATAGCGGAAAGTTCCTGTGAGTTAAGTACTTGAATATGTTGAACAAAAATAGAGAAGAGGGCTATTGTAAGTGAAAGCGATGTAAACTTCATAGATAACTTTCTTGAGATAATGAAGTATAAAAATAAAGATTTAATGAACTAATTCCTAGGGAAATCACTCTTTAAACCCTACGATAAAAATCTGAAGATTGACGGTTTCTCTTGCGAGGTGATCGCAACTGATCACCTCACCTCCGATCACCTCACTTCCGATCACCTCACTTCCGAACCCTTCGCGAGTGAAGCCTTCAGCTGCGAACCCTTCGGAAAAAAATATTAATATTGATGAAAAGCCTGAGAGATAAATTCTAAAACTTTCGGAAGAGATTCTCTCCAATAAGTCCAATTATGAGCTCCGTCTCTAACGCGATATTCATGTGGTATTTCTCTCTTTTTCATTTCAATATGCACCAAACTATTCCCTTCAAAAAGGAAATCATCATCACCACAATCAATATACCATCTCACCGATGAAACCTTATCCTTAGGCATGTTTTTAACCAATTCAACGGCATTGTATTGAGCAAAATAATTTTGTAATACTTCATCTGAATAGGTTGCTTTTGAGTTTGCCTCGATATTTCCTTTTAAATCTTCTATAGTTAAAGGCCCTACATAAGCGCTCAGGGGTGCCGCTGAAGAAAATAATTCAGGATGGTGCAAAGCATAAATAAATGAACCTCCTCCACCCATAGATAGGCCTGAAATTGCTCTGAATCTTTTTTCTTTCTTAATACGGTATTGCTTTTCTACATGAGGCATGAGCTCTTCAAAAAAGAAGTCTTCATAATTCCATTCTCCGTTAATATCATTATTATAACCTCTTTGGCCGGTATGAGCATCGGGCATAACAATGATCATGGGTGTTGCTTTTCCTGATTTAATTGCCTTATCAGTTATGCGAAGTACCTCTCCAAATTGAACCCAACCAGTTTGATCATCTCCTGATCCATGCAATAAATAAAGTACGGGATAGCTTCTTGACGAAGATTCATAATCAGGAGGTAAATAAATGGCAAACTTACGATCAGCGTTCAAAATTTCACTTTTCATAGTCAAGTCATCAAACACTTTTCCATGCTGACAATAACCGGAATACGCTGTAAAAAAAAACAATAGAAATGCGATACTATTCTTCATGACTTACTAAATTAAAACGATGTTTATCTATTTATCAGTATTACTAATAAACGCTACTTTTTTACTGTCAGGTGACCAACTCGGAACATTAATAGTTCCTTGGCCTCCATAAAGGTAACCTAATATTTTAGGCTCCCCGCCATCAACAGACATCATCCTCAGGTATACATGCTTGTAAAACGGGTGATCGCCTGAATCTACATCAGTTCCGAATGTTACAAATAATATCTTTTTTCCATCAGGAGAAATATGTGGAAACCAATCATTAAGTTCATCAAAAGTCAATTGTTCAACTTTGCTTCCATCTGGTAGCATCCTGAAAAGCTGCATCGTTCCGGTTCTGTTCGAATTGAAATAAATATATTTTCCGGCAGGGTCAAATTCAGGGCCATCATCTAAGCCTGGGGTATCAGTTAGTTGTGTTTCTTCTCCAGTAGCGATGTCAACACTATAAATATCATACTGTCCGTTTCGATTACCTGTAAATAATAACGTCTTGGCATCGGTTGACCATCCATGAAGGTAGGAAGCTCCTAATCCTGTCTTTGTAACGCGAACTGGCGCATCACTGCCTTCAACCGGAAGGGTATAAATAGCTGAATCACCATTATCATCATCGTCATGATGGCTAATTGCCATTTGCTTCCCATCGAATGAAAGTACATGGTCATTATTATTTCTATTGGCGAAACCAGTATTCAGCATCGTTGTCTTTTGACTTGCCAAATCATATCGATATAAATATCCATTTGAATTATAAATCAATGCCTTCCCATCAGTTGTCCAATTAGGCGCCTGAATTGAATGATCTGAAGAAAAAAGAACTTTTCTTTCAAGATTCTCCACATCTAAAACTTCCATTCTACTGCCAATATAATTTTCATATTGCTCTTTGGAATCATCAAAGGGTTTGATGATTCTCACATTGCTGAAAATAGCTTTCTCAACAACATCTGCATTGTGAGAACAAACATAAAGTCCTATAAATAATTCATTATTTAAATCAAGGTTTTCCACGGTAACCTTATGCAAAGGCTGCCCCATTTTAGCTGTCCCCATAATAAAAGAATTCCCCCGCCTTTCAAGTTGAATGATGTCAGGCAAACTATCAGTTGACACGGTTTCTTCAGTGTCTCCGCCTCTTTGTTTTCTATACTGAAGTGAGACCAAACCATCTCCATGCATCGAGGCATTGATGTGTTCAGAATCAGCATGGAAATTATTTCTTACCATCCAGCCTAACTTTCTATGCGGATCAACACCCTCGCCTACAAAGCTCACTTTGGCCCTTAGGATAAAATCTCCTTGTATACTCTTCCAAAGAAATTGAAATTGGTCATCACCAAACCACATATTGGCTCCAGAGCCTTCAATTAAATATTCCTGATCATCACTGTGATAAGATACATTACCCTCATGTTTAACAGCTCCAATGTCTTGATGATCATCAAAAACACCGATTGGGTTATTTTGGGCCAACATATTATATTGAAAGACCATAAAAAGCAGTAATAAAGAATAGATTTGACAGGTTTTTATTTTCATGATAAATATTTTGAAGTGAATGTATCAATTTACTTTTTTTAAGATAACTAAAAGTAGAAAAAAATATACAAACCTCTCAATATTAATGCTATTGAATTAAAACTGCTTCCTCAACAATTAATGGATATACATAACCTGCTCCAAATTCTCTATCAAGGGCAAGTATCCCTTTAAACACAACGGTATCCCCTACTTTTACCAATTCCTTGGTCGTGAAGGTAAGGTCAGATCTATCATCGCCCTTGGTTCCGTCAACCAGGTGTACCCAATTACGGTCCATAATATCCATATTGACTTTTACGACTTGACCTCTTATAGTCACAGTTTTTTCTTTGAATTTCTCCGCATTACTGTAGAGTTCTCCTATACTTTGTCCTCCAGCTACTGGTTTGATTTTTATACTATCTAACAAATGCTCCATCTTTTTTTGCTTCTTATCGATTAGTTCAGCTTTGAGGGTTTCTGCATCGATTGGCGTTTTACTGATTTGATCTACGAAAAAGATCTTGTCAAAAACTCTGTTCAATTCTTTACTTTCAAAATTGCTCATTTCCATCGCCTCAACAAAATAGATTTTCTCTCCAACTTTTGCATCATATTTTTGAACTGCCATCCAATACTCTTGTTGGCCTTCCTGCACTAATAAATAGGTGTACGCCCCTGTTTGCAGCACTTCATTTATAGTGACCTCACTTTGATTAATTGTTTTTTCTAACGGCGCATAGTCTTTCTTTTTATTGTCACATGACATCAAAATGGTTAGACAGAATACTACTATTGTAATTCTCATAATTTTAGATTTATTAAGTTATTCTTTTCAAGCGACAAAATACATAATTCTGCCTTGCCAAAGAGGGTGTAATATGTGTTGCTTCCATGTTTTTTTCAAGATGAAAGTCTTGGGTGAATATTTGAGTTATGGTTTTACTGTCATATTGCTTAATGGGCAAACCGCTGCATTTTTTTGGTCCGGTTTTTGAAAATGTTCCTAAAACCACGGTTCCTTTTTCAGCGAGAAACTGATTGAGTTTTGAAGCGTAAATTTGAATATCCGCATTGTCAATTAGAAAATGAAAACAAGCCCTATCATGCCATAGATCAAACTTTTCATCTGTATTAAAATCACGAATATCTGAACAGATCCAATTCACATTAGATCCTTTTGATCCCAACCTACTTTTAGCTCTTTCAATGGCACTTTTAGATAAATCCAGTACGGTGATATTTAAATATCCCAGTTCAAGAAGATGGTCAACCAATAAGCTATCTCCCCCGCCGATATCAATAATTTTTGCGTCTATTTTGATACCGGATGACTTGATCAAATCCAATGACATGGCAGGCACCTCTTGAAACCACCCTAGTTCTATCGTAGGTTTTTCTTGATAAATAGTATCCCAGTAATTTTTCTTGGTCAGGAATTCATTCATTTGAACCGGTTTTTTGATTATTATAAAACAACTATTGAACTTGAGGCAAGGCTACAACATGCGCATGTACTTCTAAGCCTTCCATGGTTATCTCAAGCCTTTTGTCATACATTTTTATACCCTTCACATCATTTAATTTCCCTTTTTTGGAAATAGACTTTACACCATAGAGCACACCATTTTCTCCAACAGCTTTAATATGAATAATATAACCTGTCTTCCTTACTCCCTTTACCTTCAGGTATTTACCGTTTTTATCAATAGCGACTAAATCATACGTTTTACCTTGTCCAACAATAGCTACGACAGGTTTGTATTCTTCTTCGCTCACCATTACTTTAACCGGGAAAATTTCTTTTCCAACAAAAGCTTTAACATCCATGATATAGCGTTGATCTGAATTCTCTATGGCTTTTATATCATACTGGTTATGCTGCTCATCTATTGCTTTTACATCCATAGTATAACCTTCAGGATGAAGTGCCTTAACATGCCATATAACATCTTGCGCTATGTTTTCTGTAGTATCTGTAATGGCATCCTGATTTTGAGATCTGGTTGAAAACGCAATTCCCAACAACATTAAAGTCAAATAAAAATACCGAGCTTTTTTCATGATATTTTTGTTAAAAGTTAAGACAAATGTAAGCATGAAAATTTCAGTTTACTATGACTTTGGTTAGTTTTTATAGTCGATTAAAACACTATTGAAGTAAGCTTCTTTCAAAAAAAAACTCCAACATAGTTGGAGTTTTATATTTAAATATTTAGTTAGATTCTAATTAATAATGTGATGTGAAACCAAATAATCGAAGTCACCAGAATGGTCTTTCTCGTCATATCTTTTTCTCAATTCTTTGATTTCGGTATTCTTCTCACCGTTCTCAATATAATTCTTATAAGCCAACAAGCTATCTTTATTCGCTCTGTCTAGCTTCTTTTTTAAAAGCCCATTTGCCAAAGCATTGTTAAATTTAAAGTAGGTTTTACTAAACAACACCGTTCTGCCATGATGGTCTAATCTCACACCATAGGTTACCTGCATTTTTTTAATGGGGAAATTTTCGGATTCATAGACATCATAAGTATAATAAATACCTTCGATGATCTTAATAATTTTTTCCTTATTAATGATGTTATTGATCCCATCAGGAATCTGAATCTCTCTTTCAGCGCCTAACATCGCTTCTTCTGCAGTGCCATTCAATACAATAGATTCATCAATGGTTGAATGAAAAGTACTCACATTTCCGTAGGCAACTAAGGCTTTCCAAACTTCTTGAGGCGTATTGTTAACAATTACTTTATTTTCGAAAAATTTCATTTTTTCACCTTCAATGACCTGCTGAGCTGACAACTGTGTCACTAGCAGTAATATCAACCAGAGAGGTAAATAGGTTTTCATTTTTTTTAATGTTTTCATCGTTTCATATTTAGGGGGTATCATGAAACAAATTTCTTGTTTTATTCACTAGACACTTTTGATAATTAGGTCAATTCCTTGACCGATTGGTTCATTCTATATTCTGATGGGGAAATCCCGTATTTATTTTTAAAACTTCTTGAAAAATGGGCCAAATCATTAAAACCAGAGTCATATGCGATTTTACTCACATTCTTCGAAGAGCCAAGCAACAAACCTGCAGCTTTTTCTAATTTTTTCTTTTTCAAATAACTTGCCGTACTTTCTTTATATATCTCTTTAAACTTTCTCTTAAAACTCGACAAGCTATGATTACTTAAAAGTGCAAGATCTGTTACACTAATGTCATCATATAAATGTGCATCGACTACTTCACGAATAGAATAGGTCTGCGGGGAGAACAATTGAGATAAGATTCTCTTGACATCGGGTGCATTCTTTGTATGCATTAGCAACATAAAAAGTTCCTTGATCTTTAATACCAATAACTCTTCAGTAGCAAGAGATGGGTTTTCGAAATAAAACAAAATACTGTCAATATACTTTATAAGCAGTGTATTGCCTTTGATCAATGGCAGTTCAGTTGTAACTTTTTCATTCTCTTCAACTTTTAAAAACGAAGGAATCTCATTTTGATAAATTTGTTTTAAAACTTCGGGTAGTAAATGAATCACCATAGTGTGATAATTCGAATCCTGTTCGGTCACATGTATTTTTCCCAGATAGTTACCGCATTTTAACAAAACGGCTTCCTGAGAATTCAATTTTACCATTTCAGTAGATGATAGTACAGAACCAGAGCCTTCAATTACAAAAATGAAGCAGGCTTCATTCTCCATCGGATTCGGCAATCTTAAAGGTGGCCTTACAACCGCTTTTTCAAACAAGTGCTTGCCAAATAATTCAAGGGATTTGTGTTCTAGGATCATGTAATAAGATGGTTTACTTAGTCTCTATACTAAAAAGACGTAATAATCCAGCTTTGGTTACAGTCTGAAGTCCTAAAATTATTAAAATTAACAATTATTTAATCTTTGACCCTATTCGAATAATTCCTCGTTTTCGTTATTATTCGCATTGAAATGACCTGTCAATTTTGATACATATCAATAAATTTCTGATCCAGTTCCGGAGAGTCTTTATAATGAATTCTTAATTCATCCAGTTTTACATGAAGATCAGCTACAACATCAGCATAAGCAGGATCTGTATAAACATTGTTCATTTCCTGAGGATCCTTAAGCCTGTCATATAATTCCCATTCATCCACATCATAGTAAAAATGTACCAACTTAAATTCTTTGGTTACGATGGCATAATGTCTTTTGACCATATGAACCGAAGGATATTCATAATAATGATAATAAACCGCCTCTCGAGACCATGAAGCAGTATCTCCTTTCATAAGTGGCACCAAACTTTCTCCTTGCATGTCTTGCGGTGCAGTAATGCCGGCAGCGTCTAAAAAAGTTTGTGCAAAATCAAGATTTTGAACCATTTCATCATTCGTTGTGCCTGGTTTTATTTCATTGGGCCATCTGATTAACAAGGGTGTTTTAAAGGATTCATCATAGACAAATCGCTTGTCAAACCATCCGTGTTCTCCCAAATAAAAGCCTTGATCTGAGGTATACACCACAATGGTATTTTCAGCAAGGCCGCTTTCGTCAAGATAATCAAGTACCCTGCCTACATTATCATCTACAGATGAAATTGTTCCGAGGTAATCCTGCATATAGCGCTGGTATTTCCATCGCATTTTTTCTTTGGCGTTCATCAATGGCCAATGATTTTTAAAATCTTCATTAATACTGTCAAGGACAACATCATATTTCGCCTTTTGTGCTGCATTAGCTCGATCATAAGGCCCATAAAAACCATTATTATATTCAACTACCTGGGGCACTACCCCATTCATCGAAGCTATAGTCTCTGGTCTGACCTTACTATCATGATTGTACATCATATGATTGTAAAGATTCATTTCTGCTGTTTTTGCAGCGGTTCCCCGATTCTTATAATCATCAAATAAAGACTCAGGTTCAGGAAAAGTTTTTTTACTGAATTCTGCAAACTTATCAGGACTTGGCCACCATGGTCTGTGAGGCGCTTTATGAAGGTACATCATCATAAAAGGTTTTTCCTTGTCTCTTTTTTCTTTGAGCCAACCCAAGGTTAAATCTGTGATGATGTCTGTCACATAACCCGTAATAGTTGTATCGCCTCGTGGGGTTATAAAATCCGGATTGATATAATGTCCTTGGCCCGGAAGAATCATATATTCATCCACCCCCTTCGGGCTGTTTCCAAAATGTAATTTTCCGAACATAGCAGTTTGATACCCGGCTTGTTGAAACAATTGAGGAAAGGTTACCTGTGTGGTATCAAAAGGCATTTTATTATCAATTTTTCCGTTGAGATGGGTATGCTTCCCTGTCAGGATTGTTGCTCTGGCAGGAGCACAAATAGAATTGGACACACAGGCATTACTAAAAAGCAACCCTTCATCTGCGATTCTATCAATATTTGGCGTCTCAATCAATTTGTCGCTATAAGCGCTGATAGCCTGATAGGCATGATCATCAGACATGATGAATAAAATATTTGGTCTTTTCGCCACTTCCTTCTGTTTTTCAGAACAGGAATTCAATAATAGTATGGCCAACAGGAATGTGATTGTACCCCTCATAAGGATCGAATTAAATTAATTTTCAGGTTGAAGAAGTGATGCATTTGTAAAGGCAACATGATCTGATTGAATCAAAGATATAGAAATCTAATTGTCACATAATAAAAAAGCATCTTTAGTTTTAACATAATTTTAAAGTTTGCCGTTTAAACCTATTTCTATTGTTCATGTCTTATAAGTATAGAAAATTATAAAATCATGAAAAAATTATTATTAGTATTCCTATTGGCTACAACAGTAATCGCTGTGGGTCAAAATGAAAAAAGAAAAATGAAATTTGATACAGATTTCACTCCTGAGCAACAAGCTATTCTTAAAACAAAAAAAATGGCACTCGCTCTTGACCTCAACGAATCACAGCAAAGTCAGATTCTTACTTTAAATAAAACATGGATTCAGGAGAAAATGACTACTAGGGAGGCGCATAAATCACTTAACAAAGAGGAAATGACCTCTGATCAAAAGTTTGATTTGATGAATAAAGCCCTGGATACCAAAATAGCACATCAGGCGGAAATTAAAAAGATCTTGAATAAGGAACAATATGAGACATGGAAGGAATCATCCAGAAGAATGAATTATAGATCAAAAAATAAAGGGACCCAAGGGCAAAAGAAAGGCCAAAAGGGTTAAAAAAATTGAGTTTAGATTAGTAGATTAATTTTGAGTTGAATGAGAACCGCCCTTTTAGGGTGGTTTTCTATTTGGTAACTAACAACTTCATACCTATGCTCAGCTCGTTTGAATCCAAGCCATTGATCCGCTTCAGATCATCCACAGATAAATTATTACTTCTGGCAATTGAATAAAGGGTATCACCTTTAACAACGGTAATAAATACATCGTCATCCGTAATGTCATTATCCGCAATAGAACGATCATCGACATTCTCATTCTTAGCTATGCTACGGTCATCGTCTTTATATTCATACTGCTCATCCTTTAGGGATCTTTTATACCCCTTTTCATCCAAAACCAAATCATCGTATTTATACAATTCAAAAGTCTCTATAAACGAAATTAATTTCTTTGGGTACTTTCGGTCTGTAGCGTATCCAGCTTTCTTTAAACCTTTCGCCCACGCCTTATAATCATCTGGTTTTAAGTCAAATAAAAACTCATACCTCCCCCTACCTGTCAAAAATTTGGAGTGATCATTAAAAGAGCCCTCCGGTGTTGGGTATTTTCTAAAACATTCTCCCTTCTTGTCGTCATCATGATAAACCTTTTTACCTTTCCAACCTGAATGACATTTAATACCGAAATGATTATTCGACTTCTTTGCCAAGGTACTCAGTCCATTTCCAGATTCCAAGATACCCTGCGCTAGCGTAATACTAGCAGGAATCTTGTACTTCTCCATTTTATCAATAGCAATATTCTTATAGGTACCTATATAAGTAATCGTAAAATCATTCACCTTTCCTTTATGCTCTTTCTTATACGAATCAAATATCTGATCACTTTTAGCATACAAATACGATTCTCTCGTATTAATTTCTTTCTTTTTGGATTTGCCAGATGTTGCCTGTTTGCTGCCACATGACACCAAAAACAACAAAACAACGATAAGAATTGGGAGTTTACTCAAATGCTTCATACGTCTAATAATGGTAATTTCTTTTTTAATAATCGTTGATTCATTCCTTCAACTCCTTGAAGACCTCCGGTATGAACCATCAATATGGAACTATTTCTATTAAAAAAATCCTTTTGGACAAGGTCCATGATACCGAACATCATTTTTCCGGTATAGACAGGATCTAAGGGTATGGCAGTTTGTTGATAAAAATCGTTGATAAAACTAATCAAATTTTTGTTGATTTTAGCATATCCTCCAAAATGATATGCATGGATCAATTTCCATTGCTTACCTGGCATTGTTTTTTCTTTGATAATGGCTTCTAAAAATTCTCCCTTTAAGCTAGGAAACCCCAATACAGTTTGCTGATCGCTTGCCTTGTTGATTATACCCGAAATAGTCCCTCCGGTACCAACTGCGACACAAATAAAGTCAAACTTTTTATCATTATCTGTCAATATTTCTTCGCATCCCTTAATAGCTAAATCATTGGTTCCGCCTTCTGGTATCCAATAAAATTCACCCAATTCAGACTGGAGTGCCTTTTTAAAATCAGGATTGTCCTTTTCTCTATATGCTTCTCTAGAAACAAACTTGAACTTCATACCGTTTTCATGCGCAAAACGCAGTGTAGGATTTTGAGCCAGGGTCTTTTCCAAGTCATCTCCTAATTCATCTCCTCGGATAATGCCAAGGGTTTCAAAACCATATTTTTTACCGGCATATGATAAGGCACTGATATGATTTGAATAGGCACCGCCGAAGGAGACAAGGTTTTTCAGACCCTGTTTTTTGGCCTCCTCGAGATTGTACTTCAGTTTTCTGTACTTGTTACCAGATATATAGGGATGTATCTCATCTTCTCTCTTTATAACCAGCGTTACACCCTTTTCATCAAGAAGTTTATTATTAATGATTTGATTTCTACTACTTTCCATTTAATCAAAATTATAGATTGATCTCCTATATTTCACTATTTTAGCCAAGTGAGAAAAAGAAAGAATAGATATGCTGTAGATCTGCATAAACAATAAAGAAAATGAATTTGTGCTATGCAATTTAACAATAATAAGTTAGAACCTGAAGATTTTTATTACAGCCGCGAAGGTTATAAAGTCTTTACCGAAAAGTATCATCTAAAAAGAGGCTATTGTTGTAAAAATAATTGCAGACATTGCCCTTATGGATTTGATCCCAAAAAACCTTAAGCTCCATTATACACATTAAACACTTGATTTTCATGATTTTAATGTAAATAACTTATGTATTCTTGTTTACGCTAATCATTTGTTTGGTATGATTATTGCTACTAAAGTCTTAGTTGTGCTATATATATAAATACACCCATATGAAGAATATTTACGCTTTAGCTTCTCTGATTTTATTAATGGTCGTTGTTTCCTGTTCTTCAGTAAGCGTTTATTCCGACTATGATAAAGCAACAGATTTTACCGGTTTTAAAACCTATGCGTTTTATAAAAAAGGAATTGACAAAGTAGAGATATCTGATCTTGATAAAAAAAGGATACTGAGAGCCATTGAAAGAGAACTTAAAGCCAAAGGAATGGTTGCTTCTGACAATCCGGATCTTCTTGTAAATATTTTTACAAAATCACGAGAAAAAATTGATATCTACAATAATAACAGCTATTATGGCTGGTACCCATGGTATTATGGTTATGGTGGTTATTATGGTGGTGGTGGCTATGGATTTGGCTACTCTAACGTTTCCAGTTCGACTGAAGGAACCCTATTTATTGACCTAATAGATGCCCGTAAGAAGGAATTAGCATGGCAAGGTATAGGCGTTGGCATTCTTTCATATTATAAAAATGTAGATAAAAAGGAGGCCAAAATTAACGAATTTGTGACCAATATCATGACACAGTATCCTCCTCAGATTGAAGTCTCATCAAACTAACTGATACTTATATCTTACAACATTAAACAGGTCATATTTGATCTATTTGTTCCTGAATCTCTTCCCATGATGCCATTAATTCTTCGACACGAGATTTTTTCTGTTGGTACGCTTTAAAGAATTGTTCATTTTCCTGAAGAATTTCAAAATTCTGGCCGATTTCAATATCATCACCACTGATCTTCTTCTCCAGTTCTGATATTTCACTTTCAATCTTACTCAGCTTGTTTTGTAATTTTTTCTTTTGCTTTTGATCAGCATGTCCTTGTTTACCACTTTTCACTGAACCTGCAGACTCCTTCTCTTTTTTAGACTTCATTTCAACTGCCCTCATATCCTCTAATTCATGTTGATCAAGGAAATAGTTGATGTCACCTAAATATTGTTTGATACCACCTTCTCTGAACGAAAAAACCGTTGACGCCAGATCTTGTAAAAAGTCCCTGTCATGAGAAACAAGAATCAATGTTCCATCAAATTCTTTTAAGGCCTTTTTAAGTACGTTTTTAGAAGCTATATCCAAGTGATTGGTAGGCTCATCCATAATCAAGACATTAAACGGATGTAAAAGCATCTTACACAAGGCAAGACGATTCCTTTCTCCTCCCGACAGCACTTTCACTTTCTTCTCCACCTCATCTCCTCTAAAAAGAAAAGAGCCCAACATATCACGAACCCTTATTCTATTACCATCAGTAGCTTCATTCTCCATCGTTTCTAGTATGGTCAATTCGCCATCCAAATATTCTGATTGGTTCTGAGCAAAATATCCGATTTGCACATTGTGACCTAATTTTAGTTGACCATCATAGTCAATCTCTCCTACCATAATCTTAGCCAGTGTCGACTTTCCCTGTCCGTTCTGGCCTACAAAAGCAATCTTACTTCCGCGTTCTATAAGCATATCCACTCCTTGCAGTACCTGGTTATCACCATAATTCTTGGCAACCCCTTCTGCCTCTACAACTACCTTACCTGGTGTTACAGAAATTGGAAAACGAACGTTCATCACCGCATTATCATCTACATCAACTTCTATTCGTTGCACTTTATTCAGTTTTTTGATCAATGACTGCGCCATAGAAGCCTTACTGGCTTTGGCTCGAAATTTTTCAATCAACTGTTCTGTCTGTTTGATTTCTTTTTCCTGATTTTTCTGAGATTGTAACTGTTTTTCTTTGATCTCGTTTCTCAATAACAAATACTGAGAATAAGGTTTTTTATAATCATAAATCTGACCCAGTGAGATCTCAATAGTTCTATTTGTAACATTATCGAGGAACATCTTATCGTGAGAAACCATCATAATCGCCCCGCTAAATCCTTTTAGAAAATTCTCAAACCAAATAATCGATTCAATATCCAGGTGATTCGTAGGTTCATCCAGCAAGAGAATATCGTGCTTTTGCAATAATAATTTTGCCAATTCTATCCTCATTCTCCATCCCCCTGAAAAGGTGTCTGTCATTTGATGAAAATTCTCTTGTTTGAATCCAAGCCCTACAAGTATCTTTTCTGTCTCCCCCTGATAATTATAACCTCCAATCAGTTCATAACGATGAGATAATTCATCAAGATCATGCATCAAATTATGATAATATTCACTTTCATAATCAGTTCTTTCAGCCAATTGAGTATTGACATCTTCCAGCTTTTTCTCTATAGTCTTGATTTCCTGAAAAGCCTGATACGCTTCTTCAAGCACAGTCCTTCCTTCTTCAAAATCTATGTCTTGTTTTAAAAAGCCTAAACTAATTTCCTTATCAAAGGCCATTGAGCCTCGATCATATTCCTGTTCACCAGCAACTATTTTTAATAAAGTTGATTTTCCGGCCCCGTTTTTTCCAACCAGTCCTATTCGATCTCCTGCATTTAACTTAAAAGTAATTCCCGAAAACAATTCTTCTCCTGAAAATGAAACGGTAATATCGTGGGCATTCAGCATTATTCTATCTTAAAAATTTATCTTTGCAAAAGTAATTGAATATAGTTAATCCGCAATGCTCAAAAAAGGCTCTAAATTATACAGTGTTTTTAACAACAAATGCCCTCAATGTCAGGAAGGTAAATTCTTTAAACACGCCTGTACATTGAATTTTAAAAAGAATTTGAGCACCCATAAGACCTGCGAATCATGCGGATTAAGATACATGATTGAGCCATCTTTTTTTTATGGCGCCATGTATGTTTCCTATGCAATAACCGTAGCGCTTGCAGTGGCTATTTTTATTATTGGATATTTTTTAGGCTTAGGTTTGATCGGTTCTTTTGCCGCAATCGTCTTAATTCTTCTATCATTAACTCCGTTAACGATGAGGATATCCAGACTTTTGTATATCAATATGTTTGTCCACTATAAAAAAGAAACAAGCTAACCCTTCTGTTTAAACCTTCTTATATCCACCTCTTTATCTAAGGGAATATCATTCTCAAGAAATTGATATAATTTTTTAGCCATTAATGGCGCAATCATAACACCTCTTGTTCCTAAGCCATTCAAAATAGCAAGTCTGGAATTATCTTTATGGCATCCCAGCAAAGGCCTTCGGTCACCAGTAGTGGGTCTTACTCCGGCTTCATGACCAACAACCTCATATTTACAATTGATAACTGTTCGTAGCTTTTCTTCCAATTCTTTGCGACCTTCTATTGTTGGTGTGTTCGTTTGATCTGACCAGTTAAACGTTGCGCCTACTTTATAATGATCCTCCCCTAAGGGTAAAATAAAAATAGCTGACTTTACAACATCATTCAATTTTAAATCAGGAGCATAAATAGTTAGTAATTCTCCCTTTGTTCCGTTCAATGGCAATTTATTAAAAAAACGATTCTTTTCAATACCATTCCCTTCACAGAACACAATCTTGTCAGCTCTTAAATTCTTATAGTCAATGTGGGTTTCCCAAGTAATGATATTATCGTGCCTGAATGTCTCCTCAATCAGACTTCCACTTTGTTTCAGATCATCTCGATAGGCATTCACTAATTCTTTTACTTTGATCCTTCCGGTATGTTTTAGCCTTCCAGCTCTAAACGGAGCGACAATACTATCTGATGCTACATCTACAATTTCAGGATGCATATACTCTTGTAAAGCAGGTTTGTCGCAAGCGATGAACCAGTTGTTCTGTTCTTCAACACTTTTAAAAGTTCGGTAAATAGAAAAAACCTGATCAAATGAAGCTGACAGTTTATTTTCAAGCATTTTATAAAAAGGTATGGCAACATCCAATTGTTCCTTTGCATTCCAAACGGGAGTAAATCGTTTCAGAATAACAGGATTATACATACCTCCGGCTACAAGAGATGAAGTTTGGGAAACATCTTCGAAAACAACGAATGACTTCTGTTGTTTCTTGAGCTCTTCCGCAAAAGCAATTCCCGCCAACCCTAAGCCTACTATAATATAATCTACTGTTTTCTCTGACATGATTAATGCTTTATCAAACCATCTGGGGGCAAAGATACTACTTCAAGTCGAAAAAAGACTATCCGAAGGGTTCGGAGGTGAAGGGTTCACCTCCGATCACCTCACCTCCCATCACCTCACCTCCCATCACCTCGAGAACAAGGCATAAAAAAAACCCCTACTTTTCAGTAGAGGTTATTTCACTTATTAACTCAGTAATTAGTAATTCCACATGTCGAGCTCCCTATCTCGAATGTCTTCTTTAAGTTTATCTGATTCTAAAACTTGAAAAAGTGAATTTCCCTTTATATATTCAGCAACATCTCTGTTACCATAAATATTCTCTTCTCTATAGATGATTGCGTTGAATCTTCTGGCATTCAGTAAATGATCATACGACAATGGATAAGCAGAATTCTTTTGATTGAATACCTTCATATCATGTGTATTATATCTTGCGCCTGGATACCAAACCCAAAATAATTCGATCAACTCATCATGAGAACCTTCACTATCAATGAAGTTCACATCTGGAGCAACAGGAGCAACTCCTAATAATCTGTACTTTAACTCACCTTGACGTTTGTCAAAATACCACACTCCTTTAATTCTGAATCCTTCGATATCACCTGCAGTGATGTCTCTTCTGTCAACATACTCGTCAGTAAGAATTTCACCTGCATTCAATCTTTCTATACCTGCATCTGAAGTATCAATTCTAGCCAATCTACCTGATATATCCTTAAGTGTTAACTTGTCTTCGAAATACGAATCATCGTAAACATCTATGATCTCACCGCTCTTGATTCCTCTTAACAAAGTATCATACAATGACCTTCTTGATGAGCTGATATTACTCGTATCTACCGGATAGTAAAATGGCATGTTGATCTTTTCATTTAAATCAACGTATTCCCATACTACTTTTGACCATAAGATATCTCTGTCATCAATATATCCATAAGGCAGAGGCATATCATTATCAGCAGCTAACTGCTCTGGTGTTTTCATACCTACCTGTTCTGGAATCTTAGAGTTCAGCAAATTTGCCTGAGCACTTACAGATCCTACAGAAAGCAGACCGATTACTGCTATTATTAAACTTCTCAATTTCATAATTCTATATGGATTAATTTGTTATTTCAACATTTACTGGAGAAGCATTCTTCAAGTAATAACCTGAATTCCCCACTAATTTTTGTTTGACATCAAAAATGATCACAACATCTCCTTTTCTAGCCTTGTTCAATACTCTGATTGCAGAAGCATCAAATTTACTTCCTTTTACGATCACAGTCGGTTGGCCTGGCACTTTGACACTAAAACCGTTTGTACTGATCTTAAGATCGAACACGAAGTCTGGAAGCATTGAGCTAATCGTAGCCTTTTGCAAGGTACTCTTTGGCATTTTGATCATTCCGAACTCACCTCTTACAGCTGCAACAGGGGCTGGGATATCTTTAATTCTAAACATCTGGCTTGAAGTAATTGGTGTTCCATCAGGTAATTTTGCACTTACAGTGATTTTTACCTCTCTACCTTTACCAGGAGCCATTTCATATTTTCCAATTCCTTTTACTTTTTTCAAACCTGGAGCGCTTGCTTTTACAGCATTATCAGCAACACCTGGCACAGATACAGTAATTGGATTCTGTACACCTCTATATACTACATTCATCTTATCTGCTGAAATTACAGCACTGTTTGGTTTTGCAACAACAGCGTAAGAAGTTTCAACTGGTATCTCAACTGGTTTTCCATTTTCCATGAAAATGAATTTCCCTTTGATCGCATTCTCTCCCACATTTCCTGCTGGAAAGTCAAGAATTGCGCCACCATCTTTTATATTGGTGATTTCTTTACCGTTGATGACTACTTTCTCTGGCTTTAATGATCCGTCATATCTACCTAATACAATCTTACCTTGGAAATTTTCACCTTGTAAAGTTGCTGGTGTATTTGGAATCAAAATAGCCTGATAGTTATTCATACTAACATCACTTGCCATCTGACCTTGTAACATGTTTCCAAGAACTTCAGATTCAGTGGTTTTAATATCCGCCTGAATTTGCGTCATTTTAGTAATTGAAGCAACTAAAGGAAATCCTTTGTAATTATAATCCAACCAGAAGATTTCTTTACCTTCTCTATTGGTTACTTTATCTGTAGAAAATCTAGTTGCAACATCGTTCTTGATGTTCTCACTTCCTTCGCCCATGGCTGCAGAAAGATCGTTACGGTATTTATCCATTCTATCGATAAATTCCTGTCCTGCTTCGTTATAAACTCCGTCGTTTCCTTTAAAGAACTTAGTGTCAAGAAATTTACCAGAATCCATAGTTTCATAATCCGTAGGATCATCAACAGTTCCTTTCATTTCTTCCTTAAGACCTTCAAGATAAGTATTATACTCATCAGAGACTTCCTGAATTTTTTTTGCTTTAGCATTCTCGTCGCTATATTTTTCACTTTGTTCTATAGCTTTCATCGCTAAATCCTCATAGGATCTGCTATTTCTGGTTGTTGCAGCATCGTTTGCGGCTACCAGCTTGTTGTCCATTAATCCAAAGGCTTGTAAAACTTCTTTCGACATATTCATTGCCAACATAGCGATGAAAATCAAATACATCAAGTTAATCATCTTTTGCCTTGGTGATTGCGTACCTCCTGCCATTTTAAATAGTTTTTATAGGGTTAATAATTGAGTTGTTAAAAGAATTATAACTCTATGATTCTCTATTTGACATAGCAGATAACATACCTCCATATACTCCATTCAATGAAGATAGGTTTGTGGCTAAGGACTCCATTTGTTCCTTTAATCGTTCAGCATTATCCAAAGTTTCCTGGTTTAAGGAAGCTTGACGCTCAGCGTTTTCTTTCTGAATAATGTACATACTGTTCAATGATTCTAATTCAATAGCGGCAACTGATAATTGTTCTGCATATCTGTTTGACGCGGCGATAGAATCTGTAGCTGGTTTCATACCTTCTGCTGCACCTGCAAAATTGCTGATACTTTCAGATAATCTTCCTATTTTTTCTGAATCTAAATTAGCTTCTTGTAAAAGATCGTCTAACTTTTGTGATAATAATCCTTGAGCATCGTCAGCCTCTTGTTTATCTAGTGCTGTTCCTCCAGCTAATTCTGGATATACATTTGTCCAATCTAAATCTTCTTCTACCGGTTCAAATGCTGATAATGCGAATACCGCTGCTTCTACTATCATCCCTATTGTTAACATTTCTGTTCCTCCAGGAAAGTGAGCAATCTTAAAAAGTGCTCCTAAAATTACTACTGCGGCTCCAAGACCATAGGCCATGTTAAACGCTTTCTTTTTTGCTTTTGATTGTGCCATAATTTAAATTTTTTGATTTTTATTGATTAAGCTATTTTATTGATTATTCTGATTATTTATTTTTATCACTCATTTGAGTTCCCATATAGTCTTGTACAGTTCTAAAACCAATGTAACTTCTTGCTGAATCACCATATTCATAATCTCTGGTTCCAACTTCTAAGAAATAAGCTACATCCTTCCAAGAACCTCCTCTAATTACTTTTCTTTGATTCGCATCATCAACAACATTCGGGTTGATGGTAGATCCTAAGTAATATGATGATGGGTTATAAGCTGTATTTGTCCATTCAGATACGTTTCCTGACATGTTATACAAACCGTAGTCATTCGCATTATAAGATCTTGCTTCAACTGTATAAAGGGCTCCATCAGCTGCGTAATTTCCTCTTTCAGGTTTAAAATTCGCAAGGAAACATCCTCTGTCAGTTGTGGTATAAGGTCCACCCCATGGGTATTTTGCATATTCCAATCCACCTCTTGCAGCATATTCCCATTCTGCCTCAGTTGGTAATCTGAAACTAGGTTCTCTACCTGTACCTTTCTTTTTACCGGCTAAGAAATCATTTCTCTTTTGACTTCTAAAGTTACAAAATGCTTTTGCCTGGTTCCACGATACACCTACTACAGGGTATTCGTTATAAGCTTGATGCCAGAAGTAATCCTGGTGCATTGGATCATTATATGAATAATTGAAATCCTTAACCCATACTGCTGTGTCTGGATATACTTCGACTTCAACTTTATTTAAGAAATCTTTTTTACCTCCACTATTCTTTGCAGCAGCTGCTCCATCGAAAGTAACGTAAACATATTTCAATTTTTTAGTGTCAATTTTTCTTTTTCTCTCCATGGCCTCATCAATTGGAAGGAATAAACTATCCATTGCTTCAGCATAGTATTGGTCAGGAAACTCACTTGTATTCCATACCAATTCAACATCCCAATTCAAATAACGTCCTTCAGTAGGTGAGTTGATATCTCCCAAACTACCATAATTGTCCATCATATACTTATAATAAGCATTGTCAACACTATCTTGTTCTTTGAATTTATATTTTGAAATCCCGCTTACATCTCCTTTGTTTTGTTCTACTGGAGCTCCACCACCTATATCAGCCTCTTCAGCCAAAATAGCAAGTTTTGTTCTTAGGATAGAATCTCTAACTCTAAAAACAAATTCTCTGTATTCACTATTGGTAATCTCTGTATCATCCATATAATATGGTCTTACAGTAACTGTTCTAGAGGGAGCACTAAATGATCCTGCTACATCCTCTTGGCCTTTACCCATCGTAAATGCGCCACCAGGAATTAATACCATTCCGAAGGGCTTTTCAGGAAAAAACTTCTTATTTGCCGAAACTCCTACCAATTGGCCTCTGTCATTTCCAGATTTACAACTGCTAAGGAAAGCAAGGACAAATAAGGTTAGGATTAGGGATAACTTTTTCATAATTTTTACTTTTCTAACAAGTGTTATTGTTAATTTAAAACTCATTGTTACTATTTAATCGGTCATTTATTTTAAAAAAAACAAATAAAATTCCACACAAAATGTATTCTTTTGTTCCCTAAGAACGCTAAAAAACCGAGTTTAGTGTGTATTAATTTAATTTTCTAAAGGTTTTTAACCATCTTTCTGGTAATATCTGATTATTCGCTGTTAAATAATCCTGATAGGTACATGGTATTAACGTAGATTTATCTAAATTATTATGGCTAAAGTCAATCTCCATCCACCATCTCTCGCTCTTATCGCTCTTATAAAAGTTTATCGTTTCATTATCAACCAGAACGATATACTTTTTATAGTCCTTTTTAGATTCAAAAGGGTATTCATCAATTCTCAGATTAAAACCTTCAATGAAGTACCAAATCATTTGGGCTATTAAATGTGCCGTGTTCTCTCTTTGATCAAATTTCGAATTGTACTCGTAGATACCAAAGGATGACAATTTTCTGCTGATTCCTGCATACCTGGCAATCGCACAAATTTGATCTCCATAAAAACCATTTGGAACTGCATTATTATTTGCGGGGGCATCACTAACCCTAACAGCGCCTAAATCGATGCTTACAATATCGGCATCTCTAAGTATGGGTTCTACTGAAGTAATGTCTTTAGTTATACCTCCTAACCTATAGGCCTCAAAAAACAATTTATCCATGAGGTCTATTTCCTCCTGTGAATTAAAAAAAGTTTGAAACCCTACATTGCTATAATTAAATAGGTTGTTCGGCTTGTCCATAACAATATAATGAAGATAGTTATGAGAATTTAATCTTGGATCCATTTCTCCAATATCAAACCTATTATCAACAGAAACAATATTAACAGGTTTCCCTATTCTATCATAAGCCCTGTAATTTGCATAAGTTATGTCTTGACTACCACCTATTATGATAGGAGTAATTTTTTGTTCTATAAGCTGACCCAAAATTTCCTGCACTAAAAAATAGGTGTCGCCCGTTTCACTTCCGGTTGGAACATTACCCAGATCAGCAACATTTACATGCCAATTGCCAGGAAACATTTGATATAGGTATTTCCTAATAATCTCCAGACCCTTTCCAGTGCCGACATTATCAACGGCTCCCCTACTTTCGGTAACCCCAATAATGGCAATCTGAATATTCTCTAGATCTGGTAAACCATCCTTTTTGCTGTGTAATTTAATTTTATTTCCTAAGGATAGATCTGATTGCAAGGCAGTATGTGCTACTGCGATTTCCTCTACAGGTAAAAGAAGCTCTAGGCTCATATGTAATTGTTAAAGATAAAAAACGCCGCAATGTAATTAAATTTCCTATCGAAAGAAATTAGTGTTTACAAAAAATAAAAAGTCCTTTCAGTAATTCAACTGAAAGGACTCCTTTAAAATTTAAAAAATCTTATTTTTTCTTTGTAACGCGTTTCTTTTTAGCTGCCTTTTTAGGTGCGTTTTTTTCGAGTATACCCTTCACCTCATCAAGACTAAGCGCTTGAGCGTCAACAGTTTTTGGTAATTCAATTTTTGTTTTCCCTTTTAAGATATTATGACGACCCCATCTGGCCTTTTCAACTCTGATTCCTTCGTCTTCCCAATTGTGAACAACCTTTTCAATTTCCTTCTGCTTTTTCGCCTCAATCAATTCTACGATATCCTCATAAGTTAAATTGTCATAATCGTATTTCCTGTTGACATTTATAAACATGTTGTTCCACTTAATAAAAGGACCGAATCTTCCAACTCCTTTTTGAACCGGTAATTCCTCATATTCAGCAATAGGAGCATCTGCTTTTCGCTTCTCTTCAATCAATTCAATCGCTCTGTCTAAAGACACAGACATCGGGTTTTCATCTTTTGAAAGTGAAACAAATGACTTTCCAAACCTCACATAAGGCCCGAACCTACCATTGGCCACAATTACCTCTTCCTCTTCGTATTCACCAAGTGTCTTAGGTAACTTAAAAAGATCCATTGCCTCTTCATAAGTGATATTCCCTAAAGTTTGCTCGCCTTGTAGGCTGGCAAATTTCGGTTTCTCTTCATCAGTTGCCTCTCCTATTTGAACCATAGCACCAAATCTTCCCAAACGCGCATACACATTTTTCCCAGACTCTGGATCTACTCCTAACAAACGTTCCCCTTTAGCTCTCTCGGCATTTTCAGATACATGTTCAACAGATTCATGAAAAGATCCGTAAAATTCTTTAATCATTTCTGTCCAATTTCCCTTTCCTTCAGCAATATCATCAAATTCTTTTTCAACATTGGCAGTAAAACTCAGGTCCATGATTCCGGCAAAATGATCGACTAAAAAGTCGTTAACAATTTTACCAATATCCGTGGGTACCATTTTTCCTTTATCCGCTCCAACTTTTTCGGTTAAGGTTTTTGTTTCAACCTGATCATTGGCAAGCGTTAGTTCAGTATAGGTTCTTTCTTTTCCTTCAATAGTGCCTTTCACTGCATATTCTCTTCTTTGTATAGTAGAGATGGTTGGTGCATATGTAGAGGGACGTCCGATTCCTAATTCTTCAAGTTTTCTTACCAAAGAAGCTTCAGTATAACGATATGGCGCCTTGGTATATCTTTCCGTTGCATTGATAAAACTATTATCTAGCATCTCATTCACAGAAAGTTTAGGCAACATCCCGTCCTGCTCGTCATCTTCTTGGTCATCTCCTCCTTCAAGGTATACTTTCAAGAAACCATCAAAAGTAATTACTTCACCATTTGATGTAAAAACCTCCTGATTCTTATCGTTAATTATCCTAACATTAGTTCTTTCCAATTGTGCATCACTCATTTGTGAAGCAAGCGTTCTCTTCCAGATTAATTCATATAATCTTGCCTGATCACTTTCCGCCTGAACACTTCTTGTACTCATATTAGTTGGTCGGATCGCCTCATGCGCCTCTTGTGCACCTTTTGACTTATTCGTAAAATTTCTTGGTGTACTGTAAGCTTCTCCATAGGAAGAAGTTATTTCTTCCTGCGCTGCTGTTTTAGCATCCTCAGAAAGATTCACACTATCTGTTCTCATATAAGTAATGAGTCCGGCTTCATATAATCTTTGTGCAACAACCATTGTTTTTGCCACAGGAAAATATAACTTCCTGGAAGCCTCTTGTTGTAAAGTCGAAGTTGTAAACGGTCCTGTTGGTGATTTCTTTGCAGGTTTGGTTGTAAGGTCATCGACATTAAAAATCGCTCCTGCACAGGAATTTAAAAATTGTTCTGCTTCTTCCCTGGTTTTAAAATTCTTAGGTAGTTTCGCTTTAAATTTTCTTCCGTCTGCATTACTGAACTCCCCAACAACTCTGTATGAAGCTTCAGGAGTGAAGTTCTCCACTTCACGCTCTCTTTCAACTATAAGTCTTACAGCTACCGATTGTACCCTTCCGGCAGATAAGCCTCCTTTTACTTTTTTCCAAAGTACCGGAGATAGCTCATATCCTACCAATCTATCCAAAACCCTTCTTGCCTGCTGAGCATTGACCAAATCATAATTAATACTCCTTGGGTTTTCAATTGCTTTTAGAATTGCTTTTTTAGTAATTTCATGAAAAACAATCCGTTTTGTATTCTCATCAGTTAAGTTTAACTGCTCGTATAAATGCCAGGCAATGGCCTCTCCTTCTCGATCCTCATCACTTGCTAACCAGACCGTATCTGCTTTTTTCGCTAGTGATTTTAATTTCTTCACCACCGCTTTTTTATCGGTTGAAACGGTATAGTTAGGTTTAAAATCGCTTTCTACATTCACCCCTAACTCTTTAGAAGGCAGGTCAGCAATGTGCCCGTAGCTTGACTCTACCACATAATCTTTTCCTAAAAATTTTTCAATGGTTTTAGCTTTGGCTGGTGACTCTACTATTACTAAATTCTTCGACATTCTTATCTGTTTTTATACGGGACGCAACATAAGAAAGATTTTCTAAACTACATGACGTGATTCCTTATTTTGAGATTGCAAAAGTATATAGAAATTTTTAAAACAAAATTTTCAAAGCCAAAAATCGTCCGTTTTAGGGATATTTTAACGTTAAACGCAATGCATTTTTTATGTCAAAATGTCATAAAAACAAATTTTGATTGTATCTTTGCAAACCGAAAAATTTGAGAATGGCAAGTGAAAATATCATAGAAGAGAAAAAGCAAGGTCAGGCCTTAGTCACTGATAAAGTTAATGGTAACAGCAAGAAACTTTTTATAGAAAGTTACGGATGTCAGATGAACCTTAACGACAGTGAGATCGTAGCATCAATACTAGCTAAGGAAGGATTTAACACAACTCATTTACTCGAAGAAGCAGATCTTGTATTGGTAAATACCTGCTCAATAAGAGAGAAAGCGGAACAGACTATTAGAAAAAGACTACAAAAATATAACCGTGTCAGACGCATTAATCCAGGAATGAAAATCGGTGTTCTTGGATGCATGGCAGAAAGGTTAAAAACTAAATTTTTAGAAGAAGAAAAAATGGTTGACTTGGTAGTTGGTCCTGATGCTTATCGAGATCTGCCAAATTTGGTCAGGGAAATTGAAAGCGGGAAGGATGCCATTAATGTTATCTTATCAAAAGAAGAAACATATGGTGATGTTACGCCGGTAAGACTCAATAGCAATGGCGTATCAGCCTTTATTTCTATTACCCGGGGTTGTGACAACATGTGCACCTTTTGCGTAGTTCCGTTTACGCGAGGAAGAGAAAGAAGTCGTGATCCTCAAAGCATTGTAAAAGAAGCGCAAGACCTTTGGGAAAAAGGATACAAAGAAATTACCTTGTTAGGTCAAAATGTTGATTCCTATTTATGGTACGGTGGTGGTTTGAAAAAAGACTTTAAAAATGCTTCGGAAATTGCAAAGGCCACAGCTACTGACTTCTCAAAATTATTAGAAATGGTGGCACTTGCTGTTCCTAAGATGAGAATTCGATTTGCCACGTCAAATCCTCAAGACATGAGTGTTGATGTATTACATAGCATGGCTAAATTTGATAATATTTGTAATTATATCCATTTACCTGTTCAAACAGGTAGTACAAGAATGCTCGAGAGGATGAACAGGCAGCATACACGTGAAGAATATATGGAGTTGGTTGACAACGTTAAAAGAATTATACCGGATTGTGCTATTTCTCAAGACATGATAACAGGTTTTTGTGGGGAGACAGAAGAAGATCATCAAGACACCTTATCTTTAATGGAATATGTGGAATATGATTTTGGATTCATGTTTGCTTATTCTGAAAGACCTGGAACGCTTGCAGCAAAAAAAATGGAGGATGATGTGCCTCATGAAATTAAAAAGAGAAGACTATCAGAAATTATTAACTTACAACAGCGTCTTAGCTTATCGAAAATGCAACAAGCAGTTGGCAAGACTGTTGAGATCCTTATTGAAGGTGATTCAAAAAAATCTTCAGAACACTGGATGGGTAGAAATTCTCAAAACGCAGTAGCCGTTTTCCCAAAAACAGATGAGAAAATTGGAGATTTGGTTATGGTGCGCGTTGATGATTGCACATCAGCTACACTAATCGGAACAAGAGTAGCTTAATCTAGATAAATTGATAACAAAACCTGATTTGATCAGGAATAAAAATAGTTCAGCTTGGATTCATTACAGACTATAAAACAGCGATTCGGTATTATTGGAAATAACAACCAACTTAATCTGGCTCTTCAAAAAGCCATGCGGGTAGCGCCCACTGATATTTCTGTACTCGTAACCGGTGAAAGTGGTGTTGGGAAAGAAGTTATTCCTAAAATAATTCATAATCTATCTCATAGAAAACATGCCAAGTATATAGCTGTAAATTGTGGAGCTATTCCTGAAGGAACAATAGATAGTGAATTGTTTGGACATGAGAAAGGATCCTTTACAGGAGCATCTCAAACAAGAAACGGCTACTTTGAGGTAGCTGATGGAGGTACGATATTCCTGGATGAAGTTGGAGAACTTCCACTTACTACTCAGGTAAGGTTATTGAGGGTTCTTGAAAATGGAGAATTTTTCAAAGTTGGTTCATCTAAAGTGCAGAAAACGAATGTTAGAATAGTTGCTGCTACCAATTTAAATATGCCTGAAGCCATCCAAAAAGGCAAATTCAGAGAAGATCTTTACTACCGTCTTAGTACTGTTGAAATCTATTTACCCGCTCTAAGAAACAGACCTGATGACATCCATTTATTGTTCAGAAAGTTTGCCGCTGATTTTGCTCAAAAATACAATATGCCCACAATTAGACTTGATGATGAAGCCATTGAGGCATTGGTTTCGAATCAATGGAAAGGAAATATAAGGCAATTGAGAAATCTGACCGAGCAAATTTCGGTGATTGAACAAAACAGAAATATTACTGGTGCCTTATTGCGCACTTACCTGCCAGATTATAATCAAAATTTACCAGCTCTCATTTCAGATAAAAAGCCTGAAAGCGATTTTGCCAATGAAAGAGAAATTCTATACAAAATCCTTTTTGATATGAGAAACGATATCACAGATCTTAAGAAATTAACAAAAGAATTACTAAGTGAAGAGGCACCGAATAAAAGTGAGAAGAACACGCAGTTATTGATAGATAAGATCTACGGGGAAAACGAAGAATCAGACGAAGGACATACACTGGAGATTATATCGCAAGATGAGAGAGAGAGTTTTGAGCCTCATCCCAATATTGTTTCTTTTGATGATGCTGAAACCATAGAAGAAACGGTTTCGCTGCAAGAAAAAGAGGTTGAAATGATCAAACAAGCGCTTGACAGAAACAAAGGAAAAAGGAAACTTGCCGCTAAAGAATTAGGCATTTCTGAAAGGACTTTATACAGAAAAATAAACCAATATAATTTGTGATTTCAATCCTTTAATTGTTTATTTGTTCATCTTAATTTGACTTTGACATCCTTAAGTCGAACTACGAATTTATCACCATTTGGTTTTGCACATATAGTATATCATGAAAAACACATTATTTGGATTAGCTTGCATCTTACTTCTTATCCCGGTTGGCTGCGGAGTGTATTCATTTACTGGAGGAAGTACAGGAGATGCAAAGACCATACAAATAGATTATTTTCCGAATACGGCGATACTTGTTGAGCCCACTTTAAGTCAAAGCTTTACGGTGGCCCTTCAGGATCTCTTTTTAAGACAAACCAATCTAAAATTAACTGATGCAGGCGGTGACTTGCATTTCGAAGGTGAAATCACTCAATACAGGATTACTCCTATTGCGGCCACTGCTGAACAGACTGCTGCTCAAAACAGACTTACTGTAAGTGTAAGAGTGAGGTATTACAATAGATTAAATGAAGAGGATAATTTTGAACAAACCTTTTCCTTCTATAGTGATTATGACGGAAGTTTACAGTTAACTGGTTCTGTACTAGAAGCTGCCTATGACGATATCTTTGAAAGAATAACCCAAGATGTATTTAATGCGGCTGTTGCTAAATGGTAGATTATGAACTTAATTGAATTTAATGAAATATTGTCCGGACCTGACCAGATCAAAAAAAGTCAGCTAGCGGGATTACAGCAAATCACCGAACAATACCCTTATTTTCAAGTTGCCCATTATCTTCATTTAAAAGGATTAAAAAAGCGTCGCAGTTTTAAATACAATGATCATTTAAAAAAAACAGCTGCCTATACCACAGACCGTTCTTTGCTATTTGACAATATTACTTCCGATGATCTTGATATCCACCCTGCACCCAGTGATCTGATCGTTGAAAAAAATGACACATCTGTGAAGGAGGAAGCTGACATCGCTGAAGTCGATAAGCTATCAGATGAGGTCATACCTACAGATGTGCATCCGGAAGAAACGACACCTGAAGAAACCCTGAAGGTTGGACAACCCTTAGATTTTAAAAGTGATGAAACTTTTTCATTTAGAGAATGGTTGCAATTGAGCAGTTTTGAACCAATAAACAGGTCAGTCACTGCCCCAATAGAAGAAAAAATACCATCTCAAAAGCGACCTGATACTGCAGATAAAGGAGTTGGGAATATGGACCTTATTGACAAATTCATTGCCGCAAGTCCTAAAATAAACCCCTCTCTATATGATAGTTACACCGACGTCGGCATGGACAGTGTACAAGAAAACGAGAGCTTAATGACCGAAACTTTAGCACATGTTTATGTGGAACAAAAAAAGTATAAAAAAGCGATTACAGCTTTTACTATTTTAAGTTTGAAATATCCGGAAAAAAGTAGTTTCTTTGCACACCAAATTCAGGCAGTCAAAAAATTACAAGAAAAATAAAATAAGTTATGTCATATCTTTTATTCTTAATTTTGATAATTATTGTTTCAGTATTATTAATACTTGTTATCATGGTACAAAACCCTAAAGGTGGTGGTCTTTCTTCTTCTTTTGGAGGTGGTGGATCTCAAAACCTTGGTGGTGTGCAGAATACTACGAATTTCCTTGATAAAAGTACTTGGGGATTAGCTATTGCCTTGTTCGCTTTGATTTTATTATCAAATTTTGCGATTCCAAGGAACAATGTAGTTGACCTAAAATCTGAAACAGAAGGTATCATCAACAGTAGAGAAGTGTTAGATACACCTCAAACCTTAGACACTGACAAAGTGATAGACAGCAGTAACTAAGCTATTCAAAAAATCAAATAAAAATGCCAACGTAATGACACGTTGGCATTTTTTTTTAACATTTGTCAGTTTTTGAACAATGGCAATGTTTTTGCATCATTCAAGAAAACATTAATAACCTTAAAATTTATATAATGAGTAAATTAACAATTAAGCCTCTAGCAGACAGAGTTCTTATTGAGCCTTTAGCGGCTGAAACCAAAACTGCATCCGGAATATACATTCCTGATTCAGCTAAAGAGAAACCACAACAAGGTAAAGTTGTAGCAGTTGGAAATGGTAGCAAAGATGAGCCAATGACTGTTCAAATTGGAGATACAGTTTTATATGGCAAATTTGCAGGTACAGAATTAAAATTGGATGGAAATGATTATTTGATCATGAGAGAAAGTGACATTTTCGCTATCGTTTAATCCTAACTAAAAACTTAAAACAACAATAAAAATGGCAAAAAATATAATATTTGATATAGATTCACGTGATGGTTTAAAGCGTGGTGTTGATGCTTTAGCGAATGCAGTAAAAGTAACTCTAGGGCCAAAAGGCCGTAATGTAGTGATTGGAAAAGCTTTTGGCGGACCTCAGATCACTAAAGATGGTGTTACAGTAGCAAGAGAAATCGAATTAGAAGATCCGCATGAAAACATGGGGGCTCAAATGGTGAAAGAGGTAGCGTCTAAGACAAATGATCTTGCCGGAGATGGTACAACAACTGCTACAGTTTTAGCACAAGCTATTGTAAAAGAAGGTCTGAAAAATGTTGCTGCCGGTGCAAATCCACTTGATTTAAAACACGGTATAGACAAAGCTGTTGAAGTGATTATTGCTGATCTTCATGATCAATCTCAACTTGTAGGTAGCAAGCTTGATAAAATTAAGCAAGTAGCTTCTATCTCTGCTAATAATGATGAATCTGTTGGTAACCTTATCGCGGAAGCATTTGATAAAGTAGGTAAAGAAGGTGTTATTACTGTTGAAGAAGCCAAAGGAACCGAAACACACGTTGACATTGTTGAAGGTATGCAATTCGACAGAGGTTATTTATCTCCTTACTTTGTAACTGACTCTGAAAAAATGGTCGCTGATCTTGAATCTCCTTATATCCTTTTATATGACAAGAAGATTTCAACTATGAAAGATTTGTTACCTATTCTTGAGCCTGTTGCTCAGTCTGGTAAGCCTTTATTGATCATTGCTGAAGATATTGACGGTGAAGCATTAGCTACATTAGTTGTAAACAAATTAAGAGGATCTCTTAAAATTGCAGCTGTTAAAGCTCCAGGTTTTGGTGACAGAAGAAAAGCAATGCTTGAAGACATTGCCATTTTAACAGGTGGTACTGTTGTAGCTGAAGAAAGAGGATTTACCCTTGAAAATGCAACTATTGACATGCTTGGAACAGCTGAAAGAGTTAGTATTGATAAAGACAATACAACTGTAGTGAATGGAGCAGGAGATTCTGATACCATTAAAGCTAGAGTTAGTCAAATTAAATCTCAAATTGAGACAACTACTTCTGATTACGATAAAGAAAAACTTCAAGAACGTTTGGCTAAATTAGCCGGTGGTGTTGCTGTATTATATGTTGGAGCTGCCAGTGAAATTGAAATGAAAGAAAAGAAAGATCGTGTGGACGATGCCCTGCATGCAACGAGAGCTGCAGTTGAGGAAGGAATCATTGCTGGTGGAGGTGTTGCACTAGTAAGATCTATACAAAAACTTGTTGGTATTAAGACTGATAATCAGGATGAAACTACAGGAATTAAGATTGTTGCAAGAGCTATTGAAGAGCCTTTACGTCAGATTGCAGAAAATGCAGGAAACGAAGGGTCAGTAATTGTATCAAAAGTATTAGAAGGTAAAGGTGATTTTGGTTTCAATGCGAAAACAGAAGAGTTTGTAAATATGCATAAAGCCGGAATTATTGATCCAACCAAAGTGACACGTATCGCTTTAGAAAATGCTGCTTCGGTTGCTGGAATGATTCTTACTACTGAATGTGCATTAGTTGATATTAAAGAAGATTCTCCGGCTCCAGCCATGCCTCCAATGGGCGGTGGTATGCCAGGAATGATGTAAAACATCAATATTCTATAGAGAATAAATATAGTAGAGCACCTGTTTGAGTCATCAAACAGGTGTTTTTTTTATGCGTCCTTACTTGCATCAAATGAAATCTTACCCAACAAAATATCAAAAAACATTTTAAAATCAGATAATAAACTCCATAAAGGATAAGAAAAAGTAGCTGGCTTATTTTTTTCAAAAAAGAAATGCCCAACCCAGGCAAAACCGTAACCTAAAACCGGAACAAAAAACCATAGCACTGACTCACTTAAATAAACCGCCAAGAATGCCAAGACAAAAACCAAAAATGTACCGATAAAGTGTAAAACTCTACATGTCTTATTTTTATGCTCTGTCAGATAAAATTGATAAAACTCAGTATATGTTTTAATTCTATTCATATCGTATTGTATAAAGCTTTCGTTAAAAATATTTTCATTGATCTTGCTTTTTGTTCAAGTTCCAAAATCGTTTCCATTAAATTATTAGCTGTTATAATCTCAGGAGGCAGATGCGTAAAATAATACCATTGCTTGTTCATTAACAAAGGTTGCCCTTCTGCACTTTCTTTAAATTCGCCAGGAATTCGCTTGCTTTTTTCTCCATGCAAATCCCCAAAAACATTTTTAAAATTAGCGTCTTCCAATAAATTATTTAATTTACTGCTATGTTGTTTAAAATAAGATCTCAATTTTTGAACTTGTTTTGTGTTGGGCATATAGATGCCACCATAAAAGGCTAGTTTTTCTGGTCCAAGTTCTATATAAATGCCTGGATGATTTTTGTCCTTACGCCCCTCGCTGCTAATAATGGCTGAATTATTTAATTTATAGGGTGTTTTATCCTTAGAAAAGCGAATATCTCTATTGATCCTAAAAATAGCATCCTTGGGTTCAATAGCCAATGATGTATCATCTCTCGACAGTGCCTTAATCAAATCACCAATAAAAACTTTAAATGGTTCACGTACTTCAGTCTCGTAACGCTTTCTATTTAGATCAAACCAGTCTTTATGGTTATTTGCTGCCAATTCTTTAAAGAACTCCAGATAATCTTGACTAAAATATTGCATAATTAGCTAATTATTAAAGATTTTGAAAAATACAAAAAATCATTGAAACACAATAAATGGATTAATTTCGGCAGGATTATACTTAATTCAGAAAAAATTCTAACTTAGAACATCCTTACAATCAACTAACTTTCTATGAGATACCTATTGTTACTAATTCTATTTTTTGTCATAAACACCGCTGGTTTTGCACAAAACTGCAGTGTTCAAAATATGGCGACAACCAAAGAATTCAAGTACGAACCAAAGTTTGGACAAATAGAAATTGACTGGTACCCAGAATGGCTGGAACACACTAATGGCGTAAAAAAAATCCCTGAGCCTCTTAAAGCGCAACCAAAATGGGATCACCCTTATATGAAATACGGCTATACGGCTGCAATGCATGAAGGGCCAAGATCTTCAGATGTTTCCAATAGACCTGGACCTACCCAAAATAATCCTATAGTGCAATATTTTCATGTAAAACAAAAAGGGGGTGATTTTTCTGGGATGTGCCCCACTTTCGCTTTTATCAATGATAGTACCATGGCAACCCTATCGTTTGGAAGAGCTAACACTACCCTATTACTTTTAGACATAAAAGATACTATACGGGTTTTAGATCACCTGCCCATTCCTGGAAGGGGAAGTTCTGCCTTTGAATTAGCAGGAAAAAAAGGAAGAGGGAAAATTTTTAGTAATACCGCAGGAGGCGCCTATTCCTATATTTCTAACAAAAATAGAATTTACATCCCAGGAGCCAATAATAATATTTTGCGGGTAACTGTAAAAGACAGAAAATTTATTAAAGATGTTGAATCGGTAAATCTTAAGGCCCAAATTGAGGCTGGTAATTTAGTAGAACCCCATTTGTCTGAAAAAGACAAATTGAACCAATTGACTGCCTTAATGCCTGATGTCAACGGTAATATCTGGTTCACATCGAGACAAGGCGTGGTTGGTTTGATACATCGTGAAGACAAAACAAAAGACGGCTGTCCAAAAGTTTATTCAACGTTTATAGGATATTTTCAAATAAAGGAAAAAATTAAGGAGCATTATCCTGAGTCCCTTTCGGAAATTGAAAAAGTGCTTCCTTATATTCACAAAGACAGTATCAACCCTGAGGCTCGCAGAATTGCGAGAACCGCTTTAAAAATTGATAAGGATACACACGAAGAAATTCAAAATTCGTTTTCAGTGGGTAAAGATGGCGTTTATATTGTGTCTAATATTGCCCTCTATAAACTCCGGTTCAATGAGGAAACCAAAGATATTGAGTTAGATCCTAAATGGGCTGAATCGTTTAAAAAAGGTGAATTGGTCTATGATAATAATATGGAAAACAAACCCGGACATTTAAATGCTGGCAGTGGTACAACACCTACATTAATGGACGATAGGTTTGTTGCTATTTGTGACAATGATGAAGGAAAAATTAATTTATGTATTTTCAGGCAAGACGATGGTGAACTCGTTAGTAAGTTACCTTTATTTGGAAATAACGGAAGCGCCGTAGAAAACTCAGCGGTTGCATATGAAAATACATACATAGTAGCCAATACATTTGGCTACTCCGACCCTTTTAAGGTCAATGCCACACCTGGAGGGATTATGCGATTTGATCTAAGTGAGGAATCCGGGAATTTTGAACCTGTTGAAGGTTGGCCAGCAAGCGGTGTATATGACTGTAAAACTGCTACACCAAAGTTATCAACCCGCACAGGAATGCTATATGTCTATAATCGAGATGAAGACACCACCACAGGGCATAGAGATTGGCAAGTTACGGGTATTGATTTTAGAACAGGTGTCAGAGTTGTTTATTCCAAGCTCTTTTTTGAAAAAGGTGACTTTAAGGACAATATCAATATTTTTATGAAAGCCGGATCGCTAGGCAACAAGCATTACGATCGAAAAGTATTCAACAATATTTGGGGCACTTTTACATTTGGTCCTAATAACAGTTTCTACCTTGGCACTTACAGAGGGTTTATCAAAGTGTCTTCTGATTAATAGAATTGGATTAACTCTCTTTAAGAGATTTTCTTATTTCTTTTGCCTTTTCGGTTGCCACGACATTTCTTTCAATCTTATGACCTGGTCTGCTCCATTTTTGACCTGCTTCAGCTTCCATGAGAGATTTTCTAATTTTGAATTTCCCAGTATCATCCTTTTTCTTTTCAGTAGGAATCAATCCTAAAAGAGAAAACATTTCTGAATCTTTATCTTCACCTGGATTTGGCGTCGTCAATAATTTTTCTCCTGCAAAAATTGAAGAGGCTCCGGCCATAAAACACAAAGCCTGGCCTTCAGTACTCATCTCCGTTCTACCGGCAGATAATCTTACTGTAGTCTTAGGCATAACGATACGGGTTGTTGCAATCATTCTGATCACGTCCCAAACAGGAACTATATTTTGTTCTTCAAGTGGCGTCCCTTCTACCGCAACTAAGGCATTAATAGGTACTGATTCTGGTTGAGGATCTAATTTAGAAAGACTTAATAACATGCCTGCTCTATCCTCTATTTTTTCACCCATTCCAATGATGCCACCAGAACAAACTTTTAAAGCACTCTTTCTGACATTATTCAACGTTTCCAATCGATCTTCATAACCCCTGGTTGAGATTACTTCCTTATAGTACTCTTCTGATGTATCTAAATTATGATTATAATAATGTAAGCCCGCTTCAGCAAGACGTGTTGCCTGACTTTCAGTAACCATACCTAAAGTACAACAGACTTCCATGTTTAGCTCGCTGATTCCGCTTACCATTTTTAAGACGCTCTCAAAATCTTCTCCTTCTTTTACATTTCTCCAGGCAGCACCCATACAAACACGAGAAGATCCATTATCCTTTGCTCTTTTAGCCAAATTTAGAACCGTTTCGTAAGGCAATAGGTCATTTTTATCAATCTGAGTATGATATCTGGCAGCTTGAGGACAATAACCGCAATCTTCAGGACATCCACCCGTTTTGATTGAAATCAAGGTGCTCACCTGTACTTTCGAAGGATCGTGAAACTCACGATGTACCTGAGCCGCCTCAAAGATGAGTTCCATCAATGGCTTATTATATATATCTATTATTTCTTGTTTGGAATAGCTTCTCATCTCGTTTATTTAAAAATTCAAAAATACGGAAACCTTATCTATTAACCTCAGCTCAATCTAAAGAAAGTAATACACTTACTGCATTTCCGCCAAAACCAACCGCATTCACCAAGACCTTCCTGATCTGCTTCGGCTTCTTCTTAAAACTGCCAAAAGGCACTTCTATAAATTGCTGGTGCTTCATCATCAAAATTGCCAGTTCTAAACTCATCCCTCCTGATGCACCAAGAGAATGGCCTATCATCCATTTATTGGAAGTAAGCGCCGGATGATCATTACCAAAGACAATTTTTATAGCATTGCATTCAGAACTATCCCCTTTGATAGTCCCGGGTGCGTGTGTAACAATGACATCAACTTGTTCTAATTCAATATCTTTTGTGGCCATCTTCATCGATTTCTGGAAACAATCCGCATTTGTTGAAATCGAGATATTGTGTTTTAATGGTTCTGTAGCATAGCCTATCCCCTCGATCATCGCCAAAGCATTTTTATGGCTGCCTTTTTCCAGGCAAAATACAGCCGCTGCTTCCCCAAGTACAAATGTATTTATGGTTTTTTCCATATCAAGACTAAGACAAGGGTATTCTGAATTCTGTCTTGCATAAATTTTTAGGGCTTTCATTTGGGCTATAGTAAAGGGCGTGTTTGATGCCTCGCTTCCGCCGGCCAGAAAACGATCACTCATGCCGCTCCCTATCCAGGCAATCCCGTTTAATATACCATGCAAAGCAGTTGAACAAGCTATAGAATGGCTAATTACCGGACCGTTACTTTGCAGGTCATGCCCAACCCAAGACGAAATATTTCCAAGGGTTGTGGTGGGTGAACTCAAGGTATTCACCAAACCTTTTTCATTGTCATTAAACTCTTTAAAGTATTTTTCAAATAAATGAGTGGCCCCTCTGGAGGAGCCAATATTTACACCAAACTCCTTTTGATGCCAGTCTGTATGAGCAAGCGCTTTCCTAGAAATATAAATCGCCATTAAGACTGAAGGGTCTAAATCTTTATAATTTTTAACAGCCTTCAACTGTTCAATCTCAGTCAGACAGGTTTCTGGAACGCCACTGACTAGGGCAGAGAATTTATCAAAAACGCTACAGCCAATCAAAGACTTCCCTTCGATATAACGCTTCCAGATTTGAGCTTCTGAGTCACCTAAAGCAGATACCGAAGCCATTGAAACTATGGAAATTCTTTCGTTCATATCAAATTATGTCTAAACATTTTTCAATCACCTCATATATCTTGTCAAGTTCACTATCAGTGATCACATAGGGAGGAAGCGTATAAACTGTATTACCAAGCGGCCTTAATACAACCCCTTCCTTCATAAAAAAAGCATATAATTGATCTCTTAATTTTCCGTACCTATCCATCTGAACATTGAGGTCTAAGGCAAATATAACGCCTCGTACACGGGTTGATTTTACTTTAGGGTTATTGCTAATATGGCGCTCAAATTTAAGATGGCGTTTGTTTATCCTTTGAATATTATTCTGAATTTCCTCTGAACACAAAAGATCTATTCCGGCTATAGCCGCCGTACAAGCCAATGGGTTTGCTGAATAGGTATGTCCATGAAAAAATCCCTTGCTGATCTCATCATCGTAAAAGGCATCATATACTTTTTGACTGCAGCATGTGAGCGCCATTGGAGCAACTCCTGCCGTTAGCGATTTGGATAAACAAATTAAATCAGGTTTTGCTTCCATGTATTCAGAAGCGAAATTCAGACCCGTTTTACCAAATCCTGTCATGACTTCATCTGCTATGGTTAGCACCTGTGCTTTTTGAGCTATACTTATGAGCTGATCTAAATGTTCCGGAGCGAACATGTGCATGGATGCTGCTCCTTGCACCAAAGGCTCATAAATGAAAGCTGCAACCTCACCCGTATCCAGTAAATTCTTAAATTCCTTGACAACTGATTCCCAATTCTGCTCATCTGGAACAGCTATTCTTTCAATACGCAGTAAAAAATCTTCAAAAGGACCATTATAAACTGACAGTCCTGATACTGACATAGCACCAAAAGTATCGCCGTGAAACGCATTGTGTAATGCAATTACTTTGTTGCGTTTTTCACCCTTGTTAAAATAATATTGTAAAGCTATTTTAATGGCAACATCTACTGAAGTAGAACCGTTGTCTGAAAAGAAAATTTTAGCCATATTGTCTGGTAAAATATCCATCAACTTTTCAGAAAGTTCAATTGCAGGAGGATGTGTAAATCCGCTGAACACAACCTGATCAAGTACTCCTAATTGTTGCTTTACTGCTGATATGATTTTTGGATTGCTATGCCCATACATACAGGTATACCAACTTGCAATTCCGTCTATATATTTATTTCCTTCATCATCAAATAACCAAACTCCTTCAGCTCTGACAATTGGCAAATGTTCGGGATGTAATTTATGCTGCGTCAATGGATGCCATAAATGCTTCCGGTCTCTTTGTTTCAGGTTCATTATAATGCCTCCAATCTTGGTTTAAACAACTTTGCGTACTTTTTGATTACAGTTTTATCAACAAGCGCTTCCTCATCAATTCTGCCAATTTCTTTTACCTTTCCCATCTTTTTTATAATGTCTTCAGTACTTGCATGGACTGCACCATTAAAAATAATACCGGCTACTTCAAGACCTTCAGCCCTTAATTGACTCAAGGTAAGCAGGGTATGATTGATACTCCCTAAATAATGTCTGGATACAACAATGACCTTATAATCATCCTTGATCATATCAAGTATGGTTTCTCTGTCATTCAACGGAACCAATAGGCCACCTGCTCCTTCAATTACAAGGTTATTATCTGTTTTCGGCTCTATAATTTGCTTAAGGTCTATTTTTACCCCATCAATTTCAGCTGAGGCATGAGGGCTCATTGGCGTCTTTAATGCATAGCTATGGCCGTGCATCACTGACCTTGAATTAGAGATTAACTCCTCTATAGAATGGGTATCACTATGCGATAGTTCTCCAGCCTGAACCGGCTTCCAGTAATCAGCTTGCAAAGCCTCCACAACTATTGCCGACACAACTGTTTTCCCTACGTCAGTACCTATTCCAGTAATGAAATATTTATTCATAAAACACTTAAAAAAATCTAGACAAAAGTACTCAATAAAAAAAGAATTTCTTGAATGTCTGCTGAAGTATTATGACTGTGAACACAAAATCTTATGCGTTCCTGACCTGCTGGAACTGTTGGGCTCAATATAGGTTTTACGTCAAAATTGTGTGCATTGAGTTGATGTGATATGCGCTTCACTTCTTCATTCGATGCAATTATTGCACTCTGGATAGGGCTGTTACTCTTTATAAAGAAATTTTCTAATTTATTCTTGACAATCATTGCTCTGAAATGCGCGACTTTCTCGGAAAGAACTGTTCTGTCTTTCGTAGATTTCAAAAACAACAGCGCATTTTTAATTGCCAACACATTGTGAACGGGCATAGCTGTTGTATAAATAAAAGATCTGGCAAAATTTATGAGAAACTGAATGAGTAAAGCATCACCAACTATGGCAGCACCATGGCAGCCAAGCGCTTTTCCGAATGTATAAATTCTGGCAAAGACAAAGGCTGATAAACCTAAATCATTAACCATTCCTTGCCCCTCTGATCCACAAACGCCTGTTGAATGTGCCTCATCTACAATCAGATTTAGATCATAAGCTTTTGAGATTTCAACTAATCCGTTTAAAGGTGCTGCATCCCCATCCATAGAATAAACGGATTCAACAACCAGATACCCTTGGGTACCTGTTCCCATTTTTTCAAGTTTTTGCCTTAAGTCATCAAGATCATTATGCTTAAACCTATAGGATTTCGCATTAGACAATCTGATTCCATCGCGTATGGAAGCATGTGAGCTTTCATCATAAAAAATACAATCACCTCTTTGGGGTACTGAAGAGAGCAATCCGATATTGGCATCATAACCTGAATTAAATAAGAGTGCTGCTTCTCCATTAAAAAATGAGGCCAGTTGCTTCTCTAAAGCTTCATGGAAATTAAAATTACCAGACAACAATCGAGATCCCGTACTGCCATTATTTGGAAAATATGAATCTAAATCTTCTTGTACCTGCTTAAAAATGATAGGATTCCTGGCAAAACCAAGGTAGTCATTCGACGAAAAATCGATCAGATCATTTTGGGGTGAGAGACTTCTTAAACTTCCATTCTCTTGGCGAGTGTCTAATTTGAATAACAAATTTGAAGGAAACTTCATAAGGCTAAAATAAAAAAAAACGGGTAATAACCCGTTTTAATCTTCTTTTAAGCTTGCCCCGTAGGCCCAAAATTCATGGGAATAGGCGGTTGCTCATAATCTTTAATCTCACCATTCTTAGCTTCGAAACGATTAATGTTTTCCGCTAAGGCCTTAGATAGCCTTTTTGCATGCTGAGGCGTTAATATAATTCTTGACTTTACCTTTGATTTAGGCGAGCCAGGCATTACGTTTATAAAATCTACTACAAATTCTGAAATAGAATGATTGATAATCGCAAGATTGGCATAAGTACCATCTGCTGTTTTCTCATCTATCTCAATATTTAACTGATTCTGTTTTGTTTCTTCTGACATTAGCTAAAAATTTATAAAAAAAGGCACGGTAAATCGTGCCTTTTAAATATTAACCTTCTATTTCATCTTTAGATCCAACGATTAGGTGATCGTATTCTCTCATTCCTGTACCTGCAGGGATTCTTTTACCTACGATTACATTTTCCTTCAATCCTTCTAAATAATCTTCTTTACCACTTACAGCAGCTTCATTCAATACTTTGGTTGTTTCCTGGAAGGACGCAGCCGAAATAAATGATTTCGTTTGAAGCGAAGCACGTGTGATACCTTGTAAAATAGGTTCTGCTGTTGCAGGGGTAGCATCACGAGCAACCATTAGATTTTTATCGTTTCTTCTTAAAATTGAATTTTCATCTCTTAATGCTCTGGCGGTAACAATTTGTCCTGCCTTCATATTTGTAGAATCACCTTCGTCTTCAACTACTTTAAGACCGTAAATGTTGTCATTCACACTCATAAAGTCATTTTTATGAACCAATTGGTTTTCTAAGAAAATTGTATCTCCAGAATCAATAACTTTAACTTTACGCATCATTTGTCTTACAACAACTTCAAAGTGCTTGTCATTAATTTTCACCCCTTGTAATCGGTAAACTTCCTGAATCTCATTTACCAAATATTCCTGAACCTTACCAGGTCCCATAATATTTAATATATCAGTTGGAGTTGTTGCACCGTCTGATAAAGACATTCCTGCTTTAACAAAGTCATTTTCCTGAACAAGGATCTGGTTAGATAATTTAACCAAGTATTTTTTAACATCGCCTAATTTAGACTCTACAATAATCTCTCTATTTCCTCTCTTGATTTTTCCAAAAGAAATTACACCATCGATCTCAGAAACAACTGCAGGGTTTGATGGATTTCTCGCTTCAAACAATTCAGTCACCCTTGGAAGACCACCTGTAATATCACCAGCTTTACCTGACTTACGTGGAATCTTCACTAAGATTTGACCCGGCTCAATTTTCTGTCCTTCTTCAATCAATAAGTGAGCACCTACTGGTAAAGAGTAAGAACGCTGTGTTTCTCCTTTTTTCGTTTGTACCATTAAAGTAGGAATCACTCGCTGCTTTTTGGCTTCAGAAATTACTTTTTCCTTAAATCCAGTTTGCTCATCCATCTCAACTTGGTAAGTAATCCCTTCAACTACATCCTCAAATACAGCTTTACCTCCAAACTCAGAAACAATCACCCCATTATATGGATCCCATTGACAAATCACATCACCTTTCTTGATTTTGGATTTAGCATCCACAAAAATGTGAGAACCGTAAGGAATATTATTTGTACTTAAAACAATACCTGTATTCTTATCAAAAATTTTGAATTCACTTGTTCTTGAAATTACAATTTTTACAGGATTCCCTTCATTATCTTTTCCATCAACAGTTTTAAGGTCATCAATCACCATATTTCCTCCATAGTTTGCAACCAAACGAGAATCTTCAGAAATGTTTCCTGCAATACCACCTACGTGGAAGGTTCTCAATGTTAACTGAGTACCAGGCTCTCCAATTGACTGAGCGGCTACAACACCTACAGCCTCACCTCTTTGAACCATATTATTAGTTGAAAGACTAACTCCGTAACATTTTGTACAGATTCCTTTCTTCGCTTCACAAGTAAGTGCTGAACGAACTTCAATAGCATCTAATTCAGCCACTTCAACTCTCTTTACAGCTTCTTCAGTAAATAAATCACCTGCATGAACTATAATCTCATCTGTCTTAGGGCTGTATACATCATGTAAAGAAACCCTACCGAAAATTCTTTCAGATAGCGATTCAACAATCTCATCATTATTCTTTAATGGAGTAACTTCTAAACCTCTAAGCGTTCCACAGTCTTCAATATTTATAATCACATCTTGTGCAACATCAACAAGTCTTCTAGTAAGATAACCCGCATCCGCCGTTTTCAAAGCCGTATCCGCCAAACCTTTTCTCGCACCGTGAGTAGAGATAAAGTATTCAAGAATTGATAAACCTTCCTTAAAGTTAGAAAGAATCGGATTCTCAATAATTTCACCACCACCTGCAGTAGATTTTTTCGGTTTCGCCATTAATCCACGCATACCTGTTAACTGTCTGATCTGCTCCTTAGAACCCCTTGCACCTGAATCAAGCATCATGTACACAGAGTTGAATCCTTGTTGGTCTTCTCTAAGACGTTTCATAGATAATTCAGTCAACCTGTTATTAGTAGAACCCCAGATATCAATTACCTGATTGTATCTTTCTTTATTGGTCAACATACCCATGTTATAACTAGACATGATTGAATCTACCTGCTTGTTAGCAGCATCAATCATACCCCATTTTTCCTCAGGAATAATGATATCACCCAAACTGAATGACAACCCACCCTGGAATGCAAACTTATATCCCATGTTCTTGATATCATCAAGAAATCTTCCTGTTGTAGGAACGTCGGTAACTTTTAATATATCTCCAATAATATCTCTTAAAGAACGCTTGGTCAATACATCATTGATATAACCTGCTTTTTCTGGCACAACTTCATTGAATAAAACCCTTCCAACAGTTGTTTTTATGATTTGTGTAGTTAATTCGCCATCCTCATTAAAATCTCTACCTCTCACCTTGATACCGGCGTTCAAATCAACTTTCTTTTCATTAAAAGCAATTTTCACTTCCTCTAAAGAGTAAAAAGTTGTCCCTTCACCTTTTACCTTAAAATCAGGTGTAGAAATACGTTCTTTGGTCATATAGTACAGACCTAAAACCATATCCTGTGATGGAACCGTAATAGGAGATCCATTTGCAGGGTTCAGAATGTTGTGAGAAGCAAGCATCAATAATTGTGCTTCTAAAATAGCTTCCTGACCTAAAGGAAGGTGAACCGCCATCTGGTCACCATCAAAATCCGCATTAAATGCAGTACAAACCAATGGGTGCAGTTGAATCGCTTTTCCTTCAATTAATTTAGGTTGGAAAGCCTGTATACCTAGTCTGTGCAAGGTAGGGGCCCTGTTCAATAATACAGGATGTCCTTTAAGAACATTTTCTAATATATCCCAAACTACAGGTTCTCTTTTATCTATAATTTTCTTTGCAGATTTTACTGTCTTTACAATCCCTCTTTCTATCAGTTTTCTGATGATAAAAGGCTTATAAAGCTCAGCTGCCATATCTTTTGGCAATCCACATTCGTATAATCTTAATTCAGGACCAACAACAATTACCGAACGTGCTGAATAATCCACACGCTTACCTAATAGGTTCTGACGGAATCGTCCTTGCTTTCCTTTAAGTGAATCTGAAAGTGATTTTAATGGTCTGTTAGATTCAGTTTTAACAGCAGACGATTTACGTGTGTTGTCAAACAATGAATCAACAGATTCCTGTAACATTCGCTTTTCATTTCTTAAGATCACCTCAGGTGCCTTAATTTCCATTAATCTTTTCAGACGATTGTTTCTGATAATTACCCTTCTGTAAAGGTCATTTAAATCAGATGTTGCAAACCTACCTCCATCTAAAGGAACTAAAGGTCTAAGTTCTGGCGGAATTACCGGAACAACCTTCATGATCATCCATTCTGGTTTGTTTTCTTTACGCGTATTTGCATCTCTGAAAGCTTCAACGACATTCAATCGTTTTAAGGCTTCCATTTTACGTTGTTTAGACGTTTCTGTATTTGCTTTATGTCTTAATTCATAAGATAAGGCATCAAGGTCAATTCTTGCTAGTAATTCAATCAAACACTCAGCACCCATTTTGGCGATGAATTTGTCAGGATCATTATCATCAAGATATTGATTTTCTTGAGGAAGCGTTTCTAATATGTTTAGATACTCTTCTTCAGTTAAGAAATCCATTTTTTGTAATGGTTCTCCTTCTTCACTCTTTGCAATACCTGGTTGGATCACTACGTATCTTTCGTAGTATATGATCATATCTAATTTCTTAGAAGGCAAACCTAACAGGTAACCCATTTTGTTTGGTAGTGATCTAAAATACCAGATATGTGCTACAGGAACAACAAGGTTGATATGACCAACTCTGTCTCTACGCACTTTTTTCTCTGTCACTTCAACACCACAACGGTCACAAATGATTCCCTTATATCTTATTCTTTTGTATTTTCCACATGCACACTCATAATCTTTGATAGGGCCAAAAATTCTTTCACAAAACAATCCATCTCTCTCTGGTTTGTGCGTACGGTAATTAATGGTTTCTGGCTTCAAAACTTCTCCTTTTGATTTCTCAAGGATGATTTCTGGAGAAGCCAAACCAATAGTAATTTTATTGAATTTTTTTACAGTGTATTTTTCTCTTTGTCTTGCCATGGTAATGGATAGAATTAAAATGTAAAAATTATATTGTAGTCCCGCCTAATAAAGGCGGGACATGGATTGCTATTTATTCTTCTAACTTAAGATCTAGACCTAGTCCTTTCAATTCGTGCATAAGTACGTTGAAAGATTCTGGTAATCCTGGTTCAGGCATTTTATCTCCTTTAACGATCGCTTCATAGGTCTTAGCCCTACCAAGTACGTCATCAGATTTAACCGTCAGGATCTCTCTTAAAGTAGATGAAGCTCCATAGGCCTCAAGAGCCCAAACTTCCATCTCACCAAATCTTTGTCCACCAAACTGAGCTTTACCACCTAATGGTTGCTGTGTGATCAATGAGTAAGGTCCGATAGAACGAGCATGCATCTTATCTTCAATCATGTGACCAAGCTTGATGATATAGATCACACCAACTGTTGCCGGTTGATCAAATCTTTCACCTGTTCCACCATCATATAAATAAGTATGACCGAAATCTGGAATACCTGCTTTTCTGGTAAGTGCAGTAATCTCATCAATATGAGCACCATCAAAAATTGGAGTTGCATATTTCTCGCCAAGATTTTGACCTGCCCATCCAAGAACAGTTTCATAAATCTGACCAATGTTCATCCTAGAAGGTACACCTAATGGATTCAATACAATATCAACTGGAGTTCCGTCTTCAAGGAAAGGCATATCTTCTTGTCTTACGATACGGGCAACAATACCCTTATTACCGTGACGACCCGCCATTTTATCACCAACTTTTAATTTACGCTTTTTAGCTATGTAAATTTTAGCTAATTTGATAATACCTTTAGGCAATTCATCCCCTACAGTAACCGCAAATTTCTTTCTTCTCAATGATCCTTGAAGATCACTTAATTTAATCTTGTAATTATGTATAAGTCTATTTACAAGATCGTTAAGTTCTTTATCTGTTGTCCAAACTCCTTTTGTTAAATGTTCAAAGTCAGCAACTGAATTCAACATTTTTAAAGTGAATTTTTTACCTTTAGGTAAAATTTCCTCACCAAGGTCATTCTGAACACCTTGAGATGTTTTACCATTGATCAAACCAAATAGTTTGTCAAGTAATACATTTCTTAGTTTATCATATTCTACAGAGAATTCAATTTCAAGACTACTTACTTCTTCTTTATCCTTAACTCTCTTCGCCTTATCCTTGATCGCTCTTTGGAACAATTTCTTATCAATCACAACACCTCTAAGTGACGGAGAAGCTTTTAATGAAGCATCTTTTACATCACCAGCATTATCACCGAAAATCGCTCTTAACAACTTCTCTTCAGGAGTTGGGTCTGATTCACCTTTTGGCGTAATCTTACCAATAAGAATATCTCCAGGTTTGATCTCAGCACCAATTCTGATCATACCATTTTCATCAAGATCTTTTGTTGCTTCTTCACTAACATTTGGAATGTCAGCAGTCAACTCTTCAGCTCCTAATTTGGTATCTCTTACATCTAGTGCATATTCATCAATATGAATAGAGGTGAAAATATCTTCACGTACTACTCTCTCAGATATTACAATTGCATCCTCAAAATTATATCCTTTCCAAGGCATGAAGGCAACCTTCATGTTTCTTCCTAAGGCAAGTTCTCCTTTTTCAGTTGCATATCCTTCAGAAAGAACCTGTCCTTTAACCACTTTATCTCCCTTACTTACGATTGGGTGAAGGTTAATTGAGGTTCCTTGATTCGTTTTTCTAAACTTGATCAATTCATAAATTCTAATATCACTATCAAAACTTACAATTCTATCATTTTCTGAACGTTCGTATTGAATTTCAATCTTGTCAGAATCTACGTAGATTACTTCTCCGTTTCCTTCAGCATTGATCAAAATTCTCGAATCTTTAGCGACTCTTCTCTCAAGACCAGTTCCAACGATAGGAGATTCAGGACGCATCAAAGGTACTGCCTGACGCATCATGTTAGATCCCATCAAAGCCCTGTTCGCATCATCGTGTTCCAAGAATGGAATTAATGACGCAGATATAGACGAAATCTGGTTAGGAGATACATCCATATAGTTGATCTCACTTACAGGTACAACCGGGAAATCTCCATCTTCTCTTGCTACTAACTTCTCAAGAACGATATTACCTTTATCATCTAAATCAAGATTCGATTGAGCAATTTTTCTTCCTTCTTCTTCCTCAGCACTCAAATAAATTGGTTCCTCAGTAGTATCAACATAACCATCCTTAACCTTACGGTAAGGTGTTTCAATAAATCCTAAATTATTCACTTTGGCATAAACTGCAAGTGAAGAAATCAAACCAATATTCGGTCCTTCAGGAGTTTCAATCGGACATAATCTACCATAGTGGGTAAAGTGAACATCACGAACCTCGAATCCTGCTCTTTCACGTGAAAGACCACCTGGCCCTAGGGCTGATAATCTACGTTTATGTGTAATCTCGGCAAGTGGATTCGTTTGATCCATAAACTGAGACAATTGATTCGTACCAAAGAAAGAATTAATCACTGATGATAAAGTCTTAGCATTGATCAAATCAATAGGTGTAAACACCTCATTATCACGCACATTCATTCTTTCACGAATGGTACGCGCCATTCTTGATAATCCTACCCCAAACTGACCTGCAAGCTGCTCTCCAACAGTTCTTACACGACGGTTTGACAAGTGATCAATATCATCTACTTCTGCTTTTGAATTCACCAAATTAATCAGATTCTTCACAATTGTGATGATATCCATTTTGGTCAATACCTTTTGTTCGATATCTACATCAAGACCTAATTTCTTATTCATTCTGTAACGACCTACTTCTCCAAGATTGTATCGTTGTTCAGAAAAGAACAGTTTATTGATAATACCTTTAGCCGTTTCATAATCTGGCGGCTCAGCATTACGCAATTGACGGTATATATGTTCAACAGCTTCTTTTTCAGAATTTGTTGGATCTTTTTGCAACGTGTTATGAATAATAGCATAATCACCTGCATCATTATCTAATTTGTGTAAAAGAATAGTTTTTGCACCTGACTCAATAATTTCATCAATATGCTCTTTTTCAAGGATAGTATCCCTGTCAAGTACGATTTCATTACGCTCAATAGATACAACCTCTCCGGTATCCTCATCAACGAAATCCTCAAACCAAGTCTTTAGAACTCTAGCTGCTAGTTTTCTTTCAAGCACCTTTTTCAGTCCACTTTTTGATACTTTAACCTCTTCTGCAAGGTCAAATATCTCCAGAATATCTTTATCTCTTTCAAAGCCAATTGCTCTAAATAAAGTAGTTACTGGTAATTTTTTCTTTCTATCAATATAGGCGAACATCACCTGATTGATATCTGTAGCAAATTCAATCCAAGAACCTTTAAAAGGAATTACTCTTGCTGAATATAGTTTTGTTCCGTTAGCGTGAAAAGATTGACCGAAAAATACACCCGGTGATCTATGTAATTGAGAAACAACTACTCTTTCTGCACCATTGATAACAAAAGTACCACTATGTGTCATGTAAGGAATAACCCCTAAATAAACATCTTGTACAATAGTTTCAAAATCTTCATGCTCAGGATCAGTACAATACAACTTTAAACGTGCTTTAAGAGGTACACTATAAGTTAGCCCTCTTTCTATACACTCTTGAATAGAATATCTTGGTGGATCAACAAAGTAATCTAGGAATTCTAAAACAAAATTATTTCTTGTATCGGTAATAGGAAAGTTTTCCATGAAGGTTTTATATAGACCTTCGTCACTTCTTTCATCAGATTTAGTTTCTAATTGAAAAAAGTCCTGGAATGATTTTATTTGAATATCAAGGAAATCTGGATATTCGGTTAACAATTTAGCTGATGCAAAGTTTACTCTTTGGGTTTTTTGTTTCGTTGCCAATGGAGATAAATTTAAATTAAATTATAAGAACGAATATATATGCAAAATGGTTTAGGTCTAAGCGGTATTACCCCAAAGACCTAAACCTCAATTGTTTAGTAGTTAAACTACTTATTTAAGCTCAACTTCTGCTCCTGCTTCTTCTAAAGATTTTTTAAGACCTTCTGCCTCATCTTTAGAGATACCTTCTTTGATTGGTGCTGGTGCACTATCAACGATACCTTTAGCTTCTTTTAAACCTAAACCAGTTAATTCTTTAACCAATTTAACTACTGCTAATTTAGAACCACCTGCGGCTTTAAGGATAACATCAAATTCTGTTTTTTCCTCAGCAGCGGCTTCTCCACCACCTGCAGGTCCTGCTGCTGCAACTGCAGCTGCTGCAGGCTCAATACCATACTCATCTTTCAAAATATTAGCCAATTCATTAACCTCTTTTACAGTTAAGTTAACTAATTGTTCTGCGAAATCTTTCAACTCTGCCATTTTTCTACTGTTTAAATTTTATTATTTAGTTTATTAGTGTGTTTATTATTTTTCTGATAAAGTTTGAAGGATACCGTGAATTTTTCCTCCACCTGATTGAAGTGCTGAAATAACATTCTTCGCTGGTGATTGTAACAATCCAATAATATCTCCAATTACCTCCTCTTTAGACTTGATGTTAACCAAGTTATCTAGTTGGTCATCTCCAACATAAACTTCTTGTTCAACATAAGCTCCTTTAAGAATTGGCTTCTCTTGCTTTCCTTTACGGAAAGCTTTGATAACCTTAGCTGGAGCATTTCCAGTATCAGCCATCATCAATGAAGTGTTTCCTTTAAGAACATTTGGTAATTCACCAAAATCTTTATCACTACTATCCATTGCTTTTGCAAGCAAGGTATTTTTCACAACTGCCAATTTAACATTTGCCTTAAAACAGGCTCTTCTTAAATTAGAGGTATCAGAAGCATTCAATCCTGAGATATCTGCTAAATAGATCACTGGGTTATCAGCTAACTTGCCAGTCAAATCTTGTATTACTTGCGATTTTTCTTCTCTTGTCATAATTTCAAAATTTTACAGCTTAAACTGTTTTAGCATCTATTGCAATTCCAGGGCTCATTGTACTAGACAAGAAAATACTCTTGATATACACTCCTTTTACAGTTGAAGGCTTTAACTTTACAATTGTATTGATCAATTCATTTGCATTTTCAGCAATTTTATCAGCTTCAAATGAAACTTTTCCAATTGATGCATGAACAATACCAGTTTTATCAACTTTAAAGTCAATTTTACCACCTTTAACTTCTTTGACTGCCTTAGCAACGTCCATAGTAACGGTACCAGTCTTTGGGTTAGGCATTAAACCACGTGGGCCTAATACTCTACCTAAAGGACCTAATTTTCCCATTACACTTGGCATAGTCACAATTACGTCAACATCTGTCCATCCTCCTTTAATTTTTTGAAGGTATTCATCCAATCCTACGTAGTCAGCTCCTGCTTCTTTAGCTTCTGCTTCTTTATCAGGAGTAACCAATGCCAATACTTTAACATCTTTACCTGTACCATTTGGAAGGGTTACAACACCTCTTACCATTTGGTTAGCTTTACGCGGATCTACACCTAAACGTATTGCAAGATCAACACTTGCATCAAATTTTACGGTGGTTACTTCCTTTACTAGAGTTGAAGCCGCTAAGACATCATGAGATGCTTTAGGGTCTACTTTAGATCTAGATTCTTTTTGCTTCTTTGTTAGTTTTGCCATCTTATTATGCTGTTTTAACTGGAGCTGTTCCTTTTACACGAATTCCCATAGATCTAGCTGTTCCTGCAATCATTAACATAGCCGATTCAACTTGAAATGCATTTAAATCCTGCATTTTGTCCTCTGCAATGGTACGTACTTGATCCCAAGTAACTGATGCTACTCTTTTACGGTTAGGCTCTCCAGAACCTTTTTTAACTTTAGCTGCTTCTAACAATTGAACTGCTGCTGGTGGAGTTTTAACTACAAAATCGAATGATTTATCCTTGTAAACATTAATTACAACTGGTAAAACCTTTCCGGGTTTGTCTTGAGTTCTAGCATTAAACTGCTTACAGAACTCCATAATATTAACTCCGGCAGCACCTAATGCTGGTCCTACTGGTGGTGACGGATTTGCCGCGCCTCCTCGAACTTGCAATTTTACTACCTTACTAATCTCTTTTGCCATCGTTTTAACTTTAATTAATAAAACACATTAAGTGGAAGCTAATGCATTTACATAATATCGTAACATTTATGATATTTTCTCAACCTGCATATAGTTCAGTTCCAAAGGAGTTTTTCTCCCAAAGATCTTCACCATAACCTCAAGCTTACGCTTTTCTTCATTAATTTTTTCAATAGTTCCGTCAAATCCATTGAACGGACCATCAATAACTTTTACTGTTTCACCAGAAATAAATGGTATTGCAACATTTTCATTTTGAACTGCCAGATCATCAACTGTACCCAACATTCTATTCACCTCAGACTTTCTCAACGGAACAGGATCTCCTCCTTTTGTTTCTCCAAGAAAACCAATTACACCAGTAACTGATTTGATTACGTGAGGAACCTCACCACTCAAATTAGCTTCGACCATAATATATCCTGGGAAATAAACCTTCTCCTTATGGTATTTCTTACCATTTCGAATCTGGATCACTTTCTCAGTTGGCACCAACACTTGGCTTACAAAATCAGACAAACCTAATCGAGCTATTTCATTCTCAATATAAGTTTTTACCTTATTTTCTTGACCACCAATTGCCCTTACGGCATACCATTTCATTACAGAAGAATCCGACATATTGATATATTAATTAAAAATATTGAAATATTTTTCTAAGCCCATTTGAAAGAACTTGTCAACTAAAAAAACAGCGATTGCAAAAATCACAGTAAATACTGCTACCAATACTGTATTCTTTTGAGCTTCCTCCCTTGGCATCCAAGAAACGTTATGCTGTAACTCTCCAAATGATTCCTTAATGTAATTCACTATACCCATTTATTATCTTTTTACGCACGGGTGGAGAGGCTCGAACTCCCGACACCTGGTTTTGGAGACCAGTGCTCTACCAACTGAGCTACACCCGTATGGTCAGAAAATGCACTTTTACAAGTTCATTTGTCTCCCAATTAATCAGCATATTTCAATAAAAAACATACTTTTTAAAAAGAACATTAGGCGCTTCCGAAAGGAAGCACCTGATATTCAAATTTTATTATTTCTACTGAAATCGATTATAACTAATCAATGATTTCAGTTACCTGTCCAGCTCCAACTGTTCTACCACCTTCACGGATTGCAAAACGTAAACCTAAGTTCAAGGCAATTGGTTGAATTAAATCAACAGTAATTGTCAAGTTATCTCCAGGCATTACCATTTCAACACCATCTGGCAAGTTAATTGTTCCTGTAACATCAGTTGTTCTTACGTAAAACTGAGGACGGTAATTTTTATGGAATGGAGTGTGACGTCCACCTTCTTCTTTTTTCAAGATATAAACCTCAGCTTTGAATTTTGCATGAGGAGTAATTGAACCTGGCTTACAGATTACCATACCTCTTGAGATTGATTCTTTATCAACACCTCTTAATAAGATACCAACGTTATCACCAGCTTCACCTCTATCTAAAATCTTACGGAACATCTCTACTCCAGTAACTGTAGAAGTTAATTTTTCAGCACCCATACCAATAATATCAACAGAATCACCAGTATTAGCAACACCTAATTCGATACGACCAGTAGCAACAGTACCACGACCAGTAATTGAGAATACATCTTCAACAGGCATTAAGAAATCTTTTTCAATATCTCTCTTTGGAATTTCAATCCAAGAATCAACAGCATCCATCAATTCTAAAACTGTATTCACCCATTTTTCTTCACCGTTCAATGCACCTAAAGCTGAACCTTGAATAACAGGACCGTTATCACCGTCATACTCATAGAAAGAAAGAAGATCTCTTACTTCCATCTCAACTAATTCAAGTAATTCCTCGTCATCAACCATGTCTACTTTATTCATAAACACAACCATTCTAGGAATACCAACCTGGCGTCCTAATAAGATGTGCTCACGAGTTTGTGGCATTGGACCATCAGTAGCCGCAACTACTAAGATAGCACCGTCCATTTGTGCAGCACCAGTTACCATGTTCTTCACATAATCCGCGTGACCTGGACAGTCAACGTGTGCATAATGACGGTTTGCAGTTGAATATTCAACGTGCGCCGTATTAATAGTTATACCTCTTTCTTTTTCCTCAGGAGCATTATCGATCTGGTCGAAATTCTTTACTTCAGAAAGTCCTTTATCTGCCAACACTTTCGTAATGGCAGCAGTCAAAGTAGTTTTACCGTGATCAACGTGTCCAATAGTACCAATGTTTAAATGGGGCTTTGAACGATCAAAAGTTTCTTTTGCCATGATTGTTAAATTTTAATCTTAGTTATATATATATTCGTGTTTATTCTATTTTTGAAGCATCTATAATAGAGCCAATGACGGGATTTGAACCCGTGACCTCTTCCTTACCAAGGAAACGCTCTACCCCTGAGCTACACCGGCTTAAGTGTTTGTAAAAACCGGATCCTTTTCATTGTCTTCAGGGCTTAAGTACAATATCACCTGGAATAGGTTTTATTCATTCCAATATATTCGTTAAAACATATTGAAAATTAGAGCGGGAGACCGGGCTCGAACCGGCGACAATCAGCTTGGAAGGCTGAAGCTCTACCAACTGAGCTACTCCCGCTTAAATAATTTTTTTTACCTTAAACAAACTTGTGGGGAGAGCAGGATTCGAACCTGCGAAGGTTTCCCAACAGAGTTACAGTCTGTCCTCGTTGGCCGCTTGAGTATCTCCCCTCAATTTTACTATTTTTTTCAAAGATCTGAGCCGATGGAGGGACTCGAACCCACGACCTGCTGATTACAAATCAGCTGCTCTAGCCAGCTGAGCTACATCGGCTTTTTTACTTTATGATTTCCTAAAAAAACGCATCGTTTTTAATTTGTCTTTATAGGATCCCTATATAAAAAAACAAACCGCTTTTTCTAACGGTTTGCAAATGTAAAAAGTTTTATCAGTTCTACAAAACTTTTTGACTATATTTTTAAAAAATTTTATGCTCTTAATTTTTCTTTTCGTTTAACCAATTGTCTTTTTACTGAATCGATAGCAAGACTGGCCGCTTCTTCAAATGTCTTCGACTGTTTTTTGGCAACTATATCAACACCGGGAAGATTCATTTTTACATCAACTAATTTGTTCTCTTTCTCGCTAGTACTCTGAACCTTTAAATACACTTCAGCACCAATAATATGATCGTGAAATTTCTCTAGGTTATTAACTTTTTTTTCGATGTAATCGACTAAATCATTACTAATGTTGAAATTAACAGACTGAACAGATATTTTCATAAGTTAATAGTTTTTATTGCCCCTTGGATGAGCTTGGTTATACATTATTTTTAAATCCTTCAAATTACTATGTGTGTATACCTGAGTTGAAGCCAAACTGGAATGTCCAAGCAATTCTTTTACCGAATTCAAATCAGCTCCTTCACTTAATAAATGTGTCGCGAAAGAATGCCTTACAATATGAGGGCTCTTTTTAACTTTTACTGACACCTTACTAAAGTACTCATTAATGATTCTATACACTAACGTTGGATAAATTTCATCTCCCTTTTTTGTAATTAAAAATGAGTCCGTTTCGGAGACGATATCCTTCCTTAATAATTTGTATTTTTCAACTGTCCCTACTACAGACAAAAGTAAGGGTAGTTGTCTTTCTTTATTTCTTTTACCTAACACTTTAACAATACTTTGTGAAAGGTCAATCGATGTGTTTTTTAAACCTATTAATTCGGCCCTTCTCATCCCCGTGGTATACAATAATTCGATAATCAACTTATCCCTTATTTGCTCAAAGCCATCAGCCTGATCAAAAAAATCCAACACCTCATTAATTTCTTTTTCAGAAAATGGTACATTGATTCTTTTCTCAACTTTCAATGCTTTGTGTTTTCTTAGAGGATGGTCCTCTATTTGTTTCGATTTTAATAAAAAATTAAAATAAGACCTCAAAGAACTAATTTTCCTATTGATCGACCGATTAGAAATACCGTCTTCCACTAATTTAACAACCCAACTTCTTATAACTGGATAGGAAACACCTGAGATCTCTTCTATCTCGAATTCGCTTTCACAAAATTCCTCGAAAGAGCTAAGGTCTTTCCTATAAGCCGTAAGAGTGTATGGTGAATATTTTTTTTCGCAATCCAGATAGGTTATAAAATGAGATATACTCAAAATCGATCTTTAGTTATCTATAAGTAATTAAATAGTTTTAGCGCTTCCGAACCTATGCCGCTTCTTTCAAAAATACAAAAAATACAGCATAAACTTAAATAATTAACAAAAAAAAAGTCCCGCAAAAGCGGGACTTAATTTATTTTAAAAAGGTATTAACCTTTCTCTTCTGAAGTTCTAATAGCTTGAACATACTGGGCTTTCTGAATCTGCTTTCGCCTTACAACTGAAGGTTTCGTAAATTCCTTTCTTTCGCGCAACGTCCTCATTGTCTTCGTTCTATCAAACTTTCTTTTAAAACGTTTTAACGCTCTGTCTATATTTTCACCATCCTTTACTGGAATAATTAACATAGTTGGGCACCTCCTTTCATATGTACTTTAAGTTTATTTTTTGGGCTGCAAATATACAAAGAAAATGTTTTAAAAAAATGTATTATATTTAATTTTTATTCCACCCCTCGAATGAAGCGAATTCTAAAAGTTATTTTCAACGTTGTTGCTGCCCTGTTCTTTGTAATTGTAGGGTTTTATTTTTGGGCTTCATCGCCTAATCTGAGCCCTAAGGATTATAATCTGACAGGTCAATACGAAGTCGCTTCTACCACATCAAATGACAGTATTCACAGTATTGTAAGTTATAACATTGGCTATCTCAGTGGCATGACCAATAACCTGCCACTCGAAAGACCAAAATCTCTTTTTGACAAAAATTTAAACAAAGTGATTTATGAATTAAAGAAAGTTGATCCTGATTTCATTGCTTTTCAGGAAATAGATTACAATTCAAGCAGGTCACACAGAGTCAATCAGCAAAATGAGCTATCAAGACTAGGATATCCCTATTATGGGCAAAATATCAATTGGGATAAAAAATATGTACCCTTTCCTTATTATCCTATATCAAGACAATTTGGCCAGGTATTATCCGGCCAATCTCTATTGAGTAAATACCCCATTATAGATCAGGAAAGAATTGAATTGAAAAGAAATGCCGATAACCCCTTTTACTATGATAGTTTTTATATTGATCGCCTGGCACAAGTGACTAAAATTAAAATTCTAGAACAAACCTTAATACTGATCAATGTACACCTTGAAGCATATGATGTAAAAACAAGAAAATTGCAAATGCAACAAGTAAAAAACATTTATTTAAAGTACTACAAGAAACACCCCGTAATTCTTTTAGGTGATTTTAATAGTGACATTAATTATGATGAGGCTGGAATTCAAATCTTCCTCAAATTACCAAATACTGGATGTGCTGCATTTGATCCTAATACAGCACAAAACACATTCAGCTCCGCCTCACCAACTGAACGTCTAGATTATATTTTCTACAATAAGAAATTCATAAATGAAATTGATGCGGAAATTTTGACACAATTTGATTTAGCTTCAGATCACTTACCTTTACTAATGAAATTTAAACTTAAAGACCAATTATATGCAACTAGTAGACAACAACCGACCCCTTGATCCCAAAGAATGGGCCATAACAATCTTTATTTCTTCCTTACCACTTATTGGAATTATTATGTTGTTGATCTGGGCCTTTACTGAAGATGCTAATATTCATAAAAAAAACTGGGCGAAGGGCACCTTAATATTATGGATAATCGGATTTATTTTAGCTTTTGCATTCCTTTTCCTTTTTGGTGGAATAGCAATTATGAGCCAAATGTTCAATTAAATCTATAGGCTGAAAGTTTAATCTTTTTTACCAAAAACACGTTTAAACCACGATTGTTTCTTTTCCTTCTTGGCTTGACGTTTGGCTTTCTTGGATGCTTTTTCAAAGGTTGTATTTTTATCTTTAAAAATATCATCAAAAAACTTCTCGAATTCTGAATCGTCAATGTGATCAGGGCATGACAAGGCGTCGGTATAATATTGAGAATTTGACGTTCTTAAGTACTTGCGTTTCATTCCTGTGTTTTTTTGCACTTTTTGAAGCGTTTTTGCCACGATAGGAAGTGCCAAGGTACTTCCTGCCCCATTTGACCCATTGTTAAAATGTATCATTGGAAAACTAGCACCGACTCTTGTGGCCATTACCAGATTAGAAGTGTACCCAACAAACCAGGCATCTCCGTAATCTTGTGAGGTTCCTGTTTTACCAGCAATCGGGACTGAAACACCATATACAGAATTCAAAGATCGCCCGGTCCCCTCTTTTACAGCCTTTCGAAGTATTGCGCTTAACATACCGCTGGTTGATTGAGTAAGAACCGCTTCACCAGATTGAATGCCAGATCTACTATACAATTCTTCACCTTTAGCAGTTTTGATTGATCTGATCATAACTGGTTCAATTCGTTTCCCGGAATTTGCAAAAGCTGAATATGCGATGGCCATTTCATAAAGACTGGCCGTTGCTGTACCCAAGGCTATAGACGGATTATAAATAAGTGGCTGAGAGAACCCTAAATTATCCCAGGTATGCTGCAAAACATTAAAATCTTGTTGAAAAAATAAATTTACGGTTGGAATATTCATAGATCGAGCCAGGGAGGCAGCCAATGAATACTTTCCTCCAAGGGAGCGATCATAATTCTGAGGTTCCCAGTTTTCAAAATCCTTTAACACAATAGGGTCATTGTCTAAATATTGACAGGGCATTGCTCCTTGCTCAAGTGCCGAGGCATATAAAATAGGCTTAAATGCAGAAGCTGTTTGACGCTGTGCAAAAATCTGATCATAGGGCTGGGTTCTGAAATCAATACCCCCTACCCAGGCTTTTATAGCCCCATCAAGAGGATTGATAGCAATAAAGCCCGCATGAAGTAGCGTTAAATTCTTAGCGATGCTGTCACGAATACTAATAGAGTCTGAATAGAATCCTTCCCAAGAAAACATTTCTCGAACTTTGGTTTCATCAGCGTATTTTTCAAGTTTCAGTCTTTTTATTTCCCTTGACACCAATGAATTTAACTCCTTTTTGTCTTGACCTCTGCTATATTGTTTATTTAAACGTTGCTGCATCTTGGATAGATGAGATTTAAAGGCTTGTAATGCATATTGCTGCAATCGATAATCCAAAGTAGTTTCAATGATTAATCCACTTTTATTAAGATCGTAAATCGTATTTGATCTGCGGTTGATTTCTTTTATAATATCGGCAGCCTCCTTCTTAATTTCTACAAGAAAATAATTAGCCGTTCCTTCAGATTGAAGATTGGCATAGTCTAATTCTAAAGGTAATTTTTGAAGTTCATCAGCCCCATCCGAGCCTATATAACCGTATTTTTCCATTTGGTCCAAAACAACATTTCTTCTTTCTAAAGCATGATCTGGGTAAAGTCTGGGATTGTAATAAGTATTTGCCTTTAACATTCCAATTAAGACAGCTGATTCTTCCGTTTTCAGGGAGGAAACACCTTTATTAAAGAACCTGTGAGATGCCGCTTCTATACCCAATACATTTTCCCCAAAAGGCACGGTGTTAAGATATAATGTAAGTATACCCTCTTTTGAATAAATACGCTCAAGCCGAGACGCTAAAATAATTTCCTTTGTCTTATTCACAGGCATCGAAAGAAAACCATAGCGTTGTCTTCCAAACATGTTTTTAGCAAGCTGCTGCGTGATGGTACTTCCTCCACCAGCACTTTTTTGTTGAAGAATTATTGACTTTACCAAGACCCTTAACAAACTTCTTGAATCAACACCCTCATGTTCAAAATAGCGTGCATCTTCTGTGGCCACAAGGGCATTAATCAAGTCTTTGGGGATTTGTTGAAATTCAACATTGGTTCTGTTATCCGCGAAAAATTTACCAATAATTTTCCCATTATCCGAAACAACTAAAGATGCTGTTTCATTCTTGAATTCTTTGAGTTCTTTTTCTGAAAAAACATGCCCAAAAACACCCAGGTACACGAAACCAATGAAGAGCCCGATTAACATCGTGGCTAACAATAGAAGCTTTCCAATAAATATAAGCAGCTTTTTTTTCATAACGTTTTGTAGCAGATCTCTGATGTTTCCCTAAAAAGATCCTGTAGGAAGTTCTTATTTTCTCATTACAACCAAGGTAGCAATATAACCTGTTAGAATATTCCATTCTTTATCTGCCAATACTACGCCAAACTCATCCAATACTTTAAATTCAGCCGTATTTGGCCCTGAAGAGCCTTGGTTTAAAGCTTCAATATCAATTCTATTGAACCCCTCTTTCAAATTTATATCAATACTATAATACCCCCCCTCAAGTGTAATGCTTCTCCGAATAACCTCTTCATTGACATATAACTTGACTCTATCTCCGTCAACATAACTATGATCTCGACAAATGATTCGAATTGATTTTGACTCCGTTTCTATTTTCCCAAGTTCCAATGAAGTTCGGAATTTTTTGACACTGACATTTTTACCATTCCAATATTTCGATACGAGCACATCCTTGTCCGCCTGACTAAGGTCTCTCATACTCCTTTTCTTCTTTTGAGGGATAACACTATACTGAGGAAATTTATCGGCAATATCTTTGAGGTCTCCAAAAAGTGTAACGGTTTCGGCCTTAATATCTTCTTTATCGGAATTTTGAGGTGCCATTTCAATGACATTACTGTTGTCAGGCTGATACTGAAACGCATCAGTTTCTTCTATTGTATTCTGGTCTATCTGAGCCAAAAGACCTGAAGTAAAGCATAAAAACAAAGAAATAAATAAGATCCTTTTCAAAAGCTAATAAATCGTTTAATAAAACATTTTTACGGCGGGCAAATTACAAATTAATGCCTACCTTTTTATTAAAACTTTATTAAAACTTAGGGTCTTGGTTTAGCTAAGACTGTTCTTTCTGATAATTTTTTTGAATTTTTTTAATCGCATTATCAATAGACTTGTCTGGTTCTATTACGTTTAATTCTCCCCAGAACTCTGGATCAGTAAAACCAGAAGTCTGCTCTGTAAGAATAACACTCCTTCTCATACGATCCCTATTTTTAATACTTTCACCCTGGGCGTTATCTTTCCAATCAGTTATAGCCATCTCTATAGCGACATTATAAATTGAATTAAACAACTTTTTATCCCATTTGATTTTGAAAACCAGCTCAATTCGACTATAACTAAAATGCCACTTCCCATCGGTTTCCTTATAATCTACTATGTACTTAGTGTCCATGGGAATTACGTCTGCATTATTAGGTTTCTTTTTTACAAAGAACTTTTTCGCCTTGGCGAGGTTCTCGAGATTCAAACCAAAAACAGCTTTCACAAGTGCATAGGTGTCCATGTCAACATATAACTTCCCTTTGTAGAATGGCTCCACCATGGAAGGCCTTTGAACAAAATCGATGACATAAACATTTCTATCGTCTAAAGTCATCATTTTGTCAAAGCTAAACCGATAAATATCAAACATGTCTGGAGAGAAAAACAGCTCTTCATTTCTGATCATATCCATGCTCATATTATTATAAGGGCCTCCTTGAAGCTTGATAACTAAAGTATCTATTTTTCTATAATCTGTACTCTTCCTTGCTTTTTCAAGCATCACATAATCGCTTTGCGTCCCTCTTGGTTGTTTATAAATATCGACCACCGCTTCCGAAAGTGAGGCATAGGTTCTTCTTTTCTTGATAGATTCTCTATAAAATGCCTTCACGATAGTCGACTCATTATAGGAATTCATCTTTCTTTTCTCTATAACTTTTCTAATTACACTTAACGGATTGGCTTCTACAAGATTAACGTCGGGTAATTTTTCAAAGGACTCTTCCATTTCTACTTTATATTCAGCATCACTAAACGTGCTCAATGGAATTGTTTTATTCTGATATCCCAAATAACTTATAACCACATTTTCACCTTTCAAAGAATTTGGAACTTTAACCAAGAACACTCCTTCTAAGTTTGAAATTGTAGCAATATTCGAATTCGTCACAGAAATAGAAGCATATTCTAATGATTTTTGAGTTTTTGCATTCACAACAACTCCTTTGTATTCCTTAAAATCTGAAGATCCTACCTCTTGAGCTATAATTGAAGGATGCATGACCAAAAAGGCAACAACATAAATACAACTTGTGATTAGAATGCCAAGACGATTATTTAACTTATTCATATTCAGTCTCATGATAACTTTATTTAAAGTGAATTTCACCCATTGAAATTAAAAAATAATGTGCAATTAGAAAAGGATTTTAACTTAAAATACGCCTTAGTTAATAATCCATAATATCATCAACTGATTTTATGAATGATTGGATTAAAGGCTTTGGAAGCAATTAAAACACGATCTCCGATTTGCAATGTTTCGGCCTCCTTATCATTAGAAATAACTTTGACGAGATCCTTGCCAATCAAGACCGTAACAATTACAATAAAATCCTGTTTCACCATTTTAATGACTTCACCGGTAAATTGAAATTTTGCATTCACCCTGTCATTTGTAAACATTGAAGCTGGGTCTCCTTTGCGAATGATTTCTCCATGATCCATCTCGATCATAAAATCTGACAACCTGATGATTTCAGAAACATCATGACTTATTAAAATAGTAGTTAGCTTAAACTCCTGATGAACTTCAAGAATATACGATTGAAGTTTCACTCTCATCTCATGATCCAATGCTGATAAGGGCTCATCTAAAAGTAACAACTTTGGTTTGCTTACCAATGCCCTGGCCAAGGCCACCCTTTGTTTCTGACCTCCCGAAAGGGTTAGTGGCATGCGGTCTTGCAATTGCCCAAGATCAATAATTTCAACAAGCTTATCAATTATTGATTTTGGTTGTTTCTTAGCCAACGCAAAAAGAAGGTTCTCTCTTACCGTCATATTAGGGAAGAGCGCGTATTCCTGAAAAACATAGCCGATATTTCTTTTTTGAGGCGGAAGGTGAATTCTTTTACTTGTATCCGTCCAAGTTTGCCCGGCTACACTCAAGAAACCTTCATCCGGCTTTAAAAGCCCAGCCAAAAGCATCAGCAATGTGCTTTTACCAGCGCCTGATTTACCATACACAGTCGTAAATTTCCCTTCCTCAAGACTCGTTTGAACATTGAGCAGCATCTCTCCTGAAGATGATTTTAATATTTTCTTTAGTTGTATATCAATCATTTCCATTCCATTTTTTGAAATATCCCCCATTGATAAGGTATACCATCATGAGAATTAAAAAAGTAATGCCAAATAAAATCATAGAATACGTATTAGCCGCCCCATAATTTAAACTTTCCACCTCGTCATAAATCGCTATCGAAGCTACTCTAGTTTTACCTGAAAGGTTTCCTCCTATCATTAAGACTACACCAAACTCTCCAATGGTATGGGCAAAAGCCAGAATAATTCCAGTAATCAGAGAAGGTTTCATATTGGGCAGCAGCACCTTTGTCAAGGTCAAAAATTTGCTCTTCCCCATTACATAAGATGCGTGTTTTAATGAGGGTGATAAATTTGCAAAACCTGCTTGAATGGGATGCACCATAAATGGCAAACTGTAAATCAAAGAACCAAGTACGAGTCCTTCAAATGAAAACACAAGACGAAGTCCTAGCCACTCATCTAACCAGCTTCCAAAAGCATTGGACGGGCTCAAAGCAAGCAACATATAGAATCCAATTACAGTTGGTGGAAGTACTAATGGCATACTCACTAAAGTCTCTGCAACAGGTTTAATTTTTGATCGGGTATTGGCCAACCAATACGCCAAAGGAATTGAAATCACCAGCAATAGAATCGTAGTTATAGATGCTAATTTAAAGGTTATTAAAAGTGGATTCCAATCTATCATTTTGATAACATCAATTCGTTGGTTTTAATCATGGCACTAACTTCAAGTCCTACAACAATTTTCAACTGTGTTACGGCATTCGAAGTGATAATCGAAGTAATAGGCCCTAGGTCAGTATTTATCGTTACTTTGCTCAACAGTCTGTCTGATTCTATAGAAATGACCTTGCCAACTAGTTTATTTCTCAGGCTTATTCCACTCATATCTCCCACACCTAGAATCACTTCGGTTTCCTTAAAAATAACACTGACCTCATTCTCCAGTCTCAAATAAGATGCCGTATCAGGTGTATCTATTAATATGGTTGAAAAGATAGTTTTCCCAATATCCACTTTAACAATAGATAGATCTCCATTAACTTTAATACTCGATATTTTTCCCTTTAGAATATTCATTTATTCTTTTACATTATAGCCAAACTTATGCAAAATTTTCTTGCCGTCAGCAGAAAGAATAAATTCCTTGAATTGAAGTGCTTTTGACTTAAAGGCCGTTCTGTTCTTTAGCACCACCATTGCCTGTGCCATGGGTTCGTATAGGGTGTCTTCAATTTCTATCCAAGAACCCCTGTTCATCATTTTAGATGATAAAACAACAGATTTAGAAGTAAAGCCCAGGTCTGCCGCCTGAGAAATAATGAATTGGTTGGTTTGCGAAACACTTTCTCCAAGCACTATTTTATCACTTACACTATCATAAATCTCTGTATTCTTTAATACTTGCATCGCAGCCACTCCATAAGGTGCCGTTCTGGGATTCCCCACTGCTATATGCTTTATTCGCCTTGACACCAATGAATCTAAATTTGGCTTTAATCCTTCTCTAACTGTCCATAATATCAAGTTGCCATAAGCGTATATCTTGGGTTGATCTATTGTAAATCCATTATCATACAATTCATTAGGATATTTAACATCTGCCGATAGCAAGAGATCAAATGGCGCGCCCTCTACAATCTGAGCCGTAAGTTTACCGGAAGAGCCAATAATTACTTCGCAGTCAATCCCTGTTTTTTCTGAAAAATCTGCTACAAGTTCCCCAATAACAAATTGTAGATTAGATGCAACAGCTATCCGCAATGAATTCTCTTTTTCCGCTTTACAAGAAGAAAAGAAACCTAAACAGATAAAAAAAACGAATGCAAGAGTTTTACGACACATGTTTTTATCAATATAATAAAGGGTAAAAATAAGGGTATTGATTAATTTAAATTCAAAAATAATGAAAACAAATCAGCTTAGTTTCGACTGATCAAACCATTTTTTTAAATTAGGACGAAGTCAAGTCATCTGTAAAATGCTGGTTTTCGGTGTTTTTTGAAAACTTAACTTTATTGAAGTCTTTTGAAGCCCCTTTGGGAATGGATAAACTTTGCCATTTTTCTTTACTGATCATCTTCGATAAAAATATAATCTGGCCAATATGCGCTGCATAATGCGCCAATTGTCTATTAAGCGCCTCTGACACAGAATGACCTGTATTTCTAATGTAAATTATTTTTTGGAGATCGGATGGCTGAAGACTATCCAAAGCGTCAAACAAACAATCCCAGCCTTTATTCCAGACTCCCATAAGTTCTTTCTGAGAACCCAAGTCATAATCAAATTCGCTATCTCGATCTCTCCACTTCTTTTCTCCGTCTGAGCTGAGAAAATTAGTCCAGCGTGAAAGCATATTCCCTGAGATGTGTTTTACTATAATGGCGATACTATTTGAATTCGAATCATATTGCCAGAATAGGTCTTTCTCTGAAACTTGCTGCATAGCACCTTCACCCAGGGCTTTATAGTATGCAAATAGCTTTCTGATATCCATTAAATAATTCTCTTCCATACGTTTTAAATAAAAAATGAGGCCCAAGGTCTTTTTGACCTTTACTGACCCCATTTATAAAATGTAAAAAATAATTCCTAAGCTTCTTGAGGAGATAAATATTTGTAAACAATGCCCGCTAGAATAGCTCCTATAATAGGTGCTGCCCAAAACAACCATAACTGCCCCATTGCATCACCTCCAACAAACAGTGCACTTGCAGTACTTCTTGCAGGGTTTACTGATGTGTTAGTCACGGGTATACTAATCAGATGAATTAATGTTAAAGCCAACCCTATGGCCATCCCACCAAATCCCGGAGAAGCATTTTTATGAGTCGCACCTAATATCACGATTAGAAACATAAAAGTCATTACTATTTCAGTAATTAGTGCTCCCATTAATCCAAAATTAACACCATATACATTTGCATCATAAAAATTACTCGCAAATGAACCTGGATCAGATCCTACCCCGGTAAAATCAGCAGAACTGCTTACAATTAAATACAAAATAGCTGCACCAACTGCTCCACCTAATACTTGTGCTCCTATATAAGGTAAAAGATCTTTTTTATCAAATCTACCTCCCATCCATAACCCTATGGATACCGCAGGGTTGAAGTGACCTCCAGAAATATGTCCTAATGCATAAGCACCTGTCAGCACCGTTAAACCAAAAGCCAGTGAGACTCCAACTAAACCAATCCCAACATTTTCCACTCCTGCGGCAAGAACTGCGCTTCCACAACCTCCAAGTACGAGCCAAAGCGTACCAATAAATTCAGCTACTAATTTTTTCATTCAAATAAAGTTTAGTTAATAAAATCTCTAAGATCTATTTCTTTAAGATCGGAGAGTTTAAGTTGATGACTAATTTAAACATTTTTTTTAAACCATTGGTTTCTATATTACTTAGCCACTAATTAAAGAGTGATTCACCTTAAATGATATCCATAAAATCACAAATCAATTATGCGTTTAAAAAAGTTAAAAATACGTCTCCTGTGCAGTATGATGTCAATAGTATGTAGAAACAGGTTATTAGCAGAATAAGCTTGTTCTGAACGTTATAATTAATTAATATTACCATGGTTTATTTGTTTCAAACCAGATTTGCATCGCTGTTCTGGCATATCTATTTATGATGTGAAACTGTAGACCTTAATAACCTGAATTCTTTAAAATTATTACTATGAGCACATTTGATTCAAGCAAGAGATTAATTTCTTTAGATATGTTAAGAGGTTTGACCATTGCCTTAATGATTGTTGTAAATGACCCCGGGTCATGGGAGCATTTGTATTGGCCTCTTGCGCATGCTTCATGGCATGGCATTACCATTACAGATTTTGTTTATCCCTTCTTTATTTTTATCGTTGGTGTTTCAGTAGTTCTTTCTTCTTCAAAACAACTCGATGCCGGAGCAGATAAGGGGAAAATGAGAAAAAAAATATGGATCAGGTCATTAAAAATATTTGGATTGGGTATTTTTTTGAATTTATTTCCTGACTTTAATTTTATGGAATTAAGAATTCCAGGCGTATTACAACGTATTGCTATTGTTTATTTAGTTTGTGCTCTTATAGGACTATCCACTGGTTGGAAAGGGCAATTGAAAATTGCTGTTTTCTTATTGGTTGGCTATTGGTTAGCAATGATGCTAATTCCTGTTCCGGGTATTGGAGCTGGTGTCTTAGAACCAGGAAAGAATCTTGCTGCCTGGATAGATAGTGTTGTTATCCCGTTAAGGCTTTATCAAGGAACCTGGGACCCTGAAGGCTTATTAAGCACACTTCCTGCCATTGCCACTGGTATTACAGGAATGTTGGCGGGTCAGCTATTGAAACAGGATATGGATATAGAAAAGAAATTAAATTACCTGTTTTTTATTGGCTTTGTATGTGTACTAGGAGGTTATGCATGGGATTTGGTATTTCCTTTTAACAAAAACCTTTGGAGTAGCTCTTTCGTCTTATTCACGTCGGGTTGGGCCTTTATGTCTTTTGCTGCTTGTATTCTTATTGTTGATGTTCACGGATACAATAAAGTCGCCAAGTTTGGTGTAATCTATGGCAGTAATGCCATCACTATATATGTCCTTGCGGGCATGTTACCGGTACTTCTAAATGGTGTTCTAGGCGTCAAAGGACTATTTTTTAATGGCTTGGTAGACGTTGGTATGGCTCCAAAATTAGCCTCCGCTTTATGGGCTTTTCTTTATATGTTTATCTGCTTTATTCCAGCCTATATTATGTACAAGAAAAAGATCTTTATAAAGGTCTAAAAGTTTCTTAGCCAATACAGTTCCCTTATCCAAAACGCCAACCATTAGGTTGGCGTTTCGCTTTAGTTATTAACAAGGATAAGTCCTTGTAATACAAAAGAATGGTTGATAATTTTACTGAGAAAGGTTTTGAAAAAACGCAATGATTTTGTAACTTATAGGGTTGCATAAATATCTAGTTTTCATTTAAAACCACTCATTATGAATCCAATCAATTTTTTTCTAATTATTGTCGTTGTTTTTCTTCTATCCGGTATTCGAATTGTATATGAATACAAGCGAGCTGTTAAATTCAGGTTTGGTAAATACATTTCCCTTCTTCAACCAGGATTCAGATGGATCATTCCGGTGGTTGACAGAATTCAACTTGTCGATATAAGGGTTATTACAATAAACATCCAGAAACAGGAAGTCATGACAAAAGATAATGTGCCTTGTCATATCAATGGTGTTCTTTTTTTCAGGATTGAGGATGCTACCAAAGCGATACTTCAGGTAGAAGATTTTGTGTTTGCCATTTCTCAAATGGCTCAGGCAACCCTCCGAGATGTATGCGGAAAAGTAGAGTTGGATACGATACTTTCAGAAAGAGAGGAAATAGGAAGAAATATCAAAGAAATTGTTGAACTGGAGACTAAAATATGGGGTATCTCCATTCAGGATGTCAAGATCAAAGACATTGAACTGCCCGAAAACATGAAACGCTCTATGGCCAATCAGGCAGAGGCTGAACGCTCAAGAAGGGCTCGAATCATTTTAGCAGAAGCAGAAGAGCAGGCTGCCGGTAAATTGCTTCAAGCTGGCCAGATCATTGATCAATCTCCATCTGCTATAAAGCTAAGATTGTATCAAACGTTGTCCAACATAGCCAGTGAGAAAAACTCAACCATTGTATTTCCGTTTCCCGAAGAGGCACTTTCTCGAAAAAAATAGCTCCCTAGCCCTATAGATTAGAGAAGCAAATGTAAAATCACAAAGGCAGAAATATCCTTTTAGAACAGCGCTCATTTTGTATCTTGTTGCTTTAATTCAAGAAAATGATCCAGACTTATAAAAGAAACCCAAAATTACACGATCACTATCACACTATTTTTATAGGATCAGGCATGGGATGCCTGTCGGCGGCAGCCATCTTAGCGAAAGAAGGGCATAAAGTACTTATATTAGAACGACACTATACTGCTGGAGGCTTTACCCATGTTTTTAAAAGAAAAGGATTTGAGTGGGATGTGGGCATTCATTATATAGGTGATATGCAGCGCGAAAAAAGTGCCATGAAGAAACTCTTTGACTATGTCACTGATAAAAAATTGAAGTGGGCAGATATGGGTCCTGTTTATGATAAGATCATTATTGGCGATCGTTCATACAACCTTGTGAAAGGATTGAAAAATTTCAAGCAACAGCTTATCGATTATTTCCCTGATGAAGAAGATGCTATCAACAAATATATTGACCTCATCTTCGCAGCAAATAGAACAGCGGGTAAATTCTATATGAATAAAGCCTTACCTCCTCTATTGAGTAAACTTCTGTATAATTGGATGTCTAATCCTTTTTTCAAATTCTCTGACCAGACAACGGATGAAGTGATTAGAAAATTGACTAAAAATGAAGAACTGATCAAGGTATTATGCGGTCAGTATGGTGATTATGGTCTATCCCCAAAGCAAAGTAGTTTTTTTATGCACAGTACGGTTGTGAAACATTATTTTGACGGTGGTAGCTTTCCTGTTGGAGGTTCTTCCCAAATAGTAAAAACCATAGACCCAATTATTGAAAATGCCGGTGGAACAATTGTGATCAATGCTGATGTGGATAAGGTTTTAGTTGAAAAGAATAAGGCCATTGGTGTAATGATGAAAGATGGCAAAACGATTAAGGCCTCAAATATTGTCAGCGGTGCAGGACTGATTACCACTTATGAAAGTTTAATTCCAAGTGAATTGGTTAAAAAACATGACTTAAAATCTCAATTGCAAAAGATTAACCCATCCGTTTCTCATGCCTGTTTATATATCGGTCTTGAAGGAGAGCCTGATGCCTTAGATTTGCCCAAAACAAATTTATGGATATACCCAGAAGGAGAAAATCACGATGAAATAGTAGCCCGCTACCTTGAGGATATTGAACAAGACTTCCCGGTGATCTACGTATCTTTCCCGGCAGCTAAAGATCCGGATTGGACCAACAGATATCCTGGAAAAAGCACAATCGATATCATAACCTTACTACCCTATGACATTTTCACATCCTGGGAAGATTCCAAATGGATGAAAAGAGGAATTGATTATGAAACTTTTAAAGAAACAATCTCACAAAGATTACTTGAAAAATTATATGAACAGTTGCCTCAAGTCAAAGGAAAAATAACGCATTACGAGCTGGGCACACCACTTTCTACAAAGCACTTTATGAATTATTCAAAAGGTGAGATTTATGGACTAGACCACAGTCCAAAAAGATTTCGTCAAAAGTTTCTGGTTCCCAGAACACCCATTAAAAACTTCTACCTTACCGGACAAGATATCGTCACTGCAGGCGTAGGGGGTGCCTTATTTTCTGGTCTCCTCACAGCTTCCGCCATGACAGGTAAAAACTTTATGAAGAAAATAGTTGGCTCGTGAAGCCTTCGGAGGTGAACCCTTCACCTCCGAAGGCTTCACTTGCGAGGTGATCGGAGGTGAGGTGCTCACTTCCGATCACCTCACCTCCGATCACCTCGAGATTATTTAACTCTTGCTTCCAAATCCTTACGACTAATATGCAACAATCTTCCGATTGAATTTCCGTCTCTGAAAGATTGGGCTCTTAAACTAAGGTCACCAGCCGGAATTTCGAAAGGTCCCTCATATTTAATTCCAGTAGCTATTGGATAGGCATTGTCAATAGCGTAATACATTTCAATATCTTCAAACGGATTCTTTAACTCACACATGAGTTTTCTACCTTCATTATAAACCCGAACTTCAGGTTCATAAATTGTTTTCGCCACATTGATACCCTTCTGGTCAAATCTACTAAAATGAGATTCTGTTCTTCTAACAAAGCCTTCCCAATCCTTACTTTCTTTAGTACTCCATAATGCTTCAGATATGGCGAATGCTCTTGGGTAGGTCATGTAAAATGCATACGAAATACTCGGAACTGCTTCAGTCCAAAGATTCCCTTGCCCGCCTAAAATCAATTCAGGGTCTAAAACGAAATCTGGTACCGGTTCAAAACTGTAGGCTTTTTTAAGCGATAAATCAGAATAAATTTTATTCTCAACGCTATAATCTCCTTGCGTAAAGTCAAGGTATGTAAATTCATTTGGCGTCATGACTACCTTATGGCCAAGCCCCACGGCTTCAATTCCGCCTTTAGTTCCTCTCCAACTCATAACAGCTGCTCCATCGGCCAGCCCCCCGTCAAGGATTTCATCCCATCCGATCATTTTCTTTCCTTTGCTACTAATAATTTTTTCGACGCGTTTTACGAAATAACTTTGCAATGCTTTGCCATCTTCTATGCCATTCTTTGCCATGAATTCCTGCACCTTTGCATCTTCTTCCCAATACCCATGATACGCTTCATCTCCACCCATGTGGATATATTCTCCTGGAAACAGATCTGCAACCTCTCCGAAGAGCATATCTAAGAAAGCATATACAGCAGGATCAGCAGGGTTTAAGGTGTTTTCAATATTCATTTTGAACTTACCATTACCATACCAGTCTACAAATTTTGCACCCGGGTTTACCATTTTGTATTCTTTCTTGGTTGAATACTGAGGATAAGCCGCCAGTAAAGCCATGCTATGACCTGGTACATCAATTTCTGGAACGATAGTAATGTTTCTCTCAGCAGCATAGGCTATTACATCCTTAATTTGCTCTTGCGTATAGAAGCCACCATAAGTAGCTTTTTCAGATTTTTTAGGTGCAGCCCTTCCAGCCCCAAATTTACCATGTCGTTCTACTCTCCACGCTCCTACTTCAGTTAGTTTTGGAAAAGTTTTGATCTCAATTCTCCAACCTTGGTCATCTGTTAGGTGCCAGTGAAAAACATTCATTTTATAGGCTGCCATTTGATCCAGATAAGCCTTGACCTCATCAACAGTAAAAAAGTGTCTACTTACATCGAGCATGAGTCCTCTCCATCCAAATCTTGGAAAATCTTCAATGATACAAGTCTGAATTTCAATAGGAGCTACAACTCCTTCTTCTGATGTTGTTCTTGAAAGTGGCAGTAATTGTTTTAAGGTTTGAATACCGTTAAATGTCCCTGCTTTTGTATTGGCCATCAACAGAATACCGCCTTCTTCTATTACGAGCTGGTATCCTTCATTGCCAAGCGTATCAAGAGCTGTTTCATGAAATCCAATTCGCAAACTTTTTACAATTGTACTATCTCCTGTTATTTGAGACAGGTTAATTCCAATTTCTTTAAGGTCTGACTTTAAAAATTCAACTTGCCTGCTTAAATCATCGCTTTCAGAAAGGAGAACAAGACTCATGTTTTGATCAATAATCAAACTACCTTCAGAGGCTTCATATGAAACAGGTGCAGGAATAATTTGATGTTGGGCCCGTACCATTGAATGGGAAAAAAACAATAGGATTATCAGTAAGGAATAAAATCTTTTCATGTAGTTAAATATTTGGTGCGAATACATTTTTTTTTGCGCAGTGAAAATACTCGAATTCAATAAATTAAACTAAAGTTTGAAACAAAAAAAATACAGGTCGATACCTTCCTGTATTTTTTCACTCTAATCTCACTTAATCTAATCAACTTATTCTGTTTTAATTCATACCAACTATCTCTAATTGATACGTAAGCCCGTATCCAAATTCATATAAGGGATCTTTTGAATCATAAGGGACATCCTCTTTTTGATTTTCTACTGCTTCCCATGAAGAAGGCAATTCAAATGGAAGCTTCCCTTCAGGGCTTCGTAGACCAAAAAGCACCTGATTTAAGACCTCATCTGACAGTCCAAAATCGACCAATAAGGCACCGCTCGCTTCTGAAATCTCAGTTAAAATGGCGGCTCTATCCAAATTAGCAACAACAATTGATGGCTTTTTCGATATCAAATCAAGAATTTCCTTTTTCTCTTCCTCGCTATAGTATAACCTTCCCTGATGGAAATAACTTTCAAGAAAATAATCATCTCTCTCGTCATATGGTGTTTTGATTCTTTTTAAAATCACATCTGCTTCTAATGGACTCGAAACAAGCTCTCCGAATTCACCTAACACCTTGTTATCCATTAAGCCTTCAGCATAAATCTTGGTTCCCTTTTTTAAAGGAAGTATGTTATCATTCTTCAAAAGCACCGTGGATTTTGCCTGAGCTATTCTACCCAATTCTCTGAACGTTTCTTTACCAGCTCTTTTATTTGCAGCTTCTTCATTTGTATACGGATCGTCAAAAAGACCCAATCTAAATTTATCTCTCATGATTCGCTTTACCGACTGGTCAATTCTCGATTCAGTCAATTGACCTGTTTTTACGAGCTCAATAATCAATTCCGGACTGCTCTCTCCACCAAATTGATCACAACCTGCATCAATTACTTTTTTAGTTCTTTGCAAAGGACTGAGATCCTCAACACCCCAGGCACGTGCATCACCAACGGCAGTGCCATTGACAATATTCCAATCTGTACATATTACTCCGTCAAAGCCATATTTCTCTCTTAGCATCGTTGTAATGATGGTTTTATTAAAAGCGAAGGCTACATTTTCATCAGTCTGATCAATTGGAATACCATAATAAGGCATGATCTGTGCAGTTTTTGCAGGAAAAGCGCCTTTTTCGAACGGTATTAAATGGTAGTCAAAATTATCTCCTGGATACACTTGATTCTTTCCATAGGGAAAGTGAGCATCTTCTCCTTTTTCCTGAGGCCCCCCTCCTGAAAAATGCTTCGTCATACAAGCAACACTCTCAGACCCAAGAGAATCTCCTTGAAATCCTAAAACATAGGCTTTGGTCATCATTGCCGATAATTCAGCATCTTCACCAAAAGTACCGTTTGAACGTCCCCATCTTGGTTCAGTTGCCAAATCGGCCATAGGATGAAGCGCCAATCTGATTCCGGTTGCCAAATATTCTTGCCTAGCAATATTTCCAAACTCCCTTACTAAAAGTGTATCTCTTGTAGCTGATAGACCCAATGATGTAGGCCATTGTGAAAAGGTTGGCGTACTTAAACCAGCTCCGGGATTGTGCTCCGAACCATGTCTGGGATCAGAAGCTATAGTAATCGGAATACCTAATCTCGTTTTCTCTCCAATAAGCTGTACATTATTATTATATCTGGCTAAAATATTTGCTGGGTGTGCATGTATGATATTGAAGCTATTCATCTTCCTGTTAATCAGCATCTCAGAACTCGAAGGCATCAAAGTGGCCATCATAATATCTAAAGAGTTTGATGTAAAAAACGGTTTATCTATAGGGCGACCTTCAGGGGTCATTCCAATCATTGTGATAAACATACTTCCGGCTTTTTCTTCTAAAGACATCTGAGATACGAGATCATTAACCCGATCTTCAACTGACAATCTACTATCTTCATAGGCATCGAGTTTTCCATTTTTATTTAGATCTCTGAATTTATGCCCATCAATATTCAATTCAATGGCTTTTTTACCCAATTTTGCGTAATTGTCACTTGCCTTACTAGACGTGCGGCTATACCCTATAAAACCGGCAAGAAGCAGTAAAACAAGCACAGCACTTAGTACTATCCCGATAATTTTGAAAATCTTTTTCATTTCATAATTTATTTTACTGATACAAATATATATAAAAGCTTTATTGTGTACAAATGACACAATCTTTTTTTTATATATTTGTTATTATGAAAAATAAGCCATCACTTTTGACTATGAACTTTTCGGAACTTTTTGTTCCTGGCCTATCCGTTGATTGTGTAATCATCGGTTTTGAAGATCATAAATTAAAAATATTGATTCTTAAATGGAATTCAGATATCGATGGCTGGGCACTACCTGGAGGCTTTGTTTTAAAAAACGAAGACTTGGATAAAGCAGCTATACGAGTCTTAAAAGAACGAACTGGGGTTGAACTTCCTTTTCTCGAGCAATTCAAAACTTTTGGAAACTTAGACAGAGGTAAGAGAAATAATGCTCTCGAAAAGGTTAAGATTGACGGCATAACACCAGAACATATAGAATGGATGAATCAACGGTTTATCTCCACAGGCTATGTGTCTCTTGTTGACATAAAAAAGTGTGACCCGAGACCAGACATACTTAGTGAAAAGATAGATTGGATTGCCTTAGATGAATTACCGAATCTAATCTTAGATCACAAACACATTGTAAAAAAGGCCATCAGTTTTATAAAGAATCAGATCAACTATTTACCGATTGGAATCACTTTGCTTCCCGAAAGGTTTACGATGAAAGAATTACAATTATTGTACGAATCAATACTTGAGAAAAAACTGGACAGAGGTAACTTCCAAAGAAAAATGCTCAAACTAGATATCTTTAACAGGCACGAAAAACACTTGGAAGGAGGCGCCCATAAAGCGCCTTATTTATATTCTTTTGATCATGAAAAATATAATAAACTTCTGGAACAGGGATTTAGTTTTAATTCTTGATCTTCAATTTCCACTCACTATTAATTTCAATTTTTTATGCTTATTTTATCTGAAATGAATCTGTAAGCAAATTACTTTCTAATGAATTAGCTCCAACATATAATTCATATTCCATCTCTTCAACCTTCCATTGTTTAGCCTCCGGATCATACCAAGCTATATCCTGAACATTAAGCTCAAACTCAACTGTTTTTGTTTCTCCGGGTTCAAGACGTATCTTATCAAAGCCTCGAAGTAATTTTACCGGTCGGTCTATACTTGAGTTCTTGAAGCCCACATAAAGCTGTACTATTTCTTCTCCGGCCACATCTCCTGAATTTGTCACATTCACCTTGGCTTTCAATACACCTTCCTTGTTTAATTCAGCATTCATGATCTCGAGCTTAGCGTATTCATAAGTAGTATAGCTTAATCCAAAACCAAATGGGTAAGCCACTTCGATATTTTTTTTATCAAAAAGAGTATATCCATGATAATATCCATAGTCAATTTTGAGCGTATAGGGATTGAAATAAGGATAGTCCGAATCGTTTCTTGCGATTGAAAAAGGTAGTTTACCACTTGGATTGACTTTCCCGTACAAAACATTTGCGAGTGCCGTTCCTCCTTCCATTCCACCATACCATGCAAAAACAATTGAGGCCACGTTTGGCTCCCAAGCATTCATGTTGATAGCACTTCCTCCAACATAAACAACCACAATGTCTTTGTTTACCGCAGAAACTGCTTGAATAAGGGCTTCATCCTCAGGCAGCAATTTTAAACTTTCCCTGTCACCACCAATTCCTTTTTTACCAACCAACTTTCCGGCCTTAGCCGACCCTTCCATATCGCCGTTAATATTTATATATTCTCCCTCATCTTCGAAAGTATAACCCACAACAAGTATTACTTGATCTGCTTCTTTTGCCTTTTCTGCTGCTATTTTTGTGTCAGGCCCATCATATAATACCACTTCATTTTGTAAACTCTCATTTAAGGCACTGATGCCTTCATAAGGAGTTGTTATATTCAAAGATGTAGAATTACTACTGGCAACATCTCCTGTGTTTTCCATATTCGCCAACCTGCCCAGTACCAACACCTTTTGTCCTATTTCAGAAGTCAATGGTAACACCTTATCGTTCTTTATAAGGACCATACTCTTTTCTGCAGCAATTCTTGCCAACGTTACATGCGACTCCTTCTCTATCTCTTCATGTCCATAAGTTTCCTGGTCATTACTAAAAGCATATTTAAGTCGGGTTTTAAGGGTCCGGGTAACGATTTTATCAATATCAGCTTCACTGATTTCTCCATTTTCTATGCCCTCTTCTAATACATCATATTTATAGACTTGCTGGTATGGCATTTCAACATCAAGCCCTGCTTTTACACTACCAATAGCATCATAGGTTCCGTTAAACCAATCTGAAGACACGAATCCTTCAAAACCCCATTCTTCTCTCAAGATATCATTCAAGAGATACTTATTATTTGCAAGATACTCTCCCCTTGCCTTATTGTAAGCACTCATTATGGAAGCAGGTTTTCCTACTTGAATTGTTTTCTTAAAGTGAGGTAAATACACCTCCCTTAAGGTTCTTTCATCAAGATTGACATCGACAACAAATCTTGAATTATCAAGACTATTCAAAGCAAAATGCTTTGGACAGGCCATTACATTGTGTTTTTCAATTCCTTTCACTGCAGCCACACCAAATTCACCCAGCAACCAAGGATCTTCACCATAGGTTTCCTGTGCTCTTCCCCATGCAGGATGGCGCAAAAGATTTATACAAGGTGTCGCAGCATAATTTACTTTATTGGCTCTCATCTCAATAGCAATCACCTCATTGATCCTTTCTTCTAAATCAACATCCCAACTCGCACCTCTGGCCATACCAACCGGAAAAGTTGTTACGCTGTAAATCCCATGATCCATAACCCTTGCCCCTCTTGGGCCATCTGACAATACCCATGGTGGAATATGTAATCTGTCGTTTCCACCTGCATACACATGAGGAAATCTTTCCTTTAACAAAAACCCAATACCCAGTTTCGGGATTTGCCACATTTTCTCACCATACATTTGGTCAATCTTCTCTTCAAGTGTCATTTGGCTTACCAAATCTTCTGCCAGCTTCGCATAGCCCTCTTCATCTGATGGTTCTACCAAAAGCTCTTTATTGGCTTGTAAATCATACATATTATAATTGACGCTTTTATAATATACCCCTCCGGCGAGTAGCAGAATTAACAGTAAAACGATCCCAAAACCCTTTAAGATTTTAATTGCAATTTTCTTCATCAATAATTTATTGTGTATTTATGACACAATACTACAACAAAAGTACGAATTGATAAAAAAAATAGAGCTTGAATTTTAGAAAATTGGTGGAAAATTTGCCTCAATAAGATGCCATTATGTTTATTGTGAAATCAGCCCGTTTTCCTGTAACTTAAGATCGCCCATGAATAAAAGAAGATTGCAAATGATACAAGGGCAGCTAAGGGCCTGAGAAGATCACTTATCCCACTGCCTTTTAAATAGACCATTCTCAGCACCTGAATGATATATTTTAATGGGCTAAAGTCACTGATGCGCTGTGCCCAAATCGGCATATTCTCCACTGGTGTATATAAACCGCTGAGAAAAATAAATGTCAGCACGAAGAAAAACATCATGAACATCGCTTGCTGAATTGTAAGTGCATAATTAGAAATGACCAGTCCAAAACCTGAAAAGGAAACTATAAAGAGTGTAGCAAAAAAGTAAATGGTTAAAACACTTCCTTGAGGAATCAACTTCCAGAAGAACATGGCAATTAACATTCCAATAGTTAACACCAAATAGCCAATAATCCAATATGGAATCAACTTGGATAGGATAAAGGTTGATTTCTTTATCGGGGTAACATTGATTTGCTCAATGGTGCCACTTTCTTTTTCCCCTACAATATTCAAAGCTGGTAAAAACCCGCAAATCATCGCAAGGATCATGACCATCAAAGCAGGGACCATATACACCTCATATTTTAAGGTAGGATTATATCTGTATAATGGGATGACCTCAATGCCCTGCGTAATTGACGCTGACCTCCCTCCTGCCAATTCAGTTCTGATATCCGCATTAAAATCGTTGATGACACCGTTGAGATAGGCGCTCCCCAAGCCTCCTTTATTACCGTTAACAGCATTGGCTGAAATCATTAGAGATGCCTGCTTTTCTCTGATAAAGTCTGATTGAAAATTACTTGGAATTTCCAAAATGATATCAGATTTATCGAGTTCAATACTTCTCAGCGCTTCTTCATATCCATCAGAAACATCAGTTATCTTAAAATAACCTGAAGCCTGGACTTTTTGTATTAATTCTTGTGAATAACTGCTTTTGTCGTGATCAACCACGCTTAGTGCAATATTTTTTACCTCAAAATTGGCAGCAAAAGGATAAATGATCAAGGCTACAATAGGTAATCCCAAGATCATTCTTGGCAGAAAACTATTTCTAATGATCTGCTTAAATTCTTTCTCTATCAAATATTTTAGCATCATTACTCCAATCTGATTTTAAACTTTTTCAGGCTCAGTCCAATAAAAAAGACCGCCATAACACTCAATACAATTAATTCCTTCGCAATAGAAGAAATTCCAACTCCTTTGATCATTATATTTCGAGCTGCGCTGATGTACCATTTGGCTGGAATTATTTGAGCTATTCCCTGTAATATCAAAGGCATATTCTCTATTGGGAACATCAAACCAGATAACATAATAACCGGAAACATCAATCCCATAACTGAAAACAATAGTGCCGCAATCTGGGTGTCAACGATAGAAGAAATTAGCAAACCCAAGGCCAAGGAAACAAAAATAAAAATCACTGAAATTAGAATCAACAACCATAAACTACCCACAATAGGAACATCTAAGACAAATACTGCTAAACATATTACTGTTGCGAAATTAATCAGAGAAATAACAAAATAGGGAACAACTTTGGCCAATATAATCAATAAAGGAGGCATGGGTGACACCAATATAACTTCCATAGTCCCTAACTCTTTTTCTCTTGCAATTGAAATGGAACTCATCATGGCACAAATCAACATCAATATCATCCCCATAACACCTGGAACAGTGCTGTAGGCTCCTTTCAAAGTAGGGTTATATAGTAGATTGACTTCAGTATGTATTGTATACGGTATTTCTCTTCCTTTATTTAAATCTACCATATATTCCCTGATGATTCCAGATGCGTAATTGGTAAGGGTTGATGCGGTATTTGGATCTGTCCCGTCGGCGATCAATAAAATCTGGGCCTCACCAGTTTGCACTAAATTCTGGTAGAATTTTTCACCAAAAACAATCACAAAACCAATCCTTCCTTTTTTGAAGATCCGTTCAATGTCATTTGGGTCAGCAAGATTCTTCTCAAAACTAAAATACTCGCTCACCTGGAGTTTATTAATAATTTCCTGAGTACTCACATCCTTAGAAGGATCAAAAACCGCAAACTTGGTGTTTTTTATTTCTGTAGTGATCCCAAAGCCAAACAAAATTATCATTAATACAGGGAGCAATAATAGCACAATAGACGTCCATCTATCTCTGAAGATATGATAGAATTCTTTTTCTGTAAATACTAAGAATTGCTTCATTGTATCGGCTATTAATCTTGTTTCTTCCTGGCTAGTTTGGTAAATACTTCATCCATATTCTTGGCCTCGAATTGATCTTTTAAATTTCTAGGCGTGTCTAAGGCCTCTATCCTTCCGTCTACCATAATAGAAACTCTATTGCAATATTCGGCCTCATCCATATAATGGGTTGTCACAAAAATGGTGATCCCTGATGCAGCTGCTTCGTAAATCATCTCCCAAAACTGTCTTCTTGCTATCGGATCAACGCCTCCGGTAGGTTCATCTAGAAATACTATTTGGGGTTTATGAAAGATAGCCGCTGAAAATGCCAGTTTTTGTTTCCATCCTAACGGAAGAGAACTCACCATGGTGTTTTTCTCCTTTTCAAAACCTAAACGCTTGAGAAGGGCATCAATGTTTTTATTGATTTCAGAATCCTTCATGCCATAAATCCCGGCATAAAGCCTTAGATTCTCCCAAACTTTCAGATCGTCATACAAAGCAAATTTTTGACTCATATAGCCAATATTTTTCTTGATCATCTCAGAATCCTTGTGGATATCATAGCCTGCCACTTTCCCTGTTCCACTTGTTGGGTGTATCAATCCACACAACATTCTCATAGCTGTAGTTTTACCTGCTCCATTGGCACCCAAGAAGCCAAAAATCTCCCCTTTTTCAACGTCAAAGCTAATATTATCAACAGCTGTGAAATTGCCGAATTTTTTAGTTAAGTCTGTGGTTTCAATTACTTTCATATTCAGGCTATAAGCTGCATAAAACAATCTTCTATACTTGCCTTAATTGGCGATATCTCAACTTCTTCATGTTTCTTATCGTTTAAATAACTGCTTAATTCTGAAGCACCGAAAGGATTCTTTAATTCCATAACCGAAGGATCAATTGTTATATGGTGCACATCTCCAAATGCATAGCAGGACAAAACATTTTTATTTTCTCTTAAATCGTGTAATAACCTGAACATCTCTTTGCTCTTAACTGACCATAGAATTTGATCATAGTCATCTATAATTTGTTGGGGCGTGTCAATTTTCATAAAAGAGCCATCCTGTATCAAGGCAATCCGATCACATAAATTTGCTTCATCCATATAAGGAGTAGAAACAAGGATGGTCACTCCCTGGTGTTTTAATTCCTTTAGCACATCCCAAAGTTCTTTTCTAGACACCGGATCTACCCCTGTAGTAGGCTCATCCAAAAATAAGACCACCGGTTCGTGAATTAAAGCACAACTCAAAGCTAATTTTTGTTTCATTCCTCCTGAAAGTGCTCCTGCTTTTCTATTCTTAAATGGTTCTATCTGGCTGTAGATGGCTTCGACTAGGTGGTAGTTTTCTTCAATGGTCGTACCAAATAAAGTAGCGAATATTTTTAAATTTTCTTCAACGGTTAAATCCTGATACAAGGAGAACCTTCCAGGCATATACCCAACCTTTTGTCTGATTTGTTTGTATTCTTTAACAACATCATTACCATCAACAACGGCTGTACCTGAATCTGCCAATAACAACGTAGTAAGAATTCTGAAAAGCGATGTTTTACCTGCTCCATCGGGCCCTATAATGCCAAAAATTTCACCCTTATCAACTTCAAAACTTACGCCATTTAGCGCTTGTACTTTTTTATATGTCTTTTTGATATTATTGACGGAAACTACTTTCATTCTGTTGTCCATTTAAGGCCTCCATACATACCAATTTTCAGGAAGCCATCATTCTCAACCCTCACTTTCAAGGCGTAAACAAGATTAGCTCTTTCATCCTGCGTCTGAATGGTCTTTGGGGTAAACTCTGACTTATCTGAAATCCAGGTAATTTCGCCTTGATATTCTTTGAACTCCTCAGCTCCAAATTCAGCCAAAACTTTAATGTTTTGACCTAGTTGCAGGTCTTTCAATTGTTCGGCTGTAACATAGGCCTTAATAATCATTTCTTGCATGTTTGCAACCTTAAAAAGAGGCTTCCCTGTATTTACAAATTCACCGGCCTCGGTATATTTTACCAAAACAGTGCCCTCTATCGGGCTTTGAATTTTACAACGAGATATTTGATCATCCATTTGTTCTAATTGCACATCAATGGCATTGTATTGTGCATCTATGGCATCAGAACTTGAATTCAAACTTTTTTTCTGCGCTCTTAACCTGGCCTTTAACACATCAATTTGTGCGATGATATCATCTAATTGTTTTTGTGTGGCCACATCACCTTCCAATAATTTTTGCGTTCTTTTCTTTTCAAATTCTAGCTTCTCAATTTCTCTTTCTGTACTGCCTATTTGAGATGCAACATCGGGTTTGGTTGCATTTAATGCCAACTGATTTGCCTGGAGTTGCATTTTTTTCAAGTATAGCTGCACTGTGTCTATTTGGCCGAGCACGTGTCCTTTTTGCAGTTGCTGACCTTCATAAGCTTCAAAATTTAAAAGTTTGCCCGTAGCTTCCGCAGAAACAATAATTTCAATTGCTTCAAACACCCCGGTTGCGTCCTTTCCATTGTCTCCATCATCACATGATAATACCAACATCCAGGAGCTCAATAGTATTAGATATAATTTTTTCATTTCTTTTTTTTAAAGGATTAATTTCCTGAATTGTATTTGTATTGATACACTTTTTGCAGATATTGGATCTCTTGAAGGATGAGTTTTTGACTCGCAAGATTCTCTTCGTTTGTCTTATCCATGAGTTCAGTCATCGTGCTTATTCCATTCTCATACTTGACCTCATAGGCTTTTTTAATTCGCGACTTAATTTCTAAAACCTCCTCGCTTTTTTCAATTAACTCCTTATACTTTTGCAATTCCATTTGTGTCTGGCTAATTTGAAGATTGGTATTAAACAAAAATGTTTCTTCTTGATTTTGAATCTGCATTAAACTAAGCTCCTCTAATTTTTTATTATTACCATTTCTGTAAAGACCCGTAATATCCCATGAAACGCTCAAGCCAGCTACTAAAATTCGATTGATCTCTGAAGCGCCAAAATCAATCCCAGGGGTTAAGAAGGTTCCAAATCCCAAAAGACCAATTCGCGGGTATAAACTCGATCTGTTTAAACCTGCCTTAGCATCTATCATCGCCTTTTGATTCTCAAACATTGACAATTCCGGCCTGTTAATTTCATTGTTCAAATCAATAAACCCTATTTCAGGTTTCATCAATCTAGCTGGTTTAGCCAAGGGTTCCCCAATCATTGCAGCCAGCACTTCCGAATATGCTTGTTTATTGTAGTCTAATTCTAACATTCGCTCTTCCGCATTAAGCAATTCAACCTTGATCTCATCCAGGTCAGATTTGTACGCTGCTCCATTTTGCACAGCAATTTCTATGCGTTCTGCGTTTCGTTCGAGGCTTGTATAATAGATTCTTTGCTGTTCCAGCTGGGCATCAATAAGCAATATCCCAAAAAACAAATTATCTACACGATCTCGAATTTGATATAAAGCCACTTCAATGTCTGCTTTGTCCTTTTCAGCGTTAGCTTTTATAAGTTCTTTATTTGCTTTTGTAATTCCGCCATCCCAGATCGCTTGATTAAGCTGAACCACGCTTATAAGTTGCATGCTTGATGAGGAACTCTCTGTGGCCCCTGGTGCGTCAAAACTCGGAAAACCATCAACAACACCACCAATTATATTAAAACTCAGCTGTGGCAAGAATGCCTTATTAGCATTAGATACGGTAAATTCTGTAGTCTGGTCTATAAGACTGAATTGCTGAATCAAAGGGTAATTCCTTCTTGCTTTTGCCTGACAGGAATCAATACTCAGTTGCCCATAACTGACCCAGGAACTGAAGAGAATAAAAAAGAAAATGCATGCGCTCAGGTAAAAATGTTTCATAAACAAGGTTTGAAAGCTAATACGATGTCTAAATATAAGGAAACTATATATTTTCTTATAATGAATAGGCAATGATATGCGTTTTAATTATAATGACTTTTCCATAAGATAGTCATCCATAACAAAACCGCCACCTATATCCTGTACCAATTCCTGTATGTTTATGAAACCAATACTTTCATAGGCCCTGATAGCGTCATGATTATATTTATTCACAGTAAGACTCACCTTCATGCAATCCAATCCTTTGGCCATGTCTAAAACAAAAGTCATTGCTTTTTTACCAATTCCTTTTCCCCTTGATTCCTTTAAAACATAGATCTTGCTCAAAAACAATTCCTCGTTTCGTTTATTAAATGACAAATAACCAATAGGCTTATCATCCTTATTGATGATAAAATAATGATATCCCGCATCAATTTGCGCCTTCATTGTATTGACAGATTGAAATTTATCGAGCATATAAACTACTTGCTCATGACCTATAATTGGAGTATAGTGTTCATGCCAAATTGTATTTGCCATGCTTTCTATCAGTAACAAATCGCTATCGCTTTTTACTTCATGAAAATTAATCATCATTTAGCTTATTTAAGGGTCCATCCACCATCAATCATAATTATTTCGCCGGTGATCAAAGAAGCTGTGCCAGAAGCTAAAAACACCACGACACCTGCAACTTCCATGGGTTTACCTATCCTGCCAAGAGGAATTCTATCTAAAACACTTTGTCTGAATTCAGGATTCTTCAACCAGGGTTCTGTACCTGGGGTTTCTATAAAGGTTGGCGCTACGGCATTCACCTGAATATTGTACTTTGCCCATTCAGATGCCAGATTCTTGGTCATATGATTTACCGCAGCCTTACTCATGCAATAAACTGATTCATCATCAAGTGTAATCGACCCTGCCTGTGAGCTCATATTTATGATGCGACCACCTCCCTGTGCTATCATATGTTTAGCTACCGCCTGAGAAGTAAAAAACATGGCTTTTACATTGAGATTCATGGTAAGATCATAATCTTTTTCTGTCACATTCTCTGCCGCATTTCCCGGTGCAATACCCACATTATTCACCAATATGTCAATCTTTCCAAAATGTAATATAATCTGGTCAACAGCATTTTGAATCTCTTTCACAGTTGACACATCCATTTGAACCCTTATCACGCTCCTGCCCATGGCTTTAATCTCTGACTCCAAATCCAAAGCGGAATTGATATCTCTAAGACCAAGTGCCACATCGGCTCCTGCATTGGCTAAAGCCAAAGCACATGCCCTGCCCAGTCCTCTGCCAGCTCCGGTAACCAAGGCTACTTTATTTTTTAAACTAAGTGATGGGTATTCAGGATTTCTGGAAGTCATAGACGTAGATTTAAGACTATCAAATATAATGTAGTTAGGTGCAAATTCAAACTGATATTCAATCCTTATCTTCAATAATACTTCTAAAAGTAAGATTGATTCGAGGGTCTGTTATTTTTTTGGTTTTTGGTAATTGATGCAACCAATGCTCCTGAACCTCACCTTTCATTAGCAGAAGGCTTCCGTTCTGAAGTGTTAGCGAAATTGTTTCTTTGGTAATTTTATGTTTAAAAGCGAACCTCCTCTCTGCTCCGAGGCTTAAGGAAGCAATCGTTGCCTGCGGTTCTAGTTCCTTTTCATTATCACTATGCCATCCCATTCCCTCTGAACCCCCATGGTATAAGTTCAATAAACAACTATTAAAAACATCTTTAGATGCTTCCTGAATCAACTGCCTTATTTTCATAAGGTCATCCGTAAATACTCTGGCCTTTCTTGTCTTATGTGAATAGGTATAATCAAATGCTTTAGATCCATACCAAGCCACTTTTCTTTTTGTAATGATCTTCTTACCATACATTAGAAATTCATCGTGTTCCCAGTAAATATTATTACGAAGGTTCGAAAAAAATTGCTTTGCCAACTTGTCTTCCAGAAAATTTTCAAGGTAATATACCTCCCCATCATAGGGAATCAAATTTTTAGAGACTTCTTTTCCTAAAGTTGTTGGCTTCATAACAGAAAACGTTACACAATCTGATTGATTTTTGTTGCATTAAGAGATGATTTCTTAACAATAACAAAATTAAAGATATGATAAGTAATTGAAAAAATAACTAACTTTAATCCTCAATAATAAAAGTAAAATATTATCAATTAAGTCGCCTATTATACTGGTGTAAGTTGTTTTAAATAGTCCATTTTAAGAACTTGAATCATGAAAAGAGTCATTGTAGATTTCAAAAAATTAAATCGAGACATATTGGAATTATTGGTTTCAAAATTTCCTGGCGGATATGCTGATAACGATATCATAACATTTAGGAATGCTGATTATGAATTAATTGAAGCTGTAGAAGTAAAAACTGAAGACATTACCTATCTGGTTAAAATTAGTAAACATCTTGCCGATACGATGGAGAAATTTCACGTTAATGATGACGAAGATGATGTCACTGATGATGATGAAATACTAACACCAGATTCAGATTCAGTAGAAGACCTTGATGAAGACACATAGTAGTCAACTATAATAATTTGTCAAAAAAAAACCTCAAGTATGCACAGATGATGATACTTGAGGTTTCTTTATTTATAAAATTACTTCCGCTATTTGAACTATTGGTTCAATATCGGTGAAATTGGGCAGGTCTCCCATTATAGCTGGAGCATTGGGACCAAAAGAGTTCTGAAATGATTCCATAGATTCAAAGTATAAATTACCTATGGCCTCAAAGGGTGCGATTTCACCAGGAGCTGATCCTCCTAAACCCTTTTCGATTGTTGCTCCAATTATTGCATTTCCTAATAATTTCTGAAGCAACGACACATGGTTGTTACTATAATAATTCATGTCGAAATGTTTACCTTCTCCTGAAGGATATAAAACACTTACTTTAATAGTGCCTTTTTTCATAATAATGGTTTTTTCTAAGCCTCTTCTTTTGAGAGGCAGCTATAAGTTAATAATTTATTTAGCAGTCATAAGAGCCTGACTATAATAAGCGTTCTCTGCGGTAATCTTACCTTCATCGTTAAAATTGTGAATAACAAAAAGCGGCATAACAATCTTTTTATCGTCAGATTTTCTTGTCATTCTCAATTTCCACCAAGACTGGACTACTTTGGCATTTCCAAGACCGTAATTCAAGTAATCTGGATAACCCTGCACATCTATGCCGGTAATTTCAAAATTCTCCATCATTTCCTTCATTCCTTTTTTGTCATCTTCAAGTGTCATGGATTCTGTACCAACCGCCATGTGTATATTTCTGAACGATGCTTCTTCGTCAAAATAGCTATGAAATTTTTCCATATCGTGGTTTTCCAGAGCCGCCATCATTCTTCTAACATGATTGATATAATCATGATGATTATAAATCGTACCATTTTCTCTAGGTTCAAAACTTTGCCTTAACTCGTCCCAAACTGTACGATCACTGTAATCAATTACCGTTTCAATTTTATTATCTGCATTGACAACATATAGGCGATGCATAGGCATATCTATTTTTACGCCGGTTTCATTATGAACACCTTTTATATGATCCCAGGTTTGCACCCATACTACATCTTTCTGTTCTGCATCCTTATATTCTATGGCATCTGGATAAGCCTCTCCTGAGCGTTCCATACTTAAATAAGCAATATTCTCTTTCCACCAGGTTGTGTTTTTTCCGGCTCCTTCCTTTGTTCCAGGTTTAGCATCTTTATTGGAATTTGTACCATTCCACCATTTGTAGTCATCGGCCAGATAACTCATGACCTTATCAGCGTCTCCTGATATAAATGCCTTTTGAAAATCTTCTACCACATTTATGGCAGGATGTTCTGAGTAAATTGTTCCGTTTTTCTTCTTTTGTGAATAAGCCAGCATAGTGACTGTCATCAACAAAATGAGAGTTAATTTTTTCATTTTAATAAGTTTTAGGTTAATGTTTTTGAAATAACCCTATAAATAAACAGTATTCAAAAATCACAGACAATCAAGCAAGGACGAATGGATGCTTTTAGTGTCCGTAAGTACCTATTTAATTTTCGAAGCGTAAAATGATCATTAGAATAAAAAATTATTGCGACATGCTGAAGTAGTTGATAAATTCCAGTAAAGGTTTCACTTAAGTCACCCCCTCACTTAAGTCAGCCCTTCACTTGCTCGGGTGCTCCACTTTTCCGATGTACAACGTATCGCATTTGGTAATGCCCATATTCCTGAAAAAGTTCTTAACCGGACCTAAGAATGTTTTGAGCAATTTTACTTTCCCATATTCTGGATTAAGAGCATCCCCAGAAATCTGCTGACTAACCAATTCACAGCCCCGTTTATCTAAAATATTAATTTTAAAATCTAAACTATCACTTCGAACATTATACCAACCCGAAGTTGATACCAGGTTTTTATTAGTACTTAAAGCTACGTCTTCAGCTGTTAAAAGCCCTTTATTCATGCGCCAGTCGGCTAAAAAATGTTTAACCTGTGTTGAATCCCCTGCCTTGGCAAACGCGAGGCGTGCAAAGTCAGTCCCTTTGGTTACAGCTAATCCAGCAGGACCTGCAAACATAACTGCACTCACATCGGCAAGATTAAATTCTTGACTTCTTTTGAATTTTTCAATCACATTGTCAAGATCCATTCCATAGATCTTCAAATTCCTGCCTTCCAAAACAAAGCCTGCTTTAATAGCCTCAAAAAAAGGTTTTTTGGAATCAGGCTTCCAATGAAGATCAGTTCTGAACTGACCTTGACCAAGGAGTTCTATTTTTTGATTATCATCAATTGAATCCATCTCTTCTACAAAGAGCGTTGATAAGTTCACCCCGGCATCTAAAGAGGCCAATTGAAAATCCATAAACGGTTTTTCAGTGTAGTTATAGTGGTAATTGACACTATAGTGTTCATCTCCTATATACAATTCCTTACCTTTTACCATCACCAACTCTTTATCAATATCCACTGAATAATTTGTCACCAGGTTGATCGGCAATTTGTTGAGATAAAAGGCTTTTATTTGTTCAAAATTTAAGGGTAATAAATCTATATCAGCCACTCCCTGTATTAGCTTATCATTTAACTTGAAAGTCCCTTTTACATTATCCAATTTAAAAGGAAGCTCAAGATTTGTAGGCCGATCAATGATTACAACTTCTGAATCTTTTATCAGAATATTTCTAATATCTATAATAAGTTTCGTCGAATCTGTTGCTGTAGCTTGTTCATGAGAAGGCTTAAACCCTTCTCCAATAACCATTTGCTCAGCACTATCACGTTCTATATACAATTTAGCACCAGTAATAAACACATCTTGAACTAGAATCTGCTTTGACAAAATATCACTTAAGTCGGCTTTAAGCTTTAATCGTTTTACTTCTAAAATTAGCTCCCTATGTGTAATCGGGCCAGAAGGGGCATGAAATCGCAGGCCTTTTACTGTAATCTCGAGATCTGGATAAGAAAACAATGAACCCAAAGAAATCCCCGAAACAGAAAAGTCGCCTTTCAATTCTTTGTTAACAAATCTTAATAAATCTTCGCTAATATCATTTTTTTTAATATTGAGATAAGTAAAAAACGAAATAACAGCTATCAACAGAACAACTATAAGTAGGATAATACCTCTTCTGAGAATTTTAATGAAGCTGGGGTTTTTTTTCGATTTTTCTGACATGATTTGAGCAAATGACAACGATACCTTTACAGGAAAAGACTACAGATCAAAGTTAATCAAAAAGAAAAACTAAACAGCCGTTTTCACACTATCAAAAAAGTGCAAATAGCCCCTAATAAAAAAGCGTTTCAAACAAGTCGAAACGCTGTAAATAATATATCAATAAAATTATTTCTTGGATTTTAGCATATCTGCTTTTTCCTGAGAGAATTCATTTGGAGAAATTTCTATGGCCTTTTCAAATAGTTCCAGCGCTTTGATCGAATCTTTCACTGCGAGATAATAATCTCCCTTTGAATCATAAACATTAAAACTTTTTGGGTAGTTTTTTATGTTTAGATCAAAAGCTGCTTCAGAAAGTTTCAGTTTACCATCACTCATAAAACCATATCCTAAACTGTTTACAAGTACTTCATCAGGCAGCACTTCATAACCGAATTTATCTGTTAGTGTACTGTAATGTTCTTCAATTATGGTTATCATCTCCTCAGGTTCGGGATTGTATTGAGGGTCATAAAAATCTGCCATTTTATCGAACCTGTACCAGGAAAAAATACTCCTTAAAGCGTCGTATTCAGAAATCAATGGAACACTTCCATGATCATCTTCAGGGTAATATTTCCATGACAATGTTAAGCCGTTTTCTTTATGTTCTTCAGCGCTTTCTACAAAATTCAAAATTGACCTGTAATGAAAAGTTTCCTTGGTTGTATCTTTTTTTGCTTGTACCAAATCCATATCAGGAGGTAACGTATTCGCAACGCCTACAAAAAGTGATTTATTTTCAAAATCAGCCTCTGCTATCGTTTTCTTTGCTTCATTCAATGTCCCTTGATTATTCCACCATAAACTCGGGTCAATCGCAACATAATTATTGAACAATTCAGGTCTTGAAATTAAAGTGTTGATCACTGTCAATCCACCAAATGAATGACCAACATAAGTTCTATACGGAGATGTTGGATACTTTTCATCTATAAATGGAATGAGTTCTTTTTCAATAAAATCTGTAAAAGTCTCACCACCTCCTGAATCTTTTAACCAAGCAACATCATCGCCAAAAGGGCTCTCGTCTGTATGTGTTGGTGTCAAATCTCTTGTCCTGTTTGTATTTGGAATTGCCACGATGATCATCTGCGGAACAATCGTATTACCATTGGTTGTACTCAATTGTTTTATCATTCCGGCTACAGAATAAAAATGTCCAGGACCATCTAATAAATATAAAACAGGATACTTCTTAGTACTAAATGTAGAATTATCAGCTCCTGCTGGAATATGAACCCATATTTTTCTTGATTCGCCTAATACGTCCGAATATAAGCTGTCTATCTTTCCAAAAGAGATTTCATTTGAGGCATTAGGTGAATCCTTTTCAGATTTTTTATCAATGCAATTGACAAAGAGTAAAATGATCATTAAGGCTGCGAACTTGTTCATGGTTTGAGATTTAATGGGTTATTGATCCAAATAAAGGTTTTATTATCGGGATTATAAAACGTTCTTGGACGAATCCATATAATTAATGTCCAAAAGCATCATATTAATTTTCAAAAGAATAATGAGTTTAAAAGTGCAATAAGAACAACTTACATTTCTCGCATACACTTATAAATGCTATTCTTTGATGTTCTCTAAATCGAACATAAACGAATAAAGTAAGGCAGTTCTTTTATACCCTTCAAATCTTCCAGAAGCTCCTCCATGGCCGTTATCCATATTACAATCTAACAATACCAAATTATCATCAGTTTTCAAGGCGCGCAGTTTTGCCACCCATTTCAATGGCTCCCAATATTGTACTTGACTGTCCCAATAACCTGTAGTTACTAAGATATTCGGATAAGCCTTGGCTTCCACATTATCATAAGGTGAATAGGATTTCATGTAGTGATAATATTCTTCAATTTTCGGATTCCCCCATTCATCAAACTCTCCAGTTGTTAATGGTATCGATTCGTCTAGCATGGTTGAAACGACATCAACAAAAGGTACTGCAGCAATAACGCCGTTCCAAAGTTCTGGTTTCATGTTTAAAACGGCTCCCATTAACAAGCCTCCGGCAGAACCTCCATAGGCATACACGTGATCACTACTGGTATAACCTTCTTGAACCAAGAACTCACCTGCATTAATAAAATCTGTAAAAGTGTTTTTCTTTTTTAATAGTTTACCATCCTCATACCAATACCTGCCCATTTCTTGACCTCCTCTAATATGTGCCAAGGCATAAACAAATCCTCGATCTAAAAGACTTAACCTGCTTCCAGAGAAATAGGGTTCCGTACTGCTACCATAAGAACCATAAGAATAAAGCAACAATGGTGTTGCCGCATTTTTTTCTACCCCTTTTCTATAAACTAAAGAGATAGGAATTTTTGTTCCATCAGTTGCTGTAGCATAGATGCGTTCAGAAACATAATTATCAGCTGAAAAACTAGCGTCGAGAACCTCTTCCTGCTTTAACAACACTTGTTCTTTTGTGCTCATATTATATTCAAAAGTACTGTTTGGAGTAGTTAATGAGGTATAGCCATATCTCAAAATATCTGTATCAAAATCCAGATTAGATGTGGTATAGGCCAGATATGCAGGATCATTAAATTCAATATAATGTTCTTCGCCTTTCCAAGGTTTTACTCTTAAGGCGCGCAGGCCATTTATCCTTTCGCTAACTACTAAGTAATTTTCAAAGAGATCAACTCCCTGCAAAAAACGCTCCTCGCTATGAGGAATAACATCAGTCCAGTTTTCTTTTGTAGTTGCCTTGACAGGAGTTTTTACAAGTCTAAAGTTTTCAGCATCTAAATTGGTTCTAATATAGAAATGACCACCATAATGAGCCACTTCATACTCTAAATTTTTCTCTCTAGGTTGAATAATTGTCCATTCACCACCCGGGTTATTCGCATCTAAATAACGTAATTCAGTGGAAAGCGTCTGATAACTCCCTAAGAATAAATATTTTTTTGATTTTGACTTATAAATATAGCAACCAAAAGTATCGTCTTTTTCTTCATACACCAGCACATCTTCTGATTGTAATGTTCCGAGGGTATGTTTGTATATTTTATCGGAACGCAAGGTCTGTGGGTCTTGGGTACTGTAAAAAACAGTTTTATTATCATTTGCCCAGGTTGCCCTACCTGTTGTATTCTCAAGCTTGTCGTTCAGTAATTCTCCACTGTCTAAATTCTTTACATAAATAGTGTATTGCCTTCTTGAAACTGTATCAATACTATATGATAATAATTTATTATCAGGACTAACCGAGCGCCCTCTAATACTGAAATAGGCATGGCCTTCTGCCATTTCAGGTCCGTTTAGCATAATTTCTTCTACATCACTGCCTATCTTTTTCCGACAGTACAATCTATAATCACCACCCTCTTCAAATCGGGAATAGTAGGAATATCCATTATCCGTTACCGGAACCGATTGGTCATCCTTCTTGATTCTACTCACAATTTCATCATAAACCTTTTTTTGGAGATTTTTGGTATGACTCATCGTTGTATCCAAATAATCATTTTCAGCCTTAATATAATCTAACACATCTTGTGCCTGGGCATCTGGATTCTCAGCATTTTTTTGCTCGTCACTTAAACGCATCCAAAAATAATCGTCAATTCGATTATCCCCATGCATCGTTAAAGTATCAGAAATTATTTTGGCAACAGGTCCTTGGGTTATAATTTTTGAAGGTTTCTGGCTTTCCTTTTTACAAGAAATTGAAAAAAGTAAAAACGCAATTAAGACATAGCAAATTGATTTCATGGCGGCAGTATTAGTAAGTTAGTTAATTAAAGATTTGTATAAAGATAAGTAAATTAGGTAGATGCTTATTTAACAGCTGTAAACAAAAAAAGAAATTACTTCATAGTTTTTCTTTTTAATTTGCGAGATCCAGTCTCTAATATTTTCAAAAAGAGCTTATTTATATGTAGAAATCAGTTTCTTACATTTCTTCATTTCTTTGCTTCCTTTTGCCTCATCCACTTGCTTCAAAGTTACCCTTCCTTCATTGGTAAATCCAATTCTTACATCCTGTCGGAGATAATATTTTTCATTAGGTTTAACATCAATTTCAACAACCCCGTTACTTTCTTTTGTAAAACATGAAAACACATAAACTCCAGGCTCAAGGTTCCATTCAAAATAAGATTTATTCGAAGTACCTCCAGCATCTTGTCCGTTTATTTTAATCTGAGTATTCAATACCATACCCACAGCTCTACCTGCTCGATACAAATAAACAGTTCCCGTTTCAGGGGACTGAATTGTATCTAATATTGGACTTGTTGATTCAATGTTAGAATTTGATTCTATAGTAAAACCAAATAAAAATGTAATACTTATAAAGGCTATTGTAATAAAACTAGTCTTTCTAATCATGGTTTATTATTCTTCTACGTTAAGATTCGGTACTGAAAATTATTCAAAAAACTTGACTCCATTTTACAAAACCTCTACAAACAAACCTTCATCCGTCTTATTTACGGCTGCAAGCTTATTCTTGGTCAAACCTTTAATCGTTTTATCCCATTTTTTATTAGACAAGCCTGATTGGGTTTTTAATGCTCCCAATTCAATTTTTTCTGCCGTCTGAAGCATTTTTAAAACTGCTTTTTCATCTTCATTGAGTTCAACTGTCGGTGCAGCCTTTTGCTCTGGCTTCATTTGTGGGAAAAACAATACTTCCTGTATGGAGGCATTATTTGTCAAGAACATGACCAATCTGTCTATTCCGATACCAATTCCTGATGTAGGAGGCATGCCGTATTCAAGGGCTCTGACAAAATCCATGTCGATAAACATGGCTTCATCATCTCCTTTTTCAGATAAATTTAATTGGTCCTGAAACCTTTCCAATTGATCGATCGGGTCATTTAATTCTGAATAAGCATTGGCAAGTTCTTTTCCATTCACCAAAAGTTCGAATCTTTCTGTCAGTTCAGGATTATCTCTGTGTTCCTTGCATAAAGGACTCATTTCTTTTGGATAATCAGTGATGAAAGTAGGCTGAACATAGTGATGTTCACATTTTTCTCCAAACAGTTCATCAATCATTTTTCCCTTACCCATGGTCTCATCAACTTCAATTCCGATTTGCTTACATGCTTCTCGCAACTCAACCTCATCCATGCCGGCAACATCATGCCCAGTATGCTCTTTAATCGCTGATAGAATCGGCACCCTTGCATAAGGTGCTTTAAAATTGATTGTGTTATCACCAACTTGGGCCTGTGATGTCCCATTAGCCTCTATAGCCACCTTTTCAAGTAACTCTTCAGTCATTGTCATCATCCAGTTATAGTCTTTATACGCAACATATAACTCCATAACAGTAAACTCAGGATTATGGGTCCTGTCCATCCCTTCATTTCTAAAATCTTTAGCGAATTCGTAAACAGCATCAAATCCACCTACGATTAAGCGCTTGAGGTAAAGTTCATTTGCAATTCTCATATACAATGGCATATCCAATGCATTGTGATGTGTTATAAATGGTCTTGCTGCAGCTCCTCCTGGAATTGGTTGTAGAATTGGTGTTTCCACTTCCAGATATCCTTTATCATTAAAGAATTGTCGAATCGAATTAGTGATCTTCGTTCTTTTTAAAAAAGTCTCTTTTACGTGATCATTAACAATTAAATCAACATAACGTTGACGGTATCGCATCTCTGCATCGCTAAATGCATCGTGTGCATTCCCATCTGCATCAACCTTAACGATTGGCATTGGCTTAAGCGCCTTAGATAATACCGTAAGCTCTTTCACCATGATTGAGATTTCACCTACTTTGGTTTTAAATACTGTTCCTCTTACCCCAATTATATCGCCAATATCCAATAATTTCTTAAAGACATCATTGTACATCGTTTTATCCTCTCCAGTGCAAATTTCATCTCTATTGATGTAGATTTGCATCCTACCAGAACCATCCTTGAGTTCAGCAAAAGAGGCTTTACCCATAATTCTTCTGCTCATGATTCTTCCCGCTAAAACGAGTTCCTTTCCTTCAAGACTCTCAAAATTATTGAGTACTTCCTGAACTGATGAAGATGTCTTAAACTGTGCTGCGGGATAAGGGTTAATTCCTAAATCACGTAATTTTTGTAAAGACTCTCTACGAACTATTTCCTGTTCTGATAATTGCATTGTTAAATATGTTTTGAAAAATAGGTCGCAAAGATACGAGGATACAATGAAACTAAGAAACACCAAACAACGAAAGAAGAACTTAATACATTAATCCCTTACATTTTAATCTTGGTTTCTATATTAATTTGTAACGAATACCTAAAAATAGCGTCCTGTAATTGGAATATTATACCGAATTTTGCAACCTGAAACAATTATTGAATATGAGCATATTTAGGGTCCTGTTATCAATCTTATTTCCTCCTTTGGCTGTTATTGACAAAGGGTGTGGAAGTGTTGTTATCGTTTTTATCCTAACACTTTGCGCCTGGATTCCAGGAGTAATCGCTGCCTTGATCATATTAAATAATCCAAAATACAGCTGATGAATCAGGTGCTTTTTAAAGACCTTGGATCAATGGATTACAAGGACGCATGGGATTATCAAAATGAGCTTTTTCAAGGCATTATTGATATCAAACTTTCCAATCGTAAAAAAGAAATAAAAGAACTTAGTTCTAATTATTTTCTTTTTACTGAGCATCCTCCGGTTTATACTTTAGGAAAAAGCGGCGATCTATCGAATCTCTTACTCAATGAGGAACAGCTAAAACAAAAAGGCATTTCCTTCTATAAATCCAACCGAGGTGGAGATATTACTTTTCATGGTCCTGAGCAAATTGTTGGCTACCCAATTATCGACCTGGAAGAATTCAAACCTGATATAAGGTGGTATATGAGAAACCTCGAGGAAGTCATCATCCGAACTATTGCACACTACGGTTTAAAAGGAACAAGAAGTGATGGTGAAACAGGAGTCTGGCTGGATGTTGGAACACCTTTTGCTCGAAAAATTTGCGCCTTGGGTGTAAGAACTTCAAGATGGGTTACCATGCATGGCTTTGCGCTAAATGTAAATACGAATCTGGGTTATTTTGACCATATTATCCCATGTGGCATAAGAGGCAAAGCGGTAACATCAATGGAGGCTGAACTCAACAAAAAGACGCCTACTCAAGAAGTGAAGCTACTTATAAACAAATACTTTGAAGAAGTGTTCGAAGCCCAGCTAGTTGCTGATAAGTTTTAATTCTTCTTAATTAGCGTAAAGACAATTAATTTGTCTCCTCATTAAAATAAACTTTGTAAAACTTCATTTTCTTTTCTTCGTCATATCCTAATTCGAGATATTCGGAGGATGCATCCGGAGCTTCTACATCCATCTTTATTTGAATATGCGTATCCAATTTGATTTCAGTTTTTAGCTTTTGCTTTTGCTTTTTAAGTACAGAGTCAGACACATGAAATTGATTCCTGATCAATACTTCTTTATCCGTTTCGAATAGCTTCTTATAATCATCAAACAAGTTCTTTTGATCCTCATCTTCAAATACCTCATCTTTAAAGTCATGAATATTTACCGTATCATTCTCTTTCAGGTAATCAACTGTTTTGGCTAAAAAATGGCTTTGCTCCTGAGTGCTGTAATCAACCTTGAGCACTTCATCCCCAAAATCCTTACACATTTCGATATATGACTGGGTGTGGTTATTTTTATCATCGGCAAACTTTACATTCAGAAAATTCTTGATCCAATACTGGGCATCATAATTGTTATTGTCTACACTTAAAACAACCAAGCCTTCATCGTCCTGATAATTAACGATTAAACATCCTTTATCTATTTTTTTCGTACTGATTCCCTTTTGAACAATCACATCAAGGCTGTTACCTTCCATATAGGTTTGGAAGAAATTGGTTTTACTTTCAATTTTAAATATTCCCAAAGCACTTGTTTGCACTTCGTTGTATTCAATACCATCAAAAAGCACGATTATAACATCTCCGGTTTTGATTTGTGCAGAGTTAGATTGTTCATATAAATGAAGCCCTATATTCTTTGCGGCTTCTAAAAAGAAGTCCTCTTCCTTGAACAGCTTTTGAGAGTAGCTATTAATCTCATTCAAGTTGATATCTGCATGATGATTAAATCTGAAGCTTTCTGTCAAATTTCCAAATGGCTTCAAAAGATAAGGCAACATTAAATTATAACTGTCTTCATCAAAAACAACAGGAGATTCAGAAAAAACGTTTCTCGTATCATTGAATTTGTTACCAATTTTATGGATAATAAGCTTTGGAATACTGGCCTTGGATCTTTTAATCATTTCATCATTTTTTGGAGCTGCAATGATACAACTTTAGATAATTTTATTGGGAAACATAGGTAAAAAAATCTCACATACATTTAACCATTGACAGCGTTTGTATGTGAGATCAAATTTAATTGGAGACTTAAATTTACAAAATAAAAGTCTGTTATTTATAATTTTGAAGGGTCTATTTCACTTTGACTAAAAAAGTTTTTCGTTCGTCTCCATCAGCATCCTCCCAAGGTCGTTTGTAAACCATAATCAGTTCCTGTTCTCCTTTTCTTTTCGCCCTGAACTCCCAGATCTCGTTACCTCCTGAGCCAGTTATGGCTTTATCTTTTAAAACATAGTCTACATAAATAGAGTCGATGATTTTGGCTTCGCTTTTATTCTCCCAATGCCAGGAATAACCGGTAGACCGGTTTGATTTTAAAATCACCTTGAATACTTCTCCTGTGCGAACGCTCATCACGCTGCTTTGAAATGACAATAGTATTATACATGTACAAGCTACTAAGATTCTGTGCTTCATATTAATCAAAGTTTTCACTAAAGATAATCAATCCCAGAAAATGCTTCATTTTAAATTTTCACAAGTCAAACTTCAATTGGTCTGGAAGTAACTTAAAGCTAAGACGATGGTGAATCGTTGGACCCGATTCTTTTATTGCACTTCTGTGTTCCTTGGTGGGATACCCTTTGTTTCTTGCCCAGTTATAGCTTGGAAATTCAAGATGCAATTTTTCCATATAATCATCTCTATATGTCTTTGCCAGTATTGATGCCGCAGCAATACTAAGGTATTTTGCATCTCCTTTTACGATAGTCTGATGTGGAATCTCCTGGTAGTTTTTAAACCTGTTTCCATCTACTATGATAAATTCGGGCCTCAATTTAAGTTCATCCAATGATTTATGCATGGCAAGTATTGACGCATTCAAGATATTTATTTCATCTATTTCTTGCTGATAAACAAAAGAAACTCCGAACGATAAAGCTTCTTTTTCAATAATCGGTCTTAGTAATTGTCTTTTTTTTTCTGAAAGTTGTTTGGAATCAGTCAACATTCCATGTTTGAAATCAGGAGGCAGTATAACCGCTGCCGCTACTACAGGCCCCGATAAACAACCCCGACCAGCCTCATCTGTTCCGGCTTCTAATTGATAGGAAGAATACTTAAGTGCTAACATAAAATGATCACTTTTCAAAAATAAGGAACGCCAAGCAATTTGGGTCAAATAATATGCTCAAAAATTTTACCTTTGTCATCAATTAAAATAATCCATGCTAAGGAAACTCTCCATTTTATTTTTATTGTTTATTTCAGCCATAGGTTCGGCCCAGATCAATGATGGTCAGCTCAATACTTTAGACAATAGATATGTTGATGAATATGGTGATACTGCTAAGATCTATACTGATGAAGTTGAGATCGAATTAAGCGACAAGACCTATAACCGGGATTATAAAATAATAGATTTTGAATTAGACACCACTTTTGTTGACACGACGCTCAGCATGAAAAAATATTATAACTTTAATGTTGAAAGAAAAGATGCATTTGAATTGATGTCTTTCCATAATCCCGGACAGTCTTACAATTCCCTTGCCTATACCTTCGATAACAATAGCACCTACCCAAAAATTGGAGCAAGGGCCCAGCACTATAATTACTACGAAGTAGAGGATATTAAATATTACAGCGTTCCCACACCTACAACTGAATTAATGTGGTCAACAGTATTGGAACAGGGGCATTTACTTGATGCCATGTTTACTTTTAATATGTCCAAACAATTCAATGCCTCACTTAGCTTTAAAAGTATTCGCTCACTTGGTAAATACAGACATGCCCTGAGTGACCACGGTTCAGCGCGGATCACGATGAGTTATCACACAAAAAATAAAAGGTATTTTATTCGTGGCCACCTCGTTGCTCAAGATATAAATAATGAGCAAAATGGTGGGCTAACTGATGAATCTGTTGGTTATTTTGAAGCTGCAGATCCAAATTTCAAGGATAGGGCCAGACTTGAGACAAATTTCACGGACGCTCAGAATTCTATTAGAGGAAACCGTTATTATTTTGATCATTTTTATGTGCTATGGGACAAAAAAGATAGCTTAAAATCAATTCCTTCAGATCTAAAAATTGGACATCAGTTTAATTTTGAAAGAAAGCATTATGAATACGAACAGGATAATGCCAATATCATCTTCGGTCCGGCATTTAAAAGTGACATCTATGATGACGCCAAGTATTCTAAATTATATAACGAGGCTTATATTTCTTTGAACTCTCCTATTACTTTAGGTGAAGTAAGATTCAAAGTGAATAACTATCTATATAATTACAGCTACAACAGTATTGTGATTACAGAAGATGGCGTTATTGATTCAAAACTTGAAGGAAATAGTTTTGCAGTGGGTGGTGAATGGCATACGAAATTCAAGAAGTTTAATCTTGATGTCGACGCTTCTCAGGTTGTTTCAGGGAACCTGACAGGATATGCCTATTCAGCTATGGCAAGTTTTAAGACTGATAGTACTTTTATCGCTAGTGGGAGGGTCTTTAGCAACAGTCGAGCTCCCAATTTTAATTTTTTACTTAACCAAAGTGACTACAAAAGATACAATTGGCAAAATGATTTCAAGAATGAGGAGGTCACTGGAATAGATGTCGTCTTTGATTCTGACAAATGGATATTTGCTGCAGCGCACCTGACCAATATTGACAATTTTACTTATTTTGATCTTGATGATAATACCGGCCAGACGGCTCCAAAACAAGCTTCGGCATCTGTGAATTACTTTAAAGTTAAACTAAGTAAGGAAATCAGGTTTGGAAAATTTGCACTTGACAATCAATTTATTTATCAAAAAGTAACCAATGGCGAAGATGTTCTAAGAGTTCCTGATTTTATAACACGAAACACTTTTTACTACGCAAATCACATATTTAAAGGAAAACCGCTATACCTTGAAGCAGGTGTAACCTTTAGTTATTTCAGTAAATATTTGATGAATAGTTACAACCCTTTAATATCGGAATTCTATTTACAAAACGATAGAGAATATGGTGGTTTCCCCCTATTGGATTTCTTTGTTAATTTTAAAGTAAAGACCATGAGAGTCTTTTTCAAACTAGAGCATTTTAATTCTGGTTTTAGCGAGAATAATTACTATTCAGCTCCTACATACCCTTACAGGGATTTTGTAATCAGGTTTGGGCTTGTATGGAACTTCTTCATATAAAATGAATGTTTCCATCTCCTTGACTAATTGACTTATCCAACGATATTATGCAAAAAGAATTTCAAATACAGGTTACTCCCGAAACTGCTCATAACCAAGAATTATTACATGCTTTTATTTCGAAGGAATATAGCATCCCTAAAAAGGATCTTCAACATATAGAGATTTTAAAGCGATCAATCGATGCAAGGCAGAAGACCATAAAGATTAACCTTAAGGTTTCGGCTTATATCAATGAGAATCCTGTTTTTACTACTGTAGAATTACCTGATTATGATGATGTGAGCAAAGCCCAGGAAGTAATCGTAATTGGAGCAGGCCCCGCTGGTTTGTTTGCCGCCTTAAAACTGATCGAACAAGGACTAAAGCCTATTGTACTGGAAAGAGGAAAAGATGTAAGAGAACGCCGACGAGATCTTGCCGCCATCACGAAACACCATTTGGTTAATGAAGATTCCAATTATTGCTTTGGTGAAGGAGGTGCCGGTACCTATTCTGATGGAAAATTGTATACACGTTCTAAAAAAAGAGGTGATGTTAATAGAATTCTTGATCTGTTAATTGCGCACGGAGCAAACAAAGACATCGCAGTAAATGCGCATCCTCATATCGGAACTAATAAATTACCAAAAATCATTCAAGCGATTCGAGAAACGATTATTAGTTATGGAGGTCAAATTCTGTTTAACACAAGGGTAACAGACTTTTCTATAAAGAATCAGGAAATCCAGGGAGTCGTTACCCAAAGTGGAGACCGTATTGCATCGAACAAAGTGATTTTAGCAACTGGGCATTCTGCCCGAGATATTTTTGAATTACTTTATAAAAAGGAGATTTATATTGAAGCCAAACCTTTTGCACTAGGGGTTCGCGTAGAGCATTCACAACAGCTCATCGATCAGATCCAATACCATTGCCCCAGCCGAGGAGAATACCTGCCACCTGCCCCTTATAGTGTTGTAAAACAAGTAAACAATCGAGGTGTTTATTCTTTCTGCATGTGTCCGGGAGGCGTGATTGCACCATGTGCAACAGCTCCAGGCGAGGTCGTAACCAATGGCTGGTCTCCTAGCAAACGAGATCAACCCACTTCGAATTCAGGAATCGTTGTTTCTTTAGATTTAAAAGACTTTGAGCCCTATAAAGAATTTGGTCCTTTAAGCGGACTTGCATTTCAAAAAGAAATAGAACAAAATGCATGGAAACTTGGGGGCATGACCCAAAAAGTTCCTGCGCAAAGATTAGTAGATTTTACCCAAGGAAAATTATCCGTAGATATTCCTAAAACTTCTTATCAACCCGGAACAACGAGTGTCGAACTAGGATCTTTACTACCCAATTTCATACATAATACACTTCAGGAAGGGTTTAAACAATTTGACAAATCCATGAAAGGTTACTTGACAAACGAAGCAGTGGTTCACGCCCCTGAATCAAGAACCTCCTCTCCGGTTAGAATTCCAAGAGACAACAAAACACTTGAGCATGTTCAGATAAAAGGGCTTTACCCATGCGGTGAAGGAGCTGGCTATGCCGGGGGTATCATTTCAGCTGCTATCGATGGTGAAAAATGCGCCGTGCAAGTGAAGGCATCGCTTGTGAGGTGATCGGAAGTGAGGTGATCGGAAGTGAGGTGATGGGGAGTGACCCCCTCAGTTACATTTAAATTATACGGTTTCTTTCGTTGAAAGTTGTTTGATTTTTATTTGAAAACCTGCAAATAGAAGTGTCATAAATGGGCTTAACCAATTAAAAATGGCATAAATAAAATAGTCGTACACGCTTACTCCTAACACACCTGACTGATAGGCACCACATGTATTCCAAGGTACTAAAACAGAGGTCACTGTACCTGAATCTTCCAGCGTTCTACTCAAATTTTCTGGTGCAAGATTTCTATCCTCATAGGCTTTTTTAAACATCTTTCCGGGAACTACCAAAGCCAGATATTGATCAGAGGCTGTTACATTTAAAGCAAGACAGGTTGCTACTGTGCTGGCAAATAAACCAAAAACTGTATGTGCCATTTTCAATAAGGCTTCACTAATAGTTGATAGGGCACCTATGGCATCCATAACACCTCCAAAAACCATCGCACAAATAATGAGCCAAATGGTACCTAACATACCGTACATCCCTCCTGATGAGAAGAGATCATTTAATTCAGTATTACTGGTCTCTATTGAAGTATCTACAGTAATCGCATTCATAATGCCTTGATAAGCCGCTTTAAAATCCAATTGCTCAGCCCCTGCCACTTGCATCACAACTTCAGGTTGAAAAATAATGGCAAAAGCACCACCCAACAATGTTCCTATAAGCAAAGCAATCAAAGGTTGCGTTTTTCGAATAATCAATAAAATTACAGCAGCAGGTACTAGAAACAACCATCCACTAATATTAAATGATTCTCCTATAGAAGTTAAAATAGCTTCAGTATCTGCTGTTCCGGTTGTGTCAAAAGTAAATCCTAAAATAATAAAGACCACTAATGTGACTGAAATTGTTGGCACAGTAGTATAAGCCATATAACGGATATGGGTAAAAAGATCTGTACCCGCCATAGCAGGCGCTAAATTGGTCGTATCAGATAAAGGAGACATCTTATCTCCAAAATAAGCACCGGAAAGAACTGCTCCCGCTACCATACCTAATGGAATGCCTAAAGCTCCACCTATCCCAATCAAGGCAATTCCCACCGTAGCTGAAGTAGTCCAGGAACTTCCTGTAGCTATTGAGATCACTGCGCAAATAACAACTGTTGCTGGCAAAAAAATGGTTGGATTCAATAATTTTAGTCCGTAAAAGATCATCGTTGGGATCACTCCGCTTATCAACCAGGTTCCTGCCAAAGCACCAACAAAAAGCAAAATTAGCAAAGCGCCAGTTGTTGATTTTATATTATTGGCCACCTCCTCTATCATCTTCTTATAGGTAACCTTATTTAAAAAACCAACAATTGCTGCCACTGCTCCCCCCAATAAAAGAATGAATTGATTGGATCCACTTAATGCGTCATCACCATATACAAACACGTTGTAGGCTAGCATGCCCACCAACACTAATACAGGTAAAAGAGCCTCGTAAATATTTAGTTCTTTATTCCTAATAATCTTATCATCCATAAAAAAGTCAATTGATTTTGTAATGTTACATAAAAACTACGACAATAGGAAACCCTTATAATTTTCATATTTTCACAAATTAACCCTAAAACTATCAACCATGAAAAAATCAATTACTTATTTTTTACTTGGAGCATTAACCGTTGGATTATTTGCTTTTGTATCGAATAAAAAAGAAGAAAAAAAAGGATTTCACGATTCTTTTACTGACGTTCTTAAAAGTGCTAAGACTTATACACTTGAAGTAGCTGAAAACATGCCCGCTGAAGATTACACATTCAAGCCTCATGATTCAGTAAGAACTTTTGGAGAACAAATGGCGCATATTGCCTTATCATCAAAATTGATGAACACCATGTTTATCAAAGGAGAAAAAGTTGATTTCAACCCTGCTGAGGGTGCTAAACTTGAAAAATCTGTTGGCGCTTCTAAGGAGGATTGTATTAAACTACTCAATGAGAATTTTGATGAAATAATTGCAACAATTGAATCAATGAGTGATGAAGATCTACAGGCAACTTTTGTTTTTGGCTTTGCACCAAACAAACCAGAACTGACAAAAGAGCAAGGTTTTATATTCATTAGAGACCATATTACCCATCATAGAGGACAGGCGATCACAACCCTGCGAATTAAAGGCCACGATGCTCCGCCTTATAGACCATTTTAATCCCTTTTTTTAAGATTTAGGCCGTTCTTCAAAAAAAGAACGGTTTTTTTTATCGCGAAAAACCCCTAAAACACTGAAATCTTGAAGAAATATTGCTTTTTTTCTATTCTTTACGCAACCCCTTAGTTAAAATACCATCTTTAAAACAAATCCCCCACCTATGAAACTTGAATATTCTATATTGGAGCATTTGAGTAATAACGATAATGGCAAGTTTGTCGATATTACTTTTATCGAAGACGATTATGCCTCTTTAATGAGTAAATTAAACGAATTAAAGGGAAAAAACATGATCTTGGTTGACAAGAATAGCGGAAGAGATTTCGAAGCCTTTGGAATAGGTAATGATAGAAAGAAGGCAATCAAGGCAAAAATTAAAATGAATGGAAGAATTTATTTTCATTCATTGAAAGTTAAAAATTTAGGCAAATCAAAGGAAGAAAGAAAAAGCCCTTGGAGCCTTAGTTATTTTTTTTAGCTTTTAAAACAAAGATGACATAACATTTACTCAAGATTAATCTTAGGATTATAGATCGGGTTTGATTTATCAAACCCTTTTTTTGTGCCTAAAAACCAGAAAAAAAATGGATCAAAATATTTCTTGATTTCAGCTGCTCCCAATCTCCTTTAAGTTACTTCTGGAATTTCATTATCTTTATAAAAGTCTAACTACAGCTCCGTTAATTTGAAATACTTTTTTTCAAAATCAATTTAAGAGCTTTAATTCTAAAGAACTTCATTATTCATCCACCTCTTAAAAAACCAACCTTATGAAGAAATCAATACACTCCTACTTATTATTTTTCGCACTTTTAATAAGCGCTAACCTCTTTGGACAGTCTGACACCGTTGAAGATCCTTATTTATGGCTCGAAGAAATTGAAGGCGAAAATTCTTTAGATTGGGTTAAAACTCAGAATGTAAAGGCTGAAAAAAGTTTGGCTTCCAATCCATTATTTCCTGAATTTGAAGAGAAATTACTTAAAGTTTATAATAACAAAGATCGAATTGCCTATCCCAGAATGGTAGGAGATTATGTATACAATCTTTGGCAGGATGCTGAATATGAAAGAGGGATATGGAGAAGAATGACAACGGCAGATTATTTAAAAAACAAAACTGATTGGGAAATCTTAATCAACCTTGACGACTTATCAAAAAAAGAGAATAAAAAATGGGTATTTGCAGGCGCTTCGTTTCTAGAGACCGACAATGAAATCTGTTTGGTTTCATTATCAGATGGCGGAACAGATGAAGACGTAATCAGAGAATTTAATGTCAAGACCAAAACATTTGTTGACGATGGTTTATTTTTTCCTTCTAGTAAAGGTGGAGCAGCCTGGGTTGACAAAGACAACCTCTTAGTGGCAAGAAACTTTGGAGCTGGCACCATGACAACCTCTGGTTACCCAAGCGAGGTAAAGGCTTTTAAAAGAGGTGAATCAATTGAGAATGCCCAAACCATTTTTAAAACAGACACCACTCATTTGGGAGTATTCCCTTTTTCTTTTAATATTGAAAATAAAGAGTATGTTTTTCTGTATGAAGCCACAAGTACTTTTAATTCTAATCTTTTTTATTTCAAGGATGCTAAGTTTGAGAAAGTTCCTTATCCGATTGATGCCGAAGTTTCAGGGTTTCATAAAGGTGAGATTATCATTGCCTTGCAGTCTGATTGGAATATAAATAATGAAATCTTCAAGAAAGGCTCTTTAGTTAGTATGAATCTGGAAAAGAGTATTGGAAAAGAGGTAACTATAAAAACGATTTATGTGCCTAACGAAAGGTCTAGTTTTGTTTCGGCAAGCACGTCCAAAGATTTTCTAGTTGTTAATATTATGGAAAATGTTCAGAATAAACTCATAAAATATTCATTAGCAGGTGATAAGTGGTCGTCAAAACCAATTAAGTCACCTGAATTTGGCAGCATTTACCTCACTACATCAAACAATCAGTCAAATGACTTCTTTTTCCGCTATAGCAATTTCATCACACCTACAACATTATTTCATTCCAATGGTGATGACGTGAATTCAGTCAAAAAACTTAAAGACTTTTTTGATACCAAAGATTTAACCGTTAAACAATATAATGCAACATCAAAAGACGGAACGAAGATTCCCTATTTTGTGGTCCACCATAAAGACATTCAACTTAATGGTATGAATCCAACCATGATCTATGCCTATGGTGGCTTTAATGCTTCTTCACAACCAAATTATAGCGCCACAACCGGAATATGCTGGCTTGAACAAGGAGGCGTATATGTTTTAGCCAATATACGTGGTGGCGGAGAATTTGGCCCTTCATGGCATCAAGCGGCAATGAAAGATAAGAGACAAAATGCTTATGATGATTTTTATGCTGTGAGTGAAGATCTCATAACCAAGAAAATTTCCTCCCCAGAATATTTAGGAGCCTTTGGTTGGAGTAACGGAGGCCTCATGGCGGGAGTTGTTTTCACACAAAGACCTGATCTTTATAATGCTGTGGTTATTGGAGCACCATTATTAGATATGAAACGTTATTCAAAACTTCTTGCCGGCGCCAGTTGGATGGGTGAATTTGGAAATCCTGATGTACCGGAAGATTGGGAATATATCAAAAAATATTCTCCCTATCATAATTTGTCAGAAAATAAATCTTACCCAGAAGTATACTTTGTGACTTCAACTAAAGATGATCGAGTGCATCCTGGTCATGCCAGGAAAATGGCAGCAAAAATGGAAGATATGGGCCACAAATTTATTTATCACGAAACGATTGAAGGAGGACATGGAGCTGCATCTACCAATGCACAGCAGGCAGAAATGTGGGCGAGTATTTATACCTATTTCAATATGAAATTAAATAACAAACCGCTAACAAAAGAATAAAGTATTAAATCCATTTAAATGAAATACCGATTTTTACAAGTCGCGTTCATAATAAGCTTTGCAGTCGGTTACAGTCAGGAGGCAAAATATGAACTCAAAAACACGATATCCTATTATCATGATTCTATAAATGAATCAGATGATTATATCAATCAAAGATGCGTTCTAGACCTTTACTATCCCAGAGAGATTGATTCCTTCGCCACCATAATTTGGTTCCATGGAGGTGGTTTAAAAGCTGGCGAAAAAGAAATCCCAAAGGCTCTTATGGAGAAGGGTTATGCCGTGATAGGCGTGAACTACAGACTTTATCCTAAAGTCAAAGCACCGATTTATATAGAAGATGCCGCTGCAGCTGTTGCCTGGGTATTTAAAAACATTGAAGATTTTGGAGGAAGCCCGGATGCCATTTTTTTATCAGGTCATTCGGCCGGTGGTTATCTAGCAAGTATGGTGGGCCTAGATAAGAGTTATCTATTAAAACATCAGGTTGATGCCAATCAAATTGCAGGATTGATTCCTTTTAGCGGTCATACCATTACACATTTTACAGTCAGGGAAGAAAGAGGAATTGAAGGAAGTCAACCAATCATTGACCAGTATGCACCACTGTACCATGTAAGACCTGATGCACCTCCTCTTTTGCTGATTACCGGTGATCGTGAATTAGAATTGCTTGGGCGATACGAAGAGAATGCCTATATGATGCGTATGATGAAAGTATCCGGACATAAAGAAACCCGAATTCTTGAAATGCAGGGCTATGACCATGGGATGACCTATCCCGCTTTTCCTTTACTCTTGAAGGAAGTGGAAAGAATTAATAAAAAAGAAAATTAACTGAAAATTGCGCCCTTATGCCTGCATATGTCATTGTTGAAATTGAAATACATGATCCAATTCTTTATAAGTCTTATACTGCACTTACGCCTAAAACCATAGACAATTATAAAGGCAAATTTTTAGCTCGTGGAGGAGCATCTATTATTCTTGAAGGAGATAAATCGCCAAAACGAGTCGTTATCTTAGAATTTCCCAGTTTAGAAACAGCAAATTCATGGTGGCATTCTGAAGCATATACTGATGCAAAAAAAATAAGACAAAAAGCAGCTACTACCAGAATGACTATCGTTGAAGGTGTTTAACCAGTTCTGCTCATTTTCAATTACGCATGATCAAACTAATTTAAAACCATAAATGAAAACTTCAAAGCAATCAATCTATCAAGTAGATGCCTTTTCAAATAAGCTATTCGGTGGCAACCCAGCAGCCGTTTGTATATTGAACGAATGGCTAAAGCCAGAAATCATGCAAAGTATTGCCGCTGAAAACAATCTATCTGAGACAGCCTTTGTGCTTGAACGAGAATCAGATTTCGAAATTAGATGGTTTACTCCAGCTCTTGAAGTGGCTCTTTGTGGTCATGCTACCTTAGCCTCGGCTCATGTTCTTTTTGAACATCTTAAATATGAAAAAAACACAATAGAATTCTATTCCAGACACAGCGGTAATTTGTCAGTAACTAAAAACAATGACTTGCTGACGCTTAATTTTCCTCAAGATGAGTTGAATAAAATAGATCCTCCTCTGGATATTCTCGCTGCCTTTAAAAAAGCACCGATAGAATTTTATAAAGGGAAAACCGACTACCTTCTTCTCTATAAGAATCAGAAAGATATTGAAGAAAGTGACCCTAATCACTTCATTCTAAAAAATAGCGATGCAAGAGGAATCATCATCACCGCTCCTGGGAATGAGGTTGATTTCGTATCGCGATTCTTTGCCCCTGGTTCAGGAGTAGACGAAGATCCTGTTACTGGATCTGCGCATACAAGTTTAACCCCTTTTTGGGCCAAACGATTAGGAAAAACGAAACTAACTGCCCAACAGCTTTCTCAAAGAAAGGGAGAACTAACTTGTGAACTTGCGGGGAAAAGAGTAAAAATATCTGGAAAAGCCGTTACTTATTTGGTTGGTGAAATCTATTTCTAAGCTCCTTAAAAACTCCATTTCCATAATGTAAAATTAATAGGAAAATAAGGCGGCTACATCTTGATCATAATCACAAAATAGCTTGATTGGAATCATTGCTTCTGAATGAATAATTCAACATATTTGGGATAGTTTATGATTCTGTCATCATGAAAAACCAATATGACATAAAATTTCTGGCCTTTGCCCTTTCATTTTTGATCCTGTTACAAAGTTGTAGTGTATACCACAGTTCTCCATCAACTATTGACGAAGCGATCAAATCTACTGACAAAGTAAAAATCGTCTCACCAGAGCAGAACACTTATAAATTCGATCATCTTGTTAAAATCGATAGCCTGGTTTATGGATATGCAAAAAAGAATTCGCTTGCGGCTAAAGAGTTATCTGGTCAAATGATCCAAAAAGATGCTGATGGAAAGTATGCTAAAATCCAATTATATGATCACAATATTGCATCTGTGCACTTAAAAAATCATACCGCTTCTACTCTCGTTTCCATTGCAGTGCCTGTTGTGATAATTGGTGTTTTGGCAGGCATTAGTTATGCAGCTGCCGATAGTATTTCATTGGAATGGAGTGGCAATTGATCTAACATTTTTATCAATCTTGGATATGCAATTCTAAATTCCTCCTGGCTGATTCTATATTGTTCAAAATACCATCTTTAAGATCATCAATTTCAAGCTTCTTACTTTTGTCGATCAAAAACTTATAGCGCCATAATTTGGAAAAGCGCTTTACCTCAGCATAATAAAACATACTTACATAACCCATAAGAGGCATGATAACTATAAGGATCAAGCTTTGCCACATTGTATCATTTATAAAGACCCTGTACATATAAATGATCAAGCCATAATAAATCGGAAAGCAAACCAATCCAAGGATCATTTGAACAGGTGCCCTATACTCTATATCCAACTTCATGGCTTTGAATATTTTTGCAGGTAATATGTAGGGGATATAGTTAAAAAACATTCCCAATAAATAGAATGGAAAAAGAAAAAGGAAGGCTAAAAATTGAATGACAATAACAGGCATACTATACTTGCTGATAATCTTCGCCGAAATTAATGCTGGATCAATTCTTTCCTCTTTCATTATTTTAAAAAATCGAGTAAGTTTCGATTGTGTATCAAGATATAATTCCAAATTTCTCGTTTTCAACAATTGTAAGGCTTTAGAGACCTGAGTTCTCAATTCTAAAGATTGTTTAGGGTTTTTCTGAAGCGACTCGGTTGGAGAATAGAATGTTGTATAAAAATGATGTGCATTGACTAAAAGTTCTTCCTGCTCCTTACCGGATGTTTGAGGTACTATCTCCGCGAATTCTTTTCGAATATCTTCGGTAAGTTGCAATACTGCGTCAAATTCATTCGCTTCATAGGCCTGTTTATACTCCTTAACTTCTATCGCTTTGCAAATGGTTACAGAAACAACACTCCTGAATTGTATAGAATCGGAATAATCTAAAGCTACCGGAATAATTTTCAAGTTGCCTTTAAAACCCTTTAAATCCTCATAGCTAAGCGCTATTCTTGCTGTACCCGTTTTTATTTCACGAAGTTTCAATTCATAATAACTAGTGCCTTCTGGAAAAATAAGCAAGCTTCCTCGCTGGTCTAAATACTCGTGGCATTTCACAAAAGCTTTTTTGTTATCTGGCTTTTCTCCGGGTAGAATATCCTTTTTCCTATAAACAGGAATCACATGAAAATAATTAAATATTTTAGTTATAATCTTATTCAAAAAGATGCCCGCATTTGCCACGAAACCAATCCTTTGTCCTGTTATGGCAGCAATGAGTAATGGATCCATAAGCGTGTTGGGGTGATTCGCTACAATTATCAATGGTCCTTTATCAGGAATGTGCTCCTTTCCTGAGATCAAAATTTTCTTAAAAAAGAAAAATAGAGAAGCCCTTATAACTTGTTTCAGAAAATGGTAAATCATGCCATATTCTTCTTAAGGTTTGCAATCTGAAGCACTATAAAACCAGAGATAAAAAACAATGACATAAAAACCATACTATAACGCATGCTTCCAGTAATTTGATCGATAAAACCATATGACAGGGAGCCTATTACGATAGCAAGTTTTTCAGTGATATCATAAAAACTAAAGTAAGAGGCCGTATCCTTAGCTTCTGTGGGTATTAACTTGGAATAAGTTGACCTAGACATAGACTGAATTCCACCCATTACAAATCCCAGAAATGCCGCTAAAGTGTAAAAAGAGATTTTATCTTGCATAAAATAGCCTGAAATACAAATAAATATCCAGATTAACAGGGTCGAACTAATCGCAAAGCCATTTCCTCTTAATTTAGATAACCATGCAAAAAAGAAGGCCCCACCAATAGCCAGTATTTGTAAAATAAGTACGATGTAAATCATTTCATCAGCACCCATGCCTATTTCTTTGTCAGCAAATAAAGGAGCTAACAGCATAACAGTTTGTACCCCCATACTAAAAAGGAAGAAAGCGTATAAAAAACGCTTCATTACTTTTTTATTTTTGACTACCTCCCATACTTTCATTAGTTCCTTAGTCCCATTTCCCAAAATCTTAAATGTGATTGATTTTCGACTATTATTATCTTTCAAATAATAAAAAGCAATTTGAGCAAAGCCCAACCACCAAACCCCAACCAGTATGAATCCAAACCGAGTTGCTGAACTGCCATTCTCAAAGCCGAATACTTCATATTTTTGATACAATATCAAATTGATAATCAGCAAGATAACGCTGCCTATATAACCCATGGCAAATCCTCTTGCACTAACGCTATCCATTCTATCTTTAGATGCTACTTCGGGTAAAAATCCATTATAAAAAACCAATGATCCGGCAAAACCAATACTCGCCGTAACTGAACAGGCAATGCCGTATTCAACATTTTCTCCTGTAAAGAAATAAAGACCAATACAAGCCAGAGAACCGAGATATGTAAAAAACTGCATAAATCGTTTTTTCAAGCCACCGTAATCTGCAATTCCTGAAAGAACCGGAGATATAAATACAATCACCAAAAAGGAAAAAGAAATGGCAAAAGAATAAAGAACTGAATTTTTAATACTCATATTAAAAAACTCAACCATTTCACTCCCAAAGGCCTCTTGTGTTGTACCCAAATAATAGATGGGAAATATAGCAGTTGTAACAATCAAATTATAAACTGAATTGGCCCAATCAAATGAAGCCCATGCATTTATAAGTTTAGCATTGTTTTTTTCGAGCATAATATTTGAATTAGAATCAGTTTAGGAATTAAATATTGGTCAATATACTTAAAAAAAATAGGTTTAGAATACGACCCTTTTAAGATTAGAATTACAAAGGACGTATTCAAAACCCAAACCTGTTTTTGACATTATAATTTATCTTCAAGATCATCCATCTTGCTCTCAATAAAAGCTTTGTCTCTTGTGTTTTTTTGCACAGCAATGGCTGCAAATAAACTTAATGTATAAGACATTGCATAAAATCCTTTTTCACTCAATAAAAGATCTGCGTTCCAAAGACCAATAATTAATAACAAAATAGCACTCAAAACTGAAACCCAACTGATACCATAGTACATATCGGTCACGTGTAAACCTTCTAACCTGTCTCGAACACTTTTTTGAACTGAAACCGCTGCAAACAATCCAAATAGCAAAATGGTAAAGTAATACCCTTGCTCATTAAGCATCATATCCGAATTCCACAAACCTGTACAATAACATATGATACCAGATAAGAGCGCTATCCACGAGGCTCCGATAAAAGCCGGGGTTGGACTCTGATCAAATTCTTTAGCTTCTTTATTAATGGAAGCTTTTGATTTCATTTTTGTGCCTTTCTCATCTGTACTATCACTCTTAAAATTGTAATCCATAATTATAAATTTAGTGTTTAAATTATTTCATTATTAAGTTCAAATTTGCAGCAATTGAATTGAACAACAAAATCAAATTTTCAATATAACTTACGATATAAATTCAAAATAATAAATTAAATTATCATATATTAAAGTATATTTGACTAAAATAACTTACGATATAAATGAACAATATTTCTTTGATTATTGCCACTTTAACAGCAGAGGATAAAAAGAATTTTGTTCTAAGGCTCAAGCATAGGAACAAGAGAAATGACACAAAGAACATTGATCTGTTCATGCTTTTGGACAGGCAAGAATCACAAGAAAATTTAGATCTCATACTCTATGGGAAAAGTGCTAAAGGAGCTTATCATGCCTTGTGCAAGAGGCTTCATGATGCACTTATCGATTTTATAGCATCAAAAAAAATTGAAGAACAATCTTCTACGGAGATGAATGCCTTAAAACTGGTAATGGTGAGCCGTAGTTTTTTTCAACAACAGCAAGTGGCTATTGCCTTTAAAACATTAGCAAAAGCTGAATTGATTGCTAAAAAATATGCATTATACAATACCTTAAATGAAGTCTATGAGCTTCAATTAGCACACGCCCATTTAAATGATCTACTCAACTTTCAAGGAGTACTGAAAAAATTTCAAAAGAACAAACGCAAGATACTTCAAGAAGAAAACTTGAACCTTTTTTATGCAGCGATTCAAAATGAACTCAGTCAAAAAGACCCTGTGCTATCCGATATAATCGAAAGAAACTTCAGTACCTATAATATTTCTATTACAAAAAATTTAAGCTATCAATCTCTTTTTAAAATTTTACAGATTAGTAACCAAGTAGCCAACGCCACAAGAAATTATTATGACGTACTCGATTTCATAGAGAAGGCCAGAAAAAAAATAGAAGTTTCTGAAAGAGCTGAAAATGAGCACCTTTATTATCACATTCAAGTTTTATACTATTTGTCTAATACTTATTTCAGGATTAAAAAATTTGAAAAATCCGCTACTTATCTTCAGCGTATGCATGATCACATGTACTTACAAAATGAAAAATATTATAACATTTTCTATTGTCAATATGTATTGATAGAAAACCTGCTTCTCATCTATACCGATAATTTAGAACCAGTTATCCAAAAGCTATCTCAATTTAATTATGACAAATACAAAAATGAAGAAGAACATATTCACGATCTAAAACTAACACTTATCGTTGCCTTATTTCTCAATGAAAGATTTCATGATGCCCTGAACACCTACAAGGGCTTTTTCCATAGCGATAAATGGTACTCGAAGAAAGTTGGTTTTATATGGGTTATCAAAAAGAACCTGCTCGAAATTTTATTGTTTATCGAATTAGATTACATCGATTTGGTGGAATCAAGGTTAAAAAGTTTTAGAAAGAAACATAGTGCGCATCTTATTGATCACGATGAAAAAAGGATTATAGACTATGTCAATCTAATAGCGGCATACTATCACGATAAACAATCTATCCATTCAGATGAGTTTGAAAAAAAACTAGATGCCATATTAGATATCGAGAATAGGGAGGAAGATATATTCGCGATTAGTTTTTATGCCTGGCTAAGGTCAAAAATGAAATCAGAGGATACGTATACAACTTGTCTTAACTATATTAATAAACTATAACGCATAAAAGGCTGCATTCAAGAAGAACCCTTTAATATATCTAAATCAACTGGATGTTGACCCTATCTTATGAAACGCCCTGAAGTATTTCCATCTAAAATGCCCATGACTTCTTTAACGGTAGACAGGTTCACATCCCCTTCATATGTGTGTTTTAAAGCACATGCCGCACTCGCAAATTCCATAGCTTTATAATCATCAAACTCTTGTAATCCATAAATCAGACCTGCTGCAAAGGCATCTCCTGTTCCTATTCGATCAACCACATGAGTAATGTCTAAATCATCAGTCTCCCTAAACTCCTCTCCATTCCACATTCTCGCTCTAATCTTATGCCATGATGAATTCAGAGATGTTCTGATCTTATCAAAAACTTTCTCAATTGAAGGAAATTTTTCCATCAGCAATTTACTCGCCTCCAAAAAGTCTTCATTAGAATAACCAAAACTGGTCTCTAAGACTTCGTTTATCTCGTTGATGCCCCCTATAAAAATAGTAGAGTAATTCAATAAGATTGTCAACGCTTCCTTAGGGTCTTGGTCATATTTCCATAAACCACTTCTATACGTAGGATCAGCTGAAATGATCATCCCTTTCTCTTTTGCCAAAATCAATCCAGCTTTCAATGTGTCAAAAGCCCCTTTAGATAAGGCAGGTGTGATACCTGTCCAGTGCAGCCAATTGCCATTTTCTAAAGCATCATCCCAATTTACCATGCTTGGTAAGATTTCAGAAAATGAAGAATGAGACCTGTTATACGAGATAGCACTTGGGCGCATTACAGCACCTACCTCTAAAAAATAAACACCTAAAGGTCGTTTTGAATAAACTATAGAGGATGTGTCTACGCCAAATTTATTGAGGTAAGAAATCGCTGTACCTCCAATAAAGTCATCAGAAACAGAGCTTATATGTTTGACGTTACCACCAAAATTCGCAATTGAAATGCCAACATTCAGTTCCGTACCACCGAAGTAATATTCAACCATATTTGATTGAATGAATTTTTTATTTCCTCTGGGAGAAATTCTCATCAACACTTCTCCGAATGTAATAACCTGACTCATCTGTTCCTATTTTATTGAAAGCTAGGCGACAAATTTAACATATGCATATTAAATAATCGACCCTTGGTAAATGAAATATGTCCTTTGCTTTATTTTGTAACAAGTCTTTACTTTTTTGTTATAAATAATACTTGTGCTTTGGTATATAGGCAATACTTCGATATTCAACTTGGGTTACTTTGTGATCCCTGGTTGACCTCGGCTGCGAACCTGTCTGCTGGAGGCGGATAGAATTCCAATAATAAAACTTCGACATTCAATCAGGATTACTCCGTGATCCCTGGTTGACCGCGGCTGCAATTATAATCCCAATGCGCTGAAGCGCATTGACGGATTTTTTGTTTTCTCTTTTGCTTATGAGCAAGCTCAAGGAAGCTGGGATTATTTCATGATCCCTGGTTGACCTCGGCTGCAAACCTGTCGGCCGGAGGCGGATAGAATCCCAATGCGCTGAAGCGCATTGACGGATTTTTTGTTTTCTCTTTTGCTTATGAGCAAGCTCAACACAAAATAAAAACAAAAAATCCCGATGAATTTTCATTCATCGGGATTCTGATTGATGTGGGCAATGAGGGATTCGAACCCCCGACCCCCTCGGTGTAAACGAGGTGCTCTGAACCAACTGAGCTAATTGCCCTAAGCGGATGCAAATATAATTTAGTTTTTCATATTGACAAACATTTCTAGTATAATTTTTAGACTTTTAAAAAGAATAAAAAGTCTTACTTTGACAAGGATGGAATATTTTTATAAAAGGATGTGTTTTGACTTTCAATTGCACTAAAGATTGAAGCTAAGAATTCCTTTCTTGCCTCTTCATCGGCAAACATTTTAGCCAAAAGGGCATTTGCCTCATACTGAGACAATTCAGCATCTGAAAAAGAGTCTAACACAAATATTTCAACAAATTCTCTGCTATCGTCACCCCAAAAATGATTAAATGGATAGTAGGCCTGAATTTTAGAATTATTGTACACTACCTCTTTTACGTATTTTTTATAATTATCATATGAATTTTCATCTTCGGTATCAGAAAGTATATTCGTCTTGAGCATAAAAACATAAGGTACATTTTGCCCGGGCTCTTTAACTATTTGTTTAGCAAAGTCAGCAGTCAGAAAAATCTCGTCACTGTGTTTACTTTTATAAAAACTGTTTTGTTTTTCGAAAAAAGCAGCTCTTTCCGCTTCATCCGGCCAGGCCTCCTGAATCAACTCCTCTCTTCTCTCATTAACCGTAACAATATCCTCCCATGAATTGATTACATTAATAACCTTTATTTCACCGAATTGAGGTGCAAAATAACTCATCAGCACTTCGCTAGAGACGAGCAATTCAATTTTGCTTGTCACTTTGGTAAAATATTCTTCTTCAATCTCCTTCCATTCGTCAAAATCAAAACCATCGGCCCCTTGAAGCGTTGTTATCGTTACAAAAACGGGTCTGTCTTCTTCGGTTGCTTCTTGAGCACATGTTTCATTAACACTAATAAATAAAAACAATAAAAACGAAAGCGAGATTAATCTAAACTTCATAAGAGTGGGTTAATTGAATGAGTACAAATTTAAGTTTTTTTGGTCAAAAACTACAAATCTAATTCAGCAACCACAAAAGTACTTCCTCCAATATAAATTACATCATCAGCACCTGCTCTTAACAAAGCATGATCATAGGCTGCAGACACCGATTTAAACACAGCTCCAGTGAGTCCTTGACTAACTGCTTCATCTCTCAATTTTTCAGCATCTAATCCTCTTGGAATGTCAGGTTTACAAAAATAATATGTTGCTTTTTTGGGCAGAAGAGATAATATATTCTTAAGATCCTTGTCATTCACTACTCCCAAAACAAAATGCAGGTTTGAAAATTTTTCTCTTCCAAGTTGATTCATCACAAATAGAAGCCCTTCATTATTATGGGCCGTGTCACAAATAACTTTTGGATTTTCCTGCAACACTTGCCATCTTCCTTTTAGTCCAGTATTTTGTACCACATGATTAAGTCCTTTGACAATATTCTCTGATGTCACCTGAAAATCACTTTGATCGAGAAGCTTTATGGCTTGAACCGCCGTTTTCACATTTCTCAACTGGTATTCACCGAGTAAATCGGTGTGATACGCATCTGTAATAAGTTGCTCTGCTATTGATAAAGGCGCTTTATGAGATGCTGAAAGTTCCTTAAACACACCTATAACTTCTTTTTGATACTCACCTATTACAACGGGTGTATTTTGCTTGATAATGCCTCCTTTTTCAAAAGCTATTTCCCTTAAGGTTTCCCCTAAAAACTGCGTGTGATCAAGCCCTATATTTGTAATAACCGATACCAAAGGTTGAATTATATTTGTTGAATCAAGCCGACCTCCTAGACCGACTTCAACAACGGCAATATCAACATGACTTGAAGCAAAATAATCAAAAGCCAGCCCCACTGTCAATTCAAAAAAAGACAGTTTTTGCTGTTCTAAGAAATCCTTTTGATCTTCGATAAAATCAATGACAGCTTCCTCATGAATCGGTACTCCATTGATTCTAATCCTTTCTTTGAAATCTTTTAAATGTGGTGAAGTATAAAGACCTACTTTATAGCCTGATTCCTGCAAAATGGAAGCAATCATATGACTCGTAGACCCCTTGCCATTAGTTCCGGCTACGTGAATACATGGATATCTTTCCTGTGGATTGTTTAATCTGTTGCAAAAAGCCAGGATGTTTGTAAGGTCTTTCTTGAATGCTGTACTTCCTTGTCTTTGGTACATTGGAAGTCTTGAAAACATCCATTCTAAAGTTTCCTGGTAATTCAAAATTATTCAGATAAAGAGAAATTATAAATAATAGCACCTTGTTGTTTGGGTGGTGCCTTAGCGTCCTTATTAAACTTGGTTTTGAGAGCTGCCTCCTTAGCTTCATTCAATAAACAAGGAGCTGAATTTGTAGTTCCCTTCGCTCCAGCTTCCGCAGCGACTACATTTCCAGACTGATCTACATATATGGTAACTACTACCTTACCTTCCTCATTACAAGGATAATCAGGCTTTGGTCTGTTTAGTGCGTTTCTATTACCCAATCTATAATTTCCTCCGCTACCGTCACCTCCTACACCATAATAACCACTGGCATTTGGATCACCTGTAACTTTTCCTTTATCCCCGGCTTTGTTATCATCACCTTCTCCACCATCAGCTTTTCCGTCGCTATCGCTAAAACCTCCCATCAAAGCATCTAGGTTCTTCCTTTTAGCTTCTTTCTCTTGTCTATCCTTTTCTATTCTTTGTTGCTCTGCAACTCTTTGACGCTCTACCTCTGCCTGTCTTTCTTTCTCTGCTTTTCTTTCTGCTTCAGCCTTTCTTTCAGCTATTGCCTTGGCTTCCGCCTCTTCACGTTTTTTTGCTTCTTCCTTTTTCTTGATAGCTATAGCTTCTTCATTGGCCTGTGTTATCACCTCTTCAGATACTTCCTCAGGAGCAGCATCCGGTTCTGCAACCTCTTCAATCACTTCTTCCATAAGCTCTTCTACCGGTTGTTCAACAGGTTCTGCTACATCAGGAGATTGTTCAGCTGGTTTTAAAGCCTCAGTTGGTTGCTTGTTACCACTACCATAATCAGTGGTTCCAAAATTCACTGCGATTCCATATTCTTTCGGTGGGTCAAAATAAGTCAAGCCAAAAAGAAACATCAATAACAACATAATCACTGCAATAATTGAAGTCATTACAGCAGATTTACGCTTATGTGATGTATCTAAAAAAGACATATGATGGTCTATTTGGGCCTTACGGCGAGGACTACTTTGATCTTGTTACGATTAGCTATATCTAATACTTTTACTGCCTTTTCAATTGGCACGCCTTCTTCAGCCCTTAAAACAATAGTAGGTTGATCACTCTCTTTAAGCCTGTCTAGTAAATATTGTTCTACTTCGGCCTCTTTTACCTTCTTCTTATCTACATAAAAATCGAGCTTTTTTGTTATGCTCACCGCAGTTGATTTGTTATTCTCGGTTTTTCCCTGTGCCTTGGGTAAAATGATATCCAATGCATTTACCGTAACCAAAGTTGAGGTCAACATAAAAAATATCAATAGCAAAAAGACAATATCCGTCATCGACGACATATTGAAATTTGGATTTATTTTATTTCTTCCTCTTAAGTTCATCTGGTAAAGTATGTGGTTATACTGGTTCGTTCAAAAGATCTAAGAATTCAAGAGAATTCGCTTCCATCTGATATACCACTTTGTTTGTTCTAACAATCAAATGGTTATAAGCAATATAGGTGATGATACCTACAATTAGCCCTGCTACCGTAGTGGTCATGGCCGTATATAAACCATCACTAAGCATTTTTATATCTATCTGTCCGCCAGAATTTGCAATCTCGTGAATGGCGATAATCATTCCAATCACAGTTCCGAGAAAACCAATCATAGGAGCTGCACCTGCAATGGTGGCTAGCACACTTACATTTCGTTCCAGCTTATAAATCTCTAGCTTACCCGCATTTTCAATTGCAGTATTGATATCATCTAGAGGCTTTCCTATTCTAGAAATTCCCTTTTCAATCAAACGGGCAACCGGCGATTTGTTATTCTGACTTAAAATTTTAGCAGCCTCAATATTCCCACTCTGAATATTATCTCTAATCTGATTCATATAATTCTTATCGATCTTCGTAGCCGCTTTTATAGCTAAAAATCTTTCGAAATAAATATACAAGCCAATCAATAATAATGCAAAGAGAAGGGCAATAATTATCTGCCCTCCAAGACCACCTTCCATGATCAGATTAAAAATTGATAAAGTCTTTTCTTCGGAGACAACTTCTTCAAGGTTTTCAGGCGTTGTTTCGGGATCCTGAAGTAAAAATAATGACATATTCCTGAATTAATGAGTGTTAAATCGTAACGATACAATCGTACGTAAATTGTACAAGAAATGTGAAAGTTTCCTTAAAATTTTAAATAAAAGATCTAAGTAGGATAAAAGCTGCTGAACCCACCAAAAACCCTATTAATGCAAGCCAAGATATTTTCTTTAAATACCAGAAAAAATTAATTTTTTCCATTCCCATCGCAACAACTCCTGCCGCTGATCCAATTATCAGCATACTACCACCTGTACCTGCTGCAAAAGCTATAAAATGCCAAAGAGGACTATCTACAGGATCAGAGAACATTCCTATACTTGCAGCAACTAATGGTACATTATCAATAACAGCAGAAGCTACACCCATCAACATGACTACAGTATCAGATACATTATACCCATCAATTGCTGGTTCGGTACCTAGCATGGGCACTGCTGCATTCATTTCATTTGCAAAATTAAATAATATTCCTAGTGATTCCAGTGCTGCTACTGCCATCAAAATTCCAAGGAAAAAAAGTATACTCGGAAGTTCAATACCTGACAATGCCTTATGAACCGGACTGTAATGCCCAGCAGCTTCTGAATCCACATCAACGCTTGTAAAAGATATTCTCGCATTTGAATAAATTTCCGCAAAGATGGCTACCACTGCAAGCGACAACATCATACCTACATAAGGTGGTAAGTGTGTAACAGTTTTAAAAATGGGCACAAAAACAATGGCACTCAAACCAAGATAAAGCATGATCTTACTATACTGATCAACTTTTTCATCCTCAGCCCCTTCAATAGGTTCGATATTTCCTTTAAACGCAGGTAATCTAGACGCTATCAGCGCTGGTACCACCATACAAAGGAGTGAAGGAATGAATAAATATTTGATCAAATTAACGGTGGTCACTTTCTTACCAATCCATAACATGGTTGTTGTTACATCACCAATAGGTGACCAGGCTCCTCCTGCATTGGCTGCAATAATAATTAAACCCGCAAACCATAATCTATCTTCTTTTTTCTGAATGATCTTTCTTAAGATCGTGATCAATACGATGGTTGCTGTTAAATTGTCAATGATCGCAGATAATATAAAAGCCAAAATTGAAAAAATCCAAAGCAATCTCACTTTGGAATTTGTTCTTACGAAATCTTTAATCGCTGAAAAGCCATTGAAATAATCTATTATTTCAACGATAGTCATCGCCCCAATAAGGAAAATTAGTATTTCAGAAGTCTTTCCTAAATGATGTAAAAGAATTTCATCTAAATGGGTAGGCTCCAATCTGAGCATTTCCGTATTCACTTCAAAAACATCCAAATGACCTAATGAAATCAACGCCCAACTTATCGCCATCATCCCAAGCGCAGGTATCAGTTTATCTATTTTTAAATTGTGCTCTAAAGTAATTGCGAGATATCCTAATACGAAAACGATAATGACCAGTGATTCCATTTAAATAATTTTAAGTGCTAAATATAATATTTTTTCATATTCAAAATGACTTAAAATTCAAGAAAAATTCTCAACAAGCCTTCAAAACTTAGCAAATGAAAGACTAGCTTTTAAATCCAATAGAAATTTCAAGCTTTAGTCAACTATATTAATTGCTGCAAGGCAATTTCAAATGCTGTTTTACAAATATTCGTATTATACGGATGTAATCGATGTGTTCTTTCAAGAGCCAGTCTGATTGTATTTGAAGTATCTTCAAAGATTGAATGATCACTCATTGGCAGGTCAATCTGAGATTCCATTAAATAAGCAAACAATCTGGCGATGCCACAATTCGAAATAAAATCTGGCAACAAACTAACCTGTTGGTCAGTGAACTCCATGATAGATCCAAAAAAGATCTCTTGATCTGCAAAAGGCACATTGGCGCCTGGCGAAATAACCTCAAGACCTGCACCAATCATTTGCTCAACCTGATTTTTAGTAACCAATCTTGAAGCCGCAGCCGGAATAAATATTTCTGCCGGAACTGACCAAATTTTCTCATTAATTTCATCAAAAGACATCATCTTTTCGGCAACCAGCATATTACCACGTTTGTTTAAAAACATGGTCCTTATTTCCTCCATGTCAAAGCCTTTCTCGTTAATTACGCCTCCTACCCGGTCAATTATCCCTACAACATTTGCGCCTTCTTGGGTTAGGTAATATGCAGCAGCAGATCCCACATTTCCAAAACCTTGAACTATGGCTCTTTTTCCTTTAATGTCTCCACCATAGATATCATAATAATGTTTCACTGCCTTGGCCACACCAAAACCGGTAAGCATATCAGCAATCGTATATTTTTTCGATAGATCCGGAGAATAATGCTGGTCTTCAATTACTTTAATTACCCCATGCCTTAATTGACCAATTCTATTGATTTTTTCAGCCTCTGTCGGTTTGAAATGCCCGTTAAACACACCTTCTTGAGGGTGCCAAACGCCTGAATTCTCTGTTAGGGGAATCACGTCGTGAATCTCATCAACATTAAGATCGCCACCAGTTCCATAGTAATGCTTCAGCAATGGCGTGACCGCTTTGTACCATCTTTCAAGAACTCCTCGTTTTCGTGGATCATTAGGGTCAAAATTAATACCTGATTTAGCACCTCCTATATTGGGTCCTGAAACCGTAAATTTCACCTCCATAGTTTTAGCTAAAGACAAAACCTCATTCATATCTAAACCTTTACGCATTCTGGTTCCGCCACCAGCTGCGCCACCTCTAAGAGAATTAATAACAGTCCAACCTTCAGCTTCTGTCTCACGATCTCTCCAGTGAAATACAATTTCAGGTGGCTTATTCTCATATTTTTTTAAAAGTTCTTTCATGATTCTAGGCTATTAAAATTTAAAAATTATAGATCACGCCACTGCTGTGATCCATTCTCGCGCCTGTGACGCTTTTCAAACAATTGATTTCTTCTTCATTCTTAAGCACTCCTAAAAAGGCAAAAATTAATGCTTCCTTGTATTCTATAATTTCCCTTGAAGGGATAACGATCTCTACTTTGCTCATAGCTGCTATACGACTGATTAAATAATCGTTAAACGCTCCGCCTCCTGTAACCAACATCCTTAATCTGTCTTTTTCAATCTGGTCAATGGTTTTATTGACCTCGATAGAAATCTGATACGCGCTATGTTCGATGCAAGTTGCCAATATATCTTCCAGAGAAAGATCATAGCTTTTAATGATTGGGAGCACTGATTCAACAATGAATTCATATCCCAATGATTTAGGCTGCGATGCTTTATAAAAACCCAAGTTATTCAATTCATTATAGAGTGCTGAATCGACTGATCCTTTTGCAGCGAGTTGGCCTTTATCATCAAATTCGAGATCAACGGTTCTAGTAAAATGGTTCAAAATAATATTAGCAGGACAAATATCATAAGCGATCCTCGACAAACCCTTTTCATAAGAAATGTTCGCAAAGCCACCAAGATTCAAACAAAAATCATAATCAGAAAATAACAAATGATCTCCAATCGGAACCAAGGGAGCTCCTTGCCCGCCCAAGGCTACATCCTGCGTCCTGAAATCGCATATAACTTTTTGGTTTGCCATGGCTGCCAGATGCGCTCCATTTCCAATTTGGAGAGTATAACCTTCAGCAGGGTTATGGAAAATAGTGTGACCATGTGAGGCAATAAAATCTATCTTTTCCAAGTCATTCTTCTCAATGAAATTCAAAACCTCACGACCCAAGAATTTACCAAAATCAGCGTCGAGAAAACTCAATTTTTCAGCAGAATAATCAAATGCTTCGCTCAGCCTTTTTTTCCATATATCGGAATAATTAATCGATTCTGTTTCTAATATTTCAAAATGATAACCCATATTGAGCTCAATTTTAACATATGCTAAATCTAAGCCGTCAAGTGAAGTTCCACTCATCAATCCGATAACATACCATTTTTTATTCGCCATATTTCGTAAAATTACAAATACATTTTGAGAATTTGACTATCTTTGAGCAATTCAATTTGTATTTAATCAACTCTTTTAATTCATGGATTTTAACCTAACAGAAGAACAAATCATGATACGCGATGCGGCTCGTGATTTTGCCAGAACTGAATTATTACCTGGTGTCATCGAAAGAGATGAAAAACAGCAATTTCCTCATGAGCAAATTAAGAAAATGGGGGAACTTGGTTTTCTTGGTATGATGACCGACCCTGAGTATGGTGGTGGCGGAATGGACACAGTTTCTTACGTGCTTGCCATGGAAGAAATTTCGAAGATAGATGCTTCTGCTTCGGTAGTCATGTCTGTAAACAATTCTCTTGTTTGCTGGGGTCTGCAAACCTATGGTACTGAAGAGCAAAAGCAAAAATATTTAACCCGTCTTGCTACAGGTGAGATTATTGGCGCCTTTTGTCTGAGTGAACCTGAGGCGGGTAGTGACGCTACTTCTCAAAGAACTACAGCTATTGACAAAGGAGATCACTATCTGGTAAATGGAACCAAAAACTGGATTACAAACGGAAGTACAGCAAGTGTTTATCTGGTTATTTGTCAAACCGATGTTGAAAAAGGACATAAAGGAATCAACGCCCTTATCATCGAAAAAGATATGGAAGGCTTTGTTGTAGGGACCAAAGAAAATAAACTTGGTATAAGAGGCTCTGACACGCATTCCTTAATGTTCAATGACGTAAGGGTTCCTAAGGAAAATCGAATAGGAGAAGATGGATTTGGTTTTACTTTTGCCATGAAAACATTGGCAGGTGGGAGAATCGGAATTGCCTCACAGGCTTTAGGAATAGCAGCCGGTGCATATGAATTAGCCCTTCAGTATTCAAAGGAAAGAAAGGCTTTTGGAAAGGAAATCAGCAAACATCAGGCAATTGCATTTAAACTTGCCGATATGGCCACTGAAATAGAAGTTGCAAGATTACTTTGTTTAAAAGCGGCCTGTGATAAAGATGAAAAAAGAAATTATGATATTTCTGGAGCAATGGCGAAATTATATGCTGCAGATATGGCTATGAGAAACACGGTTGAAGCAGTTCAAATACATGGCGGATATGGTTTTGTTAAGGAATATCACGTTGAGCGATTGATGAGAGATGCCAAGATTACGCAAATTTATGAAGGCACTTCAGAAATACAAAAAATAGTGATTTCCAGGTCAATACTTAAATAATTTTCATGGCAACTACTGTTTTAGTCACAGGTGGAACCGGCTCAATAGGAAGCTTACTTTGCGAGCATCTTTCGGAACAAGGATTGGAAGTTACAATCCTAAGCAGGACAAAACGAGAAAATTCTAAATACAAAACCTTCATTTGGAATCTTAAGGAGAATTTTATAGAGGCTGCAGCTTTTGAAAAATGCGATTATATCATTCATTTGGCGGGCGCAGGAATCGCAGATGCGGCATGGACTCCAAAACGAAAAAAAGAAATACTGGATAGCAGGGTCAAAACGACAAACCTGCTTTATAATTTTCTTGCCTCTCATGATCATCAGGTCAAAGGCATTATTTCAGCATCTGCAGTGGGTTATTACGGACAAATCACTTCGGAGAAAACCTTTAAAGAGGAAGACGCTCCTGGAAATGATTTTGTAGCTTCGGTATGCAAACAATGGGAAGAAGGCGTAAATAGGTTTGGTGCTTTAAACATGAGAACCGTGAACCTGAGAATAGGCATTGTCTTAATGAAAAAGGGAGGAGCTCTTGAAAAAATGATCCAGCCCTTTCAATATCATGTTGGTTCAGCTTTAGGCAGTGGCAAGCAATTCATTCCATGGATTCATGTAACTGATCTTAAGGAAATTATACTACATTCCATCAACTCACTTTCCATGAAAGGCGCCTATAACTGTTGTGCCCCGGAGCCGGTTGATAATCTAGAATTTTCAAAAACAATTGCCAAAATTCTAAATAAAAATATGTGGTTGCCAAATGTTCCTGAATTTGTATTGAAAATTATTCTTGGTGAACGCTCAATTCTGCTTACTGAAGGCAGCAAGGTTTCATCTGAGAAGATAATGCAGACAGGTTTTGACTTCAAATTCCCAAAACTGAAATCCGCTTTGCATGATCTATTGGGGTAAAATGAACTATTGATTCTTTACATATTGTCAAAAATTAAAGACGAAATTAACATATCCACACTTTTTACGAGGCTAAAATTACGATATTACATTTCTTCTTTGGTTTTCTACTTTTCCTTGATTATTTACTAGAGATTTCGCTATTTTTGTGAAAATTAAATAATTATGGCGTACGAAAAGCAGGGTGTCTATTTACCAGAATTTGAACATGATAATTGTGGAGCTGGTTTTATTTGCAGTCTTAATGGAGAGAAAACCAATAGCATCATCCATGATGCCTTGGAGATACTTATCAAACTAGAACATAGAGGAGCGGTTAGCGCCGATGGTAAAACTGGTGATGGAGCAGGTATATTAATTGATATCCCACATAAATTTTTTGAAAAAGTTTGTGATTTCGACTTACCAGAACAAGGGGAATATGCGGTTGGAATGATCTTCTTACCAAAAGGAGTCAACCAATACAGGTATTGTTTTGATGCGTTGGAAACTGAGGTGAAAAATCAGGGCTTGGAGTTATTAGGATGGAGAGAAGTTCCTGTAAATCCAAATCATTTAGGTGAAATTGCTGAGTCAACTGAACCTATGATTAACCAAATATTCGTAGGTAAAAACGGACAGGATTTATCAACTTTGGCCTTTAATGCCAAGGTATATGCAGCCAGAAAGATTGCAGAACACAAAATTAACGGTTCTAAATTAAAACATGCCAAGCAGTTTTACATTCCTAGTTTCTCAACTACTACATTAATTTATAAAGGATTATTAATTCCTGAAGATATCAGAAATTATTATACTGACCTATCTGATCCGGATGTGGTGACAAGATTAGCACTTGTACATCAAAGATTTTCCACTAATACCGCGCCTTCCTGGGACCTTGCACAGCCATTTAGGTTTATGTGTCACAATGGAGAAATCAATACACTGAGAGGAAATGTTAGCCGTATGAAGGCTAGAGAAGAATTGATGAAAAGTGACCTTTTTGGCGATGACTTAAAGAAACTTTACCCAATCATACTTGAAAAGAAATCCGATTCTGCTTCTATGGATATGGGGGTTGAATTATTGCTTATGACCGGACGTTCATTACCAGAAGTAATGATGATGATGGTGCCTGAAGCCTGGGAGAAAGATGATAATATGCCTGATCAGAAAAAGGCCTTTTATGAATACAACTCATGTATCATGGAGCCTTGGGACGGACCTGCATCAGTTCCTTTCACAGACGGTAACTATATCGGTGCGCTGTTAGATCGTAATGGCCTAAGACCATCTCGTTTTACCGTTACCAAAGGAGGATATGTAATTATGTCTTCAGAAATTGGGGTATTAGATATCAAGCCAGAAGATGTCGTTAGACATGGTAGACTTGAGCCAGGAAAAATGTTTTTAGTCGACATGAATGCCGGAAAGATCATCGAGGATGAAGAGGTCAAAAATAATGTGACTAAGAAGCATCCTTACAGAAAATGGTTAAACGAAAATCTATTGCCATTGGCTGATGTACCTTATACCGGAAACAAATGCCCAATAGAGCTTACACCTTATAGAACCAGACAAAGAATGTTTGGTTATACCATGGAAGATATCGATACCGTTATTACCCCTATGTGTAAAACGGGTAAGGAGACTATAGGATCTATGGGAACTGACACGCCACTTGCTATTTTGTCAGACAGGCATCAATTACTATATAATTATTTCAAACAATTGTTTGCGCAAGTAACCAACCCGCCATTAGACGGGATAAGAGAAGAGATCATTACTGACATAAGTCTTGCTGTTGGTGAAGACAGAAATATCTTTGAAACCAGCTCAGATCATTGTAAAAAACTAAAAATTCAAAATCCGGTCATCTCAAATGACGATCTTGATAAGATAAAGAACATCGACCATCCTGATTATAAGTCTATCGAAATACCGATGCTTTATGATATCAAAAGGGGGCTAAATTCATTAGAAAAGGCCCTTGAACAAATTGTTTCAAAAGCGACATTAGCTGTAGATGATGGTTATAATATTGTCATCCTTTCAGATCGTGGAGCAGATAAAGTCAACGGACCTATTCCTGCACTTTTAGCTTGTTCATTCTTACATCATTCGTTGAATAATGCTAAAAAGAGATCTAAATTCGGAATCATAATAGAGTCAGCCGAACCTAGAGAACCTCACCATTTTGCCACACTATTTGGATATGGTGCCAGTGCTATCAATCCGTATATGGTAAATGAAATTATACGAGAAAAAGTTAATTCAGGAATCATTGCCGGTATCGATGCTGAAGAAGCCGTTCAAAATTTTAACAAGGCGATCGGTAAAGGAATTCTAAAAATCATGAATAAGATTGGAATTTCAACCCTACATTCTTATAGAGCATCTCAAATTTTCGAAATTCTTGGATTGAATACTAAATTTACAGACAAATATTTTCCAAATACACCATCCAGGATAGAAGGAATTGGATTATATGAAATTGAAAGAGAAATTTCCAAAAGACATAAGAATGCTTTTTTCAATAACAAAATAGATCAAAATCTTAAACTGGATATTGGTGGAGATTACCGTTGGAGAAGAAATGGTGAAAAACACATGTTTAACCCAACCACAGTATCTAAATTACAACAAGCGGTTAGAACCAACAATACAGAGAGCTATGCCGATTATTCAAAAATGATCAATGAACAAAGTGAAAGTCTGATGACGCTCAGAGGTCTGTTTGAATTTCAAAATCTGGACCCCATCCCTGTTGAAGAAGTGGAACCTTGGACTGAGATTGTGAAGCGCTTTAAAACTGGTGCCATGTCATATGGTTCAATTAGTAAAGAAGCACACGAGAATCTTGCAATTGCCATGAACCGTATTGGTGGTAAAAGTAATTCAGGAGAAGGCGGAGAAGACCTGAATAGATTTAGAAAAGATTTAAATGGCGATAGTAGAAATAGTGCTATCAAACAAGTAGCTTCAGGTAGATTCGGAGTTTCGAGTAACTACTTAACAAACGCTAAAGAGATACAAATCAAAATGGCTCAAGGAGCCAAACCAGGTGAAGGCGGACAATTACCAGGAGAAAAAGTATTTCCTTGGATCGCAGAAGTTAGAAACTCTACACCTTATGTTGGGCTAATTTCGCCACCACCGCACCATGACATTTATTCTATTGAAGATCTTTCGCAATTGATTTTTGATCTTAAGAATGCAAATAGAGAAGCGCGTATTAATGTGAAACTAGTTTCAGAAGTAGGAGTTGGAACGATCGCTGCAGGGGTTGCAAAAGCCAAAGCAGATGTAATTCTAGTTTCTGGTTTCGATGGAGGAACCGGAGCTTCTCCCTTGACCTCTTTAAAACATGCGGGTCTTCCTTGGGAGCTTGGAATAGCTGAAGCGCAACAAACTTTGGTATTAAATAATTTAAGGAGTCGGGTGGTATTGGAATGTGATGGTCAGTTAAAAACTGGTCGTGACGTAGCAATTGCCTGTTTGCTTGGGGCCGAAGAATTCGGTTTTGCAACGGCACCACTTGTTGCCTCTGGTTGTATCATGATGAGAAAATGTCATTTGAATACTTGCCCGGTAGGAATTGCAACACAGGATCCTGAATTGAGAAAGAATTTTACAGGAACACCAGAACACGTGATTAACTTCATGTATTTTGTAGCTGAAGAACTTCGATTGATCATGGCTTCTTTAGGATTTAGAACGATTGAGGAAATGATTGGTCAATCTCAAAAGATCAATGCCAAGTCTGCTGTAGATCAATATAAGGCGCAGGGACTAGACCTTTCCGGGATTTTATACCAGCCTTCAGATTATCATGATAAAGTGATCAGAAACACTGAAAAGCAACATCATGAAATCGAAAATGCAATTGATTTCCGTATCATTCAAGATGCGCATCCAGCGATTTATCGTAAAGAGAAAATGCAGTTAAACTATCCTATTGCGAATACAGATAGATCAGTTGGTGCCATTATCAGCAACGAAATTTCTAAGATTTATGGGGCAAATGGACTACCTAGTAATACCCTGCAAATTAATTTCACCGGATCAGCCGGTCAGAGTTTTGGGGCATTTGCAACCAAAGGACTCACTTTAAATGTAGACGGAAACACAAATGATTATTTAGGCAAAGGCCTTTCCGGAGCTAAAATTATCGTTAAGAAACCTGAAAAAGCAACTTTTATTGCGGATGAGAATATCATCATTGGGAACGTTTGTTTTTACGGTGCCACGAAAGGGGAAGCCTATATCAACGGTGTAGCCGGAGAAAGATTTTGTGTAAGAAACTCAGGAATCACTGCAGTAGTAGAAGGTGTCGGAGACCACGGATGTGAATACATGACTGGTGGGAAGGTTGTTGTTCTTGGTAAAACAGGAAGGAACTTTGCGGCAGGTATGAGCGGGGGTATTGCCTACGTTTATAACCCGGATAAGAAATTTGAAAACGGCCTCTGTAATATGGAAATGGTGGAGCTTGAAAAGCCTTCTGTTTCTGATTTACAAGAATTATTTGAACTCATACAGAATCATTATCATGCCACTGAAAGTACAAAGGCATTAATGATTCTAGAGAACTGGGATAGTCAATTGAAGCATTTCATAAAGGTTATACCTACAGATTATAAAAAAGCACTTGAAAGATTAGCTGAAGAATCAAAAGAAAAACAAACAGTTTAATTATGGGAAAGAACACGGGATTTATTGAGTTTGAAAGAACCGATGAGAAAAATAAAGCTGTAAAGGAAAGACTAAGTAATTATAAAGAATTTACTATTCCACTTCCTGAGGAAGAGCTTAAAAAACAAGGATCAAGATGCATGGATTGTGGCATACCTTTTTGCCATAGTGGATGCCCACTTGGAAATTTGATTCCTGATTTCAATGATTTGATATATAAAGGAGAATGGAAAAAAGCATTAGAGATTTTGCATTCTACTAATAATTTTCCTGAATTCACAGGTAGGCTATGCCCTGCTCCTTGTGAAAAGGCTTGCGTTCTTGGATTAATCGAAGATCCAGTTTCAATTGAAAACATTGAAAAAAACATTGTTGAAAAAGGTTTTGAAGAAGGATGGATTATTGCCCATCCTCCAAAAGAGAGAACTGGCAAGACTGTAGCCGTAGTTGGCTCAGGACCTGCAGGTCTGGCTGCTGCACAACAATTAAACAGAGCTGGCCACCTGGTGACCGTATTTGAAAGAGACGATGAGATTGGAGGCCTTTTAAGATATGGTATCCCTAATTTTAAAATGGAAAAAGGAATCATTGACCGTCGAATCGCCATATTGGAAGAAGAAGGAATTTCTTTCCAAACCAATACACATATTGGTGAAAATTACGCGGTTGAAAAACTGGAAGATTTTGATGCAATGGTACTTTGTGGCGGTGCCACAAAAGCCAGATCTCTTCCTACTAAAGGTATAGATGCAAAAGGTGTTGAACAGGCCATGGATTTTTTAACTCAACAAACCAAAACGCTTTTCGGAAGTAAGTTTGAGGGGGAAATGATCTCTGCCAAAGGAAAAGATGTTATTGTTATTGGTGGTGGAGACACAGGGTCAGATTGTGTCGGAACTTCTAACCGTCAAGGTGCAACATCTGTGACTAATTTTGAGATCATGCCAAAACCACCTATAGGAAGAAGCGAGACTACACCATGGCCATTCTGGCCTTTGCAATTGAAGACTTCTTCATCGCATGAAGAAGGTTGTGACAGAAATTGGTTGATCAATACAAAAGAATTTGTAACGAATGACAAGAATGAATTGATAGCTTTAAAAACGGTCGAAGTAAAATGGAAATTAACTCCGGGCAAAAGACCTGAATTAATAGAAAAACCTGGAACTGAAAAAACCTGGCCTTGTGACCTGGTTTTATTAGCACTCGGTTTCACTGGCCCTGAAAATACTTTAAGCAGTCAATTAGGATTAGAATTAGACGCTAGAACGAATTACAAAGCCAGTAATTACCAAACTAATGTTCCAAATATATTTACTGCTGGCGATATGAGAAGAGGTCAATCCTTAATAGTATGGGCCATTAATGAAGGAAGAGAAGCCGCTCGTGAAGCTGATATCTTTCTTATGGGATCGAGCAACCTTCCAATAAAAGGACAAGGAGATCTACCTGGAGTTTAAAAAACAGAAACACCATCTACATAATAAACGGACATGACTTCAAGTCATGTCCGTTTTTTATTAACTTTCCTATCTCCCTATGCCAGAAACATATAGGTTTATCAAAATTAAATTAAAGAATTGAAGAAGTTTTTATCAACAAGGACAGAATATTAAGATTCTCTTCAGAATTCACAGTTACTTTTGCTGCGTATTAAAATATAATGGACAGGAACTAATCAACATTTTTGTTCAAAAAAAAACTAAAACTAAAGTAACCTAAATTTAAATTATGATGAAAAAAATTCTAGCACTAATTGTAATGACTACCTTAATTGTGTCATGTGTATCTAAAAAGAAATACGTGGAATTAGAGGGAGACTTGACAGAGACAAGGGGAGAATTGCAGAAGACTACAATTGAGAAAGAAGAATTAGAAGCAAAAATGGCAAAAATTGAAAAGAGAGTTGAAATATATAACGCTCAAGTAAATTCTTTGCAATCAGACAATGCTGATTTAACTGCAAGTAACAACCAAAAAATAGATTTATTAGCTGACGGTTCAGCTCCTATGTCTGAAAACATGAAGGCTAAACTTCAAGAAACTTTGGCAAAATTACCTACTGAATCTTTAGAAGGAGCTAAAACGCTTAAGGATTCTATGAATATCGCTATTGCCTATAATTTGGAGCAATCTATCAATGAAAACAACATTGAAAATGATGGTGACATTGATGTGAAAATTGACCAAACAGTTGTAATGATTTCAGTTGCGGATAGTTTATTATTCAGATCTGGAAGTTATACCGTAAGTTCAAAAGCACATTCATTATTATCTAAGTTAGCTGATGTTATTCAAGCTGAACCAAGTATTGATGTAATGATTGAAGGTCATACGGATTCAAAGGGTATACATACAGAAACTATCGTTGATAACTGGGATTTAAGTGTAAAAAGATCTACTGCTATTGTAAGAGTTCTTCAAAACAAATACAAAGTTGATCCTGCAAGATTAATCCCTTCTGGAAGAAGTTCATATGTACCGTTAACTGACAACTCTTCTTACAAGAACAGAGCTAGAAACAGACGTACAAACATCATCATCATGCCTAACCTTAACAAATTCTTTGCCCTTATGGTTGAAGAAGAAGTAGTAAGCTTAGACTAGTTGAATTGATTTAAAATCGAAAAGAAGGCAGCCTTAGGGCTGCTTTTTTTTTGCTCTGACAGGAAGGAAATCCATCACCTCGGAGGTGAGGTGATCAACTCCGAGGTGATCAACTCCGAGGTGATCAGCTCCGAGGTGATGGGTTCTGAGGTGATGGGTTCTGAGGTGATGAGAAAATAAAAATCCGGAGTAAAACATTGTTTCACTCCGGACTTTCCCACTAACTAAAACTAAAACTAATCAACATTATCGTGTAAAAAAGAATTGTTCGACCTAAGTTGGATATCATCATTATCATCCGTTCCTAAGGTCATTCTTGATTGATTCTTATCTGCTTCAGATGAAAAAGGTACCTCATCCAAATTAACGCCCATTCTTTTATAAGCTGGCTCGCTTTCGATTTCATCTATATGCTGGTTCATATTGTTAATGAACTTATAATTGAAATCTTTCATTTTCATTCTTCTAATCTCTGCTCTATTGCGTAATTCAGCAATTGTCAAGTTCATTGGAGAGACATCCTTATCCTCAAGAGCTTCCACTACATCATTCTCAACAACGTCACTCTTCGCTACTTTCAATTCGAAATTCATTCCTTCATCTTCAACCTTTTCAGCTTCTGACATATTTTTAAGCGCTTTTATCTCAGCTGAAAATTCATCTTCGAGTGTATGGCGAATCTTGTCGTCACTTATTTCAGGAACCACAATAGCAGGCTCAACTGGCTCTGGCTTAATAACTTCTAATCCAACAATTTCAATATCATTGATGTTGAAATTCTCTAAAGTATGTATTTCTTTTACTTCTTCCTTTTTCACATTTTGAATAGGTAAATCAAATGTGAATGAAAATTGATCTTCACTATCGTCGCTTACAGTCTCTGCAGGCGCTTCTGTCGGAGTGATATTTGTAATTTCAAAATCTTGCTCAACTGGAGATTGAACGTGTTCGAAACTTACAGGAATATCATTTATCTCTTGCTTTTCAACTGCTACCGGATTAACTTCCTCATAGGTTACTTGCTGATTCACTATTTCAGGAGTTGTAACAGGCGTTACTGGCTCTATAACAACTTCAGCTTTCGGTGCTTTTACTTCTTCAACAAAGTCATCTTCGTGTAAAACGTGTCTTGTAACCTGAGGAGCCTGAACAATTGGTTCTGGTTTAGCAACCACCTTTGCTTCTCTTTCCTCCAAGAGCTTATGCACTATCTTTTTTGATTCAATCTTTGATATTTCACTTTGCTGTTCCGGGTTAAACCCTGTGGCGATAATAGTCACTGAGATGGCATCTCCAAGAGAATCCTCTTCACCAACACCCATGATAATATCAACATTGGTTTTTGCTTCAGACTGTATATAATCATTGATTTCTCCGATTTCATCAATAGTAACTTCAGATGTTCCGGAAACAATCAGTAACAATACATTCTTAGCCCCTTCAATCTTATTATCATTCAATAATGGAGAATCAAGCGCTTTAGTGATAGCGTCCTGAGCCCTGTTAGATCCAGAAGATTGTGCTGACCCCATAATAGCTGTTCCGCTATTCGACAATACCGTCTTAGCATCTCGTAAATCAATATTTTGTGTATAGTGATGCGTGATCACTTCAGCGATACCTGTTGCAGCTGTTGACAATACTTCATCAGCTTTAGAGAAACCGGCTTTAAACCCTAAATTACCGTAAACTTCTCTTAATTTATTATTATTAATTACGACCAAAGAGTCTACATGTGCTCTTAGTTTTTCAATCCCTTTTTGAGCCTGTTCATTTCTCATTTTTCCTTCAAAAGAAAATGGAATAGTAACGATCCCTACTGTCAGAATATCAAGTTCCTGTGCGATCTTAGCAATTACCGGGGCAGCTCCAGTACCTGTACCACCACCCATTCCAACGGTGATGAACAACATCTTTGATTTAGTATTCAGCATATTTTTGATATCCTCCATACTTTCCATTGCTGACAATTCGCCAACTTCAGGGTTTGCACCTGCACCTAACCCTTCAGTTAAGGTCGCACCCAATTGGATTTTATGAGGAACAGGACTGCTCTGCAACGCCTGTTCATCGGTATTACATACTACAAAGTCAACTCCTTTAATTCCTTTGTTGTACATGTGGTTGATAGCATTACTTCCTCCACCACCTACTCCAATTACCTTGATAACATTGGATTGATTTTTTGGTAAATCAAAAGATATATTACTAAATTCTAAACTCATAACTATTTTATTTTTCGGGTTGTATTGTTATTCAGCGTTATCTAAAAAGTCTCTAAACTTCTCTCCCCATTTCTCAAAAATGGTTTTCTTCTCTTCCATAGTGGCATCAGGGGCTTTTTTATAGGCCTCTTCCTCTATCTCCTGTGTCGTATTAATTCTTTTCTCATTCTCTTTCAAGCCTTTCATAAGAAGACCTACAACAGTGGCATATAATGGACTTGACAACTCACTATCCGAATTACTTGCCAAATGTTCATTTGGGTATCCAATTCGCGTATCCATCCCAGTGATATACTCCACCAATTGTTTAATATGTTTCAGTTGAGCACCCCCTCCGGTAAGCACTATACCAGCAATTAATTTTTTCTTACTTTCTTCATGGCCGTAATTCTTAATCTCTAAAAACACTTGTTCTACGATCTCAATAACTCTGGCATGAATGATTTTCGATAAATTCTTAAGCGTTATCTCTTTTGGTTCTCTTCCTCTAAGTCCAGGAATCGAAACAATTTCATTTTCTTTATTTTCACCTGGCCAAGCCGATCCAAATTTCGTCTTGAGCAATTCAGCTTGTTTTTCAATTATTGAGCAACCTTCTTTAATATCTTCAGTAATCACATTACCTCCAAAAGAAATTACAGCTGTATGTCTAATTATTCCATCCTTAAAAATGGCAAGGTCAGTAGTTCCACCTCCTATATCAATAAGTGCGACACCTGCCTCTTTTTCTTCCTGACTCAAAACTGCATCCGCTGAAGCTAATGGTTCAAGTGTAATATTTCCTAACTCTAATCCTGCACTCTTGATGCATCTTCCTATATTTCTTATCGAGGATACCTGACCAACAACCACATGAAAATTAGCCTCTAATCTCCCTCCGTACATTCCAATAGGAGTTTTAATCTCTGCCTGACCATCTACTTTGAAATCCTGTGGTAAAACATGTATGATTTCTTCTCCTGGTAACATAACCAGTTTGTATACCTGATTGATTAACCTTTCAATATCATTTTCATCAATTACCTTGTCAGAATTGGATCTTGTGATGTAATCACTATGATGTAAACTTCTAATATGCTGCCCGGCAATACCTACAACTACCGTTCCTATTTTCTCTCCGGAAGCACTTTCAGCCTCATCAACAGATTGCTGAATAGATTGTATGGTTTGGGTAATATTATTGACAACCCCTCTATGAACACCTAAACTTTTGGCTTTACCGGTACCTAATACCTCAATTTTGCCATAAGCATCTTGCCTTCCTACCATCGCAACAATCTTTGTTGTCCCGATATCTAAACCCACTGCTATATTGTTATTGTCCATAAGTTTCATTTTTCACAAACTATTTGATTGTAAAATTTTAAGTTTATTGTTTTATAGTCTGTTATGGTACTATCCAACATTATTTTTTGATAAAATACTTTTAGCTTCGCAATTTTTTCATCTATTCGGGATAAATCTCCGAATATAATTTTTTGATTACCAACCCTTGTTTTCAACTCAAACTGGTCTTTTGTTTTACCTTCTATTAGATTAATACCAATTATCTGTTTCTGTAAGAAATCATCATTCCTTATGGTATTTGACAATTTGATAATATCAAAATTCCCTTGTCCAGAAATTGTATCAGCGGTTATAGGAACCCTAGCAGAATAATTATCCGATAAAGGCATTCTTGTACCTAACTTATCGTAATAATAGGTTTCCGTTTCATTTGCTACTCTTAAAACAGGTGTTCTTTGTGTAATTATTGCCCCTAATTCCCCACTTAAAGTTAGAAAAATCTCAGCGTTTTCAATCATTTCGTTGCGCTGCAAAAATCCTTCTAAATTATTCAAATTTATATTTTCTTTCGATTGATTTTTATAGGCCTCTAAATTTTGTATTAACAACTTATTAACCGTTTCATAACTAACAAATAGATTTTCTCCATTCTCGAATATAACTTTTACATCTTTATTGGTTTTCAAAGCGTTTCTATGTGCAGCAAACCCATATAAAAACACAATCACAATTGCGAGTGAAGTAAATTTTATGACCGATTTATATCTTTTCATTTTTTTGTTTTTAAAAAACTATGACAACCCTTTAAATAATCCCCTCACTATTTAAGAGGGTTGCCATAGTTAGCAAAGTATTTAGCACATAATTTTATTTTAATATTTTCTCTACCTCATCAACAATCTGTTTCGTTGCATTCGGCAAAGCCATTTTTTTAATGTTTGTACTTAAAGAAATCTGTTCCTTTTTATCCTTTAATAATCTTTTTATGATCAAAGGCAAGTCATCTATATCACTTTCCATTAACAATATAGCTGCATCCTTATCCGTAATTGATCTTGCATTCTTTGTTTGATGGTCTTCCGAAACATTCGGGGATGGAATAAAGATCACCGGTTTCCCAACAATGCAAAGTTCAGATATTGACCCTGCTCCTGCTCTGCTGATCAAGACATCCGCCGCTGCGTACAAAAGATCCATTCTTTGAATGAATTCCTTCACTTGTACCCCAGGAATATCATTGAATTTCTTATATTCTTCATAGTAAAGTTTGCCTGATTGCCAGATCACCTGAATATCATTTTTCAGAATTGTTTGTATATGCTTCTCTAAGGCATGATTGATGGCTCTGGCACCCAGACTTCCCCCTATTATGATTAATGTTTTCTTATTTTTATCTAGACCAAAATATGCAATGGCTTCTTCCCTTTTTTCATCAATATTCAGCAGATCTTGTCTTACAGGATTCCCTGTCTTAATGAGCTTCTCTGATGGAAAAAATCGCTCTAAACCGTCATATGCCACACATATTTTTTTCACTTTACTCCCCAACATTTTATTTGTAATTCCAGGATAAGAATTTTGTTCCTGAATCAAACTTGGGATATGCTTCCTGTTCGCCATATATAATGTTGGCCCAGATGCAAATCCTCCTGTGCCGATGACGACGTTGGGTTTAAATTTCTTTATAATCTTGTTTGCCTTTATCAAACTGGAAATCAATTTAAATGGGAAACTCAAATTCTTTAATGTCAGACTTCTTTGTATCCCTGTGATATTAAGCCCCTGAATTTCATAACCCAATTGAGGAACTTTTTCCATTTCCATTCTTCCTTCAGCACCAACAAACAGGAATTTAGCTCCCGGATTCCTTTCTTTTAACTCATTTGCAATAGCTATTGCAGGATAGATATGTCCTCCTGTTCCCCCTCCGCTGAGCAATATGTTAACCGATGGCTTCATGTAAAATATCTAAAGGGTTATCCATACTTTCTTTTTGCTTAACAGGTTCTGTGCTGTCAGAGGCGCTTACACTTAAAACAATTCCAATTGCGAAACAAGTCATCCAAATTGACGTTCCACCAGTACTGATTAATGGCAATGGCTGGCCCGTTACCGGAAATAAACCTACAGCGACGCCCATATTGATCATGGCTTGAAAAATAATTGGCAAACCGACCCCCAAACAGAGTAAGGTGCCAAAAATGGTCACAGATTTTGTTGCAATTATTACGATTCGGAACAGTAGTCCAAGGAAAAATAAAATAATTAAAATGGCACCTATCAAACCGAATTCTTCACCTATTATGGCATAAATAAAATCCGAGGAAGACTGTGGAAGAAAATTCTTTTGAACACTTTTTCCTGGTCCTTTTCCATATATTTCTCCAGATGCGATGGCAATCTTTGCTTTCTCTGCTTGATAATTATCTTCTGACTCACCCGATGCGAAATTTTCTATTCTGCTTGACCATGTGCCGATACGACTAGTCTTCATAGAATCTGGAAAGGCCTTTGCGGTTAAAATGAATAAGGTGAAACACAATAAGCCAACACCTAAAATAGAAGCTAAATATTTGATTGGGTATCCTCCCAGGTAAGCTAGTAACATAACCATTAGAAAAGTGATAGCGGTTGTAGAGAAATTTGCCGGCAGAATCAAAGCCAAAACAAAACCTACTGGTATCCACATATACAAAAGACTTTCTTTAAATGTTATTTCCTTTTCCTTATTTCTTGCCAAGTAACGGGCTACATATATCATTAACACCACTGCTGCAAGGGTTGAAGTTTGAAAACCAATACCAATAAATGGAATACTAATCCATCTGCTTGCATTTGCACCATTGATAACAGTGCCCTGAGTTAAAGTATATACTAAAAGTAATACGACCACCGGTAGCATTAAAACCGATAAGCCGCTAAAATATCTATAAGGTATTCTATGCGTTGTATAAACAATAGCAAAACCAAGTAACAGTAAAATTGCATGCTTCATCAAATAGCCAAGAGTAGAACCCTTTCCTGCCACATATACCAGGTTTGTGCTTGCACTATAAACTGGCAAAAACGAAAATATAGCCAAAGCCGCTATGATTGCCCATATCGTCTTGTCTCCTCTGATATTTTCAAAAAATCTTGTGAACATGCTGTTTACACTTGTTTATAATTGTCTAACTGCTTCTTTAAAACTTTTTCCTCTTTCCTGGTAACCTTCTGTCATGCTTTCACATTGACCAGCCGGTGAAAAAAGAACTGTTTCTCCTTCTCTACTCAACTTATACGCTATCTTAACTGCATCTCTGACACAGGTTGTTTCGATCATAAAATCAACAACGTTACCGAAAGTATTGATCAACTTATCATTATTATGACCCAAGCAAATAATGGCATTTACCTTTTCATTTACGAGCGGTAACAATATGTCATAATCATTCTCTTCATCAACTCCTCCCACTATCCAAATTGTAGCATGCTCCATGCTATCCAATGCATAATATGTAGCATTTACATTAACTGCTTTTGAATCATTGACATATTGGGAGCCATTAATGGTCAACACATTTTCTAATTTGTGTTCTTCATTTTCAAAGTCTGACATACAACTTCGTATGGTTTCCTTTCGGACTCTCATCAAATCAGACAAGGTGTTAGATGCCATTGCATTCTTTACATTAAAATTGGTCTGTAAAGCAAATGATGAAATACTCATGTGGTTTTTTATTTAATTGTTATTGTTGTTATCTTACTTTTAATGTTAGGATTGAAATGACGGCCAGCAAAATGCCTACAATCCAAAACCTTGTTACGATTTTACTTTCGTGATAGCCTCTCTTTTGATAATGATGATGCAGCGGGGCCATTAGAAATATTCTTTTACCTACTCCTGTTCTCTTTCTTGTATATTTGAAATAAGACACTTGGAATACAACCGATAAATTTTCAGCTAAAAAGATTCCAGCCAGAATAGGAATCAAAAACTCTTTACGAACAGACAAGGCGATCACGGCAATTACAGCACCTATCGTCAAACTTCCTGTATCACCCATAAAAACTTGTGCCGGATAAGTATTATACCAAAGGAATCCTACCAAGCCACCTACAAATGCGCTGATGAAAATGGTCATCTCACCTGAATTCGGGATATACATCACATTTAAATAATCTGCGAAAATGATATTACCTGATACCCATGCAAAAATGGCAAGTGCCAGGACTATTATGGCGGAGCTTCCCGCAGCAAGACCATCGATCCCGTCGGTCAAATTAGCCCCATTAGACACGGCTGTTATGATAAAAATAACGACGAGCACAAAAAATAGCCAAACATAATCCTTGGTCCATTCACCCATCCAGGTAAGTAGATTGGCATAGTCAAATTCATTGTTTTTTACAAAAGGAATTGTTGTTTTTGTAGATTTTTCAGCATCACTAAACCTATTAGATGATATTGTTACTTCTTGGCTGATTACGACCTCCCCATGTCTTAGTTTTTCCTTTACAACTACATCAGGATTAAAATAAAGCATCAAGCCTACAAAAATTCCAAGTGACACCTGACCAACTATTTTGAATCGACCTTTCAAACCATCTTTATTCTTTTTAAAAACTTTGATATAGTCGTCTACAAAACCAATAGCCCCCATCCAGATCATGGTTACAATCAAAATAATGATGTAGATATTATCTAGTTTCGCAAATAAAAAGACTGGGATCAGGGTTGCGAGGATGATGATCAACCCACCCATTGTAGGAGTCCCCTGTTTTTGAATTTGCCCATCTAAACCAAGATCTCTAACAGATTCTCCAACCTGCATGTTTCTCAATTTATCAATAATTTTACGACCGTAAATTGTCGAAATTAAAAGTGAGAATGCAAAAGCAAGTGCTGATCTAAAGGATATATATTGAAACAAACCCGTACCAGGAAGGCTCGCATTTTGATCCAAAAATTCAAATAAATAATATAACATCCTGGTTGTTTATTTGTTTAGTTCAGTTAGTAATTGATTGGTAATCTCAAAATCATCAAATCCAGATTTTTGATCTCCGATAATCTGATAGGTTTCATGACCTTTCCCGGCAACAAGAATTATGTCACCTTGCTGAGCCAGCTTACAGGCGGTTTTGATTGCCTGTTTTCTATCCACAATAGATATCGTTTTTTTATAATTCTCAGGTCGAACACCTGCTTCGACTTCTTTGATAATCTCATCCGGATCTTCACCTCTTGGGTTATCAGATGTAAATACAACTTGATTACTCAAGCTAGACGCTATATTCCCCATTTTTGGCCGCTTTGTGCGATCCCTGTCACCACCACAACCAACAACTGTAATAACTTGCTCATTAAAAGTCCTGATCGAATTAATGGTTTCTAATACATTCTTTAAAGCGTCTGGCGTATGCGCATAATCAATAATCGCATTAACACCTCCCTTTGAAACCGTATGCTGAAAGCGCCCAGAAACATTATCCAGTTCACTCAATATCCTAAGGTTTTCAAATTTATCCACGCCTAATAAGTCAGCGGTTGCATATATCGCTAAAAGATTATAGGCATTAAATGAGCCAATAAGTTTGGTCCATACTTCCTGACCATTGATATTCAGAAGCAAACCATTAAATTGGTTCTCAATAATTCGCGCTTTATAATCAGCTTCTGTTTTTAATGCATAGATCAATTTTTTAGCCTTCGTATTTTGAAGCATCACCATTCCATTCTTATCATCTGCATTCACAAGGGCGAAAGCTGAAGCAGGTAATTGATCAAAAAATGATTTTTTGATATCTCTATAAGAGGCAAAAGTTTTATGATAATCTAAGTGGTCGTGAGTTAAATTTGTAAATATTCCTCCCTTAAAATCAAGACCTAAAGTTCTTTTCTGATGAATTCCATGTGAGCTTACTTCCATAAAGCAATGACTCACACCCTTGGCAACCATATCACGTAACACCCTATTAATAGTAACAGAATCAGGTGTTGTATGGGTTGCTGTGATTTCTTCTTCTCCTATTTGTATTTTGATCGTAGAGATCAATCCACTTTTATAGCCAGCTTTGTCATAATGTTCAGCTAGTAAGGTTGCAATCGTAGTTTTGCCATTGGTACCGGTAACACCAACCAAGGTTAATTCTGATGAAGGATTGTCATAAAAGTTTGAAGCAAGAATAGCCAAGGCTTCATTGGCATCGATTACCTGAACAAAAGTCACTCCATCAGGCATTTCAACAGGTAGGTCCTGACAAACAACCACTGCTGCTCCCTTTTCAATTGCAGTTGCAATAAAGGTATGCCCATCAAAGAGCAATCCCTTTTGAGCAACAAAAAGCGTATCAGACACAACCTTTCTTGAGTCAAACGCTACGGCTGCAATGCTAATGTCAGTTGAACCTTTTACAGATTCAACTGAAACACCATACAGTATGTCTTTTAATTTTTTCAATTTATGACAAGTCTAACTTGATTAATTCCCCTTTTTTCAGATCCGATCCGGCCTTTATAGATTGTGTTTTAACTTTTCCTATACCTTTTGAATTCACTTTAAATCCCATATTTTCCAATAATGAAATAGCATCCATTCCTGGCATATTTCTCACATCCGGGACTTTTGAATACACTTCATTAGCCATGGTGTAATAACCTTTATATTCTTTTTCCACCTCTGGTAGATGATCTGCAAAATTCACCTCTTCGATTACAGGCGTATCTGTGTAAATTTTTCTTGCGATTCTCTCAAATACAGGAGCTGCAACGATATTGCCGTAATAACCCGTCTTTTTATTTGGCTTATGCACTACTACTATACAAGAATACTTTGGCTCATCAGCTGGAAAATAGCCGACAAACGACGAAATATATTTGGTTTCATCAGTCCAGTATTCAGTCTGACAGGTTCCTGTTTTTCCGGCCATTGAAAAGTTTTTATCATATATATTTTCGGCAGTCCCTCTTTTTACCACATTCAACATCATTTCCTTTACCTTATCAATGGTCTCTTGTGAGCATATTTGAGGATGCATCACTTCTTTTTCGAATCTTGTCACCACATTACTCTGGGCTCTGATCTCTTTAACAAATCTTGGCTTCACCATTTCACCATTGTTTGCAATGGCATTGTAAAAAGTCAAAGTTTGAAGTGGCGTGAATGAAACACCGTAGCCATAAGCCATCCAAGGAAGTGACAGACCATTCCATGTATCTTTATTTTTAGGATCCGGAATCTTTGGCTGCCCTTCACCTTTAATAGGTAATCCAATCTTCTCCCCAACTTTCATGCGATTAAGACCGTCTATGAATTTCTGAGGATTATCCTTATAATGCTCATCTATGATTTTTACGATACCTACATTTGAGGATAACTCAAAAACTCTGGCTGCGGATATCTTGCCATAACCTCCATGATGAGAATCTCTTACAGGCTTACCGTGAAAACGAATCACACCTTTTTCCGTATCAATAATATCTGCCGTATCAATTACTTTATCCTCCAAAGCAACCACCATACCCATTAACTTAAATGTAGATCCCGGTTCATGAGATTCATAAATGGCATAATTGCGCTGCTCAAAATAGGTGCCTTCTGATGTTCTACCAAGATTGGAAATGGCTTTTATCTCGCCTGTTTTCGTCTCCATTACGACAACTGACCCATGATCAGCTTCAAACTTTTCTAATTGGGCCAACAAGGCATGATGGGCAACATCCTGTATTTTAAGATCTATTGTAGTGATGATATCCTTTCCGTCAATTGGCTCAATCTCGTTATTGTCATTTAGAGGCTTCCACTGGCCTTTCGCTATCTTTTGCTTCAGACGCTTCCCCTTCTTACCTCTTAAAAATTCGTAAAAACTACCTTCGATTCCAACTCTCCCGCGGTAATCATCATAGCCTACGGCACGTTCAGCAATCTTACCTATTGGATGCTCGCGTACCGTTCGCTGTTCGATAATCAATCCTCCACGATAGGTCCCCAGTTTAAAAATTGGAAATTTTCTCAATCGCTGGTAATCGTTATAGCTTAAGTTTTTTGTAATAAATAAGTACCTGTTTTTATTTACGCGTGCCTTTCTGATTTTGTTTTCGTAGTAACCGGCTGATTTTCCAAGCATTTCGGACAAGGCCTGGCTCAGGTCTTTTATCCCAGCCTCAAAAGCATCATCAGATATGGTTACCGCATCCATCCTTACGTCAAACCTCGAAACCGAAGTAGCCAGCAAGCTTCCGTCAGATGTATATACACTGCCTCTATTTGCAGCGATCTCAAATGTTTTTACCGTTCCTTCCTCAGCCTGAACACGATACATATCACCGTCAATATGCTCAATCTCGATGAGCTTATATACAATTGCTATAGCAAACAAGAACAAAAACCCTGTAAGAAGGTAGAGTTTATTTAAAATTTGTTTCTTTTCTACGGCCATGTTTAATTATTAATAATGACTTTGATTTTTTGAGGTGGAATTTGCGAAACATACAATCCGTTATCAGCAAGTCTTTTCGAAATACTTGACTCCATTTTAAGTTTCATAAGATCCGATCGAGTAGCTACAAATTCAGAATAGAGTTTGCGCTTTTCTTTATTGAGTGTGGCAATGCTTTGGACTTTCCTATCTATTTGATGGGAACTTGTTATCATTAATAAGGCAAGAGTCGTTAGAAATATGATAAAGCCCCAATTCTTCTTCGCATCTTCATCTATCAGAAATTTACCTCTAAGGATGTTATACAAGGTTTGTTTGACTTTTGACATTTCGACTTTTAACTTCTATTATGATTAATTCTTTTTTGCTATTCTTAGTTTGGCACTTCTAGCCCTGTTGTTCTTCTTGATTTCCTCTTGTGATGGAATGATCAGCTTACCTACTTTTTTTAAAGGAACCTCCACATTCCCGTAAAAATCTTTTTCAGGCTCCCCTTCAAACAATCCATACTGCATAAACCTCTTGACCAACCTGTCTTCTAAAGAGTGGTATGATATCACACTCAACCTTCCTTCTTCGACTAATAAATCTGGTGTCTGCAATAAAAATTCTTTTAAAACCTGCATTTCCTGATTTACCTCTATCCTAATCGCCTGAAAAATTTGCGCCAGGATTTTATGTTCTTTAGGTTTCGGCAAAAAGCGCTTTAAAACACTTTTTAATTGAAAACTTGTTCTTATTTCATTTTCACTTCGAGCCTGTACTATTTCTTTTGCCAGTGCTCTTGAGTTTCTCAGTTCACCATATTGAAAAAGTACCTGTGACAGCTCCTCCTCCGAATAATGATTTACCACTTCAAAAGCAGATACGGTATCCGCTGAGTTCATCCTCATGTCTAAATCTGCATCGAATCGGGTAGAAAACCCTCGCTCTGCAGAATCAAACTGATGCGATGAAACCCCTAAATCTGCCAGAATTCCATCTACTTTTTTAACGCCGTTCAATCTGAGAAAACGACTAATAAATCTGAAATTCTCATTTATCAGAACAAAACGATCATCTTCAATTTCGTTCCTCAAGGCATCACCATCCTGATCAAAGGCAAATAATTTACCATCAGCTCCAAGCTGTTTTAGTATCTGTCTGGAGTGACCTCCCCCTCCAAAGGTCACATCCACATAGACACCATTAGGTTTTATTTCTAGACCACCAACACTTTCAAAGAGCAAAACCGGGTCATGATAACTCATTATCGTCATCATTTACATTACCCATTACATCTTCAGCCAAATCAGCAAAGTCAATTGCCGCATCATCAATGGCCTTCTCATATTTATCTTTATCCCAAATCTCAATGATATTCACTGAAGAAGAGAGTACAACTTCTTTAGAAATTCCTGAAAACAAATGAAGATCCTTTGGAATCAACATCCTTCCAGATACATCCAACTCCACCACCTTAACTCCGGCAGTAAATCTTCTTATAAAATCATTATTCTTCTTTACGAACCTGTTTAACTTGTTTACTTTCGCCATCATTTCATTCCATTCCTTCATTGGATAGAGTTCCAAACATGGCTGAAAAACGGAGCGCTTTAAAACAAAACCATCTTGTAGAATGCTGGACAGTTGTTTCTTAAGTGGAGACGGAAGCATCAAACGCCCTTTGACGTCTGCCTTACATTCATATGTACCGATTAGATTTACCACTTTGAGCCCTGAAAGTTGATTTATAATGACAAATATAGAGAATTTTACCACTTTTTACCATTTTTTACCACTTTGTTGATAACTTTCTTTATATTCGCGTAAGTAGCTGATTAAATGAAGCTTAAACTGAATCGATTATTTTTGTGTAAAATATTCTGAACTTATGCAGAGAAAATTAGTACTTTGAACCAAATTATTTAAATTTGCAAATCGCTAAGAATTTAGATCGTAAATGAAATACACCCTCAAAAACGAAGATGGCTATTCTTACCTCGAGTCAGGGGAAGGTACTCCGCTCATCATTTTACATGGCCTTATGGGAAATTTAAGTAATTTCGATGGGGTTTTTGACCATTTTTCAGATTTGGGTTATCAGGTCATTATGCCTGAGTTACCTATTTACACACTACCTCTTTTAAAGACAAACGTTAAGAACTTATCTAAGTTTATCAAGGATTTTGTAAAATACAAAGGACTTGACAAATATATCCTCATGGGTAATTCCTTGGGAGGGCATATCGCTTTATTTCATACAAAACTGAACCCAAAAAATGTTACAGGACTTGTGCTCACTGGCAGCTCAGGACTTTATGAAAATTCAATGGGTGAAAGTTACCCAAAAAGAGGCGATTACGAATATATCAAGAAGAAAGCGCAAGATGTTTTTTACGATCCTGAAGTGGCGACACCTGAGATCATAGATGATGTTTTTGACACATTAAATAATCGAAACAAACTCATTAGAACTATTGCAATCGCCAAGAGTGCTATAAGACATAATATGGGGAAGGACCTTCCTACTATGACGGTGCCAACCTGTTTGATTTGGGGAAAAAATGATTCGGTAACGCCTCCTGAAGTTGCTGAAGAGTTTGATAAGTTACTACCTAATTCGGAATTGCATTGGATAGATAAGTGCGGACATGCACCTATGATGGAAAGGCCAATTGAGTTTAATGAAAAGCTTGAGCCATGGCTTACAAAACACTTCGGAACAAAATAGTATCTTTACAAAGGATTCAGATAAAGTATTAAATTCTTAAGCTTTATTTTTCGACTCCCACGCGGCTCCATGCAAAAAGTCATAATTTATTATCTACTTGTGTTATTGGTCATTTCTTGCAATAAAAAAGAAACAATAAACGATCCCATAGTTGATCATGACCCTTCTTGGACACTTGACGGTTTTGTAAAACAAGATGCCGTAAACCCTATTCTTGAACCATCAGATACGCTACATTTTGTTTGCCCAATTGATAAAAAGGAAGTGAAGTGGGAAGAAAGAAACGTTCTCAATCCTTCCGCTATTGTCAAGGATGATAAGGTGTTTCTATTTTATCGTGCTCAAGACGCTAAAGGCACATCACGTATTGGATTAGCCATAAGTGATGACGGGCTTCATTTTAAAAAAAACAGCAACCCTGTGTTCTATCCTAAAGAAGATGAAATGCAGTCTTTGGAATGGAATTACATGAAACTCAATGGTGAAAGCTTAGATCAGGATTGTGTAAGCTGCTATTTTGACGGAGCTGAAGATCCTAGAATAATTGAAAGTGAAGACGGCACCTATATCATGACTTATACGGCCTATGACGGGAAAACAGCCAGGCTTGCCTTAGCTTCATCAACTGACCTGATCAATTGGAAGAAACACGGTCTTGTAATGAAGGATGCATCTTTTAAAGATTTTTGGTCCAAAGCTGGCGCAATCATAGTGGAGCAACAAGGAAATAAAATGATCGCTGTTAAAATTGATGGCTATTATTGGATGTATTTTGGTGATACCAATCTTTATATGGCCTATTCAAAAGACCTCATCAATTGGGAGCTCGCAATCAATAATGAGAATGATCAAATGATCAAAGTATTGCACCCACGACAAGGCTATTTTGACAGTCGTCTCGTTGAGCCTGGGCCTTTCGCTTTGATGACAGAAAAAGGTGTTTTGCTCATCTATAATGCCAGCAATGCATTAAATTTTAATGACCCAGACTTGCCTCAATATACTTATGCAGCCGGACAGGCTTTATTTGATGCAGACATGCCTTATAAGCTCATCGACAGAACAGATGATTACTTTATCTTCCCTGATAAAGATTATGAGCTGGTTGGAGAAGTTAATAATGTTTGCTTTGTAGAGGGTATGGTGTTTTTTAAGAACAAATGGTTTCTTTATTACGGAACGGGTGATTCAAAAATTGCAGTGGCTGTTAGTGAGTCACTTGAACTAGTCAATAAATAAACTATTGAACAATATTGATCTTATCAATTTGAATGAATTTCAACTATGAAAATTAAAACTGCAGAATTTGTCATTAGCAATACGGATGTTTCAAAATGTCCAAAAGACAACTTACCTGAATATGCCTTTATAGGCCGATCAAATGTTGGAAAATCTTCATTGATCAATATGTTAACCAACCACAAATCATTGGCTAAAACATCTGGAAAGCCCGGAAAAACTCAATTGATCAATCATTTTATTATTAATCAAAATTGGTTTCTGGTGGATCTTCCTGGTTATGGATACGCCTCAGTTTCAAAGGATAAAAGAAAGACTTTTCAAAGCTTTATCAGAGATTATTTCAATAAGCGAATGCAATTGGCTTGTACATTTGTTCTGGTTGACAGCAGGCATTCCCCGCAAAAAATTGATCTGGATTTTATGGAATTTCTGGGAACAAACGGAATCGCGTTTTGCATCATTTTTACCAAAGCAGATAAATTAAATAAGTCTACCTTACCCAAAAACATTGCGAACTATAAAAAGGAATTGTTGACTTATTGGGAAGAGTTACCACCCTATTTTATTTCATCTTCCACGGATAAAACCGGAAGAGATGAAATTCTTGATTTTATTCAAAATGTCAATGAGAGCATGAAATAAAATAAATTTCTTTAAGGCATCCCTTGACGCCTTTTTCCTCCATTAGCATGCATTTCTTTTTGATGGGCCGCAAACCACGTGGGCTCGCTTAAGTCATTCTGATACATATATATAGCCAATTGCCTCATCTCATTTTTATCAAACAACTGCTTTGGCATGACTTTGAAGCGATCAATTGCTCCTCTCATTAAAGCATTTTCCTCTATTGGGTTCATGGTCCAAGCCACAATAGCGTCAACGAACTCTTGCTCGTTTTCATATGACATTTTATACCTCATTTTTATAGCTGCCATAGGAGGGGCAATAATCTCATCATGCGAAGAAGATTCTGGACTATGACAGATATAACAATGTTTTTGAAGCAAATCAAGACCCTGTGACGATTCAACTTGATTTTCTTTCTTTAATTCAGAAGTAATAGCATTCGATTCTTTATTCGAGTCTGTGCAAGACAAAATAAGTAAACCGCTAAATATTAGATAGATATAGTTTCTCATATTTAAATTAACTAATTATATTGATCATTTAAAGATACGGTTTATTCGAACTTTCAGTGAGCAAATTAATGTGACCCATGTCACATCTTGACATGCTAAAAGTTAAGATTTAACAAGCCCATTTTATTTGTATTTTTACAGCTCAATCGATTCGTATATGCGCAGTACAAAAGATAATCTGGAGGTCCTTTTTGAAGACAATCACTTGATCATTATCAACAAAAAAGTTGGTGACATTGTACAAGGTGATAAAACCGGCGACAAACCTTTGAGCGATGTGGTTAAAGAATATATTGCCCAAACCTATAGCAAACCCGGCAAAGTGTTTTTAGGGGTTGTTCATCGCCTAGACAGGCCAACTACGGGAGTTGTGATTTTTGCAAAAACTTCGAAGGCTTTGGAGAGAATGAATAAAATGCTCCGCGAAAAAACAATAGAAAAAACGTATTGGGCACTAGTTGAAGGACAGTCAGACGAAAACGCGGAGACGCTGCAACATTATCTCAGGAAAAATCCTAAAAATAATAAATCAACTGCGTACAGTAAAGAAGGTAAAGACTGTAAAAAAGCCGTTTTACACTATAAAACTTTGCTGAGATTAGACAACTACTCCTTACTCGAAGTTAACCTGGAAACGGGCAGACATCATCAAATTAGATGTCAATTATCGGTTACTGGCTATCCGATCAAAGGAGATTTAAAATACGGCAGTAAAAGGTCAAATAAGAATGGAGGTATACATTTACATGCGAAAAAAATCAAGTTTGTACATCCGGTTAAAAAAGAAGAAATAACAGTTCAGGCCCCACTTCCAAACGATCCTTTATGGGATATTTGCAGTAAGGAAACAAGACTCCAGAAAAAGACTTAGTTCCATACCCACCATTCAACCTTAACACCAAAATAATAGCCCCATCGTCTACTTCCAGTAAATTCCAGATAAGGGGAATAAAGTGTTTCCATGGCATAATCATTATACCTTGCTGCAGAGGCAACAAATCTGAGATGAGGCCTTGCCCATGTATCCCTTTGACCTGTTGGCACATATACCGGGGCTACACTGAATTTTAACATGCTGGCCCAAGGGTTTACACCATCTTTTCGCTGTGAATAATGTACTTCGGTAAGTAAATGGAAATAATCAGAAATGTAGTGTTCGTTTCTTACTCCAACGGTAAAATCAAATTTTCGATTATATACTTCTTTACCAAAATACGTTTTTGATAACCCGTCAGTATCGGCTCCTCCTTTACTCTTGGTTAGGATTACATAACCGTTCATGGTATATCTGTCTGAAAAATTCAAAACAGCGTGATTCACCAAAGCAAGGGAATAAGCCCCTTGAAAATTTTGAGCAATCGTATCCGGTGCTCCAAAAGTAAGCCAGGTTTTTGACAATCCACCATCACCTCCATTGGCTATACCCGTTCCATAACGCAAAGAGAAGTCATTAAATGAGCCCGGTTTTAAATTTCTTATTTTATGCTCGTGTTTGACACCTATTACAAATCCATAATCAGAAGGGAAATTATAAGCCGTTGCAACCGAATCAACATCAACCTCTCCATCAGCATCCGCCATTCTGTGAAATTCTCCCAAAAGTGTAATCCCATTACTCTTATTAATATCAATATCATGCTCCGCAACAACAACAACTCTTTGTCTTAATGCAGCACTTGGTGTACCTGTTTTAATATTCAGATAGAAATAAGGTGGAAGTGTAGAAGTTGTATCTGTAGAAGCTACAAATACGGTTGATAATCTGGTATTTTTAAATTCAACACCGAAACCGGCTCCAGAATGGTCATTAAAATAAAAATGATCCGCAATATGAACGTCAGGTCCACGATACAATCTAGAACCCGCCCATAAACTCACTCCGGACCCATTTATATTTCTTGCTTCCACAAAAATTTCAGGCATAGCAAAAGCCAGACCTCCAATACTTGACGAAGTGCTATTTGCAAAACTACCAACACCAGTCGAATACATAGACAATCTGATCTGTGCATAGATTAATGTACTGTCACCTGCCTTAGGAGTAAAATTAAAATTGGGTGCCACTTCTAAATAGTCCTGTTCTTCAAGGCGACCTCCAATACTCCCCATATTATTCAGGTTTAGCCTTCTCCCTATCGACCCTCCATTTTCAAAAGACCAATCAACACCCGCTCTACCATATGAACCAATGGATACTTTTTTATTCGTAGAAATCTGATACTGAATTTGGCTGCTTGCTGAAAACAAACCCACAAAAAACACTAAAATAAATACGTGACAAGAAAACAGGTTAAAGGTCAAAGACTTGGTTTGGCGAAACATAACTGAGGGATTAGTGATAATCTAAGATACTAATTATCTCGTTCTATAAAAATAAAAAAACGAACTCAATAAAAAAGGAGGCATGAAGCCTCCTTTTTTAAATCCATATGCCATTCGCATTTATTACAGTATGTAATTGGTATTCACAAAATTTGATTTGTTATTATCCAGCATGTCATTCAAAATGTCTTTATTAAGCTGGTTATTCTTGCAAGCAACCAATGTTCTTATTGAGAATGATCTTAGTGCTGCCCGAACACTAAGCGTGCTAACAGCAGAATCTTTTCTCCCTACAAAAGGATAAACATCAGGTCCTCTCTGGCATTGGCTATTGATATTCACCCTACAAACCTGGTTCACAAGACTATCGACAAGGGGTGCCAACGTATCAGCATTTACACTGAATAAACTTACCTGTTGCCCGTAATTTGAATTCACAATAGAATCAATTGGCTCCTGAACGTCTTTAAACGATAGAATCGGGACCACAGGTCCGAATTGTTCTTCATGGTATAAATCCATTTTCTCATTCACAGGATACATTATCGCTGGATAGACAAAACTATGATGAGATTCACCTCCACCTTCATTAATAATCTCCGCTCCTTTTGCTATCGCGTCGTCAACCAGACTTTTAATGTATTCAGGTTTACCTGGTTCTGGAAGTGGAGTTAGCTTCACGCCTTCTTCCCATGGCAATCCATATTTAAGTTGTTTAACGCGTTCAACAAATTTCTTGTTAAAAGTTTCTATAATATTCTCATGTACAAAGATCATTTTTAGAGCCGTACAGCGTTGTCCATTGTATGAAAGTGATCCTAAAACACATTCTTCAACGGCCAAATCCATATCTGTATCAGGCAAAACAATTGCCGGATTCTTTGCCTCCAGGCCAAGTACCAATCTCAATCTGTTTTGTTTAGGGTGGTGACTTTGTAAAGCGTTGGCTGACTTACTATTTCCAATCAATGCCAGTACTTCAACCCGGCCGGATTTAACGATTGGTGTAGCCACTTCTCTTCCCCTACCAAAAAGAATATTAACTACTCCTTTAGGAAATGCTTCTGCAAAAGCCTCTAATAAAGGTGTAATTAGAATAACACCAAACTTAGCAGGTTTAAATACGGTTGTATTCCCCATAATAATAGCGGGAATAAGTAAACAAAAAGTCTCATTTAAAGGATAATTATATGGCCCAAGACATAAAACAACTCCTAGAGGTCCCCTCCTGATTTGGGCATAGACTTCACTGTGCAACTTCAATTTGGCACAGTTCCTGTCTAGCTCTTTCAATTCTTCAATTGTATCATGAATGTATTCAATTGTTCTATCGAATTCCTTTTGAGCATCCGGAAGTGTTTTTCCAATTTCCCACATAATAAAATTAACGACCTCTTCTCTTTTAGTCGCCATAATAGCTGCAAAATTTTCTACACATTTGATGCGGTCTGCAACCTTCATCGTAGGCCAAAGACCTGTTCCGTTATTAAAAGCTGTATTGGCTGCATCTAATGCCTCCAAGGCATCTTTCTCACCCATTACCGGCACAGTGCCTAACAATGTAGGTTCTAACTTACCTTCTGCATTCTTAGTGAAAATTGGAGAATGAACTTCTGACGTTTTACCTTGCCATTTCTTGATTTCTCCATTCAACAAATAGGTGTCATACTTTTGGTTTAGTGGGACCTGAAAGGGTGCAGGTACATTTTGATCATCGAAAATCGTCTTTATAGACATAATGCGTATTTTTAGGTTATTTAATTTGGATTTTTTTTGATTTGGTTTTTGATATTATATTAAAAATTGAAATAATTGGGGGCTGTCATTCAGGTATTCACCATAAAACCCTAATTCTTTCATTCTCTCGATTAAAGGCTGAAAATTCTGGTGGCTTTTCAATTCTATTCCTACAACCGCAGTACTTCTTGCACGACTGTTCTTTTTAGCATATTCAAAATAAGTAATATCATCAGTCTCGCCCAAAACATTTACAACAAACTCTTTCAGTGCGCCGGCCCTCTGCGGAAATGTGACCATAAAATAGTGTTTCAGGCCTTCATGCAGCATTGATCGTTCCTTGATTTCTTCCATCCGTGAGATGTCATTGTTTCCGCCACTGATGATACAGGCAATTCGTTTTCCTTTTATCTCTTCTTTATACTGGTCTAATGCGGCTACAGAAAGGGCTCCTGCCGGCTCTACTACTATGGCCTTCTCATTGTATAGACTCAACAAGGTAGAGCAAATTTTACCTTCAGGCACCACTAACACTTTATCCACCCCATTTTTACAAATGGCAAAAGGAAGGTCTCCTATTCTTTTAACGGCAGCGCCATCAACAAATTTGTCGATATGATCAAGCGTCGTGTTTGATCCTTTTAAAAGAGAATTACTCAAAGAAGGTGCTCCTTCAGGCTCAACAGCAATAATTTTAGTATTTGGACTAGCCTTTTTAAAAACACTAATCAATCCCGAAACTAGGCCTCCGCCTCCAACGGGAACAAATAAAAAATCTAATGGCTGATCTAAATCTTCAAGCATTTCAAGACCAACCGTTGCCTGACCTTCAATAATCTTTTCATCATCAAAAGGATGAACAAACTCAAAATTCTTGTCTTCACAGTAGGCTCTAGCCACTTTATAGGATGCATCATAGGTATCACCTATAAGCCGTATTTCAATATGTTCTCTTCCAAACATTTTGACCTGCTGCACTTTTTGCTGAGGCGTTGTAATAGGCATAAAAATGACACCTTTTATACCCAGAAAATGACATACTTGGGCCACTCCCTGCGCATGATTTCCTGCACTTGAGCAAACTACAGTTGAAACCTCCTTATTTTCAACAAGCGAACTGATCTTATTAAAAGCACCGCGTATTTTATATGAGCGGACCCGCTGAAGATCTTCTCTTTTAAAGTAGATCTCCGCCTCATACCGCTCTGAGAAATTAGGCATTTTTATAAGCGGAGTATGCCTTACCAAATCTTTGATTCGGCTGGCTGCTTTTTCCACTTTTGCAATTTCTATATAGGTATTCAACATGGTATTAAATTAAAAACCATCGATTTCAAGATCTTGAAATCGATGGTTAACTCACAAAATAAGTTATTTTTCGATTCCCAGACTATACAATTTTGATCATTGCTGTCATAGACTCTCTTAATTCAGACCCAATAATTTCTACCGGATGATAACGTAATTCTTCGTTAATTGCAATTAACTCCTGGTTATCAACTCCATTACCTTTTCCTTCAGCAAATGCTTTTCCAATTACATCAACATCAATTTCTTTCATAAAATCAGTTAGCAATGGCTTACAAGCATGATCAAACAAATAACATCCATACTCTGCTGTATCAGAAATGGTTGCATTCATTTCATATAATTTCTTACGCGCAATTGTATTTGCGATTAAAGGAGTTTCATGTAATGATTCATAATAAGCCGATTCATCAATAATTCCTGCTTCTGTCATCGTTTCAAAAGCCAGTTCTACACCAGCTCTAACCATTGCTATCATTAAAACACCGTGATCGAAATATTCTTGTTCAGAGATCTCAACATTTCCTGCAGGTGTTTTTTCAAATGCAGTTTCACCAGTTGCTGCTCTCCAGCTCAATAGATTTTTGTCATCATTAGCCCAGTCAACCATCATCGTTTTAGAAAACTCTCCTGACATAATATCATCCATATGCTTATGAAACAATGGTCTCATAATATCCTTTAATTCTTCAGACAATGCATAAGCTTTCACTTTAGCAGGATTAGACAAACGATCCATCATATTGGTAATTCCTCCGTGTTTCAAGGCCTCAGTTATGGTTTCCCAACCGTACTGAATTAACTTTGAAGCATATCCGGCATCTATACCTTTCTCGATCATTTTATCGAAACAAAGAATTGATCCTGTTTGCAAAACACCACATAAAATAGTTTGCTCACCCATAAGGTCAGACTTTACTTCAGCAATAAATGAAGATTCTAAAACCCCAGCTTTATCACCACCAGTGGCAACGGCATATGCTTTTGCCTCGGCAAGACCTCTTCCTTCCGGATCATTCTCGTTGTGCACTGCAATAAGTGTTGGCACACCAAAACCTCTCTTATATTCTTCTCTTACTTCTGATCCTGGGCTTTTAGGAGCTACCATGATCACTGTAAGATCTTCTCTTACCTGCATTCCTTCTTCAACAATATTGAAGCCATGAGAATAAGCTAAAGACGCTCCTTTTTTCATTAAGGGCATTACCGCTTCCACAACAGATGTATGTTGTTTATCAGGAGTAAGGTTACAAACAAGGTCTGCAGTTGGCACCATTTCTTCGTAAGTCCCAACACTGAAACCATTATCAGAAGCATTCTTAAAAGATTGGCGTTTGTCTTTGATGGCTCCTTCTCTCAAGGCATAAGAAATATCAAGACCAGAATCTCTCATATTTAGTCCTTGATTCAAGCCCTGAGCTCCACAGCCCACTATAACTACCTTTTTTCCTTTTAAGGCTGACACGCCCTCTGTGAATTCAGAAGGATCCATAAACCTACATTTACCTAATTGTGCCAATTGATCTCTTAACGAAAGAGTGTTAAAATAATTTGCCATTAACTTTTGATTTATTTTTTAATTTAATTGTTTTCTTAATAATTCTGAAATTTTCATTTCTTCTTTGGTTACAGAAATCCTTCCTGAACGCACAAATTGCATAATGCCATAAGACAATAATTCATCATACAAGGCATCAATCTCTTCACGGCGACCTGATTTTTCAATCACAAAAAACTCGGGGGAAACTGTAACGATTTGGGCATTACTATTCTTGATTATATTTTGAATCTGTCGCTCTTCAAAAAGAAGATTCGATTTTATTTTGAATAAAGCTGATTGTAAAAAGATACATTCTTCATTCGTATGGTAATATGCCTTAATTACTTCAACTTGTTTTTCAATTTGACCAATCACTTTTTTAACTTGTTCTTCAGTGATGTCAACTACAATGATGAATCTTGATACGTTTTCAATTTCTGATCCTGAAACGGTCAAACTTTCAACATTTATATGTCTCTTTAAAAATATAGTTGATATTCTAAGTAACAATCCAAGATTGTTTTCTGAATATATTGATATGGTATATTTTTCTGTTTTCATTGCTTTTATTTTAATCTGATATCTGAAACACTAGAACCTGTTGGGATCATAGGGAATACATTTTCTTCCATTTCAACCATCACTTCAAGAAAATAAGATTCTTTAGAAGCGATCATTTCATTAACAGCTTCAGAAAGTTCAGCTCTTTCAGTAACCTTTCTTGCTTTAATACTATAACCCTCGGCGATTTTAACAAAATTAGGATTTGTCATCTCGGTTGATGCATAGCGACCATCAAAAAACAATTCCTGCCATTGACGAACCATCCCTAAGAACTGATTGTTCAAAACAACAATTTTTACGGGAGCCTTAGTTTGCAATATGGTACCTAGTTCTTGTATATTCATTTGAAAACCTCCATCTCCTATAATAGCCACGACCTCTCTGTCAGGAGCTCCCATTTTAGCTCCTATAGCTGCAGGCAAGGCAAAACCCATAGTTCCCAAGCCTCCAGAAGTCACTTTACTTCTTCCTTTATTAAATTTACTAAAACGGCTAGCGATCATTTGATGCTGCCCTACATCTGAAACAATCACAGCATCTCCATCAGTAGCTTTGTTCAAAGCCATCATAGTTTCTGCCATTGTAATTCCATCGGTAGAGACATTAATCTGACCATCAATCACTTCTTTGTATTCTATATCATATAAATCCTGAAACTCTTGTTCCCAGTCTTTGTATTCTTTTTTATCTATCAAAGGTAAGATCGCAGTCAAAGTATCTTTTACATTTCCCAACACTGCAACATCCGCTTTTACATTCTTATCAACTTCTGCCGGATCAATTTCAAAGTGTATGACCTTAGCTTGCTTGGCATAAGTAGCTAAACTTCCAGTAACCCTGTCATCAAAACGCATACCCACAGCAATGAGCACATCGCATTCATTGGTGAGTTTGTTAGGCGCATAGTTTCCGTGCATCCCAACCATTCCTACATGCAACTCATGATCAGAAGGCAAAGCCGACAAGCCTAATAGTGTTGATGCAGATGGAATTCCTGCTTTTTCTATAAAATCTTTGAATTCAGCTTCAGCATTTCCAAGAGTCAAACCTTGACCCCAAACAATAAAAGGTTTTTTAGCATTGTTAATGATCTCTGCAGCCTCTGCAATCTTTGCCGGTTCCATAGGAGGTACAGGATTATAACTTCTAACGTGCCTACAAGGTTTATATGTGAAATCTAATTCTCCAAATTGTGCATCCTTTGTTACATCTATTAATACCGGTCCTGGTCTTCCAGATTTTGCAATATAAAAAGCCTTTGCAAAGACCTCAGGAATTTCTGAGGCTTTGGTTATTTGATAATTCCATTTGGTTACAGGAGTCGAAATACTAATTATATCGGTTTCCTGAAATGCATCACTACCCAACAAATGGGAACCTACCTGACCTGTAATACAAACAAGAGGAGTAGAATCAATTTGCGCATCTGCAATTCCAGTAACTAAATTGGTCGCTCCCGGGCCTGATGTTGCAATCGCAACGCCAACTTTATCGGTAACTCTTGCAAATCCCTGAGCCGCATGAATAGCACCTTGTTCATGTCTTGTTAATACATGTTGCAATTCCTTTTCATACTTAAACAGCTCATCGTAAACCGGCATAATCGCACCTCCGGGATAACCGTAAATAAGGTCGACATTTTCTTCCAGCAAACATTTCACTATCGCTTCGGCTCCAGTTATTTTAACGCTCTTTTTATCTGTCACTTTCTGTGTAGATTTTGTTATTGTTTCCATAGATAACAATTTAATTGATTCTATTATTTAAAACTTGTCTGTCACGCAACCTTCAGATGCAGAAGAGACTGTTTTTGCATATTTATATAAAATTCCTTTTGTGTGTTTAGGAGCCGGAGCTGCCCACTCTGACTTCCTTTTTGTGATTTCCTCGGCGCTCAGATCAGCGTCAATTTTATTATTGGCAGCATCAATAGTGATCACATCTCCATCCTTCAATAAACCGATCAGACCGCCTGATTGTGCCTCTGGAGTTATATGACCCACAACAAAGCCATGTGTACCACCTGAAAATCTACCATCAGTAATTAATGCAACTGTTTTTCCTAATCCGGCACCCATAATCATTGAAGTTGGTTTCAACATTTCTGGCATCCCAGGACCTCCTCTAGGTCCTACGTAGCGAATAACCACTACATCACCTTTTGATACCCGTCCAGCTCCTATGCCATCATTCGCTTCTTGTTCACCATCAAAAACAACGGCTTTTCCTTTGAATAAATTTCCTTCCTTTCCACTGATCTTCGCCACTGAACCTTCAGCTGCAAGATTGCCAAAAAGGATCTGTAAATTACCAGATGATTTTAACGGATCTTTAGTTGAATGAATAACCTTTTGGTCTTCCTCAAAGCTAAGTGCTTTAATATCCTTAAGATTTTCTGCTAAAGTTTTTCCAGTAACAGTCATACAGTCACCGTGCAAATATCCACCGTCAAGCAGATACTTCATAACAGCCGGAGTACCTCCGACCCCATGCACATCTTCCATTAAATATTCTCCACTAGGCTTTAGGTCAGCTATCAAGGGAGTACGATCACTTACGCGCTGAAAATCATCAAGTGTAAACTCAATATCTGCAGCATGAGCAATGGCCAGGAAATGCAAAACTGCATTGGTTGAACCACCAAGTGCATTAACTAAAGCCACGGCATTCTCAAGAGATTTTTTTGTTATGATATCCAAAGGCTTCAAATCAAGTTCTAACAGATTTTTGATGGCCGCAGCAATTCTGCTACTTTCATCTTCCTTATGAGGGTTCTCTGCTGGAATTGATGAATTATAAGGCAAGGCAAAACCCATAGCCTCGATTGAAGATGCCATGGTATTAGCCGTGTACATCCCTCCACAAGCTCCTGCTCCCGGAATGGCACTTTTAATTATATCTTTATATTCTTCATCAGATATCTCACCTGATATCTTCTGGCCCAATGCCTCAAATGCCGATACGATATTCAATTTACGTCCTTTGTAACTTCCTGAAGCTATCGTTCCTCCATAAACCATAAGAGAAGGTCTGTTCAATCTAAGCATCGCCATAATCGCTCCTGGCATATTTTTATCACATCCTACTACAGATACAAGTGCATCATAACTTTGAGCATTCATGACTACCTCTATAGAATCTGCAATAATATCTCTAGATGGTAAGGAATAATTCATACCGCTGGTACCCATAGAAATACCATCACTAACACCAATGGTATTAAAAACCAATCCTACTTGATCTTTCTTGTTTACTTCTGCTTTTATACCCGCTGCCAAATTATTCAAATGCATATTGCATGGGTTACCATCGTAACCTGTACTTGCAATACCCACCTGAGGTTTCTGCATATCATCATCATTCAGGCCCACTGCGTACAACATGGCTTGTGCTGCAGGTTGTGTTGCATCTTGCGTTAATCTTTGGCTGTGCTTATTTAATCGCTTCATTAATAAGTAAGGTCTATTTGTTTATATTGATATTCTTTTATTAAAATCAATTATTTTTTAAATAATCATCAAAAATAAAAAGGCTTTAACCGTTTCTTGATTTCTTATTTATTTTATTACAACATTCAACACAACAAGAGAGCAACTTAACAACTGATATTCAAATACTTAATTACTCTAATTTACAAGGTTTAACAAAAAAAAAACCTTCCATAAGGAAGGTTCATATGATCTTATAACATTAGCACTTCCTATCCAATTCCAATTGAACTTAAAATAATGACAGTGACTAAAATTATATTGTTATATTTCATGATGTTAAATATGGATCAAAACTACATATTTTATTTATAAACCTGTTTAGATTTCTTCTTAATTATCGATTCAACAGATACGTTTTCAATCTTACTTTCAAGCCAGGAAATAATGTCCAAGTACATAAACGATCTTTTTTCATACGGATGATTTTCAAACACCTTTAATTCTTTATGAAGTTCTTTAAAGGCATTTTTTATTTCATGTGGATAGATATTGCTTAAATTTCTTAAAAAGCTTATAAATTTTTGTTGCACCAAATGCAATTCATTCATTTTCATTAAAAACTTATAAGTTGATCTGATTAACACTTCCAAGTTCTGATCTCTACCTGCCTCATAATGGGCTACTAAATTTAGAATTCGTGTAAAACACATCAAGTCTTCTCTCATACCTAACTGTTTGTTTTTTATAATTCTTTCTAAATAGTAAATACACTTGTCATATTGCGATGCACCAAAGTACAAACTGGCAAATTTATAGTAGAAAACCATCACATGGTGGTCATCAATTTTTGACCTGTGAGTCTCTATTTCGTCCAACACTTCTGGAATCAACCTCAGACCAAGATTAAAATCTCCTTGTAGAAAATACAAATTAATCTTATTGAGATAGAGGTATAAAAAAGCCAGAGACTCCGTATTCTCGTTTAAAAGAAATTTTTGATTGTTGAGTTCCTCTTCAAAGAAATTCAAGGTTGATCGAAATCTTGTGAGATGCTGAATGAGAAATAAAGATTCCAGCAAATAGTTGATGCCCTTTAAATAGAACACCGGATTAGTTCTTTTCATTTGCGGGTTATAATAGAAAAGATCAACCCATTTCTGAGCATATCTATAACTCGAAACAAAATCCTGAACTATAAAACTATACCACAAATAAGCCTTATACAAATAAAGTCTCTCTATAATACCAAGTTTTTTCAGCTCATACTCGGGTAAAGCACCTTTGAAAAAGATTTGTATCTCTTCAAAATCTTTATCATTACTTACATAGCCTTTTTTGAGAAGCATACTATATAATTGCAAAGATAAGTTTGATAATTTGCTAAGCATCAAAGTCTTTTCACCTAACTCTTTGGATTGAGATATCAGATTATCAGCTCGACTACTCAAGCTCCTGGTAATATATTGAGACTCAACTACTTTTTCAAGCTCCACAATACTAAAGGCCAGGTTATTATCTTCATTAAGCAAGGCGATTCCTTTGGCTTTATCCAAAACTTTTAAACTTTGCTTGTGAAGCCCTTTATTATATAGAATCGTTGCAAAATCCAATTGTTCCCTAACCTGCATTTTGGCGCTCTGGTGAATGGGGTTCAACTTAAGACTCACCAAAATCTGTCGGTATAAGTGTGCCTTAGAATTCGAAAGTTGTTGTTTTTTGATATTTGTATTGGACAGAATCTGTTTTTCATCAAATTCTTCGAGCTTGTCTAAAATAGAAAACAAGGCAATAAAATTCTTCTCAGAATTTCCTCCTAGTCTTCCAGCATATAATTTAAACTGTCTTTTTTCAGATTTCGTCAAGGATTTGACCAATAAAAAAAGCGCATCAGTTTTTTCCATAGACATCGTAATAAAATACCTTTAAACAAATGATTATCAAGACTTTAAACGGTCTTCAAATAATCTGAATGTAGTAAACATTTAAAAGGAAACCCTCAACTTTATTGATTTCCCTTTAATTTTGATTATTCAAAAGTGATAAAAAATATTTAATAATGAGCATGAATCAAGTCCAAATATTCGACACAACCCTTAGAGATGGGGAGCAAGTACCTGGCTGTAAGTTAAATACGCCAGAAAAATTAATAATTGCAGAGCGTCTGGACCTACTCGGAGTTGATATTATTGAGGCAGGTTTTCCGATCTCAAGTCCTGGAGATTTTAATTCAGTTGTGGAAATCTCAAAATTAGTGAAAAATGCAACGGTTTGTGGTTTAACAAGAGCGAATAAGAAAGATATTGATGCAGCTGGAGAAGCCTTAAAACATGCCATTAGACCAAGAATACATACTGGCATAGGTACTTCAGAGTCACATATCAAATATAAATTTGCCTCTACACCAGAAAAGATTATTGAGAGAGCTGTAGATGCCGTTAAATATGCCAAAACTTATGTCGAGGATATAGAGTTTTATGCAGAGGATGCGGGTAGAACTGACAATGCCTACCTTGCTCAAGTTTGTGAAGCGGTAATTAAAGCTGGAGCAACAGTATTAAATATTCCGGATACAACGGGCTATTGTTTGCCTGAAGAATATGGAGCCAAGATGAAGTATTTAATGGAAAATGTGAAAGGCATTGAAAACGTAACTTTATCTTGCCATTGTCATAACGATCTTGGATTGGCTACTGCCAATTCTATTGCTGGCGTTCAAAATGGAGCCAGACAAATAGAATGTACTATTAATGGGCTTGGAGAAAGAGCTGGTAATACTGCACTTGAAGAAGTGGTTATGGTTTTAAAACAGCATCCATACTTAAATCTTGATACCAATATCAATACCCAGCTTTTATACGATACTTCTCAAATGGTTCAACATCATATGGGGATTTTAGTTCAACCCAATAAAGCAGTTGTGGGCGAGAATGCATTTGCACATAGTTCTGGAATACACCAAGATGGTGTTATCAAAAACAGAGGAACCTACGAGATCATGAATCCAGCTGATGTTGGTGTTAATGAATCTTCAATTGTCTTAACTGCCAGAAGTGGAAGGGCGGCCTTAGCATATAGAGCAAAAAAAATTGGATTTGATCTTACAAAAATAGAGCTTGACCAGGTGTATCCTGAGTTCTTAAAGACTGCTGACCAGATGAAGGAAGTAAATGATATGGATATTGAAAGAATTATCAAGTTTGTTCGGATTGAATTGGATAAATTAGCTTCCTAATTTAAATCCAATGAAATTAAACATAGCTGTTTTAGGAGGTGACGGTATTGGACCTGAAGTTTGTGCACAAGGTGTAAAGGTTCTTAAAGCCATAGAAAAGAAATTCAATCATAAATTTACTTTCACCAATGGTCTTGTTGGTGGTAGTGCATTGACTGCTAAAGGTGTTCCTTTACCAGATGAAACACTTGAGCTTTGTAAGAATTCTGACGCCATCCTTTTTGGCGCAATAGGAGATCCGAAATTTGAAGACGGTAACGACATCAAAATCAGGCCTGAACAAGGACTGCTTAAACTAAGAAAAGAACTTGGATTATATGCCAACATAAGGCCTTTAAAGGTCTTTGAGCCACTTATCCATAAATCTCCAATTAAAGAAAAAGTAATAAAAAATACTGATTTTGTCATTTTTAGAGAATTAACTGGAGGAATTTATTACGGAGATAAAAGCACCAACTCTGACGGAACTGCGGCTTCTGACACTTCTAATTACAGTATATCAGAAATAGATCGTATTGCGCATATGGCATTTAAATCTGCCAAGACAAGAAGAAAAAAATTAACTTTAATAGATAAAGCCAATGTTCTTGAAACATCAAGACTTTGGAGAAAACGTGTTAAAGAACTTGCCAAAGAATACCCTGAGATAGCTGTAGACTATTTATATGTAGATAATGCTGCGATGAAAATTATTATCAACCCAAGACAGTTTGATGTTATTTTAACTGATAATTTATTCGGTGATATTCTCTCAGATGAGGCAAGTGTTATTTCAGGATCAATTGGTCTGTTGGCATCAACCTCTATAGGCGAAAAATCAGTTCTTTTTGAACCCATTCATGGTTCGTTCCCGGAAATGAAAGGGAAAAACCTCGCAAACCCTTTAGCCACCATTTTATCAACTGCCTTATTATTGGAACATTTTAAGCTCTATGAAGAAGCAGATGCCATTAAAAATGCCGTTGAAAAATCGATAGAGCATCATATTACAACTCCTGATATCAATTCAACCAAGAAATTTGCACATACGACAACAGTCGGAGAATTTATTTCTGAATACATTATGGATAAGAAAAACATTCTTTACCATGTGGAGAATATTTCATTAGGGCAGTCTACGATCATTTAATTATCTTTATTGCCGCAGTTATAGATTCATATGAACAAGTGCTGTACGAAATGAAAAAGCAAAAGCATGGAATTTACTGAAGCGGTCAATAGGAGAAGATCGGTGAGAAAATATGATCCGGATAAAGCGATAGACCCAGAAAAGGTAAGGCAATGTATTGAGCTTTCAGTATTAGCTCCGAACAGCAGTAATATGCAATTATGGGAATTTTATCATATTACCTCTAAAGATACGCTTCATAAAATGTCGAAGTTTTGCTTTGATCAAAATGCTGCAAAATCCGCTCAGCAGATGCTCGTCATGGTGGTCAGAAAAGACTTGTGGAGAAAAAGAGCAAAAGCCCATGAACAAAATCTAAAAGAGGTTTTTGGAGACCTTCCAAAAAAGGAACAGTCAAAACGAGCCAAATTTGCATTCACCTATTACAAAACAATTATTCCAGTTAGTTATGCTGATTTCTTAGGGATTTTTGGATATATAAAATATGGCCTTTACTGGATTATAGGGCTTTTCAGACCTATATACAGACAGGCTCGCAATAGTGATATGAGAATTGTAGCACACAAAAGTGCTGGCTTAGCCGCCCAAACATTTATGCTTGCCATGGCAGATATCAATTATGATACTTGCCCAATGGAAGGAATAGATTCTCTTCGTATAAAAAGGTTGCTAAAACTGCCTTATGGGGCTGAAATAAACATGGTAATAAGCTGTGGCATCAGAAAACCCGAAGGAGTTTATGGGGAAAGGTTCAGAATTCCTTTTAAAGAAGTTTATAAAAGGGTCTAACAAAAATACTGTTTGTAATATCTTACAGATTAATTCGTCTTTAGGCGATAAGTACAAGAAATAAATAGGTTATGTCAATAGATAAAATCATTCAAAGCATCAGAAATAACAAACAGAATCATTTGGTAGATTTTAGACTTAAATCAAAAACTGAAGATTTCACCGATGACCTGTTCCATATACTTTTTGATTCAAAAATATCTGTTTCTGAAAACATAGACGATTTGGCGAACTCCTTTAACGACATCGCATTGATGATTGATAACAGCGGCGGTCTTGGAGTTGAAAATATTTGGAAGAAATTCTTGATAGGTCTTCCTGAACTGCTAAATCAATTAAATCAGGATGCCAAATGTATTTATCTCCATGATCCGGCCGCTCGAAGTGTCGAGGAAGTTATTCTCGCATATCCCGGATTTTACGCCATTGCTGTCTACAGGATAAGTCATAATTTACATAATTTACAAATGCCTCTTGTCCCAAGAATGATGAGTGAATATGCCCACCGTCATACAGGAATTGACATCCATCCCGGAGCTGTTATTGGCTCTCCATTTTTTATTGACCATGGAACAGGAGTTGTAATAGGAGAAAGTACGATTATAAAGAATAGTGTGAAACTTTATCAGGGTGTGACTTTAGGTGCTTTACAAGTGTCTAAGGAAATGGAAAATACAAAAAGACATCCCACAGTTGAGAATAACGTGACTATTTATGCTGGTGCTACCATATTAGGCGGCGACACTATCATTGGAGAAAATTGTACTATTGGAGGTAATGTTTGGCTGACACAATCGGTTCCTGCTAATTCCATAGTTTATCAAAGAACAGATACTAAACTTAAACAAAAAACTGATCATGCAGACTAAAGGAATTCTAGATCTTATAGGCAATACACCTCTTGTTAACTCCAGAACCTTACTCGTAAATAAAGACGTCAAGCTTTTATTCAAAATGGAGGGAAACAACCCTGGAGGAAGTGTCAAAGACAGGCCTGCTTACAACATGATCAAATCTGCTCTTGATAGAAAAGAAATAGACGAAAAAAGCAAACTAATAGAAGCGACCAGTGGGAATACTGGAATCGCTCTGGCGATGATTGCAGGAATTTTCAAACTCAATATTGAATTGGTAATGCCTGAAAACTCAACTAAAGAAAGAGTTCAAACGATGAGAGCCTATGGAGCAAAAGTAACATTGACCGCTGCTTCTGAAGGGATCGAGGGTTCACGTGATTATGCTGATAAAAAAGTGCTTGAAGAAGGTTATATTATGCTTAATCAGTTTGCCAATCCAGACAATTGGAAAGCGCATTATAAAACTACCGGTCCTGAAATTTGGAGAGATACCAATCATGAAGTTACACATTTCGTATCTGCTATGGGCACCACGGGAACAATAATGGGGGTCTCAACTTTTTTAAAGGAAATGAACCCAGATATTGAAATAATTGGAGCCCAGCCTACTGATAATTCTAGAATTCCAGGAATAAGAAAATGGCCGGAGAAGTATTTACCTAAAATTTTTGATAAGTCTAAAGTAGATCGAATCATAGAAGTTAGTGAAGATGAAGCAAGGGCAATGAGCATTCGTCTTGCTAAAGATGAGGGGGTATTTTCCGGAATGAGCAGCGGTGGTTCTGTAACGACAGCCTTAAAAATTGCAAATCAAATTGATAAAGGTGTTATTGTTTGCATCATCTGCGATCGTGGAGATCGGTATCTTTCTTCAGATCTTTTTGACTGAAGGTATAAACCATAAATAAACGAGTCTTAATTAATGCTGTCATTCTTTGGCAGCAATACCAATATGTCTTCAGAGGCCTTGATTTCTTCTTTATTTAGCATCATCTTGACAAAATCACCATCGAGGTATTTTTGTGCCTGGTCTTTGTAATGTTTGCTAAAAACATTACCCGACTGACCTGTAGGCAAAATAGCCTTGGCATTTTCTACATCAGAAAAATCAATGACCCGTCTTGTCGATGGTCCTGCATGAACTTCATAGATTCCGGTTGGGTTTAACTTAAACAATTGGTTATTGATTACTTCAATTCCACCATCGGTTGTAAAAGGTCCTACATTAAAAAAGCTTCTTAGAGTTCCGTTTTTATCGAAGGCATGCTTGTGGGTAACAGTTAAAGCTTCAGACCATGACCAATCTTCTAGATCGTCTCCAAACTGTAATTCTAATTCGGTCATGGTTTCGTGAAAAGACCTTGTAATGATTTCATCCTTTAACTCTTTAACCTCTTTTGTTTTCACATCATCCCACCACACAGACCTATTCCATTTCATTTGTTTAGCTATCTGTCTTTTGTATAAATGTGTTTGCAAAAACTGTTCAAATAACGCTGCTCCCATTTCATCTTCAAAAGTATTTTTCAAAAACAAATAAATAAATTTAAAATAAATTGTTGGCGCTATCTGTTCCTTTGAATAATCGCCTTTCCATTCTTTTAATATTATCAGTGCTTCTTTCTCTTTTTCATTAAGATTGACAATAGAAATATTGGATAACATAATTTTCACCAAATCGGGTGTTACAGATGATTGTACATCATTAATCATCTCTTCCATATCTTCTAAAGACACTTTTTCTGATGCCTCTATGATTTCAACAATTCTTTTGGCTCTATCTTCTGGCAAATAATAGCCCGGATACAATTTTCCATTCACTTCTTCTGGCTGGTTATTCGCAGAATATACATAATGCCATGAAGGATTAATGGCATGCGGGTTGTTCTCAAAATCGATATAAGCATATTGATCATCATTTTCATTAGCGCCATCCAACACAAATTTCGAATGCACACCTTCTCCCCTTTCATATAATTTTGCTGCAGCAAACCAGGCTATATTTCCCCTTGCATCACCATACATAATGTTTAATCCAGGGGCAACGATTTTGCTAACTCCATCCTTAAACTCCTGCAAGGATTTAGAATGAGAAATGGCATAAGAAGCTTCCAGCATTTCATTGTCTAACTTGGTATATATCCAATCCATTGTAATAGCGGTTTCTCCTTCGATTTGATCTAGAAGGTCATTCATAACAGGTCCGTGGACACCGGTTTTAACCTCAAAACTCACATCATCTTCGTTTTTCACTTTGATAACCTCTTTTCGAATCGCATATTTTTGATCTGTTGATTCCGAATAAAAATCAATATCATCATTCTCAAGCATGGTCAATCCATAAGCATAATCGTAATTGTGTCCCAACAAAGGAAACGGACTTAAAGCAAGGTTGAATCCATACAATTCCCTTTCAGGTGTGATTAAATGAGCCTGATACCAAACAGAGGGTTGAGAAAAACCAATATGCGGGTCGTTTGCAAAAATCACTTTGCCATTTTTCGTTCTTTCAGGACCAATAACCCAGCTATTACTTCCCACAAAAGGTGGTACTGGTAATCCATCCATAAACTTCGACACCTCTGCACCCATGTTGGATGACATCCTTTTCATACCTCTTGAGTTTTTGATAAGAGTCGTTTTAGGACTTATATCTATATCGAGATCCAATAAATATTTGTTATCTAATAACTCTTTTAGATCAGTTAAAAACAGATCCGTTTTATGGGCTTGAGCAAAACTGAAACTCATATAGCCATATACATTATAAATATCCTTCAAAGAATAATGTTCCTTATCAACTCCGATCAACTTAAATTCTAATGGAGTTGTTCCTTCATCCATAAAATGATTGATACCTTCTAAATAAGCTATAGCTAATAAATACGGTTGTGAATTCTTATCGAGTTCAGCAATTGTTTTATCCGCGGATGCATCTATACCTAGTCCTCGAAAGAATTGATCAGTTTTTACCAGATCTTTACCAAAGACCTCTGACAATCTTCCCGCCGCAATCCTCCTGATTAATTCCATCTGCCACAATCTGTCTTGGGCATGCACATAGCCCAAGGCTCTGTAGGCATCTATTTCGTTATCAGCAAAAATATGGGGAACACCAAAATCATCAAAATAAACACTTACCGGATCATCCAAAGAATTGATTGAAATAGTACCCTTATAATTCGGTTTGTTATTTTGTATAAAAATGTATGAAATTACCCCTACTAGAAGTAGTAATGCTAAAATAAAATAGCCGACTTTTTTTAACATGCGCTGCAGTTATTTAAATTAAAGGTAAAAAAAAACCTCAATAAAATTGAGGTCTAAAAATATGATTTTTTTAATTAGTAGTAGCTTTTAAAATTCTTCTTCGCCTTCACGTATTGGCAAGGTCTGAGGTGTAAAATCCTGTCCTCCCCAAAGTTCTCCGTTTTCATCAATCTTACTATAATCATAAGCCCATCTGTGAACTTCTGGAATTTCTCCAGGCCAGTTACCGTGCATATGTTCAACAGGAGTAGTCCATTCTAAAGTATTTCCTTTCCAAGGGTTCTGAACAGCTTTCTTACCTTTTCCAATACTAAAGAAGAAATTGGCAAGGAAAATTAACTGTGCTAGTCCACCTATAAGTGCAAACACTGTTATTACTTTATTAATATGTAATAAATCTTCGAACATTGGAAATGCTGAATTGCTATAATATCTTCTTGGTAATCCGGCTAGTCCAATAAAGTGCATTGGAAAAAATACACCATAGGCAGATATGGCAGTAATCCAAAAATGTAGATAACCCATATCCTTATTCATCATTTTCCCATACATCTTAGGGAACCAATGATAAACCCCGGCAAACATTCCAAATAATGCTGAAATACCCATTACAAGGTGGAAGTGAGCCACAACGAACATGGTATCATGAACATTAATATCTAAGGCACTATCTCCAAGGATCAATCCTGTTAATCCACCGGTAATAAAAGTTGAAACCATCCCTATAGAGAAAAGCATCGCAGGATTCAATTGCAAATTACCCTTCCAAAGTGTGGTGATATAATTAAATGCTTTAACCGCCGAAGGAATTGCAATCAATAAGGTTGTAAAAGTAAATACTGATCCTAAGAAAGGATTCATTCCTGTTACAAACATATGGTGACCCCAAACAACAGTCGATAAAAAGGCAATTGCCATAATGGAACCAATCATAGCGCGATAACCAAAAATTGGTTTTCTGGAATTGGTAGAAATTACTTCTGAAGTAATCCCAAGTGCCGGCAATAAAATAATATATACTTCTGGATGCCCAAGGAACCAGAATAAGTGTTCAAATAAAATTGGAGAACCTCCTTTATAATGCAATACCTCTCCTTGAATAAATATATCCGACAGGTAAAAAGAAGTTCCAAAACTACGGTCAAAAATCAATAATAAGGCAGCTGACAATAAAACCGGGAAAGAAATTACCCCAATCACAGCTGTTATTAAAAATGCCCATATAGTTAAAGGTAAACGCGTCATCTTCATCCCTTTTGTACGAAGATTTAAAACGGTTACGATATAGTTTAAGGATCCCATTAAAGAAGATGCAATAAAAATTGCCATAGAAACCAACCATAAGGTCATTCCTAGTCCTGATCCTGACATGGCTTGTGGCAAGGCACTAAGTGGCGGATAAATAGTCCATCCTGCTGATGCCATACCTGTATGTACGAAAATCGAAAGAAACATGATTAAACTTGACAAGAAGAATAACCAATAAGAAATCATATTCAAAAATCCTGAAGCCATATCTCTGGCTCCTATCTGCAACGGAATTAGTAAGTTACTGAATGTACCACTCAATCCTGCTGTAAGTACAAAGAACACCATGATGGTACCGTGAATGGTTACCAGCCCCATATACATATCAGGCGTCATCTGACCTCCTTCTCCTCCTTTTCCAAGAAAGGCTTCAATAATACTAAAACTTTGATCCGGATAAGCTAGTTGTAAACGAAACAACATAGACATAAACACTCCAATAACCCCCATAAACATACCCGTGATTAGGTATTGCTTAGCAATCATTTTATGATCCTGGCTAAAAATATACTTGGTTATAAATGTTTCTTTATGATGATGATGATCTGACATTTTCCTTAAATAAGTTTTTCGATTAGTTCTTAGTTATTGATAACCTGAGTCAAAGTTTTTTGCTCCTTTAACCATTTATTGAAATCTGCTTCTTCTTGTACCACAACTTTCATCTGCATATTATAATGAGAGGCACCACAAATTTTATTACAAAGTAAAAGATAATCAAACTCAACAGTTTCTTCATTCCCTTCAGAAATTCTTAAAGCATTGATTGCATCAAATTTTGCTTTGGTATCTTCATCAAGTCTCATTTCTTCAGTAGTTACTGTTGGTGTAAAACCAAACGAAGTAGTCATACCTGGAACACAGTTTATCTGAGCTCTAAAATGAGGCATATAAGCAGAATGCAATACATCCTGAGATCTAAATTTAAAGATCACCTTTCTGCCTTTTGGCAAGTGTAATTCTCTAACAGGAATGTCATCTGCTGAATTTTTATCAGTCATGTCTACACCCATGGTATTGATACCCTTGATGAAATTTACATGCCCAACTCCCAATTCATTATCCTCTCCGGCATATCTTGCTTCCCACTGAAATTGTTTTGCATACACTTCAATGATCAAAGGATTTTCTGCATTTGAAAGATCCTGAACATTATTCCAAGTCCATAATCCGTATATAATCAAAACTGACAAAACAATAGTTGGCGTTACCGTCCACCACATTTCAAGTTTATGACTATCGGCATAAAAGACAGCTTTACGTCCTTTAATACCTCTGTATTTAAATGTGAAATAATAGATTAGAAATTGTGTGATAAACTGGACTACAAGTATAAGCCCCATCGTAATCACAAATAATTTGTCGATATCCTCACCCTCTAGTGAAGCTGAAAGACGCGGTAATAAAACCACCCTTCCCTGAATCATAGAATAGAGCATCAACCCGTATATAAAACCACCTAAACCTAACATCAACCATCCGTTAATGTTATTTTCTTCCTCCGTTGCTACCTGATCCTTCTTTGTTAATCCCAATAATTTAAAAAATTGCCAAAATGCTGTCGCAATTACAAAAAATATAAGAATATAAAATAGTGCCTTCATCAATGATATATAAGTTTATAAGCGGATTTTATGTGCCGCAAATATAAATAAAAATATTAATTTTCATGACTTATATCAGCTTTAAGCCAAAAAAAAATCAATAAATTATTCGGACAAAAAAAAAGGTTGCCCATATATGGGCAACCTTTTATATTTTAGGTAGTTAGTCTAGTAATGATAAATTTCGCTTTCCTTCATAAATGGGTTCCCCTTGGCATGCAAAGGAGCCTTCGCAATTGCTGAAAAAACAACATATATGAAAAGACCTAAAAAGAAAGCCAATGAGCCTAATTCAGGTATCCCTATACTCCAACTATCACCCACTGTAGCTGGTGAAACCAATTGGAAAATATCGATATAATGACCTGTCAAGATTACCAATCCTGCTGTCACAACATACCATGGTACTCTTTTGAAATCACTATTCATTAGAATAAGAATCGGGAATACAAAGTTCATCACTAACATTGAGATAAATGGCAATTGATATGAGCCAATTAATCTTGGGAAGAAATAAGCTGCTTCCTCAGGAATATTCGCATACCATTGAAGCATAAACTGGTCAAACCAGAAATAAGTCCAGAAAATACTAAATCCAAACATGTACTTTGCAAGATCATGAATATGACTATCATTCACGAATGGCAACACACCTTTGTTTCTAAGGTATATCGTCACCAATGCTATAGTTGTTATCGCTGAAACCAGTACACTTGCAAACACATAGAAAGAGTACAGTTGACTATACCAATGAGGATCCAATGACATTAACCAGTCAAAAGACATGAACAATTCAATTATTCCAAACAACACGATGAATGCTACCGATAAATTGAAATTCTTTTTATAGATAGTAATGTCTCCACTTACGTCTAGTGCTAAAGAATTTTTCCTCAGCATATATCTGAAAATATTATATACAAATAAATAGATGAAACTACGAATCAACCAGCCTGAAGTGTTTAACCACCAGCTTTTTCCGTCAATAATCACATCATAATTTTCACTTGTTGGATCAAAAGTTCCTTCTGCCATCCAAACATAAATATGATTCATGTGAAGTCCAGAAAATAACAAGAATGCAAATAATAATATTGAACCTGGTAAAATATAGGCTGTAATACCTTCCATTACTCTAAACAATACAATTGACCAGCCTGCCTGAGCAGCCCACTGAATCGCATAAAAAACCAATACACACACTGATACCATCAAAAAGAAAAAGGCTGCTATGAAAAAAGCTGCCCAAGGACGATTTTGTCCTTGATGTAACAAATGCTCCAAGTGACTTTCAGCCTCTTCAGCACTGTGCTCTTCACCATGACCTTCTTCTGCGTGAGCAGTCGACTCTCCATGACCTCCATCATCATGTGCCATAGCCTGCTCTATATCCTGAGTAGTTTTTGGAGCGCTAAAAAACCCATATCCAATACTCAGTGCACCTATAATCATTAGGACAAGTGAAACCGTTTTTATTTTACCTGAAAATGTATACATTATATTCTGTATTTATTTTTTACTTTATTTTTTTACTTTAAAAGATCTGCTCTAAGGTGCTCAACATATTGAACCACATTCCAACGCTCAGCTTCTGTCAACTGACCAGCGTGAGATCCCATTAAATTTCTTCCGTGCATGATCACGTGGTAAATACTACCCTCTGTAATGTCTCTGTCTTTATAGTTAGGAACACCTAAGAATTTCTCGTTCTTCACAAGAGTTCCCATTCCGTCTCCTGTATCACCGTGACATGACGAGCAGTAAATTTTATAAGTAACCTTTCCTTTTTCAAGACTTTTTTCTGACACTTCAAACGGCGCTCTTAATGAATCTTTTGCCATCTGATAACCTTCTTCAGAATTTGGATAATCATAAACCGAAGCACCTCTTGCAATTGTACCTGCAACTGGTAACTGAGACGTATACCCATCTTTAAAGACTGGATTTTCTGTATAACCATCGTAAGGTATTGACTCATACATATCAATATCACCCATGTATTGTACACTTCTTTCTGTTGGTTTTTCATCCCCACAGGCTACAAGTAATACCATGATCAAACCTGTTAACGCTAAATTGAATATATTCTTCATTAGTAATCTTTTAGTGCTTATCAACAATTTTAGTTTCAACTGCCCCTGTTTTAGTTAAAAACGTTTCCAATTCTTTTTCATCTCCTGTTACAGGAACTTCCATCAAAAACATATTATCAGTTGTACGTGGATCAGGATTAGAAGCTTTCACCCAAGGGCCAATTTTACTTCTCATATAAAAAGTAATTACCATTAAGTGCGCCGCAAAAAACACTGTCAATTCAAACATAATTGGAACAAAAGCAGGCATGTTTTCAGCATAACTAAAACTTGGCTTTCCTCCAATGTTTTGAGGCCAGTCTTCAATCATCATATAATTCATCATCCATACAGCAAATCCCAAACCTGTGATCCCATATAAAAAAGCAGTAATCGCTATTCGGGTATTAGCCAATCCCATAGCTTTATCAAGCCCGTGAACCGGAAAAGGAGTATATACTTCATCAATGTGATGATTCGCTTCACGAACCTCTTTAACGGCCTTTAACAGTACATCGTCGTCGTCGTAAATGGCATGTATAACTTTATCACTCATCTTGTTTAATTTATCAATTATATTAATTGTATGTTTTATTTAGTATCTCTGGCTCTTTTGAAATTATCTCCTGATGATTTCAAGATAGATTTCACTTCAGCCTGCGCTACAGCAGGGAACGTTCTTGCATACAACAGAAAGAGTACAAAGAAAAATCCTATCGTACCCATAAAAATTCCTATATCCACGAAAGTAGGCTCAAATTGTGTCCATGTAGATGGAAGATGACCTCTACTAAGGTTAATTACAATAATATCAAAACGCTCAAACCACATTCCAATATTAATAATCAATGCCATGATAAAAGAAAACGTATAATTTGTTCTCAGCTTTTTGAACCACAGTAATTGAGGAAAAACGCCATTACATAAAATCAAAGCCCAGAATGCCCACCAGTATGGTCCGGTTGCTGCTCCTACAGAAAGATAAGTAAAGTCTTCATAAGAACTTCCTGAATACCACCCAACAAAGAATTCTGATAAATAGGCCACCATAACGATTCCGCCTGTTACCAATATTACTTTGTTCATATTCTCTATATGTCCTCTTGTAATATAAGCTTCAAGATTAGACACTTTTCTCATCACGATAAGTAATGTTTGTACCATTGCAAATCCTGAGAATACAGCTCCTGCCACAAAATATGGAGGGTAAACCGTACTATGCCAACCTGGTATAACTGAAGTAGCAAAGTCAAAGGATACAATTGTATGTACTGAAAGTACCAACGGCGTTGCTAAACCGGCCAACACAAGAGATACTTCCTCAAAACGTTGCCAATCTTTAGCTCTACCTGTCCAACCGAAACTCAATAAACTATAAATTTTCTTTTGAAATGGTTTTGTTGCCCTGTCTCTAATCATTGCGAAATCAGGCAATAAACCAGTGTACCAGAACACTACTGATACAGTTAAGTATGTTGATATCGCAAAAACATCCCACAATAATGGAGAATTAAAATTCGTCCATAAGTTTCCAAATTGATTTGGAATCGGCATGGTCCAATAACCATTCCATACACGACCCATGTGAATTACCGGAAATAAACCAGCTTGAAATACTGCAAAAATTGTCATCGCCTCAGCAGAACGGTTGATACCCATTCTCCATTTCTGACGGAACAATAAAAGTACAGCAGAGATTAAGGTTCCGGCATGACCAATACCAACCCACCAAACAAAGTTAGTGATATCCCAGGCCCAGTTGATCTTGTTGTTCAGACCCCAGACACCAATTCCAGTTCCTATGGTATAAGCAATAGCTCCAATACCCCATAAAAAGGCAATCAATGCTAAACTGAATACAGCCCACCACCATTTATTGGCTTTACCTTCGATCGGCGCTGCGATATCATTAGAAATGTCGTGATAACTCTTATCTCCTATAATTAATGGTTGTCTAATAGGTGCTTCGTAATGAGACATAGTATGTTATAATATTAATTTATTTCTCTTTTTTATTCAATTACCAATTCAGCTTATGCTTCCGTGGTATTTTTAACCTTTAACTGATAGAAAACATTTGGTTTGGTTCCTACGAAATCCAGAAGTTTAAAACTTCTATCATCTTCACTTAAGTGAGCAACCTCACTTTCTGGTTCATTAACATCTCCAAATACCATAGCTCCAGTTGGGCAAGCACTTGAACAAGCACTTGTAAACTCACCTTCTGCTACAGGTCTTCCTTCTTTCTTAGCATTTAAAATGGTCAATTGTGTTTTCTGAATACAGAAAGAACATTTTTCCATTACCCCTCTTGATCTTACAACCACATCAGGATTCAATACCATTTTACCCAACTCGTTGTTCATGTTAAAATCGAACTCATTGTTGTTAGCGTATTTAAACCAGTTGAATCTTCTTACTCTATAAGGACAGTTATTTGCACAGTAACGCGTACCGATACAACGGTTATAAGCCATTTGATTTTGACCTTGACGACCGTGAGATGTCGCGGCAACCGGACAAACTGTTTCACAAGGTGCATGACTACAATGTTGACACATTACAGGTTGAAATGCAACTTCAGGAGCATCTGATGGCTCTCCTTGTGCTTTAAAGAAATCTCCTGATCCGAAGGACCCGTCTTCTTTACCTTTTTCAACAGTCATATCACTTGAATAATACCTGTCAATTCTTAACCAGTGCATATCTCTACTCACCCTGATCTCATGCTTACCAACAACTGGAACGTTATTTTCAGCATGACAAGCTACTACACATGCAGCACAACCTGTACATGTAGCGAGGTCAATCGATAAATTAAATTTAGTTCCTAAAGTATCATCAAATTTTTCCCAAAGATCAACTTTGTCTTGAGTTACTTCCTGATGGTTCAAAGAGAATAAAGGAGCTTGATTCCAATCTTCTTTTGGTTTGGTTACAAAATCAGCCAAAGTGGTTTCTTTCGTAATCTCCCCTTCTCTACCCATTATAGTATGATGCAATTGCACACAGGCAAACTTATGCTCTCCAGAAGTCTTTTCAATACTTACGTTATGAAATGCTCCAGATGAAAGCGGGTAAGCATTTACACCAACATTCATATCCTTTTTAAGGTCTGTTCTTCCGTACCCAACTGCAATTGATACTGATCCAGCTGCCTGGCCCGGTTGAATATAAACCGGCACATCTGTTAAAGTAACACCGTCTGCTGTAACTGTTACAAGGTCACCATTCAAGGCCCCATTATCAACAGTTCTGTTTGTTAAGCCTAAAGTCTCAGCGTCGATTCTTGAAACCAATAAGTAGTTATCCCAAGATGTTCTTGTGATCGGATCAGGTAATTCCTGCAACCAAGGGTTGTTAGCCTGTTGACCGTCTCCAAGACCTGTTTTAGTATATACAGTTAATTCCATTTCGCTTCCGCTAGTCTTAGCCAAGGCTGCACTTGCGGCTGCAAAATCTAATTCGTTTATAGTTGAACTGCTTTCAGTAACATTTGAAAAAGTTCCTGTTTGAAGCGTCTTGTTCCAAGATTGTCCTCCTAAAACATTTGCTTGCCAATAATTTTTAATATAATCATAGCTTGTGCCATCACTACCCATCCATTTTAAAAGACTTTCATCCAATTGACGTGTTTTGAACAAAGGCTGAATCGTAGGTTGTATCAAACTATAGTTTCCACGTGTGATCTCAACATCACCCCATGATTCTAAATAATGTGGGCTGGCCACAACATAAGCACTTGCTGCTGCTGTTTGATCCATTGACATGGCAAAACTTACGCTCAACGGCACTTTTCCAAGTGCTGCTGTGAATTCAGCAGAATTGGATAATGAATAAACCGGATTTGTATCGGCGATAATAACTGCGCCAACAGTACCTGAATTCATATCCTTGATCAATTGATGTACTTTTGATACATTTCCTTGACGTACATTTCTATAATTCACTACATCTATTACAGAACTTTGAAGCGCTGCGTTAATTGCCAGTGCAAGTAATTGTGCATTATCATCCTGCACACCTGTCACTACAAGCGCATTGCTTCCTGCTTTTTTAAGCTGGGAAACCGCTTTTGAAATCGCATCATCAGTAGGTGTCGCGTTACCCGCACTTCTTCCGTTTACGATAGCTTCGTATAACTTGCTCATCACCTGAAGTTGCTCAGATGGCTTTACAACTACTCTTTTATCTGAATTACCTCCAGTTAGAGACATATTAGATTCAAACTGTATATGTCTTGACATCTTACCATTCTTTGGCTTGCGCCCTTTGGCGTAAGAAGTACTAAAACTACCTCCTTGCCAGTCTCCTAGGAAATCAGCACCAACAGAAACAATAACATCTGCCTTTCCAAAATGATAATCCGCTAAAGCGCGAACTCCATACATTTTCTCAAAAGCATTAAGTGCAGCATCTTCTGAAACCGCATCATATATAACATGTTCAAAATTTCCAAAAGATTGACCAAATTCGCCAACCAAATTATTCAAAGACGGGCTCGCTTTCGTGCCACTTAACAGCACAATTTTCAAACCTTTGGCTTTGGCATCATTCAACTGAGCCATTACCTCTTTATCTAAAGTAGTATAATCAGTCTCTTCTCCTTTAGAAAGAGGTCCTCTTAATCTGTTGTTATCATATAAAGACAATACAGAAGCTTGAACCCTGGCATTAGTAGTTCCATTCATTGAATCCTTGTTAGGCTCAATTTTAATGGGTCTACCTTCTCTAACCTTTACCAATATATTTGCAAAATCATAACCATCTGCTATCGTAGATGCGTAATAATCAGCAATTCCTGGAATTACATCATCCGGCTTTATCACATAAGGAATGGAATTCACTACAGGGCCTTCACAGGCCGCGAGAGAAGCAACTGCCGTGGAAAAACCTACATATTTCAAAAAGTCTCTTCTAGAAGTATCACTTGCTTCCAAGGTCTCTTTGTCTCCTAAGAATTTATCAGTGGGTAAATCTTCTATAAATTCACTTTTCTGCAGCTTTTCAACAATAGAACTATTTTCGTTTAGTTCTTCAACACTTTTCCAGTATTTCTTGTTAGATGCCATATTTAATCTTGTTGTTTATTTTTTTAAAACTGAACGGCGTTCAGTTCATCTATTTTCATTATTCTAGTAGTGACACTTACCACATTCTTTACCACCTAACTGAGCAATCGTTACGGATTCAACACCATACTTACTTGCCAATTCTTCATGGATCTTAGCGTAATAGTCATTTCCTTTTAAGTTAACGTCAGTTGATTTATGACAGTCCATACACCAACCCATTGTAAGTGGTGAAAACTGATATATCTCTTCCATTTCTTCTACAGGACCGTGACATTTTTGACAGGCAACGCCTCCAGCAGTAACGTGTTGTGCATGGTTAAAGTAAGCGAAGTCTGGCAACTTATGAACCTGAACCCATTTGATTGGTTTTTGCTCGTAACCTTCTATGTACTGAAGGTTCTCTGAATCCCAGCCAATGGCGTCATAAATTTTCTGAATTTCTTCATCATAAAATGCTTTATCCTTATCTGATGTAGTAGGACCCGTATATTCTGAGATACTCTTATGACAGTTCATACAAACATTCACAGAAGGAATTCCAGAAGTCTTACTGTGTTTCGCCGATGAATGACAATATTGACAGTCTATTTTATTATCTCCGGCATGAATTTTATGTGAAAAAGCTATCGGTTGAATTGGCTGATAATCTTGATCAACACCAATATCCATCAAACTATCAAAAAGAATATATCCTGTAAGAATCATAACAAATATTGTTGCTGCGATTTTGAGGAATCCATTATTACTGGCAACATAAATCCAAATTATGATTCCAAGTAGTACAAAGACTACAATGTAACTCATCCAAGCTGTAGAAGTTTTTGCAGTCGCAACGACTTCACCACCTGCAGTTGCAGCAACTTGTTTCATATCACCTACTGTTGTATAAGCAATAATCGCATCAATATCATCATCTGATAATTGAGGAAACGATGTCATTGGCATTCCATTATACTCTTCGAATACATCAATAGCGTCTTGATCTCCACTGGCTCTTAAGGCATTATTATCCTTGATCCATGCTCTTAACCATTCTGCACTTCTTTTGTCTGCAATTCCTCCAAGAGCTGGTCCAATCAATTTTTTGTCAAGCTTGTGACAGGAAGCACAATTGGTTTGAAATATTTTCTTTCCAATAGCCACTTTAGGATCTACTTCCTGGGCGGCTGCCACATCAGCAGCAGCTTCTTTTGGTTCTCCATCAGTATAGGCCAAAATATCATTAATATCTTGTTCTGACAACTGTGGATAAGGAGTCATTGGCATACCATTATATTCTTCGAATATATCGATGGCGTCTTGATCTCCACTTGCTCTTAAGGCATTGTTATCCTTGATCCAAGCCTGTAACCATTCGTTTTCTCTTCTATCATTGATACCTCCCAAAGGTGGACCAATAAGTTTCTTATCCATTTTATGACATGCCGCACAATTAGCATTGAATAATTTCTTCCCGTTTGCGGGATCACTTTCTTGTGCAGTAAGACTAAATGAGAGTAAAAAAAGGAAAGAAAGGCTAGCTAAGAATTTCTTAAATGAACTGCTGGGTATTACAATTTTCATTTGCATTGTTTACGTTATATTAAAATCACTTTTCAGGGTGAAAATATTCCAACACTTTTAAACCTATGATAAAAATCATATAAAGTAAAAAGATTGTGCAAAAATACATTTTCTTGCGTATAGACAAAGTATTAAAGATCTGTTAATATTAATTTATAATCATTCTAAATAACGAAAAAAACACCTATCTTAAAATATTCTTTTAGATTTGTAAAAAAAAACGATTTATGCGCTATTCATCAAACTTGAAATTCTTAATTACACTAGCTTTTATAGCATTCTGGCAGTTTAATCTGTCAGCGCAATCAAACGACGCTACTGTGCGCATTGAAAGCAGCGCTCATATTGATGAAATGCTTGCTCAGAAAAAAGATTATAATAAGACGCTAGAAAAATTTGAAGGATTTAAAATACAAATCTATTACGGTAGTGAAAAAGAGTGTTATAAAATAAAAGAAGAATTCACGTCTTTATACCCTGATATTGATACATCTATAATTTTCAGTACACCTCAATGGAAGCTTCAGATTGGCAACTATAAGACCCGCTTAGAAGCTGATCATGCTATGGTAAATATAAAAAAAGAGTATCCCGGGGCTATTGTATTAGCAACTGAAATTGAGATAGAATAAAACAACTTATTTAACTGATAACCCAAAAATGAACGAAAATTTAGATGCCTCCAGTCAAAATCTAAATCCCGAAGAATTTGATCTTGAAAAAAAACTCAGGCCTTTGTCGTTTGACGATTTTGCAGGTCAGGATCAGGTCCTGGAGAATTTAAAAATTTTCGTTGAAGCCGCCAACCAAAGAGAAGAGGCCTTAGACCACACTTTATTTCATGGCCCTCCAGGACTTGGTAAAACTACACTGGCCCATATCATTGCCAACGAGTTAAAAACCAATATAAAAGTTACTTCAGGCCCCGTTCTTGACAAGCCAGGTGACCTTGCCGGTTTACTTACAAATTTAGGAGAAAGAGATGTACTATTTATAGATGAAATTCATCGCTTAAGTCCGGTTATCGAAGAATACCTTTACTCTGCCATGGAGGACTACAAAATTGATATCATGATTGAGTCAGGTCCAAATGCAAGAAGCGTTCAGATCAATCTCGAACCCTTCACTTTAATAGGTGCTACAACCCGTTCGGGCTTATTAACAGCTCCAATGAGGGCTAGATTCGGAATCAGTAGCAGGCTGCAATATTACACCACAGAATTACTCACACATATCGTTCAAAGAAGCTCAAAAATTCTTAATGTTTCTAATGCCATGGAGTCAGCCATTGAAATTGCAGGAAGAAGTCGAGGAACTCCCAGAATTGCAAATGCCCTTCTTCGAAGAGTTAGAGACTTTGCTCAAATTAAAGGAGATGGGAACATTGACATCAAAATCGCAAGGTATGCCTTAAATGCATTGAATGTTGACAAGCACGGTCTTGATGAAATGGACAACAGAATTCTGACGACCATTATAGATAAGTTTAAAGGCGGTCCTGTAGGAATCAGTACCCTTGCTACGGCAGTTGGTGAAAATGCAGAAACGATTGAGGAAGTTTATGAACCTTTCCTAATACAAGAAGGATTTATAATGAGAACGCCACGTGGGAGAGAAGTCACTGACCTGGCTTATAAACACCTCGGCAGAATCAAGGGAATCACTCCAGGGGAATTGTTTTAAATTCGATAAAAATAACACATCATATTTAACCCATTTAAGACATGTAGTATGGTGAAGCATGTCTTAAAATGAAACGCCATCAATATTTTTAAGTCTTATTCAGTACTTTGGATTACTCTTGACAAACAAAGCATTACATACACAGTGGATCAAAGAAGAAGCCAAACGCCTTGGCTTCAGTGCATGCGGTGTTTCAAAAGCTGAATTCCTCAAGGATGAAGCGCCTCGCCTGGAACAATGGCTCAGCAAAAATTTTCATGGAGAAATGCATTATATGGCTAATCATTTTGACAAACGTCTTGACCCGAGTTTACTTGTACCAGGCGCCAAAAGTGTAATTTCCTTATTATATAATTATTTTCCGGAAGAGAAGCAGAATAAAAGCAGTTACCAAATTTCCAAATACGCATATGGAGAAGATTATCATCATGTAATCAAGGATAAGCTGAAAGAAATGGTCGCTTCTATGCAAGATCTAATCGGTGATTTTCACGCCAGAGTCTTTACTGATTCTGCACCAATCATGGAAAGGGCCTGGGCGCAAAAAAGCGGATTAGGGTGGCTCGGAAAGCACTCGCTGCTCATTACTAAGAGCAAAGGTTCTTATTTCTTTTTGGCCGAAATCATTTTAGATCTTGACCTGATACATGATGAAGCCTTTAAAACTGACCATTGCGGCTCATGCACTCGATGTATTGATGCCTGTCCTACTCAAGCCATTTTACCAAACAACACTATTGATGGCAGCAAATGTATTTCCTATTTTACGATAGAATTAAAGGATGAAATCCCCAAACAATTTAAGAATCATTTTGACGATTGGATGTTTGGATGTGACATTTGCCAGGATGTATGTCCTTGGAACAGGTTCTCAGAACCTAACCATGAAGCAAGGTTTAAACCAGATGATCGCTTGTTGAATTACGACAAAAACGATTGGCAAGAAATCACAAAGGATGTTTTTCAAGATATTTTTAGAAGATCCGCTGTGAAAAGAACTAAATTTGAGGGATTAAAAAGGAATATCAGCTTCCTAAAAAAATAAAATTCACTGCCCTTCTTCTGTGAAAAAATATAACTTTGTACACTTAGGCTTAAAACCAAAATAATGGGATCCAAAATAAAAAAAACTGATGCTTTAGATTATCACGAATTTCCAACGCCAGGAAAAATTCAAGTGATTCCCACAAAAAAACATTCTACTCAAAGAGATCTGTCATTAGCATATTCACCTGGTGTTGCAGAACCCTGTCTTGAAATTGAGAAAAACAGCCAAGATGTTTATAAATATACTGCCAAAGGGAATTTAGTAGCGGTGATTTCAAATGGAACTGCTGTATTAGGACTAGGTGATATTGGCCCTTTAGCTTCTAAACCAGTAATGGAAGGTAAGGCGCTTCTTTTTAAAATATTCGCTGATATTGACGTTTTTGACATCGAAGTTGATGCCAAGGACGTGGATAAATTTGTTGAAACTGTAAAGGCCATCGCTCCTACTTTTGGAGGCATAAACTTAGAGGATATTAAGGCACCTGAAGCCTTTGAAATAGAAAGAAGGCTTAAAGAAGAACTGGATATTCCGGTCATGCATGATGACCAACATGGAACTGCCATTATTTCAGCTGCAGCCTTAAAAAACGCTTTAGAAATAGCCGAAAAAAAACCATCAGAAGTGCGTATTGTGATTAACGGTGCCGGCGCTGCTGCTATATCATGCACCCGTTTATACAAGAAATTGGGTGTTTTGAAAGAGAACATCGTTATGTGCGATAGCAAAGGGGTTTTAAGAAATGATCGCGACGACTTAAACAAACAAAAAAAGGAATTTTCGACCGATAAAGATCTATATACTTTAGAGGATGCAATGACAAATGCCGACGTACTCATCGGTCTCTCAGTAGGAGATATTGTAACGCCTAAAATGCTCTTGTCCATGGCTGACAATCCTATCGTATTCGCGCTTGCGAATCCTAATCCTGAGATTGGATATAAACTGGCTGTTGATACCAGAAAAGACATTATCATGGCTACCGGAAGGTCAGATCATCCGAATCAAGTAAATAATGTACTTGGTTTTCCATTTATTTTTAGAGGGGCATTGGATGTCAGAGCAACAAAAATAAATGAAGAAATGAAAATGGCCGCTGTTCATGCCTTGGCCAATTTGGCTAAAGAAAGTGTGCCAGAGCAGGTTAATATCACCTATAATAAAAAGAGTATTAGTTTTGGAAAAGATTATATCATCCCGAAGCCTTTTGACCTTCGATTGATCAGTGAAATTCCTCCAGCGGTTGCCAAGGCAGCCATGGCGTCTGGGGTAGCACAACAGCCAATAAAAGATTGGGAGGCCTACAAGGAGTCTTTGATTGAAAGATTGGGAACTGGCAGTAAATTGATGCGACTGATTACGAATAGGGCTAAATCTGATCCTAAAAAAGTCATCTTCGCTGAAGCGGATCAACTAAATGTTTTGAAGGCAGCCCAAATCACATATGATGAAGGGATCGCTATTCCCGTATTGCTAGGTGACCAGATAGCCATAGAAAGTTTAATGAAAGAAATCCAGTTTGAAGGGGATATTACGATCATTGATCCAAAATCAAAATCTGAGGAAAAAAGACGAAATGCCTTCGCCGAAATCTATTGGAAAAAAGAGCAACGTAAAGGAATGACCTTATTGGAAGCACAAAAATGGATGCGTGAACGCAACTATTTTGCGGCTATGATGGTCAATGAAAATCACGCTGATGCTTTGGTTACAGGATATACACGTAGTTATCCAACGGTTGCCAAACCCATGATTGAACTTATTGGAAAAATAAAAGGCATCAGGAGAATTGCCGCAACAAATTTAATGCTTACTGAAAAAGGGCCTTTATTTCTTTCAGATACAGCGATGAATATTAATCCTAATGCTAAAGAATTAACCGAAATTGCCAGAATGACTGATAAGACCATGAAGATGTTTGGCCTTAAGCCTAATCTGGCCATGGTTTCGTTTTCAAATTTTGGTTCGTCAAAATCTGACTCTGCGAAAAAAATGTCAGAAGCAGTTAACTATTTGCACAAATTTTTTCCGAATGTAAATATTGACGGAGAGCTTCAAGCAGACTTTGCTTTAAATGAAAAAATGAGGAATGAAAAATTTCCTTTTTCTAAACTTCAAGGTAAAAAAGTAAACGGCTTGATCTATCCTAACCTGGAATCAGCGAATATCAGTTATAAATTATTAAAAGAAATTCATTCCTCTGATTCGATTGGACCAATCATTATGGGGCTTCAAAAACCTGTCCATCTAATTCAGTTAGGCGCCAGTGTTGATGAAATTGTCAACATTGTTTGTATTGCTGTGGTTGACGCCCAAAGCAGAAAAAAATAAACCCGTTTCTTTTATAAAAGAAGAAGTGATTTAAGTCCTGAAAAGCACACATATTAGTGTCATGTTTTAGACTTTATAATGTTATTAAATTAAGCATAACATTTTCATTTTAAGTGCATAAAATTATTACATTTGAATCCATCACGATTCAAAATTTATGATTACACATATTCAAGGGAAAATGGTCGAGAAAAACCCCGACCATGTAGTTGTTGAATGCAATGGTTTAGGCTACCATATCCATATTTCTTTACAAACCTTTTCAAACATTCCGGATCAGGAAAACCTGAAATTATTCACACATCTAGTGATTAGAGAAGATGCGCATATTCTTTTCGGTTTTTACAGTAAAACTGAACGAGAAATATTTAAAATGTTGATTTCGGTTTCTGGCGTGGGACCAAGCATAGCCATCACTATGCTTTCATCCATGGACACAGAAGAAATCCAAAGAGCTATAGGTAGTGAGGATGTCTCAAAAATTCAATCTGTTAAGGGAATTGGACTAAAAACGGCTCAGCGGGTGATCGTTGATTTGAAAGATAAAATCTTAAAAACTTATGAAATTTCAGAAGATTTATCAGTTTCGAACAATACTATTAAAATTGAAGCGTTATCAGCTTTAGAAGTCTTAGGATTTTCTAGAAAAAAAATTGAAAAAGTTATACAAGTTATTTTACAAAATTCTCCGGAAATAAGCCTGGAGGAACTGATTAAACAAGCGCTTAAAAACTTGTAACGATTGATCAAAATAAAACGATTTAAATATAATCTCCCTATTATATTAATTGTGCTTTTATTAAGTACGACTTTTGCCTCGGCTCAAATAAATCCAAACAATAATTCAGTAACTAGCGGTCAATCAACTACTTCAGTCAGAAACGACACAATTCAGCCACTTCCATATTCTTTTACTAACAACCAAAGCGGAAGCTTATTTCTTAACGACAACAAGGAACTTGAGGTAATCTATGACCCCAAAACCGGCAACTATATTTTGATGGAAAAAATAGGTGACTATTACATCAAATATCCCACCCAAATGACTCCTGAGGAATATAAAGACTACCGTCTTGAAAGAGATATGCTGGAATATTCTAAGGATAAAATAAATGCCATCAGCGGAAAATCAAAAGATGCTGCAGATGTTCAAAAAAATCTATTGCCCACTTATTATGTCAATTCCAACTTTTTTGAAAGTGTTTTTGGAGGAAATAATATCGATGTAAACGTTCAAGGTTCTATTTTAGTTAAAATGGGACTGATCTACCAAAGAGTTGAAAACCCGCAACTATCGGAAAACAACAGACAAAGCACCACTTTTGATTTTGACCAAGAAATCAATGCCAGTTTAAATGCGAGAATAGGAACCCGTCTAAGAGTTCTTGCCAACTTTGATACGCAGTCTACATTTAATTTTCAGAACATGGTAAAGTTGGAATACACGCCAACTGAAGATGATATCATTCGGAAAATCGAAGTAGGTAATGTATCCATGCCTATAAGAAACTCACTGGTTTCAGGAGCTCAAAATCTTTTTGGAGCCAAAATGGAACTGCAATTTGGTAAAACAACGGTCACAGGAATTTTTTCACAACAACGATCCCAAACCAGAAGCGTTTCTGCTCAAGGTGGCGCTGTACTGAATGAATTTGATTTTAAGGCCAGTAATTACGACAATAACCGTCACTTTTTTATCGCACATGGATTTCGGGATAAATACAATAATGCCTTAGCCAATTTCCCCTTAATCAATAGTTCTATTAACATTACAAGGATAGAAATTTGGGTTACGAACAGAAATGCGACTACAACAGGAACCAGAAACATAGTTGCCTTAGCTGATCTTGGAGAAAATGATCCAAATAATATTGGTCCGGCAAATGTAACACCAGTTCCTGGAGGGAAAGACCCTTCAAATGAAGCCAATGACTTGAATAATCTATTGACTTTAAACGGCCCCATTAGAGATATCTCTTCAGTTCGTCAGGCCTTAACACCCTACGACATGTCTCAGGGTCGAGATTATACCATATTGGAAAACGCCATTAAACTGGTTCAAGGGGTTGATTTTACCATGAATGCCCAGTTAGGGTTTATCACCTTAAACAGAAGACTCGTTGATAGTGATGTCTTAGCTGTTGCCTATGAATATTCGGACGGAACAGAAGTACACAGAGTAGGTGAATTTACAGATGCAGGTGTTATAGCTCCTGATAATTTAGTGCTAAAAATGTTAAGGAGTGAAATCATCAATCCAACCATACCGATGTTTGATCTTTTGATGAAAAACGTATATGAAATTCCAGGGGCCTTCCAGTTGCAAAGAGAGGGTTTTAGATTGGAATTGTTGTACTATGATGACAGTACAGGAGAACCAATAAATATCCTGCAAAACGCACAAACCCCGGGAATAAATGACAGAACCTTACTGAATTTACTTAAACTTGACCGACTCGATCAGAATAATAACAACAAACCTGAAGGGGACGGTTTCTTTGATTATGTAGAAGGGATTACCATTGATTCGCCCAACGGGTATTTCATATTCCCAACCGTAGAACCATTTGGTGAGGATTTAGACGATCAATTAAACCCAGAAGATGATGTCTATATTTTCCGTGAATTATATGATAGAACACAAACAGAGGCGCAAAATGATTTTCAACAAAAGGACAAATACTCTTTTAAAGGATATTTCAAATCTGACGGTAAGAGCGGTATTCCTTTAGGAGCTTTCAATGTTCCGAGAGGATCTGTTAAAGTGACCACAGGAGGTAGAGAACTAGTCGAAGGTGTTGATTATGTGGTAGATTATAATATTGGAAATGTACAGATTATCAATCCTACCCTGATTGCCTCAGATGCTCCGATTCAAGTAGATGTTGAAAACAATATTGGCTTCAACCAGCAAAGAAGAAGGTATATGGGGGTGGACGTTTTACACGTTTTCAGTGAAAAACTAGCTGTTGGAGGAAATATCATTAATTTAAATGAGAAACCGTTAACGCAAAAAGCCCAGTTTGGATCAGAGCCAGTTAATAATACCATCATAGGCGCATATGTAACGTATCGAACAGAAGTTCCAAAATTGACAAAATGGGTGAATGCCTTACCCAATATCAATACTGACGTGCCATCCTTTATTTCTGTAAGATCTGAATTAGCCTACTTATTACCTGGTACACCAAAAGGTATTGATTTAGAAGGGGCAGCAACATCATACATCGATGATTTTGAAGGAGCGCAGATACCCTTGGATATTAAATCTCCCAAGCAGTGGTTTACGGCAAGTACTCCTTTAGGGCAAAGTGGCGATCTTGATTTTACCAACGGTAATGTTGCACCTGGCTTACCTCCTGAACTCGAGACCGGAGCAAAAAGATCAAAATTCTCGTGGTACAATATTGATCAGATTTTTTACGGATCCAGTTTGCGTCCGCCGAACATCGACAGTGACGAATTATCCAGGGCCGAAGTAAGACAGGTTAACTATAGTGAATTATTTCCTCAGGTAGATCTGGATGTGACCCAATCAAGTATCATCAGAACTCTAGATTTGGCTTATTATCCTGCTGAACGGGGAACTAACAACTATGATGATAGTTTTGGTGCTGATGGCAAGTATATCGACCCTGAAGACAGGTGGGCTGGAATCACCAGGGCGCTTACTACAACGAATTTTCAACAGGCAAATATAGAATATGTTCAATTTTGGTTGATGGACCCCTATGAGAATTACTCTATAGAACCCGATGAAGGCGGACCTTCTACTCCTCCGACTCTTCAGGACATGCAAGGTGAATTATATTTTAATTTTGGTAATATTTCTGAAGATATTTTAAGAGATGACCGTAAGATGTTTGAAAACGGACTTCCAATTGATGGGGATCAGATTCCGGGGTCTAATATTGAATCAACACCTTGGTCTTCTATTCCAACAGATCAGTCTCTTTTATATGCCTTTCCTGAAAGTGATGAAGCCAGGTTAAATCAGGATCTCGGTCTGGATGGTATTAATGATGCGGATGAGACCACAAAATACGGAGCTGTTTTTGGAGACGATCCCTCAGCGGATAACTTTCATTATTTTAGGGGTTCCGATTTCGATGCAGAAGACGCATCGATTCTTACGCGTTACAAGGAATTTAGTTTAACGGAAGGGAACTCTCCCACTATTAATAATTCTACTGAAAGCTATCCAACCTCATCAACTACTTTCCCGGATGTAGAAGATATCAATAAAGATCAGACGATGAGTGCGATCGAAAGCTATTATCAATATAGGGTTTCCTTAAACAAAACTGATTTGATTGTGGGCAAGAACAATATTGTAGATAAGAGAGTAACTACAGTTCAATTGGCCAATAATACTACCCAAACAACTACTTGGTATCAATTTAGAATTCCGATTACAACACCTGAAGATCCAAATAATATCATTAACGATATGGCTGGCTTTACTTCGATCAGATTCATGAGAATGTTCCTTACCAAATTTAAGATTCCGGTTGTTTTGCGTTTTGGTGAATTACAGTTGGTAAGAGGAGATTGGAGAAGGTATACTAAAACCCTTGACGAAGCTACGCAGCCACCTCAGGAAATTACACCCGATGAAAATCAAAAATTTGAAACTGGAGTTGTCAATATTGAGGAGAATGAAGACAGACAGCCTATACCTTACAGGTTACCACCTGGAATTGAAAGAGAGAGACTTCAGGGAACCACTACTATTCAGCAGCAAAATGAACAATCAGTATTGATAAAGGTTGATGACCTGCAGCCTGGTGATACACGTGCAATCTTTAAAAACACAACATTTGATATCAGGATGTATAAGCAGTTAAAAATGTTTATTCACGCTGAAAGCAAGATTGGACAACTGGAAGTTAAAGATGATGAGTTATTAGGTATTATTCGACTGGGGAGTGATACGGACGACAACTATTATCAAATTGAAATCCCCTTAAAAATTTCTGCATTTAGCGCTACGACTCAAGAAGAAGTATGGCCAGAGGAAAACAATATAGACGCAGCTATAAAAGATTTTGGAAATTTAAAATTAGAACGATCCGATATTGGAGCTCCAATTAATGAACTATATCCTCAGCCTCAAATTGGAGAGGAACCTCTTTATCGTATCAGGGTTAAAGGGAATCCAAATCTATCCAATATTAGAACCATCATGTTGGGTGTAAAGAATGCAACACTGGCGCCAAAAAGTATGGAATTGTGGTTCAATGAATTGCGTGTATCTGATTTTGACAATAAATCTAGTTGGGCGGCAATCGTTAATGCGGATGCCAATTTTGCGGATTTTGCAGATATTTCTCTAACGGGAAGTATGCACACCATTGGTTTTGGTAGCCTTGATCAGATGGTAAATGAAAGGAGTCAGGATGAAATGAAGCAATATGGTTTGGTTACCAATATTAATATTGGTCAACTTTTACCGAGAAGAGCAAGCATGAGTATTCCTATCAATTTTAGTTTTGGTGAAGAATATAGAGATCCTAAATACGACCCACGTTACCAAGATGTTCTATTCCAAAACGGAAGTACCAATAGTGAACTGGCCAGAGATTATACGCAAAGAAAAAGTCTTAATTTTATAAATGTTAGAAAAAACAGGACCTCGCAAAGTGCTAAGCCTCGATTTTACGACGTAGAGAATTTATCGCTCTCCTTTCTATATAATGAAACCTATCACCGGGATTATAATATCCAGAAATTCCTGGATCAAAAAGTTAGGGCATCAGCCAATTACACGCATAGTTTCCAGCCTAAAATTATTGAACCATTCAAGTCATGGGGGCTTGTAAGTGATAAAGCTTATCTGCAGTTTATCAAAGATTTTAATATCAATCTACTTCCTACGTCCTTTGCTATCAATTCAAATATTATCAGAACCTATAACGAACAGTTGTCAAGATCACTTGTTGAAGGTTTACCCGACCTTCCCTTATTGCAACAAAGGAATTTTATGTTTGACTGGGACTATCTTGTGGCTTACAATCTGACCAAGTCACTTCAATTCTCACTAAGAGCTTTGAACAATTATGTTTATGATCAATTTGAAGAAGATGAAGACATTCAGATCTATGATAATTTCTTTAGGATTGGCAGACCAGATCACTATCATCAAACCTTCAATGTAACCTATAAAATACCATTTGATAAGTTCCCTGCACTTAGTTTTATTAACGGTACTTATAATTATACTGCTGATTATGACTGGCAGGCTCCAGCCTTTACTACCATCGATAATGTGGGTAATACAATTCAAAACGCCAACACACATAATTTTACGGCAGACATGAATATGGACAGACTATACGATTATATTGGGCTGTCTAAATTATTCACGAAAAGAAAAACTGTCGATGTCAAACAGGACGCAGAAACAGGGCAACAACTCAAAGCCAAAAAAAGCCTGTCAACAGGCCAAAAAGTAGGTAGGGTTGCTGTTGATATTTTGACTTCGGTAAAAAATATCAGGCTCTCATATACTGAAAACAACGGTACATTTTTACCTGGCTATATACCAGAATTCGGATTCTTAGGTCAAAGTAGTTCTTCAGGCTCCATGGCACCGTCCCTGGGTTTTGCTTTTGGTAGTCAGGTGGATATTTTGGATAAGGCACTCACTAATGGATGGCTTATTTCGAGAGATCCTAATGAAAATTTTTATGCAAAGAACTACAGCAGATCTCATTTCGATAAGTTCGATTATTCTGCCAGTATTAAATTCACCAGAGATCTGGATATTGAAGTTTTCGGTAACAGAACCTACACTGAAAGTTTTAATCAACAGCTGGATGTTGTAAATGGATTGCTTAATCCTACGCCTCAAAATGGTGTTGGGAATTTTAGTATTTCGCAAATAATGCTAGGAAGTTCTTTCGCTGACCCCGGAACATTGTTCCAAGAATTTAAAGATAATCGTTCGATCATCTCTCAGCGACTAGCCGATGATACTGGCGGAGATATTGATGGTTTTGGTGACACAAATCAAGATGTCGTACTTCCTGCCTTTATTGCAGCCTATACGGGCAAGGATGCGAATTCTGTTTCATTAACCGCCTTTAAAAAGACGCCGGTTCCCAATTGGAGAATATCCTATAAAGGGCTTATGGCAATTCCTTGGGTAAAAACCAACTTTAGGAGCTTCACGCTTGAACACAGTTATCGATCTGTCTATTCAGTACTGTCTTTTACGAATAACCTTAAATATGATGCTGACAATCCATATGAAGATGGAAACAGAGATATCGCGGGTAATTTCAATCCAGAAAAGTTGTATAATGGGGTCAATATGATTGAAGAATTCTCACCTTTGATCAGAGTTGATTTCAAGTTAAAAAATTCACTCTCAGTCAGGGCTGCGTTTAATAAAGATAAAGCACTGAATTTAAATTTCAATAATAATACGGTAACTGAAGTAGCAGGTGAGGAGATCGTTTTAGGTATGGGATACAGAATAAAAAATGTAAAAATGAAATTCAAGTCAGGAAGTGGCGGAGGTTCCACTACCTTTCAAGGAGACATTAATTTAAAGCTAGACATGGGAATTCGTGAAAATCTAACCATAGTTAGAGCCTATGGACTTGAAGACGATATAGACAATGATCAAATCACTGGAGGGCAAAATTTGATTTCTTTTAAATTTCTTGCAGATTATTCTCTTAATAAAAATTTACTCACCTCCTTTTTCCTTGACTATAATAATTCTAAATTTGCAATATCTACTACATATCCTCGTACTTCGATTAATGGGGGGATTAGTGTGAGATATATTATTGGAAATTAACTTAAAGATTTTAAAATGAACATACCAGAAGATTTGAAATTCACAAAAGACCACGAATGGGTAAAAATTGAAGGTGATATTGCTACAGTAGGTATCACCGATTTTGCTCAGGGTGAACTAGGCGATATCGTTTATGTAGATGTTGAGACTGTTGATGAAAGCATCGATCAAAATGAAGTGTTTGGAAGCGTAGAGGCTGTAAAAACAGTTTCAGATTTATTCATGCCTTTGAGCGGTGAGATTGTTGAATTTAACGAATTGCTAGAAGATGCTCCTGAAAAAGTGAACACTGATGCTTATGGTGATGGATGGATGATAAAAATTAAAATGAGTAATGACTCAGAAATCGCTGGTTTATTAGATGCTGCAGGATATAAAGAAATTATTGGAGCGTAATTCGCTATTTATTGCCATAGCTGCCACCCTCTTTCTTGCTGTTTTGAGTCTTAGTGCAGTACCCAAACTAAATTTAGGTCTTAGAATTAAATCTGGAGATAAATACTTGCATTTCATAGCATACTTTGGTTTGACCCTGTTATGGTATTTCGCCTTGAAGGATAGGATTGACAAAAAGATGTTTAAATTTTTTGTACCTTTAGCCATAATCCTTTATGGCATAATTCTTGAAGGATTACAAAGTGGCTTAACTACCTATAGAACAGGTGATGTTTATGATGCCATCGCGAACACCTCAGGAGTTATTGTAGCCCTGTTGGTTTTCAACCGATTATTAAAGTGGTACAGGACAATTTAAAAATTACTTGTTTTTGTGCAGATTATTTCATTAAATTAGCGCAGTATAAAAATATTAAGAGAACATGGAAGTAAAAAAGAACCCGAAAGCGAATCTTGAAAAGCATAACAAACAATTCATGCTATTAGGTTTAGCCCTTGCTTTGATTCTTATATATATAGGAATCGAATGGAAAACCTTTGAAAGAAGTGTTGCTGATTTAGGAATGGCTGATATTAATGCTGAAGAAGAAATTGATATACCAATTACAGAAAGAATTCAAGAGGTGAAACCACCGCCACCGCCTCCACCAGCTCCAGAAAAGATCGAAATCGTTGAGGATGAGTCAGATATAGAAGAAACTGTATTAGAATCTACTGAGACCGATGAATCTGAAGCGGTAGAAGTTGAGGAAATTGAAGAAATTGTTGAAGATGAAGAAGTCATTGACGATGTTCCTTTTGCTATTATTGAGAATGTGCCTGTTTACCCAGGTTGTAAGGGTAGTAATGATGAAAAGAAAAAGTGTATGGTTGATAAAATTTCCAAACACGTAAACAGAAAATATAACACTGGCCTGGCTGGGGATCTGGGATTGAGTCCAGGAAAGAAAAGAGTATATGTTCAATTTAAGATTGACAAACAAGGAAAAATAACAGATGTTCGCGCAAGAGGACCTCATGCACGTCTTGAAAAAGAAGCGGTAAGAGTTGTTAAATTGTTACCGGAAATGACACCTGGAAAACAAAGAGGAAGACCAGTAGGGGTAAAATACACCCTACCTATTACACTAGTAGTGGAATAATAACTTTCTATAAATAAAAAAAAGACCATCCGTCAACAGACAGATGGTCTTTTTTTTTGCTTTTTTCTATCTCAGCAGAATAATAGCTCATTCTACTGAATTAAGGAAAACATGATAAAAATCATTCTTTTTCTTGAACTAATATCCTAAATTAGAAGGTATTATCAATTCATCATATCATGTTAGCAAAAAAAAGCAGTAAGGCAAGGTTGTCTCCCTATCGAAAGCTTTTCTTTCAATTGGGTCTGGTTTTGACTTTGCTACTTGTTTATATTGGATTGGAATGGAAAACTGTAGAAAGATATATTGGTGAACTTGAACAAGTTTCAACGGAAACAGAGGAGTTTATCGACATCCCAATTACCCAAAGAATTTTAGAGATAAAACCTCCTCCCCCACCTCCTGCTCCTGAAAAAATAGAAATTGTGACCAATGATGAAGATATCATAGAAACTGTTTTGGAATCAACTGAAACGGATGAAAGCGAATTTGTTGAAGTGACCGAATATGAGGATATCGATGAGATTATTGAAGAAGAAGAAATCCTCAAGGATATACCCTTTGCCATTATTGAAGAAGCTCCTGTTTATCCAGGGTGCAAAGGCACAAAAGAAGAATTAAAAAAATGCCTTCAAGACAAAATTAACAAACATGTTCAAAAAAATTTCAAGACTCAAATTGCGCAAGAACTTGGTCTGACTGAAGGTAAGAAAAAAGTTTATGTACAGTTCAAAATCGATAAAACAGGGGAAATCGTAGATATTAGAGCCAGAGGCCCTCATGCCCGTCTAGAAAAAGAGGCGATTAGAGTTGTCAAGTTATTACCTCAAATGACACCCGGGAAACAACGAACTAAACCAGTTCGTGTATCCTATACCCTACCTGTAACACTCGTTGTTATCCAATAATATACTATTCTAACCGTGTAAGGTTTCATCCCATTCTTTATAAAACTGCTTCGCACTTATCATTATTAATTTGTAAATTTGAATTTATAATTCACATGAATGATTCCAAATATAAATAATTTACCATCCTATGACACTGTTGGAGTTTTGGAACGTGTTGATAGGTTTTGCAAAAGAAGCATCAAAAACACTTCTAAGTTAGAGGGGCTTAAATTAGCGCTTAGCATGATAGACCTTACTACACTTGAAGGGAAAGACACCCCGGGCAAGGTTCAGCAGCTATGCTATAAGGCACTGCATCTTCACGATCAATTAGATAATATACCAACAGTTGCGGCTATTTGCGTTTACCCAACCTATGTTAAAATAGCAAAGAAAGCATTAGAAAATTCAACTATTCAAGTAGCTTCTGTTGCCACAGCTTTTCCAAGCGGACAATCAAGCAGGAATACAAAAATTATGGATACTGAATTCGCTGTCGATCAAGGAGCCGATGAAATTGACATGGTCATTTCAAGAGGTGCGTTTTTGGCTGGCGAATACAATTTTGTATTTGATGAAATTGCAGCTGTAAAAGAAGCTTGTGGGTCAGCACATTTAAAAGTCATTCTCGAAACAGGTGAATTAGACACATTGGATAATGTGAGAAAAGCAAGTGAAATTGCGATGTATGCAGGAGCTGACTTCATCAAAACTTCGACCGGAAAAATACAACCAGCAGCCACAATGCCAGTTACCTATGTGATGCTTGATGCCATCAAGAAATATTACATGGATACCGGTAAAATTATCGGCATGAAACCAGCTGGTGGCATCTCAACTTCGAAGATAGCCTTGCAATATTTAGTCATGCTCAATGAGGTACTAGGTGAAAAATGGATGAACAGCACCTATTTTAGGTTTGGGGCCAGTAGTTTAGCAAATGACATTTTAATGCAGTTAGTAAAATCGGAAACAGGTTATTACCAATCCGCTAATTATTTTTCAAAGGATTAACCATGACAAAAAAAACAGATAGCTCTGCATTCAAAGCTTCTTGGACTTATGATGCAGCGCCAGAAAGTACCGACCATATTCAAATTAAAAAACAATACGATCTCTTTATCAATGGTGAGTTTTCTTCTCCGGTTGAAGGTCAATATTTTGAAACGATTAACCCTTCAAACCATGAGCTAATTTCTAAAGTGGCTGACGCCTCCTCAAAAGATGTGGATAAGGCCGTAGTTGCTGCAGGAAAAGCTTTTAAAAAATGGTCTGCATTATCGGGAAAAGAAAGAGGGAAGTATATTTTCAGAATTGCCAGATTAATCCAAGAAAGAGCCAGAGAATTTTCCGTTATTGAAAGCCTGGATGGAGGGAAACCCATTCGTGAATCAAGGGATATCGATATTCCTTTAGCCGCCAATCATTTTTTCTATTATGCGGGTTGGGCGGATAAGCTTGATTACGCCTTCCCCAATCGTAAGACCAAGCCTTTAGGAGTAGTTGGTCAGATCATTCCTTGGAATTTCCCTTTATTAATGGCTGCATGGAAAATTGCCCCAGCCCTTGCTACAGGAAATACCGTCGTTTTGAAACCAGCTGAAACAACTCCCTTGACAGCGTTGAAGTTAGCCGAAATCATTAAAGACAGTGGCTTGCCAAAAGGAGTGGTAAATATTGTAACGGGTGCAGGGAAAACAGGAGCCGCGATAGTTGAACATCCAGACATTCAGAAAATAGCTTTTACTGGATCTACAGGAGTAGGAAAATATATTCAAAAAGCAATAGCAGGAACAGATAAAAAACTCACCCTTGAATTAGGAGGTAAGGGAGCTAATATCATATTTGAAGATGCAGCTATTGATCAGGCAGTAGAAGGCATTATCAATGCCATCTTCTTCAATCAAGGACATGTATGTTGTGCAGGATCGAGATTATTTGTTCAAGAGTCTGTAGCAAAATTGGTTATTGATAAGTTAAAAGAAAGAATGAATTCTTTAATGATTGGAGATCCACTAGATAAGAACACTGATATAGGGGCTGTTAATTCCGAAAAACAATTAAAGACAATTAAAAACTATATTGAAATCGGATTAAACGAAGGAGGTGAAATTTACCAACCTGAATGTCAGGTTCCTGATAAAGGAAATTGGTGTAAACCTACTCTTTTCATCAATGTTTCCCAATCACATCGTATAGTACAAGAAGAAATATTTGGCCCCGTTTTAGCCATACAAACCTTCAGAACAGTTGACGAAGTAATTGAAAAGGCTAATAATACACCTTATGGTTTATCGGCTGGTGTATGGACTGAAAAAGGATCAAAGATTTTTTATCTCACTCAAAAATTAAAGGCCGGCGTCATTTGGGCTAACACTTTTAATAAATTTGATGCGACATCACCATTTGGTGGTTATAAAGAAAGTGGATTTGGAAGAGAAGGAGGTCTCCATGGCCTTAAACCTTATGTAAAATTTGAATAATTATGAGTAGGATAGATATCATGAAGACCTATAAATTATATATCGGAGGTAAATTCCCTAGAACAGAATCTGGCAGGTATTTCCCGGTTCACAATAAAAAAGGGCAGCTCCTTGCGAATATGTGTTTGGCTTCAAGGAAAGATTTTAGAAATGCTGTTGTTGTTGCCAGAAAGGCACAAAGTGGATGGCAGAATGCAACAGCGCTCAATAAAGGCCAGATCTTATATAGAATTGCAGAAATGCTTGAAGGAAGAAAAGACCAATTCATAAAAGAGCTTGAAACCCAAGGGTACAGTGCTAAAAAGGCAACTGAGGAAGTAGAAGCTTCCATCGATCGATTGGTTTATTATGCGGGTTGGAGCGATAAATTTCAACAAATATTTAGTGCTGTAAATCCAGTTTCAAGTGCTCATTTCAATTTTTCTGCACCAGAACCTACGGGTGTCATATCTATTGTGGCTCCGGAATCACAGGGATTATTAGGATTGGTTTCAGTTATTGCGCCTGTATTAGTCGGTGGAAATACTTCAGTAATATTAGCGAGTAATAGCATGCCACTAAGTGCAATTTCATTTGCCGAAGTTTTACACTCTTCTGACGTACCGCCAGGAGTTATTAATATCCTAACAGGTGAAAGGAAAGAATTGGTTTCTCATATGGCTTCTCATATGGATGTAAATGCCATAGTTTATAGTGGAAATTCAGAAGACGAAATTAAAAATATTTCTGAGCTTTCAAGCGAGAATATAAAAAGGGTTGTTCTCTATAAAAAAAATGATTGGTTAGGAGATCATAATGAATCTCCCTATTTCATTGAAAAAACACTGGAGATCAAAACGACCTGGCATCCAACAAAAGTTTAGTCTATTTCTTATATAAAATAATTTAATTTCTATGAAAACTGAAGAATATTTTGCGCATGACTCGGCTATAATCGATGAGCCTTGTAAAATAGGCAAAGGAACTAAAATTTGGCATTTTAGTCATATCATGGCAAATTGCAGCATGGGTGAAAACTGTAATATTGGCCAAAATGTGGTCATTTCACCCGATGTACATTTAGGAAAGAATGTAAAAGTTCAGAACAATGTTTCAATTTATACAGGCGTAAATTGTGAAGATGATGTATTTCTAGGGCCGTCTATGGTTTTTACAAATGTTATAAATCCGAGAAGCGCTGTGAATCGCAAAAGTGAATATATGCGAACAACGGTCAGAAAAGGTGCCAGTATTGGCGCTAATGCTACTATTGTATGCGGTAATGATATAGGAGAATTTGCCTTTATAGGGGCTGGGGCTGTAGTAGTAAAAGAGATCAAACCTTATGCCCTTGTTGTGGGCAATCCTTCTAAACAGATTGGTTGGATTAGTGAATTTGGCCATCGTTTGACCTTTGATGAAAAAGGCATAGCCTTATGCCCGGAAAGCAATGAAAAATATGAATTAAAAAATAACCTTGTTAGTAAAATAAATTAGATTTGCAACGTTTACTTTTAGTAAAACCGATACTGACATATTTTTACAATTGTACCAAATTCATATGAAACATTTTCTTTTATCCTTTTTGATACTTCTTTCATTCTCATTAAAAGCGCAAGAAACTAAACCTCCTGTATATCCAGGTTGTGAAGACATAGTCTTAAATGAGCTAATGGGTTGTTTTAACAACAAACTAAAAGCAGCTTTAATGGAGGAGTTTCAAGTTCCTGCCATAGCCGAAAATGAAAATTACAAGGGAACAGTTAAAATCGTATTTGTAATTACCAAAGAAGGTGAATTTGAAATTCTTTATATAAATGCCATGTATCAGGAATTAGAAGATGAAGTTCACAGGGTTTTCAAAACTTTGCCTACTGTGCAAGCCCCTACTTATAATGGGCGCGCCATCGATGAACGTTATCAGTTTCCTCTGGCAATCCCTTTAAGTGATAATAACAAAAAAGTTGTCGTTATTGAAGATAAAAAAGATATTGAAGATGTAATACCTGACCTTCAAAACACTTTATTTCCAGAATTTCAGAGTGAATTAAATATACCATTTGTACATCAGGAATACGATGACATTATATACAATCTGAATAAAGATGAAAATACCCATACGGCTTCAAAACCATACCTTTTCAATGAGGTAAAACCTTATATTGATTTAGAAGCCAAAAGAACCAGCTTGTTAAAAAACAGAGAGACCTGGGGAGGTAGAAAATTACACAATGAGCATTTAGCATTGGTTAAAGGGAAAAATTATTGGTTTACATTGAATCCGGTATTTGATTTGCAAGTAGGAAAAGACAATTCAGATGTTGATTATACTTATAATAATACCAGAGGTTTACAAATTCAAGGTTCTTTAGGTGAGAAATTTAGTTTCTCAACCTCTTTTTATGAAAGCCAAGGAAGGTTTGCAGAATATGTAAACAAAGATACTAGGAGGCTAGGAGCACCAATTGGTGCAAATGCTATTGTTCATGGTAGAGGTAAAGCAACGAGTTTCAAAGAGGGAGGGTTTGACTATCCTGTTGCAGAAGCTTATTTAAGTTATACACCAAATAAATTCTTTAATTTCCAGTTTGGAAATGGCAAGAATTTTATTGGAGATGGCTACCGCTCCCTCTTTTTATCGGATGTTGCCTCACCGTATCCTTTTCTGAAAATCAGTACACAATTCTGGAAAATTAAATACACAAATCTTTGGATGTGGATGGATGATGTTAGAAGAATTACAAATGAAGATAATAGTATTTATGGGACTAATTTTCGAAAATATGTGGCTATGCATCATTTAAGCTGGAACGTGACCAAAAATTTTAATATCGGGTTATTTGAGGCTGTAATAACAAATCAAGATAGTTATAATGGATTTGATGTTTCCTTTTTTAATCCTATCATTTTTTATCGTGCTGTGGAATTCTCAAATGGAGGGGATTTGAGTGGAAACGTTCAAGTTGGGTTAAATATGAAATATAAGGTGAAAAATAATATTTCGATATATTCTCAGTTTTTGATTGACGAGTTAACAACAAAAAGAGTTTTCGATGGAACTGGTTATTGGGGTAATAAATTTGCTTTCCAACTAGGTGTCAAATACTATAATGCGTTTAAAATTGATGGCTTAATGCTACAAGGAGAATTTAACTGGGTAAGACCTTATACCTATTCCCATGGTGATAATAATCCGAACAATCCTGAAGAATTTGATACTGGGTTAAATGCAGGGCATTTTAATCAAGCTATTACACACCTTTGGGGTGCAAATTTTTACGAAATCATTGGTATCGCAAGATATAAAAAAGATCGATGGTTTGGAAGTGCCAAATTAATTGTTGGCAAGAAGGGTTTTGATTATGATGAGAACGTGGATAATCGCAGCTATGGAGGTGACATTTGGCGTTCTTATGATGATCGTGTTTCTGACATAGGTAATGATGTAGGTCAAGGGAATTCTACAAATATCTTTATCGCAGATTTCCAAGGCGGCTATGTGGTAAACCCCGTAAACAATTTACAATTGTTTGGTGGTGTTACTCTTAGGAACTTTTCTCCTGATGTTGATGGTGACGTGATTTCTAAAGACAATACAACATGGTTTACGATTGGTTTCAAATCAAGTCTATTCAACTCGTATTATGATTTTTAGAAATAGAAGCCGAACCCAACTTTTACAGCAAAATTAGTAGCACCAGGAGCATCTCGGTAACTTCCTCTATACTCAAAATCTACTCTTAGTAATTTAAAAATATTACCTATACCAAAATGGTATTCCCAATAAAGATCCTCTGGAGCACGATATATTGTATCGGATGCATTAATATCTCTGTTGGCTTGTGAAATACTCCCAACCACTCCCCGAATACCTATAATTTCTCTCCATTGTAAATCTCTGATAAAGGGAATTTTTGCAAATATTTTACCATTAAAATTATGTTCTAAATGCAGCGAAACGTATTCATCAGTAATGAATTCGTAATAATCTAAGAGGTCAAAAAGTTTTTTCGAAGTGAAGAAAGTCTGGTTACCAGGCACAATATTTAAAAGCTGCAACGGAACCGCATTAAATGTTTTACCAATCTCAAAAGTCGACCTCAACTTACCAAACAATCCCAATTGTATGGGCTGCTCATAAAAGAATTGGACCTTATGATAATCAAAATCACTATTGAAGACCCCTTTAATTCCTTTGGTATAACTTAAAAAGAAGGTTGGATACCTACCTTGATTACTGATACTTCTCTCCACTCCAAACCCATAAGATTTTCTTTTGGGAGTATATTGCATCGCAAAACTAACATCCACCTGTTCTATGTCCGATTGAATTTCACCATTTTCGTCATAATAATCAACATTAAATTTCTCTGGGTCTGCCGATTCCAAAGTTTTAAAAGTAGTCCCTATTCTTAAATCCAAATTCTTTACGGGTTCAAAGCTTACTTTTATATTGGTCAAATCAATATTCGATAGTTTAGAATTATCTCCCCTGGTAAAGATTGAAGTTGTTGCAAAACTTCGTTCCAATACCTCGTTTGAGGTTGTCAAACTCACCCCTAACTGCTCAATATCCTTCCTGGTACCAACAGACATAACCCACCTATTGTCTCCTTTAAACAAGTACTTACCTTCAACACCATATTTGAATTTGGTATCCATAAAGCCATATGCCAAATAACCCTTGACACGCCATTTATCATTCTGACTAAAATAGGTGCGAGCTCCTGCTTTAAGACGTAATCCCTCAATATCATTATAACCAATGGTTGAAAAAACAGGGCCAAAATCCCAGCCTTTAGCAAAGTTCCAATATCCAGATGCGAGAATTTCACCTATAGTATTAATTTGCTGGAATCGCTTTACAGTTTGCAAAGTATCCAGCATTTCGTAGATTCCTATCTCGTTCTTGCTTAATTCTTCTTGTCTGTTCTTTTCCCAAAAATCATCTGATTGACTATACATCAATTCATTATCCTGTACCTGTTCTTTATAGAAATCTTCAGGACGTTTCACATTAAAGATATGCCTATCAAATAAGGTGGTTCGTTTCCCGTACACCCCTTTTGATTTATCCTTCTGATTCAAGGCGAAATCTGTCATGATATAATCTCTTTTAAGGAGAAAAACAGAATCGTTTAATACATCAAACTCTTGTTCAATATAGATATCCTTTACCCAGTTGACATTCGCGTTTTTGGTGGCATACATTTGAATTTCCTTAATCGCAAAGGTTGTATCACTTACCCAAAAATCTCCTTTAAAAGTAAGTTCATTTTTACGCCTTGGATAAAACAGAATATTATAGCACCATTTATTATCTATAAAACTACTATCAGTTAAAACATAATTATAAACATCAGGACCCAATTTTGACAACGGACTTGAGAATTTTTTGTCAAAAAATAAAAGATAATTATCATAGATGTCAAAATCAACGTATAATTGTTTCAGAAAAGAAATCAAAGCCTGATTATCCGAATACCCTGAATTTTTATTCGCAAGCATGACGCTATTCTTCTTCTTTGGAAAAATATTTTTTCCATACGTTTTGTATACAGATTCATTAATGAATATGGGCAAATAGACTTTACCCGTTATTTTTGAAGTATCTATCTGATCAAAGACCATTTCCATACCGTCAAAAACTTTTTTATCCATGAGTTTTTCATCAATATTATTAAGATCAAACTCTATTTTTTCATAACGGTCAAACTCATATCTGTCGTACATATTAAGCCCATTCTTTCTCTTCTGAGCCCAAATTTTCTTCAGCAGATCAATCGCGGGATTATTCTTCTTAGCAATCCTACCCGAATAAATTGTTACTTCCTTTAACTGATCCCTTCCTTCCTCTAATTTGATGCGAAGATTCGTAGTTACTCCATCTAAAGAAATAACCTTGGTCTCAAAACCAACAAATGAGATTTCGAGTTCCTTATGTGTAATGTCTGATTCAAGGTAAAATTTTCCATTCTCATCCGATATGGTTCCTTCAATAGATCCTTTAAATATGATATTTGCAAAGGGTACCGGGTCATCTGATGGATCGACAACAAAACCATTGACCTTTATCTGAGCCGAAAGGCCAACAGAAAAAAAGAATAATATATAAACCAGATGCTTTTGCATTATCAAAATCAAATAAAAAAACCTTTCAATAAGAAAGGAGTAATGGTGAACAAAAATATTAATTTTAGCATAAATACTTAGTAATTACTTGTTAAATAACTTTTGTACTTAAGGTGCTTAGAGGCTACTCATATAACGTTTAGGAGTTGCTCCAAATTTCTTCTTAAAAGCTGCAATAAAATGACTCGATGTACTATATCCAACCTCAAAACTTACTTCTGAAATATTATATTTTCTTGTCGTCAATAATTTTCTTGCATACTCCATTTTATAATTTACAAGGTAAGCAAATACCGTTTCGCCATATATGTGTTTAAAACCGTCTTTTAAATGCTGGAGTGGTAAATTGATCTGGTTCGCTAACTCCGTTAAAGTTGGTGGCTCCGTCATACTTTCAATCAAAATCTGCTTCGCTTTTTGAATTTTCTCAACATTGGCCTCATCTTCCAGAAATGGACAATTTTGTATCCCTTCATTGTCAGATTTATGAAAATACAAACTGATCAATTCATAGACCTTTCCTCTGGAATAGAGTTTTTCAAGTGAAGAATGTAGGCCATAATGAAAAATCTGATTCAATACCATCATTTCATTCGGGTTCAGCTCTTTGTCTCTATAACATTTTTTGCTTTTATTTTCACCACTGAGGAAATGAATAAGACCTGCCTCTTGGGTAAAGAAGGCGTGAAATTTTTCAATGCTAATTAACAAGCTGATTACCTTTGCCCCTGCCTTCATTTCGAGGTTGATAGGCAGGTCTTGTTCTGGATTATAGAGTAAAAAAGATTTATTTTCAGGCAGGTCCAATACATAATGACCTCCGTTAAACTTAAGTGCTGCTGAATTCTTAATGCAGAAGTGTAACTGCAAAAAAGACTTGTCTACATCTCTTAAAATTTCAATTGTATGATCTTCTTCATTATGAAATTTCAACAAGTAAAATCCATCTTCTATCTTGTTATCAAGCAACACACTTTTATCGACATTCTGATTAATCATTACCTATATCATTTAAATAAAATATTGAGATTTTCCCTTATTTTAAAGGCTTTAAACGCTTCAAATATACATAAAATAAATTCATTTTATCTCAACTTCTATCGATATAAAACTGCCTGTGTATAAAAAAAGCCATTTGAAATATCAAATGGCTCTATATAGTAAACTCGTTAAAATCTAACGATACATTACTTTTTTAACCGCATTAATCACATCGTTTTTATTCGGCATCCATTCTTCAAGTAATACCGGTGAAAATGGTGCTGGTGTATCAGCTGTTGTAATTCTTTGAATTGGTGCATCTAGAAAATCAAATGCCTTTTCCTGAACCAGATATGTAATTTCTGAAGACACACTTGCAAAAGGCCAAGCTTCTTCTAATATCACTAACCTGTTGGTCTTTTTAACTGAAGTTAAAATAGCATCTTGATCCATAGGTCGAATCGTTCTAAGGTCAATAATCTCAACTGAAATTCCATCCTTTTCTAACTCATCTGCCGCTTTATATGCTTCCTTTATAATTTTTCCAAAACTAACAATAGTAACGTCTGTACCTTCTCTTTTAATATCAGCTATGCCAATAGGTAAAATATATTCTCCTTCAGGAACTTCTCCTTTATCACCATACATTTGCTCTGATTCCATAAAAATAACTGGATCATCATCACGTATAGCTGCTTTTAAAAGACCTTTAGCGTCATATGGATTAGAAGGAACAATAACTTTTAATCCTGGTGTATTTGCAAACCAATTTTCAAAAGATTGAGAATGCGTCGCACCAAGCTGGCCAGCTGATCCTGTAGGACCTCTGAAAACAATAGGTATATTGAATTGTCCACCCGACATTTGTCTCATTTTTGCCGCATTGTTAATGATCTGATCAATACCTACAAGAGCAAAGTTAAAAGTCATAAATTCAACGATAGGACGTGTTCCCCCCATTGCCGAACCAATAGCTATCCCAGAAAATCCAAGTTCAGCAATTGGTGTGTCAATGACTCGTTTTTCTCCAAATTCATCTAACATTCCTTTGGACGCCTTATAAGCACCATTGTATTCAGCTACTTCCTCACCCATTAGGTAAACAGATTCATCTCTGCGCATTTCTTCGCTCATTGCTTCAGCAATAGCTTCTCTAAATTGTAATACTTTCATATTTTAGTAATAAAGGACTGCAAAAATAACTAATTTTGATGAATAACATCAGAGTGCTAAAGACAATTTTTATAGAAAAAAATGCATTTAGCCATTATTAAAAGGTCATTGAGCTAACTTTAAAAATATATTATGCATGCATAATATATTAAAAATATTTTTTACCTTCGTTGCGAAGAAAGTTTAACAATCATTTTAACTCATTAAAAATGAAAATATTAGTTTGTATAAGTCACGTCCCTGACACGACATCCAAAATCAATTTTTCAGAAGATAACACCAATTTTGACGCTAATGGCGTGCAGTTTGTGATCAATCCTTATGATGAATTTGCACTAACAAGAGCCATGTGGTTCAAAGAAAAACAAGGTGCATCTGTAACTGTTGCCACTGTTGGTGGTTCAAATGTTGAGCCCACTTTAAGAAAAGCACTTGCTATTGGTGCAGATGATGCTATCAGGATCGACACTGAACCAAGCGATGGCTTCCTTGTAGCAAGACAATTATCCGAGGTCGTTAAAACCGAAGGCTTCGATTTAGTTTTAACCGGAAAAGAATCCATTGATTATAATGGAGGGATGGTACCCGGAATGATGGCTGAAATTCTCGGCTTCAATTTTGTAAATGCCTGCATCGGGCTTGAAGTGGATGACCAATCGGTCACTGCAGTTATTGAGATTGATGGTGGCAAAGAAACCTTAGCTTGTAGTTTGCCTTTAGTTGCAGCTGGTCAAAAAGGGATGGTTGAAGAAAAAGACCTTAGAATTCCAAATATGAGAGGAATTATGATGGCGCGTAAAAAACCATTAAAAGTGATTCCGCCTATTGAATTTACAGCAACATCCTCTACAGTAAAATATGAAAAACCTGAAGCCAAAGGAGCTTGTAAGATGGTTGATGCCGGAAATATTGGTGAATTGATTCAATTGCTTCACAATGAAGCCAAAGTGATTTAAAAAGTTTAAAGAATAATCTAGAAAATTCATATGTGTTTTCTTAGGTCTAAAACAATATAATATGTCAGTATTAGTATTTGCAGATAATTCAGAAGGAAAGTTTAAAAAAACAGCCTTCGAAATCGTTTCATTTGGCAAGCAACTCGCCAAACAGTCAGAGACAACTTTAGTCGTATTAACTATAAACGCTCAAGACACAAGCGCCCTGTCAGACTATGGCGCAGACAAAATTTTAAAAATTCAAGATTCAAGACTTGATAATTTTAATGCTAAAGCATATGCCGATTGTATATATCAAGCCAGTTCAAAAGAATCAGCTCATATAATTGCTGTTGATTCAACAAACAATGGTTTGTATTTAGCACCTATTCTAGCTGTAAAACTAGAAGCGGGATACGCTTCAAATGTGATTGACTTTCCTAGCTCTTTTGCGCCATTTGTAGTAAAGCGAAAAGCTTTTTCTTCGAAGGGGTATAATTTTACTGAAATTCAAACTACAAACAAATTACTTGGTCTGGCCAAGAATTCTGTAGGCTTGACTGAGGAAAAAGTTACTTCAGTAGAAGAGGAGTTTAGCCCTGAATTGAACGATGCCGATTTTCAAATCACTTCTTCGTCAATAGATAAGTCTACAGGAACAGTAACCATTGCTGATGCAGATATCGTTGTGTCTGGAGGCAGAGGATTAAAAGGTCCTGAGAACTGGGGGATGATCGAAGATTTGGCGGAGGTTTTAGGAGCTGCTACCGCATGTTCCAAACCTGTTTCTGACCTTGGCTGGAGACCACATAGCGAACATGTAGGTCAGACGGGTAAGCCGGTAACTTCTAATTTATATATAGCCATTGGTATTTCAGGTGCTATCCAACATTTAGCTGGTGTTAATTCTTCAAAGGTCAAGGTTGTCGTCAATACTGACCCTGAAGCCCCGTTCTTTAAGGCTGCTGATTATGGAATTGTAGGAGATGCATTTCAAGTTGTGCCTGAACTGACCAAAAAACTAAAAGAATTTAAAGGCTCCCTGTAAAACAATATTATTTTTTAGTAAATTGCCCCCTTGAAAAAGGCTACCAGAATTAGTGACAATCATTAGTCTATGATTTTGATGGTCTTTTTCATTTTTATTTGTAAATTGAAAAGGCTAATACTTAGTTTTTTTTCAAACCTGGTATTATAAAATATAGAGTCAAACCTGTGAGTCTAGTACGTCTAAATATAAAGGGAATATCCTATAGTCAAACACAAAGCGGTGCGTATGCTTTGGTTTTAAGTGAAGAAGATGGTGAGAGAACTTTACCCATCATAATTGGTGCATTTGAAGCCCAGTCAATTGCTATAGCTCTTGAAAAAGAGATCAAACCACCACGCCCCCTAACACATGACCTGTTTAAAAGTTTTGCAGATCGATTTAATATTATCGTTAAGCAAGTCATTATCCATAAACTTGTGGATGGTGTTTTTTATTCCAGTCTTATTTGTGAATGTGACAAAATAGAAGAAATTATTGACGCTAGAACTTCGGATGCAATAGCGCTCGCTACGCGATTTAAGGCACCAATTTTTACTTTTGAAAACATCCTTGATAAAGCAGGTATCATTCTAAAAATAAAGGATGAATCAAAGTTAGAAGAATCAAAATTCAAAATGGAAGATCTTGTCGCAAATGTTGTGGAAGATACCTCTACTTTTAAAGACGAGACTATTGAGGAACTTTATAAACAATTGGATCAAGCAGTGAATAACGAAGATTACGAACTGGCGGCCAAGCTAAGAGATGAAATCTCTAAAAGAGAGCAAAAATAAGGCTATGCTGAAAAAGTTACTTTCTTTAATTTTTATTTTCCTTTTATCTATTCCTTTAAGAGCCCAACAAGTAAATGATCAGATTGCTCCAAGTGAAGGAGCTTCATTCGAATCGATCTGGAGAGGTGTATTAGGCATGGTGGTACTTATATTTATTGCTTATTTATTTAGTGCGAATAAAAAAGCCATTGAATGGAAAACAGTCGGGATAGGACTGACCTTGCAATTACTCATTGCTGTTGGTGTATTAAGAATTAAATTTATCCAATCTCTATTTGAAGCTGTGGGACAAATCTTTGTAAGTGTCCTCGATTATACAAGAGCAGGTAGTAAATTCTTATTTGAAGGTTTAGTTGTTGACATGAATACCTTCGGGTATATTTTCGCATTTCAAGTGCTACCCACTATCATATTTTTTTCCGCCTTAACTTCTTTGTTATACTATTTAGGAATTATCCAAAAAGTTGTAAAAGTTATGGCCTGGCTCTTATCTAAAACTTTAAAGATTTCAGGTGCTGAAAGTTTGAGTGTTGCAGGGAATATATTTTTAGGCCAGACTGAAGCTCCCTTATTAATCAAAGCTTATCTCGAAAAAATGAATAAGTCTGAGATGCTCTTAGTCATGATAGGTGGTATGGCTACCGTTGCAGGTGCCGTTTTAGCTGCTTATATAGGATTTTTAGGAGGGGATGATCCTGTTGCACGATTAAAATTTGCGAAACACCTTCTTGCTGCCTCTGTAATGGCTGCACCCGGTGCAATTGTAATTTCTAAGATCTTATATCCTCAAACAGAAACTATTTCTACAGATGTTGAGGTGTCTACCCAACAAATTGGAACAAATCTATTGGACGCAATATCTAAGGGTACGACAGAAGGGCTAAAATTAGCCGTCAATGTCGGTGCCATGTTATTAGTTTTCGTAGCATTCATTGCGATGATCAATGGTATTCTAGGCTGGATTGGCGATATTACTTCGTTAAACGACTGGATGGCCTCCAATACGCCTTACCCCAAGTTTACACTTGAATCTATACTCGGTACTGTTTTCGCGCCTTTGATGTGGCTTATAGGCGTAGCAAAAAATGATATGATGATGATGGGTCAATTATTAGGAATAAAACTTGCTGCAAGCGAATTTGTTGGCTATATACAGCTTGCCGAATTAAAAGATATAAGTAATGCCGTTCATTTGAACAATAGCAAATCTATCATCATGGCAACTTATATGCTTTGTGGTTTTGCCAATTTCGCCTCGATTGGGATTCAAATAGGAGGTATCGGTTCACTTGCCCCTGGACAAAGAAAAACCTTATCCGAATTTGGTATGAAAGCCTTGATTGGGGGCTCTATTGCTTCCCTTCTATCGGCTACAATTGCAGGTATGATCATTGGATAAGCTTCTTTTTAAATTCCTACACTCAAAAGAATATTAACAAGACAATAAGCGAAATTACATTAGAATATTTTATCTTTGAAGTCACTAGTATTTTGAGCAATACAGACTTTTAATCAACTGTATTTTCGATAATAATTAATAATATCAGGTTAGCATATGAAGCAATATTTAGATTTGATCCAGCATGTGATCGATCATGGAATCACCAAAGAAGATAGAACAGGTACAGGAACTAAAAGTGTTTTTGGTTATCAAATGAGGTTTGATCTTAATGAAGGTTTCCCTATGGTTACTACTAAAAAGCTGCATCTTAAATCAATTATATACGAGCTACTTTGGTTCCTAAAAGGAGATACCAATATTGGATACTTAAAAGAAAACGGTGTCAAAATCTGGGATGCCTGGGCAAACGAAAATGGAGATCTAGGCCCTGTTTACGGATATCAATGGAGAAACTGGAATGGAGATGGAATTGATCAGATCAAAGAAGTAGTTGAAACTATTAAAAATAATCCGGATAGCAGAAGAATGATTGTTTCGGCATGGAACCCAAGTGTTTTACCTGACACTGGCATAAGCTTTGCTGAAAATGTAGCCAATGGAAAGGCTGCCTTGCCTCCTTGTCATGCTTTTTTCCAATTCTATGTAAGCGACGGGAAGCTTTCTTGTCAATTATACCAAAGAAGCGCTGATATTTTTCTTGGTGTTCCTTTTAATATTGCGTCCTATGCGCTGTTTACAATGATGTTGGCTCAAGTTACTGGCTTAGGTTATGGTGACTTTATCCATACTTTTGGAGATGCACATATTTACAACAATCACATGGAACAAATTAATCTTCAGCTTAGTAGAGATCCAAAACCACTCCCAAAGATGATCATTAACCCAGAGATTAAAAATATTTTTGATTTCTCATTTAATGATTTTAACTTAGTGTCTTACGAACCTCATCCTCATATTAGAGGAACTGTATCGGTCTAATCCCCCAAAAAAACAATCAAAACTATGAATGCCTCGCAACTAAAATTAAATTTGATCAAACATATTACTCAAATTGAAGATGTTAATTTACTTCAAAGAATGCAAGCTTTTCTTAACACATCGGGAAGTTTGTATAATGATACGTTAAATGAAATTCCTTCATTGCGTAATAATAAAGATACTGAGTTTAACGATAAAGAGGATTTTACCGATTACATTAAGGAATGGGTAAAAGACATGTAAAATAAAGCTTCATTTTGAATGCAACTTTAGATCACGAGTACTACGAAAAGGCTAGAAAGCGAACAAAGCAAAAGAAAAGATTGTATTTTCATTTTGTGTTGTTCCTTGTTGGATCAGTTTTTTTTATTTTACTTAATAAGGTTATAAAATTTCATCCTGAATTGGATTGGTATGTTTGGGTTATTTCTGCCTGGCTCGTAATTCTTATTCTTCACTTTATTAATGTTTTTGTAATGTCAAGGTTTTTTGGAAAAGAATGGGAAAGACTTCAAACCGAAAAACTAATTCAAAAGCATATGAAAAAAGTTGAAAAACTTGAGTCAAAATTGCAAGAATCCGGTGCATTTGACAAATTGGATAGCAAATCCTAAATTCTTAAATCAATACTATGCTTACTATAATTGCCGCTGTAGCAAAGAACAATGCACTTGGGAAAAATAATGATTTGATCTGGAGTTTACCCAACGATTTAAAGCGTTTTAAAAAAGTTACGTTAGGTCACCATATTATTATGGGAAGAAAAACCTTTGAATCACTAGGTAGACCTTTACCAAACAGGACAACGATAATTATTTCCAGAAATGTAAATTATTCAGTAGAAGGTTGTATCGTGGTAAATTCACTTGAGAATGCGATCATAGCTGCGAGAGAAGATGATAATCCTTACATCCTTGGCGGAGGAGAAATCTACAAACAAGCCTTAGAATACGCCGATGCACTTGATCTTACATTAGTTCATCATTCATTTGAAGAAGCAGATACTTATTTTCCAGAAATTGATTTTACAAAATGGGAAGAATCATACAGAGAAGATTTCAAGGCAGATGAAAAGCACAAGTATGATTATAGTTTTGTCAGCTATAAAAAAAGTGAGCTCTTTTGATAAGAACCCACTTTTATTCACAGACAATAACTAATTAATAATGAGCGTTAAATTTTAACGGTTTTAGTAAATGTTCTTCCGTTAGATTTAAATACGAAAACATAATTTCCTTTTTCGGCTGTAGAAAAATCATAAATTCTTTTTAATTGAGACTCTTTTTCAAACTTCTCAGCCAAGACCAATTCATAATTATTTTCATAATAAATCTTACATTCAATTGGGTCTTCTTCCAAAGATAATCGGGATACATAAACACGATCATCTTTTACTCTTACAAAAGGCTTGTAAACGGTTGACTTTTTATCTTTCTTAAATGCTACCTGATTAGACACTACATTGAATGGAATGATCGTTATTTTTAACTCCGTATCGAGCTCAAAAACATAATCTCCATTTGGTAGACTTGTAAGATCGAATCCTTTAGAATAATCACCAGCTTTAATGATTGATTCCTTGTAAAGTACAATACCGTTTACATCCTTAATAGATAACTTTGATCCCAGCTTAAGTTTTTTAAAACTGACAATCGTAACCTTTGACTCTCTTTCTTTAACTGTGTTAATTTCATTATTTGCATAGGTCATCATTGACGCAAATAATACCAAAAAGAGCAAACTTTTCTTTGTTAAATTTTTCATGATATATATTTATTAAAATTAGACATGACAAATATATGTGGCATAGAAATACTGTAAAACAACATTATTAGCCAATTTATATACTTAATTATCTCCCAATATTAGTTATTCGTATTTAAAAGGGTAATTTAACACATATTCTAGTTAATTTGACATAATCATATCAAGGGTGATTTTTAAGAATCTGATAACCTGAATTATAGCTATCAACTGCTTATCTTATTCGTAAACTAAAAAAAACGCTTAGTAAAAAGGATACAAAAAAAGTGAGCTCTTATGGGAAAGCTCACTTTTGCAAATCACTGGACAATAACTAATTAATAATATTCTTTAGATTTTTACAACCTTCGTGTATCTTCTGCCATTAGATTCAAATACAAAAAGATAGCTTCCTTTTTGAGATGCTGAAAAATCATATACTTTTTTAATCTCATCATCAGCTTCAAATTTCTCTGAATATACGAGATCACTATTTTCTTCAAAGTAAATCTTATAAGATAAAGGAGATTCATCCATGGCTACTTTTGAAACATAGACCATATGGTCTTTAGCTCTAACTACTGGTTTATAAATTGACTTTTCTGCTTCCTTGTCAAAGATTACTTCATTCGATTTTACATTAAAAGGAATGACAATAATTTTTAGATCAGAATCCATTTCGAAAAAATATTCGCCATCAGGCAGGGTGGTCAAATCAAATCCCTTAGAATAATCACCAGTCTTTTTGATTGCCTCGTTGTACAATACCAATCCGTTTGCATCTATAATAGTTAAGACAGAACCTTGCTTTACATTATCAAAGTGCAAGTTGGTTACAATTCTTTCTTTTTCTTTAGATGTCATATCAGTCTCATTTGCTTGAGTAGATAAAGACATTGTTAACATAATCGCTACTAAACTCTTTCTTGCTAAATTTTTCATTTTATATATTTATTAAAATTAGACATGACAAATATATGCGGCATATAAATATTGTAAAACAACATTATTGGCCAATTTATATACTCATTTATCTACAAAAATTAATCAAGTTTATCTGCAAGGGTAATTTAACACACATTGATGTTAATCTCTTCAAAGTTGATTTTTAAAAACCTGATAAACTTAATTGAACCTGTAAACTGTTTATCTTATTCGTAAACAAAAAAATATCGGTCAATAGGGCATAAAAAAAGTGAGCTCTTATGGGAAAGCTCACTTTTACAAATCACTGGACAATAACTAATTAATAATATTTTTTAGATTTTTACGACCTTCGTGTATCTTCTTCCATTAGATTCAAATACGAAAAGATAACTTCCTTTTTGAGATGCTGAAAAATCATATACTTTTTTAATCTCATCATCAGCTTCAAATTTCTCTGAATATACGAGATCACGATTATCTGCAAAGTAGATTTTATAAGATAAAGGAGACTCATCCATGGCTACTTTTGAAACATAGACCATATGGTCTTTAGCTCTAACTACTGGTTTATAAATTGACTTTTCTGCTTCCTTGTCAAAGATTACTTCATTCGATTTTACATTAAAAGGAATGACAATAATTTTTAGATCAGAATCCATTTCGAAAAAATATTCGCCATCTGGCAGTGTAGTCAAATCAAATCCCTTAGAATAATCACCGCTCTTCTTGATAGCCTCGTTGTACAATACCAATCCGTTTGCATCTATAATCGTTAAGACAGAACCTTGCTTTACATTATCAAAGTGTAAATTGGTTACAACTCTTTCTTTTTCTTTTGATGTCAATTCAGTCTCATTTGCTTGCATTGATAAAGACATTGTTAACATAATCGCTACTAAACTCTTTCTTGCTAAATTTTTCATTTTATATATTTATTAAAATTAGACATGGCAAAAGTATGCTCACTTTAATTGTCAGAAAACATCTTAATTGGCTAATTTATATACATAATTAACAGTTTACAATTACTTAACACTCGTAATGGGTAATTTTACACACAATATTGGTAAATTCGTATAGAATACAAAACTGATTTAGTTTATTTTTGCATTATAAAACCTTATTATCATGATTAACAAAAAACCGAGTTTTGAAAAGATCAGCCCAAGTTTTGGAAGCAGCATTTCGGTTAAGCAACATAATAAAGAAGTTCAGAATAACATCGCTTACTGGCATTTTCACCCAGAAGTAGAATTGGTATATGTAAATCAAGGACAAGGTAAAAGACATATTGGAAATCACCTGTCATACTTTAATAACAGCATGCTGATTCTAATTGGTGCAAACCTTCCACATCACGGCTTTGTAGACAGACTTACAACTAATGGTTCTGAAACCATTGTACAGTTCAAATTGGATTTTCTTGGCAAAATATTCTATAACATCCCTGAAATGGGAAATATTAATGCGCTTTTCGAAAGAGCGAAGAAGGGTATCATTTTTAAACCCGAAACCAAAAAATTAGTTGGTCCCAAAATTGAAACGCTTTTAGAATGCCAGGGAATGTCAAGAGTTATCAAATTATTAGAAATTCTTAACGACTTGTCGCTGGCAAACGACTATTCCCTTTTAAATGTTGATGGATTTGCATTTGAAACTGAACCACAAGACAGTAAAAAGATTGACATTATTTTTAAACACGTGAATAATAATTTCAAAAGACATATCAGTCTTGATGAAATTGCGGATACTGTCAGCATGACGACACCTGCCTTTTGTAGATACTTTAAAAAGGCGACAGGTAAAACATTTACAAAATTGGTAAATGAATACAGAGTTGTTCATGCTACTAAACTTTTGCAAGAAAATCAAACAAGTATTACTGACATTTGCTTTGAATGTGGATTCAACAACTTTTCACACTTTAATAGATTATTTAAAGAATTTACTGGGAAAAGTGCGTCAAAATACAGAAGTGAAATGAAAAGAATGATTCATTAAATTTATCTGATTTCTAATAGAAACGGTAGTCTTGTCTGCAAGCCTTTCCAATCACCAAACTGTTGGATTCTATTATAAATCTTTACATTTTCTATCCCAATCTCATCTTCAAGAATATGTTGTTTTACACTTCCAAATGGTCCGGAAACCATATCCTTAAACTCTTTTTTATAGTCAGGATAACTACGTACTTTATACTCGTCAATATCAACCAGATCAGCTGCCACCTTAATAGCATCTTCCAACCCGCCTAATTCATCTACCAGGCCATTCTCAAGTGCCTGAACACCGGTCCAGACCCTTCCTTGGGCAATTGAGTCAACTTGTTCGAAAGTCATATTCCTTCCATCAGCCACTTTGGTAACGAAAGAATGATACACCCTTTCAATTCCTTCTTTGGTAACGTTATAAAAATCATCCGTCATAGGCTCAAACAGACTATAATTCATGGATCTTTTATTTGTCCCCACCTGTTCAGCGTTTATACCGATTCGATCGGCAAATTCACTCATATTTGGTACCATCCCAAAGACTCCTATACTACCAGTAATTGTTGTTGGGTCAGCCAGAATTTTATTTGCATTACAAGAAATATAATAACCTCCTGAAGCTGCAAAATTACCCATAGACACTACAACTGGTTTATCCTCTTTTGTAACTTCTATTTCCCTCCAGATCATATCTGAAGCAAGTGCACTTCCTCCTGGCGAATTAACCCTAAGCACTATGGCTTTTATATCTTTGGATTTTCGAGCCTTTTTTAAGGATTCAATAATGAGTTCAGGACCTATATAACTTTCATCTCCTTTCCCGTACATAATATCACCCTGAGCATAAATTACAGCAATTTTATCAGAAGCTTTATTTATAATTCTTCCTTTACCTGAATCGATATAATTCTTAACACTGACAGCATAAATAGCTGCATTCTCTGAAAGACCACCAAGCTCTTTAAGAATCTTAACGTACTCATCCTTATACATTTTTCCTGTGATCATTTTATTTTCAATGGCCAGGTCTGGTGTTCTAGCAAGCAATTCATCAGCAATATGATTGATCTCTTCAACTTCAACTTTTCTACTCTCATCAATATCCGAGATCATTTCTGACCAGATTGAATTTAAAAAAGCCTCTGTTTGTTCCCGGTTTGCCTCACTCATTTCACTTGCCAAGAATGGCTCTACTGCACTTTTATATTTTCCATGTCGGATCACCTCCATTTTAATGCCATATTTTTCTTGAAAATCCTTGAAAAACAATACTTCTCCAGATAATCCACGAAAATCAATAAGCCCTTCCGGATTAACATAAATGGAATCTGCGATAGAACTCAAATAATAATTCTTCTGTTCATAGACATCCGCAAAGGCCGTTACAAACTTTCCTGACTCTTTAAATTCGTATATTTTATCCCTAATCTCCTGAACCTGTGCCATACCTCCTTGAATCATTAGTGATTCAATACTAAGACCAATAATGTCATCATCGTATTTGGCATTATCTATAGCATTTAAAATGCTATTCAATCCGATTTTCTTTTCTTCGAGGCCTAATATTTGGGCAATTGGATCGTCACTTTTAGGCGCATAATCTTTAATCAGATCCTCCAATTTCAGAACCAAAACAGAATTCTTCTTTACCACCACACTACCATCATCTACAAAACTTGATCCGATTACTGAACCAATCGCGATTAACACTAAAAACATGATCATAAATGAAATGAAAACACCTAAAATCGCCGCCAATAATTCTCTTAAAAAAGTCATTCAATGTATTTTTATATATGTCGCTTACTTCCAATCAAAGTTACAAATGTTAAAAACTTAAACCAAAACGCGTTCTAATTCAGCTTCTGTTTTGTTTTCTTTGCAATGGTCTAATCCAGTAAAGTATTTTAGGCCAATATAGGATGTTATTGTTAATTTTTCGACGATTTGATTTAAAAAAGAGCTCACCTTGAAAATAGTTCGTACTACATATTTATCCCTCGGAAGTAATCAGGGAAACAAACTTAATAATCTGCAGTATGCTATTGATGAAATAAATCAAGTAATAGGGCATGTAAAACATATTTCTTCAGTCTATAAGACCAAGTCCTGGGGATTTGACGGAGATGATTTTTACAATATCTGTCTTGAAATATCAAGCAGTTTAAGTCCTGAAAAAATGATACAGTCTGTTCTAGGTATTGAGCAAAAACTAGGTAGGACCAGACATGAAGGGAAAACATATCACAACCGGGTTATCGACATTGACATTTTGCTGTTTGATGATGAAATTATCTTTTTTAACGATCTAAAGGTACCTCACCCTGAGATGTTAAACAGAAAGTTTGTTTTGGTACCATTGACTGAAATTGCGCCGAATGTTATGCATCCTATTGCAAAACAAACAATCCTAATTTGCCTGCAGCACTGTAATGACAGTCAGGCTATTGAAAAGATAACGGCCTCGCTCATCAGGCCTATATCTCTGGTCGAAAAATTCAATTATATCGCCATAGAAGGTAATATCGGGTCAGGAAAGACAAGTCTGGCCAAACGGATAGGTGACGACTATAATGCCAAATTAGTTCTGGAAAGATTTGCCGACAACCCCTTCCTTCCAAAATTTTATGAAGATAGCGATCGTTATGCTTTCCCTTTGGAAATGAGTTTTTTAGCTGACAGGTACCATCAATTAACTGATGGCCTGGCCCAATTTGATTTGTTCAAAAATTTTATAGTTTCCGATTATTTCATATTCAAATCGCTGATATTCGCTCAAGTGACACTGCCCAAAGAAGAGTACAGTCTTTATAGAAAAATGTTCGATATCATGTATAAGGAGATTACCAAGCCCGATGTATATGTCTTTCTCTATCAAAACACCGAAAGACTCATCGAAAACATCAAATTAAGGGGGCGAGATTACGAACAAAACATTCAAGCTGATTACCTTGAAAAAATTCACAAGGGTTATTTATCTTTTATCAATTCAAAAGATGAGTTAAACCCATTGATTATTGACGTTTCAGAGCTTGACTTCGTAAATAACGACGATGACTACCGAAAAATCCTTAAGCAAATATTAGATTTCAATCCAAAAACAAATTGATTCATTCATGAATCATTGCCAGGCCCTATTGCCTTTTGATTCCCATCTTTTCTGCGTAGTAATCACAAAAATCACGCATAGTGGCGCTCATTTTTTCATCACTGGTAGCTGATTCAAAGGTATCGGCCATAGAAGTCAAAGTCTGGTGAAAAAATTGAATCATTTCATTGACCGGCATCTCCTTTGTCCAAAGGTTTATTTTATAAGTATCCTTCTCATTTGAATCCCAAACTGACAACAACATCGCTTTCGCGTCCATGTCATTTATAGCTCCGTCTTCAGCAGACCAAGTTAATTCTTCAGGTACTCTATTTTCATCCAAGCCTACCTTTATATTTATTTCTGAACTATGTTTTACTGCCATAATTAAATAATAATTTATTAATATTCCTCAAATACCATAATTCTCTATTAGAAAATGGTTTGATATTTCTATTTCTTTTTGGGTTTATACTTTGACTTTGTAAACAACTCTTCATTATCAATGGCAAGCATTTCCTGTAAACTCAAATCATTATGTTCCATAAATGAATTCACAATCTGCCATCCAAACCAAACACCTATCCTACCCGGAGAATCCTTGTCGACTTCTAAATAAAATTTAGAGAAAGGAGCGTCTGAAATAAAACGTTCTGTAAGGGTGGGATCATTGGAATAAAGCATTTCCTTTTGGATAAAATATTTCCAAATATTACTTTCACTTTGCACTGCCCATTCGTATTGCTCAGGCGAATAACCCATAATTTCTTGTTCACTCTCGGCAGGAAGAAAAGCAGCTATTGTGTACATTTTTTTTCCTTCTTGGATAATTTTTGATATGTATGATTTTAAAGGGTTCGGTTTTACAACAGGATTTGCAAGCTCTCTGGCCGCATCCACCATTAAATGATCTGGAGTAAAATTCTGTTTGATATAATTTGGATAATCCTCATAAACTTCATGCTCTCGCCCTAAATAGACATCAAGCGAAACGAACATCAAACTATCAGCGTAAATAATCCTATTGTCATAATCCACATTAGAAAGAATTGTAATAACCCGAGGAGCTTCAAATTTTGGAAAATAGTATTTCACGTGCTTAAACAATTCGGCCAAGCCTATTTTCTCTTTTGAAAAATCTCCAAACACTTCTTGTGAAGCTTTATAAAGAAACAATTCATCTTCATCCTTCATTTTAGCGGTCCAAACGGAATCTGGATTGGGTTCAGGGAAAAGAAAAGGAAAATCCGACTTCAATGTCGAGAGGTTCTCAGGGCCTGCAGTATAAAACCGTTGTTCAAATCTTCTCACATCAACATTGACATCTATCTTTGATACATCGACCACCTCCTTTTCATTCTTGTCACAAGCAACAAGGTTTAAAAGGATCATAAAAAGGAAAAAATATTTAATAATGTTCATTTAAAATAATTGCCAATAAAAATTAATATTTTTGTTTTTCGCAAAACTAATAAATACTTAGCAATAATGAACACTGAAAAAGTTACAAATCACATCGTGAACTGGTTAAAAGATTATGCCACAAAAGCCGGCGTCAATGGTTTTGTAATTGGAATATCTGGAGGTATTGATTCAGCGGTTACTTCTACCTTATGTGCCAGGACCGGGCTGGAACTGTTATGTCTTGAAATGCCAATACATCAGGCTCCGACCCAAGTAAACAGAGCCTTAAATCATATTGACTGGTTAAATTCTAATTATAAAAATGTCAGTTTAACTCAAGTAAACCTGACCCCTGTTTTTGATGGACTGATTAATGCCTTACCAAAAGTTGACAATGAAGAGGAGCGGTTTATGTCTTTAGCCAACACCAGAGCCAGGCTGAGAATGACATCTTTGTATTATTTTGCGGCCTTAAAAGGACTACTTGTGGCAGGCACCGGAAATAAAGTCGAAGATTTTGGAGTCGGCTTTTTTACTAAATATGGAGATGGCGGTGTAGATCTTAGCCCAATTGCTGACCTAATGAAAAGTGAAGTTTATGAAATTGCAAGGCACTTAGGTATAAACCAGGAAATTATTGAAGCCGCGCCTACAGATGGTCTTTGGGGTGATGATCGAACAGATGAAGATCAAATCGGAGCAAGCTATGACGAATTGGAATGGGCTATGAAGGCAATGGATCAGGGTTTGACAGAAAATTTAAATGACAGACAATCAAAAGTGCTGGCCATCTACAATAAATTGCATAATGCCAATATACATAAAATGGTTCCGATTCCGGTTTGTGAAGTTCCTGAAGCCCTGAAGAAGTAAAAATCAAATAACCCGATTCAATTTTTCGAATAAGAGTTGTTTCAGAGCTGTATAGTCTCTGATTGACTCTAATGTGTCACTATTATCTAGCGTTTCAGTAGCAGACTCCTGCCCTGTCTGGAGGTCTATTTTTAAAGAGTGTATCTTTTCGGCGATGAGTAAACGTCTTAAATTATATAAAACATCCATGACCAACTTTGGCAGGTAACTCTCTTTGTTTTTGACGAAAATATCATGTTTTTCCCAACTACTTAAGATATGTCTTTCTTCTTCCATAAGGATATCCGTTACAGTTGACGAAATATCACCATCCTCATGATTGGTGAACAGATCTGCTGTGATGCCTTGTTCCTGATTCAGCAGATGAATAATTTCATAATATATCTTCAAAAAGATTGGGTTTGTAAATTCAATTTCATCCTCTTGCAAGTGCATATAAATCTCTTTACAGACCACATTAGAATAATTGTTTTTCACAATTTTTATTTTTCCATCCTCACCAATTTCAGACGTAAAGTCTATAAAATCTACTTGCTCATTTCCGTATAATAATAATATTTCTATTATTTTTTTCTCCATTTCAAACAGTTGATCAATCTTTTCGATCTTGTTTGTCTCCTTCTTGACACCGGTGAATGGCGTTTTCTGAACAGATGACGGATGTGCTTCCTTCCCTCCTCTTTTTAAGATCTGCGACAATTCATTAAAGAGAACACTTTCTGAAATATTCATGATACGCGCACATTCCTGCACATAAATCTCCTTCTGGATATTATTCGGAATTTTGGAAATACTCGAAACTATATCCCGTATCAACTCAGCTCTTTTTATAGGATCATTTTTTGTTTCTTCCAGTAAAAGAGATGTTTTAAATTGTATAAAATCCTGGGAATGCTCTTTGAGATAAGTCTGAATTTCTTCGGTTGTTCTTGCTTTGGCAAAACTATCCGGATCATCTCCTTCTGGAAAAGCAACAACCTTAACATTCATACCTTGTTCCAGAATGAGATCAATTCCTCGTATAGAAGCCCTTATTCCTGCAGCATCACCGTCAAACAATACCGTAATATTATTGGTCAACCTGTTGATCAATCTAATCTGGTCTGAACTAAGTGCGGTTCCTGAAGATGCTACGACATTCTCTACACCTGATTGCCACATAGATATCACATCTGTATATCCTTCAACCAAATAACAATTATCTTCTTTAGCAATACTCTGCTTGGCTTGATACAAGCCGTATAAGATTTTACTCTTATGATAAATAATACTTTCTGGAGAGTTTAAGTATTTGGCGGCTCTTTTATCTGAAGATAAGGTCCTTCCTCCAAAACCGAGTATTCGACCACTCATACTTTGAATCGGGAACATCACTCTTCCTTTGAATCGGTCAAATTTCCTGTTCTCCTTAACAATAGTTAAGCCGGTCTTTTCAAGAAACTCAATCTCGTATTTCTTGTTTTCGGCTGTTTCAGTGAAGGCCGACCATTCATCAAGAGAATAGCCTAATTCAAATTTCTTAATCGTTTCATCCGTGAATCCCCTTTCTTTAAAATAGGAAAGCCCGATGGCCTTTCCTTTTTCAGATTTCCAAAGGATATCCATAAAATAAGTCTTGGCGTATTCAGAAACCAAAAACATACTTTCTTTTTCATCAGATCGTTTCTTTTCTTCATCATTCTGGACCGTCTCTTCAATTTCAATCTGGTATTTTTTTGCCAGATAGCGAATTGCTTCGGGATAAGAATAATGCTCGTGCTCCATCAAAAAAGTAATGGCATTCCCACCTTTTCCGGTACTAAAATCTTTCCAGATTTGTTTCACTGGAGACACCATAAAAGAAGGCGTCTTTTCATCTGTAAAAGGACTTAAGCCTTTGTAATTAGCCCCTGCCTTCTTTAAGTTTACAAAATCACCTATGACCTCCTCTACTCGAGCAGTTTCAAAAACTTTGTCAATGGTTTCTCTTGCAATCATTTTTTGAACGAAGATTTTAGGATATAAAGATAAAAAAACTGTCAAAGGATGACAGTTTTTTTTCAATTTGATATTTTAAATGCCTTTTATGATACGGCCTTTAACTTTTTAATAGTCGATTTAGTCAACTTATCTTCCGCATATTTTTTAGTAACTCTTAAACTGGTCTCATCAGCACCAGGCATATCGAACATGGCATCAGTTAGAATTTCTTCACATAATGACCTAAGCCCTCTTGCACCAAGTTTGTATTCTACCGCCCTATCCACAATAAAATCAAGCGCCTTTTCATCAATTTTAAAGGTGATCCCGTCCATTTCAAACAGTTTTGTGTATTGTTTGATAATGGCATTTTTAGGATCTGTCAAAATAGATCTTAGAGTCTTTTTGTCTAAAGGCCTCATAAAAGTAAGCGCTGGAAGCCTCCCTATAATTTCAGGGATCAATCCGAAATTCTTTAAATCCGAAGGAATGATATATTGCAATAAATTCTCTTCATCTATTTTATCATCAGATATCGAAGCGCTGTATCCTACAGCTTGCATATTTAATCTTTTACCAATCACTCTATCAATTCCACTAAACGCCCCACCAGCAATAAAAAGAATGTTTTTTGTATCTACTTCCACAAATTTCTGGTCAGGATGCTTTCTTCCTCCTTTTGGCGGAACATTCACTACAGTACCTTCAAGTAACTTTAGCAAGGCTTGTTGTACCCCTTCTCCAGAAACATCTCTTGTAATAGATGGATTGTCACTTTTTCTAGCAATTTTATCAATCTCATCGATAAATACAATCCCTTTTTCAGCTTTATCAACCTTATAATCTGCAGCCTGAAGCAACCTGGTTAAAATAGTTTCCACATCTTCTCCTACGTAACCGGCCTCTGTTAGCACAGTGGCATCAACTATAGCAAAAGGAACATCAAGCATTTTAGCTATGGTTCTGGCAATTAGTGTTTTCCCGGTACCTGTTTCTCCTACTAAAACAATATTACTTTTTTCAATCTCAATATCGTCATCTGTAGTAGTTGGCTGTTGCAGTAAACGCTTATAATGATTATATACCGCAACTGACATGACTTTTTTAGCCTGATCCTGCCCGATGATATACTGGTCTAGAAAATCTTTGATCTCTCTTGGTTTCTTTACCAAAAAATCAGTGCTTGAATTCTTCTTTTCATTAATGGATTCTTCCAAAACAATCCCATGAGCCTGCTCAATACATTTATCACATATATGAGAGTCTACTCCGGCAATGAGCAAATTGGTTTCTTCCTTCTTTCTCTTGCAAAACGAACATTCTAATTCTTCTTTCTTCGCCATAATCTTCTTAATTTAAACAGGATATACATCCTGCAATACCTATTTGTTCCTCGTCAGAATTTCATCAATCATTCCGTAGGTCTTAGCTTCATCTGCCTTCATCCAATAGTCTCTATCTGAATCGTCATGTACTTTTTTTACTTTCTGACCAGAATGTTTCGCGATGATTGCATACAACTCATCCTTCAATTTCATGATCTCGCGAGCCGTGATTTCTATATCAGAAGCCTGGCCTTGCGCACCACCTAAAGGTTGGTGAATCATAATTCTTGAGTGAGGAAGTGCTGATCTTTTCCCTTTCTCTCCTGCGCACATTAAAACAGCTCCCATTGATGCAGCCATACCGGTACAAATTGTCGCAACATCAGGTTTGATAAATTGCATGGTATCATAAATTCCTAGTCCGGCATAAACGCCTCCTCCAGGAGAATTGATATAGATCGAAATGTCTTTAGACGAATCTACACTTTCTAAGAACAATAATTGTGCCTGAATAATATTGGCTACGTGATCGTTTATTCCTGTTCCCAAAAAAATGATTCTATCCATCATTAACCTTGAGAACACATCCATCTGAGCAACATTCAATTGTCTTTCTTCTATAATATATGGGGTTACACTACTGACAAGCTGGTCAACATGAAGGCTGTTAATACCTTGATCCTTTACAGCGAATTTTTTAAATTCATTTCCAATATTCATATAACTTCTTTTTAATCGTTAAGAATGTAAATATAGTAATTAATTAGGATGTACCTCATCCCTAATCATCTTCTCGCTCAGCAATTTTAGACCTTTCTACACTATACGGTTTTGCTGTATACAAAAAGCTCCATAATGATTAATCATTATGGAGCTTTATATGATCCTCAAGGCTTATTTGTAAACTTCTTTTACAAAGTCTTCATATGTAACTTCCTTGGCCTTAATCTTAATATTTTCTTTAAAGAATGTCAATAACTTCTCATTTTTCAATTGATCAGATAATCTCTTAACTTCCTCCTGATTTGAAAGAACTCTGCCCACGATTTCTTCCAACTCCTTGTCTTCAATTTTATTATCTCCAAACTGAGCCATTTGCGTTTTTACAAACCCTTTAGTATATTCTTTAAGGTCATCATAATTTACCTGTAATTTATGGTCGTTCATCAACTTTCCTTCAATCAACTGGTATCTCAAACCTTTCTCAGATCTTTCATATTCTTCACCTGCTTGTTCTGGCGTCATTGGCTTTTCACCTGATACAGCAAGCCATTTTTTTAAGAATTCAGATGGAAGTTCAAAATTGGTGTTCTCGATCAAACTCTCTGTTACAGCGTTAAGCAATTGCTGGTCAGCCTGAGATCCGAATTGCTTCTCAGCATCTTCTTTCAATCTTGTCTTAAGTTCTTCTTCACTTTTTACAAGACCTTCACCGAATAATTTATCAAATAATTCTTGATTTAATTCTGCAAGTTCTGTTTGTGTTATTTCTTCAATAGTAAAAGTCAAAAGGGCTTCAAAATCATGTGCATCATCATGTGAAAGACCTAACACATTCATCAACATATGATCATCAGTAAACAAGTTTTTCGATTTTAATTCGATAACGTCACCAACTTTTGATCCTACAAATTTCTTTAGATTAGCTTTACCTTTTATTTTTTCAAGTTTGAAAGTAGACTTCTTCTCTATTTCCTTTTCTTCATTTACAAAAGTCCCGGTAACATTTGAATTATCTTCAATCGCATCCTGAGTTATCATTTTACCGTATTGCTCTCTGATATTCTCAAGCTGATTATTAATCATTTTATCATCAGCAACAATTTTATATGAATTAATTGCTTTTTTTGGTTTTAGGTTCACCTCAAATTCAGGAGCTAATCCCAATTCAAATTCAAAAGAAAATTTATCTTCATCCCATGAAAAATTATCCTGCATTTTTGGCAAAGGATTTCCAAGAACATCTAATTTCTCTTCAACTAAATATTTACTTAAAGATTCTTGAAGAAGCTTGTTTACTTCATCAATCATTACAGACCTCCCATACTGTTTCTTCACCAGGCTCATTGGAACATGCCCTTTTCTAAATCCGGGTATGTTTGCCTTCCTTCTATAATCATTTAACTGGGTATCAACTTTTTCCTGATAATCATTCGCTGTAATATCAATTTTAACAACTGAATTCAACGCATCAATGTCTTCTTTAGTAATCTTCATTATAAAATATATTTATCTCTTTTTAAAATTGAGGATGCAAAAATAATGATTTTTGATTAATTTATAACCATGATTATTCCAATTGAAATGTAAAATTGGCTAATCTTATGTTAAAATTGATAAAGTGTGTGGCTATAAATTCCTTGAAAACCTATTTCTCGATTAGTTTATGAAGGATTGACTCAAAAAATGACAACAGAATACTAAACAGTAAAGCAGTCCAAAATCCTGAAACGCTAAACCCGTCTATCCAGCTATTTGCTAATAAAATCATGGCCGCATTAATGACGAAAAGAAACAGACCCATAGTAAGAATCGTTACGGGTAATGTCAGAATTACCAGAATCGGCTTTAAAATAGAAAATAAAATACCAACAATAAAGGCCACCCAGATAGCGGTTCCATAATCATCAACTTCAACACCTGGCAATAAATAGGCTATCAACAAAACCGCAAGAGCCGTTAGCAAAACTTTAAATAGGTAATTCATATATAAATTTTAAATACTTCAGGGAAATTAATCATTTTCGAGGAATCCGGCAACATTATCGTAAAAATCCGTTGGGTTTTCAGCATGTAACCAATGGCTCGCTTTAAATATTGTCACAATTCTGCTGTTTGGAAAATGTCCTGAAATCAAACCTTCATCCTCATCAGTAACATACCCTGACAAAGACCCTCTTAAAAACAAGACAGGGCCATCAAAAAGAGTTCTTGGAGGCAGCGCTACTCCAATTTCGTCAATATTGTATTCTAAGGTTTCTAAATTAAACCTAAAGGCTAATTTATCTTTATCAATTCGATAAACGTTCTTCAGTAAAAACTGTCTTATACCCAATTCAGGTATATGTCTTTGAAGAACCTCATCCACTTCATTTCTAGACGAGACCTTGCCAAAATCCACATCATTGAGCGCATCGAGTATATATTGATGATGCGGCGGATAAAACTTTGGTGCAATATCTGCTACAACAAGTTTATCCACTCTATTTCCATGTTCCACAGCAAACAGCATAGCGGTTTTACCTCCCATTGAATGACCCAGAATATGTACCCGATCTAGCTCATGCTGATCTAAGTAATATAAAAGGTCTGCAACTAACAATTCATATGAAAAATCATCATCGTGAAAACTACGTCCATGATTGCGCTGATCAACAAGATGCACTTCATAGTTTGCAGAAAATTTATTGGCCAATGTCTTCCAATTATCCCCCATCCCCAAAAAACCATGTAAAATTATCAGAGGCTCTCCTTTGCCTATAACTAAAGAATGTAAAAGTTTCATTATTTGAGTTTTTGAAGGTACATACTTACCACATTTTGAAGCCCAAAATACAAAGCTTCTGAAATCAAGGCATGACCGATAGACACCTCCATTACACCCGGAACTTTCTTTATAAAATAATTTAAATTAGACAGACTTAGGTCATGTCCGGCATTGATACCAAGACCAAGTTCTATAGCTTTCTCAGCGGCAATTACATATGGTCTTACTCCATTTAGATCATCTTTTTCATAAGATACGGCATACGATTCTGTGTACAACTCTATTCTGTCAGCACCTGTATCAGCGGCAGCGGCTATGAGCGAAATATCCGGATCCATAAAAATGGAAGTTCTAATTCCATTCCTTTTAAACTCAGAAACCACCTCTTTTAAGAAACTGGCATTTTTAATTGTATCCCATCCAGCGTTAGAAGTAATTGCATCGATTGAATCAGGAACCAGTGTAACCTGTTCTGGTCTAATTCCTAATACCAAATCAACGAACTCAGGGATCGGATTTCCTTCAATATTAAATTCAGTATGTACAACAGAGCGAAGATCTTTTGCGTCTTGATATCTAATATGCCTTTCGTCTGGTCTTGGATGAATAGTGATTCCCTCAGCTCCAAAATTTTGGATATCAGTAGCTGCTTTCAGCAGATTTGGAACATCTCCACCCCTAGCATTTCTTAGGGTAGCTATTTTATTAATATTGACGCTTAATTTAGTCATTACTTCCTTATTTATAATTTTAATGCAAAAGATATTATATCTTTACCAACTAGTTCGCATACTTAAGGGGGCAAAATTACAATTTTATCTTTAGTAACCATCTATTTTAATGCAAACCATCACTTACATATTAAACGACATTCAACCTTTTAATTTAAAGAATGATATCACTCAAATGAAGGAGGCTTTTGGGCAATATCCTTTTTCTCATTTACCAGTGGTCGATGACAATCTTTACTATGGAGCCATTTCTCATGAGGAAATTGAATTGTTAAATCCTGAAAGTCTAAAACTGAATGAATTCAAGCATTTAGCGCAACCTTTTTATGCCACTGAGAATATGAACTGGTTCGAGGTCTTGCAGTATTTTGCTACGCACAACACCAATTTGATGCCCATTTTGAATGCTGAAAAAGAATATATAGGTTATTACGAACTCGATGATTTTTTAAACATTTTTAAATGCACTCCTTTTTTACATGAAGAAGGCGTAATTCTCGTAGTGTCAAAAAATGTTAATGATTATTCATTTAGTGAAATATCTCAAATAGTCGAATCAAATAATGCTACTCTATTCGGTGCTTTTGTGTCTAAAATCGATAGTGAAATTGCGCATATCACCCTAAAACTTAGCCTTCACGATATCAACAACACCTTGCATTCTTTTAGAAGATATAATTATGAGATTCTCAATGAATTTGAAAAGGATAAATACCTAGAGGAGCTGAATGACAGATCAAATTACTTGCAAAAATACTTAAATATTTAAGAGCGCATTAATCGATGAAAGTAGGAATTTTCGGACAATCCAATAATGAAACCACTATTAAATATGTGGGCCAGCTTGTTGACCTATGTTCACAGCATGATGTTGCAATAGTCTTTGAAGAGAATTTCTATAAAGGCTTTGATCAACTAATTGACGCTAAAAATTTCACCACTTTTTCTGGATATAACGATTTAGACCGAGACCTTGACTACTTTTTTTCAGTTGGAGGCGATGGAACTTTTCTTAGGTCTATCACTTTTATCAGAGATCTGGAAATCCCGGTAATAGGAATTAATACCGGAAGGCTTGGTTTTCTTGCGAATATCCAAAAAGATAGCATTGCAGCAGCCTTCAATAAAATAATCAACGGCCAATATATAGTTCAAAAAAGGTCTTTGTTAGGCATCAAGACTGAAAATGATAACAGCGAATTAAACCAAATAAATTTTGCGCTGAACGAAATAACCGTCACCAGAAAGAATACCGCTTCTATGATCAAAGTAGATACGATGTTAGACGGTGAATTTTTGACGACATACTGGAGTGATGGCTTAATCATTTCAACTCCAACAGGGTCTACCGGCTATTCACTTAGTTGTGGCGGGCCAATCATTTCTCCATCATCGCAAAATATTGTTCTCACACCAATTGCCCCCCATAGTCTTGCTGTTCGACCCTTGGTAATTCCTGAGCAGACAGTTATAGAATTGCACATTGATAGCAGAGCAGACGAAGTGTTACTCACATTAGACTCACGCATGTATACTTTGCACAATAAATCAAAACTAATTATTGAGAAATGCTCCTTTTCGATAATGACCCTTCAATTAGACGATCAAACCTTTATAAAAACACTCCGTGAAAAACTTCTATGGGGTGAGGATAAACGCAATTAAATCAAAGGATATAATACAATTTTACGCTTAAAAATCTGTTAATCAAAAAAGAACATTCATTTCAACTAAATGCAAATGTATTTTTTTATATTTGCGACCTATTTTTTATGATGAAAAAAATTGTAATTGTAATCCTAATTTCTTTCTTTTCAACTGGTGTTTTTTCTCAAATAAATGAGGCTGGAATATTTGTAGGAGGGAGTAATTATATTGGAGACATTGGGCGAACAAACTTTATATATCCTAATAGTTTTGTGGTAGGGGCCATATATAAATGGAACATGCATCCTCATTACTCGATTAGAGCCACCTATAATTATTCAAAAATTTCGGGGAGCGATTCTGAAACTAATAATTCATTTAGAAAATATAGAGATCTCAGTTTTACCAATGATATTCATGAATTAGCAGTCGGTATAGAGTATCATTTTTTCAAGTACAGTCTTGGTAAGATAGGCTATACACATACACCGTATATATTTTTTGAAGCCGGTACGGTGAACTACGGCACATTAGATGACGGACGGAGCTTTAATTTTACCATGCCCTTTGGAGCTGGATACAAAACAATTTTGGCACCCAATGTGGGTATCGCTTTTGAAACGGGCTTTAGATACACATTTAAAGATGATATAGATGGCTACCCGTACGACCCTTTAAGTGAAAATGTTCAGATCAATCCTAATAATAATGATTGGTATGTTTTTACAGGAATCACCTTAGTTTTCGCTTTTGGAAGGGAAGGTTGTTATACAGGAAGTTTTTAACATAATTATGGATTTAGTTTCTCAAATAGATAAGGGTTTTATACCAAAACATGTTGCGGTCATTATGGACGGTAACGGAAGATGGGCTAAAAGCCAGGGCCTTAAAAGAGTTTTTGGGCATAATAAAGGTGTGGAATCTGTCAGACAAACTGTAGAAGCCAGCGTTGAACTTGGAATTGAAGCGCTTACGCTTTACGCTTTTTCAACTGAGAACTGGAAACGACCAAAAATCGAAGTAGATACTTTGATGAGTATTTTAGTAAACTCCTTAAAAAAAGAGATTGCTACTTTTCAGAAGAACAACATCAAACTCCAAGCAATTGGCAACTTAGAGAAATTACCCTTAATCGCAAGAAATCAGCTTAAAGAAGTCATGAATTTGACTGAAAAAAATGATGGCATGATATTGACTCTTGCCCTTAACTACGGGGCTAAAGAAGAATTGATCAGGGCGGTAAAATCCATTTCTAAAAAAATTGTTAATAATGAACTTAAAACGGAAGAAATTGATGAAAAAATTATAAATAGTCATTTATATACATTTACTTTGCCCGTCGTTGATTTTTTGATTCGAACGAGTGGGGAAATGCGCATTAGCAACTTTTTATTATGGCAAATTGCTTATGCAGAATTGTATTTTACTGATATTTTATGGCCCGATTTTAGGAAGAAGGATTTTTACGAAGCAATACTGAATTATCAAAGAAGAGAGAGGCGATTTGGAAAAACAAGTGAACAAATTGAAAACAGTAATAAATAATTTAAGGTATACAGTTTTACTGTTAGTTTTTATCTTAATCGGCGTTACTGTGAATGGGCAAAATACTTCCCAAAGTAACACAGCTACTCAAGATACCATCCCTGCCACCAAGGCATTGGATACGATACCCTTATCCCAACAAAGAACAGACTCAATAAAAACTCCTGTTGTCTTGAATCCTTCAGATTCGTTGGGTGCCACAGCTCAAGTACAGGATACTATAAAAAAGGTTCCAGCGGGGCCTATTGTTCTTGAAAAGAATAAAAGATACTTATTAGGAGGAATATCAGTTGTAGGAAATGAAACCATTTCTGAGCAGTCAATTTTGATATTTTCTGGACTTAATTCAGGTCAGCGACTTAAAATACCTGGTGACAAGCTGTCTTCTGCTATAAAGAGATTATGGAGTTCAAAGTTGTTTTCAAATGTTGATGTTTTTGTAACGAAACTAGATGGAGATGCGATATACCTTGAAATTAATGTAAAAGAATTAGATAAGGTTGGACGATTAACGATTACCGGGCTCAAAAAGTCAAAAATTGAGGAACTTCAAAAAGAAATAGAATTTCAGGCAGGTTCGATGTTGACAGAAAATTTGATAACCACTACTGAAAACTATATCAAAGATAAATATCGAGCTAAAGGATTTCTGAAAACTAAGGTAACGATTAATACCAAAAAAGATACGGCTTTTCCAAATACTCAAGATGCACTTATTGTTATTGATAAAGGGAATAAAATAAAAATAAAGAATATTACATTTCATGGGAATACGGCTTTGACTGATAAGAAGCTTAAAAAGATCATGAAAAAAACAAAGGAGAAAGGGATTACAAGAATGTTCTCACCTTCCAAATTTGTAGAAGATTTATATGAAGAAGATCTTGATAAAGTGGTCTCCGTATTCCAAGAAAAAGGTTTTAGAGATGCTTTGATCATAAAGGATTCCATCTCCTGGAATGATGACAATACCATTAATTTGGATATCTTTTTGACCCAGGGCGAGCGTTACAAATTCGGAAGTATTAATTTCTTAGGTAATACCGTTTTTACGGATCAGCAGCTAAGAAACATTCTAAGAATAGATAATGGGGTTACTTATAACGGGAAAGCACTTAATGAGAGAGTATATGGAGATGGGACTCCAGAATCTCAAGATATCACCAATACTTATCTAGACAATGGTTACCTATTTTCCAGAGTAAATGCAGTTGAAACAAGTGCTGCAAATAATATTATCGATCTTGAAATCAGAATTATTGAAGATGAACCGGCCTTAATAAGAAAGGTAACTGTCAAAGGAAATGATGTTACGAATGACCATGTTCTTTATAGAGAGCTTCGTACCAAACCAGGAGATCTTTTCAGTAAAAGTGATATTGTTCGATCTATTCGTGAATTGGGACAATTAGGATTTATTGATCCTGAGAACATTGTTCCTGATGTACAGCCTAATTTTGCTGATAAAACAGCTGATATTGAATTTTCAGTTTCTGAAAAAGGATCTAGTCAGATTGAATTACAAGGTGGATATGGTGGAGGTACTTTTGTTGGAACACTTGGTCTTTCATTCAATAACTTCTCGATTAAAAACCTATTTAACTTTGAAGAATACAAACCTGTTCCTAGAGGTGATGGTCAAAATATAGCACTTAGACTACAGGTCAGTAAATTCTACAGAACGTATAGTTTATCATTCTCAGAGCCTTGGATGGGTGGTAAAAAGCCAAAAGGGTTTAATTTCTCTATCTATAATTCGAGTCAATTTGGGTATGACCCATTCACAAATAGTGTAGATAAAGATCAATTGCTGGATATTATTGGTGCCTCAGTTGGCTTGAGCCAGCGCTTAAAATGGCCTGATGATTTCTTTACCCTGTCAACTTCATTTAATTATCAAAGGTATAAGCTTCAAAATTATACTATTTCATCATTTGATTTTGATAATGGTATTTCTAACAACTTTAACTTTGCTGTGAATTTTGGAAGAAGTTCTGCCGGACCTAACCCTGTCTTTCCTTCAGGAGGTTCGCAGTTTAATATTTTGTTAAAGCTTACGCCTCCATATTCATTATTTAATGACAGAGATTATACAGATCTTCCTGATGAAGAGAAGTATGAATGGATCGAGTTCTATAAAATAGTATTTACCGGTAAATGGTACAGTCCGGTTGCAGGAAAACTGGTTTTGATGTCTAATGCGGAATTAGGTTTTCTCGGACATTATAATGATGAGATTGGTGCACCACCTTTTGAAAGATTTTATGTGGGTGGTGATGGTTTAGCCACAGGAAGATTTGATGGTAGAACAACGGTAGCACTTAGAGGATATCCGAATTCCAGTCTTTCATCACAAACTGGTGGAACAATATATAACAAGGTTGCATTTGAACTAAGATATCCGATAACACTTAAGCCTTCAGCGTCAATATATGCGCTGACCTTTCTTGAAGCCGGTAATTCATGGAACGAATATAGAGAATATAGACCTTTTGAATTGAAAAGGTCAGCTGGTGGTGGTATAAGGGTATTTATGCCAGCCTTTGGTTTACTTGGAGTTGATTTTGGATACGGGTTCGATACGATACCAGGATCCAATATAATTTCGGGGTGGCAAACACATTTTATCATTGGACAACAGTTTTAAGCTAAATTGTTATATTTGCCCCAAATCAAGAAATGGCACGATATTTTCTTGAAAACAAATAGAATGAAAGTAAATAGGGTTTTAATTATCGTCATTATATGTTTTAACTTTATTGTTAATGCTCAAAAGCCACAGCGCGTTGCCTATATTGACATGAACTATATACTGGAAAATGTTCCGGAATATGTAAATGCCCAATCTCAGTTAGATTCTAAAGTAAAAACCTGGCAAAAAAAGCTGGAAGTTCTTACAGCAGAAATTGAGCAAATGAATACTGATTTAAGCAATGAAAAGACTTTGCTTACGAAGGATTTGATTAGTGAAAGAGAAGAAGATATAGATATAAAAAAACAAGAATTAAGCAGGTTACAACAGGCTTATTTTGGTCCTACGGGAGACTTGTTTCAAATGAGAAAGCAACTTGTTAAACCTGTACAAGATCAGGTTTATAATGCAATTCAAGATATTGCAGGTAAGAAGCGTTATGATTTTGTTTTTGACAAATCAAGTGATTTAATACTATTGTATAGTAATAGTAAATATGATATCAGTGAGTTGGTCCTTAATGCTATAGTGAAAAATAGAAAAAGACAAGCAGTTCAAGACCTTAAGACTGACAGACTTGTAAAGGCAGGAGTGATTGCCAGCCCTACAGTGCTTGAAAATGAAGATGCTGAGCAAGGAATTGAAGATGATATGGCAGATCCAGCTGCAGAAACAGAAGATGCTCAAGTAGATGAAGTCAAGACTGAAGAGCAGATTAAGCTTGAAGAGAGAATCGCAAAAAGAGAAGAGCTAAAAGCGCGAATTAAAGCGCAACAAGAATCGAGAGCAAGAATGAGAGATTCTCTTAAGCAGGTGGCTGAAGAAAAAAGAGCCGCTAAGTTACAAGAAATTGAAAATCGAAAGAAACAGAGAGAAGAAGCAATAGATAACAACAATTAAAAAGAAGTAAAAACAAAAAAATTATTAATAACAAACTATTTGAAAAATGAAATTATTTAGAAATTTATTCGTGGCAGTCGCACTTTTAATGGCTTTTAATTCAGTTCAGGCTCAAAATGTTGCTCATATTGATAGCGAACAACTTTTGATGGCCATGCCAGAAACAAAAGCGATGGAGACAGAATTAAAAAAAGTTCAACAAACTTATGCAGATGAGTATAATGCTCAAGCAACGGCACTTCAAGCAAAATTACAAAAGTATGATACTGAAGCTCCAACGCAAACAGATGCAAAAAATGAAGAAAGAAGAGTTGAAGTAGAAGGTCTTAAGCAAAAGATTCAAAAATATGCTCAAACAGCAGATCAAGAAATTCAAAAGAAAAGATTTGATCTTTTGAAGCCTATCGTTGAAAAAGCACAGAAAGCCGTAAGTGATGTTGCTTCTGAAAAAGGTTTCAAATATGTAATGGATTCTTCTCCTGGAAAAGGACTTATTGTTTTTGAAGGTGAAGACCTTATGCCAAGTGTTAAAACTAAACTTGGAATTCAATAGAAAGAATTTCACTCTAATACAAAAAAACATCCTTGGTTCTAGGATGTTTTTTTTTGCTTTAAATTTAAATTATTTCGTTTTTAGTTGATTACTTGTACCAACTCGCATATTTTATATAATTATTTGCAATTCGATCTATTTCTCCTGAAATCAATTCTTGGTTAATATCCTTTATTTTCTTCGCTGGCATTCCGGCAAATACTGAACCGGAAGGCACTAAGGTGCCTTTAGTCACTACAGCTCCTGCAGCTATGATACTATTGCTTTCAATAACACAATCATCCATAATAATGGCTCCCATGCCTATTAGTACATTGTCATGAATGGTGCAACCATGAACCAAAGCGTTATGGCCGATAGACACATTGTTACCAATCGTGGTAGGAGATTTTTTATAAGTGGCATGAATCACTGCTCCATCCTGGACATTAACTTTATTTCCCATCTTGATGAAATGTACATCTCCTCTTATTACAGCATTGTACCAAACACTGCACTGATCTCCCATAATGACCTCACCTACTACAACTGAATTTTCTGCAAAAAAACAATCTTTCCCGCTAATCGGCATCTTTCCATTGACTTCTCGTAAAATCATAATTCTTTTTTTGATTGATTTAACATATGCATCAAAAGTAAGAAAAAATACTTTCGTAAATTTGCAGTTAGATCCCATATAGATATGTCAAAAATTAAAATAGAATACACTTCAAATCCTGCTATAATTAAGTTTATCTCAGATAAAATGTTAACTGAAAGCAGTTACGAATACAATTCAATTGATGATGCCAAGAATTCAGCTTTGGTGCAGCAGTTATTTCATTTACCTTTTGTTAAAAAAGTTTTTATAACGGCTAATTTTATTGCTTTAGAAAAGTTTGACATCCTTGAATGGAAGGAAGTTGAAAAAGAGCTGCAAGAAATACTTGAAGTTTATTTACAACAAAATGACTCAGTGTTTTCAGAGGATAAAAATGAACAACTAGTTGAGGTCTATGCTGAAAGCACACCTAATCCGAACGTTCAAAAATTTGTAACCAATAAATTACTGAGTAATCAGCATATTGAATTAAGTGAACAGGCAGATGCACATGAAGTGCCGCTTGCCTATGAGCTTTTTGAATTTCCTTTTGTAAAAGAGGTTTTTATTTCAGATAATTATGTTTCCATCCAAAAGTCAAATGACCTGGAATGGTTTGAGGTGAACAATACCTTGAGAGATTTTTTAAAGGAATACCTTCAAAGTGATAGACGAATTGTTGCTGAGGATTATGCCCCTAAAGTAAAGGAAGCACAAAAGAGCGATGTGAAATTTCAAGCGACTGATGATGATATTTCAAAAGAGATTATTGCCGTTCTTGAGGAGTATATCAAACCTGCTGTGGCTGGAGATGGAGGAAATATTCAATTCCTCTCTTATGAACCTGCAACAAAAGAAGTAAATGTTTTACTGCAAGGCGCTTGTAATGGCTGTCCTTCATCAACCATCACCTTAAAAAACGGGATTGAAGCGACATTAAAACAATTGTTACCTGGTAAAATTGGTGCAGTAAATGCCTTAAATTAATATCGCTTATAATTTAGCTGTCAATGAATAGCAAACTTCAATTAATTTTATGTGTTTCAATTAGCCTTATGATTGGCAATTTGTATGCGCAAAAAACCGGATTAAATGTGACTTATCCTGAATCTACCAAAGGAAAAACTACTGACAATTATTTTGGAAACGAGGTGTCGGATCCATACAGATGGCTCGAAGATGATCGCTCTAAAGAAACAGAAAACTGGGTAAAATCTCAGAACTCAGTAACCCAAGATTATATGAGTCAAATTCCTTATCGAGACCAGATCAAAGAAAGGATGACCCAGTTATGGAATTATGAAAAATATAGCTCCCCAACGACTCATGGTGAATTCGACTATTTTTATAAAAATGATGGCCTGCAAAACCAATATGTTTTATACCGACAAAAAACTGGTCAAGAAGCAGAAGTTTTTCTTAACCCCAATACGTTCTCAAAAGATGGAACTACCTCATTGAGTTCGGTTTCATTCACAAAAGATGGAAATCTGGTTGCTTATTCTATTTCTGAAGGTGGATCTGACTGGAGGAAAGTTATCATCATGGATGCTCTAAGCAAAAAAGTTTTGGGAGATACCATACTAGATGTGAAATTTAGCGGCCTTTCATGGTATAAAAATGAAGGTTTTTATTATTCGAGTTATGACAAACCTGATGGCAGCGAATTGTCTGCTAAAACAGACCAACACAAACTTTACTATCACAAACTAGGAACTTCTCAAAGTGAAGACCAAGTAATTTTTGGCCTCGATGAAAAGAGGCGGTATGTATTTGGATACGTAACTGAGGATGAAAAATACCTTGTTATCAATGCTTCTAATTCTACATCAGGAAATGAATTATATATCAAAGATTTAAGTAAGGCGGAAAATGAATTGGTTTGTATCATTAATAATTTTGAGAACGACCATGGTGTTATCCACAGTAAAGGAAGTATGATTTATGTATCGACAAACCTGGAGGCTCCAAATAAAAAGGTTGTTACTTTTGATATCAAGGATTATGAAATTTCAAAATGGAAGGATTTAATTGCTGAAACCAAAAATGTATTAAGTATCTCAGGCGGTGGAGGCTATTTCTTTGCTGAATATATGATAGATGCCATTTCAAAAGTATATCAATACGACCTGAAAGGCAAACTAATAAGAGAGATTGAATTACCTGGTATTGGCAGTAGCGCTGGTTTTAGTGGGAAACTAAAAGATAAAACACTTTATTATTCGTTTACAAATTATATCAGCCCGTCATCCATTTATTTATTTGACGCTGATAAAGGAACTTCAAAACTATTCAAAAAACCAAAAGTTGGATTTAATTCAGATGATTATGAGTCCAAACAGGTTTTTTATCCTTCCAAAGATGGAACCAAGGTACCCATGATCATCACCTATAAAAAGGGAACTAAATTAGATGGGAGTAACCCAACCATTCTATATGGATATGGCGGCTTCAATATCAGCCTGACCCCATCCTTTAGCATAGTCAATGCAAGTTGGCTTGAAATGGGCGGTGTTTATGCTGTAGCAAATCTTAGAGGTGGTGGTGAATATGGAAAAGCATGGCACAATGCAGGAACAAAATTAAAAAAGCAGAATGTTTTTGATGATTTTATAGCAGCTGCTGAATACCTCATAAAAGAGCAATACACTTCAAGTAAATACTTGGCTATCAGAGGTGGTTCAAATGGAGGATTACTCGTTGGAGCAACAATGACCCAGCGACCAGACCTCATGCAGGTAGCCTTGCCAGCTGTAGGCGTTTTAGATATGCTCAGATACCATACTTTTACCTCAGGAGCAGGGTGGGCATATGACTATGGAACTTCAGAACAAAATGAAGAAATGTTTAAATACCTCTATAATTACTCTCCGGTTCACAATGTAAAAAAAGGGACATCATACCCGGCAACATTGGTTACAACAGGAGATCATGATGACCGAGTTGTACCTGCGCATTCATTTAAATTCGCTGCAGAATTGCAAGATAAACAACAAGGCGATAATCCAGTGTTAATCAGGATAGAAACTGAGGCTGGTCATGGTGCCGGAACTCCGGTATCAAAGACCATTGATCAATATGCAGACATATTCAGTTTTACCTTATTTAACATGGGTATTACTGACCTCAATGCGACAATTAAGAATTAGTGAATCTGACTTGAATATCTAAGCTAAAGAATAGATCTTATTTGTATTGTTTTTGTACCCAATATTACTTGGTCACCTTGGCTTTTACCTATAAGCAAGGCACCAATCGGTGAGGAAGCAGAAACTGCATAATAAACTTCATCATCTATATCAATTTTGCCTGCACTTATTGAAAGAAAATAAGATCCTTGATTTGTATCAACCAGGCTTCCTAGTCTGACATGATTGGCAGTTGTGTTTAAATCTATTCTCTGCAAAACATCTTTCATAGCGCTAACGACCTCAAATTGTTGTGAAGCTTTTTCCATTTCAAGATGCAGCATGGCTCTTCCGGTTTCATGTTTATCACCTGCAGAGCTTTTTGATTCATTTTCAAGCCCCATTCGATTTGCGTGCATGATCTCTTCTATGTTCTTCAGCTTTCTATTAACAAATAGCGTACAAGCTTCAAATAAATCTTCTTTCAGATTTCTCATAAAAATAATTTGGTCAAAAATAAGAGAAAATTATTTCGTCGACCTCATTTTAATGAAAAGCATTTATCTTAGTTCCTATAAAATATCAGTATGGATAAATCGAGATGTGATTGGTGTGGAAACGACCCGCTTTATATGAGTTATCATGACCATGAATGGGGAGTCCCGTTATTTGAAGATAAAATTTTATTTGAATTCTTAATTCTGGAAACATTTCAGGCTGGATTGAGCTGGATAACTATTCTGAGAAAACGAGAGAATTTCAGACAAGCTTTTGACGATTTTGATTATTTAAAAATCGCTCATTATGATGAAGCTAAATATGAGGAGTTACTGATGAATACTGGAATTATTCGAAATAAACTAAAGATAAGAAGTGCTATCTCCAATGCACAATTATTTATTGAAATTCAAAAAGAATATGGCAGTTTTTCCAACTATTTCTGGAGTTTTACTGATAACCAATCGATATCGAATCAATGGGATAATATGAGTCAAGTTCCAGCGACTACCGACTTATCAGACACCATATCAAAAGCGCTTAAGAAAAAAGGTTTTAAATTTGTTGGATCAACGGTAATCTATGCATATATGCAGGCAATTGGAATGGTGAATGATCATGTTAGTTCCTGTTTCAGGTACGAGCAGATAAAATCAGAAGCGCTCTAATTTTCAATAATCTTCATGTAACTCTAAAACCTTAATTTTTTCTACCGGTAAATAGATCTCAGAAATTAATTCAGCAGGGTTAGGTGTATTGGTAGGATTGTTCACATAAATCTCAAATGGTTCTCCAGCTTCTACAAAATTATACTCCTTTAATGAGGAAGCATCGAAAATTGCTTTTTCCCAAGCTGGTTTACTATTTTCATAGGAGCCTTTTAATACGGTTTTGAAATATGTTCCTCTTTCAAAAAAGCCGGTAAGTATATCTGATCCAACCGTCACTATTCGTTCAGCTATTGGATAACCAATCGAAAACATGGTCGTTCCATTTTCTTCATCAAAATTATGATAAATCGTAAATGGGCTGCCTGTAACACGTATACTATTATCTTCTATATATTGTTCTATTTCGAGCATCATAGGTTGCAACTTATTATCCATGCTGGCTATTTTACTAGACGTTGAAAGGTATAAGTAAAACCCTCCGCTAAAATCAACAACTCCAATTGAATCTATACTGTGCTTTTTTAATTTTCTTTGAAGGTTCTCATCAAACAATTCAAGTCCTCTTTCCTCCATTGGTGCTAATTGCTCCTCCATACCACTAGCCATGAATCTTGTGAAAAATGACATTTCGCCTTTGATTCCCCAAGTGAGCTTTGTGCCATCGTCAGAAGATTGAATCATCCAATAAACATCTGACATCATATCACCAAAAGGAGTTTCAAATACAATTTCCTGATCTAATCGTTCAGGTTCATGTACAGCTAATGTTTTCATTCTTCCGCCACCTTCAATATCAGAAGTCCAGGTATAAGCTCCTCCTGTACCAACTGTATTGTCACTATATTGTACGCGAATTGTAGAGTCTTTTTCAAACCAAGGCCCCCATTCTTGCCAGTTTTTATAGTCATTGAGTTCATTGAACACTAAGATCTGATCAGCTTGTATCAACCTACTTCGTTTAATATCATAACTACCATCTAAAGTGGCTAAATACAATGCTGCAATAATGATCACGGCAAGCAATAAAAGAAATATATTTTTTAAAAATCTCATTTGGATTAAGTTTGGTAACGAACGAAATCAAATATAATAATTAATTAAGAATTAATTATTTATCAGCGTGTTAATAAGCTTTGCTTATTTGGTAAACCCTCCACTTTTCTATAAATTTGAACCTACAATATTTAAAACAATTATTCCATGAATTTCAAATATATCATAAGTGCAATCGCAATTGTATTTATTCTTGGCTCTTGCCAACCAAAACCAGAAGACAAAGCTATTTCAGCTCCGGTTCAAACCGATGAGCAAGCCTTTGCTTTCTTTTCAGAACAATTTGATGACATCAAAATTTTAAGGTATCAAATTCCTGGTTTCGATCAACTTAGTTTAAAACAAAAACAATATGTCTATTATTTGAATCAGGCAGGTTTATCAGGGCGTGATATCATGTATGATCAAAACTACAGACACAACCTGAAAATTCGCAGGGCACTTGAAGTTGTTTACGTAAAATATGAAGGAGACAGAAATACCGATGACTGGAAAAATTTCGAAACGTACCTGAAAAAGATTTGGTTCGCAAATGGTATACATCATCACTATGCGAATGACAAATTTGTTCCGAAATTTTCGGCTGATTACTTAAAGGAGATTATGAAAGAAACGCGTGTCAAACTTGAGGATTCAGCTTTCGAAGTAATCTTTAACCAAGAGGATTTAAAAAAAGTTAACCTTAATGCCTCAACTGGGCTTATTAAAGGGTCTGCAATTAATTTCTATGGTAAAGACCTTACAACTGAAGAAGTAGATGCATTTTATGCTCAGATTGAAGTGGATAAAAACCAACCAATTGAAAAAGGGTTAAACTCTCAATTGGTCAAAGAAAACGGTGAAGTAATAGAAAAGATTTGGAAAAGCAATGGCATGTACGGTGCTGCGATTGACAAAATTATATATTGGCTAAATAAAGCGAAAGAAGTAACTGAAAATGATGCACAGAAGAAAGGCCTTGAACTACTTATTGAGTATTATGCTACGGGTGACTTAAAAATATGGGATGAATATAATATTGTATGGGCAACATCAACCGATGGTGATATAGATTATATCAATGGATTCATCGAAGTATATAATGACCCTAAGGGTTATAAGGGTTCCTATGAATCAGTTGTTCAAATCAAAGATTTTGAAATGTCTAAAAAAATGGCTGCATTGGCAGAAAATGCCCAATGGTTTGAAGATAATTCTACATTAGATCCTTCGCATAAAAAAGAAAATGTAGTCGGTGTTTCTTATAAGACTGTAAATGTTGCCGGAGAAGCTGGTGATGCATCTCCTTCTACCCCTATCGGAATCAATTTACCAAATAACAATTGGATTCGAGAACAACACGGATCCAAATCTGTTTCATTAGGGAATATCATACATGCCTATGCAAATGCCGGAAGCAGTGGAAGGTTAAAAGAGTTTGCTTTTGATGAAGAAGAGATTAAAACCGAGGAAGAATACGGGCAGCTTGCCGATAAATTACATACCGCATTGCATGAGGTAATTGGACATGCCAGTGGAAAACTAAACCCAGGCGTTGGAACACCAAAGGAGACTTTAAAAAATTATTCCTCTACACTGGAAGAAGCAAGAGCAGATCTTGTTGGTCTTTATTACTTACCAGATAACAAGTTAGTAGAGATTGGTATTTCTCCTAATGCCGATGGTATCGGAAAAGCAGCTTTTGATGGGTATATCAGAAATGGTCTGCTGACACAATTAATTAGATTAAACCTCGGTGACGATATAGAAGAAGCACACATGAGAAACAGGCAATTAGTTGCGGCATGGGCTTTCGAAAAAGGAGCCCCTGACAATGTGATAGAGAAAGTTGAGAAAGACGGAAAAACCTATTTTAAGATCAATGACTATGTTAAGTTAAGAGCCTTGTTCGGAGAGCTTCTAAAAGAAATACAAAGAATAAAATCAGAAGGCGATTTTGAATCCGGTAAAAATCTGGTTGAAACATATGGGGTAAAAGTTGATCAGGTAATACACAAAGAAGTACTTGAAAGAAATAGCCAGTTTAAATCTGCACCTTACTCAGGTTTTATTAATCCTGTTTTATCTCCTAAAATGGATGAGAACGATGAGATAATTGATATTGAAGTAATTCAACCTGAAAGTTTTACAGACCAAATGCTGCAATACGCTAAGGACTTTACTACCTTACCTGACAATAATTAATCCTAATAAAGGAAAAAATAAGCCAAAAGACCGTAATACTAGATACGGTCTTTTGGATATATTAAAAGACTAATTGAATCTATGACAGGTGTTATTGTTAAATCAACAGGTAGCTGGTATTGGGTAAGAACTGATTCACATTCTCAAATTCAATGCCGTATCAGAGGTAAGTTCAGGACCAAAGGCATAAAAAGCACCAGTCCTTTGACTGTTGGAGATCATGTTGATTTTGAAATGGAATTAAATTCCAATACAGGAATCATCTCAAATATTCACGAGAGAAAGAATTATATTGTTCGAAAATCAGTAAATCTCTCAAAACAAACACATATCATTGCTGCCAATATAGACCTTGCTTTTTTACTTGTCACCCTTGATAATCCGCCAACTTTCCCATCCTTTATAGACCGTTTTCTGGCCACTGCCCGAGCTTATGACATCGAAGCTGTGCTATTATTCAACAAAATGGACCTCAACGATGAAATTCTTGAAGAGAAAAAAAATAAACTGATTAAAATCTACCAGGATATAGGTTACAAGTGCTTGGAAATATCTGCTACTGAAAATATAAATATAGATAAGGTAAAGGCACTAATGCTGGGTAAAATCAGTATGTTTTCTGGGCATTCAGGAGTTGGAAAATCTACCTTAATCAATGCTATAGATCACACGCTTCAATTAAAAACAGCTATCGTTTCGACACAACATAAACAAGGCCAGCACACCACTACTTTTGCTGAGATGTTTGCCTTACCCACTGATCCGGAGAGCTATATTATTGATACACCCGGAATAAAAGGATTCGGAGTTGTCGATTTTGAAAACCACGAAATCGGTGATTATTTTCCTGAATTTTTTGCAGTAAAACACCTTTGTAAATTTAATAATTGTCTTCATGTAAATGAACCTAAATGCGCCGTAAAAGAAGCATTAGAGCATGGCGACATCGCAAAATCAAGATATAGAAGTTACCTTCAAATTCTTGAAGGAGATGAAGAAAATTACCGAACTAACAGCTATGATTTTTAAATTTAATAATTATGAAAGCAGTTATACAAAGGGTAAGCAGGGCTTCTGTAACCATTGATCATAAAGTAGTAAGTCAAATAGATCAGGGCCTTTTAATCTTGCTTGGAATCACCTCTACTGACGATCATGAAGCTATACAATGGCTGTCTAATAAAATTGTCAATTTAAGGATCTTTGATGACGAATCCGGCGTCATGAATAAGTCTGTGATTGATGTTGATGCCGATCTAATTATTGTAAGCCAATTCACTTTGATGGCCAGCACAAAAAAAGGCAATAGACCCTCCTATATAAAAGCTGCAAATGCAGACATAGCGGTTCCGTTGTATGAGGAATTTATTGCTAAAACCGAAGCCCTTATCAACAAAAAAGTAGGCGCTGGAATCTTTGGAGCCGACATGAAAATTGACCTTCTTAATGACGGGCCGGTTACCATCATAATTGATACAGAAAATAAACAATAGTTCCGGAACAAGGGGCCATAAAAAAAGGAGCGGTAAATGCCGCTCCTTTTTTTTATTATTATTTTTAACTTTATAAGGTATAGGCGTAACCTAAGGAGAAGACCAATCCTCCAATGTGACTTTCACCGTATACTTTATCTTTTTGAATTGTCTTGGCACCCCAGGATCCTCTAAATCCAAGATATACTTCATGTTTGTCTGAAATCTCTCTTATCAATCCGGCACCTGCATGGAACCCAAAATTCAAAGTATTCAACTCGCTTTTTGTATCTGTATCAGCATCGAAACTTTGCGGAGGAAGCGGCACCCATGGTGGTCCGGAAGTAGGATCCCCTGGAACATAATTCGGATTCAAAACCCTAAGCGGATCAGTTCCCTGCTCATCTAAGGTGATTAAACTTGATCCACTGGTTCTTTGAGTTGAACTCACCAAAAAGCCTACATAAGGTCCGGCTTCTACATAAAACCTCCAGGTTTCTCCCCAACCTAATTTTCCTAAAATTGGTATTTCAATATAATTTAGATCTGACTCATTGGTAAAATCGGCATACATTGGATTTGTATCACTTACCGGATCTTTTCCCTGAAGTGCCAACATAAAATTTAACTGTTCAATAGATCCAAAAGATTCTAATGCTTTTGTAGGGATAGGTTGCATGCCTTCTCTTGTCCCACCCCTTTGCGTATAAAGAACTTCAGTTTGTATCGAAAATAATTCCGAGACCGGAAATTCGAGGGTCATCCCAAAGTCGATTCCTGAGGTTGATTCATAATCTTCGGTATAAATATTGTTTGAATTGTCGGTAAGTCTACCTACACTATATCCGGCTTTTGCCCCGATCTTAATCTGTGCTTCAATTGCCTGACTTAGCAAGAAGCAAGCAAGAAGTATAAATTTGAATGTTGTAGTTGATTTCATGAAAAAGAATTAATGATTTGATTTTGGCTTTATAAATGGTTATGATGAACCTTTAGCATGGATTAAATATAGAAAAATAATACAAACCCTATACATTAATGTTTATGAAAAAGTGGTTTTTGATAATGAAAAGGTCAACAATTACAATCTGAATCGCAATCACCGCCTTTCTTTTTTGTTTTAAAAATATACTTTTTAAACAAAAAAAGTAAGGCAAGAATAACAGCGGCGTATACTAATATTTCTTGGACCATAATACTAACTTAAAAGAGTAAAGGTAATGTAGGATGCTACATAAGCAATTAGTCCCATTCCAAAAAGCTGTATCATCGGCCATTTCCAGCTATTGGTTTCTCGTTTCACAATAGCCAGCGTACTGACGCACTGCATAGCAAATGCATAAAACACCAAGAGTGACATCCCAACAGGAATATTAAACAATTTTTCACCTGTTATTTCATTTACTTCTTCAGACATTCTCTGTTTGATAGTTGTGTTCTCCTCGTCATCGTTCCCAACACTATAGATAGTTGCTAAGGTACCCACAAATACCTCTCTGGCTGCGAAGGAAGCAATTAAAGCAATTCCAATTTTCCAATCATAGCCTAAAGGTCGAATAGCAGGCTCTATGGCTTTACCCATCACCCCAATATAAGACTGTTCTAATTTATAAGATGCTAGCGCTTCATTATAAGTTTCAGGTTCAGCCATTTTCATATCAGATCTGGAAGCAAAATCTACTTCAGCCGAATCAAATTTTGTCGGACCATTTGAAGCCAAAAACCATAAAATTATTGAAATAGCAAGAATAATTTTTCCTGCACCAAAAACAAAAGCTTTTGTTTTTTCAATAACAGTGTAAAAAATATTCTTAAGAGATGGTAACTTATAATCGGGCATTTCAATTAAGAAAAAACTCTTTTTTTCAATCTTCAGTGTTTTATGAAGCAGGTATCCTGATATCATTGCTGTTAAAAACCCTAATAAATACAAACCAAGTAAAGTCAAACCCTGCAAACTAAATATCCCTAAGACTCTTTCTTTAGGAATAATTAAGGCAATAATAATGGCATATACAGGCAGGCGTGCTGAACAAGTCACAAAGGGAACCACCATAATTGTAATTAATCTTTCCTTCCAGCTACTGATATTACGAGCAGCCATTACTGCTGGAATCGCACAGGCTGTTCCAGAAATTAGGGGAACAACACTCTTTCCACTCATCCCAAAACGCCTCATTATTTTATCCATTAAGAATACCACCCTGCTCATATAGCCTGTCTCTTCTAAAATAGAGACAAACAGAAAGAGGATCGCTATTTGAGGAATAAATATGACAATCCCTCCTATACCAGGAATGATACCTTCACTGATCAAATCAGTGAGTCGCCCTTCTGGCAATACCTGTTTTACCTTGGTACTCATTTCTGCAAAAAAAGCATCAATAAAATCCATTGGAACAGACGCCCAATCAAATATTGATTGAAATATAACCATCAGAATAACCGCAAAAATCACATAACCAAACACTTTATGCGTCAGTACTTTGTCAAGCTTGGTTCGCAGGTCTTTCGCCTTTGATTTATCAACCCTATAGGTTTTTTTTAAAATTGCATTGATCTGTTGGTAACGATATATAGTTTCCTTATGCTGGTATTTCTTTAACTTTAATGTGTCCTTTTTATAGTCATTGATTAATGCCAGTTCTTTTGCGTTCAGACCATCATAATCATCTAATTGAGTTATGCACAACCATGTTTTATAAAGAGACATATTCGGAAAATCATTCGCCATCTTTTCAAAATAGTCTTTATCAATTTTTTCTGAAATATTAGCTAAGACTGATGTATTTAAATCTTTATAATCAAGTATGGCTTGCTTCAGCTTATCAATACCCGTATTCTTTCTGGCACTTATGAGAACAACCTCACTTTTAAGTTTTTTCTTTAATTCATCTAGGTCAATGTCAACTCCTTTTCTGCTCAGTTGATCAGCCATATTGATGACAAGTATGGTTGGTATTTTTAAATCTTTGATCTGAGAATAAAGAAGCAGGTTCCTCTTGATATTCTCAACATCCGCCACTACCACAATAACATCAGGAAAATCTTGATGCTTGTTGTTTAGTAAAGTTTGTAAAACAATATTCTCATCGATACTGGTCGGGTTGATACTGTAGGTTCCCGGTAAATCAACAATTGAGGCATTGATGTCTTCAGATAATTGGGCTTTACCTACTTTTTTATCTACAGTTATTCCTGGATAATTCCCTACTTTTTGATTCAACCCTGTTAAGGTGTTGAACAAAGAGGTTTTTCCTGTATTGGGATTTCCTACTAAAGCAACTTTTATGGCTTTAATCTCCGGCATGTATTATTCTTTGATGATCAGAATTTGTGAAGCTGTTTCTGTTCTGATAGCGAGATGACTACCATTAACACGTATATATAATGGATCTTTCAGTGGCGCTTTTTGCAATAATTCAACGCTTTCTCCGGGTAAGCAACCCATTTCAAGAAGTGACAAAGGAATACTATCAATTGAAATATCCTCAATTATTCCTCTTTCTCCAACCTTTAAACTTGCGATGCTAGTAGCCAATTTTTATTTAGATTAATTATAAATACTATGCGAAATTACGCAAATTTATTTGTTTAAAACTGATAATTATCACTAAAGACTAAATAAAATAGACAGTAAAATGGCAGGCTTATTATTCTTCTGATTGCAGTATAGCAACATCCTTTTTAATTCGCTCTATTTCTTCGGCATCGGTACCGTCGTAGAATCCTCTGATTTGTTTTTGTTTATCAATCAACACAAATTGTTCGGTGTGAATAAAATCCTGTTCCCCGCCGTCGCCTTCATCCAATACAGCAAAATATGATTTTCTGGCCAATTCATAAATGTGTTTTTTATCTCCAGTAGTTATTTCCCACTTTCCATCTATGGCACCATTTTTAACAGCATAAGCTTGTAATACAGGAACACTGTCGATTACTGGTGTAACCGAATGTGAAAGGAACTTCATTTCAATATCATCTTTATAAAATTCCTGTAATTCGGCCATGTTAATGGCCATAATTGGGCAAATGGTCTGACATCTGGTGAAAAAGAAATCAGCAATATAGATTTTACCTTCAAAATCTTTTGAACCAATAGAGTCTCCTTGCTGGTTAATCAAATGAAATTCTCCTATTCTATGATCACGGCTAATGTGCTTAACCGCATCATCTACCAGTCTTGGATTGACATCAACAGGATTATAAACAGGAAGTTGACTTTTAGGCTTTACAAGGAAATAAAGGATTGGAACAAAGATAATTGTAAAGAACAATAAGAATATTAAAGTCGATTTCGATTTCTTGAAAAATTGGATTAAATACATATTTTGTATCTTTGGCATTCCTAAAAAATTGCTAACAGACTTACAAAAATAATCTTTATGAGGTATATATTACGCAATGTTCTCCTATTATTTTCTGTTTCTATCTGTGCCCAACAGTCTGGTGAAATTGACCTCGAATATCTGAAGGAAATTTCCTCTTCTGAAGAAAAATATTCTGCAAATAAGATTGCCTTTAAAGCCAATCCAAACACTGCAAATTACGACATAAGTTACCATAGACTTTACTGGGAAGTAGACCCGACAAAGGCTCAAATAAAAGGAGAAGTAACCACTTATTATACCGCTCTAAGTGACATGAATCAGATTGTATTTGATCTAGCTGACAACATGCAGGTAAGTGCTATCATGCAGCGAGGAAAATCATTGAGTTATAATCAAAATAATGAAGAGCTCGTTATTGATCTTTCCATAACACAAAATAAAGGCAAACTGGATTCTTTAACCATATCTTATGGAGGAAATCCGGTAAGTTCAGGTTTTGGATCATTCGAAATCAATACTCATGGAAGTAGTAATACACCGGTATTATGGACTTTATCAGAACCTTATGGCGCCAAAGGCTGGTGGCCTTGCAAGCAGGATTTGATAGATAAAATTGACTCTATTGATGTCATGATCAAACACCCCAGTCAATACAAAGCGGCATCTAACGGGCTATTGATTTCAGAAAAAGCTGAAGGGTTTAACACCGTTACACATTGGCGTCACAAATATCCGATACCGGCATATTTAATTGCCATTGCAGTTACAAATTACTCCGTTTATAAAGAAAATGCACCAGAATTACCCTTTGACATCGTCAATTATGTCTATCCAGAAGGATTGAATGCTGCAAAAAGCAGTACTGCAATTACACCAGATATCATGGTTCTTTTTAATGATCTTTTTGAAATGTATCCATTTTCAAAGGAGAAATACGGCCATGCACAATTTGGTTGGGGTGGCGGTATGGAGCATACTACCATGACTTTTATGGGTGGATGGAGTCGCGGTCTTATAGCCCATGAATTGGCTCATCAATGGTTTGGAAACAAAATAACGTGCGGAAGTTGGGAAGATATCTGGCTGAATGAAGGCTTTGCAACGTATTTAGATGGTTTAGTCTATGAAAACTTTAACGGACAGGAAACGTTTTCACAATGGAGAAAGTCAGTGGTTAACAGTGTCACTTCAATTTCTTCAGGATCGACATTCGTAACCGATACAACTTCTGTTTCCAGAATATTTGACAGCAGATTGACGTATCGAAAAGGAGCCATGATTCTTCATATGCTCAGGTATAAAATTGGAGATGATCATTTTTTTACTGCTGTTAAAAACTATTTAGCTGACCCTACACTCGCCTTTTCTTATGCAAAAACTAAAGATCTTCAAAGACATTTAGAAGCTACAAGCCTTGTAGACCTTGATGAATTTTTTGCCGACTGGTTTTACGGTCAGGGATATCCTGAATATGACCTCGTGTGGAGCCAGAATGATTCAGATCAAATCATACATCTTCAAGTCAGTCAAGATCAGTCTCACCCTTCCGTTTCGTTTTTTGAAATGCCCTTGCCTGTAACGGTAACTGGTCCTTCAGGTGAATCTGAAAAATTGCGCCTTGAAGTATCCGAAGATGAACAGTTGTTCAGCATTCAATTAAATTTCAAAGTTGTATCAGTTCAGATTGATCCTGAAACACAACTTATCTCAAAAAACAACCGAGCAGTGTTAGGACTTGACTCAGAGAGTCTTCAAAACATTATTTCAGTTTATCCTAACCCGGCAAGTGACATCCTAAATTTGTCAACTAATGGAATTATTTACATCAAAAAAATTACGATTTATAACGTTTTGGGCGAAAAAATGTTAGAAATGGCTGACCCAACAAATCAAATAAGCTTAAACCAACTCAGCTTCGGAGTGCATTTAATAGTAATAGATACTGATCAAGGGAGCCTGCACAAGACAATTTTGAAAAAATAACAGTATTAACATTTTTTTTCAGAATTCATATTTCCTAATACAATGCATAAAGTGTACATTTGTCACCCTTAAAATTTTGAAATTTATCAATGGAAACATACATAAAAATTACCCAGTTCTTATTGAGTTTATCTTTGCTCATTGTTTTACACGAACTTGGACACTTTATCCCTGCCAAACTATTCAAAACCAGAGTTGAAAAGTTTTACCTCTTCTTTGATTATAAATTTTCTATTTTCAAAAAGAAAATTGGTGATACGGTATACGGAATAGGCTGGATTCCCTTAGGAGGATACGTAAAGATTTCGGGAATGATCGATGAAAGTATGGACAAAGAGCAAATGGCTCAACCTCCACAACCATGGGAATTTCGATCAAAACCGGCATGGCAGAGACTTATCATTATGCTGGGAGGAGTTACCGTGAATTTTATTCTTGGAATTTTCATCTATATCATGATGTTTAATGCCTGGGGAAATGACTTTGTAGCGCCTCAAGATGTCAAAGAAGGGTTTTCAGTTACTGATCTATTCAAAGACCTTGGTTTTAAGGATGGAGATAAAATTGTAAAGGTCAATAATGAAATACCTGTCAATGTTCTCGATATTAACAAACATCTTTTTTTGAGAGAAGTGAATAATATTGAGGTGTCGCATGTTGATGGTAATTCCGAAATTATTGAGTTACCTGAAGATATTGGCTTACAAATGTGGCAAACTGGGAATATGGATCCGTTCAATCCGAGAATCCATGCTATTCTTGATAGTGTTATCGCTGAATCACCTGCAGAACTAGTAGGTTTGCAAAAAGGAGATGTAGTAACTGCAGTAAATGATCAAGAAGTATTATTTTGGAATGAATTCACTGAAGTGGTCAAGAATAATCCAAAAGGAAAAGAAATAAAAGTAACCGTAGATAGAGAAGGGCGTACAGAATCTTTCTTAATCGTTCCCAATGATGAACAAAAACTTGGCGTTTATCCAAAAGGATATACAGAAGACGTGATCGCCATAACTCATAAGGATTATAGTTTTGGAGAAAGTATTGTTCCAGGTTTTTCAAAAGCATACTGGACGCTTAAAGATTATATGGGTCAGTTCAAATATGTGTTTACTAAAAAAGGCGCAACGCAGTTGGGCGGATTTATTACCATTGGTAGCATTTTCCCATCGAAATGGAATTGGCAGGCATTTTGGAGCATTACAGCACTGCTTTCAATTATGCTAGGATTTATGAATCTATTGCCCATCCCAGCATTGGATGGAGGACATGTGGTATTTACCCTTTTTGAAATTATCAGTGGAAGAAAACCTAGTGATAAATTTTTGGAGTACGCACAAATCACTGGTTTTATAATTCTTATTTCTCTGCTGCTTTTTGCAAATGGTAATGATATTTATAAATGGCTGACCGGTCAATTCTAGACCGCTAGATTTTATAACAATCTATTGCTTTTTTTATGTTTTTGTAAGACAGACATCATTTTAACGACTTAAGGCAAAAGTCTGAAAATGAAGTATCCATTTATTTTGGTGATAATAGCTTGTATGATGCTGTCATGTGGTGGCGGGTCTGATGACTTTCCGGAAACAAATAACACTGTATCACCTCCGGTTGAAAGAGAATTTGAATGGACAATCGACAAGGGCCTGATCAATGGCTCTGACAATCCATTCCCATTGGCTAAAGACCCAGTAATGTTTCTAGCTAAAAATGTTGAATTTTTAGCTGACGATATTCTAGTAGCTGCTGTAAGTCTCGATGGAGAAGTCAAAATATATCCCTATAATTATTTAAATAATTTTGAGTCAGTCAATGACAGGATTAATGGTAAACCTTATGCCATAACTTACTGTCCGCTAACTCAAAGTGCCTTGCTCATCAACGGTGAGTATAATAATGACTCTTTTATATTAAGGGCCTCAGGCTACCTGCTTCATGATAACGTAATACTGAAGAATGAGAAGAGCGATACCTATTGGTCTCAAATGATGGGCCAATGTATCAAAGGTTCTTATGCAGGAGAATTTAGTGAAACACTGAATTTTGTCGAAATGACTTGGAAAACCGTGAAAGAAAACTTTCCTGATGCCAAAGTGTTTACCAATTCCAGTGTCCCAGAATTACAATCTGGATCGACGGCCAACAAAGCTGACGTGAAAATAGGAGACCTGGTATATGGTATTATCGGCGGAAATAATTTAAGTTCAGTAAACGGTAAGACTGCAAAAGTATTTATCTATCATTATGATGATTTTGGCGTTTCAACTACGCTGAAATCCGTCATTATTAACAATAAGAAAACCTTGGTCATCGGCAATAAAAGTGACCATTATATTACCTCTTATATTAATGATTCAAATGCATCTTTTGAAGCAGTTCAAAATAATTTTCCAATTGTAATGAGAGATAGTGATAATAACCAGTGGAACGTTTTTGGGCAAGCTATTTCAGGCCCAAGGCAAGGAGATCAACTCCAATCGCATACAGGCTTTTTTGCCCTATTCTGGGCTTGGGGGAAATTCTATGATAATTTCTCCTTTGACGAATAATTATGAGATTTTCTGATTCTAAATTTATTTTACTTTTGGTTTTAATTGCTGGATCTGTGCAAATTTCTTTTTCTCAGAAAACATTGCCTTTATTAAATCTACATGCAATTGATGGAAGTCAAACAAATGTGAACGAGCTCAGTTTAGATAAAGTTGTGATAATTAGCTTCTGGGCAACTTGGTGTGAACCTTGTTTAAAGGAATTGGATGCTTTTAATGAAAACCTTGATTATATTGAAAATGATCTCAATGCAAAAGTGTTGGCGGTTTCAATAGACGATTCACGCACCATTTCGCGAATTGCACCAATGCTGAATGGGAATGACTGGAAATTTGAAGTCTTCATTGATTCAAATCAGGAGGTTAAACGAACTCTGAATATTATAAACATACCGCATACAGTACTTATTTATCAGAATCAAATTCTATATGAGAGCACAGGTTACCTTAATGGTGATGAAATCACACTTTTTTCAAAAATAAAAGACATAAATCGCGACTAAATGTATAACAGGCTATTGATACTTTTTCTATTTGTCATGGCGTCGAGCAATGCATTAAAGGCACAGTTTATTAATGATTTATCTGGCAGTTTAGAATCTCAAATTACTTACTATACTGACGATGATAAAGTAGTCAACCCTGGTGACACTGATTTTAGATCAAACAATTACCTGCGATTTAATTATTTCAAAAATAAACTTAATGCTTCAATTCAGTTTGAATCTTATATTGAAGAAGCCTTATTAGGTTATGCTCCTGAATTTGATCAAAAATTTGGCTTTTCAATGGCTTCGGTAAGCTATAACACTAAGCATGTAAAACTGTCAGGAGGGTATCTTCTTGATCAATTTAGCAGCGGCATGACTTATCGCTCTTGGGAAGACAGACAATTAGGAATTAATAATGCCTTAGTAGGAATCAATATTGATGCTCATTTATCGAACAAAATTCAGTTAAAAAGTTTTGTTGGTAAGCAAAAATATGGCTTTGATATTTCTGATGGTACGCTTTATGGCCTCAACTCGATTTTCTCCTTAGGAACAAAATTCAATCTTGATTTAGGAATCGTAGGGCGTTATCAGGCTTTTGAATCATCAAATCCTGATTTTAAGGAATTCACAAATTTGTATTCAGGAAAAATAACCTACACATCTGGCAGTCTGTATACGCATATAGAAGCAGTGTACAAAGGCGATGACGCCTTAGTAGAATTCGGAAATGTAATAGATAGCAGACTGTTCTCAGGAAATGCACTTGCTTTTAACATTGGGTTTTTTAAACCAGGATTTGGTGTTGATCTGACTTTTAGAAGAATGGAAAATATGGCCTTTTACACAGATCGAGAATCATATGCTAATATTTACAACCAACTCATCGTAAATTATTTGCCAGCCCTCACCAAACAACACAATGTAGGGCTTTCTAATATTTATGTTTATCAGTCTCAACCCCAATTAAGTTTTATTGCCGGAGGAAAGGCAGGTGAAATTGGGCAACAAATAGACCTGTATTATAAGTTCACTAAAAAAAATAGTTGGGCAGAAAAATATGGAACAGTTTTGGCTTTGAACTACGCGGCCTGGTATGGCTTAAATGCTGATTTTGATTTGGAAAACCGACAATATTCAGCAGACTTCTTCAAATATGGCGATAAATATTATACAGACCTTAATCTGGAAGTCAGGAATCAGTGGTCTAAGCAATGGCGAAGCTCAGTGTACTGGATACGCCAATTTTACAATAAAGAACGTTTAGAGGCCTCTTCAGGTACTGTCACGACGAACATAGCAGCCATCGATTCGCACTATACTATTAATAACAAGAATGAACTGAGATTTCAGCTCGAGCATCTTTGGACCAAAGACGATAAACAGAATTGGGTTGGAGGGCTTATAGAGTACAATTTTTTAAGAAAATTCTCAGTCTATGTAAGTGACCAATACAATTATGGTAACGAGAATGAAATTGAACGAATTCATTATTACAATGCCGGAGGTAGCTTCAGGCATAAAAAGACTAAATTCTCATTGAACTATGGACGACAAAGAGGGGGGCTGATCTGTGTTGGTGGTGTCTGCCGATTTGTACCTAAATCAAACGGCCTTAGTTTTGGAATGAACCTTTTTATATAAAAAAAACCTCATGCTTTGCATGAGGTTTTTTTTATATAATCAACTCTAATATCAATCTACCAGAATAATGATTTTGTTATCATTCATTTCGATAGTTCCGCTATTGATATCCAAAACCTTAGTTCCGTTATCACCATTTGAAAATTTACCTTCAAATGCTTCATCAAGTGCAAAACTACCTCGAATTCTTACTTTTCCTTCTTTAAGCAAAGACACAATCGGAGCGTGGTTATTCAGTATTTGAAATTCTCCTACTACTCCGGGAACAATTACTGAGTCAACATCGCCCTGAAAAATACTTGCCTCAGGTGTTACAATTTCTAAAAACATGGTTTTTGGTTTTAAGCGTCAGTCAACATTTTTTCTCCTGCTTCCATAGCTTCTTCAATAGTTCCTCTAAGGTTAAAAGCGGCTTCAGGATATTTATCCAATTCTCCGTCCATAATCATGTTGAAACCTTTAATCGTATCCTTAATATCAACTAACGAACCAGGAATACCAGTAAATTGCTCAGCTACGTGAAATGGCTGAGATAAGAAACGTTGTACACGACGTGCTCTGTGTACGATCAACTTATCTTCTTCAGACAATTCTTCCATACCTAGAATCGCAATAATATCTTGTAACTCTTTATATTTTTGAAGCGTTTCTTTTACTCTTTGTGCCGTATCATAATGCTCATCACCTAAAATCTCTCTACTAAGAATTCTTGAAGTTGAATCTAATGGATCAACTGCAGGATAAATACCTAATTCAGAAATCTTACGAGACAATACCGTTGTAGCATCCAAGTGAGCAAATGTTGTTGCTGGTGCAGGATCCGTTAAATCATCCGCAGGAACATATACCGCCTGTACAGATGTAATCGATCCGTTCTTTGTAGAAGTAATTCTTTCTTGCATCGCTCCCATTTCAGTTGCCAATGTTGGTTGGTAACCTACTGCTGATGGCATACGTCCTAAAAGTGCTGATACCTCAGAACCTGCTTGCGTAAATCTAAATATATTGTCAATAAAGAACAAAATATCTTTACCTTGACCGTCTCCGGCTCCATCTCTAAAATATTCTGCTATTGTCAATCCTGATAAAGCAACACGTGCACGTGCTCCAGGAGGCTCATTCATCTGACCAAATACAAAAGTAAGTTTTGATTCTTTTAAGGCTGACATATCTACCTTGTCAAGATCCCATCCGCCTTCTTCCATTGATTTTTCAAAAGCGTCACCATATTTGATAATACCTGACTCAAGCATCTCTCTTAACAAGTCATTACCTTCACGTGTTCTTTCACCAACTCCTGCGAATACAGATAAACCACCATGACCCTTAGCAATATTATTAATCAATTCTTGGATAAGAACCGTTTTTCCAACTCCTGCTCCACCAAATAATCCAATTTTTCCACCTTTTGAATATGGCTCAATAAGGTCAATTACTTTAATTCCAGTAAACAAAACCTCAGTTGAAGTAGATAACTCTTCAAATTTTGGCGATGATCTGTGTATTGGTAAACCGTTATCTCCGTCTTTAGGAAGTGCTTTCAAACCATCAATTGGATCTCCATTCACATTGAACAATCTTCCATAAATTTCACCCCCAACAGGAACCTTAATAGGATTTCCTTCCGAAAGAACTTCCACGCCTCTGCTCAATCCATCGACAGAATCCATAGCGATACATCTCACTGTGTCTTCACCAATGTGTTGTTCCACCTCAAGAATCAAAATAGAACCATCCTCTCTCTTGATCTCCAATGAGTCGTATATTCTTGGAAGTTGACTATCTGATGAAAACTCAACATCAACTACCGCTCCTAAAATTTGAGAAACTTTACCTGTGATCTTTGCCATTCTTATAAAATATTTATTATTCTTTATGCCTTCTGATTTTGCTCAGAAACAATTTAATTGCATTTTTCTTTTGCGGTGCAAAGATATGTTTTTAATACAAAAATTAAAGTTTTTTTTTATTATTTTTTTAGAGCCAGAATATACTCAGCCACAGCCATTTTAGCCTCTTGGGACAGGTAATCCTGAGGTGGCATTTCAGGGTAATCCTCTCTTAGGTTTTTAGGATGATTGATGTAGTCAACGATACCTTGTGGATTATCCTTATAAATCATCTGAATCACATTTGTTGGTACACCAATTAAACGAATGTCAAAAGCATGACATCCGGAGCAAATCCCATAATAGGTCATCTCACCAAGATCTTCTTTACTTATTTCACGAGGTTGTGCAGGGCTGTCTAAAAGCAACGATTTGATTTCCTGGGTAGTACTGATCTCGGGTGTTCCAAAGTCACCTAAGCCCCAGGTTCTATATCTTTCGACATCCCTGATCGTGCTCCCTTCTCCTCCCCCGATAGCCAAAATATCAGGGCCGGTAGTAGAAAACTGTGTCATCATCAAGGCCTTTAATTCTCCGACAGGATTATTGCCGTTGTCAATCATAAAATTATCCAGAATAATAATCCTGTCAGGGTTAGGATCAGAATCCGGATCATTTGAAGCTTCTGCCCCACCATTGGCGAAATCTGTAATAATAATACCTGCATTGTCATTCCCTGAAATAATATTATTTTCAATAATCACGTCATCAGCAGCCATCACCAAAATACCTGTACCTGGAGGAATTCCAGAAACAATAGAACCCGGTGCCCCAAAATTTTCATGATTGTTTTTAGTAATAAAATTATTTCTAATGATCACGTCAAAGGTTGTTTTGATAGGTAGTCCTGGTGTAATAAATGCCAAAATACCGCCTGTATTGTCATAAGCCAGGTTGTTCTCAACAAGACAATGTCTTGAATTTTCAATTTCAATACCCGCCACATTGCCAAACACCTCATTATTCAATACATCAATATTATCGCACATCCCCACATAAATAGCTGCGTCTTCAATTCCAGATAAAACATTATGTTCTATCAATCCATTTTTACCAAACTGCGGGAATATACCATACACACCAGCATCAATGATCCAATTATTTCTAAGGACAAAATTATTACCAGCCTGTCCCATAATACCGTTTCCTTTGTAATTGATGATTTTAAAACTCTCAATTTGTATTCCGTTTCCTGAATACAAAAATGCATCGTTCAATTCTTTTTCACCATCCAATACAGGCCATTCACCTTCTATTATTATCCCTTGAAAACTAATATCATCTTTGTCTATATATACCGTCTCTTTATATGTTCCAGGATAAACACGGATGAGGTCACCAGGTGCAGCGCTTCGAACGGCATCCATAATCAGATCTCCATTTTTAACCTCATGAATTTTACCACTAAAAGCTCGGTTCAAAGATTTAGCATCATCCCCTGAAGAAACTGTTCTGTACAGATTATTTGGACTAGGCATCACAGTAGTTTGTGAATTTCCTAGGAAATATTTGCCAATCAAAACGCCTGCTGCGATAAAGACAAGGGCTAGAATTACTTTTTTAAACATGAGGTCAAATATTTATGTTAAGAATTAATATCAACAGATTTATCCATTTCCGATGGAAGTAAATCAGGTGTCATAGGCATGAAAGACTCATCCGTTAAGGTTTTTAAAAAATCCACAAGAAGGTCTAATTCCTTCTCACTTAAGTTCGGTTCCCAAATATGCCAATGAAGATACAATTTTTCACCTTTTGGAACCGCATGCCCCCGGCCCTTGGTATAAAACTCAACCGTCTCACGAAGGTTTTGAAACTTACCTGAATGCATATAAGGGGCTGTTTTCTCTATATTTCGTAGGCTGGGAACTTTAAAACCTCCTCTTCTACTCGGGTCGTTAAAGGTTTTTTCTGCACCAACATCCCTGGCTTTACCTTCTGGCTCCGGAGTTCCTATAACCGCTACTTGTTGATTGGTAAATAAAGGTGGGGTATGGCATTCAGCACATCGTGCAACAAAAGATCTGAAAATATTCAACCCTTCAATTTCTCTCTCATTTAAGGCTCCCTTAAAACCATGTGCATATTGATCATACTTTGAATTCAACGATATCAAAGACGTTTCAAAGGCCGCAAGTGCTGTATATATGTCATATACTTCTATGCTGTCATTTTGATTCTTGTTCGGAAAAGCATCCTTGAATAAGCGCCTGTATAAAGGAATGCTATTCATAGTCTGTTTTAAATTTTCTGGAGTATTACCCATTTCATCAGCCGAAAAAAGGGGGTCTTGCAATTGGGCTTCCAACGAAGTGGCTCTGGCATCCCAAAAAAACTTTTGGAGATAAGCTACGTTCCATAAACTCGGAGAAGATCTTGTTAATGCTGTACCATTCACCCCTTTTGAAACAGCCTTTCCGTCGCTGAATCCTTTTTCTGGTTGGTGACAAGTGGCACAAGAAACCTTTCCATTTACAGACAGTACAGGGTCGAAAAATAAATAGCGCCCTAAATCAATCTGCTGAGGAGAAAAACCATCTCTTACCTCTGGCAAAGCTGTTTTTAATCCACCGACTCCCACGTCTTGTAATGATTCGTATTGCTGATAAAGATTTTTAGCAACACATTCGTTGTTCTCATTCAACAGAAACCCAGGTGGGCACTTTGTAGACAATTGAATAGTTTCAGATGAAAGGGATACATAAGGCGCCAACTCCTTCTCAGAGCTCTTGTTGCTGCAAGAGCTCATAAGGATCAAATGCAATACAATTGGCACTTTTAAAATCCACCCTTTACGATTCATCGTATACTGTTCAATTTGTTTTTAAGAAAAATCCGTATAACAAAAAGATCCGTCATTTTCGGACGGATCTTTTATTATTTTAGTTCATATATCCATCTATGGAAGTACAGGTGAATAAATTTGAGGATAATCTCCAATATCATTCAGCATTCCTGCTTCTTCAAAGTTTGATTCGTAAGTGTCATCAATCAATTTCATCATTTCATTGGCCACAATCGCATTACCTCTAGCCGTTAAATGAAGACCATCTAAAGAGAATAAACCTCCAAAAAGAAATTCTGTTGTAATATTAAATCCATCACTAGAGTATCCTGATTCATGTATTTCACTCATCAATCCAAAAGCATCAAAGGCTGCCAATCCGGCATTCGTCGTTAATTGAGCTATCGTTTGGTTAAATTGTGTTGTGGCATCATTAATTTCCATCTGTTCTGTAGGAATCAAAACAAAAGTATCTGCAAGAGGATAGGTCAAACCATTGACTGACAATTGTCCGGCCGTTGCTGCTGGAACTCCCATTGCTACCAATTGCTGAAAATATTCTGTATTGACCTGAGATATAGCGGCCCTACTTGGCAAGGTTAAAATATCATTCTCATTCGCTTGTCTTGATTGTGCATATTGAGCAGACAGTAAACCAGCTGTGAGCGGATCTAACCCTCCTCCAATAAGTACTGCATTAAGTTGTGGTTGTATGTTTGCCAAAGATTCGTCAAAAATAACTACAGGGCTTGCTTCAGTTTCAGAAAACACAACTGACCTTTCTGGCACACCTAAAAAGGCAAATGCCTGATTTAATTGCGCATAAGCTGCATTTAAAGTTGGAATCTGTTCAGCATATTCTGGAATAGAAGGGTCCAAAGGGGCGTATGGCACAGCTGTAAAGTAAGCACCTGTCAAAACAGGCGGAATATTAGCGACCAAACCTTTAGCTCCACTCGCTGCCAATGTTCCTATTATCGCTGTCATAGAACCATCAAAAAGCGCTTGATTCGAAATTTCACTAGTTCCATCTCCACCAGATGTTGCATAACCCAAAACATCGTTTGTACCGATCCAAAGGCTAAAAAAGGTTGGATTCATCGCCATGGCATCGCCAAGTACTGTTGCACTTGAACTGGAAGCCATTCTGGCATAATAAGGATTTGCAAGTTCTAAAGGTACATTTGCTACATCTCCATATCCAGGAGCCACCAAATGGTAACTTCTGGCACCAGGAACACCCATATTATTATATGGACCAGCCATCACATTAGTAACATCAGTTGTTGGAGTACCTGGTAAAGGCATCAAGTTTTCCAAGTCTGTAAATAATCTATTCGGAGTAATTTGATTTCCTGCGAATAATAAGCCCCCCATATTATCATTCATCAAAGGTTGGGTAAACTCACCACCACCTGCATAAGCCATTTTTTCAGCCAACAAATTTGGGTAAGCACTGGTTTGACTTGCAATAAACAGGGCTCCGTCAGAAATACCAGCTGTCAATGAATTTCCAATTGCTACATAATTTGTAAAATCAGCCTGACCTGATACCAGTTCTACTACTGGCTCTGGCTCAAGATCATATTTCCCTTGTTCACAAGAGGCGAGCACAACAATCAGTGATAAGGCCCATAAATATTTTATTCTAAACATTTTTTTCTTTTTAAATTTTATTATTGATTGAATACCCATGATACAAAGAATTGTGATCCAATATAGGGTGAACCCGGTGCGCTTTGATACTCCTTGCCTCCAAGGTTCGATCCACCAAGTTTAAATAAGGAATTCATCTTGGGAACAGCATAATTAATTTGCGCATCGCCAACTGTTCTTTGCGGAATAACAGCATTTGCAATCGTCGACTGCCATAAATATTCATCGCTCCATCTTATGTTGATATTAAATCCTAAGTGGCCAATAATATTCTGGCTTCCCAAAGAAAATTTAACCTTGTGTTCTGGAGTATTAAATCCTGCAGCAAAGTCAGGGTCAGATTCTTGATCAAATTCAAACTTGGCCAATGTGTAACTTAAACCAACATCTAATTTTTTTACTATTTTGGCGTTCAAACCCATACTTGCACCATAAGACGATATATCCGCTTTTGAATTTGTATACGTCTGAAATCCTTGAACGTTTCCACTTATAAGATCAGCAATTCCCGTTTCATCTGCGGTTGTTCCGTCATTGGGAGTGACCACGAAGGTATTACTGATAAAATCATCATATTTACTATAATATCCATTGATATCTACATATATTTTACCAAAAACACCTCGGTAACCTAAATCAAAAGATTGAATTTTCTCTGGTTGCACCAATCCTGTTTCTATTGGAACAAGGAGCGTAGGGTTTCCTGTTGCTTGAAACTCTTGAACTGAAGATAAGGTATAAGAATCACCATACACTTTCCTTCCAGTAAGATCAGTACTAGGCAAATCTCTATCTAAATTATCAGGAGATGAACCTACCAAAATACCCTGGCCAGAATCTAGACCAATAAACAAGTCTTGCGTAGTAGGATACCTAAAACCAGTTTGGTATGAAGTTCTTAAGTTATGGTTTCTAGCTTCATCAACTGCAAATGTAACTGAAGCTCTAGGTGAAAAATTACCATCGTAAAATTCATTCTTATCATATCTAATAGATGCTTGTAGTTTCAATCTATCGTCCATCAATTTTTTGATGGCTTGAACATATGCGCCATATTCACTATATTTAATAGGCCCGTCATAATCAGTAAAAATAGTTCCTTCGGAGTTCAAAGAATAGCGTCTGTAGGAACCACCTACTTGCAGATCCCATTTATCATCTAATAGTCTGGCGAAATTGTAATTTCCTTCACCCACAATCATTGAGGTTTTATCAATAAATTTAGAACCCTCGGATAAATCTCCGTTTGAAGTAATTTCGTCAAAAAGTTCGTTGAACAAGTCTGAGCCCGGTCTTGGCGTAGTAGTTTCATCTGAATCGGCTAATAATCTTCCTGCAGCATGAGCTTGATCGTTATTTGCACCTCCCAGAATCGCTTGTAAATATCCACCAGTATAGGCACCAAACCACTCTTGCGCCTTGTATTTTGCAATATTAATTCCTGTAAAGCGCATATCATAAGAATCTCCTGCATCTTCAGTAGTCATATAGGCCCTAACAAAAAAATCATCGTTTCTAACCTCAAGTCTGTGATTTTGTAGTAAGAAATTCTTGATATTGTACCTGTTTGTACCCTGATAAATTGTAGAACCATATCCACCTCTGGTGTTAAAAATAATTTCGAGGTCATCTGCATTGGGTCTAAAATGAAAGGAAAGGTCATATTTTAAACTTTCAGCGTTATAATCTGTAAAAGCTTGTTCTAAATAACCCGTTCTTCCCACATTAACGGCAGGAATCAAATTGCTCGAACCGGCAGGAATCAATCCGCCAGCCTCAAGTAATTGAGCAAATTCATTAAAATTTAAACCAAGCGCTCCTAAAGAAACCTCATCTCCATAAATATTGATACCATCATGGGTTGGGCTTGATCTAAAAGGTAAAATCTCATCAGGTTCACCAACCGCAGTAAAATCATTTGAGTATTCTGACGTATCATCGGCGTACCAGTCAGTTCCTTTTAAATAAGTAAGTGATCCTTTTAAGGCAAATTTTTCACTAAATGCATGAGCATATCTAACCCCGACATCATAAAACACATGATCACCTGCCGATTTCTGAATGGTCAAACCTGTTTTAGCATAAGCGCTAACTCCCTGATCATCGAAAGGGCTTCTCGTCGTCATAAACATAATCCCATTAAAAGCATTTGCTCCATACAATGCTGAAGCAGCACCAGGAATGATTTCAACGCTTTGAAGATCCAACTGACTTACACCAGCCAGATTTCCAAGCACGAAGTTCAATGCTGGAGAGGCGGTATCCATCCCATCAACCAATTGAACAAATCTCGTATTTGAAAAAGTTGCGAAACCACGTGTATTTATAGAATTAAAGGTTAAACTTCCTCTATTTAAATCTATCCCTTTTAAGTTCTCCATACTGTCATAGTAATTGGCAGAAGTAGAAGTTTTTAAATCCTTGATACCTATTCTTTCGATAGTAACCGGAGATTCTCTAATGCTTTCAGGAGTTCTGGAAGCAGAAACAACAACTTCATCTAAAGAGGTTGCATTTTCTGTTAACACTATTTGTAATTCTGTATCATCAGCTGTTATCTCCAAAATCTGACTTTGGTATCCAACTGAAGTTATTTCAATACTAAAAGGTACTTCATCACTAACATTCAAACTAAATTTTCCGTCAAAATCAGTTGAAGCCCCTATTGATTTACCCACTACCTTGACATTAACTCCAGGTATAGGTTCTTGTGTGTTTGAATCAGTTACCGTACCGGAAAATGACGTCTGACCAAACATAAACGACCCGCAAAATAATGCGAGCACCACTAAAATCTTGTTCATATAAAATAATTTGTGTAAATTAAGAATGTGGCAAAGTACAATTTTTTTCGAATTTCACTAAATTTTTAACAAAAAATATAAAAATGACAAAAAAAGGCTTGCTAAATCAAGGAATGTTGATTATTTGATTCTAATCTTATGCGCAGACACCTTGTTGCCGCGTTTAACACTTAGCATATAAATCCCACCCGAAACACCTTGAAGATCAAGTGCCTGCTCAAATCTAGAGCTTATAGTCTTGTAGGTTTTCTTTGCCACAGTCCGACCCAAAAGATCATAAATCATGACATCTACATCCCCTGTTTCTTCCGATTCAAATTTTATGGTAAACAAACCATCTGAAGGATTTGGAAAAACAGTAAAATTATCAAATACATAATTATTAACGCCTAAGACTGCCTCAGAGCTGCAAATTTCCAAACTCCAGGCTTCAATATTTCCTGTATCATCCGGAGCCCCGTCAACTACATTAAGTATCCAGTTACCCTGGGCATTCTCCCCACTAAAGATAGCCAGTTCATCAACGGGTCTTCTGATTCCCGTAAGTCCGGGATTACTTAGATTACAATCAATTTGATCACCATTATCCGAAAGGACAACCTGCATATCTTCTCTTGGACCACAAGCGTTGCTGATTAATTCTATAATTGTTCCCTCAGGACTTTCAAGTGTGATAGACAGATCTCCTAAATAAGTATGCGTAATTCCAGGCTCGTCTTCACCTCCTGATTCAGGAGTTCCTTTCTTTATCAAACTCACTTTTAAACTTTCCACGTTTATATCTTCAGGAACCACAATTACTGAAGAAATACCCTCGCGGTCATCATCCGGAATAGCAATTGGCGTATCATTTGATTCGTACTCATTACATATAACATTGAACTCCCCAATTGAAAAGCTCTTACTGTTTATGGCAAAAAAGTGATTTCCAATAGCCTCTACCATTACGAAACATTGAGAACCTTTTATCTCAGGTACAGTAATAGTTTGAGAACCGTTATTAGGTATATTACTAGCTAAAACCGTAGCATAAGTTTTCCCCCAATCTGTAGACAATAATATATTGACTTGTGACACATTTAAACCATTTCCGTCTGTTCCTGCTACGTCCCAGGTAATTGTTTCTTGTTCACCTTGTGTCCAAATGAGATCCTCAGTTGCCTGAGAAGTTACCAAAAACGGTCCGGCTGAAGCCGTTACATTTACTTTCAGATCATCGGTAGAAACCTGACCTGCTTCGGCATGATTATCTCTTACCGATAAAATAAAATTCATTTCCCTTTCAACCAGAGGGGTTACCTCCCATGTTGATGAAATAACACCAGTAGCCAAGGTTGTTAATTTTGGAAGGTATCTAACAGGGTCCAAAGAGGGTTTGTGCGATTTATATAAAGCCCCAGAAGTTGAAGTGCCACTTGGGGGAACTGTAGTAATTTGATTATCTACCTGTTCCCAAGAGAAGGAGAGTTGATCTCCGTCTGCGTCGGTCGCTGTAGCAGTTAATCTATAAGGTGTTCCGATGGGAATCGTAAAATCTTCGCCGGCATCAACATCTGGCGCATTGGCATTAAAAATCAAATTTGACTCTACTGGGCAACTACCGCCCTGACCATTGGTTATATAACCTCTTATTTCCTCAATACTAATAATGTGAAAATAAGGATCTACACTGCTTTGAACGTTTTGAGATTCACAAAGACCAGCATAAGACATTAACGAAGAGCCACTACCCGGCTCAACCGCCGTTTGATCATTCCGGTTATCACCGGCACAATTTCCATCATCTCCATTAAAAGAATGGTTCGCACCAAATTGATGCCCCATTTCGTGCGCCACATAATCATAATAAAAATAATCTCCAATTGGTTCAGGCAATCCAGTAGTACCACGAGCCTTCGACCCATTTCTACAAACAACTGAAAGACTTGCTACACCTCCACCTCCAGTACTAAAAACATGCCCTATATCATAATTATCCTCCTCAATGACATTGTCAAGATTAGACTGATTTTCATCAAGTAACAAGCTACCGGTAAGGTTCGTATAAGGGTCGGTATCAGGATTCAGGTATATTAATTCATCATTATCAGCTACCAATTGCATAGTAACCGCAAGATCTGTTTCATAAATAGCATTAACCTGAGTTAAAGCGGTTGTCACAGCAGATAATACAATCGCTGTTTTTTCTTCATCTGTTTTATCTTCTGCATTTTGATCCGCAATATGAAACTGGGAGTATTCACCCGTTGTTGCCAAAGCCAGCCTGTAAGTTCTTAGTTTCCCATCGTCAGTTATCTTTAATCCCTGTAAAGCTTTTTGAAATTCCGACTCTTGTTCCGTAAAACACTGAAATTTCCCTTCTCCACTCAGATCGTCTCTATAAAATAATTTATAGTTCTTTTTGTCACGAGTTAAAGGCTCTATATACTGTACATTTTGATTAACATCTCGAATCACTGCATTCAAACCCAATTCATTGATGCTAAAACGAATTCTTTTGGAACCGTTCTTTTCAGAAACACCCACATACGACTTGTTCTTTGGATATTTTTTCGCTAAATCCGGATGCATTACCGAAGCTTCCTTTACCAAATAAGTGATCATTCCTCCCCTTCCATCAGGAAAAACGACCTTTTTATTAGACTTCCCAATAGTCGCTTCTTTTTTAGGGGCGTCCAGCAGGTTTCTCTCCAATCTTTCAAGATCCAACCTGTAAGCCTTATGTTTATCAACATTCGCTTTGCGTTTAAGATCTTCTTTCTTTATCCCACTGTCATCTATTCTTGTCCATAGATTTCGCTGTTGCGCAACCATGAAATTTGTAAAGAAAATAAAAAGGATTGCAAAAAATCTAATTTGATTTCTGGTCATTTTCTAGCACGTATTAATGAAGGGTGACAAAAATATGAATTTTCAACAAGCTTTGCAGCATTAATTTATGCCTAACTTTTCAACATTTGAATTATCTTTCTGTCTTAACTTGCATGAATAGAATACCTTGGAATTCCAGTTTATCTTGCACACACCTAGGGTCAAATCGAGATGAATTATATTTTTTAAGCTCATTCTTACTTTGAAACTTTGAAATACTTATTTTTGCCTGATTAGGTGGCCATTTATCTGATGGTGCTAAAGGATGATTATTTTTCTTGAAGCAACTTATAATTGAATTACTCAATATAAAAGAATGAGACTTATTTTATGTAGCCTTTTATTTATAACCCTTTCGTGTGCTGTCACTAAAGAGCAAAAAAGTGATGAAAGGGTGTCGCTCCCACCACCACATATAAATTGCCCTGAGAATGGTGACTGCTTGTTTGAAGTTTTTAAAAATTCTGCACTAAATCTCTCCTATGACAGCACGGGTAAATTGTATCCCGAAGTTACGGAAGGAGAAAAAATTGTTATAAAATACCATTACAAAAGAAAGACTATTGAAAATGCAATGGACAGCAGCTATTCAGAATACGTTTATTTTGAATTCGACCCAAATGACAAGCAAATTATATTAAAGGACAATGAACTTCAGAAGGTGAAAATGGTTTTCGGACGTATATGTTATTGCAAGGGCAGTATGGGGTACTTCCCGGTAAGAGAAGGTAACTTGTTTTTGTTCACTTCAAATGGTAATCTTCATGTACGAACCTCTTTTAAAATAAACAAGGTTCCTCAAATCATAGATCAAATAGATGAAAATATTAAATTTTAAATAGCAGCATTCGTGAGGGTTCATCAATCGGTTGAAAATTATGATCACAAGGAGCATTTATCAGTGCTCACTATTGGGACCTTTGACGGGGTTCATATCGGTCATCAAAAGATTATAGAAAGACTAAATCAAATTAAAAGTCAGGACTTTGAACGATCCATGATACTTACTTTTTATCCTCATCCCAGAATGGTTCTTGATCAAAGCAACGATATTAAGATGCTTACGACCATGGAAGAAAAAATATATCTTTTGGAGAAATTTGGGCTAGATGATTTGATTATTGAACCTTTCACTAAAGAGTTTTCAAGATTATCCGCATTAGATTTTGTTAGAAATATTTTAATCAATCAACTCAATATCAAAAAGTTGGTAATTGGATATGACCATCATTTCGGCAAAAATCGCGAAGGAAATTTTGAACAACTTTCTGAATATGGAGAATTATATGATTATTCAGTAGAAGAAATTTCTGCTCAGGAAATAGAAAGTGTTTCTGTAAGTTCAACTAAAATAAGGAAAGCCATAGAAAATGGTGACATGGAAAAGGCGAATAAGTACCTTGGTTATAACTACCTTTTAACCGGTAAAATTATTACAGGTCAAGGGATTGGCAGAAAAATCAATTTCCCCACGGTGAATTTACATATCGCTGAAGATTATAAATTGATTCCTAATAAAGGTGTATATATCGTAAAGGCCAATTTTAATGATAAATCGAATTTTGGCATTATGAATATCGGTTTTAGACCTACTGTTGGAGGAAAAGGCCAAACCATCGAAATACATCTTTTGGATTTTAAAGATGACCTTTATGGAAGCAGTATGCAAATTGAAGTCTTGATGCGATTAAGGGATGAGAAAAAGTTTGAATCAATCGAAGAGTTAGCAACACAAATAAGCAAAGATGAAGAATCAGCCAGAAATTGGCTTATGAAAATTAAATAAGCATTCCTTCTTCCAATGGCATTACTTATCTTTGCAAGTCAAAAAAATAACATATGTTATCATTACCTTACATTCGCGACAATAAAGAGTTGGTTATCAAAGGACTTGCTGTTCGTAACTTCAAAAATGCTGATACGTTAATCGAATCAGTTCTTGAATCTGATCGCAAAAGGAGAGCCATCCAGGCAGAATTAGACAATATCCTTTCTGATAGTAATAAGATCTCTAAAGAAATAGGGAAACTATTTAAATCTGGAGAAGTCCAAAAAGCGAATATTGCTAAAGAGAAGACCGGGTTATTAAAAGAAAAATCTAAAAATCTTTCTGATAATCTTGGAGAAGTCGAGCAAGAATTAAATGAATTGTTATATCAAATTCCAAATATTCCTCATGCTTTGGTACCGGCCGGAAGCAATGAAGAAGATAACGAGATAGTTTTCAGTGAAGGAGATATCCCAACATTGCACGAAAAGGCAACGCCTCATTGGGACCTTTGCAAGAAATATGACATTATTGATTTTGAATTAGGAAATAAAATTACTGGCGCAGGGTTTCCTGTTTATAAAGGTAAGGGAGCAAAATTACAGAGAGCTCTTGTCGCTTACTTTTTGGATAAAAATTCTGCTGCAGGATATACTGAGGTTCAACCTCCTTTATTGATTAATGAAGCTTCAGGCTTCGGTACCGGTCAATTACCTGACAAGGAAGGTCAAATGTATCATGTTGGTGTAGACAATCTATATCTCATACCAACTGCAGAAGTACCTGTAACTAATTTTTACCGTGATGTATTGCTAAAAGAAAGTGATTTTCCTATCTGCAACACTGCCTATACGCCTTGTTTCAGAAGAGAAGCAGGTTCTTACGGATCTCACGTAAGAGGTCTTAACAGATTACATCAATTTGACAAGGTGGAAATTGTAAGAGTTGAACATCCTGATAAGTCTTATGAGGCCATGGAAGGTATGGTTGAGCATATCAAAGGAATACTACAAGAATTGAAATTACCCTATAGAATTTTACGTCTCTGCGGAGGCGATCTCGGATTCACTTCTGCCTTAACCTATGATTTTGAAGTTTTCTCAACTGCTCAGGACAGATGGCTGGAAATTAGTTCAGTGTCTAATTTCGAGACATTCCAGGCAAATCGATTAAAACTGCGTTTTAAAAATAAAGATGGGAAAAGTCAATTGGCACATACGCTGAATGGCAGCTCTCTAGCATTACCTAGAGTATTGGCCGGACTTTTAGAGAATTACCAAACCGAAGAGGGTATTAAAATTCCTGAAGTTTTACAGGCCTATACCGGATTCGATCTGATCGATTAGGTTTAATTTAATTCGATCTAAAAGCACTGACTAAGCAGCGTCCATCATTTTTTTGTAATGATTCATGATTAACAAATCATTCAAATAATCGTTTATCTGACCATTTTTCATATGGTTCTTTGCACTTTGCTTAGCTCTTTCGTAGAATGTTTTTACTTCGATCATAACTGTAAGGTTTTTGTTATTGTAATCTTATACTATTAAGACTGACATTTTTAAATAACGTTACATTTTGGAATTTATTTTATTAAAATTTTAACATTGTTTAGAAATTCTAATAAAATCGAAGAGAATATTAAGACTCTGGTAATAAATTTATTTATTATTACGAATTAGATAATTTAAAAAAATAGAACTGAAAAGTATATTTTTAGCCAATTATATTATGAGGTCATTTTTAATCATCATAGCGGTGCTGTTCTCCATTTATGGAAATGCACAAAGTGCCGAACTAGCCAATTCATATTTTCGAAAAGGAGAATATGACAAGGCAATCCTTTTATATAAACCTCTATTTGAGAATAACCCAATTCGGCAAGACTACTTTAAGTCATTAGTTACTTGTTATCAGCAAGTAGCGTCTTATGAGGCATCACAGTCACTTATCGAAGAACAAATCCAGCGATTTCCGGAACAAATGCATCTATTTATAGAACTCGGATACAATTATCAATTACAAGATCAGCCTGAAATTGCCGAAAAGTATTATGAACAGTCAATAGAATATGTACGAAAAAATCCGGGCTTCGTATTCATGATTGGCAGGTCGTTCAGGCAAAATCATTTGCTCGATGAAGCTTTACTATCGTATCAAATTGCAAAAGAACTGAATCCTAAACTCAATACTGAAATCAGTGAGGCTCAAATTTATGGAGAGAAAGGAGATCTTGAAAAAATGTTCAGTCTTTATCTAGATCTAGTCGATAAAAATGCCAATTATTTTTCAACTGTTCAGCGATATGTTGGGAATTTTATCACAGAGGATAAAAATGACAGCAACAATCTTTTGTTTAAAAAACTATTACTAAAAAGAGCACAATCAGATCCTAAAGATGCATGGAACATACTTTTGAGTTGGCTATTTATGCAAGAACAGGATTATAGCAAGGCCTTGACTCAGGAAAAATCATTATACAAAAGAAAGCCTGGGAATCTTGAAAGAGTCCGAGAAATAGGTTATCTGTCATTTAACAAACAAGATTTTAAAACTTCAAAGGAGGCATTCGTGTTTATGCTGAGCCACAGCGAAGAGGTCTTACTTGATAAAGAAAGCAAATTACTTGCTGAGATATACTTGCTAAAGATTGAAAATCGCTCTTTTAGCGAGAAGAAAGACAAAGGTAAAATAGAAGAAAGGTACCAGGAGTTAATTCAAATATACGGTCAGGGCAAAGAAACTTTGGAGCTACATTTATCTTTTGCTGATTTCCTGACCTTTGACTATGATGATCCGGAAAAAGCGATAGCACATCTGGAAAAAATTATTCCATCCGCTGAATCAGCATTTGAAAAAGGAATTATTCAAATGAAAATTGCTGACATTCTTGTTTTTTCTAACCAGTTCAACCAGGCGTTGATTTTATATACACAGATCCAATACGACCTTAAGAATAGTCAACTAGCTCAGGAAGCAAGATTCAAAGTGGCCAGAACCTCTTATTTTAAAGGAGACTTCCAATGGTCACAAAATCAATTAAAAGTTTTAAAATCATCAACGTCTCAACTAATTGCAAATGATGCGCTTGAACTAAGCCTGAAAATTGGCAATAACAGCGACAAAGATAGTCTCAATGAAGGCTTAAAAATTTATGCCAAGGCAGAATTATTGGGATTTCAAAAAAAACATCAACAAGCCATTGACACCCTTTCATATGTTTTGAATCAATATAAAGGCCAGCAAATTGAAGATGATGCTTTATATACTCAGGCTATTTTTTATCAAGAGCTTGAGGCCTATACAAGTGCCGAGGCCAACTTACTCACTATCCTTAATTTCCATCCTGAAAGTTTATTAATTGATGATAGTATTTTTGCTTTGGGAATACTTTATAGAGACCGTCTCAATGATCCAGAAAAGGCTCAGGAAATGTTCGAGAAAATCATATTTGAATTTCCATCTAGTATTTATTTAGTTGATGCGAGGAAGTATTACAGAAAGCTCAGAGGAGACGATATCTAGAATTTACAATACTGCGATTTTAAAAATATTGATCAATTAACCCTACCTTTAAACTTTTAAAAAACAACATGTATATTTATAATGTAACCATTAATGTAGACGAGAGCATTCATGATGAATGGTTTAACTGGATGCAGGATAACCACATCCCAAATGTAATGGCAACCGGCAAGTTTTTAAAAGCCATTATGAGCCAGGTTCTTGTAAAAGAAGACATGGGAGGAATTACTTATTCCATTCAATTCACCTGCGAATCAAAGGAACTTTTATTCGATTATTACCAAAAGGATGCTCCCCAACTCAGACAAGCCATATTTAAAAAATTTGGAAATAAGTTCGGAGCCTTTCGTACTGAAATGAAAGTTGTGAGCGAATTTATTCAAAAATAATGTAATGATAACATGAGCGTAAGAGCTAAAAAACACCTCGGGCAACACTTCTTAAAAGACGAATCTATAGCTTCTAAAATTGCTGATAGCCTATCTTTTGAAGGATACCAGCACGTACTTGAAATCGGGCCTGGCATGGGTGTTTTAACAAAATATCTCTTAAAAAAAGATAAAACAATATGGGTAGTAGAAATAGACCCTGAATCCATAGATTATTTAAAAGGTCATTACCTGCATTTATCGGATAGAATTATCAATGCAGACTTTTTAAAAATGGACTTGGCCGCTCAGTTCAACAATGAGCCGATAGCCATTATTGGAAATTTTCCTTATAATATTTCTTCTCAGATTGTATTTAAATCTATAGCCTGCCGAGATCAAATTCCTGAATTCAGCGGTATGTTCCAGAAGGAAGTAGCATTGAGAATTGCAGCAGGACCTGGCAGCAAGACCTATGGTATCCTTTCTGTTTTAACCCAGGCTTTTTATGATGTTGAATACTTATTCTCTGTTCCTCCAACGGTATTTAATCCGCCACCAAGAGTTGATTCTGGTGTTATCAGATTGGTTAGAAAAAAAGACTATCAATTACAAGTTGATGTAGCCTTTTTCTTTAGAGTGGTTAAGACCGCTTTTAATCAAAGAAGAAAAACGCTGCGTAATAGTTTAAAATCTTTGCAGATCTCTGATAAATTGAAGGAAGATGTTATATTTGCTCAAAGACCAGAACAATTAAGCGTCGAGCAATTTCTTGAACTAACCAAAAGACTTGAGGAAGATGGCATCTGAGATCACGAAAGAATTCATTGACCATATTGAATTACTGATTTCCAACAAGGATGATCGGGCACTTCTCGATTTATTATCCGAAGAACACCCCGCTGATATAGCTGAAATAATTGACGACTTAAATCTTAGCGATGCCACGTATCTTTTTAAATTATTGGATAGTGAGCTTTCTGCAGAGGCCTTATTGGAAATTGATGAGGACGACAGGGAAAAGATTCTTAAAAATCTGTCGGCCCAGGAAATTGCTGATGAATTAGATGAATTAGACACAGATGATGCGGCTGATATTATTTCCGAGCTTCCTGAAGAAAGAGTTACTGCAGTTATCTCAGAAATTGAAGATGATGATCATGCCAAAGACATTGTTGAACTCTTGCGTTACGAAGAAGGAACTGCTGGAAGTTTAATGGCAAAAGAATTGGTTAAAGTCAAAGAAAATTGGATGGTTCCTACTTGTGTTCGAAAAATGAGGTCTCAAGCTCAGGAAGTAAGAAGAGTTCATTCGATTTATGTTGTTGATAAGGAAAACCACCTCATTGGTAGATTGTCTTTAAAAGATCTTTTGGTTGCCTCGGCTAAAGACAAAATCGCCAATATTTACATTCCAAAAGTTGATGCTGTTCATGTTAATGACAAAGGTGAAGACGTGGCTAGGCTTATGCAAAAGTATGATTTAGAAGCCATTCCTGTTGTAGATGATGATAACGTGCTTATTGGAAGAATTACCATTGATGATATTGTAGATCTTATAAAAGAAGAAGCCGAAAAAGATTACCAAATGGCTGCGGGTATCACTGAAGATATCGATGCTGATGATAGTATTTTAGAAAAAACGAAAGCAAGGCTTCCATGGTTAATATTAGGTTTAGTTGGGGGGCTTGCAGCAGCTTCAATCATGGGCGGATTTGAAGACGCCTTATTGAACTATCCTGAATTGTTCTTTTTCACGCCACTCATTGCAGCTATGGCTGGTAATGTTGGGGTACAGTCTTCAGCTATTATTGTTCAAGGTTTGGCCAATGATGATATCAAAGGGAGCATGGTCAATCGAATGTTTAAGGAAATTGGACTGAGTATTGTCAACGGCGTAATTTTGGCTGGCCTGATTTTTATTTTTGGCTTTTTCCTTAATTATGATATCAATATCAGCATCACAATTTCAATTGCCATGGTTTTGGTAATTATTCTTGCTTCTTTAATAGGCACTTTTGTTCCGCTTATTTTAGACAAAAAAGGAATCGACCCTGCAGTTGCCACGGGTCCGTTTATAACTACAAGTAATGATATTTTTGGAATCTTTATTTTCTTTTATATCGCAAAATTAATACTGGGTTTTTAAGGTATTTTAAGGATACTGTTTCCAGATTTAATTTTATCCCTTTTCGCTTTTTCACTAAGCAATTTTACGTAATTTTGCCTTTCATTTATTTGAAAGTATGTCAGAAATAAAAAAATCTCTCAATTTTTTGGAACAAATCGTTGAGGAAGACCTTGCAAAAGGTATGGAAAGGTCCAAATTAAAATTCAGATTCCCACCTGAACCAAATGGATATTTACATATAGGACACGCTGCATCAATCTGTTTAAATTTTGGATTAGGCATCAAATATGGCGCACCAGTCAACCTCCGCTTTGATGATACAAATCCTGAAAAAGAAGAACAGGAATATGTAGATGCGATTCAAAAAGATATTGAATGGCTGGGTTTTGAATGGGCCGAAGTGCTTTATTCTTCTGATTATTTTCAGCAATTATATGATTGGGCCGTACGCATGATCAAAGATGGGAAAGCCTATGTTGATGATCAGGATAGCAAACTTATTGCTGAACAAAAAGGCACACCTACCCAAGCTGGGGTCAATAGTCCTTTTCGAAATAGAAGTATTGAAGAGAATCTTGATTTATTTGAAAAAATGAAGAATGGAGACTTCAATGAAGGAACACATGTCTTGCGGGCAAAAATTGACATGACTTCTCCTAACATGCTTATGCGGGATCCTTTAATGTATCGTATTCTGCACAGAGCGCATCACCGAACCGGGGAGTCTTGGAAGATCTATCCAATGTATGACTGGACCCATGGAGAATCAGATTATATTGAACAAATTTCTCACTCCTTGTGTACTTTAGAGTTTAAACATCATAGAGAATTATACGATTGGTTCTTAGATCAGGTATATGACGCGAAGGATGTCAGGCCTAAACAAAGAGAATTTGCCAGAAGAAATTTGAGTTATACTGTAATGAGCAAAAGAAAATTGCTACAGTTAGTTGAAGAAGGCCATGTAAATGGCTGGGATGATCCGCGAATGCCAACCATATCAGGTTTGAGAAGACGTGGCTATACTCCTACTTCGATTCGTGATTTCAGTGAAACCGCAGGAATTGCTAAAAGAGATAATGTAACAGACTTAGCTTTACTAGAATTTCATATAAGACAAGAATTAAATAAAGTTGCTCCAAGAGTTATGGCAGTGCTTGATCCTGTAAAGCTGGTCATCACTAATTATCCTGAAGGGCAAGAAGAAATGCTAACTGCTGAGAACAACCCTGAAGATGAAGATGCTGGATTTAGAACAGTTCCTTTTTCAAGAGAGATCTATATCGAAAGGGAAGATTTTAGAGAGGTGGCCAATAAAAAATTCTTCAGACTTAAATTAGGCAAAGAAGTAAGGCTTAAAAACGCATATATCATTCAGGCCAACGACGTCGTAAAAAATGAAAATGACGAAATAACTGAAATTCATTGTACCTATGATCCTGATTCAAAAAGCGGAAGCGGATCTGAAGCCAGTCAAAGAAAAGTAAAAGGAACCATTCACTGGGTTTCTATTGATCACGCTTTGGAAGCTGAGGTTAGATTATATGACAGATTGTTCACAGATGAGGCTCCTGACGCACACAAAGACAAGGATTTTAAAGAATTTTTGAATCCTGAATCCCTGAAAAAAATCGACAAGGCTTTTATTGAGCCTAGTCTGGCTACAGCAACAGCTGGAGACAGTTTTCAGTTTCAGCGGTTAGGCTATTTTAATGTGGACCCTGATTCAACGAATGAAAAACTAGTATTTAACAGAACTGTGGCATTGAGAGATTCATGGGCGAAAATTCAACAAAAAAAATAATTTTTTTGTTGTAAATTGGAAAGCCTTTGAAGACCGTCGAACATATAAAACTTCCCATTCTTGAGGAAATGGAATTCTTTGAAACAAAATTCAAAGCTTCCATGATTTCAAATGTATCCCTACTTAATAGAATCACTCATTATATTGTTAGAAGAAAAGGGAAACAAATGCGGCCCATGTTCGTATTTCTCGTCGCAAAAATGGTTTCTAATGGTGAGTTCAAAGAACGTACATATCGAGGAGCTTCTGTTATTGAATTGATTCATACTGCTACTTTAGTACATGATGATGTGGTTGATGATAGTAACCGACGTCGTGGTTTTTTCTCTTTAAATGCGCTCTGGAAGAACAAGATTGCTGTGTTGGTAGGTGATTATCTATTGTCAAAAGGTTTGTTAATGTCAATTGACAATGATGATTTTGATATTTTAAAGCATATCTCAATCGCCGTAAGAGAAATGAGCGAAGGAGAATTGTTGCAAATTGAAAAAGCAAGACGCCTGGATATAACTGAAGCAGTATATTTTGAAATTATCCGTAAAAAGACGGCGACACTTATTGCAGCCTGCACTGCCATTGGCGCAACCTCTGTTGATGCTCCGAAAGAGGAGGTAGAAAAAATGAGGAAATTTGGTGAGCTGATTGGAATAGCCTTTCAAATTAAAGATGATTTGTTTGATTATTCTGAAGAAAAAATTGGCAAACCAACCGGAATAGATATTAAAGAGCAAAAGATGACTTTGCCTTTGATCTATACCCTCAACAATTGCTCTAAAAAAGAACGAAAATGGCTTATCAATTCTGTGAAAAATCACAATAAGGATAAATCAAGGGTAAAAGAAGTAATTGAATTCGTGAAATCAAATGGAGGTATCGAATACACTATCCAAAAAATGAAAGCCTATCAGACCGAGGCTATTAATATTTTAAACACCTACCCTGATTCTTCATATAAAGAATCTTTGATGACTATGGTAAACTATGTTATAGACCGCGAAAAATAAGGCCCAGATTATTAATGGCATAGCTTTTGCTGCTCTAGGATTGAACTTATCAGTACTATTCATGAAAAAAATCATCCCCCTATTATTCTTAATCATTCTATTTTCTTGTGACAGTAGTTTTGACCTTGACACAGGTATCAGACAAGAATATACTAATGATGATGAAGGAGACCCGGTAATTGAAAACGTAGAGAATGTCGATATTCATCAATTAGGAGTTGGAGGCGGATCATGTTATGGTTATTCGGAACCTCAAAACGCTGAAATGGCAGAAATTGAAATAGATACAACCCTTATTTTACCGACCCAATATGACATCTCAGAATACTTACCCGAGGTGAGGTCACAAGGCAGACAAGGATCTTGTGTTGCCTGGGCAACAGGTTACTATTTAAAGAGCTATCAAGAAAATTATGAAAGTGTTCAAAATGGAATTTTCAATTCCAATTTTGAAATGAGCCCTGCGTATATCTACAACCAGATTAAAGTAACAGATTGTGCTGGTGGATCATTTGTACAGCAAGCATTAGACACTCTTGTAAGCCAAGGAATTGTGGGATGGAATATTATGGTCTATAATGATAATGAGTGTGAAACACAACCTAATAATCTTCAAAAGGTTTTAGCTGAGCCCAACAAAATTGAAAATTATTTTTATTTCGACGAAGAACTGGTTTTTGACTATACGAAAGCTTCCTTATTAAATGATCAGCCTGTCGTAATTGCAATAACTATTGACAGGAACTATTTTGGAGCCAGAGATGAGAATGGTGAATACATCTATAGAAAATTTAAAAGTTCTGATGGTGGACACGCTATGCTGGTGGTTGGATACGATGATGACAGGAATGCATTTAAAGTAGTGAATTCATGGGGTAAAAACTGGGGCAATGAAGGCTTTATATGGATTGATTACAAGGCATTTCAAGAGGCAGGAGATTTGACCGGTGAATTTCCGGTCTTATGTGAAGCATGGATTACAAATGATGTTATTATAACTCAACCAGCTTCACTGTGACGCAATTCTAACAGCTCTTCCAAATAAGATCTTTTATTACTTAATCTGGGCACTTTATGTTGACCTCCTAATTTATCATTCTTCTTTAACCATTGATAAAAAAGACCCTTAGGAGCCTGATGTATTATCGGCATGGCAATAGTCAAATTCAAATACCTTTTCGCCTCATAGTCAGAGTTTATTTCTTTTAAGGCCTCATCAAGGGTTTCAGCAAAATCTATAACATCGTCTGGAGCTTTTTTAAACTCAATTAACCATTCATGACCACCGCTATTTTCTGCTTCCATAAAAATGGGGGCAACCGTAAACTCTAAAACTGTGGCATTGTGCTTTGAGCAAGCAACCTCTAGGGCGTCTTCGGCGTTTTCGATGACTAATTCTTCTCCAAAAACATTTATAAAATGTTTGGTTCTTCCAGTAATCTTAATTCTATAGGGCTTAATATTGGTGAATTTAATAGTATCCCCAATCAAATACCTCCACAGCCCGGAATTCGTAGAAATAACCAAGGCATAATTCACTCCTTTTTTTACCTGCTCAAGCGGAATAGCTACTGACTCTTCTCCTTGGTATTGATCCATTGGAATAAACTCATAGAATATCCCGTAATCTAGCATCAACAGCAATTCATCGCTATTATTTCTGTCTTGTATTGCGAAAAATCCTTCTGATGCATTATAGGTTTCGTAATATCTAAAACTCTTTTTGGGAATTAATCTTTCGTATTGCTCTTTGTAAGGCTTAAAATTCACTCCACCATGAAAATACACTTCCAGATTTGGCCAAACCTGAAGGATATTATCTTTTCCTGTAACTTCCAAAACCCTGTTTAAAAGAACAAGCATCCATGATGGCACTCCTGTTAAACTCGTAATGTCTTCTTGGATTGTTTCAGCTATAATCGCGTCCATCTTGGTTTCCCATTCACTCATTAAAGCCGTCTTCGTACTCGGAGCACTGCTGAAATCTGCCCAGAAAGGCATATTTTCAATTATGATCGCTGATAAATCTCCAAAGAAAGTATCATTGTCTTCATAAATTGCCGAACTCCCCCCAAGTCTTAAGCCTTTTCCCTTAAAGATTTCAGTGTCTTCATTATTATTGATAAAGAGACATAACATATCTTTTCCTGCCTTCATATGACAATCATCGATAGCCTCATCACTTACAGGGATAAATTTGCTTTTTGCATTAGTAGTTCCACTGGATTTTGCAAACCATTGAATTTTTGAAGGCCAAAAAACATTCTGCTCTCCTCGCCTGTTTCTCTCAATTAATGGCTCAACACTTTCATACTGCTGTATAGGTACTTTTTCTGCAAAAGAGGCGTAATTTTTTATATCCTCGAAGCCGTATTTTTTTCCAACAGAGGTCTGTTTGGCTTCAGAAAGAAGTTCGTATAAAACTTCGTTTTGTACCTCTACAGGATGGTCCAAAAACATATCAACCTGATACTTTCGCTTCTTTAAAATCCAGGATAGAACTGTATTAAATAATGGAATTTGCATTGCTATGAAAACACTTTTTTATCTTACCTTTAGCCTTTAAAAATACAATTTTTATCAGTCGAATTCAACAAGTTTTATAAATAAACATATTATGGCCAAGGTTGGAATAATCATGGGTAGCGATTCAGATCTACCAATTATGCGAGAAGCAATCGAAATTCTAGAAAGTTTTGAGATAGAAACTGAGGTTGATATTGTTTCCGCGCATCGTACACCTGAAAAACTATACAGCTATGCAACTGAGGCACACAAAAGAGGTATTCACGTAATTATAGCTGGTGCCGGTGGCGCTGCTCATTTACCTGGAATGGTCGCTTCGATGAGCCCTTTGCCAGTCATTGGAGTTCCGGTAAAATCAAGAAATTCTATCGACGGATGGGATTCGGTTCTTTCTATTTTACAAATGCCTGGAGGTGTACCTGTAGCAACCGTTGCCTTAGACGGTGCAAAAAACGCAGGCATCCTTGCCGCACAGATAATAGGCACAGCAGATAAGACAATTCAGAATAAAATTATCTCGTATAAAGAAGGCCTAAAAGAGAAAGTAATTAAAGCTTCTGAAGGAATAAAGAAATAGATTTCTCTATCAATTCTACCCACTTATTTTTAGTGCTATTAACTGACAATCAAATTTTCAATGCCCTACAAAGGGTATCAAATAATTTATAATTATGAACAACCCACTACTGAAAAATTTCGATACGCCTTACGAATCAGCTCCTTTTTCAAAGATTAAAAACGAATATTTTGTACCTGCATTTGAAGCAGCCATCAAAGAAGCGAAACTTGAAATTGATCAGATTGTATCTAATGACGAAGAAGCCAGTTTTGAAAACACCTTGGTTCCTTTAGAATTTTCGGGCAACAAACTCAACAGAATTTCAAGTATATTTTTCAACCTTAATGCAGCAGAAACCAATGATGAAATACAGGGTATCGCCCAACAGGTTTCTCCTATGCTCAGCGAATTTTCCAATGACATTCGACTGAATGTATCCTTATTCAAAAAAATTGAAAAAGTTTATAAGAACAGAGATTCATTCAATCTCAATGCTGAAGAAAAAATGTTGCTTGAAAAGAATTATAAAGCCTTTATAAGAAATGGCTCAAATCTCAGTGAAGGGGATAAACAAATCTTGAGAGAAATCGACATGAGTAAATCCAAACTAGGATTGAAATTTGGTGAGAATGTTCTGGCTGAAACAAATGATTTTGAGTTGGTCTTAAATGATAAAGCCGACCTTGCAGGTTTACCCGATGGAGTTATAGAAGCGGCAAGAATGCTTGCAGATGAAAAAAAAATTGAGGGATGGGTTTTTACCTTAGATTATCCAAGCTATATCCCTTTTATGACCTATGCAGATAATAGGAAATTGAGGGAGCAATTAGCCAAGGTTTTTGGCTCTAGAGCTATGAAAAACAATGAGCATGACAACCAACAAAATGTTATTGACATTGTTAAAACAAGGCATCAAAGGGCAAATTTACTCGGTTATAAATCACATGCTCATTATGTATTGGAAGAACGAATGGCTGAAGAACCTGAAAAAGTAACAGAATTTCTTCATAAACTATTAGCTAAAGCCAAACCAGCAGCTATAAAACAATTTGAACTAATCAAAGAAATGGCCCAAAAAGACGGCATTGATACCGTTGAAAAATGGGACGGATCTTATTATGCCGAGAAACTAAAAAAAGCCTTATTTGCCTTAGATGATGAGCAATTAAAGCCTTATTTTAAATTGGAGAATGTCATACAAGGTGTTTTTGATATTTCAGGAAAATTGTATGACCTGCATTTTGAAGCCATAACTGATGTTGACACATATCACGAAGATGTGAAAACGTACAGGGTCACCGATTCAAATGGGGAGTATGTAGCGCTTTTTTACGCTGATTTCTTCCCTAGAAAAGGAAAAAGAAATGGGGCTTGGATGACGAGTTACAAAGCGCAATGGAAGGTAGAAGAACTCAATTCGCGACCTCATATTTCTATCGTTTGTAATTTCACTAAACCAACTACCTCGAAGCCTTCTTTGTTAACTTTTAACGAGGTCACTACCTTATTTCACGAATTCGGACATGCTTTACACGGGATGTTGGCTAATACTACTTTTCCCAACTTGTCTGGAACTAATGTTTACTGGGATTTCGTAGAGCTACCAAGTCAGATTTTAGAAAACTGGTGTTATGAAAAAGAGGCCTTAGAATTATTTGCCAAACACTATCAGACTGGTGAAGTGATTCCTATGGACCTGGTGCAAAAAATAAAAGATTCTTCAAACTTTTTGGAAGGCATTGCAACGCTAAGACAACTAAGTTTTGGGATGCTTGACATGGCTTACCATGCTCATGATCCAAGCGAGCTTAAAAATGTAAAAGAATTTGAAAAGGAAGCCTTTGCTGACACCCAATTATATCCGGATGTTGAAGAGAATTGCATGAGTACTGCCTTTTCGCATATTTTTCAAGGTGGCTATTCTGCTGGATATTATAGTTACAAATGGGCTGAAGTCTTGGATGCAGATGCTTTTGAAGCGTTTAAAGAGCGTAGTCTGTTTGACAAAGAAACCGCGACAAAATTCAAAAATAATATCCTAAGCAAGGGTGGAACTGAGAAACCAATGGCGCTTTATAAAAAATTCAGAGGCAAAGAACCTAGTGTCGATGCCTTATTGAAACGAGCCGGTTTACTCGAATAATAAAAACCTATTTAAAACATGCTTGTTTTGTAATATTTCAATTGCTCTCATGAGAACGACAAATCTCTTAAATCATTGGATCAATCCTTTCTTATATAGATTGAAATATCTTATTTTTGCATGCATTAAAATCGAAAACCGCTTATGAAATCATATGATGTTACCGTAATTGGATCTGGTCCTGGAGGATATGTTGCTGCAATTAGATGTGCGCAATTAGGTTTAAAAACTGCCTTAGTTGAAAAATATAACACCCTTGGAGGCACTTGCCTTAATGTTGGTTGTATTCCAAGTAAAGCGCTTCTTGATTCCTCTCATCATTATGAAGATGCCGTAAAGCATTTTGACACGCATGGAATAGAAATTCCGGGTGAAATCAAAGTGAATTTAGAGAAAATGATTGCTAGAAAGCAAGCGGTGGTTGACCAGACTACGGGTGGTATAGATTTCTTAATGAAGAAAAACAAAATTGATGTCTTTCACGGGCTTGGAAGTTTTAAAGATGCTACACATATTGTGATTAGTAAAGAAGACAAAAGCGCTGAAGAAATCGAATCAAAAAACACAATTATTGCTACAGGAAGTAAGCCTTCTAACCTTCCATTTATTGAGCTCGACAAAGAACGAATCATCACCTCGACTGAGGCTTTAAAATTGAAAGAAGTCCCTAAACATATGGTTGTAATCGGTGGCGGCGTAATTGGTCTTGAGCTTGGTCAGGTTTATAAAAGATTAGGGGCCGAAGTAACTGTAGTTGAATACATGGACCGTATCATTCCAACAATGGATGCTGGTCTTTCAAAAGAGCTAACCAAGGTCTTAAAAAAACAAAAATTTAAGATCAATGTTTCTCACAAAGTAAAAGCTGTTAGTAGAAAAGGTAATGAAGTAATCGTGCTGGCAGATGATAAAAAAGGAAACGAAGTTGAAATAAAGGGTGATTATTGCCTTGTTTCAGTAGGTAGAAGCGCTTATACAGATGGTCTTGGTCTTGATGCTGCGGGTATCGTGGCAAACAATAGAGGTCAGATTGAAGTGAATGATCACCTTCAAACAAATATTCCGAATATTTATGCCATTGGAGATGTTATCAGAGGGGCTATGCTTGCGCATAAAGCGGAAGAAGAAGGTACAATGGCTGCAGAAATTATAGCAGGCCAAAAACCACATATAGATTATAACCTAATTCCAGGTGTTGTTTATACCTGGCCTGAAGTGGCTTCGGTTGGCAAGACAGAAGCCCAACTTAAGGACGCTGGTATTGATTATAAAATGGGAAGTTTTCCAATGAGGGCTTTAGGAAGAGCAAGAGCCAGTATGGATATTGATGGTTTGGTGAAAGTATTAGCAGATGCTAAGACTGATGAAATTCTTGGTGTGCACATGATTGGAGCAAGAGCTGCTGACATGATTGCTGAAGCCGTGGTTGCCATGGAATTCAGAGCTTCAAGTGAAGATGTGGCCAGAATGTCTCATGCCCATCCAACTTTTACTGAGGCCATTAAGGAAGCTTGTCTGGCAGTTGACGGAAGGGCACTTCACAGTTAATTTTTTTTAGAAATATTGATCTGAGTTGTAATTATTTTATTGGTGTTAAAAAACACACCTACTACCCCCAAAAATATGAATAAATTACCTATCCTGTTTCTATTGTTTACGTCACTGATGTGGTCTCAGAACAATTTTTCTATCAGCGGTACTATAAAAGACCAAAGTAATGGCGAAACCCTATTTGGTGCAACTGTTTTTATTTTAGATTCCTCGATCGGCACAACAACCAACGAATATGGATTCTATTCCATAACGGCTCCAGAAGGAAATTACACTATTGTCGTTTCTTATATGGGTTTTGATGACGTCATAAAAGAGATCGAATTAAATAGTGATCAAAACCTCAACATTGAGGTCACAGAAAGCAGCACCCAACTAAACGAAATAGTTCTAAAAACGGAGGATTCTGAAGATATCAGCCTGCGAAAACCACAAATGAGTGTTTCAAAACTTAATGTTGCAACGATAAAACAAATGCCAGCAGTATTAGGAGAAGTAGACATTATTAAATCCATTCAATTATTACCTGGTGTTACCAATAATGGTGAAGGCTCAAGCGGTTTTAATGTAAGGGGTGGTTCAGTAGATCAAAACCTTGTTCTTCTGGATGAAACGATTATTTATAATACTTCTCATTTACTTGGTTTTTTCTCCATTTTCAATTCAGACGCCATAAAGGATATCAAATTATACAAAGGTAATATCCCGGCAAGATTTGGCGGGCGGGCCTCTTCAGTGCTTGACGTAAGGCAAAAAGATGGCAATAGTAAAAAATTCGTGATGACAGGTGGTATAGGAACGGTTTCAAGCAGGCTGGCTATTGAAGCACCAATTGTGAAGGATAGAAGTTCTTTTTTGATAGCAGGTCGTGGTTCATATGCACATTTGTTTCTGAAGTTCGATGAGGATTTAAAAGATAACAGCGCTTATTTTTATGATCTGAACCTGAAAACCAATTTTGAGATCAATGAAAATAACCAATTGTTTCTCTCAGGATACTTTGGTCGTGATGTGTTTAAATTCAATGAAAATTTCAATAGTTCTTATGGGAACTCTTCTGGAAACCTAAGATGGAACCATGTTTTTAATGACAAAATATTTTCTAATCTATCTGTTAACTACAGTAAATACGATTATCAATTAGAGATTAATGCTTTCGAATTTGACTGGATCTCACAAATTGACAACTATAATGTGAAGTATGCACTTAGTTACTATATCAATAATGATATTACACTTGATTTTGGTATCAATGGCATACATTATCTTTTTAACCCTGGTATCATAAGTCCAACTTCTGAAACCTCAGGGATAAATTATTTAAAACTAGATCAAAAAACCGCCATTGAAGGAGGGATATATGCAGGTGTTGAGCACAGAATTTCTCCTAAGCTATCACTGCAATACGGTTTAAGGTACAGTGACTTTGCCAGATTGGGTGGTCAGGCAATCGTCAATTATGAAAATGACCAACCTGTTGTTTACAATGAGGTATTAGGAATCTACGAGAGAGGAACTCCTGTAGGAGCAACTGATTATGAGAAAGGTGATGTGATCAATTCATTTGGAAACTTAGAACCTCGATTGGCATTCTCGTATCAGCTAAACGAATCATCTTCTGTCAAGGCAGGATATTCAAGAGTTGCCCAATACATCCACCTGATCTCTAATACAACCTCAGTGACCCCCTTAGACGTATGGGCGCCAAGCGGACCCTATATTGAACCTCAGCTGTCAAACCAATATGCTGTTGGCTACTTTAGAAAACTCAGAGACAACAACTACTCAATTGAGATAGAGGCTTATTACAAGGATATTGAAAATAGGATCGACTATATAGATGGTTCTGATCTCATAGGAAACAATACCATAGAAACTGAAATTCTAAATGGAGAATCTAAGGCTTATGGGCTTGAATTTTTACTGCGCAAGACGAAAGGTAGTTTTACCGGATGGCTGGCCTATACCTGGTCAAAATCTGAACAACGCACACCTGGAGGTAATGCTGGTGGTCCTGGGATTAATGATGGTAATTGGTATTATACCCCCTATGACAGAACTCATGATTTTTCATTTACAGGAACTTATAGGTTAAACAACAAATGGAGGTTTTCTGCGAATATCATTTACCAAACTGGAAGGCCCGTAACCTACCCTGACGGGCAATACGAATATGAAGGCTTATCGATAGCGAGTTATTCTGACAGAAATTCTGACAGGTTACCTGCCTATCATAGAATAGATGTATCGGCTATCCTCGTTCCTGGAAAACCAAATAAGAAATGGAAAGGAGAATGGGTATTCGGTATTTATAATATTTATAATCGCAGGAATGCGGCCTCTATTTCCTTTTCCCAAAATCGGGAAACGGGCTTAAATGAAGCAACAAGAACAGCCATTTTTGGTATTGTTCCATCTGTAACGTATAATTTTAAATTTTAGGCAAATGAAAAGTTATATTTTAAAACTAAGTTTTGCAATCAGCCTTCTTTTTATGTCTTGTACTGACGTAATCGATGTTGAAGTGCCCGAGGCTGCACCCAGACTTGTAGTAGAAGCATCTCTCGACTGGGAAAAAGGGACCCCAGGCAATTCACAAGTAATCAAGTTGAGTATGTCTACTCCTTATTTTGACAATTTACTTGAAACACCTGTATCTGGTGCAAGCGTGAAAGTAATTAATAACAACGACCAATCAGAAGTGGTATTCACTGATCTGAATAATGGCAATTATGCCACTGAGCTTTTTGTTCCTATTATGGGCCAATCCTATACACTCATGGTAATCTATGATGAGGAACTTTATCTCGCTTCAGAAACCATGACTCCCGTTACAGACATCACCGAAGTTTATCAATCAAGAGAAAATGGATTTGATAAAGAAGCTTTAGAAGTGAATATCGAATTTATAGATCCTGAGGGTATTGATAATTATTATTTATCAAAATTTCAACGGAGAGGAGATCCATTTCAAACACTGTTTGACGTAAAAGATGAATTCACAGATGGAAATAAAATGTCTATCTTCTACGAGAAATTAGAGGATGAAGATGCTGGAGAAATGGAATTTGTACCTGGAGATATTGTAGACATTTCTCTCCTAGGGCTTTCAGAACCATATTACAATTACATAAAATTGCTGATAGAACAATCACAAAGTGGTGGTCCGTTTAGCACGATTCCAGCTGAGATCAAAGGAAATTGCATAAACCAATCAAATCCTGAGAACTATGCATTCGGGTATTTCAGATTATCAGAAGTAGACAAAAAAGTCTATATTTTTCAATAAAATTAAAACTTTCATTTAACTGTGAACCGGATCTCAAAAACTGTACCGAATGGTCTATCCGAACTTTCAAAGGAACACGCGTTACAGTGGGCACAACAATTCGATGAATTAATCTTCCTGGAATCTAATAAAGACACCCAGGCTGAACAGGAAAAGTACGGTGAAATAGAAGCGATTCTGGCCATTGGAGCTCATGACATTCTTTCTACAGATTCAAAAGGTGCTTTTGACAAGCTCAAGCATTTTAAACAAAAGCATAAAGATTTTCTTTTTGGCTACCTCAGTTATGATCTTAAAAACGACACAGAAGAACTAAGCTCAACCAACCCTGATCATTTGGATTTCCCTGAAATGTGTTTTTTTCAACCAAAAAAGGTGCTTCTTTGGAAAAATGGTGCGGTTGAATTTTTATATTTAGAAGCGTATCAGGATGAGCTAGAAAAAGATATACATGAAATCAGCCAAGCAAATATTGCATTGGATGCCCCTTCAAAAAATTGCCAAATTTCATCAAGACTCTCTAAGAAAGACTATTTTGACAAAGTCACTAATGTCTTAAAACACATTCATAGAGGAGACATCTACGAGGTTAATTATTGTCAGGAATTTTATGCTGAATCTTGTGAAATCAACACTATTGATGTCTATCAAAAACTAAATCGAATTTCTCAGGCACCATTTGCCAGCTATGTCAAACTCAGCGATAAGTTCTTGCTGTGCGCCTCTCCCGAAAGATTTGTTAAAAAACAAAATAACAAGATCATTGTGCAACCAATAAAAGGCACAGCGCGACGATTAAGCGATAAAACAGCAGACAAACAACTTGCTCAATCGTTGGTAAATGACCCCAAAGAAAGAGCTGAAAATATCATGATCGTTGATTTGATAAGAAACGATCTTTCTAAGAACGCAGTAAAGGGGAGTGTGCATGTTGAAGAATTATGTAAAGTATATTCCTTTAAGCAAGTTCATCAACTCATTTCTACTGTTGTTTGCACCGTAGACAAGGATGATAATGACGTTGACATTATCAAGAATTTATTTCCTATGGGCAGTATGACGGGTGCGCCTAAAATTTCTGCTATGGAAATTATTGAAGAAGAAGAACTTACAAAAAGAGGTCTTTATTCAGGGGCCGTTGGCTATTTTAGTCCGGAGGGTAATTTTGATTTTAATGTAGTAATCAGAAGCATACTTTACAATGCTTCAAAAAAGTATGCCTCCTTCTCAGTTGGCAGCGCCATTACTTCTCTATCAGTTATAGAAAATGAATATGAGGAATGCCTTTTAAAGGCAAAAGCCTTGAAAGAGGCCTTGACAGGTTGACCCTATTTTTTGATAGCCATAATTCTTATTCTGCGATAATCTGCATACCATTGCCCATCTTTATAACATGTTGACCTGACCTTGTCTTGCACTTCAGTTAAGATAGCAGCCTTATCTTTTGTGTCGATTCCATGGAAAAAATGAGTTCCAAACATTTCAATCCAATCTTTTATCCCTTCATTTTTACTCTCTAAAAGCGTGGGCCTGTCGTAAAGTTGCGCGAGGTTCACTTCAAAACCAGCATCTTCCAAAAGAGAAGTGTATTCACTTATTCTCGGGAAATACCATCTTTCTAAAACGGCATTTTTAATAAATCCATGATTTTTCAAACTCACTTTTAAGGCATCAACAATAGTGGCAACATTTCCATACCCTCCGAATTCAACTACCAGCCTTCCTCCTGGCTTCAAGTGATTGAACATATTAGCCGTTGCCGCCTTTTGGTCTTTTACCCAGTGCAAAACAGCATTTGAAAAAATAGCGTCAAAGGGCTGATCGAACGAAAATGAATCGGCATTCATCTGATAAAAATCTATTCCAGGAAACAATTCCCGAGAGGCTTTGATCATTTCTTCAGAACTGTCGATTCCAATTACCGATGCCGACTCCGAAATCTTAGAAGTCAACTGCCCTGACCCGCAACCTAAATCAAGGATTAGTTCTCCTGATTTGGGATTGAGTAAATCAATCAGCTGGGAACCATACTGATGGACAAAACCGTGTTTTTCATTATAAAGGTCTACGTTCCATTTCATTTTTAACTTCTCAATTATTTACGAATTATGGGCGTTTGCTTTTTTCATCTTGGCTTTTATTCTATCCAAAGATAAATTCCCAACACTACCTATGTGTGTATGCACAACATCCTTATTCGGCATAAAACTTCCGTCTCCTACTTTTCCACCAACAATTTTGTAAGCATCTCTAAATGGAACACCATCCTGAACAAGTTTATTAACCTCTTCAACAGTAAACAAGTAGTCATAAATCTTTTGGTCTACTATATGCTTATTTACCTGAATATTACTCAATGAAAATGTAAACATTTCCAAACATGATTTTAGCGCTTGAATAGATGGTATTAAGCCTTCCTTTAATAATTGCAAATCCCTGTGATAACCACTTGGAAGGTTATTGATAATCAAGGTTAGCTCAAAAGGAAGTGCCTGAATCTTATTACATTTCCCTCTTATGAGTTCAAAAACATCAGGGTTCTTTTTGTGCGGCATGATACTCGATCCGGTTGTTAACTCATCTGGAAAAGAAACAAATCCAAAATTCTGACTCATATACAAGCAAATATCCATGGCAAATTTTGAAAGCGTACCAGCTATAGAACTCATTGCAAAAGCAACATTTCGTTCCGTTTTACCCCTGCTCATTTGTGCCGCAACAGAATTTACTTTTAACTCACAAAACCCCATCTCTTTTGTAGTAAAGTCACGATCTATCGGAAAAGAACTGCCGTAGCCAGCAGCTGAGCCCAATGGATTTTGATCCACAACGCGATAAGCGGCATTCAGCATGTATATATCATCGATCAAACTTTCGGCATAAGCAGAAAACCACATCCCAAAAGAAGAGGGCATGGCTACCTGAAAATGGGTGTAACCTGGTAACAAGTTGTTTTTATAGGATTCTGACAACTCCATCAAAAGATCAAAAAACCCGGTGATCAATCCCCTGATTTCTTTAATTTCATCTCTTAAATACAAATGGACATCCACCAAGACCTGATCATTTCTGGAACGGGCTGTATGTATTTTTTTACCTGTGTCACCCAACTTTTCAGTAAGCATATACTCTACTTTTGAATGCACATCTTCAAATGATTCTTCAATGATAAAATCACCTTGCTGAATTAATGATATAATTGAAACTAATTCCTTTTCAACCAGCTTCATTTCATCGGCAGATAGTAAACCAATTTTATGGAGCATTTTAGCATGCGCCAAAGAACCAATTACATCGTATTTTGCGAGAACCAAATCAAGCTCCCTGTCATTGCCAACGGTGAACAAATCTATTTTCTTGTCAGTACTAAATCCCTTATCCCATAATTTCATAAATCCTTATTTTTCTTGTTTCTCACGAAACTATAATATTCCTTTTAAAATTTTAATATATAGATCGATGCCTTCATCTATCTCATTTTCATAAATAAATTCATCTGCCGTATGAGACCTCAAGGAGTCACCAGGCCCTAATTTTAGCGAAGGGCAACTGAGGTTTGATTGATCAGATAGTGTTGGTGATCCATAAACTTCTCTCCCAAGAGCCATACCGGCTAAAACAACCCCGTGGTCTTTTGGAATAGATGATGAGTTCAAATTAAGTGATCTTTCTTTGACCTCGACTTCTACATGTTCTTTTACAAGATCTAATACTTCTTTGTTTGAATAAAGATCATTAACCCTGACATCTACTACAAAATGACATGTTGATGGCACTACATTGTGCTGATTCCCTGCCTCAATCTGAGTAACTGTCATTTTAGTGTCGTGTAATGTTTCCGATACTTTTGGAAATTTAAAACTTTCAAACCATTTGATGGCTTTCATCGCCTTGTAAATCGAATTATCGCCTCTTGAATGCGCTGCATGACCTGCGGTTCCATGGGCATAACAATCAAGTACAAGCAATCCTTTTTCGGCAATGGCCAATTGCATGAGTGTAGGCTCCCCAATAATAGCAAAATCTATCTCGGGCAACTTGGGTATCATTGAACGAATACCTTTATTACCTGAATTTTCTTCCTCAGCCGAAGCTAAAAGTATCAAATTATACTTGAGCCCTTTTTGCTTGTAGAAATGCTTAAAAGTGGCTATAAGTGATACCAAACACCCTCCTGCATCGTTAGACCCCAATCCAAATATTTTACCTTCTTCTATCTCACACTTATGAGGATTTCTGGTATAACCCTTATTAGGTTTGACAGTATCATGATGTGAATTCAATAAAATACTGGGTTTCGAATCATCAAAATCTTCATTCAAGGCCCAGATATTGTGTTGATCTCTTTGATAAACGATATCCTCAACCTTTAGAAATTCTTCTATCAGGCTTGCAGTACCCTCTTCTTCACCTGAAAAAGAAGGCGTGTTAATCAAATCAATCAACAACTGTTTTGCTTTTTTGCTCAAGTCAGTTATCATAATGTAAGCATTGTATGTTTTATAGTTCTGTCTCTAATTAACTCCGTTTTACCAATAATCACCCTGTCAACCCCATTTTGCAGCGAATTAAAACAATTTTCAAGTTTTGGCAACATTCCTTCGTTTATGACTCCTTCACTTTTCAGGAACGCATACGTTTCGCTGTTAATATTTTCAATTACCGATGCATCGTCCTCCACATCTTTGAGAACACCATTTTTTTCAAAACAATAAATCAGTTCAACTTCAAAATCAGCAGATAAGCCTTTTGCTACTTCCGCTGCAATGGTATCAGCATTGGTATTCAATAACTGACCTTGTTTATTATGCGTGATAGCAGAAAAAACAGGTGTAATACCAGCATTTAAAAAAAGTGAAATTGTTTTGCTCTCCACTTCGTCTATGTCTCCGGCAAAACCATAGTCTATTTCTTTTACGATTCTTTTATGGGCTTTAATCACATTGGCATCTGCGCCTGACAAACCTAAAGCATTGCATGCTTTTGACTGAAGTTTTGCGACAATACTTTTATTAAGTAAACCTGCGTAAACCATCGTAACCACTTCTAAATTTGCCTGATCAGTAACACGCCGACCACCAATCATTTTGGGTTCAAGACCCATGGAATCTGCAATTTCTGTAGCCTTTCTGCCACCTCCGTGTACTAATATCTTCAAACCTTGCAATTGGGCAAAATCAGCAAGAAAAGAATCAAGCTCAGTCTCGCTGTTGATCACATTCCCTCCAATTTTTATAATGCTAAGATGCTTTTTCATAGTCTACATACTACTTATTAAGATTCTCTAATATCTTTTTCAATACTAATTGGGCTGAAAAAGTTCGGTTATTGGCTTGCTCGATCACCAATGAATTTTCACTATCCAAAACAGCGTCTGATACAACAACATTTCTCCTTACCGGGAGACAGTGCATAAACTTAGCCGAATTGGTCAAAGCCATTTTTTCTTTACTGATGGTCCATGAAAGATCTTGATGGAGCACCTGACCATAATCATCAAATGAGCTCCAATTTTTGGTGTAAATAAAATCAGCACCTATAAATGCTTTGTCCTGATCGTATTCTATTTGGCTATCATCTACAATTTCAGCATCCAACTCATAACCTTTGGGATGTGTAATCACAAAGTCAGCGTCTTGTTGCTGCATCATTTCAACAAAAGAATTGGCTACAGCATGCGGTAAAGCCTTAGGATGCGGAGCCCACGAAAGGACTACTTTTGGTTTTCTTCCCATTAAAGATTCCATTTGCTCATCCAGCGTTATGGCATCTGCAAGTGCCTGTAGCGGATGCCCGACAGAACTTTCCATATTTACAATAGGAACCGAAGCGTGTTTTTTAAATCCATTCAATACAATTTCTGCCTTGTCTTTCTCCTTATCTTCAAGAGAAGCAAAAGCCCTTATGGCAATAATGTCACAAAATTGAGAGATCACCTGAGCAGCTTCTTTAATATGTTCTGACTTGCCCTGATCCATTCGAATACCATCTTCATATTCCAGCGCCCAACCTTCTTTGTCAAAATTCATTACCATCGTGGTCATGCCAAGATTCTGAGCCGCCTTTTGGGTACTAAGTCTTGTTCTTAAACTTGGGTTAAAAAACAATAAACCAATTGTCTTATTGGTTCCCAAGCTTTGATGTTTAAAAGGGCTTTGTTTTAATTCTCTGGCCTCTTTTACCCACTTATCTATGGAATCTATATCCTTCACCGATACATAATTCATGATTAACTATTTAAAATTTTAGTAAATGCTATTTGCTCATTCATGGCATTGAGAATAAAATTATCTCCTATACCATTTACAATCCAAGTTTCTATTTGCTCTTTTTTTAGTATTTCAGCCGCTTCAATCTTTGACTGCATACCGCCGGTTCCCTGAGAAGATTTCCCATCAATTACTTCTTTCTCCAAAGCCTTCAAATCTGTCACAGTTCGAATAGTCGATTTAACTTTTTCACCTATACTCTCTTTTGTATAGATTCCATCAGTGTTGGTTGCGATAATTACCAGGTCAACTTCCATAAGTGCCCCGGTGAGCGCCGCCAATTTATCATTATCTCCAAATTGAATTTCTTCCGTTGCCACGGTATCATTCTCATTAATGATTGGGATATAAGAATTGTCTAGGAGCACGTTGATTGTGTTATAAATATTTTCCTTTGATTTATCTCTCTTAAAATCAGCATAAGAAAGCAAACACTGAGAGGTCAACAAACCTAATTCTCTAAAACTCTCCTGAAAGATACGCATAAGATGCGGCTGACCAATAGCAGCCAAAGCCTGCTTCACATTGATTTCTTTACCACTCGATTCCAATTTTACAAATTGTTTCGCCACTGCGATGGCACCTGAACTAACAATAATAAAATCATGGCTATCTTTTAGTTCAGATATTTGCCTGCCTATATCTTCAATTTTTCCTCTAGAGATTTGATTAGTCTCTTTTGTCAAAGTATTGGTTCCTATTTTTAGAAGTACTCTTTTCTTATCTGATTTGTCCATTCCCGTATACATACCATTTGTTAGTCACCAAATGTTGAAGACCAATAGGCCCTCTTTGATGTAATTTATCTGTACTAATTGCCAATTCACCTCCAAGTCCGAATTGAAAACCATCTGTAAACCTTGTCGATGCATTATGATACACTGCAGCTGCATCAACTGCACTTAAAAAGTAGTCAACTTCCTTTGTATTCTCAGAAACAATTGATGCCGAATGACCTCCTCCATAGGTATTGATCATGTTAATTGCTTCGGATAGCGAATCTATACTTCCCATTAAAATCTTATAATCTAAAAACTCCTTAAACCATAAGGATTCATCCTGGTTTGCATCAACGCCTTCGAATTTTGACAGATCTCCTGAGGCTAAAACAGTCACCTTTTCCGCATTCAGTTTCTCGATTAATTCCTTTACAAATAATTCATATCCAGGCAACGCAGTATCAATAAGCACCTTATCCAAAGCATTACAGGCTGAAATTTTTGCCGTTTTGGCATTGATAATGATGTCAAGTGCCTTTGCTTTATCAGCGTCTCGCGCTACATAGACAAAATTATTTCCTCTGCCACTAACAATCACCGGGCAATTAGCGTGCTCCTTGACGAAGGCAATTAATTTCTCACCTCCTCTCGGAATAATCAAATCTATTTTTTGATCGGGTTTTCTTAAAAATTCTCTCGTTTTCTCTCGATTATAGTTTAAATAAGTGACCCAATCTGAACTACAATTGTTTTCAGCTAATGCCCTATGCCATAAGGCAACTATAGAAAGATTTGAATTCAAAGATTCTTTACCTCCTTTAAGTAAAATTTTATTACCTGACTTAAAAGCTATTCCTCCCGCTTCAATAGTCACATCAGGTCTCGATTCATAAATAATCATGATCGTTCCAAATGATGCCGTTTTATTATATATCTCTAGGCCGTTATCGTGTGTAAAATGAAATCTTTCTACTCCAACGGGGTCGTCCTGACTCTCCAATTGTTCAAGTGACAGCACCATGCCCTCAATTTTCTCCTCATCCACCTTTAATCGATCATACATGGCTAAGTCATTCTTATCAAATGCCTCCATATCCAATGCATTGGCCTGTAAAATGCTTTCTTTTTCTTCATCAACCAATCTTGCCATACTAAGCAGCACAGCGTTTCTTTGGTCTATTGTTAGCATTGTTTCCATTCTTTTAAATTCTCGTTTCTTTATTGGTAATTTTAGTCAATACCCGTTTTAATGCTTCTACAAAACTGTCAATTTCCTCTTTTGTAACTGAAAGCGGTGGTAATATTCTCAATAGATTTGGATCAGCTGATCCTCCAGTAAAAATACCTTCCTCAAAAATCAATGCCTTCCTCATCTCAGATACAGGGAAATCAAACAAAACACCTAACATCAATCCCTTTCCTTTAATTGATATGATCCCATCAACTTCCTTTATTCTTTCTAAAAAATGAGAAGAAACCGTATTTACATTCTCCATTAATGACTCCTCTTCAATAACATTCAATACAGCATGCCCTGCCGCACAGGCCAGGTGATTCCCACCAAAGGTAGTACCTAGCAAACCATAGGATGCTTTGATACGATTAGAAATAAGAATCCCTCCTATCGGAAAACCATTTCCCATCCCTTTTGCCATACTGATGATATCAGGCTGAATTCCATGATGTTGAAATGAGAAAAATTTCCCACTTCTCCCATAGCCCGACTGAATCTCGTCAAGGATAAGCATAGCGCCATATTGCTTGCATAATCTTTCTAAATCCTGGAAGAAAGCTGTAGAACCTTGATTCAAACCTCCTACTCCCTGAATTCCTTCTATAATGACCGCAGCCACATCATTTTTAAGCAACTCTTTTTCTAATAATTCCGCATCATTTAATGGGAGAAAAACAACCTCTTGCTGACTGTTTATTGGCGCGTTTATTTTTTTGTTATCGGTGGCTGCAACGGCGGCAGATGTTCTACCGTGAAAAGCCTTTTCAAAGGCAATTACTTTGCTTTTTCCCGTTTCAAACGAAGCCATTTTTAAAGCGTTTTCATTCGCCTCTGCTCCTGAATTACACAAGAACAAATTATAGGCTTCGCATCCAGAAACCGATCCAAGCTTTTCCGCAAAAGATACTTGCAACGGGTTCTTTATAGAATTGGAATAAAACCCCATTTTTTCCACTTGATCGCGTATCGCTGAAACGTATTGTTCATGCGAATGACCGATGGAAATCACGCCATGACCTCCATAAAGATCCAGGTATTTCTTCCCATGATTATCGTACACATAACATCCTTTCGCTTTTTCAGGCGTCACATCATACAAAGGATAAACATCAAATAATTCCATATGCCTGTTCTTAAATCTGATTAATTTTTTCGTAGGACGTTACCAAGCCTTTAATGATCGATGAACTTAAACCTTGATGCTCCATCTCATTTAAGCCTTCAATCGTACAGCCACTTGGTGTGGTCACCTTGTCTATTTCTTGTTCAGGATGACTTTGAGAATCTATTAGTAAACTTGCTGCTCCTAAACAGGTCTGCATTGATAATTTTTGGGCTTCCTCACTATGAAAACCTAGCTGTACAGCTCCCTGGGTGGTAGCTCTTATCAATCTCATCCAAAAGGCAATACCACTTGCGCAAATAACAGTTGCTGCCTGCATGAGACTCTCATCAATACACATGGTTTCGCCCAAGGCATTAAATATGCTCTTGGCAATATGAAAATTCTCCTTTCCTTTTTCATTCGCGCTGATACAGGTCATTGATTGACCAACAGAAATAGCCGTGTTCGGCATACATCTGATTACCGGCACATCCTTTTTAACCATGGCTTCAATTTCCTCTATCTTTCTTCCTGTTGCTACAGAAATAATAGTGTGTTTTTTAGGATCAATCAGGTCTTGAATCTCCTCTAGCACCTCCATCAATTGGGCAGGTTGAACAGCTAGGATAATCACGTTTGAATACTTGACCGCTCTCCTGTTATCATCAGTTGTCTTGACAAGTGATACTTTTTCAAAATGGCTGAGTGAAGCAGTATTCCTCTTGGTCAAATACAAAGATTTACAATTAATTTCTTTCTTCTGGCTCAGAATACCTACTGCTATTGAGTAGCCCAAGTTTCCCACTCCTATAATGGCTATTTTCATGTGTTCGTTTTAAAAAAAGTTAGCTTTTAGTTTAAGACCTTCTGCCTGGTTAAAACCGAACATAAGGTTCATATTTTCAATGGCCTGACCCGAGGCCCCTTTCAATAAGTTATCAATCGCACTTGTGACGAGCAACTTGTCTTTGTGTATTTGAAGATGTATCAAACATTTATTCGTATTAACCACCTGTTTTAAGAATATCTCTAGATCAGATACATGGGTAAACATGGCCTCTTTGTAAAAATCTTTGTACAAATTTTTTGCCTCTTCAATACTCCCATCAAATTTGGTATAAGCCGTCGCAAAAATTCCCCTGCTAAAATTACCTCTGTTAGGAACAAAATTCACCTCATGGTCAAAACCTGGCTGAAGGATTTCAATATTTTGATTAATTTCTCCCAGATGCTGATGGTTAAAAGCCTTATAGTGAGAAAAGTTATTGTCTCTCCAAGTAAAATGTGTTGTTTTTGACAAGGATACTCCTGCTCCGGTTGCGCCCGTAACGGCGTTGACATGGATATCATCTTTCAACAAAGAGGCATCTGCCAACGGAAGCAATCCTAATTGTATCGCCGTTGCAAAACAGCCTGGATTAGCGATATATTGTGCTTTACTGATCTCTTCTTTAAACACTTCGGTCAAGCCATAGACAAACTTTTTATTCATAAAAAAACTGTCTTTGGTCAACCTGAAATCATTACTGAGATCGATAATTTTGGTCTTATCACTAAATTCATTCTCCTTTAAAAAAGCTGAAGAATTTCCATGACCCAGGCATAAAAATAAGACGTCAATATCAGGGTTAACTTCACTGTCAAACTTCATATCGGTATCACCCAAAAGATCCCGATGCACTTCTTGAATTTCATTTCCGGCATTTGATGTGCTATAAATGAAATCCAATGTAACTTTGGAATGATTCAGAATCAACCTTATCAGTTCTCCAGCTGTATAGCCAGCTCCTCCTATTATGCCTGCCTTGATCATTTTTATGAATTTACGTGGTTATAAATTTTACCCTGATTCGAAGTAATTTTAATAAACCCTTTAGCATCTTCAGCTGTCCATCCTTCATTTGTTTCACCGTAACTGGCAAAAGATGAGCTCATCAAATCATGCGCTGATGAAATTCCGTTAAGGGTGAACCTATAAGGGTGCAACGTAACAAAAACATCTCCATTTACATTTCTTTGTGTGTCTTCCAAAAAGACTTCGATATTTCTCATCACCTCATCCAGATACTGACCTTCATGTAATAACATTCCATACCAATTCCCTAATTGCTCCTTGTGATGTTGTTGCCATTTAGTAAGCGTGTGTTTTTCAAGTAAGTGATGGGCTTTGATGATCACTAGTGGCGCGGCTGCTTCAAACCCAACCCTGCCTTTGATTCCAATAATCGTATCTCCAACGTGTATATCTCTGCCAATGGCATAAGCTGAAGCCAACTTTTCCAAGGCTTCAATATTGTTAACATGGCTATCCTTTTTACCATTAACGGCAATTAATTCACCCTTTTCAAAAGTTAGTTTTACATCACTTGGGTCGTTTTTTGTCAATTGACTTGGATAGGCTTCACTTGGCAATCCGGCATGCGATGTTAAGGTTTCTTCACCTCCAACACTAGTGCCCCACAGGCCTTTATTAATTGAATACTTGGCTTTTTCCCAAGGTAAGTCAACACCATTCTCCTTTAAAAAATCAATCTCAGTCTGTCTTGACAATTTATAATCTCTAATGGGAGTAATAATCTCAATTTCCGGAGCCAAGGTTTGGAAAATCATATCAAACCTGACCTGATCATTACCTGCTCCGGTACTACCATGGGCTATGTATTGAGCCCCAACTTTTTTAGCATAATTAACGATTTCAATCGCCTGAACAATTCTTTCAGCGCTCACTGAAAGCGGATACGTATTGTTTTTGAGTACATTACCATAAATCAAATATTTCACAACCTTATTGTAGAAGGTTTGAACGGCATCTATCGAAGTGTAGCTAGTCGCTCCCAATTGAACCGCTTTCTCTCCGATTGAAGCAATTTCTTCTTTTTCAAATCCTCCTGTGTTGACACTTACAGCATGCACTTCAAATCCTTCAACCTGCGAGAGGTATTTTGCACAGTAAGAAGTGTCTAAACCTCCACTATATGCCAATACTAATTTTTTCATTTTTTAAATATTTATGTTTCCGATACCATCATTTTAAGTTGGTTATCGACTTATGAATTGTTTTATTTGTTCTTAGTCTGGTCTTTCTTTTTCAAAAACAAGCTCTGCTTAATTCTTTTTAGTCTGCTCAAACTTTTAGAATTATAAGGATGTTCCTTTTTTTTATCTTTTTTCCCGTCATATAACATTCCCGTGCAAAGACACATTTTCTTGTCTGTTCGTTGCAGCACATCATAATTAGTGCATGTCTGACAACCCTTCCAGAATTCAGGATCATCTGTTAACTCAGAAAATGTAACTGGCTTATAACCCAATTCATAGTTGATCTTCATGACGGCCAGCCCTGTGGTAATGCCAAAAATTTTCGACTTAGGATACCTTTTCTGAGAATACTCAAAAACCTTTGTTTTTATCTTTTTTGCCAATCCTTGATTTCTGAAATCAGGGTGTACAATTAGACCTGAGTGAACAACAAAATTCTTATCACCAAAAGTTTCGATATAACAAAAACCAGCAAATTTCTCACCTTCCAGGGCGATAACAGCATTGCCGCTTTTTATTTTCTTTTCAATATACTCGGGAGTTCTTTTGGCAATACCGGTCCCTCTCTGTTCTGCCGACTTATCAATCGTTTGACTGATTTTAATGGCGTATTTAATATGTTTATCTGTAGCAATTACAATTTCCATTGTATTGAAATAAAGTAAGTTTTTGAAATAGAATAAAGATTGTGCAGAGATGGACTCACCTATCTCCAATAATATAGAATACCCTTACGGGCGACGGCGAGAAATACGAACAACATTAATCGAAGTTTGACTTTTATAAACTTTTATCGTTCTTAAATTGTTCTGAAAATGCATTGTAATAAATTGAAATGTGAATTGAAAAATTGATCTAACCTAATTATTGGCCTAAGCGGCGCAAGGGGCGGCGGCGATTCTCTCTATCTGTAGTATGTAGCGTTTTCGTATTCACCCTGCAATATTACAATATTAATTCATTCTGAAAAAGAAAACATTCAACATTTTTCAATCAAAATCAAAATCTATTGAGAATCAACCATTATTCGAGCTGGTTTTTAATTGTTTCTCTTACAGAATTAACAATTTCTTTAACTTCTGAAACCTCCATATTTAATATTGAAGCAATTTCATGAAAGCTTAATTTACCTAAAATATACAAGTCAACTATATTTGACGTATTCACCGGCAGTTTATAATAGACTTTACGCAAGGCATTTCTGTCACTCTTTTCTTGGAAAGTTTTTATCTGGTCTAAACCCAAAAAAGTTTTAACTCCTTCTTCTGATTCGTCATATGGCAATTCTTTTGGCCCGCCATTCTGCTGATGGTAAGAAATGTCATCAAGGTCTTCATTCATGATCAAATCATTTCCTGCATCAGAAGTAAAATTCTCTTCAAGTTGCTTTAATTCTTCTTCAAGAATCAATTTGGTGCTAATAGAATCTTTGTGCCAGGCTTCAGATTTGAACAAGGCTGACATTCTAGTATTTAGAAAAGCAAACATGGCCATTCTTAGTTCTTCTGCGTCCTTAGATTTATGCAATCCCTTTTCATAGACTTCCAATACAACTTCATCAATAATTTCACTTGATTTATACATATTCCTTGGGAAATAGCCTAGCCTCTCTCCCACTCTGATTCGCTGTTTTGAATAAGGGTGAAGTAAATGAACAATGGTCAATGTTTTTTTTTCTGGATTTTGGCTGGAATTCGATTTTAGTGAAGTCATTATCATCGGCATTTAATGTGTCTTCTAAAGTTACGAAATAAGTGGCAGTCCTATATTTAAAATGAAGACAAATATTAGCTTAATTATGAAATATATTGCTGCTTCTGAGCAGGTAAATGATGCTAAAATTAGCTATAAAATAGGGGATGCCAGACTTAAGTGATTGATTTTATAATAGTTAATACCGAAGTTTTTATCAGTTTTCAACAATTTTGCAATTTCAAGGCTGTCCTTCTCTATTTTTGAGTACAATCATCTGAACCATGACTCGAAAACCTTTTGAATTTCAAATATGTGGATTAACACTTCATGGTCAGTATTATCAGCCTAAAGAGGCTAAAGCAGTAATCGTTTTGGTTCATGGAATGGGTGAATATTCCAGACGCTATGAACAAACCATTGTACCAGAACTTTTAAAACAATCCTTTGCCGTGGTCTCTTATGATCAGTTCGGGCATGGGCTTTCAGAAGGTAAAATAGGTGACAATCCTGGATATGACTATATTTTAGATGGCCTTGACCAAGTGCTGGACAAAGCTAAAAGCTTATTTCAAAGGCTTCCAACTTTTCTTTACGGTCATAGTATGGGAGGGAATGTTGTGATTAACTATGCGCTTAGGCGAAAAAACAATTTAAATGGTGTAATTGCTACAAGTCCGTTTCTAAAGCTTGCCTTCAATCCTCCTGCATGGAAAATGTCTTTTGGAAAGATCATAGAGCAGCTCTACCCATCACTAACTATGCCCAATGAATTAGACGCAGAGGCACTCTCTAAAGATAAAAAAGAGGTTGAGGCCTATCTCAACGATCCCATGATTCATGACAAGGTGAGTACTCGCTTTTCTTTAGCGTTTATGAAAACCGGAGAATGGGCCATTAAGAATGCTTCCTCATTGAAAATACCAATGCTGCTGCTACATGGAACCAAAGACAGGATCACATCGCATCTGGCGTCAAAAGAGTTTGCAGAAAATTCTAAAGGCAAGGTAGAATTCCATCCTATAGAAAATGGTTTTCATGAACTTCACCATGATATTGAAAAACAAATGGTCCTAGACATAATTTGTGACTGGATAGAAAAACGAATAACAATAACCTAAATAAGAACGCTATGAAAAACTTACTTATTCTTTATTTACTGACGCTATCGCCCCAAATCATTGGGCAAAATAGTGTAAACATTCAAGACAATTATTTTGTTTCAAATTTCAATGATGAAATCGTCGAGCCACCGCTTTTAACAATAAAAAATTTAATTCCGGTGTCTATTCAAACAAATAAAACCTATAATAACAATTGGTTAATTGACAAAGACATCGTAAATGAAAAAACTGATTCAAAAGATTTTTCATCGCTAATATTGATTGATCACCTAAGCCAGTTAAATAATGTAACGCCATTCAGCGTATCTCATAATGCAACGTTAGAAAGATTCATAAGGGTTTATCTTAAGGATCGTCGTGAGAATTTAGACAGACTACTTGGCAAGTCAATTTACTACTTTCCGATTTTCGAACAGTATTTAGACAAATACGAACTGCCTTTAGAATTAAAATATTTAGCAGTAGTTGAATCTGCTTTAAATCCGGTTGCAGTTTCTCCTTCTGGAGCTAAAGGAATGTGGCAATTTATGTATGGCACAGGTTTAGAATATGACCTATACATTGATTCATATGTTGATGAGCGTTTGGATCCTATTAAATCTACTGAGGCAGCCTGTATTTACTTAAAGCACCTGCATAAAACTTTTGGCGACTGGGATCTGGCCTTAGCTGCCTACAATTCAGGTCCTGGGAACGTTAAAAAAGCTATTAAACGCGCTGGAGGGAATAAAAATTATTGGGAGATAAGAAAATACCTACCCAGAGAAACAAGCAGCTATGTACCTGCTTTTTATGCCACGATGTATTTATTTACGTATGCCGATTATCACAGTCTAAAACCTGAAAAAAGTGATGTATCCTATTTCAATACAGACACATTACATTTAAAGGGAAATCTAAGTTTTGAGGCCATTAAAAATCACACTGGAATAGACAATGAGTTGTTGAAGGCGCTCAATACCCAATACAAAAAAGACTTTATACCCTTGGTCCCAAATCGGGTAATGTCTTTGACATTACCAGTTAATATGATGCCTGTTTTTCTAGAAAATGAAAGCGAAGCCTATCATAACAAATCGAATGCTAACATGAGTAAAAGCAACAAAGTTATTCGTGTAACGGCAACAAATAGTTATCTGGTAAGAAAAGGCGACAACCTGAATAGCATAGCAAAAATTCATGGAATAAGTCTGGAGCAATTAAAAATATGGAACGGTCTTGATACAAATTTTTTAATCGAAGGGCAACGCCTAGTCATTACATCCAAAAAAACAGCACTACTAAAAACCACATCAAATTCTGGGCTCAATCAAACACGTAAAACTACATTACTTAAAAAAACAAATGGATTCATTCATTACACAGTAGAGCATGGTGATACCTTATTCAAGATTTCCAGAAAATTTGATAACATTCCGATCTCTGAGCTAAGGATGACCAATAACCTTTACGATGTGAATTATTTGAAACCAGGTATGGAACTGAAAATAAGAAACGAAAAGAATAATAACCCATCGCAAACCATAAGCAAATCATAAGATTTTGCTAAAACCATGGCATTATTTCAAAAAATATAGAATAAATAAAATTTTGTTCTATTTTTACCGTTTTCATACCGAAGATACTGACAATAACGATGATATAAATGAATATGATGCGCCGATATTTTACCCTATTTTTTTGCTTGACACTCAGCATTTCTTATGCACAAGAAGCAGTAGTCAATGAGAATTCAGAGCCAATACTAACTGAGAAAGACTCCATACTTGAAACGAGCACTATTGCTGAACTTCGTGTAATCGACACTGTAAAAATTGATACGACACTTTTAGCAGGACAAACGATAGCACTAATAGACCACGTTGAAGTGAGTGAGTTTGACAAAAAATGGCTGGAATCATGGAAAAATAATGTCATCGACAGCAGCTTAATCATCAAGCCTGAAGACACTATAGGAAAAGTAGTTATTGAAAACTTTACAACAGAACAACTAAAAGAGAGAATCGCCTATTTAGACAGTCAAACTCCTTTTAATTTTGAATATAATCCTTCTCTTGAAAAAATCATCAAACATTATTTAAAGAATCGGCAACAGACCCTTGCCAATTTAATGGGAAAAGCCAAGTACTATTTCCCAATGTTCGAAGAACATCTTGCCAAATATGATATTCCAATGGAGTTGAAATATCTTGCTATAGTTGAATCTGCTCTAAAAGCGAATGCGACATCTCGAGTTGGTGCAAAAGGACTTTGGCAGTTCATGTACGGAACAGGAAAGGAATACGATTTAAAAGTGAGTTCTTATGTCGATGAGAGAAGTGATCCAATTAAAGCTACTGAAGCGGCCTGTCAATATTTGTCAAAACTTCATGGTATTTTTAATGATTGGGATCTTGCCCTGGCAGCCTACAATTCAGGCCCTGGTAATGTAAACAAAGCAATACGAAGATCAGGAGGACAAAAGAATTACTGGAATATTCGCCATTATTTACCACGTGAAACGGCTGGCTATCTACCCGCTTTTTATGCAACTTACTATATTTTTGAATATGCAGATGAGCATCAATTATATGCGAAAAATGACATCCTCAACACCTTTGAAACCGATACAATTGTTGTCAAAAGGCAAATAAGCTTTGAGCAGGTAAATAATATTTTAGGTACTGATATGGAATTACTTACTTTTCTTAATCCACAGTATAAACTTAAAATAATTCCAGTTGTAAAAGGAAGAGATTACACGCTTACCTTACCAAAATTTATTTCTGGAAGTTTTGTGTCTAATGAAGCTCAAATCTATGCTTATGCGGAGGCAGAAGATGCTAAAAGAGAAAAGCCACTTCCAAAATATTTTGAGGCCAATGACAGAATCCGATACAAGGTTAAAAGTGGTGACTATTTAGGAAAAATTGCCAATAAATATGGCGTATCGGTAAGCAGTATCAAAAGATGGAATGGTTTAAAAAGCAATAACCTCAGGGTAGGACAAAGACTTACAATATATCCTAGAAGGGCTATCGCTACAAGCAATTCACAACCAAACAAAGCAAAGACTACAGTTAAAAAACCTGCCCCTAAAGGAAAATACGCTACATATGTAGTGAAGAAAGGAGATTCATTATGGTTGATTTCTCAAAAGTATCCCCAAGTTTCTGTTGCTCAATTAAAAGAATGGAACGATATTTGGAGTACGAAAAGTCTGAAACCAGGAACCAAGCTCAAAATTTACTAGAATTTTCCGACCTTAGGTTACCCAAATAAAACCTTAATAATGTTTAAAAGATTTACCCTCCTTCTTTTTGGTCTGGGATTATTCTTATCATGCGGCAAAAGTGATAAGGTTATTCTTGTCTCTTCCACCGGTAGAATAAACCATGTACTAATTGTGATGAACGATGAAGACTGGAATGGAAAAGTTGGAGATGCGCTTAAAAAAATAATTGCAGAGCCTGTAATAGGCTTGCCACAAGAAGAGAATCAATTCTCAGTAACTCAAGTAGATCCTAGAACATTTAATGCGCTCTTTAAAAGAAATAGAAACATATTATTTGTTGGGATTGATACCACTAGCGTTGTATACGCAAATACAGATATTTATTCAAGTCCGCAGACTACATTGACCATTTTGGCCGAAGATAAAGATGCCCTTATAAATAGTATTGAATCAAACGGAGATAAAATCATCAATACATTTAAGAAAAATGATTTGGTCTTATATCAAAGAAAGGTCACAAAAGACATACATGATTCAGATAATATCGAAACGTTTAAAAACTTAGGTGTTACACTAAAAATACCATTTGATTATAAAATGGTTGAAGACACCGGTCAATTCCTTTGGTATAGAAATTCTTTTGCCAGAGGATTGTTAAATATTATTGCATACGAGATACCAACTTTTGGAGAGCCTTATACCAAGGAATCTTTGGTTTCATTCAGAGACTCAATTGGTAAGAGTTTTATCCCTGGTCAGTTTGACGATACTTATATGAGAACCGAACCCAATTTTACACCAATCACCAGCCAAGTTGAACTTGATGGTATGACGGCCATTGAATCGAGAGGGCTTTGGTTTGTTGAAGGAGACTTCATGGGAGGGCCATTTGTTAGTTACACCATCGAAGACCCAGAAAATGAAAGACTCATTGTTATTGAGGGTTTCAGTTATTCACCCTCTTCTAAGAAAAGAGATGTTGTTTTTGAATTGGAAGCCATATTGAAAACGGTCAAAAAGAATTAATGACTAATAGAACAATTTAAAGAAATGCAATTTACAGCGCCAAAATTAAGTATACTTCTTAATTTTCTTCTAGATTGAGGTTACTTGTTGTATACGTTTGTAAATCTCCGTTTTCATCTCCATAAATCAAAAAAGCTTTTAAATCTTTGTGATGATCCAGAAATGCTTTGGTTTTTTCCAATCCCATGGCCATAAATGCTGTAGCATAAGCATCAACATCGGCGCAATCAATATCTCCTATTACAGAAGCGCTAAGGAGGTTGCTTTTACTAGGATATCCCGTTTTGGTATCAATAGTATGGGCATACTTTTCGCCCGTTGACGTATCAATTTTGAACTTTCTGTAATTGCCAGACGTAGCGATCGCTTCATTGTTTAATACGATTATGGTCTGAAAAGATCTCGAGCCATCAAAATTAGGCTTCTCAATCGCGACCCTCCAAATCTGACGCTTCGCGTTTTTACCTCTCGCTCTGATTTCACCACCTATTTCAACCAAATAATTCACAACACCTTTTTGCTCTAAAAACCGTCCAATTACATCCACTGCATAACCCTTTGCATTGGCATTAAAATCAAGAAACATTTCTGGATACATCTTGATCAGTTTTGAATTCTCCAACTTTAATTTTTGGAATCCTACAAAAACCAAAAGACTATCAATATCCTTTTGTTCCATATTTTCTATTCGATCTGCAGGGCCAAAACCCCATGCATTGACCAAAGTTCCAATAGTCGGATCAAATGCACCTTCACTTTCTTTATAAATTCGAGCAGATTTTTCAAAAACTTCCTTGAATAATTCATCTACAATAACTGTTGTGTCTCCATTATTGATTCTTGAAATGTCTGAATTGGGAATATAGGTCGATAAGGAACGATTCATAGCATGAATCAAACTGTCAATATCGGCTTCCGAAATTTGATTTTCACCGTCATCCATTGTGATATGAAAACTCGTTCCAAAGGCCAAGCCTTCCAACTGTTGATAAACTTTTTGGCTTTTCTTCTCACAAGAATATACCAGAAAAATCAAAATAATAATGAATACTTTTTTCATGCTAAAAATTATAGATTATTTAACACACAAAGATAAGATTTATCTTACTTTTGGCTTTAGCTTTTTTTTAGCAAAATATGTCAAACAAAGCAAAATATTTAATAGTTTTGTTTTTAAATTAAATTCTATTCAAATTATGAAAAAATTATTTTTTGGAACCATAATACTTTCGGTTCTGTTAACTTCATGTGTTTCAACCAAAAAATACGCAGATCTTGAGTCTCAGCACAGTAAAACAAAGGACGAACTGGTTGACGCAAAAGCTGAATTACAAGGTTGTTTAGTAGACAAAGATCACTTGATGGAATTAAACAAGTCACTAAAAGAAGACAAAGCACGTTCAATACAACAAGTAGAGAATTTGACAGTCTTGACCCAATCTTCATCTGACAATATCAAAGAAGTTATTGCACAGTTGAGTGAGAAAGACAAATACATCAACGGAGTTCGTGATGCCATGACGAAAAAAGATTCTATCAACTTAGCGCTTGCTTTTCAGTTGAAGAAAGATCTTGCAGCTGGAATCCAGGATGAAGACATTCAAATTGATGTAGAAAAAACGGTAGTTTATATTTCTATAGCCGACAAAATGTTATTTAAAAGCGGAAGTGCTACTGTTTCTGACAGAGCAAAAGAAGTTCTTGGTAAAGTTGCTACAGTAGTAAATAGCAAACCAGAAATGGAAGTACAAGTTGAAGGTTATACAGATAATGTGCCGATCAGTACTAAGAACATGAAAGACAACTGGGATTTAAGTGTTGCCAGAGCTACTTCAGTAGTGAGAGTTCTTCAGACTGATTTTGACGTTGCTCCTAGCAGGTTAATTGCTGCAGGTAGAAGTGAGTATGTTCCTTTAGCATCTAATGATACTGCAGAAGGAAGATCTACTAACAGAAGAACCAGAATTGTTATTCTTCCAAAATTAGAAGAGTTTTTCGATATACTTGAGCAAAAGCCTGAGTAGTTCGTAATAGTACAGCATAAAAAAAACCTTTCAGTTATCTGAAGGGTTTTTTTATGCTTCTAATAGTTTGACAACATATTGTATATAAGTGGGATGTTTTACTAGGTTGTGGTGGTCACCATCTTCTATAAGACACAGGTCGGCATACTCTGTGTTAGCTGCAAGTAGCTTGGTACTATTCTCATAATGCACCAGTTTATTCAATTTACCATGAACCATATAAACCGGAATTCGAATTTTCTTAAAATAAGCCGCTGTATCGAATTTGTAAGTAGGTATATATCTAATAAACGGAAATAAAGGATAATACTTTAAGGCCGTAAACTTTAGGTCATATAAGGGTGATTCAAGAATTAATTTATTAGGACTAAATTTACTCGCTAAATAAGATGCAAATGTTGATCCAATACCTTTGCCATATAGGGTGATTTCTGACTCAGAATAAATTGAAATCATATGCTTATACCACTGCTGTACATCTAGAAACGTATCCTGTTCGCTAAACTTCCCTTCACTCTTTCCATAACCGCGGTAATCCATTACTAAAAGGTCATAGTTTAACTTATTAAATCTATACGCTATGGTTCCCCAATGCTCAACATTCCCAGAATGCCCATGCATGAGCATAATGAGACCTTTCGAGTTGTTCGTTTTAAACAATATGCCATTTTGATTGACTCCATCAGACATCATTAAATTCAACTCTTCAAAGTCTCCTGCGAAACGAAAATTATACGACCAGGGTAATTTCTCTGCGTGAAGGATAAACTTTTCCTGAAGTAGATAAAGTGTCAGGCTAACGACCAAAACACCTGTTAAAAGCACTCCAAAAATTACAAGTGTGATCGACATTTCATATTTAATTTTGTGCAAATTACATCTTTTTGACTGCATTCATTGTAATCAAAAAGTTAAAGAAAAATGAAAAAGGCACCTAGATGGTGCCTTTTTTATATACTATATACAAAGGATTTATTTATCCTCCAAAGTCGTCAAATCTAATATTCTCATCTGCCATTCCGAAATCCTCACCCATTTTCTGAACCGCCTGGTTCATCATTGGAGGTCCACAGAAATACAATTCAAGATCTTCCGGAGAATCGTGTTTAGATAAGTATTGGTCAATAACCGCTTGGTGTACAAATCCTAAGAATCCATCACCCTCTTTGTCATCAATATCTTTCATTACCTTCCAGTTATCCTCTTCTGATGGTTCTGACAAGACCACAAAAAATCTGAAATTTGGAAATTCTTTCTCTAAATCTCTAAAATGATCTAAATAGAATAGTTCCCTTTTAGACCTTCCACCATACCAATAGGTTACTTTTCTACCTGTATGGAGCGTTTGGAACAAATGGTATAAATGAGATCTCATCGGTGCCATACCAGCACCACCACCAACATAAAGCATTTCAGCATCTGATTCATTGATAAAGAACTCACCATAAGGTCCTGAAACGATTACCTTATCACCTGGTTTCTGATTAAATATATAAGATGATGCTATCCCAGGATTAACAGTCATCCAGTTGTTCTTAGCTCTGTCCCAAGGTGGCGTAGCAATACGTACATTTAGCATAACATTTCTGCCTTCTGCAGGATAAGAGGCCATAGAATAAGCTCTTTCTACATTCTCTGTATTCTTCATTTTTAAAGGCCACAAATCAAATTTATCCCACTCTAGTTTAAATTTTTCTGGATCACCAGGATGCTCCTTAGGGTGCGCAGTGATATCCATGTCACTGAAATTCACCTCAGTTGAAGGGATTTCAATCTGGATATAACCTCCAGGCTTATAATCCATATCCTCTGGCAATTCAACAACAAACTCTTTTATAAAAGAGGCGACATTATAATTCGATGTCACAGTTGCCTCAAATTTTCTAATTCCAAAAATTTCTTCCGGAATGGTAATTTCCATGTCCTCTTTAATCTTCACCTGACAACCCAACCTGGCACCAGCTGCTAGTTCTTTTCTGGTAAAGTTTGGTACTTCAGTTGGAAGCGGTTCCCCTCCACCCTTTAACACATGGCACTCACATTGCAAACAAGTACCACCACCTCCACATGCAGATGGTAAAAATATTTTAGCGTTACTTAATGTAGTCAATACAGTATTACCTGTTTCAACTTCAATTTCTTTTTGCCCGTTGATCAAAAGTTTCACTTTACCTGAAGGAAGCAATTTTGCTTTAGCTACAAGTAAAACAGTTACTAAGATGAGTATTAACACTAATGAAAATACGATACTTGCTACGATTGGACTCATTATCTATATAATCTTAAATAGTTATAATTTAATTCCTGAAAAACTCATAAAAGCTATAGCCATCAACCCTGTAATAACAAAGGTGATCCCTAATCCTTTAAGCGGTTTCGGCACATTAGAATAGGCAATCTTTTCTCTAATCGAAGCAATTGCTACGATAGCTAAAAACCATCCAATTCCTGAACCTAAACCATATACTGCCGATTCAGTTACGGTGGTGAAATTCTTTTGCTGCATAAATAATGAACCTCCTAAAATTGCACAGTTAACGGCAATTAACGGGAGAAATATACCCAAAGCACTATACAAGGCCGGAGCAAATCTTTCTACAATCATCTCTACCAACTGCACCATTGAAGCAATTACCGCAATGAACATGATAAAACTTAAGAAACTTAAGTCAATCGATTCATATTCCGGGCCTAACCATACAAGAGCGCCTTCCTTTAAAATATAGGTGTCTAACAGGTAATTCGCAGGTACTGTAATAATCAATACAAAAATAACTGCAGCTCCTAAACCAACTGCTGTTTTCACCGTTTTCGAAACAGCCAGATAAGAACACATTCCAAGAAAATAGGCAAACACCATATTATCTATGAATATACTTCTAACAAACAAACTTAAATATGCTTCCATGCTTTATTTTTTATATCCTTTAGCTAAAGGTTTAAACTTTTTATTTTAATCTTCTATCAGTTTTCTATTCCTAGATCTTTGGAACCAGATCAAAATACCAACCGTAATCAAGGCCATTGGTGCCAACATCATAAAACCATTGTTCTCATATCCATAATGGTACAAACCTGTTGATTCTGCAATGGTTTTTCCTTTATGTCCTAAAACTTCTATACCCATTAATTTTCCTGAACCGAACAGTTCTCTGAAAAACGATACAATGATCAATATAACCGCATAACCAATTGTGTTTCCAACACCATCAAGAATTGATTTCCAAGGGCCATTAGCTAAAGCAAAGGCTTCAAACCTACCCATGATAATACAATTTGTTATAATAAGACCTACGAATACAGATAGCTGTTTACTTACATCATATGAATAGGCTTTTAAAACCTGATCCACCAAGATCACCAAAAAGGCAACAATCAGTAACTGAACAATAATTCTTATTCTGTTAGGTATAAGATTTCTCAATAAGGAAACAATTAAATTTCCAAATACCAATACAAACATAACAGCCAATGACATTACTATAGCCGCCTTTAATTGAACTGTAATAGCCAAAGCTGAACAGATCCCTAATACTTGAACCGTTACCGGATTATCATCATTCAAAGGATCAATTAATAACCTTTTGTTCTTTTGCGAAAACAAAGCTTCTTTTTCTCCTGCCATCATTAATTATTTTTAAAGTATGGTAAATAGTTTCCTAATCTTTCTTCTAACATATCTGAAACCCCGTCTGAAGTAATTGTCCCTCCAGAAATTGCATCTACTGAATGCTTAGGGTCTGCAGTAGCACCTGACTTGACCGCTTGAACCGAAACAAAATTATTGTTGTCATCTAAAATGGTCTTTCCTATGTATTGGTCTTCATACCAAGATTGGTTAATCTCAGCACCTAAACCAGCGGTTTCACCGGCGTGATCAAATGATGCACCAACTATAGTATTCTTATCCTGATCTAATGCGACATAACCCCAAATCTCTTTCCAGAGACCAGCTCCAAAAAGTGGTATCACATAAAACTTCTTTCCTTCTTTTTCAGCGATATATAACGGAAATGCCTGCTCATCGCTTGGCTTTTTCGTTTCTTTCATCAACTCTATTTTAAAAGCATCTACGTCAGTATTGACGGTTCCGTCTGAATTCAAGGCCAACTCCTCTTTCACAAACTGTGAAAACTGATCGCTAGCTTCTTTTCTGGTTACGTTGATGCCAATTGTCGATAAAATATTTTGCATCTTTTCTTGCCTGACATTCTCTGCTTGCAATGGTTTTAGCGTAGTTGCCGTAAAAGCAAGTGCAGCTGCTACCACCACAACCATAACAATGGCAAAAATAAAGGTGTATGTGTTGCTATTTCTATCCATAACTATGCGTTAACTTTTTGTAATCTCTTTTTTCTTCTTTTAACATTGCCTTCAATCACATAATGATCAATTGTTGGCGCAAATACGTTCAATAATAATATGGCCATCATCATTCCTTCAGGTAATGTTGGGTTCACTACTCTAATTAGAATTGCAAATACTCCAATCAAGAAACCATAAATCCATTTTCCTTTAGTTGTTTGCGCTGCCGAAACAGGATCTGTTGCCATAAACACCAAACCAAATGCAAAACCACCGGCTAATAAATGTTGCCACCATGGGAAATTCAACAACTCATTGGTTTCACTACCAATCGCGTTAAATATAAGACCCATAAGAGACGCACCCAGCAAACATGAAATCATTACCCTCCAACTGGCTATACCAGTAAAGAGCAACAAGGCGGCGCCTATCAATATCATCAGTACGGAAGTTTCTCCAACCGATCCGGGTATATATCCCATAAACATGTCCATCCAACTTGTGTCAGGAACAGTACCACCTGCAAGAGCTCCTAGAATAGTCTCTCCAGAAACACCATCTGCAACTGAATCTGCTACCCAAACTGTACTACCAGACATATAAGGTGCATACGAAAACAAAGCAAAAGCCCTGGCAACAAGTGCCGGATTTAAAATATTCATTCCAGTACCTCCAAAAGCTTCTTTCCCAATAATTACAGCAAAAACTACAGATACTGCAAGCATCCATAAAGGAAGGTCAATTGGCATGATCATAGGTATTAACAATCCTGTGACCAAATAGCCCTCATTCACATCATGCCCTCTAAAAATGGCATAAGCAAATTCAATCCCAAGACCAACTCCGTATGAAACGATGATCATCGGTAAAAAACGCAGGGCCCCAAAAATAAAGTAATCCATGAATCCCTGACCTTCACCCATATTTTGATAACCAATATTCCACATTCCAAAAATAAGGGCAGGTAATAAAGCAATAACCACAGTGATCATCACCCTTTTTAAATCTATCCCATCTCTGATATGTGAACCGAATTTGGTTGTGTGGTTCGGAACATAAAGAAAAGTATCTATTCCGTTAAATGCAGGAGCGTATTTTTCAAATTTACCCCCCTTATCAAAATGAGGTTTAATTTTATCTAATTGTTTTCTAATAAAATTCATTTAGCCTACTTCTTTAATCATTAAATCTAATCCTTCACGTATAATCTGTTGTGCCTCAATCTTCGAGGAACTTATGAAATCAATCAATGCGAAATCCTCCGGTGCAACTTCATATATTCCCAGATTTTCCATTTTTTCGATATCCTGGATCATCGTAACTTTTAATAACTGCATTGGGTAAATATCCATCGGGAAAACCCTTTCCATCTCACCTGTAATTACAAAAGCTCTTTCTTCACCATTCAAGTTTGTATCAAGATCGTATTCCTTATTAGGTGACAACCATGAAAAGAATGTTTTACTCATACTGAATTTATGATTCCCTACAAATGGCATCCAACCGAAAAATTCATAATGATCTCCTTCTGGTATAACACTTACAGAATCATGGTAAAAACCAACAGATTCTTTAGGACCAACAGCGTCTCCCGTTAAAGGGTTTCCACTGATGACTCTACTTTTACCTGTTTTTAATTTCCCGGCAAGAATATCTTTTATTTGGGTTCCCTGAATAACTGAATAATATTGAGGACCTTCTACTTGACTACCAGTTAGCGCAATTACTTTCGTAGGATTATATTTTCCTGTTAAAAATAAGCTTCCAATAGAAGCAACATCCTGTGGATGAACTACCCATATACGATCTCCAGAATTAATTGGGTTTATATGTGAAATCTGAACACCAACATTTCCTGCTGGATGATTCCCACTAACTTTGTGTAAAACAACCCCATTTATTTCATCTAAAAAGCTTTCTGAAGCCCCAACCGACAAATGAATTTTCCCTTCTGTCAACTTGCTTAAAGCATCGATACCAGCTTGAAACTCTTTTTCTCTCCCTTCGAGGGTAACGCTGTGTGAAGCCGCCAAGGGTGCCGTTGCGTAGGCTGATATATAAATGTCTCTCGGGTTATCTTCAGGGTTTGCCACAACATCATACGGGCGTTGTTTAACCATTGGCCAACATCCGCTTTCTAACAATGATTCTTTAACTTGTGGACCTGCTAATTTTCCAGGTGTTTTAGCACCAAAATCAACAAATGTATCTTTTTCGTCTGCGCTAATCTTAATAGATAAAATCTTGCGTTTTGCTCCTCTCACAATCTCCTTTACTTCTCCACTTACGGGAGAAACAAATTTCATTTGATCATTACTTTTTGCATAAAAGACCGTATCACCAACCTTTACCTTATCGCCTGCTTTTACAGCTAATTTGGGTAATATTCCGTGAAATTCAGGTGGATTTATAGCAAAAACTTTAGAGCGATTCGCCGTAGATATCACATGATTGGCTACTCCTTTAAGCTTAATGTTTAAGCCCTTTTTAATTTTAATGTCTGTAGACATACTTTGCTTAATTAAATTTAATTCCCCTTGGCCCGCATGAGCCCTAAAAAAGGAAAAATCAATTGTTTATTAATCGAGTGCAAATTTAATAATTAATATTTTATAGATTAGCATTTAATTAACATTTATTTGGATTGATTAAACGAACCTGTTTTTGTTCATCATTCGCTTAAAAATCATTCACAAAAACTATACAACAACTTATAATACAGATGTCTATAAAAACTGCTAGTGTAAAAAAAATACTCCTATTATGGACTCTTCTCTTGTTTTATGGTCAATCACAAGCTCAGCAGAATAATATCATTCCACCTCCATTACACATTAAAACTATTGAGTTCAAACCTCTTAATCCCGAAGCTTATGCCCCAATTGTGAAGCTAGGTGAGAAATTGATGCTCAGTTTTGACGATATAAATTCAGAAGAAAGAATTTATTCCTACAAAATTGAACATTGTGATTATAACTGGCAAAAATCTAACTTATCTTCAACGGAATACATGACTGGTTATGCCACTGACCGGATTAGAAAATACCAGAATTCTTTTAACACATTACAGTATTACACACATTACGAACTTCAAATCCCAAATGAAAATAACAGGATTAAAATAAGCGGCAATTATTTGATTAGCATACTTGATGATTATGGCAATGTTTTATTTACGAGAAGGTTTATCGTGTATCAGCCAAAAGTAAATGTTGCTGTAACTGCTCATAGAAGCACAGATCCGGCGGTTATTAATGAAAAACACAGTATACAATTTGCAATAAATCATCCGAATCTAAGATTAAATGATCCTTATCGTGAAATCAAAGTTGATGTGTATCAAAATAATGATTGGAACTCTGTTATCAAAGATATCAAACCGAAAAATGTACGAGGTACCCAGCTCTGGTATAATCATGTAGATGGTATATCTTATTGGGCAGGAAACGAGTATTTGTATTTTGATAGTAAAGAGATTAGAAATGCGACCAACAATATTTTCAAAACAAGATTGGACAACATTTTTAACACCTTTCTATATACGAACGAAGCCCGTGGCAACAGACCTTATACATTCTACCCAGATGTGAATGGAAATTTTGTCTTAAGAACATTGGATGCTGAAGATGTGGGTCTTGAAGGCGATTATTCATTTGTTCATTTTTCTCTGAAATACAATGAAAATTTTGACCAGGATGATATTTACATTTATGGCAACTTTAACGATTGGCAAATAACTCCAGAGAATAAGATGCACTATAATCAGGAAAGCGGCTTGTATGAAGCCCGAATACTCTTTAAACAAGGTTTTTTCAACTACACCCATGTTGCTGTTGACAAAAATTACAGGATCAATCCTTATAAAGTTGAGGGCTCATTTTATCAGACAGAAAATGAATATACCGTGATTGTCTACTATAGAAAATTTGGAGATCGATATGATCAGGCAATTGGTCTTGGGTCTACAAATTCAAAAAGACTTTTAAATTAGACCAAGCCAAATAAAGATGCTTCTTGCTTCCTAGAATGATTTCAAGCTATTGTTAAATATATTTTTTTATCAGCTTATTGGCTTTTTGAATCTTAAACAGGAAAAATGATCAAAAGTTTGGAGTTGCATTAAAAGATTAGCAATAAACTGCCATAACATTTCATTAAATCTCAAAAATCAAAAAATTGCTATTATTATAAAATTCATAATAATAGCAATAATTCTTTCCGAATAATTCTACAAATCGACAGATTTTGTTAAAGAATTAAAAAAAAAAGCGCGTCTTGGTGAGAATTTTCTCATATGTCACCCTAATAACGTAAGTGATGATATTCGTCATGTTTTGAAGTCTTTCTTATCAATAATTTTGTCGGATAATTCAACCACGATTAACAAAAATCTCAACAAATGAATATCAGTCACATTGAACACATCGGAATTGCAGTAAAAAGCATTGAAGAATCGATTAAATACTACGAAGAAGTACTAGGCTTAAAATGCTATTCAGTCGAAGAAGTAGCAGATCAAAAAGTAAAAACTGCCTTTTTCCAGGTTGGGGATACAAAAATTGAACTGCTAGAAAGCACATCTCCGGACGGGCCCATTGGAAAATTTATCGAAAAAAAAGGAGAAGGCATGCATCATATCGCCTTTGCTGTACCAAACACTACTGAAGCACTTGAAACAGCTGCTGAAAAAGGAGTTCAATTAGTCGATAAGGTTTCAAGAGCCGGCGCAGAAGGATTGCACATTGGCTTTCTTCATCCACGATCAACCCACGGTGTCTTAACTGAGCTTTGCTCTAAATAAGGAACCTGAATCCAAAAAGCAGAAAAAAAATTATAGAGACCAGTTAAATAAGAAACCATGGTTAATCAGACAAAAATTAATGAACTCATTCAAAAAAGAGTAAAAGCAAAATTGGGTGGGGGTGAAAAGAGAATTGAATCCCAACATGCAAAAGGAAAACTAACGGCCCGTGAAAGAATAGATCTATTGCTTGACGAAGACAGTTTCGAAGAATTCGATATGTTCGTTACACACAGAACCAAATCATTCGGACTTGACAAGCAGATATTTCTTTCAGACGGAGTCATCACAGGTCACGGAACAATTGACGGAAGAATAATATATGTTTTCTCTCAGGATTTTACCGTTTTCGGAGGGTCTCTTTCTGAAACATATGCCTTAAAGATCTGTAAGATTATGGATATGGCTATGAAGATTGGAGCCCCAGTAATAGGACTAAATGATAGTGGTGGAGCACGTATTCAAGAAGGAGTAAGATCACTGGCGGGATATGCCGAAATTTTCCAAAGAAATATCATGGCATCAGGTGTTATACCTCAAATTTCATCCATCCTAGGGCCTTGTGCAGGGGGAGCGGTGTATTCACCAGCCCTGACTGATTTTACCATCATGACCGATCAAACGAGTTATATGTTTGTGACTGGTCCTAAAGTGGTCGAAACAGTTACTGGAGAGATCGTTACAGCAGAGGAGCTTGGAGGCGCTCACATTCACTCAACCAAATCAGGCGTTTCGCATTTCTTGGCTGAAAATGATGAGGAAAACATCCTTTTGATTAGAAAGCTCATGAGTTACCTTCCTTCAAATAATCTTGAAGATCCTCCAATTATAAAATGTACTGACCCTATTGACAGACTTGAAGACAGGCTGAACGAATTTATTCCTGAAAACCCAAACGAACCATACGATATGGTTAATGTAATTTCCACTATTACCGATAGAGGAGAGTTCATGGAAGTTCATCGAAACTACGCAAGAAACATTGTGGTGGGATTTGCCAGATTTAATGGACGCCCAGCCGGTATAGTTGCCAATCAACCCAAATACTATGCAGGTGTTCTTGATATTGAAGCATCGAGAAAAGCAGCTCGATTTGTAAGATTCTGTGATGCATTTAATATTCCTATTGTAACACTTGTTGACGTGCCAGGATTCCTTCCGGGAACAGGTCAAGAATATGGAGGGATAATCCTTCACGGTGCTAAACTGCTTTTTGCTTATGGTGAAGCTACTGTTCCAAAAGTGACTATTACTTTACGGAAATCATACGGTGGAGCACATGATGTAATGAGCTGTAAACAGTTAAGAGGAGATGTTAATTACGCTTGGCCAACCGCAGAAATTGCTGTAATGGGTGCCAAAGGAGCTGTAGAAGTTCTCGAAGGAAGAAACATCAGTAAAATTCAAGATGATGAGGAGAAAAGCAAATATATCAGTCAGAAAGAAGACGAATACACAAAGAAATTTGCCAATCCATATGAAGCCGCCAAATACGGCTTTATTGATGACGTGATAGAGCCGAGAAATACCCGCTTTAGAATCATCAGAGCACTTGAGTTATTAGCCAATAAAAAAGAGGTAAATCCTCCAAAGAAACATTCAAATATTCCATTATAATGATACCATCTATTATTTTAATGTCAACGCTAAAAGAAGGTTATCTTATCCTGTTTTCAGGTTTGATCATAGTCTTTAGTGCCCTTTTGACCCTCTCCCTATTCTTCAAGTTCGGACTACCGGTGCTGCTTTTTATTTATAAAATCATCACTAAAGGTCCTGATAAAAAGATAAAGGATATCGCAATAGGTTCCAATCAGAAATTTACTGGAGAAGAAGCTGCTGTTATAGCCGCTGCAATCCATTTATATCTTAATGAGCAACACGATTTTGAGAATCCAATCTTAACGATTAAAAAGGCAGAAAAATCATATTCACCTTGGAGTTCCAAAATTTATGGTATCCAAAATAAATTGTAGAAACGTTCTTCAAAAAAAATTGAACAACCAGAAAACGACAAAAAATGAAATCATTTAAATTCAAAATACACGACAATAATTACAAGGTGAATCTATTGTCGCACGAAGGCAATAATATTGAGCTTGAAGTCAATGGTACCAAATACGAGGTAAAACTAAAAGAGGATATAAAAACTACTAAAACCCCGACTTTAGTTCGATCAGCATCTAAAAGACCGGTAGAACCGCTTAAAGTAAATCCATCCTCGAAAAAAACAAAAATACTGGCTCCTATACCGGGAACTATTTTAGCTGTAGATGTCAAAGTTGGTGATACAGTAAAAATAGGTGACCGACTTGTACAGTTAGAAGCTATGAAAATGGAAAATAATATCATTTCTGAAAAAGCAGGAACTATTACTGCAATTCATGTAACTGTAAATCAAAAGGTTTTACAGAATGAACCTATGATAGAAATTGAATAAGAAGGCTTCATAGATACGAGTTTTCTAAATCGAACTGATTTATTACAGAAAAAGAAAAAACAATGAAAAAATTATTTATCATATTTGGAGCCATAGCCTTACTGCTACTTCTCCAACCCATTTTGAGCATGGGCAGTCTGGCCGAGCCCATCGAGTTTGCCTCCAACAATGTAATAACCCAAAGCGCAGACGTTGAAGCTGACTCTTCAGTTTCAGGCGCATTCCATGGCTTAAAGCGATTTTATAGTTTTACCGGTTTTGCCAATGCAACTTCCGGTAACCTAATTATGATTTTGATTGGTATCGTTTTTATATACCTCGGAATCAAATACGACTATGAACCCTTACTTCTTATCCCAATTGGAGCTGGTGTAATTATTGGAAATGTACCTTTTGTCGCAGGAAATCAAACAGGAATCTACGAGAGTGGCTCAGTACTGAACTATTTATATTTCGGTGTTGTTAAAGGGATTTATCCGCCATTGATCTTTCTCGGTATTGGTGCAATGACAGATTTTTCGTCACTAATTGCCAATCCAAAACTCATGTTACTTGGAGCTGCCGCACAAATTGGTGTATTTGCCACATTTATTGGTGCGCTTTATTTAGGATTCAACCTGCCCGAAGCCGGAGCTATAGGAATTATTGGAGGTGCCGATGGCCCAACTGCTATTTTCTTATCTTCTAAACTGGCAAATGGAGTGAATATCCTTGCCGACGGAACAACAGTTAAAAATCTTATAGGGCCTATAGCAATTGCCGCGTACTCTTATATGGCACTGGTTCCGGTAATTCAACCGCCTTTAATGAGATTACTGATATCGAAAGAAGATCGCAAGATTCGAATGAAGCCACCTCGTGCAGTTTCTCAAAAAGAAAAAATGATCTTTCCGGTTGTTGCTTTGCTATTAACAACATTTATTTCTCCAAGTGCCTTACCTCTTTTAGGAATGTTATTCTTTGGTAACCTTTTAAAAGAATCTGGAAGAACTGAAAGACTAGCTGATACAGCAAGAACAAAACTAATTGACATTGTGACCATATTATTAGGTGTTACGGTAGGTGCTTCGACTCAAGCAGATATATTTATCACTAAAGATTCATTATTAATTTTTGGCTTAGGTGCAGTTTCATTTGTTATCGCAACAATGGGTGGGCTACTTTTTGCTAAATTTATGAACCGATTCTTAAAAGGTGATAATAAAATCAACCCGCTTATAGGAGCAGCAGGAGTTTCTGCAGTACCTGACAGCGCAAGGGTGGTAAATGCTGAGGCGCTCAAGTCAGATCCTCATAATTACCTTTTAATGCACGCCATGGCACCAAATGTTTCAGGGGTTATTGGTTCTGCTATAGCGGCCGGTATTATTCTTAGTTTTTTATCTTAAACACAACGTGAACAATAATTATAACTACTAAATATAGATCAAATGAAAATTCCCAATATAATGACAGCCCAACAAGCTGTTAAGCTAATCAAATCAGGAGACCGAGTATTAATTCAAGGGGGAGCAGCTACACCACAAGCTTTAGTAAGAGCCATGGTTGCCAGAGGCCCTGAACTAAAAGGCGTAGAAGTAGTCCATCTTCACACAGAGGGAGAATGTGGCTACACATCAATTGAAATGAAAGACAGTTTTCATACCAATGCTTTTTTTATTGGAGGAAACATCAGAAAAATGATTGGTGTAACTGCCGATTATATTCCAATCTTCCTTAGTGATATTCCTAGCCTGTTTCGTCAGGGATATATGGATCTTGATGTTGTTTTGGTCAACGTATCGCATCCTGACAAGCATGGATTCTGCTCATTAGGTGTATCCGTTGATATTGTGGTTTCTGCCATTGAAATGGGGAAAAAAGTAATTGCACAGATTAACAAGAATATGCCTCGAACTTTTGGTGATGGAATTGTCCATCTCAATAATTTTGATGCTTGTGTGTTACTTGATGAAGACATTCATGAAATGAAATTTGTGGCGCCTTCAGCTGCTGAGAAGCAAATCGGTAAAAATATTGCCGAAATTATCGAAGACGGTTCCACTTTACAAATGGGAATCGGTGGAATTCCAAATGCGGTCCTTACTTATTTGCACAATCACAAAGATTTGGGTGTACATACTGAAATGTTTTCAGAAGGAATTGTTGATCTGGTAGAAAAAGGGATAGTGAACGGAGCTCATAAAAAAGTCAATCCATATAAAATCGTTTCAGGGTTTGCGATGGGTACCAAAAGACTTTATGATTTTATGGATGACAATGCCGAGATAGAGATGAGAGATATCGCTTACGTTAATGACACCGCCGTCATCAGACAAAACCCAAAAGTAACAGCCATTAATTCTGCGATAGAAATTGACATGAGTGGCCAGGTTTGTGCTGATTCAATAGGCTTGAGAATGTTCTCAGGTGTTGGTGGACAAATGGACTTTATGAGAGGCGCAGCGCTTTCTCTAGGAGGAAAACCGATCATTGCCATCACTTCAACAACGGCAAAAGGAGTTTCTAAAATAGTTCCTTCCTTAAAACCAGGTGCAGGTGTTGTAACAACCAGAGCGCATGCAAGATTTGTTGCGACTGAATTTGGTGTGGCTGAACTTTTTGGTAAAAACCTTAAACAGAGAGCACAAGCATTAAGAGACATCGCACATCCTGATCATCGTGAAGATCTAGACAAGGCTATCCACGAAAGATTTGGAGGTACGCTTGTGAGCATATAATCACTAAATTTATCAAACATAAAAATTAAATCAAATTAAAGACATAAATCACAGGTTATGAATAAAGATAGCAAAAGCAAAATGCTGTTTCAGGATTTCATTCCTCCAACGAAGCAAGACTGGATTGAAAAAGTTACAGTTGATCTTAAAGGAGCTGATTTTGATAAAAAATTGGTATGGAAAAACCTTAATGGCATAGACGTGCAGCCATTTTACACAAAAAATGATCAAGAAAAGGTCTTGGCAAATACCGGCGAAAATAGTGCCCAGGTAGTTAATTACAGAAGGATTAATGTACAGGAAGTAAAAGAAGCCAATCGACTTGGATTGAAGGCCCTTGAAGAAGGAATGACAGGGCTGCTTTTTGAGATTAATTCAGAAATTTCTGCTGAACAATTGCTCGCAGATATTGATTTCAATGGCATATCAATTTCATTTGTGCTTAACAAGGAATCTTATTCCTTTAAAAATTCATACAAAAGCTTTTTAGAAGCACAGGCTATAGATCCTCAATTGGTAATTGGATATGTTGACCTTCAACTTTTTGATGACTACCTCACCACGGGAATACTTGATAAAAACAAGTTTGAGGAATTAAGTGAATTGACCAAATTATATGCGGCTTACCCAAATTTAAAAACTTTGTTAGTTTCAGGAAGTACGTATCAGGATGCTGGCTCCAATCAAGTTCAAGAAATAGCATACACCTTAAATTCTTTAATTTTCCTCATTGAAAAAATGACAGAAAATGGAATTAGCAATGAACAGGTATTTGAAAACCTTCACTTCATCCTAGGGCTAAGCGCTGAATATTTTGTTGAGATCGCCAAACTAAGGGTTTTTAACAGTTTGCTTTCAGAGATCGCTTTGAAATATGGCATAAGCAAGTTAAATGTTGGTTTAACGGCGAAAACATCTGTCTGGTCTAAATCAATTACTGATGCAAATACCAATATGCTGCGGACTACTACTGAGGCCATGGCGGCACTACTAGGGAATGCAGACGGTATTGAACTGGATCCTTATGATCATGAATTTAAAAACTCAAGTGATTTCTCTAGCCGGGTAGCCGGTAATATTGCTACAATTTTAAAAGAAGAGTCTTATTTTGGAAAAGTTTCTAATCCGGTAGATGGCTCTTATTATATTGAAGAATTGAGTTTGAAACTGGCTCAAAATGCGCTTGGAATTTTTAAAGAAATTGAAGCTTTTGGCGGTTTTTACAAACAAATCGAAAATGAAAATATCCAATCTCAAATTGCTGAGATGAGAATGAAAAAGACCAAATTGCTGTCTCAAAGAAGACTGGCCATGGTTGGGGTGAATAAATATCCAAATTTGATGGAGTCTGTACCTAAAGAATTCCTTGCTGATCTGGATACGCCATCAAATTCTAAAATTTTAGCTCCACAACGTGCCGGACTAGAATTAGAGAAAATAAGATTGGTCACCGAAACATTCGTCAGTGAAAATGGTTTTAGACCAACTGTTGAAATAGCAAGTTTTGGTCAATTAACCATGAGAAAAGCGAGAGCTGCCTTTGCTTATGACTTCATAGGTGTAAGCGGATACCAAATTGAAAACGAGAAGAGTTTTGAATCAGCCAAAACGGCTGCACAACAAACAGCTACATCAGCATCTGATATAGTTGTTATTTGTAGTTCAGACCCTGACTATCTTAACTCAGCCTTAGACTTTGTGAACGAATTCAGATCGAAAAACAGTTCTAAAATACTGATGCTGGCTGGATATCCTGAACAAATTAAAGAGTCGCTTTTAGATGCTGGCTTAGATGGCTTTGTCCATGTAAGATCCGATATTTTTAAAACCCTCTCTGCTATTCAAAACAAAATTTCAAAAACCACTAAACCTTTGGAGATATGAGACCTGACTTTTCTGATCTAAGTATCAACACGAGCGTTGAAGAAAAAGCAAGACCTTCAGATAAACAAGAACCTTGGATAACACCTGAAGGCATCCCTGTAAAAAATGTTTTTACAAAAGAAGATATAAAAGAAGCGGAACATTTAGATTTTGCTGCCGGGCTACCACCTTTTACAAGGGGGCCATATAGCACCATGTATGTTTCAAGACCATGGACGGTAAGACAATATGCCGGATTCTCAACTGCAGAGGAGTCAAATGCCTTCTACAGAAGAAACCTGGCTGCAGGACAAAAAGGACTATCAGTAGCCTTTGACCTTGCAACGCACCGTGGCTATGATTCAGATCATCCCAGAGTTACGGGAGATGTCGGTAAAGCCGGAGTTGCTATTGATTCAATATTAGACATGGAGATTTTGTTTGATCAAATTCCCTTGGATAAAATGTCTGTTTCGATGACCATGAATGGAGCGGTACTGCCCATTATGGCTTTTTATATTGCTGCTGCAAAAAAGCAAGGAGTTGGTCTTGATAAATTAAGCGGAACCATACAAAATGATATTCTTAAAGAATTCATGGTTCGTAATACTTATATCTATCCGCCACTTCCATCAATGAAAATTATTGGAGATATTTTTGAATATACAACCAAAAACATGCCCAAATTCAATTCAATTTCAATCAGTGGATACCACATGCAAGAAGCAGGTGCAACCGCCGATATCGAGTTGGCTTATACGCTGGCAGATGGTTTGGAATATATTCGAACCGGATTAAATTCAGGATTAAAAATCGATGAATTTGCGCCGCGATTATCATTCTTCTGGGCGGTTGGAATGAACCATTTTATGGAGATTGCAAAAATGCGCGCCGCCAGAATGCTATGGGCTAAAATAATCAAACAATTTGACCCCAAGAACCCTAAATCAATGGCACTGCGAACGCATAGCCAAACTTCTGGATGGAGTTTAAGTGAGCAGGATCCTTTTAATAACGTGGCCCGAACCTGCGTTGAAGCCATGGCTGCCGGTCTTGGTGGAACGCAATCACTGCATACCAATGCCTTGGATGAAGCCATAGCGCTACCAACAGATTTCTCAGCACGTATTGCCAGAAATACGCAAATCTTTATTCAGGAAGAAACCCAGATCACGAAATCAGTTGATCCCTGGGCTGGTTCTTTTTATGTGGAATACCTGACTCAGGAAATAGCTAAAAAAGCCTGGAAACTTATTGAAGAAGTAGAAGAACTGGGCGGAATGGCCAAAGCTATTGAAACTGGAGTTCCTAAAATGAGAATAGAAGAAGCCTCAGCACGAAAACAAGCAAGGCTGGATTCTGGTCAAGACATCCTGGTTGGTGTGAATAAATTCCAGACTAAAGAAGCTTCAAATATTGATATTCTTGAAGTTGACAATACTGTGGTTAGAGATTCTCAAATTGAAAGGTTAGCAAAACTAAAAGCACAAAGAGACCAGTCTATAGTATCTGAGAAATTAAAAGCAATTGAAGCCTGTGCCGAAAACGGAAAAGGCAACCTTCTTGAACTTGCTGTTGATGCGGCTGAAAATTTTGCCACGCTCGGTGAAATCTCTGATGCCATGGAAAAACACTTTGGAAGACATAAGGCTGATACCAAACTAATCAGTGGCGTTTACCGAAAAGAAGTGAGTGATGACCGTACTTTTGCAGAAGCTCAAAAATTAGCTGATCATTTTGCAGAAATTGAAGGAAGAAGACCTAGAGTTATGGTTGCCAAAATGGGGCAAGACGGCCACGATAGAGGTGCTAAGGTAGTGGCTTCCAGCTTTGCCGATCTTGGTTTTGATGTTGACATGGGTCCATTGTTTCAAACTCCTGAAGAAGTAGCACGTCAGGCTATTGAAAATGATGTTCATTTTGTGGGTGCTTCCAGTTTAGCAGCCGGACATAAAACTTTGATTCCGCAATTGATTGATGAACTTGAAAGGCTAGGAAGAACTGATATTATGGTCTTCGCCGGAGGAGTGATTCCAGCTCAAGACTATGACTATCTATTTGAAAGAAAAGTTGCAGCCGTTTTTGGACCTGGAACTGTAATCGCTGAATCAGCTATTAAAATGATGAAAATGTATCTAGAAGATTAATGAACAATGATCTTATACTAAAGGGCCTTATCGATGATGAGGCCTTTTTTTATGATGGATAATTAAAGGCTTGACTTAAACTCTTCTATAATTTTTTCAGCAGCCTTCACAGGGGAAATCTTATCTTCTATGATGTCTTTTTCCAATATATCGAGGTGTTCTGCGATATGATCAGAACCATAAAATAATTGTTTTAAGTCTTCATGAATATTGTTATACATCCACTGAATTTGCTGCTCTCTTCTATTCTTTTCGAAATAGCCATTTCCGTGCACAAGTTTTTTAAATTCCATCATTTTATCCCAAACCTCAGGTATGCCTATATTCTTTAAAGCAGATGCTGTTGTCACAACTGGAGTCCAACCAGATGCCGACTGTGGAAAAATGTGTAAGGCATTTTCATATTGTCTCTTCGCTATCTGACTTTTCTGAATATTATCGCCATCAGCTTTGTTGATAACAAGCATGTCAGCCATTTCCATAATACCCTTTTTAATGCCTTGTAATTCATCCCCGGCACCAGAAAGCATAAGTAATAGGAAAAAGTCTGTCATACCGTGTACAGCCGTTTCAGACTGCCCTACCCCTACTGTCTCAATAAGAATAATGTCATATCCAGCTGCCTCACAAAGCAACATGGTCTCTCCGGTTTTATTTGCTACACCTCCTAAAGTATCTCCTGAAGCTGATGGCCGAATATATGCCTCTTCGCGATTAGCAAGTTCTTCCATCCTGGTTTTATCACCAAGTATACTTCCCTTAGATCTTTGGCTGCTAGGATCAATTGATAGAATCGCTACTTTATGCCCCTGCTCTATTAGGTGTTTTCCAAAAACCTCAATAAAGGTGCTCTTCCCAACTCCAGGCACACCGGTTATTCCAATCCTTAAAGAATTTCCGGAACTAGGCAATATAGACTGAATAATCTCTTTTGCTAATACTTTATCACTCGCCAGATTACTTTCAACTATCGTAATGGCCCTTGACAAAAGTACCCTGTCACCTTTTAAGACACCATCAATATATTGATTTGCTTCTAGTCTTTTTCTTGGTTTGTAATTTCCCATAAAACTTGATAAGATTGGGCTTTGACCAGGTTGATCACCGCCTCATTCACTCGATAAATATACAAATTGATAGCCCCAAAAGCAAAGACAGAGATCGATAATTGATCTTTTTCACCCTTTTTTAAACTACTGTTTAACAGCTTTTTATTTCTATAAAATTGTAAAATAAGTCTAAATATCCAGGACTATTTTCTATCTCCAAAAATCCTTAGTAAGAAAAGGAATAAATTGACAAAATCAAGGTATAATGACAAAGCTCCCATAATCGAAGTCTTCTCCATATTGTCTTCATTTACAAAACCCCGACTACCGATTTCCTTTAGTTTTTGTGTGTCATAAGCTATAAGTCCAACGAAGATGGCAACGCCCAAATAACTAATGATCCAGTACATCATTTCGTTCTGTAAAAACATATTGACAACAGAAGCAATGATTATTCCGATAAGGGCCATAAATGCCATATTACCAATACTAGTAAGATCCCTTTTAGTGGTATATCCATAAAAACTCATAGCAGCAAAGGTTCCTGCAGTAATATAAAAAGTCGTCGCAATTGAATTTGATGTATAAGCCAAAAATATAACAGACATGGTAAGTCCGTTAAGCATCGAATAAATCAAAAATGCGCCAATAGCTGCATTTCTGCTAAGTTTATTGATAGAGCGAGTCAAGTAAATCACCAAACCTAATTCACCAATGATCAGTCCGAAAAAAAGAATTTTAGAACCAATAATTGCATTCATTAATGAAGGAGTTGTAGCGGTAAAATAGGCAACCAATCCTGTGATTAAAAGCGCCAATGCCATCCAATTGTATACTTTTGTGATGAACACTGCTTGATAACTTTTTATTCCTAATTGCTCTTTTGAACCAGTCGATACTTGATTTTCCATACCTTAAAAAAAATTTAATTTTTCGATTGCAAAGATATTAAAACCCATTAGTAATTTTGCATTCTTTTTTATAATTTGCTCTAATGTCTCAAGCCGTAAATTCCACTTCGATTATAAACCGCAAATTCATACTTATTTTGCTTTTTTTTACCAGCATGAGTTATGGGCAAATAAGAAATGCCCCATTAACTAAAATTGACATGGACCGTGCTGAACAAAATTATCAAAAATACTGTATGCTCTGTCATGGTGCTGACCGCGAAGGTGGGGCTGCAGACTATGCTCCATCACTTAAGTCAAAGTCACTCATGTCTACCATGCCTTTAAATTTTTTAGCAAGCTCTATAGGTTTTGGAAGACCCAATACCGCTATGGCGCCTTATTTGGCTGACTCTGGAGGCCCTATGTCAATGAAAGAGATTTTTAATTTGGCCATCTGGCTTAAATACAAAGCTGGCCATGAAACGATTGAACTGTCGATGGATCCCATTGAGGGAGATCTCAAAATAGGCTCTAAATTATTCGCTCAAAAATGCGCAGAATGTCATGGTTCAAAAGCAGAAGGCCTTACTGCTCCTGCATTGGCCAATCCGGCATTTTTAGCTTTTGCCACTGATGCCTATATCAAACATGCCATAGAAAACGGAAGGGAAGACACTGAAATGAAAGCCTTCAAAACACAATTATCTCAAGAACAATTAGACGATCTTACCGCCTATATCAGAAGCCTGACATCGGGTTGGAGCCCAGAACCAAGAGAATTATCGCCTTATCCAGAACCAAAGGATTATGTCACCAATCCTCAAGGAGCAAGGCCTGACTTTACTTTAAAACAAGATAGGTATGTTCCGATGGAGCAAGTAGCCAAGGCATTAAAAAATAAAAACAAAATCGTGCTTCTGGATACCAGGACCAGTTCAGAGTGGCATAATGCGCATATTCCAGGTGCCATTCCTATTCCGTATTATATTTCTGAGGCTAAGGTATCGAAGGGCTTACCGAATGACGATACATGGATCATAGCTTATTGTTCCTGCCCTCATGCCGCATCGGATAAAGTAATTGACATGTTAAGAAAAAAAGGATACAAACACACGGCAGTGATTGATGAAGGTTTTTTTAACTGGATCAACGCAGGCCATCCCATTATTGGAGGCACTTCAAAATAATGACTTAAAAATCTTTCTTTTTTAGTTTTACCCGTATCCTCCAAACCGGAAGAATGACCCAAAGCGCCATAACGCCAAAAGAGAGGAAAAACCCTAAGTCAGTGCCGAAGAATTTCTTAAAAACAGCTCCTGTATAACCTAAAAGCGCAGAAATATCAAGCTTTAATAAGATCAATATTCTCGAAAGATCTATAGGGTTAAACATAGTGGCGAACAAGGCAAATTTATCAAGTGGGTATTCATTTAGCATCACCAATGATATCAGGAAGACACCGTCATAAATAACTGCCAAAAACAACCACATCAGTATGGCATAGCCAAATCCTTTGATCTTATTTTCATTTGACAGGGCTATATTAAAAGCCAAGGCTACAAAAATAAAATTCAGCATAGTACCTACTACCAATAAGAGTGTAAACTCGAATATCGCCGAAGACATAAAAAGACCATAAAGTAAAAAAGGTATCCCAAGACCCAATATTAAGCTCAGGGTCAGCGAGATCGATATACCTAAGTATTGCCCTGTAAAAATTGTACTTCTTTTAATGGGTTGCGCAAGTAGTAATTCAGTGAACTCCTTTGAGTTATAATAATACATGACCCCAAATATGGTTCCGATCAAGGGTGTCAATACAATAATGATATTCATCAGCGTAATGACTGCCTTATTCACATCATTATTAAGAAATAAAAGCACAAAACCAAGTGCCAAATAAAATGCGAAATAGACATAACTCCAGCGGCTACGCATCAAGTCAAAAAAGCTATATTTTAAAATCTTTATCATTAGTCTTTTGAAATCAGTTTAGCAATTGCGTGTTCAAGATCAATCTGACCCGTCCGCTCCTTTAATTCGTCTGAACTTCCTTTGAAATAGATTTCTCCATCAAGAAGAAATACAATCTCATCTGCAATTTCTTCAACAAAGCTCATTATATGCGTTGTTATCAATATGGTTTTACCCTTCTTCTTTTCAAGATGAATGAGCTCTTTTAAATGAATGAGAGAAATCGGATCAAGACCAGTGGTTGGTTCATCCAAAATAATAAGATCACTTTCAAACATAAAAGTAAGTACGATATTTACCTTTTGCTTTGTTCCTCCAGAGAGGTTGCCCAGTTTTTTGTCTAAAAAGGGTTCAAGACCAAAATGCTCAATTAGTTTTACGTCATTGGCCTCTTTGGGTCTTAAATTTTTGACCATCTTAATTAACTCCTTAACGCTAAGGTTAGCTGGAAAATTAGCTATTTGCGGTAAGTAATTTATATTGTTCCTGTAATCCGATTGATTTAATACAGAAGCTCCTTCAATTTTTATGTCTCCTTTATCAGGAATCACCATCCCGAGAATACTTTTGATCAAAGTTGTTTTACCCGAGCCATTGGGGCCCAAAACGGCAAATATACCACCTGAATTAATATTAAGATCCAGGCCGTCAAGAACCGTAAGTTTACCAAACCGCTTATTCAAACTGCTTATTTCAATCATCTATCCGTTGCATTAAAGGGTTACTGTCTATAAGGTTATCTGGTGTAAAAATAGGGGATACTTTTTCTGAAAAATTAATAATATCAACAAACATACTTCTCAGCAAAATAATCGTTTCTGGTGTATTGTGCACAATATATGAAAACAGCTTTACAGGCCGGTAAGGGATATCTCCCACCCCATTTCGATCAAGATCATAACCAGCGTATTCGCTCCAATAATTATTTTCAAATATATTGGTATTTATCTTGCTGTTATAACTTAGGTCTAAGGCATTATTTAAAAAATTATTCCTGGAAAATACATTTTCATAGCAGGCACCAATAATGGTTATGGCCCACCCGTTTCTACTGAATGTATTATTGGTATAATTAATCCTTGTAGAACCGTCAACACTTATGCCAATAGTATTTTGTTCAAACACATTGTTGGTGATTTCTGCGTCATAAATCTCTTTTAGTAATAATCCGTAGGATGCTGTACCCCAATTATGTTCAAATCGGTTGTCATGCATTTTCACAAACTTTGAAAACATAATGGCTACGCCTGCTCCATTGTCTTTAAATACATTGTCATAGTATGCGTTTTCGTTAGAAAACATGAAGTGTAAACCATAACGTAAGTTCCCGACACTTTTATTTCCAAAAACTTCGCTCTTCTTGACAAATTCAAAATAAATCCCATCTCTCAAACCTGATAACTCGTTATTTGCCACGAGCATTTTTGAACAATGCCATAGATGAATACCATTTCCTGAATTGGCCTGAGACTCAGCCTCTGAACTCAGTATATTGTTTCGAATCTGTCCATTCTTCGATTTTTCAACAAGAATTCCAAAAAAGACGTGCTTAAAAACATTGTTTTCAATGACAAAACCATCAGATCTCGAAACCAGAATCGCTGCAAAATCTTTTGTATAGCTACGACCTACATTGATGATTTCAAGACCACTAATAGAAAAATTATCTGTTGAAAACCTAAATATGGTTTCTTTATTTTCACCATCCACTATAGGGCCATTAACACCTTTAATATGAATTGATTTCTCAACCAATATGTCGTGCTCTTTATAAATACCCCTTTTGATAAGAATCACATCCCCATCCTGACTTAATGCTACAGCCTCTTTGATAGTTTTAACCTCACAACCTGAACACACCTCTATTTCTTTCCCATAAACGGAAAACAAAGAAATAAATGCCAAAAAAACAAGACCAATTCTTTTCATTTACTCAGCATCAAATTTTTTCAAAAGTGCTACCCAGCTATATATTTCCCCGTCATTCTCACCTTTTGCCGCCAAGGCATCGTTCTCAGTTACAAAGCCTGAAAGATTTGCTCCCATTGGGCTTTTAATTGCCGGACTAATTAGATAAACAGACGAGATGGCAGAGGTCATATGACCAGGTGAATTATAATCTGCAACGAGAAGTATCGCAATATCATCACGTTTTTTCTCAGCCAATTCGTTTACCATACATTCTATGGCATCATACTTGAATTGCTTTCCTTTATTGGTGACATATTGTGCAGCGTGCTGTTGGTCAACTATGGTCATTTTACAAAAATGACAGGCATCACTGCCATAGTTTATTTGTTCTGGTTCCACTTTACAGGAAACCAATAAACATAGCACAGCCATCAAAGCAGTTAATTGTACTTTTTTCATTTTTTTTAGTTAGTTCAACAAATATAATCCTTTATTCATACTTCTCTTTTATTCAAAAGAAGATGAATATTCTCACTTAGGAAACCTTCGCCTCTTTCTTGCCCACAAAGAAAGCTACTAGTGTGAGCATCATTCCTGCAAACATCATATACGCTCCTGAACGAGGATATGAATGAGCAATAAAGTTAAGAATATGTTTGGTACCAAATAATGGTGGTTGGAATCCCATTGGGCTTCCATCCGGATTTTTAAAATTCATGATGGCCTTTGGATCGAGGTTGTGTCCATAATCATATTCCCATAAATAAAAATCATACATTCCTGCGATACCAATAACAGACATTATAACGAACCATAGCAAAAACCATTTATAGTTTGCAAAGACACCAATAAGAACTCCTAAAAGTGACATGAATCCAATTACCAACGGGAATATTGTAAATTCAGGAATCGTTTCCGGGATATACTTCATTCCTACATAATGATTCATCAAATTGATATTTTTAATATCAAACTCATGCACATCCGAAAATTTATTGATGTGAATATTCATTCCCAGTGGGATCGGATATTGAGGCGCTTCTAAGGTTATATTCCACAAAGGAAATGCAAACAATCCTAATATCAACAAGGATCCTATGACCATTAAAATCTTTGACTTTTTCATACTTGGTATTTATGGGGATTGCGAAAGAAACAGGTTTTACAACCTATTTTATTCTTTAATCTTATTTTTTAAGGTTGGATAATTACCCGTTTTATACAAAAACGGACAGTTAAAAATTCCACTGTCCGTTTTCTACAATAATTAACTTAACCTCTTTCTTTATGTTATTCAACGTCTACAGCGTCACCATCAAGTGTGAATGAAATAGGTACATTTGAACCTTTTTTAGACACCCTTACGTATCCTTGCATCTCTTGATGAAGCGCAGAACAGAAATCTGTACAATAGAATGGCCAAACACCTTCTTGTTTTGGTTCCCATATAAATGTTTCTGTTTGCCCTGGCATGATCAATAATTCAGATGTATTGGCTCCAATCATTGCTACACCATGTGGTACGTCATAATCTTGTTCTAGGTTTGTAAAGTGGAAATACACTTTATCACCAACTTGAATTCCTTCGATATTATCAGGTGCAAAATGCGATCTAATCATAGTCATATATACATGAACCACATTGCCATCTCTAACCACTTTGGCTTCCGCTTCGCTTTTAACAGCGTATGGATGCTCATTATCTTCAAGTTTAAAGAACTTCTTTGAATTCTTGGCCACGATATCAGCCGGAATACCTGCTGCATAATGTGGTTCTCCAATCGTTGGGAAATCTAATAATAATTCCATTTTATCTCCTGAGATATCATATAACTGAGCTGACTGAGTAACTTCTGGCCCTGTTGGCAGGTATCTGTCTTTTGTTATTTTATTCATGGCAACAACATACTTACCAAATGGTTTTCTTGAATTACCACCTGGGATCATCAAGTGACCTACAGAGTAATACGTTGGTTTTCTGTCTAAAACTTCCCATGTTCCTAATTTCCATTTTACAACTTCTGAAGAAATAAAGAAAGTAGTATAAGCATTTCCTTTACCGTCAAATTCAGTATGAAGTGGTCCTAATCCTGGTTGTTTAACAGCTCCTGCTAAAGTAGATTCATAGGATAAAATTGGAATTCCATAAGCCTCTCCATCAAAATCTTTATTCTCAATGGCTGTTAACATTTTGCTAAAAGAATGTATGGTCAATTCCGCAGCAAGTTTTCCACTACCAACTATATACTCACCACTTGGATCAACATCACAACCGTGAGGAGATTTTGGAGTAGGCATAAAGTAAATAGCTCCGGGAACTTCACTAGGATCTACTACAAGAACTTCTTTTTTCATAGTTGAAGTAGCACTGTGTGTAGCATCATCATATACGTTATGTGCGTAGTTAGCAGGAACTTTTGTACCTCCACCACCATTCACATAAGCCTCTATTTTCTTCCAGTTAATTGCTGCAATAAAATCTTTGTCATTTTGCGAAGCGTTTACCTCCAATAATGAATTTGCCTCTTCTGTATTATAAGTTGTAAAGAAGAACCATCCATGAGAATCACCTCTACCAGGGTGAGATAGGTCATAATCAAAACCTGGCATCATGATTTGAAATTTTATTTCCATTCCACCGTCTTCCGGATCCACAGAAATAAAAGATAAAGCGCCTTTAAAGTTTCCTTTGTATTCAGAAATTGGCATATCTCTTTGTGGGTATGGAACACTAAATCTTGTTCCGGCCACGACATATTCTGTATTTTCTGTTACAAAAGAAGAACTGTGGTTACCCGCAGAATTAGGAACTTCAATAATTTCAGTTGTTTCAAAAGTAGTCAAATCAATTTTCGCAATACGAGGTGTATTGTTACCATTGATAAACACATATCTTCCATCTAGTTCTCCATTAGTTTGAGAAATGTCAGGATGGTGAGAATCATCCCAAGGAATAAAACCATGTGATGTATTCAACATCGGTTTTGTTTCTTCATTAAAACCCCAAGCCTTTTCAGCATCTACTGAAAATACAGGAATCACTTTAAAAAGTCTTCCAGATGGCAATCCATACACAGCAAGCTGTCCTGAAAAACCTCCCGAGACAAAAGCATAAAATTCATCATGCTCACCTGGAGCAACGTAAACCTTTTCCGCAGCATTACCTGATAATGCTCCTTTATTAGATTTACTCGAATTAGCATCACCACATGATACCATCCATAAAGACAGCACCGTTAGTGTGATAAAATATTTATACATTGTTTTCATAATTACTTAGATTTATGTCTGATTAATTTTTTGTTCTAAAATATTCTAAAAGCGCTCTTGCTTCTTGTTCAGTAAGATTTTGATTTGCCATAGGAGCTCCGTTATACTCAACCAACAGCTTCTGAGCTATAGGATCGTCTGCAACCATTCCTTCTGGGTTTAAAGCCATATTCATAATCCATTCTGGAGACCTTCTTTCTGTAATACCTTTTAAAGCTGGGCCTACAAACTTCTTAGTGATTTTATGACATGCAGTACATTTTGCTTTAAATATAACTTCTCCCTCAGCAACCATGGTATTGTCAATCTCGCCCAAAGTCAAACTTTTTATGGGTCCTATACCTTTATTAGTCATTGGATCGACTGCTTCAGGTGCTACCTCCGTTTCCTTTTCTTTTGCAGCTGGAGCATCCTTCTTAGGCTTATCTCCTCCACAGCTCGCCATAGCAACAGCCAGGGCACATCCGATAATAAATTTTAATTTCATTCTTCTAGTTATATTATGTAGTTATATTATGATTATTCGGCAGGTACCAAGACGTCATCAATGACATGGATCCAACCATTACTTACTTGTACTGTTTTTAATATTTTTGTTCCACCAACATAGATCTCTCCATCTTTGTTCTCTACAACCAAGTATTTACCTGAAGCCATATAAAGTTTTCTTCCTTTTTTTGCTTCTTTTTTCAATTGTTTGATTGGATAGTTTGCAGGAGCCACATGATTTACAAGAATAAAAGACAGCGTCGCTTTATTCTCTGGTTTTACAAGATTCTCAACTGTTCCTTCTGGCAATTTTGCAAATGCTGAATTCAAAGGAGCAAAGATGGTTAAAGGGCCTGCATTTACCACAGCATCCTCAACTCCTGCGGCTTCAATTGCGGCAACTAAAGTGCTAAAATCCTCTATTGATTTTGCAACTTGTAATGCATTAGCGTCAGACTCATTGTCTTCAACCCCAGATTGTCCTTTTTGTTCTTTTGTTTCAATGACTTTTTCAGAGCTTGAGCCTTCTGATTGTTGCGCTTCTTTTTTACAAGACGTAAATGAAAAAGTTAACAAGACTGCAATGATTAATATGCGACTTTTCATTATGTATAATTTAAGTTAGTTTATAATTTTATGTTAGATTTGTTACAAAATTATGTAACATAAGTCACTAAAACCATGATAAATATCATATAAAGGACAAGATTATCTTTTATATATTTGTAAGATGCTGAGCAACCAAAGTAAATACGCCATAAGAGGTGTGATCTATCTAGCCTTAAATGGTTCTGAAGATAATAAATTAGGATCAAAAGAAGTAGGTGAAAATATTCATGTACCCATTCCGTTTCTAGCCAAGATTTTTCAACACCTTAGCAAGGAGAAAATTATTAGTTCTTCTAAGGGACCAACCGGGGGGTTTTTTCTTTCTAAAAAACAATTAAGAGGAAATCTCATGTCAGTAATCTCTTGTTTAGATGGTGAAGAAAACTTCAATTCCTGCTATTTAGGGCTGCCAAAATGCAGTGATGCGAACCCTTGTGCGATCCATCATTTGGCCTCCCCTTTTAATATCAAAGTAAAAGATGAACTTAAAAAAAGAAGCATCTCTGACTTTGCATTAGAAGCCAAAAAAGGAAAATCCCATATTTTTTAAAATAATTAGTATCTTTGCTTAGTCTAATTAAGGCATTGAAAAGCTATGATTCAGCAAGTTACAAAAGGAATAAAAATTTCAATTACTTCAAATTTTGAAGGTAACCGCTATCAAAATTCGAAGGTATATTACGCCTTTAGTTATAGTGTTACCATTGAGAATCAGAGTAGTGATACCGTGCAACTAATCAGTCGCAGGTGGAATATTTTTGATTCCTTAAATGATTTTGAAGTGGTTGAAGGAGAGGGTGTTATAGGCAAAAAACCTGTTCTTAAACCCAAGCAATCCTATACTTATTCATCCCACTGTTTTTTAGTTTCACCCATCGGCTCAATGAATGGGCATTATTCTATGATAAATTTTTCAACTTCAGAAAAATTCAGGGTAAGTATTCCTACATTTCAGTTGATGCTTCCGGCTACTTTTAATTAAATTGATTACATTTATTTTTTGGATTAATCAAGCCTTTTCATGAAGTCAATTACCCGTTTTACAAAAAATATCCGCGGCAAAACGTGTTTGAATTGCGAAAATGATATTTCGGAAGATGATAATTTTTGCCCGAATTGTGGTCAGGTTAACGATCTTAAAAAGGTGAGTTTGAAGCAATATCTTTCGGCTTATTTTGATGATTTTCTTTCTTTTGACAGCAGATTTCTCAATACAATTGTTGGCCTGGTTTTTAAACCTGGATACGTGACCAAGAATTATGTGGAGGGAAAGAGAATGCGGTATATGAATCCTTTCAGATTATATATTCAAATTACTATTTTGTTTTTCCTTGTTATTGGAATCTTTTCAACGATAGATAATTTTAAGACTATTGATGAACAATCGTATCAACTGATCCCTGAAATAAACCTCGATCAGGGAAAGGAACAAATGGATAATATTAAATCCGAAACATTAGATGAATTGAGAAAAAATGATGTGGTTCTTGATTCATCTACCCTGAGTCTTATTGATAATAGTATTAATACTATTTCCAATAACAAAGATTCAATTCAGAACGAATACAATAATCGATTAACGCTTCAAACTACAATGTTGTTCAATTTCATAGATTCGATTGCGGCAGATAGTTTAACATTAGAGAAGTTCAAGGATAAACGTATTCCGATTTCTGAGAAAGATTCTGCTATGAATCAGCTGTTTGAACTTATTGGAGAAAAGGCGGAGAAACTGACTGATCTTGATCAAAATTTCAAGCTTAACAGTGCCTTCTCCGCATCAATGTTATGGCAAGAAATCTCGGTCAAAGGAAATATAGAAAGACAAGGTGTCAAACATTTAGACAGTATTTTTAATGCCAATAAAATAGATTATGAAATCCCACTAGCAATGATTTATCGTTCAAAAGAAAATGAAAGTGGGTTCAATATTATAAAGACATTCATAGATTATCAAAATGACTATCCTACTGGAAAAACCTCAGAGGCTCTTAAGAAACTTGGTTTTGAACCATCTTACTGGAATGGGTTTCTTTTTAACAAATCCAAAGAATGGGCTGACGCCTTCGATGATGAAGGTTATTGGAAGCAAATAATTGAACGAGTGCTTTCAAGAATCTCCGTTGCCTTATTCTTTTTGTTGCCTATTTTTACATTAATCGTATCGCTGCTCTACATTCGTCGGAAATTTAATTACACTGAAAACCTGGTCTTTGTTTTTCATATTCAAACCGTTTTCTTTTTATTGTTGCTGATCTTTTTAATAGTCGACCGAATTGTTGACTCAGATATTGGAATCTTAATCTTCCTTCTTACATTTATGATTTACTTGTATAAAGCAATGCAGAATTTTTATGGGCAAGGCTGGTTCAAAACACTGATCAAATATATATTACTCAACGTAGCATTTTTGTTTTTGGCCCTTTTAGGAGGAGTCATTATTTCATTCCTCGCTTTTTTGATCTAATCCGTAAGGGAAATAATTCATTTCGCAGTTCATTTCTTTTAATAACACCTGAGTTATACTAACAGTACCCACTTTTTCTCGTCTCATAAACACGTCAACTTCAGGATCTCCTATGCCTGCGTTTCGATGAAATTCCAAAATTGATACTGGTTTAACTTCATTTTCTGCAAGCCAATCTAAAAACCAGTCTTCCCTCATTACTTTCATTTCATCCGTGTATAAAGTAGAAGATGACCATATACTGGGTTTCCAATCCAATTCTTTAAAAAATCTATTGTTTCCATCCCAGACAAACTCATATAACCTTTGCTCATCTGACCAAGTTACGGCTGTAATTGTGAAGGGCTCTATATTCAAAAGATCGATTTCATGACAGGCAGTTTCTAAATCAATTGAAGCCAAGAGCTCCTTTACGATCAGGCCCCTGCTTTTTGCATAGAAATTTTGCTGCTCATGATTTTTAAATCCACCATTTAATAAACAGATCAACCTGTTATTGCGACTTGTTCCGATCCAAGTACCGCCTCCTTTACCATCTTTTGGATAGTGTAAAGAAACACCATCTTCAATATAGCTCTGAGGAGCCAATGCCTTTTCTCGCTGATAACCAACATCCCTGCTTGAGGTTAAAACAAATCCATTTTCGTTTAATGGTAAAAATGTAACTGTGCACATAAAAAATGTGAATATAAAAATTTAACGAATCATTAACGACAAAGTTAACATTTCGCACCTAGTTAAGTCTTAAAATCTTACATATTTCGTACCTTTGCACTCACTAAAAAAAGAATTATTCCAATCTAAAATATTATCATATGTCAAACGGATTTTTCAAGGTGCCAAAAGCGATAAACGAGCCAGTAAACGCTTATGCTCCAGGCACTCAAGAACACACAGATTTAATTGCAACGTATAACAAAATGTTCAACGAACAGGTAGACATTCCATTTTATATTGGAGGTAAAGAATACCGAACGGGAAATACTGTTGAAATTAATCCTCCACATGACCACAAGCATAGTGTAGGAAAGTATCATACTGCAGATAAAGAGCATATTGAATTAGCCGTTGTAAAAGCTGCTGAAGCAAGAGAGCAATGGGCTAATACAAGCTGGGAACACCGAGCTGCCATTTTCTTAAAAGCAGCTGAGCTTTTGGCCGGGCCATTCAGATACAGAATGAATGCAGCAACGATGATCGCTCAATCAAAAAATGTGATGCAAGCAGAGATTGACGCTGCCTGTGAGTTAATTGATTTTCTGCGCTTTAACGTAGAATTTATGACTCAAATCTACAGTAACCAGCCTGAATCTTCACCTGGTATATGGAATAGAATGCAATACAGACCTTTAGAGGGCTTTGTCTATGCGATCACACCTTTTAACTTTACAGCTATTGCTGGTAATTTACCTGCAGCTCCTGCCATGATGGGAAATGTTGTGATATGGAAACCAGCAAGATCTCAAGTATATTCTGCTCATGTCATTATGGAATTGTTTAAAGAAGCTGGTTTACCTGATGGTGTTATCAATATGGTTACCGGAAATTCAGGAACAATTACAGATGTATTATTGAATAATAAAGATTTTTCAGGCGTTCACTTTACCGGATCTACTCCAGTTTTCGATAACTTCTGGGAAACCATTGGAAAAAACGTGAAATTTTATCGTTCTTACCCAAGAATAGTTGGAGAAACAGGTGGGAAAGATTTTATATGGGCACATCCATCGGCTAATGCTCCTGAAGTAGCTACGGCTATTTCAAGAGGTGCCTTTGAATACCAAGGTCAAAAATGTTCGGCTGCTTCAAGAGCTTATTTACCAAAAAGTTTATGGGCTGACATTAAAGAACAAGTGATTAAGGATGTGAATTCATTCAAAATTGGAACACCTGGTGATTCTTCAAACTTTATCAATGCAGTTATTGATAACCGCGCTTTCAAAAAGCTTTCAGGATATCTTGATCAAGCTAAAAAAGACAGTGATGCCGAAATCATTGTTGGTGGTGGATATGATGATTCTGTAGGTTATTTTATTGAGCCTACGGTAATCCTTACCAGTAATCCTAAATACGAAACAATGTGTACCGAATTGTTCGGCCCTATCATAACAATTTATGTTTATGAAGACGATCAATGGGAAGATGTACTTGATTTGGTAGATCAAACTGGTGAATATGCCTTAACAGGAGCTATTTTTAGTCAAGACAGGTATGTTATAGATTTGGCTACAAGAAAATTAGAAAATGCAGCCGGAAACTTCTATATTAATGACAAACCAACCGGAGCTGTTGTAGGACAACAACCATTTGGTGGAGCAAGAGGTTCGGGCACAAATGACAAGGCCGGATCAGTATGGAATCTATTGAGATGGGTATCAAACAGAACTCTTAAAGAGACTTTTGTACCACCCACAAATTACAGGTATCCGTTTTTAGGAGAGTAATTGATATTATTCAAATATTTTAAAACCCGGAATCATTGATTTCGGGTTTTTTTATACCCCTTGCATTTTATCTGCATCTGGTAATAGGCCTATCAATTTTTCAGGATTATGAATAAGTACGGGCATGTGTTGCGCACAGATATAAAAACTTGAATCTTTGTAATGGAACTCCGTGACAGGAGCCTCATTTTGAGTCTTTTGACAAACCAGGCATTCGTTTTGATTGTTCATAATGATATTATTTTGGTTCAAAAGTAATTCAGATACTTAAGTTAAATCATGACTTTGATTAGCTTATTCCCCAAAAGATTCTTGTAACCTTTCAGTTTATACCCCTAATGCCTCCTTCAATATTTGAACAAAGTTAAAAACGTCACTAAAATTATTATATAAAGGTGCTGGGGCAATTCTGATCACGTCTGGCTCTCGCCAATCAGCAATAACTCCTTTCTCACTTATTATTTTGAATAATGACTTATCACTTTTCAAAACCCTAATAGACAATTGGGCACCTCTTGAGGTGGCATTTTTAGGGCTAACAATTTGAATCCTGTTTGTATCAAGTGATTCAATCAGGTATTCAAGATAAGCCGTGAGCAGCCTTGATTTCTTAATCAGAGCCTTCATTCCAACCTCGTCAAAAATCTCAAGAGAAGCCTTCAAGGCCGCCATTGAAAGAACAGTCTCATTACTCATCTGCCAGCCTTCAGCACTTGGGATTGGCACAAATGTATCATCCATCAAGAATCGGGTTGCTTTATCATGACCCCACCATCCCGCAAAACGCTTCAGGTCTTTTCGTTTCAAATGCCTTTCATGAACAAAACAGCCAGCGATACCTCCGGGCCCGGAATTCATATATTTATACGTGCACCACACTGCGAAATCTACACCCCAATCATGCAAATTCAATTCGAGATTTCCTGCTCCATGAGCCAGATCAAACCCCACAAGACAGCCCATATCATGGCCTGCTTTAGTAATCTTTTCAATCTCAAAAGCCTGACCCGTATAATAATTTAATCCCCCAATCATGATCAAGGCAATCTCTTGACCTTTATTTGAAATCAGATCGAGTATATCTTCTGTTCTAATCAGATCTTCACCATCCCGAGGTTCAATTTCCAAAAGCGCTTCTTCGGGGTCGAAACCATGGAACTCAATTTGTGATTTTACCGCATATTGATCTGAAGGAAATGCATTTTTTTCTATGATCACTTTAAATCGTGTATCAGTCGGATTATAAAATGAAACCATCATAAAATGAAGGTTCACCGTTAGACTATTCATTGCCACTACTTCATCTTTCTGTGCCCCAACAATTTTAGCCATTTTCGCACCGAGATCTTCATGATAGGTCGCAAAAGGATTGTCACCTTCAAAATGCCCTTTAACGCCAAGGTCTCGCCAGTCATCCAGAACTGCTAAAATATGAGACTTCGCTGATTTAGGCTGCAGCCCCAAGGAATTGCCACAAAGGTATATGGCTTCTTTCCCGTTGCTGTGTTTAGGAAAATAAAAATCATTTCTGTATTGCCTTAAAGGATCTACTTGATCCATTTCTTCTGCAAATTCTCTAGTTGGTTTATATTCCATAGGGTAAATAATAGTAAAGCTAATTTATTTAATTAATGGGTAAAGTAAGGGGCGACTCGGTGAGGCATCCGATTCAAATGGTGCTATTTGTAAATTTAATAAATACGAACCATCTTTAATTTTTTCATTTACATAAATCATTTCGGTAATGGTCTTTTGCATTTCCTGCTTCGCATCTAACTCATGACTGCCTTCTTCCAAATTCCAAAAAACATGATGTGCATTTAAGTTTCCATCGTCAAATAACCGATCAACAGAAGGGAGATCTATTAATAAATGTTCTACTCCCTTTTCGACAATAAACTTCATGGCTTCAAGAGAAAAAAAAGGAGGCTCATGATCCATGTAATTTCTCGCTTTTTTTGAATCATCGTTCGGAAGGGTTCTTATGACCAATGCCTTCATAAAATCCTCTGGCACAGACAACAAAGCTTTTTGCAAAACCCGCTTACTAATAAAAAAATCTTCTTTATTTTTTTCCGGTTTATAATGATCTGCCGAACCAATCGCTCTTTCAGGAACCACACTTATCAAAGTAGCCGGAATGATAGAATCTTTCAGTTGTTCTCGAATACTATACCTTTTATGAGTAATATGACCGAGGCATTCAGTATGTGTGCCGTTACAATGCGGAGTTATGATTAATTGTTCGAAATTGCATCCCCCGCCTCTTCGGGTATCGCCAATAAAATCGTCTGTTTCATAGGCTTTGGAACTCGCCTTCTCTACTCCGTAGGTATTTGGCTGATCTCCATTAAAATATAGCGGTATGGAGATATCTAAAACCCTACTAGTATCAAAAACAAATTCTTGCTTATCTAAAATCGTACGTAGTATCATTATCCTAAACTATTAATGTTTTTTTGAAAAACTAAAGTTCAATTTCTCCTTCAATTCGATTGGTAACTCTGGTAAAAATGACCGTGGAATTAATAGCGTTGATATATTGTGAAGATCGTAAAAGACCCTGTGCTGTTCTGCAGTCTTTTTTAAATAATCATAACCCGATGAACCTCCCGTACCAATTTTCTGACCCAAGGTTCTTAGCACCATTTGCGCATGCCTGTTCCGCCAGGTGGTTAAGAGTTCATCCATATCTATCAACTTTTGCAAAAACATAAAAGGCTGTCTCAACAATGGCTCGTCTCTGTATAAATTGATCAAAAGCGCACTAATTGTTGCCTTATAAGACAATTTCAACTCACCATTTTCTAATTTCTGATTATGGATACCAACATCAAAAATCGATTTAAAATAAGTATCAGTCTCTGCCAGCATATTAATTCTAAACTGTTTTTCCTGCTCAGAAATATAATCCGCCTTATTGATGTCATCTTCTTCTCTATCATGCATCAAATTCACAGACTTTTGATACTCCTCAAGAAAGTCAAACTTTTCAAATTGTAAAAAAGGTGTTCTTTCAAGCCATTTTTCTACCAGATCAAACATAGAGTCTCCAGCCTCTAAACCGTCCAGAATTTTTTGTTCTTCATCTGAAAAAACCCCTGAGTAAGAACACTGTGTGTAAGATATCCTCCTTTCTCTTTTCAATCCAAGGGATACTTCTAATTGTCTGAATTGAAAACTTTGAAACCCTGATGCCGGTAACAAATAATTTCTAAAATCTAAGAAATCAAGAGGCGTTATGGTTTCAATAATATCAATTTGATCAACAAGAATCTTCTGAATTTTAACTATTCTGTCAAGCCTCGAAATAGCAATTCCTATATCCGATTCTTCCACACTTCCTTCACTAAAAAGATTCATCACGGAGCCAATATCATGCAGAATTTCCTTAAACCAAAGTTCATAAACCTGATGCACAATAATGAAAAGCATTTCATCATGAGCTGGTTTTTTAAATTCCACACTTCTTAACTTTTGCGCATCTAGTATCTTTTGTAACTGTAAGTATTGATCGTAGTGTATCGATGAAAGTTCTTTATCCATAAATTATCGCGAGTAAGATTTTTGAGAATATTTCAATAATCAAGCTAATTTAAGGAAGAAAATTAAGGATTAGAAAATTAAGAGTCACTTTATTGGTAAATTTTAAATTTAAAACACTTGCGTAGTCTGGTCTTTTTTTTATCAAATGCAGCTATTAATCTCTGTTCAACAACTAAATGTTTTGTAATTTGAAAACAATTATTTTAAATTAAAATTCTACTCATGAAAAAGCTGATTAATTACCTGCTTCAAGGACTGCTATACCTAGCCCCATTGACCATTACTGCTTATATCATCTATGCAGCATTCAATTTTATTGACGGCCTTTCTCAAAAAATAATAACAAAGTTTTTTGACGTTCATATCCCTGGCCTAGGCCTACTCTCATTATTGGTATTTCTGGTATTGATAGGCTTTCTCGGAAGGACCATAATAGCGCAACCTCTGAAAAAAATATTTAGAAAAGTAATTGATTCAGTTCCATTGTTGAATTTTATCTACTCCGCATTTAACGACCTCTTCAGTGCCTTTGTAGGTAAAGAAAAAAAGTTCAACCAACCCGTACTGGTCCAGGTAAATTTGAATTCAAATCTGGAAAAACTTGGATTTGTAACTGAAGAAAATTTGGATATTATCCAAGCAGAAGGCAAAGTTGCTGTTTACTTTCCGCATTCATATAATTTTTCAGGGGAACTGTTTATCGTTCCTAGAACCCAGATTAGACATCTTGATGTGAATTCAAGTGAAATGATGAAATTCATTGTGTCTGCAGGCCTTACAGGATGGGAAAAACACGCTTAGAGCCTGACTTTTATAGGAATATGAACCACTTTTTTCGTTTCAAAAAACGGATCTTCAAAATAATTAGGTAGTTCATATAATGTAGCGCGCGGAAAATTCTGTAGCTCTTCAGTGAGGTCTCCTCCCTTTAAATATAAAATCCCGTTCCTTATCTCATGCTTACTCTTTGTCTTAATTTTCTTTTTTACCCATAAAACGAAGTCATCCATTTTAGTTACTGCCCGGCTAACTACAAAATCAAACTCTCCATTCACGTTTTCTGCTCTATCATGAATAGCTTGAACATTTGAAAGACCTAAACTGTCTGCAACAGCTTGTACAACCTTTATTTTTTTTCCAATAGAATCGACCAATACAAATTGTGTTTCCGGAAACATAATTGCCAAGGGGATTCCCGGAAAACCTCCTCCTGTGCCAACGTCAAGCACTTTTGTTTTTGGCAAAAAGGCTTGCACTTTCGCTATACCCAATGAATGAAGTACATGCTTTAGATTTAAAGCATCAATATCTTTTCTTGAAATTACATTAATCTGTGCATTCCACTCTGCATACAGATCTTCAAGTTTTGAAAATTGTTCCAGTTGCTTATCTGAGAGATTCGGGAAATTGTCGGCGATCAAATTCATTCAATTTTTTAGCAAAAATACAATTATTCTTTCTTCCGCTATTCACTACCTGATTTACCCTATTAAATCATTGGCAAGACTAAGCTTCCATCAGTATATATCTGTTAGCGAAATGGGATTATTTTAACAAAAAATATTAAAAATCTATCAAAAAACGACTAACTTTGCAAACTGAATTTTGTTATTTTAACAAAACATAATTGAAATAATATGCAAGGGATAAAATTTGTTACAAGAGATAAGACTAATTTCATAAAGACACTTAACAAAAGAGTCAATAACTACTTCAAAGAGAACAACATAAAGAAAACCGGTAATTGGAAGCTATATACTAAAGCAATCATCATGTTTAGCTTGTTTCTCATACCGCTAGTTGTACTTTTAACTATACAACTTCCATGGTGGGCCATGATTCTGATGACCATAACTATTGGTATTGGAATGGCTGGAGTTGGCATGAACATTATGCACGATGCTAATCATGAATCATTTTCGAGTAAAAAATGGGTAAACAGTATTATGGGTAGCAGCATTTATATTCTTGCTGGTAACGTGTATAACTGGAAAGTGCAACACAATGTTTTACACCATACGTATACAAATATTCAGGGTATGGATGAAGACATCGACGCGGGAAGAATCATTCGGTTTTCGAAACACTCAAAATGGCTTCAAATTCATAAATTTCAAAAGTATTATTCTATTTTCCTTTATGGTCTTTTGACTATTAACTGGGCGATAACTACTGATTTTAAGCAAATGAATAGTTATTTAAAAAGGAAGCTTTCTTATGGGAAATTTCCTAATCCAGCTAAAGAATGGTCAGTCTTAGTGATTACAAAAATATTATACTATTCGATATGGCTGGTATTACCAATCATGGTTATGGATATTGCCTGGTGGAAAATTTTGATTGGATTTTTTATCATGCACTATACTGCAGGAATGATATTAAGTGTGGTTTTCCAGTTAGCACATGTGATGCCAAATACTGACATGCCTCAGCCGAATGAAGAAGGGCTTATGGAGCATACTTGGGCCATTCACCAATTGTATACTACTTCAAATTTTGCGATTAACAATAAAATTGTGAATTTTTTCACCGGAGGTTTAAACCACCAGGTGGAACACCATATTTTTCCTCACATTTCTCATGTTCACTATAAGAAATTGTCTGAGATCGTTAAAAATACCACTAAAGAATTCAACCTTCCTTATAACGAGTATCGAACCATGATGGGCGCATTTATCGACCATTTCAAACAACTCGACAAACTAGGGAAGCATCCTGAAATTGCATAAATAATCCAAAATTTAAGTATTACAATGTCACAACCATTATCCGACAGAATTAACAGTTTACCCGTATCACAAACCTTAGCAATGGCTGCAAAGGGAAGGGAATTAAAAGAACAAGGAAAAGATATCATCAGTTTAAGTCTGGGTGAGCCAGATTTCAATACGCCTGACTTTATCAAGGATGCTGCTATTCAAGCCATCAATGACAATTACAATTCTTATTCTCCGGTAAACGGATATGCTGATCTAAGAGAAGCTATTTGCAGAAAATTCAAAAGAGACAACAATCTTGATTATAATATCAATCAAATCGTAGTTTCTACAGGTGCCAAGCAATCAATTGCTAATGTGGCCATGGTTTTATTGAATCCTGGTGACGAAGTACTACTTCCTGCGCCTTACTGGGTAAGCTATTCAGCAATTAGTATTTTAGCTGAGGCCAAATATGTTGAAATTCCATCAAGTATTGATAGTGATTTTAAAATCACACCTGAGCAGTTGGAAGCGGCGATTACGCCAAAGACAAAAATGATCTTCTTCAATTCTCCCAACAATCCGAGTGGAACTGTATATACAGAAGAAGAATACAGAGCCTTAGCCAAAGTGTTGGAAAAACATCCTCAGATTTATATTCTTTCAGACGAGATCTATGAGCATATAAATTATGGGACTCCTAACTTTAGTTTTGCATCCATTGAAAGTATGTATGACAGAACCATCACCGTGAATGGCGTTGCAAAAGCCTTTGCCATGACTGGATGGAGAATAGGTTATATCGGTGGTCCGGAGTGGATTGCTAAAGCATGTAACAAGATGCAGGGTCAAATTACTTCAGGTGCTAACTGCATTGCTCAAAGAGCTACCATTGCAGCTTTAGATGCTCCTGTCTCAAAGATCCAGTATATGGTAGATGAGTTCAATATCAGAAGAGATATGATTCTTGAATTGTTGAACCAGATTAAAGGCATTAAAACCAATGTGGCACAAGGTGCATTTTATGTTTTTCCTGATGTATCTTATTACTTCGGTAAAACTATTAAAGGGACTAAAGTTGAGAACGCATCAGACTTTGCTATGCTCTTATTAGAAAAAGCCAACGTTGCAACGGTTACTGGAGAGGCTTTTGGAGCACCAGATTGTATCCGTATAAGCTATGCTGCTTCTCAGGCTGAATTGAAAGAAGCTGTAAGACGTATCGCAGAATTATTGTCTTAGTAAGTTTGATCCAATGAGCTTTAAGTTTTCTTCTCCTACACGTTGGGCTGATTTTGACCCGAATAATCACATGCGCCATACGGCCTATAACGATTATGCTGCAGAATCACGAGTTCGCCTATTCCATGCATACGGACTTTCATTAAAGGAATTTAACCGATTAGGGATAGGTCCGATTCTATTTAAAGAAGAAACTAATTTTTATAGAGAGATCAATCTTGGCGATGATATCACAGTTGAAGTACTTTTAAAAGGAGCTTCCCAATATGGAGAGCGCTTTAAGTTCATTCATAAACTATACCGTAAAGATGGAATTCTTTCGGCAGAAATTGAAGTATATGCCGCATGGATGGATCTTTCGAAAAGAAAGTTGACCACTCCTCCTGATATCATTTTGGAGGTGTTTGAAAAACTTACAAAGACTGATGATTTTGAGGTCATCCCTATTAACAAAAAATAGTTGCAATTATGTCTAAATCGACTTCTAAGTCTTTCAAAGACTTTCAACAAAATATTGGCTTATTAATCTTGCGACTGAGTATCGGTGGCTTGATGTTGTTTCATGGCTATCATAAATTAATTCATGGTGTAGACGGACTTGTTGGCATGTTCAGTTCAAAGGGTTTTCCTGGCAGTATTGCTTATGCCGTTTACCTTGGAGAACTACTTGCCCCCATATTAATTATCATTGGTTACAGAACCAAACTGGCTTCCTTATTTGTAGTAGCTACGATGTTAGTGGCCATGTTTGTGGCTCATGGAGAAGATCTTTTAAAGATAGGAGATCACGGTGAATGGGCCTTAGAATTAGTAGGTTTATACCTGTTTGGCGCTTTGAGTATATTCTTTCTCGGTGCCGGTAAATTCGCTGTATCCAGTTCAAATAGATGGGACTAATCTTTTTTCAAAGATTGTCAAGACTGTAAAAAGCACCTTTATTGTCCCTTCTTTTAATCGATTGATTTACAATGAGATACGCGATTGCATTCAGGTTCCTCAATTCGCAAATTTGTGGAGACAATTTCGACTTTTCATAAGCCTTTTCGGTATCCTGAAATAAGTAATTCAAATGGTCTAAAGCTTTCTCCAGACGCTCATCAGAACGAACAATTGAGACAAGGTCACTCATAATATTTTGAATGGTTTTCCTGTTATGAGAAATAAGCACATTCTCTTTAGGAACCATGGTTCCTTCTTCGTCCCATTCAGGTATGATGTCTTCAAAAGTAAATTTTAAATCACTCCTGTTTTGAATTATTTCCTCAGCAATCTTATGTCCAAACACCAAGGCTTCTAGCAATGAATTTGAAGCTAACCTATTGGCCCCATGAAGCCCGGTTCTAGAGCATTCTCCACAAGCAAATAAATTACCAATAGAACTGTAGCCATTCTCATCAACTTCTATTCCCCCCATCAAATAATGCGCGGCAGGAACAACAGGGATCATTTGAAATGAAGGATCTATTCCAAGATTTTTACATTTATCATATATATTAGGAAAATGCTTTTTGAATTCTGTCATATCCAAATGACTGCAATCTAGATACACATGTGGGTCACCTGAAAAAATAAGTTCTTTGTTGATGGCTCTGGATACAACATCTCTTGGAGCTAACTCTGCCCTTTCGTCAATGTCTAACATAAATCTGGTCCCGGCCTTATTTCGTAAATAAGCACCGAACCCTCGAACTGCTTCAGAAATCAAAAATGAAGGACTCACTCCTGGCTGGTAGAGCGCTGTTGGATGAAATTGCACAAATTCCATGTCAATGATTCTGGCTTTTGCCCGATAGGCCATAGCGATACCATCTCCTGTCGCAATAACTGGGTTTGTCGTAGCCGCATAAACCTGTCCTATTCCGCCTGTAGCTAGTATTACCGAAGAAGCTAAAAAGGTTTCAATTTTATTTGTTTTCTGATTCAATATATAGGCCCCATAACATGAAATATCACTAGAGTCAATCTTTTTGCCTAAATGATGATCAGTGATCAAATCAATGGCAAAATGATAGGGTAAAATTTCAATGTTTGGTAATTTATCTACTTGCTCTAACAGTGTTTTCTCCACTTCAAAACCAGTAATATCTTTGAAGTGTAGAATTCGATTTGCAGAATGACCTCCTTCCATTCCCAGGTCTATTTCTCCTTCAGTATTGTGGTCAAAATCAGTCCCCCACTCTATGAGTCGCTTCATACAAGCTGGTGCCTCTTCTACAACCATTTTCACTATCTCTGGCTTATTGAGATGATCTCCCGCAACCATTGTGTCGTCAATGTGATCTTGAAACGAATCTAGCTTATCCCAAACAGCGGCAATTCCGCCTTGAGCATATTTAGTGTTGGATTCACTTTCATTTGCTTTAGTAGCTACAATTATTCTTTTTTGAGGTAGTGCCGTTGCAGATTTTATGGCAATGGAAAGCCCTGCAACTCCCGAACCTAATACCAGAATATCTGCTTTAAATACACTCATTTTATTTTGAAGAAATGTCTAACATTTTTTGAATTGGTATCAGCGCCTTTTTCTGAACGTCCTCGGGGACATTCACTTCAGGCAACTCATGTTTCATACAGAGGTACAACTTTTTCATTGTATTCATTTTCATATAGGGGCATTCACTGCAAGCACAGGTATTGTCTTCAACTGCTGGAGCTGGATACAATGTTTTCCCGGGAACTTTCTTTTGCATTTCATGTAATATGCCTGCCTCTGTCGCAACAATAAACTCGTTTGCTGAATCTGTCTTGGCAAAATTTATCAAACCTGATGTAGAACCAATATAGGCAGCGGTCTTTAAAATATGCTCCTCAGATTCTGGATGTGCTATAATTTTAGCCTCAGGATGCGCCAGATGTGTATTTAATAATTTATCTATTGAAAAAGCCTCATGTACAATACATGCGCCTTCCCACAATAACATATTCCTACCTGTTACTTTATTGATATATGCTCCTAAATTCTTATCCGGAGCAAATATGATCGGTTGATCCAAAGGAATGGAATCAACTATCTTCTTTGCATTTGAAGAAGTACAACAAATATCACTTATTGCCTTTACATCAGCTGATGTATTTACATAAGTAACCACAACATGATCTGGATGCTCATCTTTAAATGCCTGCAAATCTTTGGCTTCACAAGCCTCAGATAAAGAACAACCAGCGTTAAGATCTGGAAGTAATACTTTCTTTTTTGGGTTTAGAATCTTGGCCGTTTCAGCCATAAAATGAACTCCTGCAAAAACGATCAGGTCAGCATCAACTTCTGCCGCTTTATATGAAAGCTGTAAACTGTCACCTACAAAATCAGCTATATCCTGAATCGCCGGCTCTTGATAATAATGAGCAAGAATTACAGCATTCTTCTCCTTCTTAAGTTTTTGAATTTCAACAGCATAATCTATTCCTTCATTGGTTTCTATATCTAAAAACCCTTTCTCTTTTAATTCTTTTTTGGCTTGTTCAATTTCCATACTCTAAACATTTTAGCTTAACAAAATTACTGTTTTTTAGTCAAACACAGATGTGTAAATACATGAGAGCTTTAAATATAATACATGTTCCTTTCAAAAGTTTAAGATTCATTGTTTCGCAATTTTAACGATTAGGTGCCTCATATCGATTCATAGCCTGGTACTGTATTTTGCCTATTTCCCAAAATTTCACTATATTCGACTCATTCCTAATTGCTTAAAAAAAAGAAAATGAATCCAAATGCAGCTAACTGTATTGGATATTTTTTATTAAAATCAAATGAACAATTTAAATTGTCAAAGTATTATTATTTTTTGAGTTAAAAATTTCCATTTATTTATCCGATATAACTAATCAATATGAAATCCCCCGCAAAAATTTTGATAGTAGAAGACGAAATGATCATTGGTGCAAATATTTCACTACAGCTTTCCAAGCTGGGATATGAAGTAACAGGAATCGTTTCACGTGGTGAAGAAGCCATCTCACATGTAAGGCATAGCCGGCCTGACATTGTTCTTATGGACATTCAATTAAAAGGTGACCTTGACGGGATAGAAACCGTAAATCAAATGCACCTGGAAAACAATATACCCATCATCTATCTAACGGCAAATGCTGACGAAGAAAACTTTGAAAGAGCTAAATCTACAAACCCATATGCATTCATTTCAAAACCTTTTAAAAAGCTTGACCTGCAGCATGCCATAGACCTTACAATGGACAGGCTCAATAGAAATGGTTTTGCTAGTGAAGAAGAGGAAACGTGTATTTCTCCCTTTGTACAAAGCGACAGTATCTATGTGAGGAGAAATGAAAAAATGATCAAAATTCTTATTAACGATATTTATTATTTTGAAGCTGATAGAAATTATTGTAAAATCTATGCAAAGAAAAAAGAATGCTTGCTTGTTATGACGCTGAAAGAAATTAATGACAGATTACCTCGTGAACATTTTTTAAGAATACACAGGTCATTTATCATCAATCTTTCTCACGTTGATGAAGTAGCAGGAACCCATGTTGTGATAGGAAAAAAAGCTGTTCCCTTGAGCAAGACCTTGAGAAAAGAATTGATGGACCGTTTACAAACTTTTTAATCGACATCAAATTCCATCCTAATTTTAGTTCCTTCTCCACTTAATGTCATAATGGAGCCATCGAGCTGATGAATCAGTAAATCAATGAGCTGGGTTCCAAAACCGCTGCCTTGATCATCCTCTTTGTCAAATTCCAAAAGCCCTATCCCGTTATCAGCCACTTCTAAGAGAATTCGGTCTTTTGCTATATACTTACAGGTTATATAAACAATGCCTTTTCTGTCTTCAGGAAAAGCGTGTTTGAACGCATTAGTTAGTAATTCATTTACGATCAAACCTATTGGAATTGCTGAATCAACATCCAGTTGCATATCCTCAAGGTCATATATGTATCCAACCTCATTTTCTGAGCCAAAGGAGTCTAAAATATGTTTACTCAAGTCAATAAGGTATTCTTTCATTTCTATTGTTGAGAGATTATTTCCCTGGTATAATTTCTGATGGATCATACTCATAGAATACACCCTATTTCTACTTTCCTCTATAGCTGCAATAATTTTTGGGTCCTTTATTTTATCGGCCTGCAGATCCAAAAGACTTGATACAATTCCCAAATTGTTCTTAACCCTGTGATGAATTTCCTTTAAAAGAAATTCCTTCTCCTCATTCTGACTCTCAAGAAGGATATTCTTTTTTTTATTATTCTGATAAGTAACATACAAAACCATCAATAAAACCAGTAAAAGCCCTGATATAATTACAATCAAAGATTGTGTAGAGTTTTGTTTTTTTATTCGTTCCTCCATACCAATAATGGTGGTCTCCTTTGCCTCTAAATCAAATTCATACTCTAATAGGGCCATTCTTTGTTTTGAATTATCATCAAATACTTGCCTTTTAAGCGAATCATATACGCTAAAAGCCTCAATGGCGTCTTTATAGTTATGATTTCCACGATAGGCCTTTCCCAATCTGTAATGCAATTGACTTAAAAAGAATTTATCTCCAAATTCAGGTGTGGCAACATAGAGAGATTGTTTTAATAAGCCTATAGCTTCCTCATATTTTCCTTGAAACAAATTCAATCTTCCAATGGCCAACCACGATCTCATAAGTAAAAAGTCGTTATCAATTAAGTTAGCGTATTTAATGGCTTCTTGCCCTGCTGAAGAAGCCTCTTCATATTCATTTAATTCAGTATAAAGATCAACTAAGGAAATATAGATGTCACTTAAATTGTTATAAAACCCATACTGTTCTCCAATTGATATCGCTTTTTTAAAATATATCAAGGCCTCCTGATACTTTTGAAGATTCAATAAATTATTTCCCACTACATAGAGTGCAAAATCATAATCCATATCTTTTACATTGCGCTGCTCAAAATAACTGATTGATTGCATCCCAAGGTCCAGCCCTTTTTCGAAATCCGAAAACTTCCAATACAAATTACTCAGATCACTATAAGCCTGAGCAATTGCTCTATTGTCATTTAATTCAGTTCCAATCTTTTTACATTCAAAAGCAATATCAGCCGCCTTTAAAATATTTCCCTTTCTTTCAGAAATATAACCGAGTTGTGTATAAAGTAATGGCAGGTCTTTCTTAAGCACTTTTTGCTCGGCATCTTTCAGAATGAGAAAAGCCGTGTCCAATTTTTCCATTCTTAACAAAATGGCACCTTCAGTTATCTGAAATCGTCCTTCCCACAGGATATTCTCAGAAGCCCTGACCAGCTCAAGACCCTTCCTTGTTAATTCGAGTGATTTTTTTAAGTCTCTAGTATGAGTATAGTAAGCAAGGTCATTAAGGGCTGCAAATTTCAGGGTATCTACTTCAATACTGGAATAACCCTTTTCAAGGTCCTCTAAATAAGAAGCATCAAATTTATCCGTCTCATCAAACACCCTATAATAAGCCACTGGCCTATCATGATCAATAAGTTGCTGCGCATACACCCAATCAATATTGCATGTAAATAAAAAAACAACTAATAAATAAAATGAAAAATGTTTAATCATATTGAGGTCATAATTGCTGCTCAGTATTAAAATCAATAATTATAAAATGATCAAAAAGAAACGAAAAAATAGAAACTGATTTGTCTTACTGTAGCATTACATATCGAAAGTTACAAATTATAATATAAATGCTTTTGATAAATAAAAAGGGCTCTTGGGACAAGAAAAACGAGTCTCTGTCCTAAGAGGTTTGATTTTTAGCCTAAAAGAGACTTAAATTAGTTGGTCTAAAGATCAATTGAATTACTGTAAAAAAAAATCAAATGTCTACATCGATAAGAATAGTATTTCTTTTCTTGATTTTGGCAGCTTGCACTCAAAATGAAAGCAGAGCTGAAAAAGAAAGAAAGAATTTAAAAACATCTCTGGCTTTTGTCGATGTAGTTTGGAACAAAAAGGACTTAAAAAATATTGATCAATATTTTTCAAATGAATTCAAAAGAGATGTAAACAATATTGAAGCCGCAACCAACCTCATTGAACTGACAGCCATCTTTAATATATATTTTACTGCATTTCCTGACCTGCATTTCACAGTGGAGCAAATTACACCGGTTGACAACCAGATATTCATGAACTGGAATTTAACAGGTACCAACACAGGTGTATTTGGAGATGTTCCTGCGACAGGTAAAAAAGTTCAGATCAACGGCGCTAGCCGATTAGATTTTGACGAGCAAGGCAAAATCACTCACCAAACAATTTTTTACACTGAACTCGCCTTATTGCAGCAACTCGGCTATGTATTGGAGAGGCCAAAAATTGAATAACCATAAACCAAATATTTAAAACCAAAACGAAATGAAAAATTTAAAAATTAGCCTGCTTACTCTGGTCATGACCTTATTGCCTTTGATTTCCTTTGCTCAGGATTCTAAAGATTACCAAGCTTATTGGATACACGAAGACCGTGTAAAACCAGAAATGAGAGAAGAATACGAACAGATTGCCAAAGACCTGGTAGCTGCCTGCACAGAACATAATGTTCAAGAAACCCAATGGCTGACAATGTCTCTGAACGATAATTCATATTTATATATTACACCAATGCAAAATTTTGCAGAGATGGATATCGATGCATTTGCAACGCTTTCTGAAAAAATGGGCAAAGATAAAATGAGCGCACTATTTGAAAGATTTAACACTACTTATGATGAACACGGTGACTATGTTGTATACCTCAACAAAGGTCTTTCTTATATGCCCGGAGGAATTTCTCAAACTATTGAAGGCCAAAATTATAGAACACTTTATTATAATTATGTTACCCCAGAGAATAATAAAGGATTTGTTGCAAGTCTGAAGAAGCTCAAAGCCTCCTTTGAAAAACACAACTCAAAAATACATTACCGTGTTTATAAAACCGGATTTGGTGTAATGGGAACCTATTACATGATTGCAGTAGCCGGTGAGAGCAATCTAGAAAGTGCCAAAAGAGGAGATGAAAACTGGGAGCTTATGAAAGATGACTTTGAACCAGTACTAAAGGAAATGAGAAAGTATACTTGGAAAACTGACGAAAAGAGAGGTTGGATGAGAGAAGATCTCGGTTATATTCCAGCCAAATAAGTAATCAACTAATCAAACCTTATATTATTACGACGATGAAAAAAATATTATTCACAGCAATGCTGCTTTTTGCTATGCTCTCTTGTCAGGTGGATACGAAAGAAAGATATACACGAAATTCTCCTGAGATCGATTTGCTTAAAAAAGGCATAGAGTATTATGAAAATGCCGACTGGGACAAATGGTCTGAACAATATGCTGATTCTGCAAAAATTTATCAGAATACCTGGCATGTATGGTCTAGCCCTGAAGTAACCAAGGAAAGACATATTGACTTAATCTCTAAATTATCGAGCTATGGTTTTGAAAGAGAAGACCTAAGCATGGAACGTATCATTGATGACAAAGGCAAAATCTGGGTAAATTCCTGGGCGCTCTGGAGAGGAACTTTAAAAGCGAATAATAAGGTTATTGAAATCCCTGTGCATCTGACCGTTCAATTTGTGGATGGGAAAATTATCGAAGAATGCGGATTCTGGGATACGGCTGCACTTAATGAGGAGTTAAAAAATATTGAGACAATTGATCTAAGTGATAATTAATTATTAACCTAAAAAAACAACAAAGTGAATCAAATCAATCCTTCAAAAATAATGCAAGTTGGTTTGGGTTTTTGGGCTTCCAAAACCCTCCTGACGGCAGTAAACCTAAATCTCTTCACGCATCTGGCTGGAGGAGAAAAGTCAGGCAAAGAAATTCAGAAATTATTGGGCCTCCACGAAAGATCATTATATGATTTTCTGGACACCTTGGTTGCGCTTCAATTTTTAAAGCGAAAAGGTCTAAAAGAAACCTCCATCTATTCAAATACTGAAGAGACAGCTCTTTTTTTAGACAAAAACAAATTATCCTATATGGGAGGTATGTTAGAAATGGCGAATAACAGGTTATATCCCTTTTGGAATAATCTTGAAGGTGCTTTAAAAACAGGAGAACCACAAAATGAAAGCCAATCTGGAGAGGCGTCTATGTTCGAAGCCATTTATGCCAACCAAGAAACACTTAAGGAATTTCTACACGCCATGGGAGGCATACAGGCCGGAAACTTTGATATGTTCGCTCATAATTATGACTTCTCAAACATACAGACCCATTGTGACATTGGAGGCGCCGGAGGTAATTTAAGCGTTCATATTGCAAAAAACAATGCACATATGAATTGTCTATCCTTTGATCTTCCCCCTGTAGCACCAATAGCCAATGAAAATTTTAAACAACTCGGTTTGGGCGACCGAGTCAAAGCGGTGGCAGGAGATTTTTTCGCTGATAACCTGCCAAATGCCGAACTCATCACGATGTGTAATGTTTTACATGATTGGAGCCTAAAAGATAAAAAAATGCTCATTAGAAAGGCATTTGATGCCTTACCCGAAAATGGCACTTTAGTAGTTATAGAAAATGTGATTGATAATGACAGAAATACGAATGCCTTCGGGCTAATGATGTCTTTAAACATGTTAATTGAAACTGAAGAAGGTTTTGATTATAGTTTTTCAGACATGGAATCTTGGGCTAAAGAAGCAGGATTCAAAACCGTTAGTTCAATGCCTTTAACTGGACCAACCAGTGCAGTTATAGCAGTAAAATAAATGACGAATAATAGAAATTGACAAGTGCACGTATTTTGAAAAATTATCAAAAAGGGGAAAGGTTTCAAGATACGTGTCTTGTCTTTCTCAGTGATATCACTATCTTTCAAAATATCAAATTCAAAAACCATGAATGACTGAGCAAACAAAATCTAAGAGAATCCAATCTATTGATGTATTAAGAGGCTTAGTGATGGTTATTATGGCGCTGGATCATGTTCGCGATTATTTTCATTTAGAGGCCATCGTTTCTGATCCTTTAGATTTGGAGACAACAACTCCCTTTTTATTTATGACGCGTTTTGTGTCACATTTTTGCGCCCCTGTTTTTATCTTTCTTACCGGTACTTCCGCCAGTCTTTACGGGCAAAACAGAACAAAGAAAGAGCTATCTAAGTTCCTATTCACTAGAGGCCTTTGGCTGATATTTGTTGAAATCATTATTATGAATTTCCTTTGGTGGTTTAATCCTTATTATGAGTTTATAAATTTACAGGTGATATGGGCCATCGGTCTTTCTATGATCTTTCTATCAGCCCTGATTCATCTGCCTAAAAAAATAATTCTCTTACTTTCACTGCTTATCGTTTTTGGCCATAACATGCTTGATCCAATAACTTTTGAAGGAAATAGTTTTAGTTCTATTTTATGGTATATTTTTCATCAGGCTAAAGACCTACCCCTAGAGAGCGGACGTATGATTTCATTCTATTATCCCGTTTTACCTTGGATTGCTGTTATGGCCTTAGGCTATTGTTTTGGATTTCTATATCATAAAAAATACGATGCTAACAAGAGAAAAAAAATATTATTAATCTTGGGTTTTTCTACCATATCTCTTTTTTTACTATTACGAGTTATTAATTTATATGGTGATATGGCGCCTTGGAGCAGACAAAAAGATCTGGTATTTACAATTTTATCATTTTTAAAGGTTTCAAAATACCCTCCTTCTTTACTGTACATTCTTATCACAATCGGGCCTACCTTTATAGTGCTTTATTTACTTGAAGGCATTCAATCAAAAGTGACCGATTTTCTGCTTGTATTCGGAAGAGTGCCCTTTTTTTATTATGTTTTACACATATTTTTTATTCATTCAGCGGCATTGCTTACATTATTTGTATTAGGAAAAGACTGGAGATTAATGATTTTTGATTCAACATCTTTTAGCACAAATAAATTAGCCGATTATGGTTATTCTCTTGGAATCGTATACCTTGTTTGGGTACTTATCGTAGCATCATTATATCCATTATGCAAGAAATACATGCGTTATAAACTCAACAATCCTCAGAAATGGTGGTTGAGTTATTTATAATTATTCTTAGAAAATCAAAGCTTTGATATCGCTTTGTATGCATTCTTTCAAAGGATAAATTTTCATATATTTACGCCTTAACCTTATTTGCCGCCATCTAAGTCATATTTCCTTTACCCTTTCTTTCTAGGTTCGAATGGATGCTGCAATGCTAGATTATAAAAAATGGACAGAAGAAATGCCCTAAGAAATTTAGGGATCCTAACAGGTGGGATGGTATTGTTACCTTCATGCAATTTTTCAGAAGAGAAAGTTAGTTTGGTGATGAATAAGTTAAACATTAAAACTTCTGAAGAAGCTTTAATGAAAGAGCTTGTTAGTTGCATTATTCCTGAAGGAGACATTCCTGGAGCAGCATCTCTTGAAGTACATAATTTTGTTTGGATAATGGTGGATGATTGTATGGATGATGAAAAACAAGCAAGTTTCTTAAAAGGCATGAAATCATTTGATTCCTTTGCAAAAGAGATGAAAGGAACTTCCTTCTTATCTATGCAGCAAAGTGAGCGTGAAAATTCCTTATCAGACATAATAAGTCAGGCATCTGAGGATGCCGATCCTTTACAAAAAGATATCTCGTTTTTTGTTTCTGCCGTAAAAGGTTTAACCTCTTATGGGTATATGCAATCTGAATACATTATGAAGGAAGTAATGCCTTATACTTTGATTCCCGGAAGCTATGGCCCTTGTGAAACAGTTGACAACTCTAAAAGAATAAACGTAAATGGCTGATATGGATAAGAATGAAAACACCTTTGATGTAATTGTCATCGGTTCAGGAATGAGTGGTGGCTGGGCAGCTAAAGAATTTACTGAAAATGGCTTCAAAACTTTAGTCATTGAAAGAGGTAGAGAAGTTAAACACAATGTAAATTATCCAACTACAAATATGAATCCCTGGGAATTCAAACATCGGGGAAATCTTACGGAAGACATTAAGAAAGAGAATCCTATTGCCAGCAAGTGCTATGTATTTAGAGAAGATGCCGAGCATTTTGTTTCAAAAGATAAGGAGCATCCTTATATACAGGAAAAACCATTTGATTGGATTAAAGGTTACCAAACCGGAGGGAAATCAATGTTATGGGCAAGGCAAACACAAAGGTTTAGCAACTATGATTTTGAGGGCCCGGCGAGAGATGGTTTTGCTGTAGACTGGCCTATCAGGTATGATGATTTAGATCCTTGGTACAGCTACGTGGAAAAATTTGTTGGTATTGCCGGAAATAAAGACGGGCTTGATGTTTTACCAGATGGTGATTTTCTGCCTGCGATGGGATTAAACTGCATTGAAGAACATTTTAAATCATCGGTTGAGGAAAATTACGAGGACAGGCATGTTATAAGCGGGCGTTGTGCTCATATCACCGAGAATCGAGAAATTTTCGCCAAACAAGGGCGAGGCCAATGCCAATATAGAAACCTTTGTCAACGTGGCTGTCCGTTTGGTGGCTATTTCAGCAGTAATTCAAGTACACTGCCCTGGGCAATGAATACTGGAAATCTAAGCATGATTCATGATTCTGTGGTTGAATCTATTATGTACGATGAGGAAAAACAACAGGCTTCGGGCGTAGTTGTTATAGACACAAAAACAAAAGAGAAAAAAGAATATTTCGCTTCTATTGTTTTTGTAAACGCCGGAACTTTGAATACCAACCTTATTTTGTTGAATTCAAAATCTACTCGCTTTCCGAATGGGCTTGGCAATGACAATGGCCTGTTAGGAAAGTATGTAGCATTTCATAATTATCGGGCACGCATGTCAGCAGAGTTTGATGGATATGCCGATAAACATACTACAGGTAGAGAGCCAACCAGCGCCTATCTGCCTAGATTCAGAAATGTTGAAAAACAGGAAACGAATTTTTTGAGGGGATACGCATCAGGATTTACCGCCAGAAGACAAGTTCTTCAAGACACTAGTGGCTTTGGTAATAACTTGAAAGATGGACTGTTGAATCCAACATATGGGGTTTGGCAAGTCGGGTCGCATATGATGGGTGAAACCATTCCAAAAGAAGAAAACCAGGTATCACTGGATAGAGAAAAAAAAGACGATTGGGGTATTCCTTTGCTTAAAATTGATATTGCCTATGATGATAATGACGAAAAAATGATAAAAGATTATCATGAGCAATTGACACAAATGTTTGAGGAGGCCGGATTTACAAATATTCGAACCTATGACTCAAAACAAGCTCCTGGTTTAGATATTCATGAAATGGGAGGCGTTAGAATGGGAAAAGATCCTAAAACATCTTTATTAAATAAATGGAATCAACTTCATGGCTGTAAAAATGTCTATGTAACTGATGGTGCTTGTATGACTTCCACCTCCACTCAAAATCCATCATTGACATATATGGCGATTACCGCAAGGGCCTGTGATCATGCTATTAAAGAAGCGAAAAAAGCATGAAGTATCCTTTGAATTCCAACGCAACTAAAACAAGTATAAACCATCTATAAGTTAAATAATCACTATTTTCGAAAAAGTACTTTTATGAATAAATCTATTCTTTACTTACTCTTATTAGTTAATTTCAGCTTGTATTCTCAGCAAGCAGAATTAAAACTTGCTGCAGACGCCTGGCCCCCTTTTACCAATGTGGAAGGTGAAAAATCAATTTTGACTGATCTTGTTAGCGAAGCATTAACGAGAATGAACACCGTTTCATCAATTTCAATAATTGAGTTCAATGATGTATTGAGTGAAATTGAATCAGGAAAATTTGACGGATCTCCTGCCTTATGGATAAGTGATGACAGAAAAGAAAAATACTTTTTTTCCAAACCTTATTTATATAATCAATTGATTTTGGTTGGAAGAAAAGGAAGTGATGTAAGCCAAAACTCATTTTCTCAATTAAGCGGTATGAGAATCGGAGTTGTTGACAATTATGCCTATGGGAACTTCGGAAATAATAAACAGATTACCATTGTTTCAGATGTAAACAATCAAAAAAATCTGGAAAATTTACTTTCTGATAAAATAGATTACATGCTAGTTGACGCCCTGTTGATTCAATATATGTTAAAATATCAGTTGAATGATGTAACCAAACATTTAGCCATAGGTCAGAAACCGCTATTGGTCAAGCCTTTGCATTTTGCCTTAGGCAAAAACGTTGAAAATGCTGAGGAAATAATAAGTCAATTTGATGAACAAATTGAAGAGATGGTCGCTGATGAAAGTTTTAACAGAATACTTGAACTAAACTGGATTCAAGCTGATGTTGATGGAGACGGTGTCACCGAATTGGTTCTCGGAAGTAATATGGCAGGAACCGCTGCACCTCAAAATATTTATGGTTTAATGATGGACAATTCCTACAAAGAAAAAAATGGTCCTAAACGATACTATATCGACGGCAAACTTTATGAAGATTGGGATAATATTCCTAAGAGCTATAAACTGGATCTTGTTGAAGACAAAACACCTAGTGAAGAAGATACCTATATCAGATTAGACTTTTAAGAAACAAATTCTTATTGTTCATGCAAAACCCTGCCTGCCCATGCTTTTTAGCATGGGCAGTTTTTTTTTGCTAAATTTATAAGATTATACTATAGCTTAATACCAAACCTCACGTCAAAATGGACTTATCAGCAGTATTGAAAGAATTGGAATCTTATGGAGATGAAAGGACAAAAAATACGTTTTTAAAACATGGAGCTCAAGAACCTTTTTTTGGCGTTAAAGTGGGCGATTTAAAAAAAATATTAAAGAAAACGAAGAAAAACCACACCTTATCTCTTGCCCTATATGAGACAGGAAATTCAGATGCCATGTACCTCGCTGGCCTAATGGCCGATGAAAAACAAATTAGTAAGGATGATTTAAACCGCTGGGTTCAAGCTGCCTATTGGTATTATTTAAGTGAGTATGCCGTTCCATGGGTCGCTGCAGAGACGTCATACGGATTTGAATTAGGCCTGAAATGGATTCGGTCAGAAAAAGAGAATATAGCTGCAGCCGGCTGGTCTACCCTTTCAAACTATGCCAGCGTTAATGATTCTCTAGATTTGAATGCTTATTCATCACTGTTGGATGAAATCGAAAACACGATTCACAACGCAAAAAACAGGGTGAAATATACCATGAATGGTTTTGTTATTGCAGTTGGCAGTTTTATACCTGAATTAACAGAAAAGTCTAAAAAAGTCGCTGCTAAAATCGGAAAAGTAAGCGTTTTTATGGGAGAAACTTCTTGCAAGGTACCGCTGGCTAAAGATTATATTGCAAAAATTGAATCACAGGGAAGGCTCGGCAAAAAAAGAAAAACAGCAAGATGCTAAATGTCATGTTTTGACACCATATAAAATTAAATCTTTACCGCAAACTTAAAACTAGCTTATGAAAACCGCTTCAATAGCAAATGACTTAAATTATAATGAAACCAAGCCTAATGTCTCTGTGCTACTTGAAACTGATAACAGCAAAGAACTGCGAATTCTTTTAAAAAAAGGGCAATCTATGAAGGAACATCAAACACCCTTTCCAATTGTCGTAGAAATTTTTGAAGGCAACATAATCTTTGGTGTAAATGGAGAAAAACACAATTTTAAAAAAGGAGATATGCTTTCTCTTGATGGATCTGTTCCTCATGACCTTGAAGCGCTTTCTGACAGTATCATTAGACTGTCTCTTTCTAAAAAGGATAAGATCAACAGAGTTAAAGGCGTTGCCAATAGCTAAAACAAATAATAGCAAAACAAAATGTACAAAATCAGCTTTATACTTTTAATCCTGTTTGCTTTTAGTTGTAAAAAATCTAGCGAGAGGAATGTAGGTGACGGGAGTCTTATCCATATCAAACCATTTCATTCTACTTTTGTGAGCCATCGAAACGTTGATATTTGGCTCCCAGATCAGTATAGCTCAAATGAAAAATACCAGGTTCTTTATATGCATGATGGTCATGCACTGTTTGACTCAACAAAAACTTGGAACAATCAGGAATGGGCAGTAGATGAAACAATGAGCAAACTATTAAATGAAAATAAAATTCAAAAAACCATAGTGGTTGGAATTTGGAATTCAGGTCTCGACAGACAATCTGATTACTTTCCTCAAAAAGCATTTGAATCATTGCCATTAAACACTCAGGATTCACTATTAAATGAAGTTAGAATAAGTAAAAATACAGACTTATATACTTATGATATCAATTCTGATAATTACCTCAAATTTATTGTTAAAGAACTAAAACCATATGTTGATTCAGCTTATAGCACTTATACAGATGCACAACATACTTTTATTGGAGGATCAAGTTACGGTGGTTTGATTTCAATGTATGCCATTTGTGAATATCCTGATATTTTTGGCGGAGCTATTTGCATGTCAACTCACTGGACAGGAACGTTTACAAATTACAAGAATCCAATACCAGAGTCTTTCGTCAATTACCTTGATCAGCATATTCCTGATCCTGATTCTCATAAATTTTATTTTGATTATGGCACCAAAACAATTGATTCTCTTTATGAACCCAATCAATTGATGATCGATTCGATTATGACGAAGAATGGTTATCATCATAAAAATTGGATGACAAAAAAATATGAAGGCGCAGCACACAATGAAAGAGCGTGGATGAACAGACTTGAAGTACCTCTTTCATTCATACTCAAATAATCAATTCATACCTTTAAATAAGTCATATGAAATTGCAATAACCGGCATATCAATTATGGTCGATAAAGGCGCCCTGTTAGAAGGCATCGACCATCCTTGCAACCAAAAATATTAACCATTTATCAACATCAAAATATGCCTTTCAAAAACAACTTATTAAGCTTTTATATTATATTTATCATTGCAGGTTTTGTTTTGCAATCTTGTAGTAAAAGCAAAAATAAGACTGATGTAATTGTAATTTCTAATTCTCTTAGTCAAGATCTAAATAGTAAACCCAATATTTTATGGATTGTTGCTGAAGACCTGAGTGCATATATTCCGTCTTTTGGAGATTCAACCGTTGTTACCCCAAATTTGAGTAAGCTTGCGCAAGAAGGTGTCTGTTATGATAATTTCTATTCTCCTCATCCTGTTTGTGCTCCGGCCAGAGCTGCTATCATTACCGGAATGTATGCCAATAGTATAGGTGCAAGTCATATGAGAACCGGACCCTGGTTCGGCGGTAAACCTTCAGAGGAGTTCTTGATAAATTATCAAAAAAACGCGATGCCTGAAAACATCAAACCCTATGAGGCAGTCCCATCAGCACAGGTTAAAATGTTTACAGAATACCTGAGAAAAGAAGGTTACTATTGCTCAAACAATAGCAAAGAAGATTATCAATTCCTTAAAACACCCACTGCATGGGATGAAAGTGGTGCAAAGGCCCATTGGAGAAATAGACATGACAAGCAGCCATTCTTTTCAGTATTTAATATCGGCATAACGCATGAGGCTCAAATATGGAAGAAAGAAAACGATTCCTTGTGGGTTGATAGTAATCTTAAGGTACCTATTCCTCCTTATTTACCAGATACCGACATTGCCAAAAAGGATATCCGTCGTATGTATTCGAATATAAAAGAAATGGATGCTCAGGTAGGCAAAATTTTAAATGAACTAAAAGAAGATGGCTTGTTAGAGAATACCATCATATTTTGGTATACAGATCACGGCGGGCCACTTCCGAGGCAAAAAAGGCTATTATATGATTCTGGAATCAAAGTTCCAATGATCATAAGATTTCCAAATCCACAACAATCACATCAAAGAGACAACAGAATGATCAGTTTTATTGATCTGGCACCTACCCTTATGTCTCTTGCCAAAATTGAACCTCCTCAATATATGCAGGGGAAGGCTTTTCTTGGTGAGTACAAACGCAGAATAGAACCGCAATATGTATATGGAGCTGCCGATAGATTTGATGAAACCACTGACCATGTCAGAAGTGTAAGAGATAAAAATTTCAAATACATCAAATACTACGATCCCGAAAAACCCATGTTTCTTGAAGTCACTTATAGAAATCAAATGCCTATCATGCAGGAACTACTTCGTTTAAAAAAGGAAGGTAATTTAAACAAAGACCAGGCCTTGTGGTTCAGAGAGAAAAAACCAAACGAAGAGCTCTTTGATATTCAAAATGATCCCTATGAAATTCATGATCTATCCCAAGATTCTTCATATAAATCGATATTAGGGAAAATGAGAAAGGCTTGTGAAAATTGGACAGATGAAATTAATGATACCGGCCTAATTCCTGAAGAAGCATTAATAGCCAGGCTTCATCCCCATGGTATTCAGCCGCAGACAGAAGCAATTCAGGTGCAGCTGCAAAATGGAAAAATCGATTTATACTCGGAGACTGAAGGAGCTTCAATTGGGTATAAAATTGTTAAAAATGGCATCAATCCAGCTAATCTTTCATGGACGATTTATTCCAGGCCCATTACTTTAAATTCGAATGAAAGACTTTTGGCGATAGCACATCGAATTGGTTACCTGCCAAGTGAGGTTTTACAATACAATTCGCATTGATGTGAATTATTCAGAAATAAAAAAAGCTCCCTATGGGAGCTTTTTATTCTAAATCTAATAAGACCTATTTATTTTTGCCTTCAAACTCCTTAGCCAGTTTCTCAGCATATTTTGGTGCTACTTCTGAAGCTGATTTAGGATCGGTAATATTTACAGATATCACAGCGATCATTTGATCTCCGGGTCTGTCTAAATCAAAAACCACCGTTTCTAATTTATAAATGTCAGATTCATATGTTCTTGACGATGCAGGAACATAAGATCCTCCATAACCATAAGGAGAATGATAAGACCCATAATAACCATTAAACCCTCCATAGTAGCCGCTGCTATAGCCTCCACTTGAAGTAGTTTTTATCTCTGTCTTCATATCTTTAATTACAGTTAAAACAATACCATTGATTCCTTGCTTTGAAAGATCTGCCACTAGTGCATCAATTTGATCTGGAGTCATTTTAAGGTTTAAATTCAATTCAGGAAATTTTTTATAGCTCTCTACGGCATCAACACCTCCTGCTTTTAATTGTTTTACAATTTCCTGTTCAAAACGCTGTCTTCCAACAACATCATCTACTCTTGCCATAACAACAAAGTGATCTGATTTTGATTCTGCTATATCAGGCGCATGCCATGAATCTGTTACGCTCACAGAAGGTCCACAACTGACCATTATCAAAATTGCTCCAAAAAGTGTAAATAGGCTTGTTAGTTTTTTCATCACTGTTGTTTTAAATTTCTTATTTATAAAGCACAAAATACGTGCCTAAAGCAAAAATACGAATTAATTAACGTAAGACATTCTTAAGGCTTTCATAAAATATGATATGAATTAATAAAAATAAATGAATTCTTTGCATTTGAAAAGTATCTTAAAAACACAATTATGTTTATACTCGTGTATATAGTATTTTTGCCGTTATGCATGCCAATTATAAGCAATCATTATGAGTATCTATTACAATAGGGTGACTAAATTATTGCTCCGCACAATAATGTACACAATGCTGCTTATACCAGTTATTGCCGCAGCGCAACTAAATGCTAATATATCTAGAGATGCTGAAAAAAAAGGTTTCATGAGTCTGGCTGGAAGTTACGGTCAGGTCTTTGAGCGTGATGCTCATTTTTTCGGCTTCAGCGGAGAGTATAGTCGTCGATTAAACAAAGTACCTATCGGTATCGCAGGTAGTTTAATGTGGGATCAGGAAACCGATGTCAAAAAAGATAAGGTTGTGAGTACTTTTACTGCGGCAATAACAGGATCATACCTTATCAGCGAACGTTGGTCAGTGGGTACGGGTTTAGGAAAAGGATTTATGGATACTGATAATAAAGACAAAAATTATAAATTCACCAGTGGAGACTGGAGTACAGCACTCTTCTTCGGCTATTTAATTCCATTAAACCTAAAAAGTTCTTTAGGTCTATCAGCCTCCTACGAATATAATATAAGTGGGAAAGAAACTTCATTTAGTATTGACCTCTCTTACGGGTTTACTATGTAAATGAGCTGATCGACATTTATTTTGAGTAGTATTCTGCAAAAATGATTACTTTGGACTTAATTAATCATTTGCTTTATGGCAGGATATTTAAAAACATCTAAAGACGAAATTGGCCTTTCTCCTCAAGAACTTATTTTTAGAGGTAAAAGAAAAATAGATGAAGTACTTCTCAGAAGTATCGAATTTAATGAGTCAAGCGTTGAGGAAAATCTGATTGAATCAGCAAAGAATTTACCAGAGTCCTCATCAAATAATGCGGTTACCTGGATAAATGTTGATGGTCTTCATGATCTTCAGCTTATAAAAGATATTGGAGACACGCTAGATTTAGACCGGCTCTTACTGGCCGATGTTTTGGAGACAAATGCTAGACCAAAAATTCATGAATATGAAAAATGGATCTTTCTTTCACTAAAAATGGTTCAATACAATGAAGAGAATGAACATTTTTCAGTTGAAAATCTCAGTATTATGTTCAATCACAATGTTTTGATTTCCTTTCAGGAAAAAAAAGGAGACGTATTTGAGCCCGTTCGTGAGAGAATAAGAAATCATAAAAGAACACTAAGGGATTCTAAAACCGACTATCTGGCATTTGCTCTTTTAGATACGGTTATCGATCATTATTTGTACGTGCTTAGTTTATTTGGAGAGAAGATAGAATCCTTTGAGGATGTTATACTTGATAAACCAGACAAGAACGTTATAGAACAAATCAATCTGTTTAAAAAAGAACTCAATTATATTCGAAAAGGTATCAAACCCGCCAGGGAAATGGCTCTGGCATTGTCTAAAATAGAATCTGATTTCATTCATAAAAAGAATGATGTACATTTCAAGGAATTGGTTAGCAATATGAATCAAGCAAGCGACACCTTGGATAGTTATCGTGAATTATTATCTGACCAACTGAATATTTACCATATGATCATCAGCAGTAAACTGAATGATATCATGAAGTTTCTGACCATTTTTTCTGTCATTTTTATACCCTTAACCTTTATCGCCGGTATATACGGCACCAACTTTGAATTTCTACCCGAATTACAAATTAAATACGGGTATTTTATAATGCTTGGGGTAATGGCCGTTATTACGATCTTGATGTTATTCTATTTTAAAAGAAAAAAGTGGCTGTAATGTAGAAGGTTTGGTCAACACAATTGCGGAAAAGAAAGACCCAATTAATTCTTTGTGGTTCCCCTTTTTATCAATGTTGTTTCTATGACGGTTGTAGCATATTCCAATTTATCATTTTTGAGCCTCTCAATCAGTTTAGAAGTGGACACCTTACCTATATCTTTTCCATGCTGACTTATAGTAGTCAAAGGAGGATTACTATTCATAGACAAAAGACCATTTGTAAAACCAATTATTGAAATCTCTTCAGGAATTTTAAAGCCTAACCGAGAAGCAATATTGATGGCTGAAATACCAGTAAGTTCATTTGCAGCGATGATCCCATCAATCTTCTCACTTTTCAGAACCGCGTTTAAATCAGATGAAAAATCTTTGTATTCCTCAAAATGCAATACGTGTTCAGATAAACTCTTTCTTTCTGAAAGTGCATAGGAATAGCCTCTGTACCGGTCTTTTCCTATCGAAGTTGTACTGATAGGAGATATAAATAAAATATTTTTTGCGCCTGACTTAATGAGCACCTTTGTTGCATTATAGGTTGATTCAAAATCATTGATTACCACTTTATCACATTTGATACGATCATCTATTCTGTCAAATAAAGTCACCGGTATACCTTTGGATATCGTCTCATTAACATGCATATAAAGCCCCTGTTCTTGAGATTCTTTGCATAAAGCCATGATGATGCCGTCAACATTTCCCTGAGACAACATATCAAGTGTCGCTTTCTCCTTTGTAAAAGATTCATTGGAAAAACAGGTCAATATATTATAGCCCTGATCACTCGCTTCTCTTTCGATACCTCGTAAAACTCTAATAAAAAATGGGGCACGCATATCAGGAATAATTACACCAAGAATCTTTGTTCTTTTTGTTTTTAGCCCCTGAGCAAGTAAATTGGGAGAGTAATTATACTTAATCGCAGCAGTCTTGACCTTCTTTTTAGTGGCCTCACTAATCTCGTAACTATCATTTAAAGCTTTAGAAACTGTTGAAACAGACACTTTTAAAATAGCCGCTAACTCTTTTAGGGTTATCTTTTTATTTTTCATCACTCGGGTAGATCATTTTATTGCTGCCCGGTGAAGGTACTAAAAAATACAAAATGTCAAAAAACTAAATTTTTAACTTTCTGAAATAGATTCCGTTTTCGTCTTTATACTTCTACTAATTGAAAATAAGGGCTTCCTCTTTAAGAGGAATTAAAACTGATGCTATCAATTCATAAAAAAAGCTTCTCGAAATGAGAAGCTTTTTTGTTGGTGCGGGCAGGATGGAGCGTTAAGAAAATGTCTAGTAGACATTTTTAGCGAACAGGCCAGATGGCGCATGGATCGCCCGCTCTTTCGCTTTATAAAGCCCATGATTTTAATGTATAAAAAAAGCCCTTCGATATGAAGAGCTTCTTTGTGCGGGCAGGACGGAGCGTAAAGAAAATGTCTCGCAGACATTTTTAGTGACGGGCCAGATGGCGCTCGGATCGCCCGCCAAACTAGTTTCCTTTATCTTGATAAAATAAAAAAAGCTTCTCGAAATGAGAAGCTTTTTTATTGGTGCGGGCAGGACGGAACGTTAGAAAATGTCTCGCAGACATTTTTAGTGAACCTGCCTGCCGGAAGGCAGGCGGGCCAGATGGCGCATGGATCGCCCGCTACTTAGATTAATAAAACACATAAATATAATGTATAAAAAAAGCCCTTCGATATGAAGAGCTTCTTTGTGCGGGCAGGACGGAACGTAAAGAAAATGTCTCGCAGACATTTTTAGTGACGGGCCAGATAGCGCCAGGATCGCCCGCCAAACCAGTTTCCTTTATCTTCATAAAATAAAAAAAGCTTCTCTAAATGAGAAGCTTTTAAGTTGGTGCGGGCGAAAGGACTCGAACCTTCACACCGTGAGGCACTAGATCCTAAGTCTAGCGTGTCTACCAATTTCACCACGCCCGCGAAATTTGGATTGCAAATATAATCATTTTTGCAAATTAGCAAACAAAGTTTTGGAAATTTGTTATCGTTTTTAAAAAGAATCTTTGATCCAGTTATAAGGCTGTCTTTTCACCCATAAACCCCTTGTGAAATCAGGGAAATCCTGAGGAGCACCATTGTTCTCAATAGACAGCTCTGATAAGGGTGTAATGGCACTCCAAGCCGCAGCATCATATGCATCAATTGGAGGTGCAATTTGTTGTTTAACTGATTCAACAAATGCGTGAATTACAAAGAAATCCATACCCCCATGCCCGGCTCCAGAAGCATGTTCACCGTATTTAACCCATAAAGGGTGGTCATATTTTTTCAACCATGGGTCGGCATCATCCCATTTATGGGGTTCTGAAACCCCTTCAACATAAACACGGCTGCCGTCCACTTCCCAAAGACCTTTCGTCCCTTGAACCCGGAATCCCAGCGAATAGGGTCTGGGTAAACTCGTGTCATGCGTAATAATGATGGTTTCGCCGTTAGCAGTTTCTATAGTGCTGGTAATGACATCTCCCATTTTAAAATTTAATTTTGCATTCGGATGATCTTTTCCTCCATTTTCCACTATATAATTATGCAGGCCTCTGCTCTTTGTAGCATGTGAGGTCATCGAAACAAACCTGTTGCCTCGATTGATATTTGTCATGGCTGCTATCGGTCCTACTCCATGTGTTGGATAAACGTCAGCATTACGCAATAGGGAATGCTGTGTTCTCCATTTTGACTCTGAAATTCCTTTGTCACCAAATTCAACACCTTTTCCATAGGCAGATTTGCCATCGTTAAGTTTTACAAAACGCAAATCATGCTGATAGCCGCATCTAAAATGCATCATCTCTCCAAATACATTTTGCCTGACCATATTCAATACTGCCAAAACATCTCTTCTGTAATTCACATTTTCAAGTAGCATTAAATGCGTACCTGTTTGTTCATGGGTATTTACCAAATCCCAGCACTCTTCCATGGTATTAGCAGCTGATACTTCGAGCCCGGTATATTTACCAGCGAGCATCGCGTCTTTTGCCATTCTGGTATGCCATAACCAAGGTGTTGCAATGATAACAGCATCAAGGTCTTGAAGCTCCAATAAATTTTTATAATCCAGTTCGTTCTTTCCAAAAACCTCGGGTTTCTTTTTACCTGCTTTTTCTATAAGATCCAGATTAAGATCAATTCTGTTTTGATCGATATCACAGATTGCCATAACCTGCACATCATCTCTGGAAAGAAGGTTATTGAGATGATTGGTTCCTCTTAAGCCTACACCTATTAAACCAATATTGACTGAAGACTTTTTATCTGGTGTAGCAAAAATTAAATTAGGTGCCAAACTCAACCCAGCTCCTATAAAGCTTGCATTTTGAATAAATGATCTTCTTGACTTCATTCCTTGTATTTTTGATTGTAAAATATTCTTTTTTTAAATCTTATAGACCTTAAAAATAGGTCTTTTCTTTTGTCTATATTTGTTTCTGTAAAAAAAAACTATCCTCATATGTCTGCCATAAAATCCTATATTGATCAAAACAAACAACGGTTTATTGATGAATTATTGAACTTATTAAGAATTCCTTCTGTAAGTGCAGATAAAGCATTTAAGAATGATGTTTTAAAAACGGCTGACGCTGTAAAAGCAGCTCTAAATCAGGCAGGATGTAAAATGGTTGAGATTTGTGAAACACCCGGTTATCCTATCGTCTACGGGGAGCATATAATTGATGAAAAATTACCTACAGTTTTGGTTTATGGTCATTATGATGTGCAGCCTGCCGACCCCATTGAACTGTGGGATTCTCCACCTTTCGAACCAGTAATTAAAAAAACAGAAACCCATCCTGAAGGAGCTATTTACGCCAGAGGATCTTGTGATGACAAGGGTCAAATGTACATGCATATAAAGGCTTTTGAAGTGATGATGCAGCTTGATATACTTCCTTGTAATATCAAGTTTATGATAGAAGGTGAAGAAGAAGTAGGTTCTGAAAGTCTGGAATGGTTCGTAAAAAGAAATCAATCCAAATTGAGTAATGATGTGATTCTAATCTCTGACACTGGAATGATTTCTAATGAGCAACCCTCAATTACAACTGGGTTAAGAGGTCTTAGCTATGTAGAAGTTGAAGTTACCGGACCTAACAGAGATCTTCATTCAGGTCTTTACGGCGGTGCTGTAGCCAATCCAATCAACATACTGACAAAAATGATTGCCTCTTTGCACGATGAGAATAATCATATTACGATTCCCGGATTCTATGACAAGGTTATTGAAGCGAGCCCAGAAGAAAGAACAGAAATGGCAAAAGCGCCTTTTTCATTAGACGCCTATAAAAATGCATTAGATATTGAAGATGTTTATGGAGAAACGAGCTATTCGACAAACGAAAGAAATTCTATAAGACCTACCCTAGATGTAAATGGTATTTGGGGTGGATACATTGGTGAAGGCGCCAAAACGGTTATTGCCAGTAAAGCCTATGCTAAAATTTCCATGCGTTTGGTTCCAGATCAGGATCCTGATGAAATTACCAATTTATTTGTTGAGCATTTTGAAAAAATTGCACCTAACGTTGTGAAAGTCAAAGTAAGCCCTCATCATGGTGGACATCCTTATGTTACACCAATTGATAATATTGGATACCAGGCGGCTAATAAAGCTTATTCAGAAACATTTGGTGTTCCGGCGATTCCTCAAAGATCAGGTGGGAGCATTCCAATAGTTGCTTTATTTGAAAAGGAATTGAAAAGCAAAACTATTTTAATGGGCTTTGGTCTTGATAGTGACGCCATCCATTCACCCAATGAGCACTACGGGGTATTTAATTATTTAAAAGGAATTGAAACCATTCCCTTGTTCCATCATTATTTTACAGAATTATATAATAAGGAATCATAGTAATGCTCATATCTGACTCAAATAAGTTCATTTTTGTTCATATAAGAAAGGCTGCCGGGAGCAGCATTAGAGATACGCTAGAGCCTTTAAGTATAAAACCTGCTAAGAAATTAGCATCAAAAGTTAAAAGCAGGTTACTTAAAACAGAAGCTGATTATCAAAAATTTGCCTACAGACAACACAGTGACATTTTAAAAGTGAAAAAATTAATGCCAAAAGCAATTTTTGACGCTTATTTTAAATTCGCCTTCATCAGAAACCCTTGGAAACGACTTGTATCAGAATATGAATTTATCAAGCGAACACCCAGTCATGGCCGATTCAAGAAAGTGAACAAAATGGGTTTTGACGAGTATATCGTTTATCAATCAAAAAGAGGCGATGCCCATATGGTTAATATGCTGTGTGATAAAAACGGGATATTACAAATGGATTTTATCGGTAGATTTGAGAACCTACAGGAAGATTGGAATTACATATGTTCAAAACTCAATATTGAAAACAAACAATTGACCCATCGTAAAAGAGGAGATAAAATTGATTATTCCCAATACTTCAATCAAAAAAACAAAGATCTGGTAGCTAAATTATGGTCAAAAGATATTGAAACTTTTAACTATAGCTACGAGGATTGATCAACCTATTTTCTTAACGTATTTGGTAATTATCACAATTTGAGTTGGGCCTACTTTCCCTTCAATAAATTCTGCATTGTCTCTATCCAAAGAAATTCGCCTAACAGCCGTACCTTGCTTTGCAACCAGGCTTGATCCCTTAACTTTTAAATCTTTAATCAAGACTACAGAATCTCCAGTTTTTAGTACAACGCCATTTACATCCCTATGAATAATTTCAGTTTCAGGCTCTACATCCTCACCAGTTGCTTTTGCCCAAGCCAAATTGTCTTCATCCAGATACATCATATCTAATAGATCTTGTGGCCAGCCCTCTGATTTTAGTCTTGTCAGCATTCTCCAGGCCACAACTTGAACAGCAGCAACCTCACTCCACATGCAATCATTTAAACAGCGCCAGTGGTTCACCTCGACATGATCAGGATTCTCAATTTGATCAGAACATGTATCGCAAACCAAAATACTATTACTTTCATCAGCTGATGACGTCGGCGGAACTTCGTAAACATTTAATTGCGCTTCAGAAGCACATAACTCACATTTAGTACCACTTCTTTGTTCTAATTTCTTTAATAAACTCATAGGCTGTCAAATAAGATGATAAAAGTACATTTAAATACTTGGTTAAACCCAAAACTGCTTGTGTAACAATAATAATTAATCTTTACACTTTAAACTATAATCCTATAGGCATATCACCTGCAGCTTAGATGGGCAATATCACCTGATTATAATGAAGTTTCTTATCCATTTTATAGTTTAAAGATAATATGTTGTCTCTGAACCATTCACTCTTGGTAAAACCATGATCATCTTCTAATACTATGATGGGTTTACATCTCTTTATCGTTTCCAAAGCGCCCATTAAAGCCTGCTTTTCAAAGCCCTCAATGTCTAGCTGTAGTATTGAAATATTTCTGTCTTTTGGCACAGATCCATCTATCGTCAGGATATCAATTTGTTCAGTTGTCCCTGCTTCTTTATCTTGATCAGCTATTGTACTTGAACCTCCAAGACTCACCCCCTTCTTATCTTTAGTTGTCAAACTAATAATCGAAGGCGCATCTCCTAATCCAGCATTTAAAAGTGTCACATTCTGAATGTCATTTAGCAGCATCGTAATCTGAGTACACCTATAACTTTCTGGATTAGGTTCAAATGCCCAAATCTTTGCTTTATCAGAGATACCTCTTGAAATTCCTGGCAAAAAATCACCAAAAAATGTACCTGCATGAACAATATCTCCATCTTTAGCATTCTCTGCCATAAACTGAATGGTATCAGGTTCAAAAACCTGCCCTTTAAGAATTTTTTGATTCAAGGTTCTGTGTTGTGATGAAACCGGCATACAATAAGCGCCGTATTTGTTATAAGCAACATTTACATTCAGCACTTCAGCCAAATCCTTTGGAACCAGGTTATAGTTGTTTATGGCCTCAAATTTTTTTCCAAATAATTTATTAAATATTCCCATGTCTAAAAGACTAAATCAATTATTATTCTATGTATAAATAAGTCTGAAAGAAATTGATTCAGAACATGCAAAACTAAGGAATCAGAAAACTTTAACAAAACTTTACCATAACGAAAACAATAAACGGGCAACATATAGGAGAATAATTACGTTGTTTCTAACTAAACCCTCCTCATCATGATAAAAGAATTCTTTTGGATGTGCTCTGGCGCAGACACCGACCTTCTTCAGGAAAGTCCTAAATCAGAACAGATTAAATATGCCGGTATTGGTGGCACTGTATTTTTTACAGCTGTCATGGCATTTGTATCGAGTGCATATGCCTTATACACTGTTTTTGATACTGTTTATATGGCAGTATTATTTGGTATAATATGGGGCTTGCTCATTTTTAACCTGGATAGATTCATTGTCGGAACCATAAAAAAACGGGATTCCTTTTGGAAGGAATTTCTTCAGGCTTCTCCCCGATTGGTTTTAGCCTTGATCATTGCCATCGTTATTTCTAAACCTTTGGAATTAAAAATATTTGAAAAGGAAATAGATAGGGTGTTATTGGAACAAAAAAATAATATGACGCTGTTAAATCAGGATCAGATCGCCCAGCAATTCACACCTGAGATACAAAGAGTTGAAGCCGACATCAAATCTATTGAGGCTAATATTATTGCTAAAGAGACTGAAGTCAACGCCTTATACGATACTTATATTACTGAAGCGGAAGGAACACAAGGCACTATGAAACTTGGTAAGGGCCCGGTGTATGAAGAAAAAAGAGAAAAGCATGATGCCCAGCTTAAAGAACTACAGCAATTAAAAGATAGCAGTGCCACAAAAATAGCACGGAAAGAAATGGTTCTATTAGATTTGAGGGAGAAACAAAAACTGCAAACTGCCAATAGCCAACCCATTATTGATGGATTTGACGGCTTAATGGCCAGGATTAATGCACTTGAAGAACTACCCTCTTTGCCATCAATGTTTATACTATTGTTATTTATTGCGATTGAAACAGCGCCAGTCTTTGCGAAAATTATGGCTCCTAAAGGTGCCTATGACCTTAAGTTTGAGGAACAGGAAGAAACGCTAAAAGCCTGGGTAGCTCAACAAAAAAATCAGAGGGATGCTGTTTTGACTACTGACATTTCATTAAATGAAAAAGTCTATTACGACGTAGCCAAGGATGAGGAGATTTACGACTATAAAAAACAAAAAGCCAAGGACTTGCTGAAGTTACAATCAGATAGTTTTTATAAGAAACAAAGTGATGTTTTAAGCTAAAAATTTAATTTATATTTGGGGGAAAATCTATCCTAATGAATGTAATTTCGACTGACAGGCTGCTGATCAATAGAATCACACTAGATGATGCTGGTTTTATTTTAAAGTTAATGAATGACAAAGACTGGATTAAAAATATTGGAGACAGAGGCATCCGAACCATTGAGGAGACAGAAGAATATATTCGGACTCGTTTTTTAAAGACTTATGATGAAGTTGGTTTCGGGTTTTACAGTCTGATCCGCAAAAGTGACCAACAGATTATTGGCATTGCTGGCCTTGTTGATAGAGAAGGGCTTGATCACATAGACATAGGATACGGAATGCTCCCGGAGTTTAGAGGCAAGGGTTATGCATTTGAGGCCACCAAAGCAGTTTATGACTATGGCTATAAGGATCTAAAACTTGATAAAATTATTGCCATAGTAAATCCGGATAATCCTTCCTCAATCAAATTATTATCGAAACTGGGCTTGGAATTTGAAAAAATGATTCGCCTTCCTGATGAAGAAATTGACATCATGCTTTTTTCCTAATAACTACATTTACCATAAACCACCCGCTTCAGGATTGCTGCCATCAAGAGCTCATTATGGTACTTTCTTAAGGCATATCTATATTATCCTATCTAATTATAAGGTAATATAGGATTAATAGGAACTAATAATTACTTTTAATCAAAAAAGCCCAATGGATCAAATTCCGTTTATTAAAAACGAATTCATGGAGTCGCATACTGACTTCAATCTACTCATCAAATCTTTAAAGGACGGTTTTGCTGAAGCATCTGTTGAAACACCCATGAGGCATCATCACGATTACAAAAATCCTGAAGAAGGAATAGATTCAACACTATTATTAATGCCCGCCTGGAGAGCAGGCAATGACATGGGCGTTAAAATAGTAACGGTCAATCCTAACAATGGGAAATACCAATTACCCGCCATTCAAGGCACCTACCTGTATATGGATGGGCATAAAGGAACTATTCGCGCCATACTGGATGCCAAGGCGCTCACAGCTAAAAGAACTGCCGCTACTTCAGCTTTAGCAGCATCCTATTTAGCCAGAGAAGATGCCTCCGTGCTTCTTATGATCGGTACCGGTGCACTTTCAAGAAATTTGATTAAGGCTCATGCCAGCATAAGACCCATTACAAAGGTGTATATCTGGGGAAGAGATTATAAAAAAGCCCAAGAAATCGCTTTAGACTTGACCCCTGATCCATTCGACATTATCGCAGTTAAAGACTATATTCCGTACCTTGGATTGGCTGATATTATTTCGTGTGCTACCTTATCAAAAACGCCTTTAGTATTTGGTCAACACCTACTTAAGGGTCAACATATAGACCTTGTTGGAGCCTATAAAAAAGATATGAGAGAAGCCGATGATGAGGCTATAATGAGGTCTGCTATATTTTTAGATACGTTTCAAGGCGGCTTAAAGGAGTCTGGCGACATTGTTATTCCGATTCAGAATGGAGTACTTGATAAAAAAGATATTAAAGCTGATTTATTCGATCTCTGTTCTGCTGCCAAAAAAGGCCGTGAATCAGAAAAGGAAATCACTTTTTTCAAATCAGTGGGTCATGCCTCTGAAGATTTGATTGCAGCGAAATACTATTTCGAACAATGGTAAAATAGTAAGTTTAAACAATAGAAAAACGAATGACTACTTATCAAAACATACGCCGTAAAAAAACCTTTATGCCTGACTCAGATTGGCTTCAGGTCAGCACTATTGATATGCATACGGGTGGTGAACCCCTAAGGGTAATTGTAGATGGTTTTCCTGAACTTAAAGGAAACTCTGTTTTGGACTACCGAAGGTATTGTAAAGAAAACTATGATTATTTGAGAACCGCATTGCTATTTGAACCAAGAGGTCATGCAGATATGTATGGTTGTATCCTAACGCCTCCGAATGATGACGAGGGAGACTTCGGTGTAATCTTTTTACATAATGAAGGCTACTCTACTATGTGCGGGCACGCTATTATCGGCCTGACCACCCTGGCCATACAAATGGAATGGGTTGAAGTTAGTGAAGGTGATCATATCATAAAAATTGATGCCCCTTGCGGCAGGATAACATCATTTGCTACAGTTGAAAATGGCATTTTAAAGGCTGTTCGATTTCATTGTGTTCCGAGTTTTGTAGCTGGTCTTGATAAAAAAGTAGCTGTTCCTGGTCTTGGCAATGTAACCTATGATCTAGCTTATGGTGGTGCCTATTATGCCTATGTCGATATGGAAAAGAACCATTTTGAATTTGATCTCTCAAAAAGTGCTTATCAGGAATTGATCAAAAAAGGAATGGATATAAAACAGGCTGTAATGAATCAAGATTCTGATATATTTCACCCTTTTGATGAAGAATTAGGCTTTTTATACGGTACGATCTTCCTGAGTAAATCAGAAAAAAAAGACGTTGACAGTAAAAATGTTTGCATTTTCGCTGATGGTGAAGTAGACAGGTCACCAACAGGGTCAGGGGTTTCGGGAAGGATGGCCATTCACTTTCTCAGAAATGAAATCGCTATAGGTGACAGCATGCATATTGAAAGCATCACAGATTCTGTATTTATCGGATCTGTTATTGATGAAGTTGATTTTGGCCCTTTTAAAGCCATAATTCCTCAAGTTGAAGGAACTGCATTTATTACTGGAATGCATACATTTGTAATAGACCCGAAAGACCCGATTAAGAACGGTTTTATTTTAAGATAAACGCTATGCATATTGAACAAGTTGTTGATTCTAATAAGTTATTAGAATACATACATATTAGAAACGAAAAAGTATCTGCTAAGATATACCCAAATCTAGGTGCTAGCCTGCAGGAATTGATGATAAACGGCCTTAGAATAATTGATGGAATCAGCCATGACAATGAAGGACTCCTTGATTATCAATCCACTTATAGGTCGTCTGTTTTATTTCCTTTTCCAAACAGAATTGAAGATGGCGCTTATGACCACCTGGGGCAGTCACACCAATTCCCCGTCAATGAAAAACCATTAAACAATGCCTTGCATGGTCTTGTTTACAACAAACAATTTAAGCTGATCAGTTCTGAGACTGCTGAAAACAGTGCCTCGGTTGTTTTGTCATATACATCAATCGGGAAAGAGCCTGGTTTCCCATTCCCCTTCGTACTTCTTTTAAGCTATCAGGTCAGTCACCAAGGAGAGGTTTCGTTAACATTTGATGTTGAGAATACTGGTGATGCTGCATTCCCAATGGGAATGGGATGGCATCCTTATTTTGCTGTCAATAATTTAGAAAATTGTCAGCTCTCATTTCCGTCAAGGGACTTTTATAAATGTAACAATAGGAATTTACCCATACAGACGGTTAAATCAGATCTTTCGAAATCATTTAAAATGGATGGTAAAACTTTTGATGATGCCTATTCACTCGAAAAAGCTACCTGTCAATTCATTGCTGATAATTATGAGCTGGAACTAAAATTTGACTATCCTGAAGATACTTATCTGCAGGTATATACGCCACCTCATCGCAAAAATATTGCCATTGAACCCATGACTACTATTGCGAACAGCTTTAATCACAAAATAGGTTTCAAAGAATTATTACCTGGTGAAAAAGATCATTGGGCCATTGAATTACATATCAGCCTTTTTTAACGACTGATTTTATGGAAGAACTCAACTATGATAACATATTAATCAAGCCGAAAAAAGCTGAAGAAATTCTTTTTCAGCAATACGGAATCAAAGGAGAAGCAAGCCCTCTTCCGGGAGAATATGACATGAATTTTAAAATTCGTGTTGACAAAAAAGATAGCTATATCTTGAAAATTTCAAGACCCGGGGTAGCAATAGAAGAATTAGATTTTCAACAAAAATTGCTACAACACCTGGCTAAAAGTAAAACAGAATTATTGGCGCCAGAACCCTTCTTGGATCTTTCTTCTGAGCTCATCGCTAAGGTCATAGATGATTATGGACGACAAAGACACACGAGGTTACTCAGTTGGATTCCAGGCCGAATGTACTATCAGATAAATCCACAAAGAGATTCTTTGAGGCTTAGTTTAGGAGAGTCTTGTGGTAAACTCACCAAAGCCCTCGAGAATTTTGATCATCCAAGTGCGCACAGAATATTTGAGTGGGATCTTGCAGCATCTTTATGGACCAGCTCACAGCTTGAACTGTTCAATGATGATCAGCAAAGAATCTTGCAATACTTTCAAAATCGATTTAAAAAGGCGCAGAAAGGATACAAATTATTGAGAAAGTCGGTGATACATAATGATCCCAATGATCATAATGTCATTGTATCATCAGATCTCAAAACGCCTGAGGTATTAGCGGCAATTGATTATGGAGATGCTATCTATACCCAATCCATAAATGATCTTGCCATTACATGTGCTTATGGCATCATGAATCAGGAAGATCCTTTATCGGCATGTGTAGCCATCATTTCAGGTTATAACAAAAGCTGGCCAATTCTTGAAAAAGAACTTGGTTTTCTATATGATTTAATCGCCATGAGGCTCGTCATCACGGTTACAAAATCTGCCATGAACAAGATTCAGGAGCCAGACAATGTCTATTTACAAGTTAGCGAAGCCAAAGCATGGGATGTATTATGGAAGTGGGAAAGTCTCAGTGCTGATTTTGTACATTTTAGCATCAGAAATGCTTGTGGCTTTTCCGGACATCCTCAAGAAGCTGCGTTTGTCAAATGGGCATCTCAAACCAAGCTGCGTATTGAAACACTTTTTCCCAGTCGCAAGTCAAAAGATTGCCTTACTCTTGACCTGAGTGTTTCGAGTAAATGGTTAGGGCATTTAAGTGATTTTGCAGATTTTGATCTTTTTGAATTTAAAATCAACAAACTTCAGCAGCAACATCCTGATAAAATTATAGCAGGCGGTTATCTCGAACCTCGAATGGTTTATACAACAGATGCCTATATGAAAATGGGCAATGAAAGGCCGGAGAGCAGAACTATACATCTTGGAATCGATTTTTGGCTACCGCCTGAAACGCCAGTACACAGTTTATTGCCTGGAGAAATCATCGTGGCAACCAATGATGAAGGAGATAAAGAATACGGTGGTTTAATCATTCTAAAACACCAGATAGATGACCTGACTTTTTATAGTCTCTATGGACACCTATCCGTTAAAAGTGCGCTTGCCAGAAAAGTGGGAGAAAAAGTTGCGCCTGGTGAATTACTTGCTTATTTGGGTGATTATCCTGAAAATGGGAACTGGCCACCTCATCTTCATTTTGAACTCATGCTCTCTTTATTAGATTATGATATTGATTTCCCGGGGGTAGCCTATAAAAGTGAGCTGGAAGTCTGGAGGAGTTTATGCCCTGATCCTAATTTGCTTTTTAAATTAGAAAGCCTAAAACCCTCTATATCTTTATCAAATTCAGACATCGTCTCCTACCGGAAAGAGCATTTGGGTAAGGGAATGAGTTTGTCTTATGATGAACCTATCCAGATCGTTCGTGGATTAGGGGCTTATTTGATAGATCAATTCGGAACGAGTTATCTGGATACGGTAAACAATGTGGCCCATGTAGGCCATGAACATGTAGCAGTAGTCAAAGCTGGGCAAGAGCAAATGGCCTTGTTGAACACCAATACAAGATACTTACATGAGAACATCCGCATACTGGCAGAAGCACTTTTGGAAACCTTTCCGCCAGAATTATCAGTTGTTCATTTTGTGAACTCCGGTAGTGAGGCCAATGAACTTGCATTACGAATGGCAAAAGTTGTTACTGGCAAAAAAGATATACTGGCATCAGAAATGGGCTATCATGGAAATACCAATGCCTGCGTAGAAATCAGTTCCTATAAGTTTGACGGAAAAGGAGGAAGTGGTTGCCCTGAGCATACACACTTGATTCCTATGCCAGATAGCTTTAGAGGAAAATACAGAGGTGTAGATTCAGGTGAAAAATATGCTCATGAAGTTGACCTTACAATTCAATCCCTTTTAAAGGCCGGAAAAGCGCCAGCGGCATTTATTATTGAACCCATTATTAGTTGTGGAGGCCAAATTGAATTACCTAAAGGGTTCTTAGGCAAGGCTTACGAGCATGTCAGAAACACTGGTGGACTTTGTATTTCAGATGAAGTGCAGGTTGGCTGTGGCAGAATAGGATCGACTTTTTGGGGTTTTCAACAACACGATGTTATTCCTGACATTGTGACGATTGGAAAACCCTTAGGGAATGGCCATCCTGTAGCTGCTGTTGTTTGCACCAGAGCTGTTGCTGATGTATTTGCGAATGGCATGGAATATTTTAATACTTTTGGTGGTAACCCAGTGTCTTGTGCAATTGCCACTGAAGTTTTACAAACCATTAAAAGAGAAAAACTGCAAGAAAATGCGCTTGAAGTGGGTAACTTCTTAAAGAAAGAACTCCTTAAAATTTCTAAAGATTTTGCCATTATTAAGGATGTAAGAGGCCAAGGTTTGTTTTTAGGCATTGAATTAACAGACAATGCGCTAAATCCCTTAGCTGATCTAACAGCCTATCTGGCAAATCGCATGAAAGACCTCGGTATTTTAATGAGCGTTGACGGCCCTGATCACAATGTTTTAAAGATCAAACCTCCTATGGTTTTTTCAAAGACTAATGCAGAACAGGTTTTACTCGGGCTAAAAAAAGTTCTTTCAGAAGACTATATGAAAATCTAAAAAATAAATGATGAAAAATCTAATCTTACTAATCAGTATTGTCTGTTTAAATTCTGTTTCAACACTCGCACAAAACGCGGATAAAGAAGCGATAAAAAACCTGCTTGAAGTTCAAAGGCAAGCCTGGAACAACTACGATATTGATGGGTTTATGGAAGGCTATTGGAAATCTGAAGACCTAAAGTTCTATGGAAGTAACGGTGTTACCTATGGATGGGACAATACCCTAGCACGTTATAAAAAAGCCTATCCCACAAAAGAACATTTTGGCACTTTAGAATTTGTTCTTAATGAAATATCCATCATAGATGAGGGCTCTTACTATGTTATGGGAGAATACCATTTGAAAAGAACCATGGGCAATGCCGATGGAATTTTTATGCTCATTCTTAAAAAAATCAAAGGAGAATGGAAGATCATTGCAGACACTTCCAGTTAATCAACTCCTATTATGAATCGAATCTAAATGAATATGATGTATTCCATCCGAAAAGCGACCTTGGCTGATTTGCCGCTACTTCTTGAATTTGAGCAGGCTTTGATAAAAGTGGAACGCCCCATGGACAGCACTATCAAAGAAGGTGAAGTTTCATACTACGATATTGCTGACTTTATAAAACAAACAGACACTGAAGTGTTGGTTGTAGAATGCAATTCAAAGATTGTAGCTTCTGGCTATGCTCAGATAAAGGCTGACAGACACTATTTAAAGCATGATTTACAGGGTTATCTCGGTTTTATGTATGTTGATGAGGCTCATAGAGGTCAAGGACTAAACAAGCTCCTGATTGAAGATTTAATTCAGTGGTGTAAAGAAAGAGACGTCAATGAAATAAGACTGGCTGTATATCAAGACAATCCTTCGGCCATCAAAGCCTATGAAAAAGTCGGCTTCAAGAAACATCTTATAACCATGCGTTTGGATGCTTCCGACTATTAAGCGCCAGCCATCAAACGTTCAATATCCTCTATTTCAATTGGCATGTTTGCTGTCAAGTTAATATTCCCCCCAGAGGTTAATAAGTAATCGTTTTCAAGTCTGCAACCAATACCTTCCTCCGGAATATAAATACCCGGCTCACAGGTGAGTACCATTCCTGCTTCAAAAGGTCTTGAGTACAATCCCACATCGTGAACATCCAATCCAATATGATGGGCCGTGCCATGCATAAAATATTTCTTATAAAGTGGCTGATCAGGATCTTGCTTGGCAATATCAGCCGATGTTAATAAGCCCAGACCTATTAGTTCTTTTTCAACTAAAGCTGCCATGTCTGCTTCATACTTTTCTGACACCACACCTGGTTTCAGCAAGGCTGACCCTTTCTTTAAACAATTTAATACTGCCCGATATACTTCCTTTTGACGTGCAGAAAATTTTCCATTCACAGGAAAGCATCTGGTGGTATCTGAATTGTAATTGGCATAACAAACCCCAAAATCCATGAGTATCATATCACCATCCTGGCAAAGGTCATCATTGTCGTTATAATGCAAAGCACAAGCATTTTTACCCGATGCTACAATTGGTTTAAAAGCGTGTCTTATAGCACCATTTTTAAAGAACACATAAGTCAGTTCTGCCTCAAGTTCATATTCTTTTATTCCTGGCTTTACTTTCTTCAAAACGCGCTCAAAACCTTTTATACTGATATCCGCAGCTTGCTGAATCATTTGAACCTCTTCTTCAGATTTCACCTGTCTTAGCCCGCGGGTCAGTTTAGCTGCCCTGTCATAGACGTGCAAAGGATATTGTTTTCTGCACCATTTGATCAATCGGTCTTGTTGTGTCTCTAATTCGCGGGTGGCTCTTTTTAAGTGCTCATTATGTCCAAGAAAAAATGCATCCGCTTCAAAGGCCACCGATTGCAGAATTTTTTCAAAGTCTTCTGTCCACTCAATTCTTTTAATCCCTGAAATTGTCGAAGCTTCAGTTTTTGTTAATTTTTCACCTTCCCATACTTTGATATGATCATCCGTTTTTTTAATAAAAAGGATCTCTTTGTTTTCTTGCTTACTTGCATCAGGATATAATAACAAGGTTGATTCTTCCTGATCAATCCCTGACAAATAGAAAAGGTCATTATTCTGAGCAAATCCCATGCTATCATCGGCATTGGTATATTGCACATCATTTGAACAAAGCAAAGCAATGGCATTCGAACTCATCGCAGCACCAAAATTATTTCTATTCTTGATATAAAGACGGTTAGGTAAAGCTTGGTATTTCATAATAAACTAAAAGATTAAAATTTTCTATCCGGACTAAAGGGCTCTAAAACTAAAGATGTCTTCTTCGATGTAATGACCTCTGAAACAAGCTTCCCAGTTCCTGTTGCCATGGTCCAACCCATCATTGCATGCCCTGTGGCAATGGTAAGATTTGTACAGTTTTTAGTCCTTCCTATATAGGGTAATCCATCCGGTGACAGGGGTCTTAATCCAGATGCTGCATTTTTCATTTCCTCATTTTTTATAGCTACTTCAGGATAATAGTCAGCAGCAGCTCTGGCTATCGCTTTTACACGAACCGGGTTCACATCATCATTGATCTTGTTGATTTCCATCGTTCCGGCAAAACGGGTAAATCCATTCATTGGCGTCACCGCTACTTTCGCTTCAGCCAGAATAGCAGGATACTTTATCCCTGTATCGCGAGTTACATTGATTCTATAGCCCTTACCTGCCTGTAGCAATAATTGCATGCCTAATTTTTTAGCGATCAAGCCAGTCCATGAACCTGCAGCGAAGACAAACTCATCTCCACTAATCAATCCCTTGTCGCTTTTCACCGCTATGATCTTATTGTCTTTCAAATCAACATCTACAACTTTCTGGCCTTTCAGAATTTCAACTCCATTTTTCAGCAAACACTTTTTTAGATCGCTCATAAACTCAGCTGGCGTAGAATGGGCATCACATTTATAAAAAGTAGCCCCAATCGCATCTACTTCAAGGTTGGGCTCCAATAACTTTAACCCTTCTCTATCTAAGACTGTTGCTTCGAGATCAACTTTAGCGGCTAATTCAGCTACTTCTATTTCTTCTTCTAACATCTTTTCAGTCTTGCACAACATCAATAAACCTTTCTTTTCAAAGTGAAAATTAAAGTCTGCTTCTTTACTAATGTCTTGGTATAATTCATGACTTAAAACAGCAATATCTCTGATGACCTGCATGGAAGTCTTTACGTGCTTTTCAGAACAACTCTTATTAAAGGCCCATGCCCAGCGCAAAAAATCAGCATCTATTCTAGGTTTTACATAAAAAGGACTCGAAGGGTCAAACATCCACTCTATTCCTTTCCTGACAACTCCAGGAGCTGACAATGGAATGATATGACTTGGTGAAATATACCCTGCATTGACATAAGAAGCGCCTTGATCCATAGAAGACTGATCAATAACTGTAACCTGATGCCCTTCTCTTTGTAAATAATAGGCTGTGCAAAGGCCTATGACGCCACCTCCAATAATGATACACTTTTTCATTCCTTACTAATTTATAAATCCCTATCAAATAACTTGAAATCCATGAGCATATGGATCATCTTCCTCGTCAATAATAATTGTATTATATCCATATACCTTGGCCCAGCCTTGAATACTCGGAATAATGGCTGGTTTCCCATTGATATTTGTTTCTTCTTCAACACATCCAATAAAGGTAGATCCTATATAGCTTTCATGAATATAAGACGCTCCTTTTTTCAATTTACCTTTGGCATGTAATTGTGCCAATCTCGCAGAAGTTCCTGTACCACAAGGTGATCTGTCAATGGCTTTATCGCCATAAAAGACAGCATTTCTTCCCGATGAATTTGCATCAAGAGTTTGCCCCGTCCATAACATATGACTCACGTTTCTGATTGACTCATTTTCAGGATGAATAAAATAATCCGGATATTTTTCATTAATCCGCTTCCTTACGGTCTGTGAGTACTGGATGATCTGACCGGCTGTGAAATCTTGCAGTCCGGTATAGTTTTTTTGCGGATCGACAATCGCATAATAATTACCCCCATAAGCAACGTCAAAAATAATTTCTCCAAGATCAGGGCAATCAACAGTCAAGCCTTCAGCGGCAAGGTAACTTTTTACATTTGTCAGTTTTACCGAAGTAACTTTCCCTTCCTTTTGCTCATATTCAATAGCCACTAAACCAGCCGGGGCTTCCATTTTAATCTTACCTGCAACTTTGGGCTTGATATAACCTTCCTCTATTCCAATAGTTATAGTGCCTATGGTTCCATGACCACACATGGGTAAACAACCAGAAGTTTCCACAAATAAAATGGCAAAGTCATTCTCTGGATCATGAGGTGGATAGATAATACTCCCGCTCATCATATCATGCCCTCTGGGTTCGTACATCAACCCTTGTCTGATCCAATCAAAGTCTTTCATAAAATGAAGCCTTTTTTCACTCATGTTATTACCTTGAAGTTCAGGCCCTCCGCTTGTAATGAGCCGCACGGGGTTACCACAAGTATGTCCGTCAATGCAATTAAAAATATTACGCGCCATTCTTTTTATTATCAATGTATTGATTGATTCTTTTTTCTAATATCGGCAGGGTCACTGTACCTTCTTCTAAAATAATTTCGTGAAATTCTCTTATGTCAAACTCTGGCCCTAGATTCTCTTCAGCTTTTAATCTTAATTCTCTTATTTTCAGCTCTCCAATTTTATAGGATAAAGCCTGCCCTGGCCAGGAGATATAGCGATCAGTTTCCGTTTCAATTTCATGTAATGAAAGTGCCGTATTTGTTCTCATATACGCTATCACTTCTTCTCTACTCCAATCAAAAGCATGTATCCCGGTATCGACCACCAATCTACAGGCACGCCACATTTCATAAGTCAATTGTCCAAATCGTTCATATGGACTGGTATACATACCCATCTCCCCGGCAAGGAACTCTGAATAAAGTCCCCAACCTTCTCCATAAGCGGAAATATATAAATCCCTTCTGAATTCCGGAATTCGATCCCCTAATTCGTTGTTTAAACTAATTTGAAGATGATGCCCAGGAACTGCTTCATGCACCGTCAATGCCGGAAGCGTATAAAGGGTTCTGCTTGGAAGATCATAAGTATTTACCCAATAATAACCAGGTTCAGCGCTATCAGCCTCAGTTCCAACATACCTGCCTGCTGTGTATTTAGGAGCAATTGCGTCTGGAACCGGTGCCACACCATAAGGTTTTCTTGGTAAGGTGATAAAAAACCTGGGAAGCTGCTCGTCTGCTCTTTTTGCCATGTCTCTGGCTATCATCATCAATTCATCCGGGCTTTGAGCGTAAAATTGCGCATCCGTTCTCAGGAATAACAGAAAATCTTCATATGATCCTTTGAACTTTAGCTCCTCTATTATTTTCAGCATTTCACTTTTGATACGCCCCACTTCGCTCAAACCAATTTCATGAATGTCTTTGGCTGAATACTGTTCACTGCTGGTATAGAAATTAATCCTATTCTGATAAAAAGCTTCCCCATTTGGGGTTTTTGAAACCCCTAAATCTGTTCGGGTATTTGGTAAATACGTCTCCTCAAAAAACTTCTTGATCCTTTTGAATTGAGGTGTAACGTCTTTAACAATACTATTTTCCGCTGCCTGTAAAACAGAATCTTTTTGTTTTGTCGTTAAATTATCCGGTAAATTTAAAAAAGGACTATAAAAAAAAGATTCCGTATAATTCTCAACCAGATGCTTGTCATAGGTACTTTCGTAACCCTTGAAAATAATTTTTGGCTGAGACACGCCCTTTTTTAATCCTTTTTCAAGAAGAACAAAGTACTCATCTACAAACCTTGGAATATCATTTAACAACTTTAAATAATCCTTAGTCTCTTTATAGTTTCCCAAGGGTTTTACCTTATAGACTAAATTGCTGTGAAAACCTGAATCAGACAAGAGTGGATTCAAATACATCTCAAAAGAATTATAATCTACCTTATTCTGCAAAGTAAACCTTAGTAATTCATAAGAAATCTGCTCCGTATCACTGAGATGCTGAGAATCGATTTCTTGCAAGTCCTTCAAACATTGTTGAGCAAAATTTGCTTCGCTTTCGAAATAAGTTTCAGTAAATACACCTAATGGGAATTTGTCTTCGTCATATCCGTCATGACGCTCTACCTTTTCAATAACGGTCTCTAATCTGCCAGAGGCTTTGGGCTTACCCGATTCACAGGCAACAAATGTGAAAAGGGCAAAAGCGAAAAAAATAGTTTTTACCCTCATAAACTTATATGCTTTCTGACGTCAATTGATTATTGACCAATCTGATAATTCCAAGTGGATTCTCGTTTTGTAAGGCATCCGGCAATAATGAATCTGGCCAATCCTGGTAACTAAATGGTCTTACCCATCGTTTGATTGAATTGATTCCAACTGCAGTAAACCTACTATCAGTCGATGCAGGATATGGCCCTCCATGAACCATTGAAGGACAAACCTCAACTCCTGTTGGTACGCCATTAAATATGATACGTCCTACCCTGTTTTTTAATGCCTCAATAACACCCGGATAGGCGCTCGCCTCGTCTCCTTTAGCAATAAGTGTCCCTGTTAATTGACCTTCCATTTTAAAAATGATGGCTTCCAACTGTTCTTTATCTTTACATTGAACAACCATTGTAAAAGGTCCAAATACTTCTTGGTGTAATGCAGGATTTTGTAAAAAAGTATCCCCTTCAACAGTGGTTACAGCCTGTCTGGCCACGTTAGCACCAACCTCCTGGTCATACTCTGCTACCATTTGCAATCCTTGCTGAGCCAGTGCTTTTCCTTTATTCATTTCATAGGCCCCAATAATATTAGGGTGCAGCATACATCCTGGTTCGATCTTCACAATTTCTTCAGACAAGGTGTTCACAAATTGCTCAAGATTTGAATCCTTTAAACCTAATAACAAGCCTGGGTTTGTACAAAACTGCCCGGCTCCTAATGTGACTGAACCTGCGTAGGTCTTGGCAAGATCATCTCCTCTTTCTTTTAAAGCTTCTGGCAGAAAAACCACAGGATTTACGCTTCCCATTTCTGCAAATACAGGTATTGGCTCCTCTCTTTTTGAAGCTAAATCATATAATGCACGACCTCCTTTTATGCTCCCTGTAAATCCAACAGCCTTGACTTTAGGATGCTGCACCAATTGAACACCCACTTCTATTCCGCTACTATTCAGGTTTGAGAAAACACCATCCGGCATTCCTGTTTTTTCAGCAGCTTTATTAATGGCTGAGGCAACTAATTCACCGGTTCCGGCGTGCATGGGATGTGACTTGACAATAACAGGGCAGCCTGCAGCTAAAGCAGCAGCTGTGTCTCCACCTGCAGTAGAATATGCCAATGGAAAATTACTTGCTCCAAATACAACAACCGGACCTAAAGGAATCATCATTTTCCGGATATCTGGTTTAGCCAATGGGGCACGATCTGGTTGTGCCGTATCAATATGGGCGTTGACCCAATCTCCTTTTTTAACCAATTCTGCGAAAGTTCGCAACTGGAACATTGTTCTTCCTCTTTCACCCATAGCTCTGCCCTCTGGCAGACCAGACTCTTCACAATAAACACTTATCAATTCTTGCCCTAAAGCCTCAATTTCATCTGCAATGGCATTTAAAAAATCGCCTTTTCTTTCACCGGAATAGTTTTGATACGATTGGAATGCTTTCCAGGCGAGGCTCACCGCATTGTCAATTTCTTCGCTTGAAGCTTCATGAAATTTAATTGAATTCTCAATGTTTAATTTCGGATTGAAGGTTTTAAATAGTTTAGCACCTTTAGCACTTCTTTCAAATCCGATATGGTTTTGTCCTGTTATCATGTGATCTTCCATTTTTTTATGTGTTCTTCTTTATCTACTGGTTTATATACCAGATTTTTAGAGACGGGATATTTATTTAATAAAATTGCTGGGCGCTCAGGGCGCTGGGTAAAATTTCCACCACAATTGGGGCAGACAGCTAAAAGTACTTTATCAACACAAGATTTACAAAATGTGCATTCAAAGGAACAGATCATAGCGTCAACCGCATCAAAAGCCAAAGGCTTTTTACAATTCTCGCAATTTGGGCGGATTTCTAACATCTATAAATTCTGATAATCTGGCAACAATGGTCTGTCTTTAATTGCCTGATCAATAATGCCTAATACTTTCTTTCTTTCGGCTCCAGCCAAAGGTAACCTGGGTTCTCTAACATTCTCTGTACCGATTCTGGTTGCCACTTCGGCCAACTTGATATTCTGTACTAATTTAGTGTTTATATCTAATTCTAACAATGGTAAAAACCATCTATAAATTTCGATTGCCTCTTTAGTTCTTCCTGCTTTTGCCAATTCATAAATTGCCACCGTTTCGGCAGGAAAGGCACATACCAGACCAGCAACCCAACCGTCGGCACCAATTAACAAGCTTTCAAGAGCTAAAGTATCAACTCCGCATAAAATGGCCAATCTGTCACCAAACCTGTTTTTAATTCGATTGATGTTTGAAATATCTCTTGTTGACTCCTTCACAGCCTGAATGTTTGGACAATCATTTAATAAATCCTCAAACATATCCAAGGTCACTTCAATACCATAATCAACTGGATTATTATAAATCATAATAGGAAGAGAAGTGCTTTGTGCTATTTTTCTAAAATACGTTACCGTTTCACGATCGTCAGCTTTGTAACGCATTGGAGGTAACATCATCAAGCCACTGGCGCCATCTTCTTTGGCCATATGAGCTAATTCAATCGCTGCTTTGGTAGATTGCTCAGCAATATTAATGATCACAGGAACCGCCCCTTTCACATAAGAAACTGTTTCACGAACAAGTGTTCGTTTCTCCAGTTCGGTTAAAGTACTTGCTTCTCCAAGGGTACCACCCAAAATAATTCCATGTACTCCGGCGTCTAGTTGTGCCTTAATATTGACTTTAAAATTTTCCAAATCCAATTCATCCTGATCGTTAAATTTGGTTGTTACAGCAGGCATTACCCCTTTCCATTGTATACTCATAATTATGTTTGTTTTTATGCAAAAGTATAAGAAGCCATGGTATTAGTTTTCATATAAATTAGCACATTATAGTACTATATTAACTCAATATTGATATAATTATATATTTTTGAATAATATTTATCTAAATACGCATGAAAGTACTGCCGTTTAAAATCCCGAAACCTGAAAATGCAACCTTGGTTGTGCAAGAAGACGAGGGGCTTATGTTTTATGACAAACTGCACCAGCATCAGGAAACACAAATCAGCTTGATAAAAAAAGGTGAAGGCACTTTTATTATTGGCGACCATGTTGGTGAGTTTCACCAGGGCGATCTGTTTGTTATCGGTGAGAATTTACCCCATGTGTTTAACAATGATAAAATAGAGGGCTCAGTTCACATGATTTCTATGTTTTTTATGAAATCCAGTTATGGGGATCATTTTTTCGATTTTCCCGAATTTAAAAAGTTAGGTCCATTTTTTCTGGCTTCCACTCTTGGTTTTAAAATTGACGCAGAACAAAATGGTTTGGCAGCTTTAATTGAAGGACTGGTGCATCAAAACAAGCTAGACAGGTTCATCTGCTTTATTGAAATTTTAAAAACTATAGCTAACACCGCATCTATTACGACTTTATCATCTGCTATACACAAAAAATCATACGGAGAAGAAGAAGGAAAAAGGATGAGAGACATCTTTGAGTTTACTTTACAAAACTTTGATAAGACCATAAACCTGGATCAAGTGGCTGATATTGCCAACATGACTCCAAATGCCTTTTGCCGGTATTTTAAACAACGAACCAATAAAACGTATATCAATTTTTTACTTGATATACGAGTTGGAAACGCTTGTAAACTTCTTAGTAAAAAAACAGATCTCAGTATAGCCGAAGTTTCTTACAAATCCGGATTTAACAATTTGACGAATTTCAACAGGAAATTTAAATCTTTGAAAGGAATTACGCCTTCGGCATTCAGAAAGCGTGCTTAAAAATATTCGCCGAACCGTAAATACGGTTCGGCGAATAAATACTTAACAAAAACAAATTACTTAGATAATCCGGACACATAGGTATAAATAAAATCGCTATGGGTTCCGGTATAATATTTACTCATTTTTTTACCCATTTCTTTCCTTGCTGCTTCATCTGGCCATGCCTCTTTAGGAAGTTCGTCCAATTTATCCAGCATTTTATCAAGATCCGCCAATGACTCTACATAGAAGGCTTCAATATATTCTGTTCTGTCTGCCCCATAATAGTGCTCATTTGGGTAATATCCTTTTATATACTCATTCTTATGAACTACTTTTTCCAGGTATTCTTTATTCAATTCATTCCATTCTTCATAAGTACCATCTTCCGGATATGCAAAATGCCTCACTTGCAAATAGAGTAATAAATCTTTGGTAGGCATTTCAGCTAATGGCTTAGCTCCATCCATAGTCGCATAGATTTCGTCAGAATGTTCTACCGAATAATAATCCATACGCTTTTTAAAAAACGCATCTCTAGCCGCTTCATCAGGCCATGCTTCTTTGGCCAATTCTCCGCTTCTGTTAGCCGCATCGTGAATATCATTCCACGAATTAAACGTCTGCACATAGAGTAATTCTGTATTGTCTTCTGTAAACCTGTGCATATAAAAAGAAGCACCTGCAATCAATTCGTTTTTCATCACGACCTTATCCAGATATTCTTTTTCAACGGCTTTCCATTCATCCAAACTATAATCTTCCTGCTCCATATTCCAATGCATGGTAGTTACGGTTATAAATTCGGGTCTTTTTTCCTCATCCTGTGCAAAGACATTTACTGACAAACACAAGCAAAACATTAAAAAATAGAATTGTAAATTTTTCATAAAAAGGGGTTTAGTTAATTTACAAGAAAAGTATACTTTTTATCATTCGATAAAAAATGCTTTAGGACGAAGTGACCTATTTCTTTATCGAGACCCCCCTTTTACTTATCGAAGGATTTGGTAATTTAATTTATAAGTCATTATTTGTAACCCATCATCATAAAGATTACTATCTATTAATTCCGTTTTATAAAACTTAGTTGAAGATCCAAAAAGTTTTACGCCTTTTCCAGCAATAAATGGGTTTAACTTTAATTTCAAATGGGTAATTTGCTCATGCTCCAATAACCATCCTGCAAATTGACCACCTCCACATAAATAAATATCTGGTCCTTCTTGGTTTCTCAGTGCATAAATATGGTCTAAATTCAATTTTCTGAGATGCAAGGCCTCTGCCTTTGTTTCAAATTTCAAATTATCAGAAAAAATATAATGTTCCATATGCGGGTAAGCCAAATCACCTGGTTTCATTCCGAATTTATACCCAAACTCATAGGTTGTACGGCCCATAATTACGGTGTCATACTTTTGTATATCCTTGAGATATTGATCCACTCCATTTCCACTGGCCATAAAGCCACTAATATCACCATCCGGTCCTGAAATAAAACCATCCAAAGAAGTTGCAACGTAGTAAACAATATTCCTCATAGCGCTATATATTTTGTCTATTTTTCTAAAAGCTAATCAAAGTTGAATTGATTGCGCATTTTTTTTGGCAGGCCATTTACTACTAAAAAATAGGAATGATCGATCAGCTCTTTAAACAGGTCCTCTGAGAATGATCCATCAAACAATACTGTATTCCAATGCTTCTTGTTCATATGAAAACCTGCAGTAATACTTTCATAGTTTTCCCTTAATTCAATGGCCTTATCAGGATCACATTTCAAATTAACTTTAAACGCTGGTGATTCTAATCCGGTTAGGGCAAACATTTTTCCGCAAACTTTAAAAACAAGGGTTGTCTCGTCAAAAGGAAATTCCTCGGTAACCATCGGTTTACTAAGACAATAGTTTCTAAACGTTTCTATATGCATGATGAATCAGCTTCTAGTTTTATAAAAATACCAAAGACATCTTTATCTGATCATAACTCACCTGGCCTTGCAGCATATCAAATATCGGCTTCAAGCTAATGCGCTCTCCTGGCCCAACCTCTTTCAATAGTTTATTTCTGGTATTTTTAACCTTATTCAAGGTCTTTGAGTCGGGTTTGAATCGACTGAGGTCAGTCTTAGGATAAAGCTCCATAATCTTGATAAGATGCGTAGAAACTGTACCGAGTGTCAACCCTCTTTCTATTACAATGTCTTCAAGAGAATTTCCCTTGTCAATCAACTGTTTTGTGACTAAATAAGTTGATTTTTTTGTCACCTTCTCCCCTTTTTCCAGGTTCTTTTTATTTTCCTGAATCTCGTCTTTATTGGAGATACCTCCGCTTTTTTTGACAAAATTTCGAGCCTTAATCTCAAGAACATCCTCTTCAAAAATTTGTTCAATCTCAGATGATAGCTCCTGAAACCTTCTGTCAGCTTTTAAAGCCAACCCATCAACCTCAAGGGCCGTTTGATTAAAACCCATCAATTGCAATCCTTCTAATCCTTTAACCCTTGACAAAGCAACATATCCCTGGCCTTTCTCAAAGGTTTTACTGAGATCCATTACAGCTCCATCCAGCGTCATTCCCTGACTTTTATGCACGGTTATAGCCCATGCAAGCCGAAGTGGAACTTGGACATAACTCACAAGAAGTTTACCGGTCTCATCTTCTATTCTCCAGTCTTCAGGTTCTGCGGTAATCTCATTACCATTATTCAAGCGAACAACAGGATTTCCATCATCATTATAATTAATGATGGTCCCTAATGAACCATTCAGGTAACCTTTTTCGTAATTATTCTTGACAAACATAACTTTAGCGTCCTTTTTCAACTCTAATGATTCCGGCGCCATGATTGACCTTTTGATCGATTCAGCTAGTTTCAAATTTCCCTTAATCTTAGCTTTGAATGATTTTTTCCGGCCCTTAATCGCCGCAATCTGAGCTGAATTAATTCTATCAACATCTAAATTATGTGTATATAATTTTGTTGGTTCTTCAATATCTAAACTTTCGTTACTAGTAGAAAGGATTGAGATTGATCTGTCTGTTACCATCCCTGACCTGATCTCATTCAGAATATTGTTGAGTTCACCCTCTGTTTGCCGATACTGATCGGTTAAATAACAAATAGATAGGTTGGCATTTAACCAAGACTGTGACATAAAACAAAACTTATCTCGGTTGATCTCTCCTGAACTTCCAATTGGAGGCAACTGAAAAAAGTCACCGCACAGAACAACTTGTATCCCGCCAAAAGGTTTGTCATTCTCTCTAAAATATTGCAACACTTCATTCACCAAATCAAATTGTCTTCTATGCAACATTGAGATCTCATCAATAATCAGAACCTTGGTTTTTTCAATATGCTTTTTGAGGTACTTTTTATCTCTAAGCTCCTTTAATTGCCTAGTAGTCAATGAATCTTTAATTCCAATTCCAGACCAGGCATGAATAGTGGTTCCTTGTAAATGAGTGGCTGCAATACCGGTGGAAGCCGTTATTGAAACTGGAATTTTCCGTGCTTTTAAGTATTGTATATACTGATTAAGAACATACGTTTTACCAGCCCCGGCTGAGCCGGTTAAAAAAACATTATCTCCTGATTTTAATATAGCTAAGGCTTGTTCTTGATTCACTTTTTATATTAATTCGATTAGTCCTTTCTCAGGATTCCAATTTTTTAATCACTTCCTCTTTACCAAGAATACCTTTATTGCTTTTTGCTAATAATAAATCTTGATAATCCAGCGTCCAGCCAATAGTCTCTACTATATTTTCTATTAACAGCACGGCCTCGAGGGCTTCACTTTTAGCTGTATCAAACAAGCCACTTTCTGGAATTTTTAACAGCACATGTTCTTTTGCCTGTACATTAACCTCAGTTAAATCGGTGGAGTCAAATTTATTGAAAAGACCTTCCTTCTTATCATAGTATTTGAGATCTGTCTCAAGACTTAGAATTTGAGGTTCAGGAAAATCAGTTAGTTTAATCACTTTTTTTTCATTGACAGCCTCCATTTTAATTTTAGACAAGTCATAACCTACATATGCCTTGGCATTGATCAAAAGAATGGCCTTCTTTTTACTTGATACCATGCTCATAAAACGCTCCTTGGTGTTTTCGTAATGATAAATTTCAGCAAATTCACCTTCAACCGTAATGAGTTTCCATACCTTTCTGATCCGCTCCATAATGATGACCGATTGCGCATTGGTCATATCTTTTCTTTTTTGAATTTTGATATATTTCAAAACCCAATAAGTGATAATCGCTCCAAGAAAAAGGCCTAATAAAGCTTCCATAATATTCTTTGATGTTTTAAAAGTACTAAATATATCATACTTTCAGTAAAAACAAATCAGCTGAAATACCATCAGCCAAAAAATAGGAATCAGGACCCAAAGATAGTTGCCCCTTTTTTAATTTTAAAGTTCCCTGCTCCAAGTATTTAGCAGCATTATGTAAAATTTTATTCTTGTGAGCCTCTCCAAAGTTCTTTTCTATATCCACAAGTGAAACACCCCATTTAGTTCTTAAGCCCGTCATTATTGATTCATTGATTCTATCTTCTACCTCGAGCAATTCTTTCTCAGATGGCAAAACACTTTTTTGAATTGATGCCATATAATTTGCATTGTTTGAAACATTCCAACTCCTGTAAGTCCCATCATATGAATGAGACGATGGTCCTACACCCAGATAGCTTATTCCTTTCCAATAAGCCGTATTGTGTCTGGAGTAAAAGCCTTCTTTTCCAAAATTAGAAACCTCATATTGATCATATTTATTCGCCTCAGCTATATCTTGCAAGATTTTAAAATGTCTTTGAGCCAGGGCATCATCAAGTGGCTGGTATTTTCCACTTTTGATGAAATGATCAAGAGCCGTTTTTGATTCAACCGTTAAGGCATAACTTGATATATGCCCTATCCCAAGATCAATAGTTTGCTTTAAATTCTCCAGCCATCGCGTCTCAGAAAGACCTGGAATTCCGTAGATAAGATCAATGGTGATATTATCAAAATGACGGATGGCCATATCTAACGATTGCTTGGCTTCAAATGCACTATGAGCTCTATTCATATAAATCAGATCTTCGTCAAAAAATGATTGAACACCAATGCTCAAACGATTTATATCTGAAGCGGCAAGGGCTTCTATTTTTTCATTTGACAAATCATCCGGATTAGCCTCCAATGTAATTTCCGGATTAACAGCCACTTCGTAATTATCTTTGATAAGATCTAGTATAAAATTTATCTCTTCGGTATCCAATAATGAAGGAGTTCCTCCACCAAAATAAATGGTTTCAACCGCTTCACTAATTTCAGATTTTCGCAAATACAATTCTTTATGAATACTCCTGAGCATTTCACCCTTCTTCTTTACCGAAGTAGAAAAATGAAAATCACAGTAGTAACAGGCTTGCTTGCAAAAGGGTATGTGAATATAAATTCCAGCCATAACTGATTAAAAATGTGGAGCGCAAGATACAAAGTACTGAACACTATCAACTATTTATTGAAGCCAAGAGGCAAGGTCAGCATAGCAGAAATATTCACAACTCCAAATTGGCATAGGCCAAGGTAATTTTCCCTTTAACTCTTCACCTTTTTGTGGAAAAAAGCTATTAGATTGCTCACTACCTATAAATTTTACCGGAAGTGTTTAAAAAATAACATTCCGCACGATTAAAAACACCGTTTAAACACATGAATAAGCCTAAATTATTGGGTTTTTTCAATACTTCTGTATTCTAATGCAAGTCTAATTTTTCCTGTTTTCTGATCGGCTTCCCGAATCTTTTTGCGGTCAATCGAGACATCGCTGCCCGCAAAATTAAGTGGAATCCTGATGCGGTCCATTTCAAATGAAACGTCCAATTTGGTTGGAAGTATAGCCTGGCTATCTGGGTATGTGAGCCTCAGTGTATAAGCACCGTCTTTTTTAGTGTTGATTTCGGCCCAAGTGATGCGTTGCTTCTGGGTATCTATATGCAAATTGGCCACACTAAAATCTGCCTTATTATCTGATGGTAAAATAGAAATTGCCAATAGCGATGTTGACTGCCCTTCTACTTCACCTCTGTCTACTACCATAAATGGATACTCAAACAGTTCACTAAACGACAAGTCTAATCCTCGTTTGGGAATTAGTACAAAATCTTCAGATTCGATGACCAAATCTTCACCCTTTTTAAAAACTGCCAGTGCTTCCTTATCTGGCATTTTAATGAATGAAATATCCACATGTAGCTTTATATCCGCTTGAAAGGTTTCAATACTATCCAGTCTAGATTTAACGAAAAGTACCTGTTCTTCAGCTGTTTGAGAAAAGCCATTAGCAGCATATAAAAACAGTAAAAGTATTCCATGTAGTTTCATCCAATGTCTTTTTTCTGAAATAAAAATAGCCCCACAAGCATCGTCACTAAAATATAAAGACCCATCAAGACCGAATTGATTATAATCGTATTCCATTCAATGTTGTGGTTAAAAAAATACTGCCAGGTATTGTTCAATTTAAAAAAGGCTATCTGGTTCCATACATCATTACCTAAGTCTATTTTCAATAATAATGTAGAAACGATCAAAAACAACGCAGCCACAATCCAAGTTTTAAAACTTTCTTTGAGCATCACCGCAAGGGTTAAACTTACCACAGAAAAGAATACCAAAGAAAGGGTTCCGAATAAAAAAGCATACACCAATCTATTGAAGGCATCATCGTGTTCAAAAAAAGTGAGTCCGTTGGTATAGACCACTAAGTCTCCTTTTCCAAAAATTCCGTACGACAATATAAAGGACGTTAAGGCCAATAGTAGCACTAAAAAAATGGTAAATAAACTGGCAACGATATATTTCGCTAATAGGTATTTCCACTTCACAACAGGTTGCATTAGTACCGTTTCTAAAGTTTTTTCTTGATATTCGGTTGTAAGCATGCCAGATACAATTATCATGCATAGTAAGGGTACATGAAACCAAAAGGAGTTGAGTATAAAGTATATGATCAAGTTCCCGTTAAGCAGCTTGCCTTGAAAATAGAATGTATCCTTCAAATTGGCCAACACAATATCAATAATTCCTGTGCCTTGATAATAAGCACTTAATAGTACGATGGCTTCAATAAAAAAGAGGGCCAAAATTGCATAATAGGTGCGGCTTTGACGAAACAATTTATAGGTTTCAATATAAAGTAGTCGCATCATTTCTCCTTCGGATTAAATAGTTGTTGCAAGTCAAGTACAGGCCTACAAGAAGTGATTGCTATTTGCTGCTGTGATAATTTAAATATGATTTCAGAGATTTCGGTAGCTGATGCCGAAATAGTCATACAATCTCCATTCGAAACCGTATCATAGTCGCTTAAAAAAGATGCTTTATGAATATCGCTTCCGCATAAAGAATAACTTTTAGTGCAAGCAGCCAGAATTGTGCTGGTCGCTCCTGTTTGTACAATCTCTCCATTATGAATTATTGATAAATTCGTACAAACCGTACTTAACACATCAATGATGTGAGAAGAAATTAATATGGTCATTTGGGTCTGCTGTGTCAGGTCTAAAATAAGTTGTTTTAGTGCTTCAATACCTAGCGGGTCTAAACCTGAAAAAGGCTCGTCCAACAACAAACAAGAAGGGTCATTAAGAAGGGCAACAGCAATACCCAAGCGTTGTTTCATTCCCATAGAAAAATTACGAACCGGGTCTGTTCTATTTAAAGGTAAACCAACTTGTTCTAGGGAAGCTTCTATAGCGATTTTTGAGAAATCTGCCCCTTGCATTTTTGCAAATAATCGCAGGTTTTCATGTGCATTTAAGTAAGGATAAAGTGCTGGCTTTTCGATAATCCCTCCAATCTTTTTTGGGCCGTCGCCAGCTATTTCAACCTCACCACTATCGGCAGTAACTAATCCGAGTAAAATTTTAAACAAGGTCGTTTTACCCGCTCCATTTGCGCCTACCAAACCCAAAATTTCTCCCTTTCCACACGAAATACTAACGTTATGAAGGGCTCTTACTTTACCATACTTTTTATGCACTCGTTCGCAGTAAATCATACTATTTGCGATTTGACGATAGCCCGGTAATCAAATTTAGGTTTGTAGAATTCTTCCAGAAAAGTGCGCGACCAAAACATTTTTTTGAACAGAAAGAACGGCTCCTTTACCATAAAATAAGGAAGGTAATGGTACCATTTTACACCAAAATCACGATAGCATTGTTGTACTTGGTCTTTAATTCCTAATTCTTCTGCAGCTGTTTCTGCAGCCATACGCTGACATTTGGAACCTATATAAATGAGTGTGATTTTCTTATTAAAACCATGGATAAAAAATTGATCCTTTATACGTTTATAATTCTGGTAACGCGACCAGCCATCCATGATAACCAAATATATGTGAACAAACGAAAACAGAAAAAATAGGGTCCAAAACACAATCCAAAAAACTGATCCAGAACTAATTGATTTCATGAGCTGCACGCCATAGATCCATGATTCTATTATAAATAGTATCAGTGAAGCATACAATAATCTACCTACCCTAAAATAGGAAATGATTGGGCTAGGCTGTATGGGTAAAATTGTCTTATTCAAGTAAACAAATATATAATTTCATGAATAAAAATGATAAAAAAAATGCATTTTTAAAAAGAGCGATTAAGTTGCAATGTTATAAAAAAAACAGGGCAATGCACAATAGTCCCATAACACGTAAGAATGCTCCTATCTTTAATATACCGAATAAAACACTGATATCTTAAGACATTGATCGAAGGTTGTTAAAGAGAAGGGGACTTTAGCATACTCAAATATAAAAAATAGTTTCGAAAAACATTCCTTCAAGTATAAGGAAATCAATATTCGCCATACATGTCAACCAATTCTTTTTTCATTTTGCTTAACAAAAGAACCCCATCCAGAATAGCTTTTTCCTGTTTCTATCTTGCCTTCATTATAAAAATGACAAACAGCTGCTGCCAATCCATCAGTGGCATCAAGATTTTTAGGAAGTTCTTTTAAGCCTAAAAGACTCTGTAACATCTTAGCCACTTGTTCTTTCGAAGCATTTCCGTTTCCGGTAATGGCCATCTTAATTTTTTTAGGAGAGTACTCAGTAATACTTACTTCTCTCGACAAACCTGCTGCCATAGCAACACCCTGAGCTCGCCCTAACTTCAACATAGATTGCACATTCTTGCCAAAAAATGGTGCCTCAATGGCTATTTCATCCGGATGGTAAGTGTCTATGAGTTCGATAGTTCTTTCAAAGATCAATTTCAGTTTGGTATAGTGATCACTATATTTTGTCAACATCAATTCGTTCAATTGCATGAATGACATTTTTTTATCTACAACCTTAATAAGGCCATAACCCATAATGGTAGTTCCAGGGTCAATTCCTAATATGATCTTCTCTTTTGGCAAATTTGATTCTTTTGAAGGTTGTGTGTAAATATCAGAATGATATTTTGTTTCTTTGTGTAAATGTACAATATCTTGCAAAAATACTTTTCGAGTTTAGTGTTTTTAATTAAAGTCCTGATCATTACCGGGGCTTATTATGTCATTTCCGATAAGCTATTGAACAATGATCATTTCAGTAATTTTTTATGGTCTGAAAGAATTGAATCTTTAGGATCAACAGGTGTATCGTTTCTCATTTTTCTATTACTGCTAACTGTAGTGAACTGGGTACTTGAAATTAAAAAATGGCAGTCATTGGTTGTGACAATCAAAAATATTTCCCTTAAGACTTCGGCTGAGCAAAGTCTTGCATCGCTCACAGCTTCTCTCATTACGCCAAACAGGATTGGAGAGTATGGTGCAAAAGCGGTTTATTTTAAAAAAGAACAAAGGCCAAAAGTGTTGTTATTAAACTTCATGGGCAATGCATATCAAATGTTTATTACTATCCTTCTTGGAAGCCTTGGGTTTTTCTTTTTAAAAGATTTTATTGTACAAATTCCAATTCCGGTTTCAGGGTTAATCATATTTGGCATTATCGCATTTATTGTTTTATTTTCTGTTGTTTTCATCAATAAGAAATGGACACTTTCTATTCAAAAAATACTTCTTGATCTGCGAAATGTCCCAAGTGTAATTCATAAAAAAACATTCTTATTTTCTCTGGTCAGATATTTTGTTTTTTCACATCAGTTCTACTTTTTTCTTCTATTTTTTGGTGTAGAAATGGATTATTTCATAGTTATGCCAGTAATATTTTCAATGTATTTGATTTCCTCGATAATTCCTGGGTTTGTACTTTTCGATTGGTTGGTTAAAGGATCTGTTGCCGTTACATTATTTCGCTTTTTTGGAATTAACGAGATCATCATTCTTAGTATCACTGCTTCAATGTGGATTCTAAATTTTGCCATTCCTGCCATAGTGGGAAGTTTTTACGTGTTAACATTTAACAGCAAGCAATTAACGCTGAATGAAAGCAAGGTTTCGAAATGATATTTCCAATACTAATCATATGCGTTTTCTATTCCATTTTAATTCTTTTTTTGAGTAGGGGTTTTGACAAATTAGAAGTGCCTGTTATCGATTATTCAAATCCTGAAACTTATTTTTCAATTCTGGTTCCATTTAGAAACGAAGAGAAGGGTTTACCCAGATTACTGAAAAGCATTGATACCTTAGATTATCACCCTGATCGATTCGAAATCATTTTAATCGATGACAATTCTAATGACGGCTCCAGCAATATTATTCAGCTGTTTAAAGAACAGCATCCCGAACTGAACATTCTGTTAATCTCTAAAACAGGCAACAGTACTTCCCCAAAAAAAGAAGCCCTCAATCAAGGAATTGAGCTGGCATCATATCCGTGGATCATAACAACAGATGCAGATTGTATTGTTCCAAAGAATTGGCTGAATGCTTTTGATAATTTCATCAGGCTAGCATCTCCAAAGATGGTCGTAGCTCCAGTAAGTTATGAAGCTGAAACGGGGTTTATTCATAAATTTCAAGCTTTAGATTTTTTAAGTCTGCAAGCAACAACTATGGGTGTTTTCGGTCTGAAAAATCACGATTTTGTGCAACCGTTTTTATGTAACGGAGCAAACCTTTGTTATCAAAAAGAAAGTTTTGTTCAAGTGAATGGTTTCCAAGGAAATGAACATATCGCGAGCGGAGATGACGTATTCCTTCTCGAAAAAATGTATGCTGAATTTCCAAAAAAGGTTGAATTCCTCAAGTCAAATGATGCTGTGGTCTTGACAACTTCAAAAAACACTTTAAAAGAACTTTTACAGCAAAGGGTAAGATGGGCCTCTAAAACAGTAGCCTATAAACACATTTTTTCCAAACTCGTTGGCGTTTTAGTTTTTCTCACCAACTTCAGCCTTCTTACGGGCTTCTTTTTAGCCTTGAATGGGAATATACCCTGGTTACATTTTGGATTTCTGTTTCTATTAAAATTCAATATTGATTTTGTGCTTCTGTATAAAACGGCAGGTTTTTTCAATCAGAAGGAACAGATGCAGTCGTATTTTCTCAGCAGTTTATTATATCCCTTTTTTACAGTACTTGTTGTGTTACTTTCTTTTAAGAAAAACTATACATGGAAAGAAAGAAAATATTAATCGAAATTATTCCTTGACTGAAACGAGGATAGGCAATTTAAACATCGAATTTACAGGAATCCCTCTTTTGAGAGAAGGTTGAACCGCCGCCGGAAGCGAAGCAATACTTTTATACAATAAGCTGTCGAGCTCAGGGATTTGCTCAGCGACAATCTCATTTTTATGAATCTTGACAATTGATATTTCCCCCTGGGTGTTTACAAGGATATCAACCAATACCGTATCATTAACTTTCCCTGTGGCGTCTAATACTGTTTTACTCGTCAATTTTTGCAAGCGTCTGATCAGTTCCATTTCAAAACAAAGATTCTGTTTTTCACTCGTATCGCAATTATTGCAATCCATAAAAAGAGGGTACACATCAACATCGTTAAAGTCAATTGTTGAATTTGCCAGTTCGGTGTTTATTAGAGTCGTCTTTTTAGGTGATATAAAATCACAGGAATTCGTTACCATTATTATGGATATGAAGATGATCAGCCTAATAAACATTGTATTCGCTTATACCATGTGAATGTACAAATATTTTTGAAAATCCATCTCCTTTGTACAAAACTTGGACAAATTGTTAATACTATCAGCAATGCGCCTTAAACACTTGCTTCATATGATAAATTATATCGTTTAAAAAGTTTCTATTACATTCGCTTATGGATTTGATATTAGTTCTTTTTGGTTTTGTTCTCGTTGTACTCGGAATTGTGGGTTCAGTCCTTCCTGTTTTACCCGGCCCACTCACTGGCTGGTTTGGCATTTTACTACTATTTCTGACAAAAACAATTCCAATGAATTATTACTGGCTCGGTGTTACATTTGGCATAGCCCTAATTATTTTAATTCTGGATTATATCATCCCTGGTTTAGGAGCCAAAAAATTTGGAGGATCTAAAAAGGGAGCTACCGGAGCCACGTTGGGCTTGATCATTGGCCTTATTTTACCCATACCACTTGGCTTTGTTATAGGCGCTTTTGTAGGTGCCTTAATTGGAGAACTCATTCACAATCCTAAAGACCTTAAAAGAGCCCTTAAGTCAGCTTTCGGGTCGTTTGTCGGATTTCTTGCTTCGACTACTATGAAACTATTTGTAAGCATCATCTTCTTAGCTGTTTTTTGCTACAAGGTTTTTGAATTTCGCGCCGGTCTATTTTCTTTATAGCCATACTTTTTAGCTTGTTTTTTTTTATGAAACTATCTCCTCTAATCACTTTAATTTTTAAATATTTAATTGTAAATTTGATAGTGTAATGATGTCTTGAACCTCTACTGTATATATAAATAATCAAATATTTATCTTGACATGACATTCCCTTTTTTTGCTGGTTTACTGGCGTCCATGCTTCATGTAATTATGGGGCCTGATCACATTGCCGCTGTCTTACCTTTTGCTATTGAAGCCAAAAGAAAAGCCTGGAAGATTGGATTATTCTGGGGTCTGGGCCATATTTTTGGAATGCTGTTGATTGGCCTATTATTTTTATTCTTTAAGGAGCTCATTCCCATCGAACAAATCTCAAATTACAGCGAACAACTTGTTGGTTTCGTGTTAGTAATTATAGGTGTTTGGGCTTTTGTCAAAGTCTTTAGATCAGAGTCACACCATAAGCATCTTCATATTCATAGTGAAACCCAGCCCTTAATTCATAAACACCCTCACGAACACAGCCATAACCCGAGTCATGACCACGTGCATCCGCCACAAGAAAAACAAGGTTTTTTTGCTTCTTTTTCAATTGGAGTCCTTCATGGTTTAGCAGGGATTGCCCACTTTATTTTATTCATTCCAATTTTGGGATTTGAAGATAATTTAGCGGCAGGTATGTATATAACCGGTTTCATTTTGGGAATAATAATCGCTATGAGTTTATTTTCATTGATTGTAGGAAAAATAGCAGCCTTTGCCAAAAATGAACATAGTCAAAATCTCTATAAAGGTATTCGCCTAACAGGTGGTGTATTTGCCATACTTATTGGAATCTATTGGATTATTGGTCAGGGATAATCAAAATCAAACCTAACATATTCTAGGCAGCTGTTCGCCAATCAAAGGGCTTACCATTCTTGCCCCTCCTATACCACTTTTCATCACTACTTTCTTGGGATGCTCTGCAGTGATATGACCTACACAGGTTGCGTTTTTTCCTTTGGGATGCTTTCTCATCAGCGCCAGTAGCTCATCTGCAATACTTTCATCCACTATACTGATGAATACCCCTTCATTTGCAACATAAAGAGGATCCAATCCTAAAATTTCACAGGCCGCTGCAACTTGTTTTTCTATGGGCAGGTCATTCTCAACCAATTTCACTCCCATGTCTATATCTACTGCTATTTCAGATAATACGCTGGCCATACCTCCTCTGGTTGGATCCCTGAAAAGATGAATTTTTTCCCCAAAAGCATCTAACAATTCTAAAACGAGGTGGTTGACATTTGTCGTATCACTTTCAATTGTCGATTCAAACTCCAAGCCTTCTCTTTCTGACATGATAGCCATTCCATGCTGTGCCAAATTTCCATTCACGATGATCTTATCTCCAATCTTGATATTTCCGGTGGCAATTTTAGCTTTGGGATGCACGGCTCCAAATCCGGTGGTATTGATAAATATCTTATCCCCTTTACCACGCTCTACAACCTTTGTATCGCCTGTAATGATCTGAACCCCACTTTTATCAGCGGCTTCTTTCACGGATTCTACAATTTTTATGAATTCCTTCATCTCCAAGCCCTCCTCAACAATAAACGCAAGAGATAGGTACTTAGGAACAGCACCGCACATAGCCACATCATTTACCGTTCCGTTCACAGCCAGCTCACCAATATTACCTCCCTTGAAAAAAATAGGAGATATCACAAAACTATCTGTTGAAACAGCTATTTCAGTTTCAAACTTTATGATGGCTCCATCGTGTTTCTGATTTATAAGAGGATTGTCAAAAGTTGAAAATATTACTTTATCAAGCAGGTCTCTTGTCATGATCCCGCCGCTGCCATGTCCTAGGTTAATAGTGCTATTATTAAATTCGCTCGTTTCCATAGTCCTAAGTTATTAATATTGTGAAAAATTATAATAGGCACTGCAGGCCCCTTCAGAAGAAACCATTGGTGCGCCCAATGGCTTAGCAGGTGAACAGCCCTTGCCGAATTCCGGACAATGTATGGGCTTTTTTATGCCTTTAAGGATTTCTCCTGCCATACAACTGGGGTGCTCATCTACTTTAATTCCTTGAATTCCAAATTTGCGCTCCGCATCAAATGCTATAAATTCTTTAGTGAGTTTATAGCCGCTTTTTGGGATCATACCAATCCCTCTCCATTCTCTATCGCCGATTTCAAAAACCTGTCTGATGATCCGAATGGCATTTAAATTCCCTTCTTCTTTAACTACTCTAGCATATTGATTGGCCACTTTGTGATTACCGCTTTCTAATTGATCGACAGCCATTTGAATTCCCTGTACCAGGTCTAAGGGTTCAAAACCAGTAATAATGATCGGAATATGATACTTTTCAGATAGCGCATGGTATTCTTTATATCCCATTATGGCACAAACATGACCTGCTCCTAAAAAAGCATCAATACTGCTAAATTCATCATCTAATATAGCCTCCATCGCAGGTGGCACCAGCACATGCGACACAAGAATCGAATAATTTTTAAGGCCTTCTTTTTGAGCATGAAGTACTGACAAAGCATTGGCAGGAGCAGTGGTTTCAAAACCAACTGCAAAAAACACAACTTCCTTATCCGGGTTGCTTCTGGCAATATTGACCGCTTCAAGAGGTGAATACAATATCCTTAAATCTCCTCCTTTAGCCTTTGCTTCCAATAGACTTTGTTGACTGCCCGGCACTCTGATCATATCTCCAAAAGAACAAACAATAACGCCCTGATTCAGCAACTCAATTGCCTTGTCAATAAGATGTAAAGGCGTAACACAGACCGGACATCCAGGCCCGTGTATCATGCGAATATGCTCAGGAAGTAATTCAAGAATTCCATTTTTTACCAAGCCATGCGTCTGGCCTCCACAGATTTCCATAATATTCCATGGCCTTGTAACCGATTTTGAAAGGTTATCAAGTACCAGTTTGGTAGCATCAATGTTTCTATATTCACTTAAATATTTCATTTAGTTCTCCTGCTTTATTTGAAACTTCTCTTCTTTAGCAGTTTCTTTCTCTTTTTTATTTGCTAACAGCTTCGAATAATACATCATTTGCCCATATGAAATGTTCTCGTCATTGGGCGACAAATTTATATTCAAAAATAATTCAAATCTGTCGTTGCACAACTCTTTTATCATATCGATTAATACCGTGTTCTGAAAAACACCTCCACTTAAGGCTATCTTATTTAAGCCCATAATGGCTGCCATATCTGTGACCGTTTGAGCGAGGGTGTATAAAAAATTGAGGATGATTGTTTCTTTCTCAGTACCCGAGAGATAATCATTGTACAGGATCTTCCAAAGCAAATTAGTCGAAACGATTTTATTGGCCCCAACCCTTACATATCGGGTTAGTTGCTCAAAATCGTAGTCTGTCACACTATTTTCCATTAATATGGCGCCCTCTCCTTCATAAGTATTGATATCGCATATCCCTAATAGAGATGCTACAGCATCGAACAACCGTCCTACCGAAGATGTTTCTAAGGTATTTGATCTTTTTAATGAACGATAGATATCTCTTTCTAGAGTTGTAAATTTCTTGTATAAAAAATCTGCCTGGCTATCCTGGTTCAAAGCATATAAAGACAACCTGGGCTCTTTTGCCATTTTATCTCCTGCCAACCAGTTGTAATATTCAAAATGGCCGGATCTGGTTATACGCCCATCCTGAAAAGTGAAAAATTCTCCACCCCAGATTTGACCATCATCTCCAAAACCAGTCCCATCCCATACAACACCTAAAACGGCTTCTTCAGCTTCAAACAAATCATGTTCACCTAAGACAGAGGCAAAATGAGCCTTATGATGCTGAATTTTGTATGCCGGAACATTAATTTTCATTGACAATTCTAATCCGTATTGCGTGCTGAGATAAGCTGGGTGTTTATCGACAAGTATGCAATCCGGTTTCTGATCAAATAGCTCTTGAAAGAATTCTGAGGTCTCCTTAAACCTATTGTATACCTCATAGTGATCCAGATTTCCCAAATATTGGCTCAAGTATAAATAATCATTGGGTGCAAAAGCAATAGTACTCTTTAAATGGCCACCCAGTGCCAGTATTTTTTGATCACTTCCTTTGACATATTCAAGATAATTAGGTGCAAAACCTCTGGCTCTTCTGAATAGAATGCGCTGCTGGTATTTAGCGCTAAACTTGACTACTGAGTCATCTTGTGGGTTTGAAATGGCCAATTCATGATGAAGAAAAAAGTCGGCAATTTCTGAAATCGATTCAATGGCCTGCTGTTTGTCGCTAATAATGGGGCTCCCATGAATATTACCACTAGTCGCGATAACAGGGGCTTCCAGTTCTTTTGACAGCATTTCCAATATTCCAGAATAAGGCAGCATTAAACCAAGTTGTTGAAGTCCGGGTGCAATGTCATCAATTGCAATTTCTCCGGCATAATCTTTGCTTGAAACAATAACTATTGGCCGTTCAACACTACATAATTCCTTTTTTTGAAAGGGTTCTAGACTAAGATCAGCTTCCATCATTTCAAGCGATGGATACAGTATGGCAAAAGGTTTCTTTGGCCTCCTTTTTAAGTATCTTAATCGTTTTACGACATCAGCATTTGTTGCATCACAACAGAGTAAATATCCTCCTGTATTTTTAATTGCAATAATGTTTCCTCCTAGAATCAATTCGTTGACTTTCTTAAAAATAGCAGCTTGTGATACTTTTAATGAAATGCCTTCACTATTTGTCAGTTCCATTTTAATCCCACAATCAGGGCAACTGTTTGTTTGCGAATGAAACCTGCGATCGTCACCATCTTCATATTCCGCAAGACAGGTTGGACACATCTTAAATGCAGCAATGGTAGTATGGTCTCTTTCAAATGGAAAATTTTCAGTAATTGCCCAACGAGGCCCACAATTTACACAAGTCGTAAAAGCATATTGAAACCTCCTGTTTACAGGGTCCAAGATCTCAAGCCTGCACTCCGGACAAATTCCAAAATCAGGCGTAAGAGCCAGGTTCAGTTTATGCGCTTTCTGACTGGGAATAATGATGAATGCGTTGTATTCAACATATGCTAGCTCTAAATAATGATGCGTTTTAATCTTGGCTAATAGCGGTGGGTTCTCTATTAAGTCCGTATAAAAATGACAAATGGTATCTGCTTCTCCAGACACCATTATAATAACTCCGTTTTCATTATTTGACACATACCCTAATAGCCCCATTCTTCTTGCCAATTTACTGACGAATGGGCGAAATCCAACTCCTTGAACCCTGCCACCTATTGCTATTTTATATGTTTTTAACATGTTTATTCATTAATAAAAAACTGAGCCTCAATTATGATTAGCATAAACCTCTTTCGTTAAATCAAGAATAAGATCAACCGCCTTTGGAATTGCCTGAGCCACATTATTCGAAAGTTCGAGCGTCATCGGCTTCATTTCATTAATCGTGATTGTAATTAATTGAATTTCGGGCTTTTTATCTAATAAATACACCGCTTCAATCATGTCTTTTAACCCAACATCATGCACACTTAAAGCTGTAGGAAAATCAGATGCAAACTTAGGCTTGATCAATGAAATTGTTCCTTCTTTCTTGCCGTCCATAGTTGCATCCACAAATATAATCTGTCCATAAGCCTCTATACAACTCAAAAGCAAAAAGCCACCAGTACCACCGTCAAGAATATCAATATTTGATGGTAGTTGCATGTTATTCATATGCTGAATCAACTGCACTCCAACTCCTTCGTCACCCATTAAGTAATTTCCTATTCCAAGGATCAATATACTTTCTGACTTGTCTTTTTCAAAAAAGTAAGCATCACTGCTTATAGCAACAGGAACTCTTTGATCATCTTTCATTCTCTTCTTTTTAATAAAATTAGGCTTGCCATAAAGTTTAATGACAATGACCCTTTATGGCAAGCCTAAAAATTAACTAACACAACTAAATCAAATAAGCATTGAGATTTAGTCTCCTCAAATATGCTCATCATCTTCAAAACGCTCTTTCCTCACAAATTTATAACCACTTATCATCGCTGATGATTCTCCTCTGCCTTCTAACCAATCATGGTAAAAAACCAGATAAACATGAATCAAAGTAAATATGATAAATAACCACGTTGACATATGATGTATAAATCGCGTTGTCATTTCATCGCCCAATATACTTGGTACCCATGCAAACAATTTTGGCAACCACCAACCAGAAGTCGGTGCGTATAGACCAAAACCTGTAAATATCTGTACCAAGGCTAAAAGGAATAAAATGATATAAGAAAAAGAAGCTACGTAATTATGGCCCACACTAATATTTTTCAGCACCTCAGTTTCTTCATTTTGTAATAAAACATCCACTTTTAAGACATGTTTAATATTGTCCCATTTTTGTTTGGTTAAAGGTAAAAAGGCCCTCCAATTAGAATAATAATTTCCATTAAATGCCCAGTATACCCTGACAATTGCATTTAAAAGAAACACATAAGCCGTAACAAAATGTATGGTTCTTACCGTACCAAACCAATATGAATCTACAGCCTCAGCTGTTGACATCAAAGCTGGCGGGTCTGCAATAATAAATCCGGTTATCGCAAGAACAGTAATACAGAGCGCATTAAGCCAGTGGAAAATCCTTACAGGTAATTCCCAAACCAACACTCTTTTAAAGTCATAAGTCTTACTATATGTTGTATCCATCACTCTAAATCATAAATTATATATCACAACTACCTACATTACTCACACGTGAAATGTGATTCCCATGTTCATCATAAAGATGTACTGCACAAGCAAGGCAGGGGTCAAATGAATGCACCGTCCGGATGATCTCAAGCGGAAGATTAGGATCTGCAACAGGCGTATCCAATAGCGCTGATTCATAAGCTGATCTTTGACCTGAAGGATCTCGTGGAGAAGCATTCCAGGTAGTAGGAACTACCTGCTGGTAATTTTCAGTTTTCCCATCTTTAATGGTAATCCAGTGTGCTAAAGCTCCTCTAGGGGCTTCTGTATAACCAACTCCTTTGGCTTCAGAAGGCCATTTTGATGGATCCCAAAGCTCCATATTTGCCATTCGTGAGTCACCGTTTTTTATATTCAACAACAATTGGTCATAAAATTCAATTGTCCAATTAGCCACTAGTTGCGACTCAATTCCTCTTGCAGCGGTTCTTCCTAAGGTTGAAAACAATGCCTCTACCGGAACGTCTAAATGTGTTAATGCGCCATTTACAACATCTTGAATTTCTTTATTTCCTCTTCCATAACCAACAAGCAATCTCGATAATGGACCTACTTCCATGGCCTTACCTTTCCAGCGCGGGGTTTTGACAAAGCTGTATTTTTCCTCAACATTAAGGTGTTCATAAGGTGGTTGTGGTCCTGAATAATTGATATTGGTTTCTCCTTCCCAAGGATGCCTTCCAGATTCGGCTCCTTCTTTATAATTATCGTACCATGAATTATTAACAAATTCTTCTATATCTCCATTGCGATGATCTACATCATGTATCTTGGAAAGGTCTCGGTCAAGAATAACCCCTTGTGGAAATTTAAAACCAGAAGGATCTCCATATCCATTCATCGGGAAATCTCCATACGACATATAATTTCCAACACCTTTTCCAATTGCACCCCAATCTTTATAGAATGAAGCAATGGCCAATAGGTCAGGAATATAAACCTGGTCAATAAAATCTTTTCCTTGCTTTAATAATTTACCAATATGGGCCAGACGCTCTGCATTTAATCCTCCCGTACTGTTTTCATTAATGGCACAAGCCATTCCACCAACCAAATAATTTGGATGCGGATTCTTACCGCCAAGAATAGTATGTACTTTGACAATTTCCTTTTGCCATTCTAAAGCTTCAAGATAATGTGCTACAGCAAGTAAATTCACAGCAGCCGGTAATTTCATTTGAGGATGCCCCCAATAGCCATTGGCAAATATGCCTAGCTGACCACTGTCAACAAATTTTTGAATTCGTTTTTGCACATCACTAAAGTAACCAGGAGAACTTTTGGGCCACTTGGAAATACTTTGGGCAATTTTTGAAGTTTCTGCAGGATCAGCGCTTAAAGCATTCACCACATCTACCCAATCAAGGGCATGAAGGTGGTAAAAATGAACTGCATGATCATGCATATATAAAGCCCCTGCCATGATATTTCGAACCATTTCAGCATTGGGAGGAACCGCTATACCTAAGGCATCTTCAACTGCTCTTACCGAACTGATCGCATGTACTGTAGTACAAACGCCACAGGTTCTTTGCACAAAGGCCCAGACATCTCTTGGATCTCTGCCTTTAACGATGTTTTCAAGCCCTCGAACCATAGTACTCGAGCTATAGGCATCTACTATTTTTCCATCTTTTATTTCGGCTTCAATCCTTAAATGTCCCTCAATCCTGGTAATAGGATCTACAACTATTCTGTTTGCCATGGTGATTTATTTTTCTTCGTTTTTATCTAAGTGTTCTTCATTGATTTTACCTCTCGAATAGCGGCCTTTCAATTCCTTGTATTTTGATACATTCGCTACAATTGAATGAGCAGTCAATCCAGCTGCAACTGCTCCTGTAGCAATTATTCCAACCTTGTCTGCTGTACTTTCTATTCCAAATCCAGGCACATTGGTCATCCGTTTATAAAATGGCCCATTATCCCAGAAATTGGCTTCACTGCATCCTATACAGCCATGCCCTGATTCAATAGGAAAACTTGTACCGTTATTCCACTTCATACTGGCACAGGCATTGTAAGTAGAAGGTCCTCTGCAACCAAGTTTATATAAACAATATCCTTCTTTTGCATTAACATCATCAAATGTTTCTGCAAAAAGACCAGCATCAAAATAAGGCCTTCTGTAACAGGTATCGTGCACTCGTTTTCCATAAAATGCTTTAGGTCTTCCTGACCTGTCAAGTTCAGGTAATCTTTCAAATGTCACATAGTGAACAATCAATGCCGCCATTGCTTCTCCAATTGGTGGGCAGCCAGGCATTTGAATTATGGGTTTATTTTTGATAATCTTATGAATTGGAGTTGCCCCAGTTGGATTTGGTTTTGCGCCTTGCACGCATCCATTAGTAGCGCAACTTCCCCAGGCAATTATAGCCTTTGCACCTTCAGCTGCTTCTTTTAAATGCTCAAGTGCGGTTTTACCTGCAATGGTACAATACACTCCGTTTGCCCCCATAGGAACAGATCCTTCAACACATAAAATGTATTCCCCATGGTATTTTTTCATGGTATCGTGTTTGGCAGCCTCTGCCTGATGCCCTGAAGCAGCCATAAGGGTTTCTGTATAATCCAAAGATATATTGTCAAGGATAATATCAGCAACCATAGGATGATCAGACCTGATAAATGACTCACTGCAACAAGTACATTCTTGATAATGCTCCCAGATGATTGGAAGTCTGTGTTTGGTTTCCAAAGAATTCGCAACTTGCCCTATCATAGAGTTTTCCAAGCCCATATAGGCTGAAATGAAAGCCGCAAACTTCATAAAATCCCTTCGATTATAACCCTTTCTTATTGCACTTTCATAGTAGGTTTCTCTATGCCCGTCTTTTGTAGCCATATCAGTAATTTTAAGTGTAATGCGTTGGTGAAAAAAAATAATGATGTTAAATTTAAAATATTTAAATAGCTGAGGCCATGACTATTATCATGTTTTTTGATTAAATTTCTGTTATCTTTATAAGTTAAACCAGAAAATACATATCACAATGCATGAGTTATCAGTGGTTATGGGGATACTAAAAATCGCTGAAACAGAGGCTGAAAAAGCCGGTGCGAAGACAGTTGATCTTATCGAGTTGGAAATAGGCAGTTTAGCGGGTATTGAACTTGATGCCCTGGATTTTGTCTGGCCCGGTGCTGTAAAGGATACTGTATTAGAGAATGCTGTCAGAAAAATTGACCTAATTGAAGGCAAAGGTCACTGCATGGAATGCGATCTCATTTTCTCCTTAGAACATGTTTATGATCCTTGTCCGAGCTGTCAAAACTATCTTAAAGGAATTATTCAAGGTAAAGAGCTCAGAGTAAAAGCACTTGAAGTTACTTAACATTCTCTTTGTTGCTTTCGCAGTTTTAATCTTCACATCTCAATTATTTATAAATCTTTAAAAGAGTGACTTTTGTCATGAATTGTAAGCAATTAATTGAGTAAATTTTAGCATTACTTTCTATTGATTATGGCTGCTCCAAAAAACCCCCCGCCAAAATCCTCTTTGATGGATATTCTATGGGATATTCAAAAAAAAAGACGGTACATCGCTCCTGATGACATGACAAAAATTGCCAGTGAATTTCATATTTCCAGAACAGAACTGGAAGGCATTGTTTCGTTCTATCATTTTTATCACCGCTCACACGCGGGTAACTTTACAATTTATTTGAACAACGGTATTATTTCTAAGCAACGTAATTACGATGTTGTCAAAAAAACCTTTGAAAAAGAACTGGGCATCTCTGTGGGAGAAACCACTGATGACAAATTATTTGGCTTGTTTGAGACCTCATGTATAGGATTAAGCGACCAGGAAACTTCTGCTTTGATCAATTTTCAAGCTTTTACTGATCTAACTCCAATTAAGGTTAAGAATATTATTGGTCAATTGAGAAAAGGTGCAAATCCTGAATCGCTTAGCACATTTCCAAAAAACAACATCCAGTATACTCCTGCGAAAGACAAAACTATTTTTTTTAAGCCCTATACGCCAGGATCCAGCTTAAAAAAATTAAGAAAAATATCTCCTGATCAGCTCATCGATATAGTGAAAAAGTCAAAATTATCAGGTCGAGGCGGCGCCTTCTTCCCTACTGGAATGAAATGGGAGTTCTGCAAAAATAATATAGCCGATCAAAAATATATCATTTGCAATGCTGATGAAGGTGAGCCAGGAACCTTTAAAGACCGGGTTCTTATGAATAAACACCCTGGGTTAATGCTTGAAGGAATGGCAGCAGCTGCCTATGCGGTTGGAGCCACTTATGGCTATATCTATCTCCGTGCCGAATATTTCTATCTCAGAGATAAAATTCAAGAAGAAATACAGCATTTCAGGACCAAAGGATTTCTGGGGAAAAATATTCTGGGCATAACCGGATTTGACTTTGATATTCATATCCATATGGGTGCAGGAGCCTATGTCTGTGGAGAAGAAACTGCTTTAATCAGTTCCATGGAAGGCAAGAGAGGAGAACCTTCAACTAAAGAGTATTTTCCGGTAGAAAAAGGACTATACGGAAAACCTACTATAATCAATAATGTTGAAACCCTTTGCGCCGTCCCAAGAATCCTGAATATGTCTCTTAAGTCATATTTAAAAATTGGGACTGAAGCCACAAAAGGAACCAAATTATTAAGTGTATCAGGTGATTGCAAAAAACCAGGTATTTATGAGATTGAATGGGGAATGAAACTCAAGCAATTTCTAAAGCTTATTGAAGCCGAAAACCCTTATATGATTCTGTTTAACGGTTATGCCGGAGAATGCCTTTCTGCAGCTGATTTTGACCGGGAAATCTCCGGTGAAAATTTATTAGCTGAACAGGTGCAGTTCAAATGGGAAGATCCAATAGAATACGCTAGAAAAATGAGTGCCATAGGCCTGAGAAGCGGCGGTTCATTTATGGTTTTCAATGACAAAAGAGACCTCATGCCGATATTCAAGAACATTAGCGACTTTTTTGTTTCAGAGTCATGTGGTATCTGTGCGCCTTGCAGAACAGGTAATTTTTTACTTACTAAGAAACTAAAAAAGATCATGCTTTGCCATGCAGAAAAATCTGATTTGGAGGATCTTGAAAAATGGAGCACCATTATAAAACAATCCAGCCGATGCGGATTAGGGAAAACCTCCACGAACTGCTTGCTTTCGGCTATGCTTAAGTTTCCGCAGGAGTTTAATAAATGTATTCTTGCTAAAAGCGACTTCAACAAATCATTTGATATTAAAAATGTGACCCTAGAATACGATACCATTATTAATGAAATTGAAAAAGTCCATGGATAAAAAGATAAAAATCAATATCGATGGTAACGAATACCAGGTATTGGAAAATAAAAAACTAGTAGATGTTGCCAAGAAAAATGGCATCTATATTCCTACGCTTTGTCATTTCAGAGAAATCGAACCTTCTCTTGGCACTTGCAGGATATGCACCGTGATGGTTAACGGAAAATTCACAACAAGTTGCACTACCAAAGTAAAAGAAGGTATGCATGTGGAGATCAATACTCCCGAGCTGATTGATACGCGTAAGGCCATTATTGAAATGTTATTCGCCGAAGGCAACCATTTTTGCCCTTCCTGTGAAAAAAGTGGCAATTGCGATCTGCAAAATCTTGCTTATGATATGGGCCTAACCTTTTCACGTTTCCCCCATGTATTCAGCAATAAATATGTGGATTTTAATCCAAAAAGAATGATCATGGAGGCGAACAGATGCATCCTCTGTAAGCGTTGTGTAGAGGAAATTCAGACTACTGATGGAATGGATATCTTTTCGTTTGTTAACCGGGGCGTGAATACCAGAGTTCATATTGATTATGAGCAAGAAGAAAAACTTACTGAAGCTGAAGCTTTACACGCTATGAATCTTTGTCCGGTTGGTGCCATTCTCGTCAAGGGTATGATTTACAAACAGCCTTTCGGGGACAGAAAATATGATATCCTTGGGAAAACAAAACAAACAGATCCGGGAGAATTATGCGCCTTAAAATATGAAGACGAAAAATTCATAGTCGCAACTACTTCTTTAGCAGGTTGCTTTGGATGTCATATGTCACTGCTTGATATCGATACAGAACTCATTGATTTATTGGAGATCGTCGAGTTTAATAAATCACCCCTCACCGATATTAAAAAATTCAGCAAGCGCTGCCATGTGGGTTTAATCGAAGGCGGGGTTGCCAACTCAGAAAACGTAGAAGTGCTGAAAGAATTCAGAAAGAAATGTGACATACTTATCGCATTCGGCGAATGTTCTATAATGGGCGGAATTCCTGCTATGAGAAACTTTTTCTCCTTAAAAGACTGTCTGGAAGAAGCTTACATTCATGGCGTAACAAGTGAAATTGGAGCCAACACCATTCCAAATCACGAAGACATTCCAAAATTGCTAAATAATGTTTATCCCTGTAATGAAGTGGTTAAAATCGATTACTTCATTCCTGGGTGTCCTCCAAATGCCAATCATATCTGGAAAGTTGTAAAAAGTATACTCCTGGGTAAGGAATTTCCGGTTATGCATGAAGAATTTAAATATGATTAAATAGCTTAAAATGAGTCGAAAAATAGTCATAGATCCTGTTACGCGAGTAGAAGGACACGGAAAGGTTACTATTCACCTTGATGAAAATAATAAAGTAAAAGATTCCTTTTTTCATATTGTTGAGTTTAGAGGATTCGAGAAATTCATTCAGGGCCATCCTTATTGGGAAGCCCCTGTCATGGTTCAGAGATTGTGCGGTATTTGCCCCGTTAGTCATCACCTGGCGGCAGCAAAAGCCATTGATCAGATTGTAGGATTAGAGCCTGAAGATTTGTCAATCACAGCACAAAAAATCAGAAAGCTCCTGCATTATGCTCAGATTTTCCAATCTCATGCCCTTCACTTCTTTTACCTGGCATCTCCCGATCTTTTATTTGGAGCAGATGCAAGTCCAAGCAGAAGAAATGTTGTCAGTGTAGCAATGGAATATCCTGAACTAGCAAAAAAAGGTATCCTGATGCGCAAATTCGGGCAGGAAATCATCAAAATGATTGCGGGTAAAAGAATTCATGGGATCTCGGCAACTCCGGGAGGCGTGCATAAAAAAATAAGCGCACAAGAAAGAGATTACTTCCTAAATGGAAAAGAAATACCTTCAATTGATGCAATGATTGAATGGTCTAAAGAAATTATCGAATTCATTAAGGTATACCATTCAAAAAACCAAGAATGGTTTAATCAATTCGCAGCCTTTCCTTCGGGCCACTTAGGTTTGGTAAATAAAACAACCGGTGACCTGGAATTATATGATGGTTATTTGAGGGCCATTGATGCATCAGGTAAAATCACTTTAGATGATATTCATTCTGATACCTATCAAAATCATTTTTACGAAGGAGTTGAAAAATGGTCTTATCTTAAGTTTCCATATTTAAAACATCTCGGCAGAGAAAGGGGCTGGAACAGAGTTGGCCCACTCGCAAGAATGAATGTCTGTGAGGGAATTTCTACGCCACTTGCTGCATTTGAAAGATTGTCATTCTTGAATGCGACCCTGGGAAAAACTAATAATGCATCCATGTACTCTCATTGGGCAAGATTGATTGAACTGCTGCATTGTGCAGAACTCATGAAAGACCTGCTTGAAGATGACGATATTTTGAGTAATGACCTTGTCAGAAGAGGGGTTAGAAGAAGTGAAGGAATTGGTATTATAGAGGCTCCTAGAGGCACATTGATCCACCATTATCAGGTAGACGAAAAGGATAGAATTACACGCTGTAACCTTATCGTTTCGACGACGCATAACAACGAGGCTATGAATCAGGCGGTCAAATGGGTTGCCAATGAAGTCATCGATGGCAATCAAAAAGTTAGTGAAGGAATGTTAAATCAAGTTGAAGTTGCCATTAGGGCCTATGATCCTTGTCTTAGCTGTGCCACCCATGCGATGGGTCAGATGCCCTTGGAAATTTCTTTATTCGATCATCTTGGAAATTTAACCGATGTCAAAAGAAGGAACTAAAGATATACTGGTCATCGGAATTGGGAATTCAGGTCGAAGTGACGACGGTCTGGGCTGGTTAATGCTTGACTATATTAAAAATATTTTTTTAGATGTAGACTTATTGTTTCGGTATCAGTTACAGATAGAAGATGCAGAATTGCTTTCTCATTATCGAACCGTAATTTTTATTGATGCCACCAAAAAAGCTACCGAGAGCGGCTTCTATTTCAAATCATGCCAACCAAATAATGGATTCGGGCTCACTTCTCACATGCTTGAGCCTGAGACCATACTTTGGTTAGAAAACGAATTATATAAGACGGGGCCTACTACTTTTATAATGGGGATTGAAGGCGAAAAATGGGGCCTGTCTCTTGAACCCAGTGAAATGGGTTTGCTAAACCTAGACAAGGCTACTAACTTTCTCGAAAAAAATCTAAACCTAATATTAACGAAGAAAACCCCGTGTTTGCTATAAAAAGCAAACATGATGAAAATCATATGCCCTGACATTTCAAACTGCTATATTTGGATAAATCCAAAATCTAATAATTATGTGTGGCACTTGTGGATGTGGAAGTCCTGACGGGCATATTTCTATACAAAAACCTGGGGCAGATCTTCATGATCACAACCATCATCATGATCATACACATGATGAACATACACATCAGCACTCTCATCACGAGCACAATCATGATCACGATCATAGTCATTCTCATTCACATGATCATTCACATGTTCATGTCAAGAAGACCGTTATAGAAGTACAACAAGACATCCTGCAACACAATGACCTAATGGCATCAAGAAACAGAGGTTTTTTTGAAGCAAAAGAACTTTATGTCATTAATCTGGTCAGTTCCCCTGGTTCGGGGAAAACAAGTATTCTGGAAAGAACGCTAATAGATCTTAAAGACCAACTTGATTTTGCAGTTATTGAAGGTGATCAACAAACCCTGCAAGATGCGAATCGCATAGATGCGATTAATGTGCCTGTAATCCAGATCAACACAGGTAAGGGCTGTCATCTGGAAAGCGATATGGTACATGATGCTGTAAAACAATTAGCGCCTAAAGACGGATCTGTTTTAATGATAGAAAACGTAGGTAATTTGGTTTGTCCATCAATGTTCGATTTGGGCGAACGGAAAAGAGTTGTAATTATCAGTACAACTGAGGGCGAGGATAAGCCCTTAAAATATCCCGACATGTTTTTAAGTTCTGATATATGTATCATCAATAAAATAGACTTATTACCCTATTTAGATTTTGACCTTAATAAATTGAAATCTTACGCTCTACAGGTCAATCCAAAACTTGAATTTTTCGAAGTTTCAGCTACCAAGGGCGAAGGAATGGAAACCTGGTATGAGTGGCTCAAAAAAGAACAAAGTAATTTAAAGCAAAAATCACAAATTTAAATCTTAAAAAAATGTGCCTATCTATACCTGGAAAGCTTATTGAGATTACCGCTGAACTGGACGAAATATTCAGGGTCGGTAAAGTTTCTTTTGACGGCATCATCAAGGAAGTTAGTCTGACTATGGTTCCTGAAGCCAGAGTAGGTCAATATGTAATGGTCCATGTTGGCGCAGCAATAAGCATGATAGATGAAGATGAAGCAAAGAAAACTTTTGATCTCTTAAAACAACTTGGAGAGCTGCATGATCTTGATAATACAGAAGATATAAAATAAAAAAAGCTCCTAAAAGGAGCTTTTCCATTCTTAAATGCCATTATTCTTCGGCACTTTTTTCAATTTTACTATCAACCGTTCCTTCAGCAACCCACGAGGAGTATATCTGATATCCTAAAGCAAGGACTACCGGGCCTATAAATAAACCAAGAATACCCTGTAACATCATACCTCCAAGTGCACCGATCAAAATGACCAACATTGGCGTTGCTAAACCTTTACCCAAAAGCATAGGTTTTAAGAAATTATCTGACGCCCCAACCAGCACTGCATAGATTGTAAAAATGATAGCTGGCGTCGTATCTGCATAAGAAAACACAATAGCAATTGCAGGAATCATAGCAAGTAGAGCGGGAATTTGAACAGTTGCAAAAATTAATACCAACAAAGCAAAAAGACTGGCTCCCGGTAATCCAATAACGATAAAACCTAAATATGATAGGGCAGCCTGAATGATAGCCACTAACAGAATTCCTTTAACAACACTTCTAATCGTGCTGACACACATATCCATAAATTCTTTTCCCTTTCCAGCTACCAGGCGATTTGCAAATTGGACACCTGATTGATATCCGGCATCAGCAGTTGACATAAAGACCCCAGCAAATATCAAGGCAAATAAGCCTAGCGCAACAGAACCCATCAAGCCTGCAAAACTGCTAAAAAACCACCCTAATGAGTTTGCAATTTCATCCTTGTACTTGACAATAAATTTTTCCAAATCACTAGAAGCTGTTGACCATGTTGCATAAATTTTTTCTCCTACGAATGGCCAGTCTCTAACTGTCTCAGCAGGTGGTGGCACCTTCAATGTTCCCTCGTCAAAACTTGTATAAATCTCTTGACCAGAATCAAGAATTGAACTAGTCAGACTAATTGTTGGCATAATGATCAAGGCAACCAGGATCAATATAAATACAGAGGTTACCAAACCCTTTTTCTTCCCCTTGGTTATTTTCAAAAGTTTTTGATAAAAAGGATAGAGTGCAACAGCTACAATAATCGACCAGACAATCAATGTTACAAAAGGTCTTACAATATAAAAACTCCACATCAGGAGCAGTGATAATAGTACAATTTTGATGTACACATCAATAGGGTTTTTCGAATCAGTATTTTTCATTATTAAAGGTTTTAAATTAGTTCAATTCTTCTATATCTTCCGTGTTTTCATACCAGCCTCCTCCCAGGGCTTCGTATAGACTCACTATTGAGGTTATTTGATTTTTAAAAGCTTCAGAAGCCCTTAATTCTGTATCAAACTGAGAGCCTTGAAGACTCAAAACTTCCAGATAACTTGTCAGTCCCCCATCATAACGCACCCAGGCAAGCTCTGCAGCTTTGGTAGCCATTAACATCTGCTCATTTCTCAGCTTATACTCCATTCTATATGTCTGAACAGCAATCATGGCATCCTCAACTTCTTGTAAAGCTAACAAATAAGAAGCTTCATAGTCTAATAATAATTGCCTGGTCCTGGCTTCCTCTACCTCTACATTTCTTCTCAGTCTTCCTGCATTAAAGATAGGTCCCAATAACTGAGCACCCAAATCTGCAAATAAAAATGAAGGATTTACTAACTGTGCTCCCATATCAAGGCTAAGGGTCAGTGAAGGGTATTTTAATGCCTCGGCAACACCTATCCTAAGGGTTTGAGCGTGAAGCCTTCTTTCTGCCTGAACAATATCTGGCCTCCTGTCTAAAAGTTCAGAAGGCAGGCCTACCGGTATTTCTGGGACAGAAATCTGATTGTATAATGGCAAACCTCTTGGAATACTTCTGGGTGCAGTTCCTAACAAAACGCTAATGGCATTTTCAATCTGGACTCTTGATCTGTTGAAAATCTCTAGGGAAATTTTTGCTTGCCTTACCTGGATTTTAGCCTGATAAAGATCTACTTCACTAATAAATCCCCCATTAAATCTGGCTTGCATTACATCGAGATTCTCCTGAAAATTTTTTGTTGTTTTTTCAGAAATAATAATTCTGTTATCTATATCCCTCAGTGATACATAAGCGCCCGCAACCGTAGACACTATGCTAATATTCAGCGACTTATACGCATCTTCTGTGGCAAGATAATTTTGTAAGGCAATCTTATTCATGCTTTTTATCTTCTGCCACAAATCAACCGTATAGGAAACATTAAGGCCTCCTCCTACTTGATTTGACAGACCAGAAACTTCTGAATTTGCTAAACTGGCACCATAGGCATTGTAACCAATTAACGGGTAATAATCAGCTTTGGCGATATCAATTTCTAACTGAGCCTCTTCTATCCTTGAAATAGCTATCTGAATATTCTTATTATTGACCAAAGCGGTATCAATAAGGTCAACTAAAATACTGTCATTAAACAGTTTCCACCAAGGTAAGTTAGAGATGCTGCTATCTTTTGGGAAATCCTGTGAAAAAACTTCAGGGCCCTTCATTTCCTGACGTTCATAATCAGCTCCAACTTTACAACTATTCAATGGAAGGAAAATACATCCTAGAAGGATCATCAACAGGCCATATTTAAATGAAGTTTTCATATTGACTTTTCCTTTCTTACATTAACAATTCGATTCATAATACCAACGGCTGTCACAACATAGATAACGGCAATAGAGATTTGAATTACACGGCTCCACACCTCACTTGCTGCCTCAGAATCCGACGAGGTCACGGAACCTAGAATTAATAGAAAAGTCGAAAACCCACTTCCATAAATACTTGCATATTTATTATCAGAGAACAAGCGGCTTCCAAAGAATAGGCCTATGCTCAAAGCGATCAGGATCAAAAAAATAAAATTTGGAACAATTGTCAACATTCTGTAGGCCAGAATACCAAAAACACCTCCAAGTATATTCGCGGCAATCATCACAAGACCAACTTTTGGATTTGAAAGTGCCGGACTTATAGATAATATCGCAATAAAAACTAATACTAAAACACTATTAGATAGCTTGAATATATAAAACAATAGAAACACTGGAAGCAGAATCAAAATGATGCCTACAGCATATTTATAGCGTTCAGCTTCTGTTTGCTTTCCTGCCTCTTTCTTTTTCTTCTCAAAAGGAATATCTGCCTCACAAAGTGGGAAAATCATAAACACCAATTGAGACAAAATAATCGCCATAAAGGCATTAAACACCAATATAACAGCTACATAACTTCCTATAGCGCCAGCATCAATAGAGACAAAAGGGATAATGACCAAACTCACTAGAGAGAATAGTTTCACCATCATTGGAAGCTTATCTGTATAATATAACCACATAAGAGATAAAAGTAATAAAGGCATAAACACCATAGCATATTCCAAAAACAATTCGGTAAAAATGACAGTGAGACCTGTAATAATAGTCAAGGCCAAAATAAAACCGACCCCTTGCTTAAATCCAAGTGGTTTAGCACCAGGTGCTAAATAGCCAAGCGCAAGTACCGAAGTAAGGTATGCCAGATCGTAATTCATGAGCGAAGTGACACCCAGTATAAAACAGGAACCCAGAACATATCTTAGAACGGGAATTAATGCCCTCCATTCTATAGAAAAAATAGTTATGTTTTGTAGTTTATCTAACATAAGAAAGCATAGAAATTATCTTTAATCTAAGACCTGCAACACCATTTAAAACAAAATTATCCCCGGTGTATACCACTACATCAACCTGACCACCCAACCGATAAAGATCCTTTACACTGGGATCATCACATGTGATGATCACTGGAAATCGCTGAGGATCCTGAAGCCATCCTTTTTTCTCTGATATAGTAGGAAGCCCACCTTTATTAGTCTCACCAGTAGCAACACCAAAACCCAAACTCTTTACTTTTCCAAGGAATATTTTTCCCGGGGCTATATCAAGCAGAAATTCAACCTCGTCGTCAATTTCCATCCTAGATAAATTGTTCTCTTTCAAATTGGCCTGGATCCAAACATCAGAATTTGAAATAAGTGTGGTGATAGGTTGCCCTGCATTAGCATAATATCCTAGATCTACCTCAAAACTTTCAATCACCCCATCAGTAGGGGCAATAACGGTTGAAAATTCGAGGTCTAAAAGGGCCTTTTCAAGGTTTTGAATCGCTCTTCTTATTTTTGGATTATCAGGGCCGGAATCACCTAATGACTGTTTTGATCTTTCAAGACTGGCTTCTGCTGATGCTACCTGTTCTATAGCCTGAAGCAAGGCCGTTTCAGATTGATCCTTATCCGATTCAGATAAGGCACCTTCATTTTCTTCCATGACTTTTTGAACCCTATTCCAGTTTCTTTGAGCTCTGTCTAGTTGCGCCTTTGCCACACCAAGTTTTCCTGCTGAAGACTTTACAGAAGCTGAGCTTGCCGCTACTGATTGAGTTGAATTGTCAATTTCTGCTTCAGCTATTAGTATCGCAATTTCAAAGGGTCTTTTATCAAGTTGAAAGAGTGTATCTCCAGCATTTACCCTCGAATGTAAATCAACTTTAATATCAGTAACAAAGCCTGATACCCTTGGGCTTACTGGTGTAATTAAACCTTGAATTCTACCTTGATCGGTATAAGGCGTGTACCTGTCTGAAATAACATACCAAACAAAGAATATTCCCGTAATCAGAAGAACAATTAGGCTTACTTTTTTAATAGAACTTTTATCTTTTTTCATAAAAATTTCAACAATTTACATAGTGCAATCTAGGTCAATAATTAGTTGGCATGTGATTCTTTGACACCTTTTTTCATTAGTTCCTGGAAAATGGCAAACATAAATGCGGTAGACCAACCTATAACAGTAATTCCATTTATTGCCTCAAGACCAGCTAAAATCCTATTTGATGAAGCTATAGTTATTTCTCCATACCCTAAGGTAGTGAAAGTGACCAATGAAAAATAAAGCGATTTTTCAAATGTTTCGAATTCGGTAACACCTGGAAGGAACATGTAAACACAAGCCCAAATTCCAGCTTGAATAAGATGTATAAAAATCAAAAAAATTGCCGTTGTGATTAGAAGTTGAACGCCTTGTTTATTAAATTTTTTTTTGGTTTGAGTACTTCTTTTGGCGTCATATCTACGCACCCAATACATAGTTCCATAGCCCTGAAGGACAACGGTTAATCCAATAACAATTAATCCTACTAATATGTTTAAGAGCATGTTTTTGCGGTTCAGGTTTGGAGGCCTAAATTAGGTTTTTTAACTATAAATTCCAATTAAGCAGGAGATTATGAAATCAAAACTTTCCATTTTATGAGAAAAAAAGCAATAAATGATGCAGAATTAACAATTATTAAGCAGTTTTAATAAAAACTAATTACCTTCGCAACTCATATTAAACCCAAAAAAGTATGTCGATTAAAAATATACGTAAGGAAGTAATGCAAACGCTAGAGAAAAATGTTGATGGCTTTCTGACCGATTATTTGATACCACCAGAAAAAATTTGGCAACCCACTGATTTTCTACCAAACCCTCAATCTGATAGTTTTATGAACGAGGTGGAAGAGATAAGAGAACTTTCTAAAGATCTAAATAATGATTTCTGGATTTCACTTGTGGGAGATATGATAACTGAAGAGGCTTTACCTACCTATGAATCATGGTTAATGGACCTTGATGGAATTACGCAGCATGGTGAAGATGGCGATAACGGCTGGGCTAAATGGATTAGAATGTGGACTGCTGAAGAAAACCGTCATGGTGACGTCTTAAACAAATATATTTATTTGTCTGGACGGGTTAATATGAGAGAAGTTGAAGTTACTACGCAACATTTGATTGCAGATGGTTTTGACATTGGTACCTCAAGAGATCCATATAAAAACTTTGTCTATACCAGTTTTCAGGAATTGGCTACATATGTATCGCACAATAATGTTGCTAAAATAGCCAGAAAAGCAGGCATGAAAAATCTCGGTAAAATGTGTAAAATCATTGCCGGAGATGAAATGAGACATCATAAAGCCTATACTGAATTTGTTAGACAAATTTTTGCAGTAGATCCTAGTGAAATGATGTTGGCCTATTTTGACATGATGAAAATGAAAATTACAATGCCAGCCATGCATTTAAGAGAGTCTTTTGAGGCAGAAGGATCTTTATTTGAAAGGTTCTCAGAAGTAGCTCAAAGAGCAGGTGTTTACACAAGTTTTGATTATGTAGATATCATGAGGAAGTTAAATAATGCCTGGGAAATCGATAAGGTTTCAGGTTTGACAGCTGAAGCTGAAAAAGCCAGAGCATATTTAATGAAATTACCTGAAAGAATGGAACGCATTGCCGAAAGGATCGTTATTCCAGATACCCAGCATCAATTTAAGTGGATGAATCCTTTGGTCGTAAAGTAAGTATTACTCATTTTTTAAAAGATACAACCCATCTTGGCGAATTTCTATAAGCTTGTTTTTATAGAGATGACCTGCTGCGCGTTTGAATGCTTTTTTACTTAGCCCTAGTGTTTTCTTAATTTCTGCCGGATCACTTTTATCTGTAAGTGGTAAAAAATCTTCAGATCCCTTAATTGCCCTCAACAAAATGTCAGTGTTTGACTCTACACTTTTTTTATAACCCAAAGGTTCTAGCATAAGGTCTATTTTGCCATCTTCTCTTACTTTTTTCACATAGCCAGTAACCTGCTCTCCTACTTTAACCTCCTTATGAATATCTGATTTAAAAATTAAGCCTTGAAACATATTATTAATGACAGCATTAATTCCCAACTCACTTTCTCGATATAACAATAAACTGACCTCATCTCCTCTTACTACATCAACTTTTTCGTGAAAAACAAAATCTTCGACTCTTTGAGACCCCCTAATAACACCGGTTTCTTCATTCTCAAATACAAAAATCAGATACGACTCATCTACCTTCAATTCTTCCATTTGTTCTTCCTTTGGAACAAATAATTCTGTATCCAATCCCCAATCAACATAGGCACCTGCTTCAGTCAAATACTTAACCTTTAAAAAAGCAAATTGATCTATCTGTGCCAAAGGTGACTTTGTAGTAGCCATTCTAGTTTTGTCTTTATAAACAAACACATCCAAAGATGTTCCAACCTCTTGTGACTCCTCTATTTGGTCAATAGGTAGAAAGATCTCCTCACCCTTATCATCCTTCAAATTATATCCCGCCTGGCTTGTTGCTAGGATCTGTAGCTTGTTAATTTTCCCGTTTTCCATATGCCACAAAGGTATCTCTTTTTTCATTAAACTATAATTAAACATGTCACTATGATTTTGCGTTTATAATGAATATATTTACGTGCCAATTAATGCCGCCAACAATCCAATGAAACTATCTACATACGCTATCTTCCTATGTTTATTGACAATAGGAACCGTTTACTCTCAGTCAATAATTGAATACGAGGTATCTTTCAAAAATGCCATTCATCACGAGGCTCAAATTTCAATTCATTATACTGACGTGTCTCCAGACACTTTATCAGTCAGAATGAGCCGAACTTCCCCTGGTCGTTATGCCATACATGAATTTGCAAAAAATGTATATGGTTTTAAAGCTGAAGATGGAAAAGGAAATGAGCTTGTAGTTAACCGACCAAATCCATACCAATGGGATGTGTCAGGTCATAAGGGCACTATTAAAATTAGCTATACACTTTTTGCCAATCATGGTGACGGAACCTATTCTCAGGTAGATGAAACACATGCACATCTTAATGTTCCCGCTACTTTTATCTATTCTCCTCAATACGAGAAAAGCCCTATTCATATCAGGTTTGATCCAAGAAAAGATCTAAACTGGAAAGTTGCCACACAATTAAAACAACTTTCTGAGAACGAATATTTTGCTCCGAATCTTGATTATTTTATGGATAGTCCGATTGAAATAAGTGATCATGGGATGAAAAGCTTTACAATGGATTCAAATGGCAAAACATATCATATCAATTTTGTTTTACATCAGGCTGATAATCTAGAAGGCTTTGACGACTATTTTGAAAATGTAAAACATATTGTAAAGGAAGAAGTTGCCGTTTTTGGAGAACTTCCTGCATTTGATTTCGACACCTATACTTTTTTAGCCTGTTATATGTCAAACATAACTGGTGACGGCATGGAACATCGAAATTCAACCATTCTAACCGATTTAAAATCATTGTCAGAAGGAGGAGATCAAGAAAATATTGGTACTGTTGCTCATGAATTTTTTCATGCCTGGAATGTTGAAAGAATCAGACCAGCGTCTCTTGAGCCGTTTGATTACACAGAGGCAAATATGTCAGGAGAATTATGGTTTGCGGAAGGGTTTACAAGTTACTACACGAAGCTTACCCTGTGCAGAGCCGGGATCATCTCAAGAGAAAATTATGCATCTGGTTTATCCAATGTATTAGGATATGTTTGGAATTCTCCGGCACGAAACTATTTTAACCCGATTGAAATGAGCTATCAGGCGCCATTTGTAGATGCAGCCACTGCAGTAGATCAGGTAAACTGGGAAAACACTTTTATATCGTACTATTCTTATGGTAACGTAATAGGTCTCGCGCTAGATTTAAGTCTAAGAAACTTAGAAGGTGACAAAACACTTGACGGCTATATGCGACTGGTTTGGGAAAAATTCGGAAAAAATGAAATTCCATACACAGTAAAAAACCTTGAAGACACCCTGGCTGAATATGTCTCAATGTCTTATAGCAGCGGGTTTTTTAACAGGTATATTTACCAAAGCGACATGCCCGATTACAAATCTTTGCTTGCTTCGGTTGGTATCGGATTCAAGAATAAATATGAGCAGAAGCCGAATTTTGGAGCTCAACTTCAAAACGTGAATAACAAATGGTTATTAAGTTCAAATCCTCAAAAAGGTTCATCTTCTTATATAGCTGGTCTGTCTAAAGGAGATCAAATTGTTTCTATTGACGGCAAACTGACAAATAACAAGGTCAAACCAAATGACTTTTTTATGACATACAATGCAGGAGATGTTGTCAAAGTAGTCTATAACCGGTATGCAAAACAATACAAAACAGAAATGACCTTCGTTGAAAACAAAGCATATGATACCTATTTGATGAAAGAACCATCAAAGGAAGTATCAAACAGGCGAAATCTATGGCTAAATAAAAAGTCAAAATAGCACTAAATTAAGCTTATGAACATCCCACAAATTGACCTTCCCAGAATTGTTATCATAGGCTGTGGTTTTGCAGGACTTAAATTCTGTAAAAAAATAAATGGGAACAAATATCAGATCGTACTCATCGATCAGCATAACTACCATACTTTTCAGCCATTACTTTACCAAGTAGCGAGCAGTGGCTTAGAGCCAGACTCAATTGTATACCCTATCCGAAAAATATTTAAAGGCAAAAAGAATTTTTTTTTCAGGTTGGCTAAAACTGAAAAAATTGATGCTGAAAAGAAAAAAATTATCACATCTATTGGAGAAATCAGTTATGATAAATTGATTATCGCTACGGGAGCCAGCTCCAATTTTTTTGGCATGAAAGATATCGAGAAGTTTGCTATGCCTATGAAGGATGTAATCGAAGCCTTAAATCTTAGAAGCCTGATCATTCAAAATTTTGAGGAAGCTTTGAATACCTCTGACCTTACGGAAAGAGAGCGTTTAATGAACTTCGTTATTGTAGGTGCAGGACCTACCGGAATAGAAGTTGCCGGCTCATTGGCCGAATTAAAGGAGCATGTATTACCCAATGATTATCCTGATCTGGATATACGGCGGATGCAAATTAATATCATTGAATCTGATGAAAGGGTACTGGCCAGTATGAGTGAAGAATCGTCAGAAAAAGCCGAAAAATATCTAAAGAAAAGAGGGGTCTATGTGTGGCTTAATAACCGTGTATTGAGCTATGATGGAGCTGTTGCCAAAACTGATGAAAAATCATTCGAATCAAGAACATTGATTTGGGCAGCCGGAATTAAAGGACATTTCCCTGAAGGAATTTCAAAAGAACTTGTAGTTAGAGGCAACAGAATTTGGGTTGATGGGGAAAACAAAATAAATGGAATGGAGGATGTCTATGCTGTTGGAGATGTAGCTTTTATGAAATCAGATAAATATCCTGAAGGAAATGCCATGTTGGCCTCAGTTGCTGAACAACAAGGAAGTCAATTGGCTAAAAACTTCAATAGACTGGCAAAAGGAGAAGCTATGAAACCGTTTTTTTATAACGATAAAGGAACCATGGCCACCATTGGCAGAAATCACGCGGTGGTTGACCTCCCTCATTTTAAAATTAGTGGCATCATCGGTTGGTACATCTGGATGTTTGTACACCTCATGCTACTGGTTGATTTCAGAAACAGAATGGTCGTTTTCATGAATTGGGCCTGGAGTTATTTCAATTACGATAAAGGAACGCGGGTCATCATCAGAAGGTTCTCAAAAGAGAAACTTTGATTCAATCGCTTTACTAAAATCATTTCCATACTTATTTGAACCAATTAGTAAATTTTGTGGCCTTTTATGACAAACTCCTTACTAATAATAGCCTCAACTTTGTCATTAGAAAGTAAATCCGTATTTTAATCATCCCTATTATAGCCCCCATTAATGATTAGTATTTTAGAAAAGTATTCTACTACACGAAGGCATACACTACATCTATGTAATGGTCTTGAACCTGAAGATTTTAACCTTCAAGGCGCTGAATTCACAAGCCCTGTAAAATGGCATTTGGCGCATAGCACATGGTTTTTTGAAGAAATGATTCTCAAAAATTATTTACCAAAATATAAATTGTTTAATGATCATTATGCGTTTTTATTCAACAGCTATTACAATACTTTAGGAGAAAGGGTTTTGAGGAATAATCGTGGCTTGTTAAGCAGGCCGTACATCTCAGATATATTTGATTATAGAGCCCATGTAAATAAACATATTGAAGCCCTGCTAGAGAACATAGTTGACAAGAATGTTTTAGAACTTGTGAATTTAGGAATACAACATGAAGAACAGCATCAGGAGCTTCTGCAAACTGATATAAAATACAGTCTTTCCTTAAATCCGATCAACTTTACTCCTTCTGGAAATTCCCAAAAACAAAATCCTATATCCAAAAATACGGAATGGAAAAAAATCGAGGCAGGTATCTATGAAATAGGTTATGATGGAAAAGAATTTTGTTATGACAATGAATTAAACAGACATAAGGTATATCTAGACTCTTTTGAGATTTCAGAAAATCTGGTAACAAACAAAGAATATATTGATTTTATTGAAGCAGGCGGCTATAGCAATTTCAACTATTGGTTAGATGAAGGCTGGGCATGGATTTCAAACCTGGATATGAAAGCACCCCTTTACTGGAGAAGTAAAAAAGAAGGGTGGATGCATTATACCTTAGATGGTTTGGTTCATGTTGATCCTAATGACTTTGTAAATCATATTTCGTACTATGAGGCCATGGCATTTGCTGCCTGGAAAGGCCAAAGATTGCCAACCGAATTTGAATGGGAAGCTGCAGCAGATCAAATATCTTGGGGCAGCAGATGGGAATGGACTAATTCTGCCTACCTCCCCTATCCTGGCTTTAAAATAGCGGATGGCGCTGTTGGAGAATACAACGGTAAATTTATGTCAAACCAAATGGTATTAAGAGGCGCTTCAATCGGAACTACAAAAGGCCATAGTAGAAAATCATATAGAAATTTTTTCCCTTCAACTGCTCAATGGCAATTTACAGGAATAAGACTCGTAAAATAATGAAAGATCAATTTAAGAAAGATGTTGAACAGGGTCTTAGTAATTTCCCGAAAAGCATTCCATCAAAGTACTTTTATGACAAAGTTGGAGATGACTTATTTGTTCAGATTATGAACATGCCCGAATATTATCCCACAAGGGCTGAATTCGAAATTTTCAAGGATAAACATCAGGAAATGATCAGCTCGATGGCTATACGACCCGATACTTTTTTTGAGTTAATTGAGTTAGGTGCAGGAGATGGCACCAAGACAAAAGAATTATTAAGTGCCTTGCTCGATGGCGGATTTGATTTTGAATACCTTCCTATAGACATTTCAATGTCAGCCTTAGCGTCTTTAGATTCTGATTTGGAACAAGAATTCCCCAGCCTGCAAGTCAGAAAAAAACACGGTGACTATTTTGGTGTTTTAGAGACCTTAAAAGAAAACCATCATCCAAAGGTTATTTTATTCTTAGGATCGAATATTGGCAATCTTTCAGATGAACAGTCTGCCAGTTTCATTTACCAGATCGGTGCAAATCTAAAGGCGGGTGACAAGTTGATTTTAGGGGTTGACCTCATAAAATCAGAGAAGCTGGTTATTCCAGCCTATGATGACCCTCATGGAATCACAAGTGCTTTTAATTTAAATCTATTGTCGAGAATCAATAATGAATTAGGTGGTGACTTTGACCTGTCAACTTTTGAGCATGCACCAGAATACACCTCGATTGAAGGTATTGCACGAAGCTTCCTGGTAAGCCTTGTGGCTCAGGAAATTCCTATAGCAGGAATTGGCAAATCGTTCAAGTTTGAAAAAGGAGAAAAGATGCAAACTGAAATTTCAAGGAAGTACAATGATCAAATCCTTGACAAAATTCTATGCAAAACTGATTTCAAAATTATCAATAAACTAACCGATAGTCAGGGCTACTTTGCAGATTATATTCTGAACCGATTTTAAACCAATGCAATACTGGCCTTTAAACAAAATAATAGGCACCAATGCTTTTTCCGAACTGAGTCAAAAGATCAAGTAATAATTGACTTGCTATCATTAAGAATTGTGTCCTAAATTCTATTCATAAGAATTGATTATTGTATATATTTGATACAACAATGACCCTTATCCTTGGAATATGACTGAAAAATCAAAAATGCTTTCCGGAGAATTATACAATGCAAATGATAAGATCTTGGTTGCTGAAAGGCATCGTGCAAGAATTCTTTTTCAAAAGATCAATCAATTATCGGATGACAGCAAAAAGGAAAGAAAGCAATTACTCCATCAGTTACTTGAAAATGCCGGGAAAGGACTCTGGGTTGAGCCACCATTTTATTGTGATTATGGCTATAATATCCATACAGGTAAAAATGTTTTTTTCAATTTTAACTGTGTCATTCTAGATGTGATGAAAGTTGATATTGGCAACAACGTGCTTGTTGGTCCAAATGTTCAAATTTATACGGCGACTCATCCTCTTGATGTTAAAACAAGAAACACTTGGCTTGAATACGCCAAACCAATTACGATAGGTAATGATGTATGGATTGGTGGAGGAGCAATTATATATCCTGGTGTAACTATTGGTGACGGGGCTGTTATTGCGGCAGGAGCCATTGTAAATAAAGACGTTCCAGCAAATGTAGTAGTTGGTGGAAACCCTGCAAAAATTATTAAAGAAATTGACAATTCGAATAGCTGATTTTAACGTTCAAAAACGCTTAAATTAGCATTTAAAAACTGAATTATAAAGCTTGTGAAGGTCGATAACTTATCAAAAAATATCATTAAATTAAGGTGGCCCATCATCGTGTTGGTTGTTCTCCTTACCTCCTTTTTTTCAATCCAACTCGGCAAACTAAGTATTGATGCAGATGTTTTAAGCTCTCTACCAGATGATGATAAACACGCTGTTCTACTCAAAAAAATTGGACAGAATTTTGGAGGTAATAGAATGGGTATTGTCATTCTTGAAACTGACAATATTTACCAGACTTCTGTTATTGAACACATCAGAACCCTAACCGATACCATTGCAAAAATTGAAGGTATATCTTCAGTTTCAAGCCTAAGCAACATTATCAATATTAAAGGTGGTGATGATGGTATTGAAATAGGTCGATTAGTTGATGAATACGAAATTCCTCAATCAAAAGAGGCTTTCGATGAATTAAGAGGCAATATTGCTGCAAATGAGATGTATAAAGGCTCAATTGTGTCTGAAGATGAGACCTCATGCCTGGTGATTTTTACACTTGAAGACAGCGCCAATGTTAATGCTGTTGCGCGTCAGGTATTAGACAAAACCGAGGCCCTAAACCTTCCCGAAAAACTCTATTATATTGGTTCTCCTATGTTGATCACCTACATTGCTGAATTGATGAAGAGTGATCTTATGTTGTTGCTGCCCATCGCATTTTTATTAATCGCAATCATCTTGTTCATCAGTTTTAGATCATTAAAAGGCGTGTTCTTACCTCTTTTATCAGCGGTTATTGCAATTATCTGGTCTCTTGGAACGATGTCATTGCTTGGGTATTCAATGTCAATGATCTCAAATAATATTCCGATCATTCTACTTGCCATAGGGAGTGCCTATACCATACATGTTGTAAATAGAGTAAATCAACAAGAAAAAATAGAAATCAATAATAGTGTGGCACTGGCTTTGTCTTATATCATGGTGCCTGTGGTTTTAGCTGCCATAACCACTGTTATTGGATTCGTCTCATTTGTATTTGGCGCCTATCTTGACATGATTGTAGATTTTGGTCTATACACCGCTTTAGGAACCTTCGTTGCCTGTTTAATGGCGATCTTCTTTGTTCCGGCATTGCTTTCAGTATTACCCGCTTCAAAGCAAAAAAATAGCACGACTACAACTAATAGTTCTTTCATTGAAAATAAAATAATCAGGCCTCTTTCAAATAGCCTGTTTTCAAGAACCAAATTAATATTGAGCCTCTGGGTTTTGGCCATCATAGTGAGTCTTAGCGGAATCATGTCTATTGAGCGGAGCGTAGATATTCAAGAATATTTTAAAAAAGGAAACCCTACCAGAGAAGCTGAACGGATTATGGTTGAAAAGTTTGGAGGAACAAAACCCGTCTTTGTTCATTTCAAAGGAAACATGCAGGATCCGGAAGTTTTAAAAACCATGATGGCAACTAGTCAGTATATGGAGCAAAGCCCTGACATTTATAGTTCGATGTCTGTGGCCAAGTTAATATCCGAAATAAATCTGGCCATTATGGGAGAAAGAGAAGTCCCCGAGGATCTTGCTATGGTAGAGCAAATGTGGTTTTTATTAGATGGCAATGAAGTGATGCAGCGCTTTGTAAGTGAAGACCTAAGCGAGGGAATAATCATCTCAAAGTTCAAATCTCCTGATAATGAGTCTAAAATAGTATTTGCCAGCTATATGGATGAATTTATTCAAAAAAACTCGAGAGAAGATTGTGAAATTCAAATTACGGGGATGCCTTTTGTCGATATTACCATGGATAGAAGTTTGATTAATAGTCAATTGGGCAGTATCTCAATCGCTATTATTTTCGTGATTCTCATCGTTGGCCTTATGCTAAGATCAATCAGAAACGGCTTATTTGCTTCGATTCCCATTATTGCTGCTATCATCATCCTTTTTGGAGTTATGGGCCTTACGGGGATTTCCTTAAATATCGCCACCGTACTTGTAGCTAGTGTGGCATTAGGAATTGGAATCGACTACTCCATTCATATTATTTCACATTTTAACGATATCTATGAAAAAACGGGTCAATTGGAAAAATCAATCCGAGACACTTTATTAATAAGTGGTAATGCGATTATTATCAATGTGATTTCAGTTTCTGCCGGGTTTTTAGTACTTGTATTTTCAGATATGGTTCCCTTACAATATTTCGGCATATTGATTGCTATCAGTATGTTTAGCTCAAGTTTAGGGGCAATGACCTTGCTCCCGGCTATATTAATCACGATTCATAAAAAGAAAAATAAAACTCATGACTCACATGAATAATTATAAAACTACTTGGATCTATTTTGTTCTTGTAACACTTTCGATCACCGTATATAGTCAAAGTGCTGCTTCTCTTCTTACTGGAATGGACGCATTAATGTCTGCTCCAAAAGATAAAGAAGCGCTTGTTAAAATGGTTCTTAAGGATAAATCTGGAAAAGAAAAAGTCAGAGAGGCCATCATGAAACAAAAGGGTCAGTATCATAAAATATATAGGTATACCTTTCCTGAAAAACAGATTGGTATTGCGACGCTTTCGCTTCCTGATGATATTATCTGGCTGTATATGCCGGCCTTTAATAAAGCTGTAAAAGTGACACTTCTTAGCAAAAGTCAGGCTTTTACAGGAACTGATTTTTCATATGAAGATATGAGTGGAAGCTCATATAGTGAGCGCTTTACGCCGAAAATTTTATCCTCATCTGATGACAACAACTATCAATTGGAGCTGATGCCGAAATCAATGAAGTCACGCTATTCAAAGATTATTGTTTATTTGAATAAAACCCATTTATACCCCATAAGAATGGAGTATTTCGATAAAAATAAGGTGTATTTTAAAAATGCAAAATTCAATTATAAAAAGCAAGGAAAATACTGGTATGCTAAGGAAGTCGTCATGACAGACCTCAAGAAAGAGCATTCAACAGAAATTATTCTTACCGAGATCAAATTCGATCAAGGAATTGATGACAATATATTCACCGTTGAAAACTTAAAACCTAAAGAGTAGAGTGATCATTTGATTAAAAATTCAAAGGATTCTCCTTGGTATTTTTCCAGACTCATTGCCTCTCTGATTCCTGTCATGGTTTGATATGGTGAATCTGTGACAAACATATTTGCCAGCCAAGCCTTTATAGAACCTCCCGGATCTACCTGCATTTGAAAATCTATTTTCAATTGATTTGCTGAGATTTCTGTAACCCTCCAGAAGCCATAACCATCCATACGAACATAACTTTTGCTGAGCTCTCTTTCATCTTCTAAAAGTTCAATTTCAACGGTTAATGAACGGTTTTTTTTATCCCAATTGAAAGTATTTTTATAAATACCATCTCGATCTTTATAAGGCCATGGGGCCTTTGCTACAGCATAATAGATTTGAATTGTATCATTTGGTCTATCCAATAGTTTCGCTTCTGAAATATTATGCCCCCAAGAAGTTAGTCCATCCACGTCAAAAAGTACAGCAACAAAATCTTCAACCTTTGCTTTGACAGTCATTGTTGCTTTAAACTCTTTAAAAGACATGACTTCATTCGTTCTGGTATAAACTTTGACCCCATCATTTTCTTTTACAAGATCCCATGAGTCCTGGGCATGCAATGGCACAATACAAAGTATTAAAACGATGAATAAATATTTATTTATGATCTTCATGAATAATTTCTATATGTTCAGGAACATCATAAGACCATTCTTTCATTGCGAAACCCCATTCTGTTTGAATTTTGCGAATCAATTTTGCTGTAATATGATGTTTGTTTTTTTTATAACTTTTCTTGCTGTCTAGATAAGATTCAAAGTTTGACTCACTTTCCTGATAACCAGAAAGGTTTAAACTCTTGTATAAATTCTCAATACAAAGCTTCGGATTCTTTTCTAATTCTTCAAACGCTATTTCGACGAGCTGCCCTTTGGGAATCATCTCTCTTTGATTCAAATAATCCTGCATAATGTCTTTGTACAAAAGAATAATATCTTCCTCCAGTTTCAATGGATCGATGGTTTGAAGCTGAAGATGTGGCAGCATTTTATTAAAAAAATTCTGCGTTGATAAATACACCTCCACCGGGTTCCGATGTATGTGAATAAATTTTGCATTCGGAAACATCTCAAGCAACACCCCTATCCTACCCGTATTAGGAGGGTTTTTCGAAAGGAACCGCTCTCTTTTGGTGTTGTGAAGTGCTTTTGTGATTAATAATTTATAATCCTTTTTCCATGATTTTATCTTTGCATCATCAACCCCCTTGAATCTTATACATTGATTGTAAAACTTTTTTAAAGACCTCGGAAACATCCAGAAATAGTAAAAGCTAATTGCAGTCTTATCGCCAATGGCAAATTCTTCTTCCTGAGGTAAGCTTGTACCCAGAATGACATTATCGCCTTTTCGCGTTCCAGGAATCAGTATTCTAGCAAAGCCTTCAAAAATAAATCTTCCGACTTTATTGAACAGTGTATCTGGGAAGACGCTTTGAAAGGTGGTAACATAAGCCATTTGCGGATCCTGACAAAGGATATTATGCAAATGAGTCGTTCCACTGCGCCAATGACCAACAATAAAAATGGGCTCTTTTTTTATCTTATTCCCTATATATTTATTATTGATAAAAAGCTTCTCATAAGCTCTGAAAGGCCAGTTTATCAGATTGACTAAAAGCGTAATGATGGTCCGCAACATAAACCTTAAAGAAATCATGTGATTTCCAAATAGGTACAATAAAACCTTAAAAGAATAACCTACAGCTGGTGGTAATAAAAATCCTCTTTTTTGACTATTGATCATAGGTCTAATTCTGCAATGCTTTCTCTGGGTTAATTTAAAACAGACTTAAAATCATTTTTAAACTTAAGACTAAACATTAATTAAAAATAGGAATAAATCGTCAATTCAAGTATGAATTGTTTTAGAATCTGATAAATCAGGAAGGTGAAATAATGAAGTTAAAACTATTGCTATTTTTTGATCAACTTCTTCGTGACAAAAAACTGATTAGAATATATTTTGATCATATATATTCCGGAATTTAAGGAACTCATATTAATTCGTTCAACATCGTTTCCAAGCTCATCTTTTACTAAATCTCCTAATAAACTATAAACCTGTATTCTGGTTATTGGATAACTTGAACGGATAATCAAAAAATTTCTTACGGGGTTTGGATACATAGTGACTGCATCGTTCAGTACGAAATTGTCTATAGATTCCTTTTCAGCTGCATTATTAACAGTAGTCACCTGAGCGGAAATGGAGCTCAATCCAGCGAAAAGTATAAAAAATAAAACAATTAAGTATTTTTTCATCATATATCAGTCGATTCCGAAGTCAGTTGCAAAATTACTAATATTGTTTATCCTAATCAAAATCCAGAGATACTATTTATCAACCGATCATTATTTTTAGTAAATCAGGAATGTTCATAAGATATCCAACTTCCTTATCAAACATGAAATTATAAATAATTATCTATTTAATTCTATAAATTTTGTTAAGCTTTTCTTTTCCTCAAATCAAGAGATATCAAAACATATTGCATAAAAAAAGAGCCCTAGGGCTCTTTTAAATATCTTTTTTAAACTACTTTTTAAGATGTACAAAGCTCTAAGGCATCGGTACTATCAGTTGTTCTTTGTAAAACAAATTGAATTTCATCATCAAGAACTCCATCTTCATAATAATCTAACTCAACTCTTAATATATTGCCCGAAATTGTCATTGTGAGGTCAGCATAGTCTCCAGTATCGCCGCCAATTCGAATTTGAACTTTATTTTCTCTGTTCTCTATAACTTCCGGTGATCCTTCATCGGTGATCCTTTGATATTCATAGCAATCTGTGGATTCATATTTTACCCAAATTTCAAAGGGATTACTCGGAGTACTATTTATCTGGGCATACACCTTAAAGTCATCTTCAGGTTCACCAAATTTCCAAACAGTATCCCCGTGGGTTTCTAAAAATAATTTTTCATCTTCATCTCCTTCATCACTACAAGCGATGAATGAAAATGAAATTAATGCTATCAAGGCAAAGGCTCTTAATCTTAAAATGTATGGTTTCATAGTTTCAAATTTGATTTATTTTTGAACTTTATCTAACGCAACAAAAAGGTCTAAATTGTCTTAGTTCCTTCGAATTTATTAGCAAAGCTCCTGCTTTTTTTAATTATTTCTAATAAAATGATCGCATAAAAGTATTCTAATTCGGGAATACAAACCAAAAAAAAGAACCTTTCGGTTCTTTTAAATATGTTTTGATCAATTTATTAATTTTTACAAACTACCAAATTATCCGCTTTTTCATAGGTTCTGTTCAGAACAAAATTTTCCTCCTTTACAAGCTTACCCTTTTCATACGAATCCAACTCAACATTCATGGCATTTCCATTAATGGTCATGGTAAAAACACCATACTCATCAGCGTTTTCTTTTATTTTGATCTGTACCTTATTCTTTCTGTTTTCAATAACTTCCGTTGATCCGGCTTCAGAGATTTTTTCATATAAATAACATTCATCTATTACATTATAGACCCAAATCTCGAATGGATCAGACTCTGATTTATTGATCTGAGCATAAATTGTTAGTCCTTCAGCAGGTTCTCCGAATTTCCATAAACTTCCTTTATGGGTGTCAAGAAAAGATCTTTCTTTCGTCTCCATTAAGCCAAATGCACTCAAGGAAAGTCCCAGTATTACTACTAAAGCAAAAGCTTTAATTTTTAAAATTTGTGATTTCATAGCGTTTATTTTGAAAATGTTCTACTCCATTAAACGCAATTAATGTTTTTTAATTGTGTATTCGAATCCAAAAAATATCTTAAACTGACTTCTTGTCACATATTTTCGTTTTGGCTTGATATTGGAAAGGTCATAAGTTATGAGTAAAAATAACGTTTCCTTCGCTTGGGCATTTAAAGAATTCATCTGGCCTCGTAAAAAAATTGTGTTGACAGGTTTAATCCTGATTATTTTAAAAAGTTTAGCAGGCTTGGTATTACCCTATGCCACTAAGAATCTTATTGATGAGATTATTCCTTCCCAGGATATTGAAGCACTGAAAATTTTGCTCGTTATAGTTGTTATATCAATTGTTATTCAAGCTGTTAGTTCTTTTTCCTTAACCAGATTACTCTCGGTTGAAGCCCAGCATTTAATTTCCTTATTGAGAGCAAAAGTGCAAAAGAAATTACTGACTTTACCTATTCGATTCTTTGATAACAATAAATCCGGCGCATTGGTCTCAAGAGTTATGACTGATGTTGAGGGAGTTAGAAATTTAGTTGGAACAGGATTGGTACAACTCATAGGAGGTTCGCTAACCTCCGTTATTTCATTGATTATCCTTATTAAAATCAATGCAACCATGACCCTATTTGTTCTTTTACCGGTAGCCGTTTTTGCCTTCATTGCATTAAAAGCTTTTGGTTATATCCGACCCATTTTCAGAGCTAGAGGAAAAATCAATGCTGAAGTAACCGGTAGATTAACGGAAACACTGAACGGAATAAGAGTCATAAAAGGCTTCAACGCAGAAGCTCAGGAATTGAAAACTTTTGAAGATGGTGTAGAAAAATTATTCCTGAACGTAAAAAAGAGCCTTACAGCAACGGCAATGATGACAAGCTCTTCAGCCTTACTTCTTGGCCTTGCGTCTGCAGGCATAATGGGAATGGGAGGTTACTTCATAATGAATGGAGAAATGACCTATGGAGAATTTGTTTCTTTTACGCTGTTCTTAGGTTTTATGATTGCTCCAATAGTACAGATGAGCAATATTGGTAGCCAGCTCACAGAAGCAATGGCCGGGCTTGACCGAACGCAAGAATTAATGAATATGGAAGAAGAAGACAATCCAGAACTTAGAACAATTCAAATTGATCAGGTTAAAGGTGATATCCTATTCGATAAGGTCTCCTTTGCATACGAAAAAGGGAAAGAAGTGCTTCATGATATCAGTTTTTCTGCTCCTGCAGGAAGTGTTACGGCTTTAGTAGGCTCTTCTGGCTCAGGAAAATCAACAGTGGCAGGTCTGGCGGCTACGTTTTTAAATCCCGATAAAGGAATTGTATCTTTAGATGGCATTGATCTTTCTGATGTCAATCTAAGTAGTTATAGGTCTCATTTAGGTGTGGTTTTACAAGACGATTTCTTGTATGAAGGAACCATTAGAGAAAACATATTGTTTCCAAGACCAGATGCAACAGAGGCTGAATTGCTAGAGGCGGTAAATGGCGCTTATGTGAACGAGTTCACAGACCGATTTGAAGAAGGCCTCGAAACCGTAATTGGAGAACGAGGTGTTAAACTTTCAGGGGGCCAAAGGCAAAGAATTTCAATTGCCAGAGCACTATTAGCGAATCCTAAAGTGATTATTCTCGATGAGGCTACGTCAAATTTAGATACTGAAAGTGAAACTTATATTCAAAAAAGTTTGCAGACATTGATGAATGATCGAACAACATTTGTCATAGCCCACAGGTTAAGTACCATTCAACAGGCTGATCAAATTCTGGTTATTGAAGAAGGAAAAATTTTCGAAAGAGGTAAACATCAAGAACTCTTAGATAAAAAAGGACGTTATTATGATCTATATACATATCAGAGTCGAATTTAAGGCCTGAGCATTAATCTAAATATACTTTGGTACCGGTTTTGGCACTTTTCTTTGCTGCTTCCAGTATCTCAATAACCAACATATTGTTGTCTAAACCTGTAAGATCAAAGGGTTCTAATATTAAATCTCCTTTTATTACCGCCGCAAAAGTAGCAAAAGGATCGTTTAGGGGTACTGCTAAGTCTGGAAGGGTTAAAGCTTCTTCATCTGTTTCTTCATCCAATTGGTATGTTATATCCGAGGAATTATTGCAATAAATCTGACCTTCTGATCCGTATATCTCAAGATCTTTTCTTGCTATTGGCCAATTCCAAGAGGCTTGGATAATACCCTGCATTTTAGGAAACTCTAATATGATTGTGGCTTCATCATCAACGTTCGGATATTTATCAGGTTTTATCGTTTGGGTAATGGCAGTAACCGAAACTGGTTTTTCGCCATGTTTCAACCAGGTGATCAAATTAACACCATAACAACCGAAGTCTGTAATAGCGCCTCCTCCATTTAATTTAGGATCTTTTAACCAAACTAAAAACTCGTTATTCACTCCAATTTCTTCAGGGCCTTTATGTCCGTCATGAGCCACTATTTTTCTCAATTCTCCAATATTGCCTTCTTCTATCATTGTACGAGCTTTATGATGAGAAGCATACCAGGAAGTTTCATAATTTGTAAGTAAATGTATGTTGTGCTTAGTTGCTAAATTTTTCATATCCATAGCATGATCCAGGCTGATGGCCAAAGGTTTTTCAACCATTACATGAATTCCGAACGGTGCAAAAATTTGAACTACCTTAAGATGATCAAAAATATTTCCAAAGGCTGTGACAGCATCCGGCGTCACCTTCTCAAGCATGGCATCTATTGAATCAAATAAAAGATCTGTTGATAAGTTATGTTGTGCAACATAACGCGCTGCCAAATCACGGTTGGGCTCAACGATGGCTACAATTTCTATATCATTGGTCTTAGGTCGTCCCAAAATCCAATGAACATGAGTATGTGTCAGACCAATAACTGCAATTTTAACAGGTGTGCTTTTAGCCTCCTGTTGAGCAAAACCAAGTGCACAAAACATAAATAGCATGATGAATATATATTTTCTCCCTGCAATTATATATTGAGAATTAATGGTATTTACTGTCTTCGAGGTGCGCATATCTCAAAGCAATATAAATAGAAATATTTTTTCAACATGAGAGAAACCATAAAAACAAAAAAAACTTTTCAAAACAGTTAAATCTTTAATTTTTCTTCAGAATCTAATCGTATTTTTAAACCAGTAAAAAACAATCCCCCACAAATCTGAAGAAAGTATGATACGCAAGCACATTACAACCAGCGAAATGGTTAAAAAATTATTAAACGTTATTGAAGACCGAGTAGGAAAAAGCAAAGGAAATGACTTACTTCGACGTAGAAATCTCGAAAGAACATTATAAGCCTTAAAACCTTATTTTCTTATTAGAGTATAAAACAAAAAAAGCTTCGGTATCCCGAAGCTTTTTTTTATAAATTAACTTGCTAATTTATGTAATCAACTTTTCTTTTTCAATAATATTTTCTGAATTCTTAAGGCATTACTACACTATCAATCGCATGAATTACACCATTACTGGCCTCAACGTCTGTTAGAATAATTGTTGCCGTGTTTCCTTTGGCATCTTTTAGCATTACTTTACCATCTTTCGTGTAGGCTTTTAATTTTTCTCCATTAACAGTAGTAATAATAAATTTTCCTCCATTATCTTTTATGGCCTTCAATACATCTGAAGCAGCAAATTTACCAGCTACTACATGATAAGTAAGAATCGATGTTAAAGTTCCTTTATTTTCTTCTTTCAAAAGAGAATCGACTGTTCCTTCTGGCAACTTAGCAAACGCATCGTTAGTAGGTGCAAATACAGTGAAAGGACCTTCAGAGTTAAGTGTCTCAACCAGGCCAGCAGCTTTCACCGCCGCCACTAGGGTCGAAAAATCAGCATTCGAAGCGGCGACACCAACTATGGTTGCCTTATCTTCTGTTACTTCAGTAGTCGCCTCCTTGTTGTTATTTTTATTAGGATCATTATTAGCTAATATAAAGGGTGCAGTCATTAGAAAGAGTGCAATTGTTAAACTGAGAATTACTTTTGTTGTTTTCATGGGTTCTTGTTTTAAGTTTAATCAAATATACACCCAAACTGAACAATTAATACTATTTTTTGTCTAAAGTTTTGTTAAATTACTTAAACAGAAAATTTGAACATGTATTTAGCGAATAAATTGACAAAAATAGTATCAAAAAAATACCCTGGAGTCGAGTTCCAGGGTAATTTTGAATTTAAAAGCAAATGTTTTTTTTAAAATGAATTCTTATCCATTAACTCTAATTAATTTTTTCTCGTTTCCTTTTTGAATCGTTACTAAATAAGATTTCTTAACCTCTGATCCTTGTTTGAAGGAAACATTATATTTGTTTTGTACAATAACCCAATCTTCATATCTTTTGAAAACAACTTGTTGGATTTGAGTAGGAAGAATAACATTTTTTAATCTCTTTTCTACTGCAATTACACGGCCTTCATTGTCATAAGTTACTTCGGCCACACCCTTATTTGATTTAAAGATAGTGGTAAAAGATTCTCTTCTTGCTTCGAATTTCGGGGATGTTTTTACATCATATTCAGAAATAATACTTGACAAAAACTTAGCCTCTTTCTGAGATGCGTTTTCATGCACATTAGTTAAATATTCTTTATTTAGTTCTATTGGGCTCGCAACTGAAACTATCTCATTATTCTCTTTTTCTTTTTTCTTTTTAATTGGATTGTTGTTGTTTGCAAAAGTAATTACTGTAGTTAATAAAAATACTCCTAGAGTTATTTTTAAAATGTTTTTATTAGTTTTCATGTGTTGTATATTTTAATTTTATTCAAACATACAAACACTTCACAGTTATTTTAGCATTTTTTGTCTAAAGTTTTGTTAAAAAAGTTAAACAATAAAATTTCGTCTAACTATTCGGTCTCATCTGACATAATACTTGAACAAAAGATAAGACTTCAAATTCTCTTGCAGATTATTAAATCAATAGATATGCTTTTTGAGTAAATAACCAAGTTACTAAGTCATTTAAATGATGATCATTATTAGGTTCTCATTATAAAGTTCATAAAAGAAAAGTTATACCTATTATATATAGCATTTCATTTTTACTACTAATATGATGTTAGTATTGAGGTATCCTGTTATTGTTAACAATAATTTAACTATAATCTTTGTATTTGGACATTCAATGTCGTAATCACACACTTAAAGTACTTGTACATTCGTACTATAATTATAAACCAAGAACAAAATGAAAAATTCAGTTTTACAAGCAGTACTTGCTATAGGAATATTAAAATTTACAGATATTAATGAAGGCTTTCTTTGTAAAGTAGAAGCCAAAAAAATTAAGACAGACGTTGAGACTGCTATCGCAAATTTCAAGAAAGGCGTCATTAATCAAATAGAATTCCAAAAAATACTTTTTAGGAATCAACAAATATTAGACGATGTACTGGTTCAATAAACCGGCACAATACAACAATTTTAAAAATATAATTTTTTCATAATTATAATTAGGTTTCAGATTAGGTTAGTAACCGGCATTGATTTGCCGGTTTTTTTTATTTAATCCAAGCCTTAGTAAGTCAAGCATTGCTTACACGCTTCAAAATAAAACTACATGCGTTACAAAATAATAGGCATAAAAAAACCAGCTTCATGGATTGCTGGCTCATCTTAAACCTATGTATTGACATCATGCATACATGGTTTCTTCCGCAAATTTACACCTTTTAAGCTTTACCACCTCTTTTTTGACATTTAAAAATGTTTAAAAAAAGAAGATTTTAATGTTAAGACCTTTTCTTAAAACTCATTACACTGAGGCATTAATAGTCTTCTATTAAACATTATAAAATCTTATCACTTCTTTACTGAAAAAAGCTCTTTTTTGACCAATATCATCATTACGATTGATCTATATCAAGCGATAGATAAATTCTTGTGTTTAAATTAGAAGAAATCTTTCATAACTACAGATCATGGGACTCATCACAAAATATTCCGCTACACTTTATACTGCAGGATCAGAGAGTAATTTACAATGTAAAGCTATTATAAATTGCTATAATGATACACAAATAACCCCTGTAATGACAGCTTCCTTCTATCACGAAGGTTACTTTATTCCTCCTAATTCAAAACATATTGACAAGGTTAATCTTCGTTATTCCATAAGTGAATACGATCATTTTCTAGACCTCTTGCGCAATGAAAAACCTGTTTTTTATTGTTATAATGAACATTCAAACGTAGGTTATATAAGAACAGGACAAGAGCCAGTAAAAGAGGAAATAAAGGAAAAAAGTGATATGGCGCAATTTGTAGGGTGATAATCATTTTTACATTCACTCCTTGAATAATTAACATTAAGATAATGATTAATTCATCTTAAGATATTACGCTGGTTCTATATTTACTACCCCCGTTTACTGAAACGTGACTTAACCTAAAGTCATATAACCAGCATCTTTAGGTGCTGGTTTCTTATTACTTCTCCAAATTCTTTATCAAGGAATATCTAGAATTCCAATTATGCTTCTCAATCCTTAAAATCATATTAAATTTTCATCTAAATTTGAATCTATTATAAAAAATTTGGTCCATGAAAAAATTAGCACTAATTACAGGAGCTACATCCGGTATTGGAGAGGCAACGGCAAAGCTTTTTGCCAAAAACAATATCAATTTGATTCTTTGCGGTAGACGCAAGGACAGATTAAATGAATTAGAAGCGCAATTAAACAAACTAGTATCTGTTAAAACTTTAAGCTTTGATGTGGGCAACAAAAAGGAAGTGAAGGAGAACTTGAACAGCTTAGAAGATACATGGAGAAATATTGACATCCTGGTAAATAATGCAGGAGGTGCCCATGGGCTCGATCTTTTTGTTGATAGTGATGTAAATGACTGGGAACAAATGATCGACTATAATGTAAAAGGCTTATTGTATGTTTCAAAAGAAATTGTGCCTTGGATGATCAATCGCAAAAAAGGTCAGATCATCAATATAAGTTCAATCGCGGGGAAACAAACCTATGGCAAAGGAATGGTGTATTGTGCTAGTAAATCAGGCGTAGAAGCAATCAGTAAGGGAATGAGACTAGAATTGGTCCCTCATGGCATTCGCGTATGTAATATTGCTCCTGGAGCGGTTGAAACGGAATTCTCCATTGTAAGATTTAAAGGTGACGAAAATAAAGCCAAAAATATTTACAAACATTTTGAACCTTTAGTTGCTCAGGATATCGCAGATAGCATCTTCTATTGTGTAAATGTCCCTTCGCATGTTCAAATCGCCGATATGACAATTTTTCCTGCAGCACAAAGCGATGCTACAACTATTCATAAGAATTAAAATTGATTCTAATCAGTCATTGCATTGATTTTCATCATTTCATCGATTTGCTTTATTCTATATCTTGTAGGAATAGATTAATATATGGGCCATTTCTGCAACCCATTAAAAACAGAAATCATGAAAAATATACTCGTAGCAATAGATTTTAACAAAAATGAGAACGAATTATTAGAACATGCAAGGCGATATGCCAAAGCCTTTAATGCCAAATTATGGTTACTTCATGTTGCGGCTCCAGAACCAGAATTTATTGGTTTTGGTGTGGGTCCTCAGTATATTCGAGATAGCAGGGCCACAGAGTTAAAAAAAGAACATCGCTTGATGAATGATTTTACAGATATTATGAAAGAGGAAGGCATAGATTGCGAAGGACTTTTAATAAACGGCGGTACAATTGAAATGATACTGGAAGAGGCTGAAAAACTAGAAATAGGCCTTATCATCACCGGACATCATACTCATAATTTCTTTTATAAAGCCTTTTTTGGCAGTGTCTCGTCTGGCGTGATTAAAAAAACGGATATCCCGGTGTTGATTATTCCTTTGTAGAATAAAAAAAAATAATTGATCTAAAATCAATACCTGATCATCTTTCTAGTGAAAGTTTCACCTTGTTCGTTGAAGACCTGAACCATAAAGAAATTAATTCTCGATATGGGCTCAATATTCAATTCAGTATTTGATGAATTAGGGTTGTAAACCTGAAGTAACCTACCTTGAATATCATATATTTTAATTTGTTGTATAAACCAAGGTGAGTCAATAAATAGCTTCCCATCATTCATATACATATTAATGTCTTGATTGGTTTGCAATTCATCTACATTAAGCACGGCACTGTTAAAAACGAGACTAAACCTATCTTTAAAACTTCCTGTACCCTTATAATTAAAAGTGTATGGAGCTGTGTTTAGATCATGTAACACCTCTAGTTCCTTGTCATGTAATAAAACGTCGTGATCTTTTAATACTCCTTCAATTTTATCTATTTCAAATTGCATTTCTACTCCCTCACTAGCTACTTCAAAACCCAAATCTATCACCATATCTTCATGGAAAGGTTCACGGCCCTGAATAGCCAATTTTACATCACTATCGCTTAAGAAAGAATAAAAATCGATTGGTTGTGATCCTTTTAAATACAAAGCATCATATCCGAGGTCCATACCCTTGCTTGCCTTGCGGTCAAAACCGATCAAAATTTGCTTAAAAGAATCATCTGATCCTATTAAATTGATCCACAACCTGTTTTTTTCAATGTCATTTTTTTGTTCAACTGCTTTAAAAAATTGGTTATTTGAACCGGCGAGTATCATCGAAGGATTAAAAACCACCTTATCCGACTTCATCGCTCGCACAAAAAATCCCTGGGCAGATCCAATGTTGGGGCTGACATCTGTATTTTCATGCGTACCTGTCGCTCCCACGAAATTATAAGTAACATAATCTCCATATGTACCATCTATTAATGCTAGGTCGTGTTTCCAAAAATAGACGGTACCATCTATGACCTTATTGGTTACTGTGTTGGTTGTAAGAAATGCTTCAAGATCAATAGCAGCTGGATACGGATTACCAATCAAATTAAAATCATTGTCTGGAATATCATCAGTGTGAAAATCCAGTGTACTTGTTTCTATATTTCCAAAATTGGGTTTACCTTTAAACTGAACTGTATGAATTCCTGTTGTTCCCTGAATCCCTTCAGCGGCATATCCTTTACCTACTTGCATCAACCCGCTAGCCTTATCCCAAACTTCCCAATAAGTTTCATGGTTTGGATCGTTTAGTAAGTGCTTTGTTTGATCATATAAAAAAACTCTTTCAAGGTTAACATCCTTAAACACACTTTCAATATTCTCACCTTCAACTGGAGATGACCAATACGTGATATCATTAGGGTCATTTCTATCTGAGGAATACTCAATTTTCTCGATACTACCCGTCACAGTTGCATCTCCATCTTTGATAATCAAAGATTCGGTATCACCAATGATTAAAGACCCTTCTATATCAATCGTTAAATTTCTGTGTACAATAAGATTGTTATTAAAATCCTTTTCTTCAAAGTTTAGTGATCCAGTCTTATTAATTTTCAAATCAAATGCTTCAAAATTTTCAAGACCCCCATCATAGATCCCATCTATTTCAGTATTTCTTGTGCGGTCTGGTGGCGAATCATTATCCCAGGATGAACCATTCCATACTGCAGGTCCTGTTACATGAGTTCCCAAGGCTATGTTTTTCTTTTTATCGGCCTGATTTACTTCTTGGAGAGGATCCAGTTCTATCCAATTATTCGGGTCAAAATTTCTTTCCGGCAATTCAGGGGAATTGTCCCCTCTTATTAGAGAATTGTTTTTACCCCATTGTGTCGCTGTGGTATTTCCAAGGATGTCCTTCCTGTTTATATATTTTCTACTTCCTGGGGTAGTAGTGATGAGTATTACATCATCTCCATCAAAATCACAAACAGCACTTTCAATGGGATCAATTTCATCTCGTATGTATATGTCAAGCGGAAAATCTGGCATTTCCTTGTTTTTGTATAGCAATACTTCATCTTTCATCATTGCCGGAATAGTGTCAGATGCTTTGGGGTTGGCTGAAGTAATATTTACCAAATCTGCACTATCATATAAATCTATAAAATATGTCCCCACAGGAATATCCTCACCAGAAATATTTTTGACCTCGATCCATTTGCTATCACTAGCCTCATCATGATAATATTGTGAAATCATAATATCCTGATCCTTTGAGGTCAAATCCTTACCAAGGAAATCATTTCTCGCTAATACCAGAGTTACATCATCATTGAAACTAACCGGTCTGCCAAAGACATCTGTTTGATTGGAATCATTTCCCTTTGGGTGCTGAATTGACATAAATATATACTTGTAATCTGGCGTAAACGTAAGCCCTGTAGGCTCACTGTTGCCTGGTGTACGGCCAAATATTTTGACCTTCGGATTTGCCTGAGTATGGCCATTTTCAACCACCCAAATATAATTATCACCACCATCCTGCGCTACCCATAAATTCCCCAGATCATCAAAAACCAGATTATCATTACCTAAGCCCCATGGAACAGTCTCACCTGCCTTTATTTCATATTCCATGTCACCAACATAGGTCTCAAATTGTGAAACAGTTGTAGCTTCTTCAACCTGTCCATCCGGCACTTCTGGAGGAATAGGAACATCATCTTTGAACCGATAAACTTTTCCGTCATTTTTTACAGCGAAATAAACATAATCTCCAAAAATTTCAACATCTTCAATTGCTTGAAAACTCTTTGCTCCTACTTCTTTGCAACTAGTTATTGTTGAATTTCTCTCTTGTATCGTTTCATTGGGAATCTTTACCCATAATCCACCATCTGAACTAGTTTCCTTGAAAACATATAATCTCCCTGACGACAATATTTTTTTTTCATCAGCTACAAATTTAAAGAGATATGCCTCATCATACAACCAGTCATCCGCTCCCTGATACACCGTTCTTAAGTTGCTATGAACTACAGCATTTTCGTGTTTAAAATTCCCCATAGCCCAAAGTTTATCCTGTTTATCTGGTGCTCGTCCACCTACCTGATCAATAACGGTTTTTGTTCCAGGATCGATTTCAATAGCCCAACCATATCCATCATATCCTTCAGGGTCGCCATCTACTTTCAACCAAGAATCTTGAATTAATGGAAAATCCTTTTTAACATCCTTATTAGTAACCTCTTCACATGTAATTATAGTATTCCAAGGTGTTACAGTTCCTGAACAATTTGCAATTGTTGATCCAACTTGCTCACCGATAATAGATGCTAAACCTTCCAAAGGAAGATTAAATTCGAATTTCACTGCCTCAGAATTATCAACGAACCATTTTCCAACTTGATCGTCATATTCAATATCAAGTATCGTCACCGCTCCTGGTCGAGCCTCAGAATTAATCGATAGATAACCATATTTACTGCTTCCTGTTCTTGGAACATAGCCTGCAAAATCGAGCACATCTGGCATTAAGCCCCCTTCTGTTAGGGGGTCCCCATTTTCAATAAGTACTTGAAAGGTATGAGTTGATGGGAGAACAAAATCACTGCTTTGACCATCAGCACTTAATGAAGTAAACTCACTAATGTGCTGTGCATAAAAAATATGACACATCAATAAAGTCAGTATGAGGGATACTGTACGTTTCATAGCTTTGATCTATTGAAAAATAAAATTAAAAGTGTTATGAGCATTATAAATTGAAAAACACAATTCAAAATATGGCTCTAACATTGATCTTCAATAAAGTATAAAACTACGAATTTATTTCTTAAAGTCAGTATCCTATTAAAAGGCTTACACTGAAATGCTATTCTTCTTTTAGAAATTTAACTGTGCTTATTCTGTTTCCAGCGTAAATTTTTAAAATATAAACTCCTTTTGAAAATTCAGAGATATTGATATCTTTTGAGCCAGATACGTCTTCGTATATTTTTTGACCTAAATAATTAAAGACTTCAATTTTTTCAAATTCCAAAGCACTGTTTACTTTAAGAGTCTCGGATGCTGGATTAGGATATACTACTTTTTGAATCAAATCAAGATCATCTAATCCCAGTGTGGTTGAGACTAAAGTATATAATGTAGCATCACCCAGCGTGTTCTTTTCTGCACTAACATAATAATTTTTGGCGCCAAAATAATCAATTGCCTCTATCTGGAAGGAGGCTGTAAAGGGTAGTTCAAGGTTGTATTTTTCAGTGAGACCATTTGAAAACTTTCCATCATAAAAACCTGAAAGCTCTATAGCAAATGCTTTAAATCCAGCATAACCCGTAAGAACAATTTTCTTTCCAAGTGGGTTAAATGTTCCGCCCGTAATCAATCCCTGCGCATCAAATTCATCAATTTTCTCAACCGAATACTTCCCGGCGTCCTTTGGAACCTTATAAATATTAGTTCTTCTATCAACCCAGTTTTTAGTGAAAACATAAAGGTCACCGTCATATGCAATCAAGGCCTCAGCATCAAAATTCGTATCATTGGGCGATGAAGTAAAATCATTTTGATCTGCATAGCTAAATTCAATAACCTCCGCATTGATGTTCCCAGAATTCAAATAATCAGATTTTAAAACCTTGTATATTTTTAAATTGGTCCTATTACCGTTATTATTCCCAAAATCACCTATGTAAATATATTGGTCATCCTGGCATATATCCTCCCAATCAACATTTGTTGCGCCATTAATAGTCACAGTCCTTAGTATATTGCCATTTGATTTATCAATTTCATACAAAGCATTCATACCACCTGAATCATTATGCGTAATCAAAATATCTTCAAAATAAATCAAGCCTGAAGTCTCGGCAATATCATCATTCAAGCTTGTGACTTTTGAAATATCCTGAGACATTACTAAAAATGGTAAAAAAATCAGTACAATCTTAAACAGGTGAAATTTCATAATTGATATTTTAATTTATGGCTAATAATTCTTTTTTAAAAAAGGGAAGTTAATCATTTTTTTAACTAAATCTTAATCGTTTACGGGACGAAGATTAGCATAGATTTCAATTTAAAACCCAACGATCCAAAACTTTGTTCACACCTATATATCAATGAGTTAAAAAGAATATCGTTTCATCCACCTTTCTTAGTTTTTAATTACTTTATTCAAATCAAGGTAAAAAAAACAACATGAGCGAAAACAATTACCATACTAATCTTTTAAATCAATCGTTATTATTATTAGAATTGCTATACATAATTATCCCTGGGATAATTGAATAAAAAAAGAATTTTGCTATATATGAAAAAGGCACAGTACAAGGACTTGCTCATCCATTCTTTGGAGCTAAAAATATTTCTTTTGGAATTAGAAACCAATCTTTCAAAATTAGAAATTGAAGGCATTGAAAACCCCGAAGAGTTTTAAGTATCATCAAAATGTATTTTTAAATCCTTATTTGTCAGTATTTTAGATAATTTTTCAGTGAATAGCACGATTTTTTAAGTAAATCATGTTTACTTTTTGTAAAGCTATACACTAACGCTTAAATACAATTGCTATGTTAGAAATACATTCCCCCAGTAGAGAAGAAATCAAAAGTTTCTTAAAAAAAATTGAAACCAGGATTAGAAGAAACGGATCCAGGATTAAACCAGTTCAAAAATTTGAATCAAGGTTGTAAGAATTATAGTGATTTTCTTATTTAGAGCTAAAGGATTAACCTTTTAAGGCTGCTTTAGAAACCCACTTAAAGTCATAACTACTTTAGAAAACAAGGAGCTAGTTATTTCCCCAAAAAACAGCTGCCTTTTAGCAGCTGTTTTTTTTTAATTATCACATGCAATTATTTTCCGGATAATGAAATTAACCTCGCTTTCAGATTTGGTTGTTCCATGTCATTATCAAGTGGAAACATCGGACGTTTGATTCGCTTGTAATCTAGTCTTTCCAAATCCTGATCAACACCTCCAGGTGTCAAGGCCATGATCCAGTCACCTCTCATATTATATAATTCAGGTACTAAATAACCAATTTTCACCACAACGATATCAGACTTTCTAGGATCCAGTCCTAAATTAGTGAAGTCACTTTCTCTATGGTATGGTTTTCGTTTTTTAGTAACAATAACTGATACTGTACCAACTTTAACAACTACTTCGATTTCAGCGTTCTTATCACCTTTCTCTATCGCCGTTACAACTCCTTTTAATCGAATCGGTGGGGCAAATCTATTGTCTACAGCGGCCCCCGCCAAGCCATCAACTTCTCCTCCTACTCCTGCGATCAAGGCTTTTTCAACGAATTCCGGCCCTGGAATAGAGGCGTAAATAAGTGTTTTCCCTTTACCTGAACTAAATTCAGGGTTCTTCAACAATTCTCGTAATGTCCAGGTAACATCTCCTGCACCACCAGCAGTTGGATTATCACCCATATCACTTATCATATATGGCTGCTCTTTACTTGCAATGGCTAGTTTTAAACTTTCTTCTAAAGTTGCAGTAGGCGCTACAAATACAAACTCATTTCTCACTTCCCAAAAACTTCCTGCCAATTCCTCTGCAGCATTAATCACTGACGCTTTATCATCTCCTGTGACCATTACCACAGCATGATTTCTCGGTTCATCTGCCCAGGCATATCCTATCCAAATAGCGGCATCGATAACACCTTCTCTTTTTGTTATGGGGTCAACTTTAGCATATAAACTCTTTCCTGGTTCAATCCGAGTACTTGTCTTTTCACCAGGTAACAAAATTGGAATTGGAATCCATGCCTTAAATTTTGGTTTTCCTTTGCCACTTTCAAGCCGATCAAGCAGGTTTTCAAGGGCTCTTTTTTTAGATTCAATGGCATCTTCATGTGGAGCCATTCTATAACAGGTGATAAGATCACTATTAAACGCTAAGGCTTGAGAAACGTTCCCGTGTAAGTCCATTGACGTTGAAATCAATGTTTCATAACCAATCACTTCTCTAATTCTGGTAATAAAATCACCTTCAGCATCATCCAAACCAACAACGCTCATCGCACCGTGAATATCTAAAAATAATCCATCATAGGGAAGGTCTTTCTTTAACATTTCCAGCGTTTTGCTTAGCAATGACTCATACGCTTCTCTTGTTACAGTACCTCCCGGCAAGGCATGTCCTTTAATTGTAGGAAACCACTCCGCTCTGCTCCTATTGGCAGAATCAGTTGCCATAAAAGGATAATATTCAAAAACAGCAGTTCCTGATTTAGCGTGAAATGCTTCTTCTTGGGTTAGTGCAGGTGAAAATGTGCTAGATTCTATAGCTATACCAGCAATAGCAACCCGAGGTAGTTTATCCCCCGCTCTACTTTTTTCATCACTTGATTTGCCCGATGGAGCTCCACATGAAATCAACAATATCGAAAACAGAATAAGGCTAAGATTATAATAGATTCTCATAATATGAATTAATAATTAATGAATTCAATACAGCGCCTCAAACCCTTCAATAATCATAAGCCATGAGGTCACTTTAAAGAATAAAAATAGTATAAAAACCCGGCTTGTAAAGAAAAAGGCTTAACTTTTGTAAACAAATAAAGCCCATCTTCTACCGAAGATGGGCTTTATTTGTTTTAAGGAGAAGAAATGATCTTAAATAACCATTTATTTCGCTTAATTAATTCTTTTTATATCCTTGACATCTAATGCCTTCAACACGTCGTCCATCTTTTTAAGATTCACACCTTTTGCAAAATCTGCCGGAATAATCGCTATTCTAAAAATAAGGCCATCCGTATCATTTGGATCTAATTTTCCAAAATCTACAGTTCCATCGAGAAAAAGTCTCACATCGAATAGCGTATAATCGAAAGCATATAATAAAATATCATTATTTCTAAAAATTGTTTGAGGAAGTGGTTCCCATACATCTAAGCCATCAGCTACCTCCATCAATCTATACACCATGAAAACATCACTTTCATAAACCTCAATTTCAGTTGGTATTTCAACAAAATACTCAAAATTAGTACCTGAATTCAGATCAGCCTGTATTTCTATCACTTGACCAATTAAGCCACCAGCACCATCTTCTCCGGGCACACCTTGTGGTCCTGGAGGACCTGGAGGGCCAACTGAACCTTCACATGATATTAGAACTGTTGCAAAAAATAGTAATGTATAAATTTTATTCATAATAATTGATTTTACATTAAACAGACAATTATCGGGCCAACTTTTTAATAAGCGCATATCAATTCTATTAATTTGTTTTATTTCTATCGGCTAAAGATATACTGTAAACAAGTCTCAGGCTAGCAATTACTCCATCGTGAAAAGAGACGTTTTTCTGCACTCTATCATCGCCAAACCCTATTAGTGGAATACTAAAATCGACTTTTTGATCTGCCTCATATTGGGCATAACTCCTTCCTAAGGCATAACCAATTCTTCCTTCTGCATAAAAATCACCAAAAAGCCTATATCTGGCGAACAATGATTCATCGATACTCTTCCGCTCGATATAATCCCCCTGATACTCAGGGCTTCCTAATCTATAAGTGGTTATCAAACCAAAATGACTCCAACCAGCAGAGAATTTTTCATTTACCTGGTACTTAATCTTTCCGTAAACAGGGAATAACCCAACCATTGACCATTTCTCAGAAATATGCCAATCAACATTTACCAAGGGAACCAAATAGGGTCCAAAAAACTCCTGATTGTACATTGCTCCAAAGCCCATTTTCAGACCCTCTCTGTACTTCTTTTCATATAATACCAATGCGCCCATTTGAAAATGTTCGATATCAATATTATTAAAATCAGACATAAATCTTGGAGCCAGAAAAATTTGAAGACCCCTGTCTTCTGAAAGTTTTTGATACAATCCTGTCCTTAGAATAATACCGTGTAAATCAATTGGATTCGCAATTTCAGGCGGCATGTCTTCATCGTTATCAACGTGCCAATAAAAATAATTGACACTGTTATACCAGATAGATCGTTCGCTCATCTCTATAGGAGCCACAAGAGAGAGCATCGCTCCAAACTCTTTGGCTTTACCATCATAAATAGAGTCATAGGCCTGAGGCGTAGCAAAGCGACCGGATATGGTTACTAAATCTAGTGTTTCCTGGCTTTGCCCTGTAAACGAAATAAAAAACAGTAGCGTCAAAATTCCTAAGTGTTTCATAAATGAATTCTATTTTTTTAATGTTGCCGCTCAAATTTAAGGAGTTCGCTCTTTAACTCGGCATAATTATTAAGGTTTCCTGAAATTATAATTCTATTAATTATTCAGACTATATCAATCGAGCCAAACAACTGGCAGTCCACCCTGATCATCAAAAACAATGCATAATGCTTATTGCTTTTTCTAACAAAAAAAGCCCCAGCTTTAGCTGAGGCTTTTTTATGTAATTCATTGATTACTAATAATTAGTTGATTTCAAATACTCCAAGCTCTTTTGAACGCTTTCTAAAGGCGTAAAGTTATACTCCTCAACTTCGATAATTCCGTATTTAAGACCAGATTCTTTCTTATGCTTAAATATTTCCGTAAAATTCATAGTTCCGCTTTCGCCCAACTCCATCTTATCTTTAATATGCCATAGCATAAATCTTCCCGGATACTTATCAAAATAATTCAATGCATCTTTCCCACCTTTATCAATCCAATAAAGATCGAGTTGAAACATCATTTTATCCGGATCACTTAGTTCGACCATATGATCGTATAATGGTTTCCCCTCAAATTCAGTAGTAAATTCTTTGTCGTGATTATGGTATCCAAATACAATTCCTTTGGCTTTACATTTCTCACCAACTGCATTAAAATATTCAACATACTTTTTAAGTCCGTCAAGACTCTTATAACCTTCTTCACTCATCCATGGCTGAACAATCCATTTAACGCCAGCTTCGGCATGGGCATCAATAGCTACATCCCACCAGGCCATAGTCTTATCCCAATTCTCTTTTGATGGCAAATTTTGACCTGTATGAGATCCTAAAAATTGCAAACCACTATCTTCACATAGTTTTTTAAATTCTGCAGGAGACATGCCATAAAACTTTCCATCACTATATCCAGCTGCTTCGACAAACTTATAGCCCATTTCACCAACTTTTGCCACAGTTGCTTTAGGATCCTTTTTCATATCATCTTTAACTGACCACAATTGTAATCCAATAAAATCGTCCTTAGCAGTAAGGTCAATTTTTGTAAACCCTTGTATGAACAAGGCTAAAACTCCTAGTAATAACAAGCCTTTCCAAGCCAGTTTCTTAATTCCCATAATAAAAAATTTAAATGTTTAAATACTCTTTTAAATGGAAGGAGTCTGAAGAAAAATCATAAAATAATGTAAGAATTCTAATGCTCTTGCCACTTGTTCCAAATTTACCAATTATTGCTTAGATAACCCATAACTTATATCAAAATTACAAGCAAAAACGAACTGTTAAAATGGCAGCTAGCAAAAAAATAGATGAATAAATTCCTCTCAGGCTAAGAAGCATCAATCAAAAATAATTCATTCAACTAATCATTCAAATACAACCGAAGTCGATCCTCATCACCAAAAAATTCTACCCATTTGATACTTTTATAAGGAATAAAATATTGTCTTCCCTCATTTGTTGAAACCGAAACCCCATTATCTTTGTAAACGACATTAGCCTGCTTAATTTGAAGTGTCTCTTTTTTATGGGTAGTTTGTAACGAGTTCGAATAAATAAAAACATCTTTTACATTGATATAATTATCTTTAAAATCTTCCTTTGATATTTGTGAAAAAGCAATGCTACTCATCAATAACAAGGTTACTAAAACTAATTTTTTCATAATTTCATAATTTGATTTCAAAGATAATTTTTCTTTTCAATTTCACACGTTATATAACTAGCATTCTCCTTAAAAAACAATAATTAGATGGGTCAAAAACAGGTAGCCAATCACTCAAATTGATACTTTTCTAAGGCTTGATTATATTATCATTCCCAGTATTCTCACCCGATTTATTATTTATTTCATTCAAATTTTTAATATGCAGATCTCGTTGAGGAAAAGGTATTTCGATTCCGTGTTTAGCAAACTGATTATAGACTTCAATTGACACATCGCTTTTTGCCTGAAGACCTACCTCATAATGCACCCAAAAACGCAATTTAAAATTCAATGAGCTATCGCCAAATTCACTAAACAATGCTTGTGGCGCAGGGTTTTTCAAAGTGTCATTATTGCTCATAGCCGCTTCCATGAGTATTTTTAAAATTTGATTAGGATCTGAACCATAGGTGGTCCCTATTAAAATTTCAACACGTTTTATGCTATCAGAAAGAGTCCAGTTGATCAGATCATTGGCAATCAAATTATTGTTTGGCACAACCACCTCAGCTCCATCAAAAGTGATAATACTCGATGAACGAACACCGATTCTATGAACCGTACCCAACAAATTATTGACCTCTACAGTGTCACCTACATGTATAGGCCGCTCAAAAACAAGTATCAGACCAGAAACAAAATTCGAAATCACAGTTTGCAACCCAAAACCAATACCCAAACCAAGTGCACCGGCCATTAAATTGAATTTACCGAGGTCTATTCCTAAAGAGGATAAGGCCAGAACAATACCAAATCCAATTATAAAGTATCTAATGACCAACGATATTGCCGCAGGAACACCCTTTGGCACTTTTATCAATTTAAAGGACACTTCGCCACTATCAAACAAGAAAGAAATAACACTTGTAGATACAAACGATACGATTAAAATGACAATGAATCGCATAACATCACCTAGTGTAAAAGTGATGCTTCCGAATTTATAGGGTTCAGAAAGAATATCTGTAAAGAATTGGGTAAGCGGGGCAAGCAGGTCTATCATCCCCAAGAAAAATAAAAACCAGGCGATAAACGCCAAGATCCTGATAATACGCAGCAATTTTAATTCTAAAGCAAATTTCTTTTCTTCGTCAAAGGTAGTTTTTGTATTAAAATGCCAATGAATAAGACCCGTTGAGATACCGCCTGAAATCATTAAAATACCGTAAAAAACTAAGGTAAAAACACCACTTTGAGTGCTAATTTTTAAAGTCAGATCTGTTAAATTAGTATAGCCTAAAATATTTGAAACTATTGAAATAAATAACAAGCCATAGATCACAGGAGTTACTCGAATCAATAACAAACCGAAATTTCCAATTTTCATTTTTCTTGTCTTCAGATATGGCCTCGTAAAACCAATTAAAACTCCAACAACAAGTAAAGCCTCAAATAATAAGTAAAGCCGGTATTGAGCAGAACTAAACCACATATAAGTCTTGGCGGTATCCAGAATATAAAACAGAACAATAAAGTATACGATCTTCTTAAATCTTTTATACATATATGGCTGCACCAAAGGTATTGACAGGATAAGAATCATCAATACCACAATATTACCAAACAACATGGGTGTATTGGCAAAAAATAGTTTGGCAACGACAAGTCCAATAAAAACCATGCTGATAATCGAATGGTTTAAAATAACATCCTTTGAGTTTTGAAGATCTCCGTCTTCTTCATTAAAAGGATATTTCTCAAATGCCTTCTTCAACATAATGATCAGAAACACCATCAAGCCCATGAATAAAACGTAGAGATAAATACTATGCTCACTCGCTTGAACATATTTTGAAATGCCTAAAATATTATCTGAAATTGATTCTACCTCGTCTTTTTCTCCTTCGTCTCTATCTGTATCTTTAAAAGAAGCTCTCCATAGTGGCTCATGTCTTAAATAAAAAAGGTCGTAGATTTCAGAATTTTTAAGTTTATTCAAATCATCAAATACTTCAATGACTAAAAGCTTATGCTTATTTATTTTTGACTCCAATACAAGGAAATCATTATTCTCTTTGGTAATTTGCTTATTGATCTTCCTGTAATCATTCCGAACTAACCTTACACTTGTTAAAACTTCAAGAGGTAATTTTTCTTTAACAGCATTTTTATAAGTTAAATCCCAGGTTTTTTCTTTAAAAATCACTATTTCCTGAACGATCATATTTCGTTCCTCATATTCATTTATAGTTGACTCCCATCTACTTAGATGGTCATAATACCCTTCCCATTTCCTGATTAAATTATTTATTTTTTGTCTATTGGGATTGGCGTCAACAAAATGCTTTTTCCTTTTTACTTGCGCTTCAATAAACTTGGCAAAAGGGGGATATAAAGAATCTATTTCTTTGACAGAGTTACTAAGCCTGATCTTTCTCGTAGTGGTCTTAATCTCTTCATTGGCTTCTTCAACGCCCTGAATGATATTTGTTACTTTAATAGCCTTAGGAATGGCAGTCCCTGTAGAATCCATTTTAACACCATCAGATAATTGAGCATAAGACAGGAAAGGAAACAGACATAGCACTAAAAAAAATAAAGTGCGGTAAATTAATCTAATCGAAGATTGTATCATATTCTAGTTAAAGTGCTAAAAATAGGAACTTACATGAGTCAAAGCAACATTTTTAAAAGCTATTTATAAAAAAAAGAATATCCCTGTAAATTAGACATTCATTGACTTAATCATCAGTGATGGCTTCATTAATAGAGAATATATTCACTTCGCCTGCATTCAAAAGGAAATTACTAACCTCTTCAAATTGCGATTTGCTATTCTCCATAAAAATCTCACGTCGCTTTTTAAAAACCAGATTGGCCTTTAAAAGTTTATTCATGTCATCATTATAGGCTTCTAAGTCTTCTTCGTTAATCTCCTCAAAATTCACGCATTTATAAAAAATTTCTTCCCTCCCATACATTTCTTTCTTCATATCTGTCACTATATAGTTGATCTCATAATAATCATCACCAATATGAACCTCAATCATATGACCAAAATAGGCATCTAACACCTCAGCCATCCCGCTTCTTTTTGGATACAGTTCTTTCCCAATATTTTTATACAACACCTTTGTTTCTCCCTTAACAATGAGCTCTTTCTTTTCAGGGTTGAGGCTCTCTACAACATTCTTTTCACCATTATCCTCATTTTCAAACCAAGACTCAGCTCTGGAAAGAATAAGTGACGGACTAAGACCATTTAAACTAAACTTTTTTGATACTGACTTTTCATCAATCTGACTGTTTTGGGCATGAACCAGGCTAGTGAGGAATAAAATTAAGATGAAGCTTATGTTAAGTTTCTTACGAGGATTGATCATTTTACAAAAGAGATTAAAAATTCAAAACTAAATTTCTAATTTTAATTGAAGTTTAAGCAGCTCATAGTCAGAAAGTTTTAAACAAGTTATGAAATGCCTAAACCAACTTATCAAAATAGATATTACTCTTTTTTTGACAACTGAACCTGAAGGAATACCAAACTCAAAATGGCTATTATCAATCCCATAAATTCTCTCGTTCCTTCGATATAGGGTTTTTCATATACCATCTCTCCAAACAATTCTGAATGCCTATCGCTTTGCAGCCAATCGATGAAATATCCTACATGAAAGAGGCTAAATAAAACTAAGCCACTGATTAGGGCAATCAACACCATTTTTGGAATCACCATAAAATTAGAAATCCCAAATGACAGCGCTACCGCACCATAAATAACAACCCAAACATATGGATCAGGATCATTAAATTGTACATAGGCAAAAAGCAAAAAAATAACACAAAGCAACCAATTGATAGCTTTTTTCATAAGGCTTTCAGTTTAAGGCAAATTAATTTTTAAGTTGCTTTACTACCCCCGCCAAATAAAATTCCTGCTCCCAGTACAAAACCGAAATCATACCAACCTCCGCTATTATTTACTGCATACAAAGCCACTTCATCCATAAACAAACTAACAACAAACGAAAACGGAGCTATGAACCCATGCCATAATCCTCCGAAAAAACCATAAGGTGAAGCATCCACACAATTATCGACTGCTATAGATTGGGCACAACCAGTCAAGATTAATAGCATGAAACCCACAAAAAGGGCCAAACGAAATTTACCAATAATACTTTTCATAATGATAGATTTTATATGCTTAAAATTAAGCAAGATTGATCACTTTTCTGTCATGATTTATAATTTATCATTATATATAATCTGACTACTTAACATTTATATCACATAACTCATATCCAGCTATGCGTGTATTATTCATTTAAAAAATGAATCTTCCGTATTCCATTTTTTACCTGAATCAAACCGATTACAGTAAATCCCGCTAAAATGAAAATACATGAAAACGCCTCTTCAATAAGCGCGATGGCAGCATAGTTCTTAGAAAAAAAATAAGGGTGTTTTGGGCAATTATTTTTACCATTCCTCCAAATTGACTTATATTTATAGGAATAACCTATTACTTTTCGACTTTATTAACCTTAAATCCCCCATCATGAAAACTTTCAAACCTTTAATTCTAACCTTGGTTTTTATGCTTTTGTTTTCTGGCTTGATCTCTGCTCAGAATCAAATTGAAGCAACACTAATATGTAATGTTGAAGCCTTGCAAAATGGCACTGATGCTTACGAAGCCTGCCGTTTCTTGGGTCAGGAACCTGGAACTGACACTCGTGATTATACTATCTATGCTGAAATTGGTGATACCATCATCTGGAGTGGTCAATCTACAGATGGAAGCGCAGCTATCGATATTAATAAAATCAAATATGAAAGAGGAACTGAAGTATTTAAAAACCCATTTAAAGACGGAACTAGCACCGTTGTCAGAACGATTAAACACAGTACAAGAGGAAAGGAAGATTACAAATACGAAATTACCCTAAAGATAAACAATAAGGGTAAGCCGTTTCACATAGACCCGAAAGTTAAAGTGGGAGCAGGTGGTTGATTAAAAACTTTCTTCCTGAAACATGAAACATCATTTCACAATACATCCTAATTTCAAGCATAAACTCCTTTTTCAAGTGGGTTTTATGCTTGTTTTTTGCGTTCATCTTTTTTCTCAGAGCTCACAAAGTATTGACAGTATCCAAAAACAATATGAATTGGGCCAGTATGAAGATCAAGAGAGATTGAATCTTCTAACGGAATTATCAACAAACCATTACGATCCGGCTCAAGCGATCTACTTCAGTGACAAACTTATCGAAAATGCCCAAAAAGTAGATTCTACAATCTATATCTATTATGGATACCTCCATAAAGGGAATGCGTTTTTAAAAAAAGGTGATCTCGAAGAGGCTCTTGACAGTTATTTTAAAGGGGCAGAAATTGTAGCAGACAAAAAATCATTAACAAACCTTGGGATGATTAATATAGCTATTGCCGATGTTTACTCTAATATAGGAGATCACCAAAACGCTGTCATTTACTATAAAAAAGCGATTAGCATTAATTCAGAAATTGGCACTGATAATAACTTGGCTATCGCCTATGAAAATCTAGGTGATGAATATTTGAATGTGTCAAAACCTGATTCAGCCATATTAATGTTTAATCAGTCAGGACCTATTTTTAAACGCTTAGGGTTTACAGAAGGCATCGCTATGAATATTGGTAACAAAGGCATTGCCTATGCCATGATGGGTCAGGATGATTTGGCAAAAGAAGAAATAAATCATTCTATCAATATGTTTGAAGATATGGGAGGCTATCAAAATGCTGTATCTGTCTTCCTGACTTATATGTCTGAATTATATATGAACCAGGGAAACTGGAAACGCGCCCTGGAATACGCCCAAAAAAGTTTGGCAATTGCAGAAAAATACGGACTAAAAGATGAGATCAGTTCTGCAAATTTACAGCTATCCAAAATTTATGAGTATTCTGGTAATCTCAAAGCTTCTTTAATATCTTATAAAAACTATTCAGCCTATAAAGACAGTGTCAATAATATTTCAGCAGTGCAGCAAATGGCCAACCTGAGAACCGAATTTGAAGTTGCTCAAAACCAAAAAGAAGCCGATTTAAAAATGGCGCAAAAGCAAATTGAAGTAAATCTGCTGAGTACATCACAAAGAAATCAGAAAATTGCCATTATCGCCATCGCCATCGTACTGGTTTTAATCATTGTGCTGGCCATCAGTTTGTACAAACGAAATCGATTCATCGAAAAGACCAATAAGATTATTGAAAAAGAAAGGAATCTTTCCGATAAATTACTTCTAAACATCTTACCTGAACAAACTGCCCAAGAGCTTAAAGACGAAGGCAAAGTTGTGGCGAAAAAATTTGATTCCGTCTCCGTAATGTTTACAGATTTTAAAGGTTTTACAAAACACTCTGAAGGTCTTAGCCCGGTAGAATTAGTAAAAACTGTTGATTTTTATTATTCCAAATTTGACTCCATTATAAAATCTTATGGTTTAGAGAAAATCAAAACAATTGGTGACTCTTATATGGCGGCAGGAGGCCTGCCTTTCCCTTCTGATAATCATGCCTCTAAACTAGTTTTAGCGGCCATTGATATTGCTGAATTTGTGCAAAATGCATCAAAAGAAAACCCAAATGATGAGCAGCGCTTTGAGATGCGGATAGGAATAAATACGGGTCCTGTTGTGGCAGGAGTTGTTGGTACAAATAAGTTTGCCTATGATATTTGGGGAGACACGGTAAATATCGCTTCCCGCATGGAATCTAGTTCGCAGCCTGGAAAAGTTAACATCTCTGACAACACCTTTAAGCTTATCAAAGAAGAATTCAATTGCACCTATAGAGGTGAAATTGAAACCAAAAACAGAGGTAAAATGAAGATGTATTTTGTAGATGGATTAAAAACCCAAGACCAGCATGCAGAAATCTCTCCTGCCTAAAAAAGCTTCAGACCTAACAAAACTATTTTACAATTCAACATTGATTATAATCATCTGATTCATTGATCCTTATCATTAATCTTCGATTAAATGTTTCATATTTTACAAACTAAAACAATTAGCATGTATACTGAAATACAATCATATCGTATTTTTCTTGACTCAGGGTCGCAAAAAAACAGGAGTTTCACCACGATCAATTTGTTTGACACATCTGATAATATCATTGGAACTGTCGAGTTTTTTGAAAAGGAATTCCAAGAAATTCAACCACAGGATGTAGATCATGTTCATATCCAATACCACATTTCAAAATTTTCTTTTATAGTTGATATTTTACGAAACGAGAAACCACTCTTTGTAGGATACTGGACAAATAAATTTGGAAAATATGGCAGGATCTGTACCGGGAAAGAACCCGTTGGAGAAGGTGAGCTTTCTTCTTCTGAGTCTCAAATTTAGGCCTGCAGGAATCTGAACCTAAACCTATTTATTTCTAATTATTATTAAATTAAGAATTGGATAGGTGACACGTGCGGGTAAATAAAAAGGCACCTTCGGGAAATAATACGGTCAGTTCGTCCTAAACCATTTTTATAAGAAACTATTAGAAATTACATTTAAGTATCAACCATAAATCAACACCAATGAAAAATTATTTACTCTTATTATTCGCATTTCTATTGTTAGTTGGCTGTAATCAGTCCCAACAAAATAAAAATGAAGATTTAGCTCCTCCAGTTGATAAAACTATAATTTTTATTCGACTCATAGATGAAATTCCGGAGAATGAGACTAATATTTACCCATATATTCAACTTTATGACAATGATGGAAATATTGCCCAAAATAATAAAGACGCAATAGAAAAATTTACTTCACCAGTTCACGCTGGCAAAAAAGTAAAATGGAAAAGTTCGAATAAATCCATCGAAAGAATCAAGATAAAAAAAATCAATTTTAAGCAGGTTAATGGCAGCATCGATATTTTAGATGGCCAAAATATTAGTGGAAATAACGAAGAAGTTGAGCGAAAAGTAAAAACCAAATTAGAAAACGGTGACAAGGAACATTACAGCATAAATATTGAGATAGACGGAAAACCTTACACCATAGACCCCGTATTAGAGTTTCATAAGCCATAATTAACGTTGTATAGCCCGATGAATTACGAATATTTTAGCGTTAAAAACAAAACAGTCATGGTCATTACTATGGCTTTTTTTCTTACACTTTGTGCTTCAATTTTTGCTCAGAATCAAAACCCTACCGATAGTTTGGAAACGATAATAAGAGGCGGGAATTATGACGAAGCAAATAAATTAAATCTTTTAAAACAATTATCGGTACATCATCCCAATCCAGAAAAAAAACTAGCCTATGCTAACGAATTACTGACTCTCGCCATGGCTCTTGATTCGACTCTGTACATTTCTGCTGCATATCTTGAAAAAGGAAATGCTTTATTTCAAAAAGGAGATTTTTCCTTAGCCATTGATAGTTATTTAGAATATGGAAAAACTACTGGTTTCGAAGAAAGCAATGAGGAAATCGTTGTTATTTATGGAACAATGGCAATGTGTTACGAAGGCATGGGAGATTCAAAAATGGCAATTAAATATTACCAGAGAGCTATTAACATTCCTGAAATAGAAAAAGATACAATTCTTCTCGCAACCAACCTTGAAAATTTAGGTTATACCTACTTGGTCCTAAAACTGCCTGATTCAGCTTTAATTTATTTTAATAAATCAGGTTTATTATTTAAGGAAATCAATCATGAAATTGGATTAGCCTATAATTTAGCTAACAAAGGAGCAGCCTGGGCACAACTCAAAAATTTTGAAAAGGCAGAATTAAACATCCATAAATCCATTGAAACACTTGAAGAATATGGACATCATCGAGCTCTGTGCGATGTTTTAATAGAAAGTTCCGAAATCTATTTTCTGAATGAGAAATTTGATTTGGCTTCTGAATTTGCGAATAGAGGGCTTGATATCGCTAAGGCCAACAATTTTAAACCTCAAATAAGTGCTGCAAATCTTCAACTCTCTAAAATTTATGAAAAATTAGAGACTGATAATCAATCGCTGGATTTTTATAAGGATTATATCGTTTATAGAGATAGTATCCGTAACCCTAACTCGATTCAAGAAATTGCCAATATGCGAGCCGATTTTGAAGTCTCACTGAAACAGACAGAAGTTGACTTAAAACAATCAGAATTAGATTTAAATGAGGCGAAAGTGATCTTGCTAAACGAACAAAAATCCAACCAAAGGCTTCTTATTTTAACAATGGTTGTAATTCTGGGTATGACAGGTCTATACTATTGGAATATCCATAAGGAAAAACGAAAATCAGATGACTTACTACTTAATATTCTTCCTAAAAAAACGGCAGAAGAACTAAAAGAAAATGGAATGGTGAAGGCCAAAAAATTTGAATCAGTTACGATCATGTTTACCGATTTTCAAGCCTTTACTAAATATTCTCATACGCTTTCTCCCGAAGTTTTAGTACGAACCGTAGATTATTATTTCTCAAAATTTGATGAAATAATTGAAAAATACAGCCTTGAAAAGATCAAAACCATTGGTGATGCTTATATGTGTGCAGGAGGACTAAATTCTGAAAGCCCTGACCATCATTTAAAAATTGTAAAAGCCGCCTTTGAAATCTCTGAATTCATTAAAGAATCAAAATTCTCAGATTTAGGTGAAATGGCTCATTTTGATATTCGCATAGGTATTAATACGGGCCCTGTGGTGGCCGGTGTAGTAGGGAAAAAGAAATTTGCCTATGATATTTGGGGAGATTCAGTGAATGTAGCTTCCCGAATGGAATCGAATTCTCAAGCAGGAAGAATCAATGTTTCTGAAAACACCTATCAGCTCATCAAAAATGAGTTTCACTGTGAATACCGAGGCGAAATCGAAGTAAAAAATAAAGGCCTGATGAAGATGTACTTCGTTGAAAGCAGCAAAGTAACATCAGTTATAAATGACACACAAATAAAACCCAAATCGATTAAAAAAACAACCATACCTATATAAACAAATAGTAACGCTACAGAAACCCCCACTTAATGAAGCCTATAAATTCCTCTTCTATTCAACTGAAAAAAATCTGGATCAGTTTTGGTCTTGCCTTTTTTTTAATTGTAGGAATCTATGGTCAAAATCTAAAGCGAACTGACAGTCTCAAACTCAAGATCAACCTTGGGATGGTACAAGAAAAAGACCAATTAAAAACACTTCAATTATTGATTGAGACCTACCATGATCCTGATTATAAAATCAAATACAGTGATAAGCTTATTAAAGTAGCTTCTCGAATGGACTCAATAGATTATTTGTTCATTGGTTATTTATTTAAAGGAGATGCATTACAGAGTAAAGGAAATTATAAACTAGCCTTGGAGAATTATAACCTTGCGGCACAAATAGCTACAAATGGGAATAATAAGAGTAATCTTGCTATGACCTATAGTTCGATTGGAACCCTATATGCTTCTTTAGCCAATAATAAGAACACGCTTGATTATTATAAAAAATCTTTAGCGCTTTTTAAAGTGATTCCTGACTCTGTAAATTATGCCTTCACGCTGCAAAAAATTGGAGATCATTATATAAAAAATAAAAAACCTGATTCTGCATTGGTTTTTTTAATAGAATCCGGGCAAATATTCAGAACCTTGGAAAATGATAAAGGAATTGGAAATAATTTTGGTTTAATCGGTATGGTTTATGCCCAAAAAGGGAAACCAGAATTTGCTGAAAATTACATACAAAAAGCGACAGAAATTCTTACTTTAAACAATGACTATCAAGGACTCGCCACCTATTTGTTATGCATGGGTTCTATCTATCTTGAAAAGGGAGATTTTGAAGCCGCTGATAATTTTTCTAGGAAAGGTCTAAACCTTGCCACAACATATGGTTTAAAAGAACAGATCAGTCATGCCTATTTACAACTATCTGACATCCAAAAAGCAAACGGAAATCCTGATGAAGCTTTAGTTTTATATAAGAACCATGTTACTTATAAAGATAGTCTTCATAATCATGAAACTATTCAACAAATGGCCGATACCCGCTCCGAATTCGAGATTGCCATGAAACAGAGAGAAATAGATGGTCTAAATAATCAAAAAGCAAATCAGAAAATAATGGTAATTGCCATTGTCATCGCGCTTTTTCTTATGAGCCTTCTGGCAATTGGCTTATTTCATAGATTCAGATTTATTCAAAAAACAAATTTGATCATAGAAAAAGAAATGAACAGGTCTGATCATTTACTATATAACATCCTTCCTTTAGAGACAGCACAAGAGCTAAAGGAATGTGGTAAAGTGAAGGCAAAAAAATTCGAATCCGTGACCGTGCTATTCACTGATTTTAAGGAATTCACACTTCACTCTGAGCATCTTAGCCCTGAGAAACTGGTAGCTAGTGTAAATTTTTATTTTTCAAAGTTTGATGAAATCATTGGCAAGTATGGTCTTGAAAAAATTAAAACTATTGGTGATTCTTATATGTGTGCCGGCGGCCTTCCCTTTCCTTGTCACAACCATCCTGTCAAAATAGTTCTTGCTGCTTTTGAAATTGTAGAATTCATGGAGGAGGTGAAACTTTCTAAGAAACATGATTTTGCCCATTTTGACATCCGAATAGGAGTGAATACTGGCCCGGTTGTGGCCGGAGTAGTTGGAAGTAAAAAATTTGCCTATGATATATGGGGCGACGCTGTTAATATAGCTTCGCGTATGGAGACGAATTGTGAATCTGGTAAAATTAATGTTTCTGAAAACACTTATGAAAAAATTAACGAAAACTTTGATTGTGAGTACAGAGGAGAAATTCAAGCTAAAAACAAAGGTAGATTGAAGATGTATTATGCTCATACTATAAAGAATAAAAATATCATTACCAATCAATTTTCTGTAAAAGAGAATGAACAAAAACATGTTCTATTCTGATTTAAATTGAATATTTCTAGTTTATTTTAGAAAATAAAATAAATTTGTGTTTGAAACAAACTTTGAAGTCAATGAGAAAATACTTGATTATCGTGATTGCAGCCCTTGTTTTATATAGCTGTAACACTAAAAATTCAACTGCTGTAGGTGATACAGAAATCTATTTAAAAGTGATTAAAGATATTACCCCTGACGCAAATATTAGAGATTGTATCGAATTTTCGGATAACAGAGGAAGTGCACATTCTTTGCCAAGTTTCCCTGAATATTTTATGACAAGAGTCAACGCCGGGAAAAAAGTAACTTGGATGAGCTCTCCTGACTCTGATCCTAAGATTCTCATTTTAGAAGTTAATTTTAAACCTAACAAAGTCAGTACTCCTATTTTAATAGATGGCTATATAAAAGGTGAAAACGGCATAGCAACTTCTATAGTAAAGAAAAAAGGTGAGGTGAAAAATCTCAGCAATGAATTTTATAACATTACATTTTCCATAAATAATAAGGTATATACAATTGACCCAATTCTCCAATTTCACGCAGAATAAAGCCTCCTCGAAACAAATAAAATTGATCTTCATCAATTGTATACTGTATTTTTAAATTATTTATGTTGCCAATAAAATGATAGAATATCCGTTAAAATAAGGGAATAACGACGATTTAGTGAACTAAGAATTTGAAATAATTATGAGTCTAATGTCTAAAAAAGGAAAATTAATTGATTTACATTAACTTTATGAAAATTAAATCATTAAAAATCAGTTGACATGAGACAAGACCCAAATAATTATTGGGAGCAGTTGGAAAGGTTAGAAAAGCTGATCAGAGCCTCAGAACTAAAGGCCGGAATCATTTTTTCTTTTCACAGTCTTATCATTGGTCTGTTTATTGATCGGATAGGACAATTTCAACCAGTAATTCAATCAAGTAAGGTATTTGTGGTGCTGGCCTTTTTATGGATGGCCTGTGTTTTGGTTTCAATTTTTTATTGTTTTAAATGCTTTAAACCACAAATTGAATTAAAATATGATAAAAATGTATTTTTCTTTCGTGATGCTGTTTATGGATTCGGCGACGTAGATGCATTTACAAAAAAAATTATGGAAGTATGTTCAGGTGAAGAAATTTATGAACAATTGAGCCAACAGATTCACATTGAAAGCAAGATCATCGATCAAAAATTCATTTGTGTTCAGAAATCTATTAAGTTTTTTGGTTTGAGCTTTATTTTTGTCATACTTTCTCTTGCATTTTGGATAATTACGATTTAATATAGTTTATTGCCATGAAAGGATATTACAAACTTCGAAGTACCATTATTGACATTTTGAATTCAAAATTGTCAAAGGATCTTCATTACCATGGAGTTCATCATACATTAGATGCACTGAAGACATGTAAGGTGTATTTAAGACATAACCAGGTCAACACACACGACGCCAAATTATTGCGATTAGGCGTCTTACTACATGACATTGGATTCACAGAAACTACGCATGAACACGAACAGAAAGGTTCAGAGATTGCTAAGAGAATGCTTACGGATTATGATTTTCCAACTGAAGATATTGACGTAATAGTTGGTCTTATTTTAACCACTAAGGTTCCACAAAATCCTAAAACATTATTAGAAAAAATAATTTGCGATGTTGATCTTGATTATTTAGGAAGATCAGATTTTTATGAAATCAGCGGTCAATTGTTTAGAGAATTAAAAGCCCTTTCTATCATCAATAACATGGATGAATGGAACAAAATACAAATCAAATTCTTAGAAGCCCACACTTATCATACAGATTTTGCTATCAAGAACAGACAGCCTCATAAGGAGCTGCGAATTAAGGAATTAAAGCAACTTGTTGGCTGATCATATTGATTTCAATCAATTATCTGAAAAATATTTTAAATTTTATGTTGACCTTTTGCTTTCTCAATCATAAAATAGAACCCCTCAATATTTTGACTTAATGTTTGTTTACATGCCTTTGATTCAAGTGTCAAAGGCTTTTTTTATTCCCAATGGTGGTCCTCACTTAAGATAATTTTTATTTCTATGTCTGATTCTCTTCCAAGACACTCTCAATCATGCTCAAACTGTCAAGATAGTTTTTAAAATTCTTCTCCTGAACATCTAATTTTTTTCTAACCCTATATCGAGCTGTTTCCACTCCCCTGGCTGAAATATTGAGAAGTGGAGCAATCTCTTTATTTGATAGATCCATCTTAACAAAAGCACAAATTCTAAGTTCTCTTTTAGTTAATTCAGGACTGACGTCCAGTAATCTATTAAAAAAGTCACCATGAACGCGTTCAAAATTAACATCAAAAACTTCCATGTATTCCTCTCCAATTCTGTGATGTCTAATGGTAGACAAAATGCTTATGATCCTTTTACGATCATTAGATTGCTTCATTGATTTACTGAATAATTTCAACTCTTCATAAATACTGGAAATTATTTCCTTTTTCTTCACCAGAAGCATAGTGTAGTTTGCCAATTCTTTTTGCTGGGCCAGTAAATCCTCTTCAAGCTTGTTTTTTTGTTCTTCAATCTGATGACTTTCTTGTTTTAGCTTTAACTGCTCTATTTCAAGTTGTAACAGTCTTTTTGCCCTTAAGGCAATATCTTTTTCTTTTTGAATCTTATCTTTTACCGATTTATGAATGACTATGTAGAGTACAGTTACAATCAATATAATCAAAACAAATAAAGAGAACTTAGCCCATTCAGTTTCATGCCAGGCTTTTGGTATCTCAAACGCATATGTTTTTTCGTCTCCATCCTCACCTATCATATTTCTGGCCCGAACTTTAAGTTGATAAGCTCCCGGCTCAAGGAATGTATATTCTTTATAATTATTCTCAGACCATTCTGACCAATCATTATCGATACCTACTAGCTGATACTGGTATTGTTTTTTTTCAGACACTGACATTCCTGGCACTGCAAATTCAAATCTTAATACTCCAATCTTTCTTGGCAAGATAGCTGCCCCATCCAATGGCAGATCAATCCAACCCTTCAAGTTATCAGAATAATAGCTGGCACTTGAAATAAATGTTTTATAGATTTTTGGATCATCTTCTGTTTTAGTTTGATATAAGTACAGACCATCATTTGCTCCAATTAACACCTTTTTATTTTTTATCGGAATAAAGCTCTCCATACTCCTGTTCAATTTCCCCTTGATATTTAAAAACAAACTTTTATACAATTCTTCGTTTTTATCATTTTCAAAATATCCAAATTCATCATTCTGAACGAACCAGGTTCTATCTCCTTCTTTCTCGATTTTAGTAGTGTTAAATTCTGGGTCAAGAATTTTATTCAAAGGCTCGAATGGAACAAAGATTCCCTCTGATTCATTAAATGTAAATATGCCTGTATTTGTAGTAAATATAATTTCATTATCATATCGAGTGACATTGACATTAAATGGTGACTTCAGACCATTTTTATCTGTGAAATGCTCTATGGAATATGCCCGATCAAAACCTGCTTCCAACTTTAACCTGAAGACACCTTTATATCCATGGCAAATCCAGAAAGTATTCGGGCTATCACCCTCAATAATATCCCTACTAGATTCATCAAAACCACTGATCTTATTTCCTAATGACCAGACACCCTTTTCGTTATTTAACAAGTATAGGCCACTATAACTGGCGGCAAGAAATTTATCAGAAGTATTTGAAATAGGCAGAATCTTCCAAAAAGAATCCTGTACGTTCAAACTTGTTAATTTTCCTTGCTCCAATAAAAAGAGCCCATTATGGCCACTTACAAATATTTGGTCTTTAAACTTCTGGACAGACCAAACTTGACCTTCAAGTCCCTGAATCTTTGAAAACCTTGGATTATAATTATAATCACTACTTAAATCAAATGCCGAATAGTATGCTCCTGTGCTTGTAGCCAGATATATTTTCTCCTGATCAAGCAAGATGTCATATACCGGAGCCTTGTTAAATAAATGAAAGTCAGGCATATCAAATTCAAGAAAGGAAAGCCCATTATTTTTCAGAATCCATAAATTATTACCAGAAACATGAAAATTGACAAAGGATGCATTCACCATTTCAGAAAATCCCTGATGATTCATTATTAACTCACCAGCTTCATTGAACACATGTACTGCGGAACTTCTGGTTCCCAGCAGGTAGGAATCTTTAAATTTTATTGCAGAAAATATCTCATCCTCGCCTTCGTCAAAAATTGATTTCCAAATAATAGCTTCTTTTTTCTGTAAATCAACTTTATAAATATTACCTGATTTTGTTGGAGCGTAAAAAGTGTTCTCATCCTTAGAGGGTAAGAATGCGCTTATTCCATTTAAATCAACAGGATTTCGATGTAATACTGGGTCTAAGCCCTTCTTTTCAGCATTAAACCTCATTAAGCCTATTCCGTAATCCATGGCAAAAAACTCTCCATTAACAAGTCCTGAAAAGCTGAAAAAATTCTTTGGCCTTATACTTGTAAGCCCCTTATCCGATACCAACAATAAAGCACCAAAAGATCTGAATAGCAAGACATCATTAAAAGAATGTGCCTGCCATAAATATTCAAAATTAAGTTCTTGCAGTTTATATTTGTCTTTTAAAGACTCGAAGACATAGTTTCCCAGGGAATCCTTCTTAACCTGACCAAGTTCATTATAACCACCTGCATAAATCTCTCCTTTATTTGATTTTACCAGGCTCGTTGCTGCAGAATTATTTGGAAGAACTACTTTTTGCCACCTTTCACCATCATAAATAAGGACACCGTCATTGTTTCCAAAATACAACATCCCATCTTCCCCCTCAACCATATCATAAAACTGTTCATTGGCCTTGAAATCTAATCCTGAAAAATTAGTGAGTCTTGGGGTGAAATGGAGATCATCACCATTCAAAGTTTGGGTTTGTACAGTACCCAAGGCAATGAAAAATAAGAAAAAGAGCGAGCTATAATATTTCATTTTAAAGACTTTTAAAGCTTGGTATTTATCGCAGAATTATCCACCAACCTATTACTTCACATGATTAAAAGTAAGAAATATTGCTGTTAAAACTCATAATTTAACTAATTGAAATTCATACATTTATGTGTTTTGACGTAGTGTTGACGTAAGAAAGATGTCAGATGACGTAGATTTAGTGTAGCCTATTCTATCCACTTATCTCAAACGAAGCATAAATTTGAAATGGACAAATAATTATTTTACTTATGAAAAGAAAACTACTATTGTTGATCATGGTTTTAACCAGTGGATTCATCTGGAGTCAGAACCTCAAAACAGAAGGAAAAAAAATTGTGGACGGAAATGGCAATGAAGTCATTCTAAAAGGTGCCGGGCTTGGCGGCTGGATGCTTATGGAAGGCTATATGATGCAGTCTTCAGATGTGGCCGATACCCAACATGAATTTCGTGAAAGACTCGAAGACTTAATTGGCAAAACAAAAACCGATGAATTTTTCGACACCTGGCTGCAAAATCATGTTACAAAACAAGACATTGATTCTTTAGCAAAATGGGGATTCAACAGTGTCAGACTTCCGATGCATTATAATTTATTCACACTTCCAATAGAAGATGAACCCGTTGCAGGACAAAACACTTTCATTGACAAAGGATTCAATATGGTCGATGAATTATTGAACTGGTGTGAAGCAAATAATATGTATTTGATCCTTGACTTACATGCGGCACCAGGCGGGCAGGGTGCTAATGCGGCCATTTCAGATTATGACACGGATAAACCATCACTTTGGGAAAGTGAAGAAAATCGAGCTAAAACGGTTGCTCTTTGGGCTAAACTTGCCGAACGATATAAGGACGAACCCTGGATGGGAGGATATGATCTTCTAAACGAAGTGAACTGGAACCTCCCCGGCGGAACCATGTTAAGAACACTCTATGAGGAAATTACTACAGAAATCAGAAAAGTTGATACCAAACATATCATTTTTATTGAAGGAAACTGGTTCGCTAATGATTTCACTGGTCTTACACCAGCCTGGGACAACAACATGGTCTATAGCTTTCATAAATATTGGTCATTCAATGATCAGGCATCCATCCAATGGGTGCTCGATTTAAGAGAAGCACAAAATGTTCCTCTTTGGATGGGAGAAGCTGGAGAAAATTCAAATACCTGGTTTCAGGAAGCCATTTCTCTTTTTGAAAAGAATGGTATCGGATGGTCATGGTGGCCGATGAAACGCATTGAAACTACTGTTAGCCCTTATTCCATTGTATTTTCAGATGGTTATAAAAACATTTTAGAGTATTGGAGAGGCAATGTGGCTAAACCTTCAGAAGCTGAGGCCTATGCCGCTATGATGGAGTTAGCCAACAATACAGCAAGTAATAAATGCAGTTACCATAAAGACGTGCAAGATGCCCAAATCAGGCAAATTACTACTGACGAGACCAAACCTTACAGTTTGCAAAAAATTCCAGGCACCATTCATTTGTCAGATTATGACCTGGGGAAAAATAATTTTGCTTACTATGATATCGATGCAGCAAATTACCAACTCTCTACCAACCAGTTTCAAGCTTGGAATTCGGGTTGGACCTATCGTAACGATGGCGTTGATATAGAAAAAAATACAGATGACTTCAACAGTAATGGGTACCATGTTGGTTTTACCAATAAGGGGGAATGGATCAATTACACTGTTCAGATCTTAGAGTCAGGAGTATACAAATTAGAGGCCAGAATAGCCGGTGAAAATGCTGGAGGTCAATTTCATATTTCCTTGAACCAAGAAGCCATTACCACAACTCAAACTACTGAAGCCACAGGAGGATGGAGTACTTTTGCAACACATACAATCAATGATATTGCTTTGGAAGCGGGCACCCAGGTGATCACTTTGAATTTTGTTGGAGATGTTTCTTTCAATATATCCAGTATCACTTTTAGCAAAACCGGTGATGCCGGCTCTTTAGATGCCACCGCCTTAAATGGTGAACTTGGTATTGATGAGTCAAGCATTGAAGTGACCATAAATCAAGATATTTTAGCATCCTCTTTAACGGATTCAAAAGATAGCTTTAGCGTCACTGTCAATGGAATTGCTCAGCCAATTTCTGCAATTAGTCTTGCAGATGCAAAGAAAAGAACCATCCTATTAGATGTTGACCGATCATTTCTTTCCAGCGATGAGATAAAAGTAAGTTATGATGGCACTACAGTAAGCACCATTTCAGGGAAAAAGCTAACTGCATTCAGCGAGTTGCTTATCAGCAACAGCCTGCCTGTTCGTTCTATTCTCCCAGGAAAAATTCAAGCAGAGAATTTTAGTGAAATGTCAGGTCTCCAGACCGAAGACACAAGCGATGACGGAGGTGGTAAGAACTTAGGGTATACGGATTCAGGTGATTATGCAGACTATTTGGTCAATATAGAAGAGAAAGGAAACTTTATTTTTATTGCAAGAGTCGCCAGTGAATCCACTGCCGGAAAAATCGGGATTTATATTTTGGGAGCAGATGATAGTGAAACTGAATTGCTCAGCCTGGATCTACCTATAACGGGTGGATGGCAACAATGGGAAAATGCAACAAGTAGCATTACACTTACAAAAGGTCTCCAAACCCTAAGAATGAAAGTACTTAAGGGAGGCTTTAACATGAATTGGATGGAAATTGCAGGTGCCGATGCTGATCAGGATGGTGTTCCTGATGCAGAAGATGAGTGTCCAAATAGTAATCTTGGTGCAGTAGTCAATGAAAAAGGATGTGAAGTGTTCTCTATTGGTTTAGACAATTTTACGATAAAAGTTGAAAGCGAAACCTGTCAGGCCAACAATAACGGTAAAATCACTGTTTCAGCTAACAAATCGTTTGCTTATACAGCGGATTTATCCGGAAAAGCTATTGCTTCAAAAGCATTTAGTACAGAAACTGAATTTACTGATCTGGAAGCCGGAAGTTATACGATTTGTTTCAAAGCAGCCGAAGATGATGAATTTGAACAGTGCTTTACGGTTCAGGTTACAGAACCTGAAACACTTCAAGTCAATTCAAGTGTGAACCCTGAAAACGCTGTTTTAACTTTAAAACTATCAGGTTCTAAAACGTATCTGATCGACCTAAATGGTAAAGAATTTCAGACAAGTGAATCTACATTTCAGATTCCTCTGAGCCAATCGATCAATCATCTTTCAGTCAAAACCGATTTGAATTGCCAAGGAGCCTTCAAGGAACTGATTCAACTCGAACCTAGCCCTGTAGTTTATCCTAACCCGGTAAATGGAAATTATTTATACATATCTCATGGGGCAACGCAAGATTCAGACCTCGAAATATACATTTATGATGTCGCAGGCAAAATGGTCAAAAGAAGCTCAAAAAAAGCAGGAAAAGCAAATTCTTCTATTGACGTATCAGCACTTTCATCAGGCTTATTTATCATGAAAATCGTTCAAAATAACAAAATATTTAACTACAAAATTTTAAAATAATGAAAGCATTATCGTATTTAACATTTGGCGTATTGCTACTCTCAATGGGGTTTAGTTGCGGAGAAGACGCTGATCCAATAATCATTACACCAGGAAAAGCCAGTTTAACATTTCCTGAAAACAACAAGGATTGTAACGAAGGAAGCATCGTTTCTGATACCGAAAGTGAAGTTACTTTTCGTTGGACAGCATCTGCTAATGCTGATTCCTATACCCTTCAAATTACAAATATGGATTCTGGTTCAAAACAATCCATTAACAGCAATTCAACTGAAGCCAAGGTATCTATTTTAAGAGCCACTCCATTTTCATGGATGGTTATCGCTAAGAACAACAGTTCATCAGTGACAACTCAAAGTGATACCTGGGCCTTTTACAATGCCGGCCCTCCTGGAGAGAACCATGTTCCTTATCCTGCAACAGTTGTAAGCCCTGGTTTGGGATCTGAGGTCAATGAAGGTACTGTAAGCCTGGAATGGTCTGGAAGTGATCTTGACAATGATATAGCTTCTTACGAAGTTTATATGGATCAGGTGAATCCTCCTACAACCATGGTAGGAACTTCATCCACAAACAAACTGGATGTTTCTGTAAGCAAAGATATTCAATATTTCTGGCAGGTTATCAGTATCGATGCCATCGGTAATAAATCAACTTCTGAAGTCTTCAATTTCTCTGGAAAAGAAGGAGTACCGGTTGAACCTTCTGCAAATCTAGTTCAGGATGGTGAGATGAATGATACAGGGAAATGGAGCTATAAACAATTATGGACCGGAAGTGGCCAAGATGTGGAGCATGGCTTTGATAATGGAGAATTCAAATTCATTGGTACTGCTGAAGTTCAGCAAACGAATGCCATTATTTGGCAGGAAATTGCAGTAGAAAAGGGCAAGACCTATAAATTTAGTGCTAAGATCAGGAGCGAAGGCAGCACTAGTAGCTGGTTAGAAGTATATTTTGGAAAACAATCAGTTGAAGCAGCTGGAGATGATTATACAGATGGAGGTGCAGAAGTGTTTGTGAAAAGTTTTGGCGATAATGAAAACTGCGGTGTTGATGCCTATAATGGAGAGATATTAGAAGTGGCCTCAGGAGGCTGCCCGCTACCTGAAGATTCATTGTTAGATGCCAATGGAAACGTGACTTTTTCAGAAGGAGATCTAACTAGTAACGGAACTATTTTTTTAGCGATCAAAGCAGGAAACTGGGACGGTAATTTTGGTACTGGTATCTTTGTTGACAACGTTGTATTAAAAGAAGTTGAATAGGTCAACATCCTAAAAAAAGCACATAACAAAGGCCGTGTCATACGCACGGCTTTTGTTTTTATGCGCCTTGTTGATCGTCATTGGATTAATCAAATGAAAAAAAGAAAATTTAATCAGTAAGCTCAATAAAATATGAAACACATTTTAACCATACTTGTTATTGCATTTTTGTCAGTAATAATAAGTTGTGCAGATAGTAATAAAAAAAAAGGTCCGCTTGCATCTTTAGCATCTGATGTGTGGGAAGTAGATTTCCTGGATAACTTCGACACTTTTGATACTGACAATTGGCAAGACCAAAGAATTTGGGTAAACAACGAAAAACAGTGTTATGTGCCTGATAACGAATTCGGAACGCGAGAAGTGAGTGATGGCTCATTAAAAATAAAAGTGATCAATATTGGTGAGAAACGTAGCTGTGACAATTTGGATAAACATGGCGTACAACAATCTGATACAGAGTATGTGGCTGGGCGTATCGCATCAAAAAACCGGAAAGAATTTGTCAAAGGCAAATGGACAGCAAGATTGAAATTGAGCAGCAATGGCGAAGCTAGTATGTTTCCGGCTTGGTGGATTCTGGGCGCACAAAACAATGAATCTCCAGTGCAAGAACCTGACGAAAATATTTGTTGGCCACTTACAGGATCTGGTGAAATTGATATTTTCGAGCATCATGGAGACGGTGATGACAATCATTTTACAACTGGTGCCATCAAAAGCTTAGATACTTGTGATAAAGGAGATTGGTGGAGTTTGCGGACAGGCATTAAAACAAGTTTAAATGAATACCATGAATATTCAGTTGAATGGCAAGGCAGTGATCTCGTTTATCGTGTTGATGACAAAGAAGTATATCGTAATGTTGGCGAAGGAGATAAATATCCTGAGCCCATGTTCGCTATTTTAAACTATGCCAAAATTACCGACTCACCAATGAAAGGTGAATGGGTTATGGAAGTAGACTGGGTAAAACATCAATACCGAAAATAATCAGATATCAAATGGTTTGGCAAAACCAAATAGTAAATCATATTTAATCATCTATAGCCTGCCCTACCAATTGGCGAAACTTCCAACCTGTGTTATCCGATTTAACATCCTGCATTTGTTTCATGATAATGCCAATAACCTCCTCCTCAGGATCTGCATAGTATTGGGTGTTAAAATAGCCGCCCCATTGAAAGGTCCCGATGCTTCCTTCTCCTCCTTTGTTCTGACCTTTTTGATCCACTAAGCCAAAAGCGAGGCCATAGAAAGACCCGGAGTCACCCCAGAGATCTCCTATTTGATTGGCCATCATGAATTGAACCGTAGTCCTGCTGAGTAAGCGAATACCATTCAATTCTCCATTATTTAAATACATCTGTAAAAAGGTAGCGTAATCTTTTGCAGTACTCGATAAACCCGCACCTCCTGAAAAAAAGGCTTTAGCTCCTGTTTTTGGATAATCAACATCATAAACCGAAGGGTTAGCGTAAATAGCCCATTGACCCTCTTTTTTAGTTTGAACAGGTATCAATCTGTCAACCTTAGCATCCGGTAAATAAAACCAGGTATCTTCCATATCCAAAGGATCGAAAATTCTCGTTTTAAAGAACTCGTCAAGAGGCATCCCTGATACGATTTCAATAAAATACCCCAATACATCAAGACCTTCGCTATAAGTAAATTTCTCTCCCGGATGGTGGTGAAGCGGGAGTTTTGCCAACTTCTTTATATTCTCCCCTATTGTTAAAGGCTCGGTTGTAAATAAGTCAGTAATTCCAGCCTTTTCATATATTTTCTTTATCCTTTCATCGCCATCAATATAACCATATCCTATACCAGAAGTGTGGGTGATCAAATGTCTTATGCTAATAGGTTTATCTGCCTTTATGGTAGTATAAGTCGAATCTTCCAGTAAAGAGTCTAAAACCTGCGCATTTTCAAATTCAGGGATGTATTTTGAAATTGGATCATCTAATCTAAATTTACCTTCCTCCCACAGCATCATTACCGCGGTTGACGTAATCGCCTTGGTCTGTGAAGCTATTCTGAAAATAGCATCTTTTTCCAGACTTCTATTGGCCGTATTATCTGCCATACCATATGCTTTATAATAAACAATTTTTCCTTTTCTCGCTACCAAGGCAACTGCGCCTGGAATTTCTTTATTTTTAATCGCATCGAGCAGCATATCATCAATAATTGACAATCTTTCTTCTGACATACCTACCTCACTTGCTACTGCAATTGAAAGTGGGGGTGAATTTTGCCCGGATTTGGTTTGAGCAAAAACTGAAGTTGATAGGAACAGGAAGAGTAATAATTGGCGCATGACGGTATAATTTAGGTTGGTAAAAAGAACTAACTAATATAGCACATAATTATGATTAGTTCTCGACTTCAATGAGAAATCGTCAATTTGCACTCAAGCAAATAGCACAATAGGTTTGACATAGTCACTGAGGGTTTAGTTGATGAGTTCGGATAAACCAAAATCAAACAAAATATGTGCCGCATATTAAGACAAACTATTTACTGTCGTTCTCTAAATCACTTAAATGATGTTCTAAAGCCTCCACTGATATTTGAATTTCTTTAATCAAAAGAGCCAAAGAAACGATTAAGAGAATTAGTGCCATACCAAATACCCATATGGCAACTAAGTGTTGCTCTATATAAATTAGAAACATGGTCGTTACGCATAAAAGTAAGCTGCTTATGCCAAAAATTTGCATGGCGCGTGTTAGATAGAGACGTTGCCTAAGGTTCTTTATTTGCCGTATCAAAACTTGGTTTTGATCCTTCTTATACATGTCATGTAGATTTCTTACCACTGCAGCATAGGCTAAAAATCGATTTGTATAAGCCAGCATAATTAATGAAATTGCCGAAAACAATAAGGCGGGAGTTGTAAGTGTTAGTTGTTCCATCCCTCAAAAATAATAGAAACTTCCATTAAATTATACAGTACTGATCATTTTTATAAGCAGCAAATCAAATGAACAATATAAAAGTGCTTAACTTTATAAACCACAAACCTTATCAAATTTCTATTCAATGTTTAAAAAATTTCTTTTAATACTACTTTTTACAACTTGGTTTTCAGCTGTTTCACAGGAAAAAATTCTTTGTCGTATCATGACATCCGCAGGAGATATTGATATAGAATTATACTCGGATAAAGCTCCTGTTACAGTTGCTAATTTTTTAAATTATGTAGATGCTGAACTCTATAAGGATTCTTCTTTTTTCAGAGTGTGTAATGAAAATAATGAGAGCGATAGAACCATTAAAATTGAAGTGATCCAAGGAGGAGATATTCCAGAAGAAAAGCAACTACCTCCTATCGAGATTGAAACAACTCAGGAAACAGGAATTCTTCATAAAGATGGCATTGTTTCGATGGCTAGATCTGAACCAAATTCTGCTACCTGTAGTTTTTTCATATGTATCAATGACCAGCCAGAACTCGATTACGGTGGCAAACGCAATCCTGACGGCCAGGGCTTTGCCGCTTTTGCCAAAGTCACCAAGGGTATGAAGATTGTAAAACAAATCCAACTAGGCGAAGACAAAGATCAATTTTTGACTACACCAATAGTGATCTATTCAATCCAAAGAATTTAATCCAAGAATTAATCAAATCATTTTCAACATCATGTCAACTTTTAAAGTTTTTTCTTCATTTGTAATCATCACTCTTTTAAGTTGTAATTCAGCAGAGAAAGAGTCGTTACTTGAGCCTGAAGTAGCTTCAAAGAAGGCACCCCAAACTATTGTTGACCTATCGCATGATTATTCAAAAGAGACCATTTATTGGGTAACCGCAAAACAATTTGATATGGATACGGTTTTTGCCGGCCAAACCGAAGGTGGTTTTTATTATAGTGCCAACAATTTTTCAACTGCTGAACATGGCGGCACTCATTTGGATGCCCCAATTCATTTTGCTGAAAATGGGTTAACAGTTGATCAAATTCCATTAGAATCACTGATCGGGCCTGCCATTAAAATTGATGTTTCTGAAAATGCTTTGGCCAACAGAGATTACCTGATCAGTATTAACGATTTTAAATCATGGGAATCTAAAGAAGGAATGCACATACCAAACGGTAGCATCGTCCTACTTGAAACTGGCTATTCAAAATTCTATCCTGATCATATCAAATATATGGGAACTGACCAAAGGGGCCCTGATGCTGTTAAATTATTACATTTTCCGGGGCTATCAGAGGAGGCCGCCACATGGCTAACCCAAAACAGGAGTATAAAAGCCATAGGTATTGACACGCCGAGTATCGATTATGGCCAGTCTAAATTATTTAAATCCCATGTGGTTTTATTGTCAAATAATATCCCTGCTTTTGAAAACCTGACCAATCTTGATCAAGCACCAGCAAAGGATTTTCAGGTCATTGCCTTACCCATGAAAATCAAAGGAGGTAGCGGTGCACCATTAAGAGCCATTGCCTTGATCCCTAATTAAGAATGAATCTACTAATACCTTGGTAGAGAACGTCCTTCAATCTCAACTTTACCATTATTAATGACAGAATTGGGAGTATCGTTTTTCAAAGTTTCACTTTCAGAACTTTGCCCATCTAACATTGGAGACCATCTCGATTCAATCGTCAAAACACCTTCGAAAGGAATGTCTCCATAGGCAGCAGCTTCTAGTGCCTTTCCTGCTGGAATAGTTAGGGATATCTCCCAAGGAATAGTTGGGTTCTCTATTATAACCCATTCGGCGTCTACACCACGATATTGAATTTTGTTCACGGTAACATCTCCTGTAGTTTTTACTTCATATTCAATACTGTAGTTTTTTGCGGCCGGGAGTCCACCATCGTCATCGCCTCCACAAGAAATCATCGATAAACTGGAAAACAAAAAAAGCAACATAAAATTTTTCATATCTAAAAAGTTTTGGACCTACCTTAAAGATATAAAAAAATCCTTCAAGCATTGAGCTGAAGGATTTTTTTTATTAAGAATTAACTCAAATCTTTAGCGTTTGTGCTCCGGACTATCAAATCCAGACTTACAGCCAGCTTGCCATTCATCGGGCAGGTTACCATAAGCAGGCACGCCACCTTGGTCTTTCAACATTCTTGCCAAGTGCAGGCAATTCCAAACTAAAAAAGTAGTGTTTCTGTTTGTAAAATCATTTTCTGGTCCACCAGATCCTTCATCACTATAGGATGGTCCCGGACCTGCCTCACCCATCCATCCGGCGTCAGCCTGAGGAGGCACCGTATAGCCAATATGCGATAGTGAAAATAGAATATTCATAGCACAGTGTTTTACCCCATCTTCATTACCTGTGATGAGCGTTGCACCAACCTTGCCGTAATCTCTGTATTGCCCTTTTTCATTAAATAGATGGGTGTAACCATACATTCTTTCTAGGGTTCTGTTGCAAACGGATGACTTTTCTCCAAGCCAAACTGAAGTACATACAATCAATATATCACAAGCGTCAACTTCTTTTTGAATCAATGGCCAGTCATCTTTATCCCATTCATCGGTTTTAGACATATCAAGCCCCAAACCAGCAGGAATATCATAATCAACCGGACGAATAATTTTACTAGAAACGCCATTGGCTTCAAATATCTTTTGAGCCACTTTAATCAAGCCTTCTGTATGTGATAAAATTGGTGTGCGATTTAAAGTACAGTTCAAAAACAAAACTTTAAGATCATCATATTTTTTAGGAGGTAATGCGCATTGTTTTTCAGTAATTTTTTGAAGTTGCTTAGACATCTAATTTGATTTAGGGGTTTGCTTAAAGATAAGACTTTTTGATAAGATGTCATTTGCAAGGAAAGCGCAAACTCATTATGGTTTGGGGGCTAAATCGTCACAATTAGTCTTTTCAACAGTATAAGATGCACTGATGAATTTCCATTCATTTTCAGTTTTTATCAAACTGAAAATATCCACTCCACAATGAGAAAATTGACCATTTACATGAAAATCATATGGTACCCAGGCCATCGCCATTCCCTTATGAACCTTGATGTCATAGCTCAAAGCTCTTTCCTGTAAGATGATTTTTGGGTCAAAACTCTTTAAATCACCCTTGAAGAACCGCATAGAATGGGTCATTGGGCTGGTCGTATTATTAATGGTCCACACCTGTCCTTCACTAAACCAAAGCTTTTTTAACATAGTGGTGTCCTGCTTTTCCAATGCCATAAAAAATTGATCCACTTTTTCCTTGATCATTCTTTCATCCAAGTCATGGTCGTTTTGCGCCTGACCATTGATATATAGTAATAATAACCCCATTATAAAAATTCTCTTGATCATATACTGTTCTTTAAATTTATAATTCTTTAGGAATCAAATAGTCGTTGAATCGAGTAAATTATTGCTAAAATTGAGACTGCCTCACTATCGGAAACTGATCCGGAATTTGCTCACCTGTTTCTCCCAAATTTTGTCTTAAATCAATTTCTATACCCCTTGCAATAGTAGAAATGGGAACATCATTAGGAGTACCTTCAAATGGATTATCTCCTGTTCGGCCAATCCTCTCCATGGTATGAAAAATCCATGACACAATAACATATATAGGTACCGAAACCCAAATAAAGAGGTCTCCAATTATTGGATGATTAGATGCTATTTTTTGGCCTATTTCCGCAAACTGAGGTACTAATGCCAAGGGCAACAACAACACAAAAATCCACATAAAGAAATGATTTAGAGTAGCAAATTGTCTTGGATAAGGAAAGTTTTTTATGCGTTCACTTTTACCTTGTAAAGTGTACATTTCTTTAATTACATTTTCCAATTCTAAAAAAGAAAACTCCCAGATATTTCCCTGTTCTTTTAATCGCTTCAAATGATGTGATTGCAAATACAATATAGCCGTCTGTTTGTTGTCTTTATCCTTCAAATATTCAATATCCTGATCTGTAATAAGACATTTTAATTCATCATCAAGGAAGGATGTTTTTTCCGGAGGCTCCATCCCCCATTCTCTGTTGGTTCTATGGTTAATCGAAGTTTCCCAAGGTTTGGAAACCCTCATTGCATATCTCAGTGCTGTCATCCAGGCGATATGCCGGTAGGTTAAGGTTTTAATTTCTTTTTTGATTTCTTCGCTACTGATAGGTTGATCGCAATTTTCATTGTCAATCATATCCTGAATAAAGGTGGCAAAGGTTCTAGATGTATTTACAATTCCTCCCCAAATTTTTCTTGCTTCCCAAATCCTGTCATATGAGGCGTTGTTCTGAAAACCTATGACAAAAGCTACGGCAGTTCCAATTAACCCTATTGGTGTCCATGGAATTTTTAGCCATCCCAGATCAAAAATATAATAGACAGACACCCATCCCATAATGATCAACAAAAAAATCAAAGTATCGAAACGCGTCCACCACGCCATTTCAAAAGTCGAATAGTTCTTTTTTATATGCATGCCTTAAAAATAGTGATTAAAAAATGATTCTCATTGTTGAAGGATGGAGCCGATCTCTTATTTATTCTTCAAATTCTTTCGATTGATACCACCAGCAATAGCAATTCCTATGGCAATTCCTAATGAAAGCCAAAGCCCCATATTTCCGGTCGCTACACCAATCGCAGTGCCTATCCCAATACCTAGGGCCACGCCCATTCCCATCGTTTTATTCGTTTTCATGTAGTCTTCGTTTTATAGCTAAACATGCTATGATGTCAAAATACTGATCCGGTAATTTTGATCATCTTTTGGTCTGGGTCATATTATCGGCAACCACAATAATATAATCGGCTATAGTCTTCTTTTCGTCCTCAGTCATTTCCAACCATTCAGATTCGGTGACTGTAGTAATCGATTTTATATTCAAACCTGGTTGAATCTTATTGATCCACCAGATGATTCCCTGGTCATAATTTGAATGATATGCTCCTTCAAAATGAAACAAAAAATCTCCTTCATTAAAGTTCTTCAGTGAGAAATGTGCCATGGTGGCATCTTTAGAAGCCTGAGCTGTTTGTATATTCAACATGTTTGGCGGAACATGCCCGCCCATCATATCAGCCATTTCAGCATAGGCCTTAACGCTGGGGTCAAAATATTTCTCTAAATCTGGCCCGATCATGGCCAAGGCCTCAGGGCTTAATTCTTTTAAGCCTTCAATGCCTTTTTTATTAATCATCGAAGCGTATCTTCTGGGTATATTCGTAGCTATAAATCGGAGGTTATTTTCCTTCGCAAAATCAAGTAAAGGCTTGTAATCTGTATGGTAATTCGCCCACATTTGGGTTATTTCAGGAAGCATTTTATCCTCGGCATATAAGCCGGCTAAATATTCATCTAAAACCAACTGATTACCGTTTTCAAACATTTCAGCACCAAAAAACAATTGCTCGCCTTTAATTTCAAAAAAGCTTTTGCTCATTTCTAGTTGCATCCAATGAGAAATAGGATTGGTATGGTATTCACCAAAAAAGACCATATCACTTTTTGCAAGATCCTTGATCATTTTTTCATATTTCGCCTCCTTACCATTGCTTTTATACAAGTTATAAGCCGGTTTACTCTGAGCAGTTGCTACTAAAACAAAAGCCAAAGAGCATAAAATTGACAGCGTGACTCGTTTCATAATTATCTGTTATTATTCGAGTAAAACTATTGAAAATATCTGGCGAAGCCAACTTTATCATTCTTATTCTATTTGATCTATTCAGAATAAAATGAGTTGTTCATTCCTAAAATTCTAGGCTTGAAAAAAAAGTATTCATAGTTTGCTATACTCAAATGTTAAAATTAGTGACATATATCATTGATTTACAAGCAATAAAAGCCTATATTTGAGAGTAACAATATCAAATTCTAGACTATGGATGAAATTACTAAAACAAACACTACCCGAATTTTAAAGTTTCTACAACCCTACAAATTGGATTTTAACGAATACAGTATTTGGAATTATTCAAGAAAAAAATTCAAAGACGAGGCGAACACAAGACCCTTATTAAATGAGGCTATTGAATTCCTTGCGGAAAAAGGTTACGTAGAAAGTGTTAGAAGAGAAGGTTATTACCGCCTAACTGCAAAAGGCAAGTATTTTGAAAACTGGGAGATCGAAAAAATCGATGAGTTCCATTCAGAAATACCTAAAAAAGTGCAGAAAAGCTGGATGAATTGGCTCATACCAAACAAAAGCGAATTCAAAGAGGCTTAAATGCTAAACTCTAATTAGAACACAATATACACTGCTTATAACAATTCATTTATGAGCAGTTATTTTCTTGCTGCCTAATAGATGCAATTCGCACTTTAATCCACTCCATTATTTACTACCAACGGGCATGGTGTAAGAGATATTTAAACGGTATGAATTTTTAACCGCTGGACCTTCCCAGGAATCATAAACAGCACTGGTCTTATATTCTCCATATAAATTCCACGAGGCTTTTTCAAGCACCCATACTTTTCCGAATCTCAATCCTACAGGCAGGTAAAAACCACTGGTATTCCAGTCATATAATGCAACCATGTCTGCAGTCTGTAAATAGAAACCTGAAGTACCAAACCTATATGCTACAAAAGGTGCTATTCCTAATGGGTTAATATCCGAATCACCTGCAGGTAACGTTTTTGGATCTATACTTCTCCAGGTTTGGGTAAACAGTAAGCCATAAAACCATTGACCGGTATTATTTACAATCGCAGCAGCAAAACCATATCCCCATTCATCTTTTGAAACACCCTCACTACCAGGAGCTGTAATTAAGGGTCCTATACCAGCTCTGCCCGTTCCCCAATCAGTCGCTTTAGGAATCACTAAAGCAAACAACTCAGTATTTCCAAAACCTGATTTCCCGGTGTAAACGTCTTCGTAATGTCTTATGGTCAATCTGGGGAGAATCGTTAATGATTTTAAAGGAATTGGGGCCACAATGCGCAGTTGAAGATAATTATCCAAACCTGGTCTGCGAGGTTCTCCATTCACAATGTCGTCATAATAGTCAGGCATCCATTGATAAGCCGCCTGAAAGCTCCATTGTGTTGCCGTAGCATCCATAGCTTGTGAATCCCTGCTTTGCCCTATTTCTTCAACCTGTTCTTGATCTGAGTCTTTTTCCTGAGCTTTGATTCCAATGACGAACATCAACAGAATTAAACTTAATAACACTGATTTTTCCATCGTTCCGCTTTTCTTAGTTATACAACTAGATAATGCAAAAATTCTGGCGGCAATTAATGAATTTTAGATTAGCTATCGAGCCGCTATCTTCAGTAAAATTAATGAAATATTGTATAGTAAATTGCCAAATTCACATGAATATTTTCATCAGGTTCTAGTTAATAAATCGATGAATAGATTCTCTTGCATTATTCTGATAAACCACATTGTGAAAATCGTTGAATAAGGTACCCTGATCTACTATTTGGCCCGTTATCCCTGATTTGCTTGCATAAAAAACACCTGACTCTAATGTAGGATCATTTATCCCGTCAACAAAGCGTCTTGCCCCTACTTCGAGTTTATGTACTCTTCCGAATACTTCCATCATTTTCATCATACCGGTCATCATGGTTTTCTTAATAGGAGATAGTGTATTGGCAACTTCCGTTCCTGTTGTGCCTCCCGGGCTCATTGTGATAAATCTAATTTCAGGATACTCACGCGACAATGAAGCCATCCATAAAGCCGCAAGGTATTTGACCGGACCATAAGGTACCATCTCATCTTTATTTTTACCAAAGAATGAACCATCAACCACACTTGAAAACTCCTCCACAGAATGCGATTTAAAACTCGGACGTTTCATTCCAAAAGATTTAACTCCTCTGGCTGCTTCTGAACCTGCATACAAAGCTACTTTCTTTAATTTCCCAGCTTTTATCAATTCTTCTGCCAAAACAACATGGCCCAGAACATTTACCGAGAATTGCTGCATGACCCCATTATGATTCACTTCGTTAAAATTTTTGCCGCCCGTACCCCCAGCGTTCATTACTAAAGCATCAAAAGGTTCTTTTAAAGACTTCACGGCAGCCCTAACCGAACTCAGATCTGAGACATCTATTTGTACTATTTCGAATATGTCTTTACCCGTAATACTTTCTAATTCTTTTTTTGCCGTTTCGGCTTTACGCATATTTCTGCATCCCATGTAAATTTTTTCTGTCGTATCCAACAAAGCCAATTGTCTGGCTACATCCTTACCGATACCTGCATTTGCCCCTGTAATAAAAATTGATTTATTCATGATCCAATGATTTAAGATTATTAATACTGAAGGATCAAAATTACAATGCAAACAAGCTTAAAACTTGATGAATTAGCCCAATGATTTCTCTATTTAGACCAAAGTGCACAAAAAAATGGCAGTATCAATTTGACCTGCCATGTAGAATTAAAATTTAAATCTTTTTGCTTATAACTTCCCTGCTTTGATTTGCTTGTCTGCATAATCTACAGCCCTGGCAGTTAAAGCTATATAAGTAATACTTGGGTTTTGCGTCCCTGAACTGGCCATACAGGCTCCGTCAGTCACAAACACGTTGGGTACATCATGCATCTGATTCCATTTATTCAAAACACTAGTCTTGGGGTCTCTCCCCATTCTAGCCGTCCCCATCTCATGGATGCAGGCTCCGGGCGCCGTTTTACTATTATAAGTTTGAATGTTCTCACAACCTGAAGCTTCAAGCATTTCAACGGCACATTTTATAGCATCCTCACGCATTTTTAACTCATTCTCTCTTAACTCTGCATCAAAAGTAATCATGGGTATTCCGTGTTTGTCTTTTTTATCAAAATTCAGGAACATTTTATTATCATGATGGGGCAGAATTTCACCGAAGGCAGTCATGCCCAGCCAATAATCTCCAGGCTTAAATATTTCATTTTTCAATTCCTCTCCAAGGAGGCCTTCAGGATTGTTTTTGGCCCTATTTATTGACCCTTGATAACCAAAACCCCTTAAGTAGTTTTTCTCTTCTGAAGTCTCATTAATATTGCTAAACCTCGGAATATAAAAACCAACAGGTTTTCTTCCTTTATAGTATTTGTCTTCAAAACCAGGCATTTTTGCATAAACACCCATTCCGTAATGATGGTCCATCATATTATGACCTAACTCCCCACTCCTATTCCCTAAACCGTTAGGGAAGGTTTCAGAACGGCTATTTAATAAAATAGCGGTTGTACCCACTGTACTTGCATTACAGAATATGATTCGCGCATTAAATACGATTTCTTCGCCAGTTTCACCGTCAATAATTCTAACACCTGAAGCTTTTTTAGATTTCTGATCATATACAATCTCAGCAACAATACTGTTGGCACGGATGGTCAAATTACCCGTTTCTTCAGCCACGGGTATGGTAGACGAAACACTACTGAAATAGCCACCAAATGGGCATCCTCTCCAACACCTGTTCCTACTCTGACACTGCCCTCTTGGCCCTTTATGAATTTCAGGGTCATAGCTTGTTAAATGAGCAACCCTTCCTGGTGTAATCACTCTCTCCGGGTATACCTTAGCCACTTCTTCTCTAAAGTGTTGTTCAGCGCAATTAAGCGGAAAAGGTGGTAAAAACTTCCCGTCAGGAACTTGCTTTAACCCTTCATTCTGACCACTCACACCTACGAAGGTTTCAACCTTATCATACCAGGGTTCAATGTCTTTATATCGAATGGGCCAGTCAACTCCGATGCCCTCTTTTTTGTTTGCTTCAAAGTCAAGATCACTCCAACGGTAGCAGTGTTTTCCCCATGTGATCGATCTCCCTCCTACATGGTGCCCTCGAATCCAATCAAATCGTTTGACCTCATCGTAAGAATAATCACTGTCCTTATTTACCCAGTGCTTATTGTCTTCATTGACCCACCAGTTTAATCTGTTTTGCTGAAAATAATGCTCTTCCTTCTCTTTGTCAGGAACTCGATTTTGATTTGGCAGTTCCCACGGATCTTTAGTAGCAGTGGGATAATCCCCATGTTTCACCATCCTCCCTCTTTCTAACATCAGTGTTTTATATCCTTTTGTACACAACTCCATGGCCGCATAACCTCCGCTTATACCTGAACCAATTACAATGGCATCAAATGTATTTTCTGTTGCTTTATCTGAACTCATAGTGCCCATGCTTTTCCACCTACTGATTCCAATGAAATGCAAGGTTCGTATACCCCTGGTACCGGTAAATAATTTAAATAATTTTTCGCTACTTCCTCTGTTGACAAATAATAGGCAACTGCTTGTTGTTTGAGGCCAATAAGTCCTGATTTTGCTTCCTGCTCGCTTTCCTCTTTTGAACTTATTAAATTTTTAAAGCTATCAGCATTCATCCCTGAGGCAGCATAATCATTTAAGGCTGTGAATTTCTCAGTAAATTCATTCTTTTCATCATTACTGTATACCTGACCAACCATGTTGTCAATAATTTGATGTACTCCCACCTCTACAGCAGAAGGGCTGTCTGTTTTGGGAAGAATGATGTCCAGCATTTCAATTAGTGATGAGAAATCCTTCTCATTAAAATATTGCAATTGATAATCTGAATCTTTTACGGCTTCTACTTTTTGACAAGCGGTCAATAGTGAACTTGACAAGGGCACGGTTAAGGCAGCTCCTGTTGCCATCGTTACCAATTTGATCAATTCTCTTCTTTTCATTTATTGATGTTTGAAATCCCTCAAAAAAAGGTGTTTTTTTGTATCAAAGCAAGATACACATTATACTCAAAACATCAAACTGGTCAATTTAATAGGTTATTTACCCTTATCAGAGTATTACCTGGTCAGAAACTAAGAACTAGACCAGCCTTTCACGAAAACTACTTGGGAGGCCGTCAAATACTAATTTGCATTGATGATTTTTCCTGAACCTGAAATATTAGAATCAATCGTTGGGTTTCCTTTGTAACTGACTATTCCGGAGCCATCGATATCAACCTTTAATCTGATATTTGCCGTAACATCACAATCTGCACTTCCAACGATATTTATGATCACCTGATCAGCTTCTACCGGAAATCCGTCAAAAGAACCTGAGCCAATAATTTCAACATCCAAGCTTTCAATGTCTTCGAATTCTTCTTTAGCATTAACATGGCCTGAACCTTCAATCTCAACGACAAGATTTGCACATCCATCATTTTCATCTAATTGAATGTTCCCAGAACCGATGATTCCTAAATAGACGTTTTCTACACTTGTGAAATCATTGATCAAAATATCTCCTGAACCTTCTATACTTGCCCGATTGAGCATTGGGATTACAATATTAAATGTCAAATCAGCATTTTTATAACTTCCATCTTTTAATTTGACCTTCCAGATACCATTGCTCACACTAGTTTCTACTCTTTCAATGATATTAGCGTGCCCTGTCACTTCTATTTTTTGTTCAGCGCCTTCTAAAATGATTATATCCATAGAACCTATGGCTTCAATGCCTGAAAAATCCTGTAAAGTTAATTCCTCAGTAACAATCGGGCCTTCTCCTGTGTAGGTTTCATCGTCATCACATGAGACAATAAATAAGGCGATGAAGATTGAAAATAAAATTGCTTTTTTCATGATTTGAATTAATAAAGATTCTATTTAAAAGACGTTTATGAAAGTGTTTTGTTACAAGACATAATAAAATTTCAATCAGATAAATAAGCTTTTCGCGGCGACTATTTTGTGTCATAAACGATATCAATGCAGAAGAAAAAAAACTGCCTTGAAAACTATTATGACATCTTCGGATAGGAATAAGTGTCATTCGTCCCTGTTGATTTGAAGAGAACTTCATAAGAACGTATCTTGGTTTTAGAAAAATAATTATTAACCTTATAATGCGTTTTATGAAAGCCCCCAAGCATAATAAAGATTCAAGAAAAAATCACAATGTTATTTTATATGTTGACACAAAAAATATCGACAAGTGCACTATTGACGAGAATTCCTCTTTTGACCAGTATGATATGGACAAAGACAACCATAAATTTAAGATTAAAGTTGAAGCTGATGATACCATTACTTGGTCGGGCTTATCGATAAGTTCTCCTAATGATAAAGTAATAATTACCAAAATAAAACATGAATCTGATAGTAATATTTTTGGCAGAAAAAACTTGCGAGGACGTTGTTGCGACGATAACGGAAATGTAATTGGAACTGTTAGTAACAATACAAAAGGTAAATCAGAAATATATAAGATTTATTTTCAGATTTGTGAAGGAAATAATGGCGGTCTAAAGAAGGTAGTATTTCGTATCGACCCACAAATCGAAGTTGATCCATAATATTAGAATACTAAAAGATGTGGAATAATTCATTACGCTCCTATTTATTTTTTTATTTAATTATTTTCAACTCCGTCTTTTCATTTGCACAAGACCAAAGGGTAGCAGATAGCCTTGCCATTATTTATTCTGAAAATAAAGTCAATGGGGAAGAGAGATTATGGTTGCTAAACAAACTAGCATTTAATGAAAGGAACGACCATGAATTAAGGCTAAAGTATTGCGAAGAGTTAATACAATTGGCTAGTAATCTTAACAATTACGAATACCTGTATAAAGGGTACTTTCAAAAAGGTAATAGCCGCAAATATATAGGTGACTCAGAAAGCGCTATAGAGGCATTTTTTCAGTGTGCAGAAATTGCTATTGAAAACAACGATTTAAAACTTGAGGGCACCGCTTATATGACCATTGCCGATGTATACTCAAATTTGAGCAATTTTGACAATGCCAATATCTACTATGATAAATCCATAAAAATATTACGAAAAAAAAATGATTCAGTTCTATTAGCGTCAGTCTTGTTAAATTCAGGTGATGCCTATTTTAAGAACAAACAGTACTCCGAAGCTTTAACCAATTTTGAAGAGTCTGGACTTATTTTTAAAGCCATTGATTACTCTATTGGCATTGCTTATAATAAAGGGAATGTTGGTATGGTCTATGCAGAAATTGGAAATGATCAATTAGCAGAATCCAATATTAATGAAGCGATACTAGTCTTGGAAGAAACTAAAGATTATTCTCCAATCATTACCTACCTATTATATATGTCTGATATTTACCTAAGAAAAAAAAACCTTGGTAAAGCTATTTTATATGCAAACAGAGGGTATGAATTAGCTGAAAAATACGCACTAAAAAAGGGGATCAGAGACGCCAGTCTTAAACTCTCTGAACTAAATAAATCAAATGGAAATTTTGAAGCTTCTAACATTTATCTAACTAAATACTACACTTTTAGAGACAGTATCATCAACATTGAAACTGTTGAAAATATTGCGGATTTAAGAACGAATTATGAAGTGTCTCAAAAACAGATAGAAGTTGATCTATTAGATCAAAAGAGGCAAAAACAACGTATTACAATAATTGCTATTGTCACTGCATTAATCTTGATTACAATTTTAGTAATAGGATTATTAAGGCGAAATTTATTTATTAAAAAAACCAGCTCTATAATTCAAAAGGAAAGAGACCTATCTAACAAATTACTCCGAAATATACTCCCCGAAGAAACAGCTAAAGAGCTTCTTAAAAATGGCAAAGTAAAGCCTCGAAAAATAAACCAGGCCAGCGTCCTATTTACTGATTTTAAGGGATTTACAAAGAAATCTGAAAACTTATCTCCTGAACAACTTGTAGAAAGTGTAAACTTCTATTATTCTGAATTTGACAAAATTGTTCAAAAATATGGTCTTGAAAAAATTAAGACTATAGGCGATGCCTATATGGTGGCAGGTGGACTACCCTTTCCAACTGAAGACCATGCCATTAAAATTGTTGAAGCCGCTTTGGATATTTCAAAATTTGTAAAGGAAACTAAATTGGATGATTCGGATAAGATCACACACTTTGATATAAGAATCGGAGTAAATTCAGGCCCAGTTGTAGCCGGTGTGGTTGGCATAAAGAAGTTTGCCTATGATATTTGGGGAGATACCGTAAACGTTGCTTCACGGATGGAATCCAATTCTGAACCCGGGAAAATTAATGTCTCTGAATCTACCTATGAGTTTATCAAACATAAATTTGATTGTACATATAGAGGAGAAATAGAAACCAAGAATAGAGGCAAGTTGAAAATGTATTTTGTAGAGGGCGTGAAGGCCGATATTGAGGGGTGAATTAGAAATTCCCGAGGTGATCGGAGGTGAGGTGATCAGTTCCGATCACCTCACCTCCGATCACCTCAAAAATAGAGGTAAGTTAAAATGTATTTTGTAGAGGGTATAAAGGCCACCGATGATGCCTCAATTAAAAATTAATCCTGTATTGTATATTGGCCACAAAACTTCTAGTCAAACCGTCAGGCCTTGTATCTCTTACAATAAATGGTGCTCCTAAACTAAGTTGCAAAGCATGTTTATCATTGATATAATAATCAAAATAAGTATTCCAATTCAAGGTAAGGCCTTGTGATCCGTCTATTTCTTTCTCTATACCATCAATGTCGGTAAATTTATCATTCGCCAAGTGGTATATAGGCAGTAGACTAGGCGTGAAAACAAACTTTTGTCCTAAGTTTAATGGATAGGAAGCCCTTATTAAAATGTCACCGCTTCTCTTAAATTGATTCGTAGATTGAAACTCACTTAATGGCGAACTCGACGGATATAAATCCGAAAGGAACTCATTATTATTTTGTGTCAACGGTTGCTGAATAGCCGCTAGTAATTGAAGTTTCTTAATCGCATAACCAAACCCAAGGACCAAATCAAAGGTTCCTAAACTCGATTGATAATCCATCGGTAAAGCCAACCCATTCTCTTTCCTATTGGCATCCATCAGTGGAATCTTAAATCCTAAGGTCAGAGAGGCTCTTTTACCCACTTTATAGTTACCATTCACATAAATATCTGAAAGGCCAAAGGCTGAAATATCATTACCAGACTGAGACAAGGTAGTCAACTTAGCATCTACAGATAAGTTCTCATTTACTTTCCTTCTATAATCTAAATAGGTGCCAAAAACATTGATATCATAATCTGCCGCTCCAAAATTCAAACCGGCTTTAAAAGTATTTTGATATTCTTGGGCATCACCGTGATCGTGAGGTTTAAAACTATCAATGGTACAAACTCCAGCGTCACTGCAGCCCTGTGCATATATTCCATCAGAAAAATGGAAAATAAATCCGATAATTAAGATCAATTGGTAAGGTATTTTTCTAGACATCATAACTAATTTTCAAATTGAATTAAAAACTTAGTCTTGAAAAATCGAATTCCTTTCAAAAAAAATTCCCGAGGTGATCGGAGGTGAGGTGATCACCTCCGATCACCTCGGGAATTTACAGTGAGCAACTCTTAAGCCATCACTGATTTTAAGCAATCACTGAGGCTTTCTTTGATTTTCTGTATAGGTAGGAGTTGAAAATATTTCTTTTTCCAAAATTGTTTATAGACCTGCTATTCACAAATTTGATAAACAGTTTACGGTTCACCCCAAAAAATTCGTAAGTATTACCGTCGGTAAATGTAACTTCCAATAGCATACTCTTGTGATAGTAATCGGCTACTTGAGATTCGGTAATCGTATTTGTGAATGCTTCTAAATTAGCTTCTTTCGTTTCTGGCGCAATACTTACTAGAAAATGATAGGCATCAATGATTTTCAAACTTACCTTACCTGCTTCTTCCTTTTCTTCTTCGCTCTGAAACTTATCAGGGTGCCATTGCTTAACTAAGCCTCTGTAGGTCGTTTTTAATTCTTTCAAATTAAGATTCCCTTCTACTTCAAAAATCTTTTTATATTCATTGATACGCTTCATCCTTGCTATTTTTCAAATTGTCGGCAAAAATACTCATATTCCATGGATTAAGTTATAAATCAGAGACTTATTTAATTCCAGTTTCATACTCGATAATATATGATTGAAATTTTAGGTTGAAGCCTCAGGTTGCGTAATTTTTTCTTTACTTTATACATCGCATAAACGAAACCACATTATGAAACTTGATCTTCAATTTGTACGCTCCCAATTTCCAGCTTTTACTGAACCAACTCTTCAAGGTTGGGCACATTTCGAAAATGCCGGTGGTTCGTACCCTTGCATACAGGTGATCAATCGTTTGACTGATTTCTACATGAAAAACAAGGTGCAGGTTCATTATCCCTTTCCGGCCTCTACGCTGGCAGGTAAGCTAATGGATGCGTCCTACCCCCGACTAGCCGGCTATTTGAATGCAGATGCAGCTGAAATTCACTTCGGCCCTTCAACAACTCAAAATATTTATGTCTTGGCCAATGCGATGCGCCCCATGTGGGAACGTGGTGATGAGATTATTGTTTCTTGTCAAGATCATGAAGCTAATGCCGGTGCTTGGAGGAATCTGGCAAAGCGAGGCATTAAAATTATTGAATGGCATGTAAATTCTGAAACAGGATTGCTTGGCATAGATGAGCTAAAAAGTTTATTCTCTGAACGCACTAAGATGGTTGCCTTTCCACATTGTTCAAATGTGATAGGTCATGTAAATCCAGTTAAAGAAATCAGCCAAATCGCACATCAAAATGGTGCCCTCTCAGTGGTTGACGGAGTGGGCTTTGCGCCTCACGGCTTCCCCGACGTTAAAGAGCTGGAAAGTGATATTTATCTTTTCTCGCTTTACAAGACTTTTGGACCTCATTTGGGTCTGATGTATGTTGATCAAGACTTGATCTTAAAAATGACAAATCAATCCCATTACTTTAAAGAAGGAATCACCAGAAGCATGTTAACACCTGCAGGGCCTGATCATGCGCAGATAGCAGCAGCAAGTGGTATTATTGATTATTTTGACGCGGTATACGAACATCATTTTGATCAAGATGCCAGTCCTGAAAAAAGAAGTAGCGCAATTAACAAGTTGTTTCAGGAGCATGAAAAACTTTTGATGGATCGTTTGCTCAATTTTTTAAGAAGCCGAAACGATATTGAAATTGTAGGGCCTGCTGATTCCGAAGACAGAGCGCCCATTATTTCAATCATGCCAAAAAACAAAAACATCAAAAAAGTCTATGCCACCTTAATCGAACAAAAAATTATGTTAGGCATGGGTAATTTTTATGCCGTTCGCCCCTTAATTGATATGGATATCCCCACACAACCTGGTGTTTTAAGAATATCATTTTTACACTATACTACAGCAGAAGAAATTGATCAATTGATCGATGCCTTAAAAGTAGCCTTGGCAGAATAACATATTTCAACATAAGCTTTGAAAACAAATACTGGTCATTGGGAAAGGAATTCACCCCATTGGTCCTTTTTGACTTGCATAGATCAGTAAGATTCGATCTCTTTAGGTTCATGAACCTAAAGCGTTTTTGTATTAAACCAACAATTTTATTTATCTTAAACCCGAATCTAACTATCGAAATCTAACATTATGGCAAAAACTAAATATGAATGGAATGGGATAAACCTCGAGGATCAACGACTCATTATGGACCCACCGGCAGATGATGCTATTAAATCTCTTTTTTCTGAAAAGAAAGATATGAGACATCTTACAGGATTACTAAAGAAAATGGCAAAAAATGATGATATGGTCGGTATGGTCAAAAACGATGATGTCGTTTCTTCTGAATTACCCAAAGCTTTGCAAGATTTAATAAAGGAAGAACTCGATTTCAAGTTTAGTGATACAGATATCGAATACTTCAATCAGACACAAAAAATTTGGGAGAAAAAAGGTATGAAATTTATCTTCATCCTCTTTTTCAGAGCGCTTCCTTATACATATAGAGCTGAAAAACCGGCCAATGTTTTACGAATGACCAAGTTATTGATTACCCATGCGGAAAGACGCATTTTTGAAACAGCCCAATTCGTTTTTGATGTCATGGACAAAAATTGGTGGACACCTGAAAATAAAGGAATTCTTACCGCGACAAAAATTCGCATCATGCACGCAGGGATGCGGCATGTCATTTTAGACGACAATACATCTGATGATCAATGGAATCCTGAATGGGGAAAACCAATTAGTCAGGAAGATTTAATAGCCACGAATCAGGTTTTCTCACTTGAATTCTTTCATGGCCTTCAAATACTAGGGGATGATCTCAGCCCTGAAGAACAAACGGCCTGGTTCCATACCTGGAAAACCATAGGCAAAATTATGGGGGTTAAAGATGACCTCATCGCTAAAAATGTTGAAGATGCATGGAAGCTTCAGCATACGGTTTATGCTCATCTATTTAAAGACAAATCACATTCAGGAATTATGTTGGCCGAAGCCTTGGTTGAAACGATGAATACCTTCCATTTACCTACGAAGCTGACGCTGATAATGATGAGGAGAATGCTTCATGATGAACAATTTCCGGACAGTTTCGAAAAAATGCTGGGGCCATCATATAAAGATGAATTCCCAGAACTTTTTGTTATTCACGCTACTACTGAAGAAAGGAATAAACATGAAGAAGAACTTCGCAGACATCACCATACTGAGCTAAAGGATTATTATCAGAAATTAAATGAAGAAAAAAAGACTATCATTCAAGATGGAATTGATAATAAACAGAATGAACCAGTTGCTCATAAGGGCTGGTTTCAAAAAATAGTTGATTTCCTAATGAATCTTGTTGGGATCTCTCAAAAAGAACAGCATTTAATAGACGTTCATATTGGTTTATTGCACAATGTCTTGCATCACAAAGATACTGGCGACCCTTTAGAACAACTCGAAGAGGAAATGATACTGGATTCCATGTCTGCTATGGGTGGTATCATGATTGCCATTTTAAATGGACATTTCCGAAAAGGAAAAGAGACAGGATTTCGAATTCCTAAAACATTACAAGACAACTGGCAATTAAAAGGTTAAAAATATATTAAATGGATATAAACTATAAAGAATCAATTATAAGTTATTATGATAATACGCGCCTAGACTACAGGCTTTTATGGTATAGAAATAATCACAATTCTGTTCATTTCGGATTCTATGATGACGAAGTAACAACGCATAAGGAAGCGCTTTTAAATCTGAACAAGGTGCTTGCAAAAACAGGTGAAGTTAAAGATGGTGATGTCATATTAGATGCTGGCTGCGGCCGAGGAGGCAGTTCCATCTGGCTCGCTGAGAATTATAATGTTGAAGTAGAAGGCATTACCTTAGTGCCTCATCAGGTAGAAAAAGCAAAAAAACTGGCTTCTAAAAAACAGCTTAACGCCAAGGTAAATTTTTCTGAACAGGATTATTGCAAAACTAATTTTGAAGATGAGAGTTTTTCAGTCATCTGGGCCTGCGAAAGTATGTGCCATGCCATGCATAAAGCCGATTTTTATAAAGAAGCTTATCGCCTTTTAAAACCTGGAGGACGATTGGTTTGTGCTGATTATATAAGAACAGACCGCCCTTTAGCAGCTGAAGGAGAAGCATTATTGCACTCGTGGCTGGATGGATGGTCAATTAATGATATTGATACCTATCCAGAACATGAGAAAAATGTAAAAGATGCGGGTTTCACCTCTTTTAAATTAGATGATATTACAAAATTTACAGAGCCTTCATTGTCACACCTTCACTCCATGTCAAATAAGCTATGGGGCTTGGGAACTTTTCTAAGAAAAATAGGCTTGCGCAATGATGTGAACCACGGAAATCATTTGGCATCCATCAAACAATATGAAGCCCTGCAAGACAAATTATGGTATTACGGTTTACTACAGATAATAAAAGATTAACTATTGAATTCAAAGGAAAACATATCATTTGAGGGATATTCAATTTTGAAAATCCTGAATATAAATAAGCAGCATGAAATTTGGTTGGCAAATCGTGAAATCGATAATCAAAAAGTGGTGTTGAAAAAATCCATATTGCATAATGAGAACTTTCCTAACACTTCAAAATTTGGTCATGAATATGATATTTTAAAAGACCTCGATCATGATGGAATTCCTAAAGTTCATGAAATAGTTTTTCGAGGAAAGAATATCGCTCTTGTCCAAGAATTTATTGAAGGAACCGATTTAAAAGAATCCATTTTCAAAAAGAATATATTTATTGATGATGTCCTGGATATTTCAATTCAACTTGCAGATATTTTACATTATATACATGAGAAAGGAGTAATACACAAGGATATCAACCCATCTAATATAATGCTAACTAAAGATGGAAAAGTAAAATTGATAGATTTTGAAATCTCATCAAATCTTCATTCAGAAAGCAATGACATGCTGAATGTAGATCAAATTGAAGGTACCTTAAACTATATTTCACCTGAACAGACCGGCAGAACAGCATATTTGGTAAAACACCAATGTGACTTTTATTCTTTGGGTATTTTACTTTATGAATTAGTGGCTGGGAAACCTCCATTTGATTCAATTGATTCATTGGAGATTATTCATTTTCATCTTTCCAGAATACCTACTTCTTTGAATACAATTCTTTCAGACCTACCCGATGGACTGGAAGAGGTTATTTCTAAATTAATGGAAAAAAATCCGGAAGATCGCTATCAGAGTGCTAAGGGTTTAAAACACGATTTGGAGCTCATTCGTCAACATGTAAAGGCCAAAAAATCATTAATTGATTTTTCCCCAGGAGCAAAGGATAGTTCGGGTGAATACAAACAGAGTCAGAAACTTTACGGTCGGGAGAATGAAAAAAAAGAGCTGTTAAATTACTATGACAATCTTACGATATTACAATCTGCTCTTGTATTGGTTGCAGGCTACTCTGGGGTAGGTAAATCTGCACTTATCAGGCATGTCAAATTCCCAATTATTCAAAAAGGAGGCACTTTTTTAAGTGGTAAATTTGACCAGTTTAAACAGGATATCCCTTATTATGCATTTATTGAAGGGATAGAAGAGTTTATCAAAAATCTGCTTTCGGAGCCCGATGAAGTAATTGAAATCTGGAAAAATAAAATAGAACTGTTACTAGGGGATAATATCGGATTAATCGCTGAAGTAATTCCGCTGATATCAAAAATCATTAAAAAATACCCTGAGGTACCCATGCTGCAACCAGCAGAACAAGAATCAAGATTCAATATGGTACTGCTTGATTTTATTACGGCATTTAGCACTGAGGAAAAACCTTTGGTAATATTTCTTGATGATTTACAATGGGCCGATCTGTCTTCTTTGAACCTGGTAAAAAGAATTATTGAAAAGCCAAGAAAAAATAACATTCTTATCCTTGGAGCCTACAGGGATAATGAGGTGGAAAAAGGGCATCCATTACTGATTACTTTAAAGCAAATTGATGATGCTAATAAAAAGGTTAAAACGATTCATCTAAAGCCATTGGATGAGAATATTACCTGCTTGATTACTTCCGATTCTTTTGCAATGCCTAAAGATCAGGCATCAATTCTGGGGGAAAAAGTATTTCTAAAAACTAAAGGAAATCCCTTTTTCATTCACAGTTTTCTGAGATCACTATTTGACAAAGGGCTTATATGGAAGGATAAGAATGAAGATTGGGTTTTTGATTTAAACCAAATTGAAAATTTAAGTTATACCGAAAATGTCATTGATCTGTTGACAGAGGGATTGATTGTACTTCCTTATGCTACACAAGAAGTTTTAAAGTATGGAGCCGTTCTGGGTAACACTTTCAAACTAAAAGAGCTTATTCAGGTAACTGGCAAATCCCCGGCAAGTATATATGACTCATTAAAAACCGCTATTAAAGAAGGGCACATAAATGCTTTAGATAAAAAATACCGGTCTCTGGCATTTAGTGGAATCAATCAAAATGCTGATATAGATTACAACCTGGCAGATTTCTCTGCACAATTCACTTTTACCCATGATAAAGTTCAACAGGCAGCTTATAATTTAATCGAAGATTCCAAACTGGCCCCAATGCATTTGCATATTGGTCGGCTCATGTTAAAGAACAAGAGTGAAAATGAATTACAAGAAGGCGTTTTTGAATTACTGAATCATTTTGCTTTAAGCCTTGATTTAGTTGAAAATCATGAAGAAAAAGAGAAAATAGCAAACATTTGTCTTATCGCTGGAAAAAAAGCGAAAGAATCAATTTCTTATGATTTAGCGGTTCGATTTTTAGAAATGGGAAAAACATTACTTGGACCCAACAGCTGGCCTTCAAACTATGACTTGACCTATAATATTTTAAAAGAACTGGGAGAATGTGAGTATTTAAATCACAATCCTGATAAAGCTGAAGAGTACCTTAAGTTAGTTTTAAACAATGCTAAAACCAATTATGATAAACTCAAAGTTTATTCAGTTCATACGTCGCTTTATTTAAAAATTGGTAATTCACAAGAGTCACTTCGCTTAGCTCTCGAAGCTGCTAAACTTTATGGAATTCGCTTTCCTAAAAACAAAATATTAATTCAAACAGGTGCACTGCTGAACCTGATGAAGTATATTATTTTGTTTTCAACTAAATATAAAAAACCGGAAGATTTTGCACGAATAAAAGAATCGACTGATGAGGAAAACATTGCTCTAGGGAAATTAATGATAGACCTTGCTTCAAGCGCCTATACGACAAATCAAAATCTAATGATGATGGTCGTTTTGCGAATCATAAAGATCTCTCTTCAGAAAGGACTTACAGATGCAAGTGGCTGGGGATTTTCAGGATTGTCAACCGTTGTTTTATCGGCTTTAAAGCTCCAAAACAAAGGGTTAAGTCTTTGGAAACTCACTATAGAGCTAAATAAAAAAACAAAATCTCCTATTATTAAATGGAGACTGAATTATCTTGTTACTTGCTTTGGGAATACTTGGAGAAAACCATATCGTGATGACTTCCAAAATATACTTGATACAATAAAAGCTTGTGTTTTAAACGGCGATCAAATATTTACAGGATACAGCGTTTCTGTATACCAAAGGTTTCAATTTATTGCTGGAATTAATTTGAATATCCTCATCAAAGATTCAGAAGAGCATATTTCTTTGATTGAAAAAGGATTGGGTGGATTTGATTTCTTTCAATGCTTTCATCAGATGGCAAAGGGACTTACGGGTCAGACGAATAACAACACTTGGAACGATGAGCATTTTAATGGTGAAAAAGAATTAAAGCGGATTGAGGAAGAAGGCAATTATACCAAACTTGGCTTTTTTCATACAGCACGTTTGACATCTTTATATTACTTCGAAAAATATGATGAAGCCGTCCAAGAAAATGAACTGGTTTTAAAATATAAGGATAATTTTGTTGGCGAATTATGTGAAGTATTACATGCCTTTTATACATCACTTTCAATTTCTGCGACTTATTCAGGTATGGATTCAAAGGATAAGAAGAAATACCTCAAAGTATTCAAAACGTTCTTAAAAGATCTAAAATTATGGTCAAAGGGTTGTCCTGAAAATCACTTACAACATTATCAGTTAATTCAGGCCGAATACTTTTTTATCCAGGACGATTTTGAAAATGCTATTCTCAGTTACGAAAAATCAATCAAAACCGCCTCAGAAAACAAGTTTAAGTATGTTGAAGCAATTGCAAACGAAAGAGCTGCTTTCTTATGTCATTCCAAGCAATTGACCAAACAAAGTATGACTTATCAAAGTGAGGCTTGGGATGCTTATTACGAATGGGGATGTTCCATCAAATGCGATCAGCTTATTAACGATTATCCAGAAATGGGTAAACTAAAGTCAAAACAGAAAAACATAAAAGATTTCTCTCTAAGTTCGGTAACTTCAACATCAAGCCGTTCTGCATTAGACCTTGCTAGTGTAATAAAAGCTTCTCAAAGTATTGCGAGTCAAGTGAAATATTCTGACTTGTTAAAAAAATTATTGCAAATCACTATTGAAAATGCAGGTGCTGAAAGAGGCGTACTTCTGCATCAAAAAGGTGATAAATTATGCATTGAAGCGGAAGGAGTTAGTGGCAATCAAGAAATCAAAATTCTTCCTTCAATACCATTTGATCAGTCTGATTTGGTGCCACATACCTTTATTAATTACAGCAGGCATTCTGACGAAAGTGAAGTAGTAAATGATGCCAGTATTGAAGAACGCTTTAATAATGATCCATTTGTAATAAAGAACCAAACCATTTCGATGATGTGTGTTCCTTTGACTTCTCAAGGAAAGACCAACGGCTTACTATATCTTGAAAACAACCTGTTAAAAGGCGTGTTTAATCGAAATAGAATCAATTTACTGCAAATGCTTTCCGGGCAAATTGGGATTTCTATAGACAATGCCCTGCTTTATGAAAACCTCGAAGAAAAAGTGGTGGAAAGAACCAAGGAAATTGAAAAACAAAAATTAGAAATTGAGGAACAAAAAGAAAAATCAGATTCGCTTTTATTGAACATATTACCAAAACATGCTGCCGAAGAACTGAAGAGCACGGGTAGTTATAAGGCACAAAGCTATGATAATGTGTCTGTTATGTTTTGCGATATTGTTAGTTTTACGAAACTTGGAGAAAGCATGGATGCCGATATGCTGGTTAATGAATTACATGAGTTTTTCTCTGGAATAGATGATATTATTTTAAAATATAAAATTGAAAAAATAAAAACAATTGGAGATTCATACTTATGTGCCTCTGGTCTGGATGAAGGTGAAAATAATGAATCTACTATTAACATGATAAATGCTTCAAATGAAATATTGAAGTTTCTTAAAGCATTAAACCAGACTAAAGAAAAAGAAAACAGACCCAATTTTATTGTCCGTATCGGAATTCACACAGGTCCGGTGACTGCCGGAGTGGTGGGCAAAAGCAAGTATGCTTATGATATATGGGGAGACACAGTAAATACTGCATCACGTATGGAGAGCAGTGGAACTCCAGGGAAAATAAATGTTTCAGGTGACACGTATCAAATTATTAAAGATGATTTTGATTGTGAATACCGAGGGAAAATAAAAGCCAAGAACAAAGGAGAAATTGACATGTTTTATGTCAACTCTTTAAAAGTTTAACAGAGACTTCTTTTTCTCAGACTAGAACTGTGAATAATCCAAAGGCTTCAAAAATATTCTAGTGATACTGCTCACCGTATTGGCATATTCTTCAAGTTTTATAATTCGCTTCCATTCAGGATGCGGACCAAACTTAGACCAGGCCTCTTTGTGTGCTTCCATATCTTTAAAGGCCAATAAGTAAGTCAAACAAGGCATTTGATCTCCAGAAATATTTGCTCCAAAAAACACCATTGGTAATCCGGCATCCTCAAAAATTTGAAACTCATGATCATTAAACATTTTCACTTTTCGACGGAGTGCATCTTCGTTATAAGCTTCATAAATGCGTAATTCAAGTACGCCAGCATCTTCTGAAGGCTTGACCAAATTCGTAAATTCAGTAGAAGCTCTGATTAACGAACTTGATACTCTTTTAAACGGAATCTCCTCGGGTGGCGCGTTCAAATAAGAATCAGCTGCCTCTGCAAAGGCCACATCCTTAAGTAGTGCTGCTTCAACTCCTGAAAAGGCCTGTATATCATCATAAGTAATTAATAAGTATATTTTTTTAGGCAAGGCTTGTCCGAGTTCTTCAAAAACGCCCACATGCTTAACCCCTTGTCGATTTAGTGCCGGTATCAAAGCATTTTGAAAATGGTCATGCAATACTTTCTCAGGTTTGAAAAAATCCATTTCATAAACTCGAAGTTCATATATTTCAGATTGACTGTAAGTGCTCACAAAAAAGAACAGAGAAAAAACGAGTAAAAATATTCTGGCCATGATTTTTAAGATTAATTATTGATTATTTAAAGATACTATTTTAAATAATTTTATAATTATAAATCTCTAGATATTAGATTCCAAGCCATAAATAGCTACAAGGTAGAAACAGAAAAAATGGCAGTAAGGTCTTAGATCTTACACCTCCTTTTTTAGAATCATTCTACTATAAAAACTCAAAAATTAATCTTAACTTTAAAGATAAATCATCCCAGAGATGAAACTTTTTAAAGAACTTAAGCGCAGAAATGTTATCAAGGCGACTATGGCCTACATTGTGATTGCTTGGGTGTTAATTCAGGTTCTCACAATTATCCTTCCCATATTTCAGGCACCAACATGGGCTTTGAAGACTTTGATGATCTTAATGGCAATTGGCTTACCGGTATGGATGGCTTTTTCGTGGGTCTATGATGTGACCCCCGAAGGCCTGAAGAAAACAGATAGCATCTTAACAGATGCATCGGTTACTGCGACTACCAATAAACGACTCAACATCATTATTGTAGTGATGTTGCTGATTGCAATAGGTGTAAATTTTATCGACAGTTCAGGTTCAAAGGCTACAAACATGTTTTCTACAGCCGAGTCATCTCAAGAACATTCGATTGCCGTACTTCCTTTTAGAGACATGAGTCCTAATAAAGACCAGGAGTATTTAAGTGATGGAATTGCCATCGAGATCATAGATGCCCTTTGTAAATTTCAGGATCTTAAGGTGATAGGAAATACCTCCTCTTTTTCGTTTAAAGATAAAAATGATGACCTTATCCATATTGGAGATCAACTAAATGCCAATACAATTTTAGAAGGCAGCGTTCGCAGGCAGCTAGACCAGATTATGATTTCGGTTAGACTTACAGATGCAAAAAATGGTTTTGTCATTTTTTCGGCATCCTATGATGATGATTTAGAAAATATTTTTGTACTACAACAAAGCATAGCCATAGATGTAGTAGAAAAAATAGAATCAAACTTAGGGCTTAACGCTAAAAGTCAGCTTCAGCCCAAAAAAATTAAGCCCTTGGCTTTTGAAAACTATTTGAAAGGAAAATTACAGTTGGTCAATGGACCTCTTAATTTAGATAAAGATGAAGTATTGGTGCCCAAGCAATACTTTGAAAAAGCCGTGAAGCTAGACCCCAGTTTTGCCGAAGCTTGGGCTTATTTGTCTGTTACCTATTTTAATGAAACAGATTGGGCGGAAGCAGATATGGAAAAAAGAAACATTGCCCGTGATTCAGCTATGATCATGGCAAAAAGGGCCTTATCATTAGACTCCCTTAATTCAGGGGTTCATCTGGCTATGGGAAGTTATTATTTTCACCAGTTTAATTGGGTGCAGGCAGAAAAAGAAAAAAGGAAGGCTGTTGCGCTTAATCCTGGAGGCGCTGATGAAAAATATGCCCTGGCCTCATTTTTATCTGGATTTGGGCAAATCGATGAAGCGCTCTTATTGATTCAGGAAGCCACGGATTCTGACCCCTTGAATGAAAAAGGGAAAAGAGAATTAGCAAAAAATCTATTCGTTGGAGCTAGATATGACGAGTGCATTGAACACTGCCAACGACTGCTTGAGGAAAATCCTGACAGACCTTTTGCCGATCAATTTCTCTATCTAAGTTACATACAGAAGGGTGAATTTGAAAAGGCTCGTAAAGTCATAGCTCACTTCATAGAATTTCATGATAAACAAAAAGAAGTAGCAGTATTGTTTAAGGAAAATGACTTTAAAACTGCAGTCATTAAAATGATTGAATATGATAAAAGCGTTAGTGTAAAACAACTTCAGCGCTCTTTTTATAAGGCAACTTATTATGCCTGGATTAAAGATAAAGAAAAGACTATCCAGTACCTGTATGAAGCTTATGACAATAAAGAAACATGGATCTCATTTTTGACCGATGGTCGATTTGATTTTATCAAGGATGATCCCAGGTATTGGCAATTGTATGAGAAAGCAGGATTCAATAGCTATGATGCTTATCTTAAGAAACAGAGGAGCATGCAAAAATCTTCCTAAGATAAATCATCTTATGAAAGTAGTTTCAGGTCTTCTAAATTACCATTTATTCCTATTACAAAAAGTTTAGCAAAGTAAAGAATGATGCAAAGCAAGCAATCACAAATACGATAAGTTCAATTTTCAAATTTCTCTTCTCTTTTTCACAGATTTTCATAGCGTTTTATTTAATCTTCTATAATAAAACGTAACTATCAATTATATATTTTAAAAATGCCATTGATAAATATTTATATGTCTTTGGACAATAATTAGTAGGGCTCGTCCTAAATGACTTGCTTTTAAAAATGAGATTATTTTACTTTAATACTCACTGATTTTTTAACCTATAATTTTACAGATATGAAAATGATTGTTAATGTGACTTTACCTATTGAACCATTCAATTCAATGGTGATCAATGGTACAGCAGGAGAACTAATGGGGCGCATCATAGATGACACCAAACCTGAAAGTATTTATTTCACTGAGTCAGATGGTCATCGAGGAGCTACAATGGTTGTGGATGTGGAAAATGCATCAGATATCCCATCTGTTTGCGAACCTTGGTTTCTAAAGTTTGACGCGATTTGCGAATTCAATATCGCGATGTCACCCGATGACTTAATGAAGGCTAATCTACCCGAATTAGGCAAAAAATGGAGTTAAATTCAGATTTCACATCGATTTCTGAATAAGAAAACCATTTCATTAATCTGAAATGGTTTTTTTAAATTCTCAAACTCTATTTTACAAGACAGTATCTTGAACTAATCAAGAGAAATATTCAATTTCTAAGACAATGACTAAACGGCCATAAGAATTATAGCCCATTTGATTTCCATTGTCTACACCGGCAGCATTATACTAAAAACAGTCCCTGTGCCTTGTTCAGTCTCCACTTTCAAGTCTCCCCCATGTGCCTTTACAATGTCATAACTCAATGAAAGCCCAAGCCCGGTTCCCTGCCCTGCGGGTTTGGTCGTAAAAAAGGGTTGAAAGATTTTATCTAACACCTCTTGCGGAATACCATTCCCATTATCCTTTATGGTAATTACAGCGCCATTTCTTGTCTTTTCAGTGCTTACAGTCACTTTTGGCTCATAATTCTCTGGGTGAAGTGCATTCTTTTCATTGACAGCATAAAAAGCATTGGTAATAAGGTTCAATATCACCCTTCCCATTTCCTGAGGAATGATGTTTATCTTTTTAAGCTGCTCATCAAAATTAGTTTCCAGTTTGGCATTGAACGATTTATCTTTTGCCCGCAAACCGTGGTAAGCTAATCTTAAATATTCATCAGTAAGGGTATTGATATCTGTTAGTTCTCTGATACCAGTGCTACTTCTACTGTGTTGTAACATCCCCTTTACAATTTCACTGGCACGCTGACCGTGATGATGTATTTTCTCAAGGTTCTGTTCAATATCATTTCCTATTTCTAAGGCTTCTTCCTTATCACCCTTCTTGATTTCATCTTGCATTTCTTTCATCAGTTCCTGAGAAACTTCAGAGAAATTATTCACAAAATTAAGTGGGTTTTGAATTTCATGTGCAATTCCTGCAGTGAGCTCTCCTAAAGACGCCATCTTTTCAGATTGTACTAATTGAGATTGTGTGACCTTTAGTTCCTCTAAAGTCTCCTGAACTTTCTCTTTTTGTTGTACCAGGATACTATTCGCCTTTTGTCTGTTTTTATTATTTCTAAACAATATAAAGCTAAGTATTAAGGCAAATAAGAGTGCACCTGCAATACTTATGATCCATAAGCGCTGGTTCTTGTTTTCTTGCTCTTTTATAAATTGTTCTCTTTCAAGTGAGTCAATTTCCATTTGATTGCTTTCAATAACTGACCTGACTTCTGCCTTCATAAGAACGTTTGCAATATCAATATCCTCTGATTCTATGATAAGATCTTTGTAGACCCTTAAATGCTTATATGCCAATTTCTCATTTCCCAGCGCGTCATAAATATCTGATAATGTCATGTTTAGTCGCTTCTTTAATCTGACATTGTCTTCATGCAGTACTTCTTGACTTAGCAAAGCATATTCTAAGGCTTTTTCATGCTCATTAAGATTATAATAGCAAGTTGCAATACGATAGGCTTCCCATTCATCATTATCAACTCTATTCAATCTCATTGATACGTCAAGCGCCTTTTCAATTAGCGAAATGGCTGCCCTATAATGTTTATTATCCATTTGGATATGACCTTCAAGGCTATAACTATCGGCTACGAATTCTTCGGCAGTAAGCGGCGTGGATGTACTTTTTTTAAGTTCATTATAATAGCGCGCTTTTTCGTAATTTTTAGCATCGTACATGGCCCACATTACCTGATTGTATGCATTAAACATATCTGATGATAAATTATGTGTCTCCAATAACTTGACTCTGTTCTCCATTGCTTCAGCGCCTCTATCAAACATCTCTAAATCTGAATACAGTCGGTACATCTGACTATACACATCGGTCAACATAAAATAATCATTAATTGATTCAAAAAAATCAATACACAGTAAATAATGCTCTATAGCAATCGTATTTTGCCCATTAATTCGATAATAATTTGCCAATTGAAAATTTAATGGTCCTGTCTCAGTTTTGTTTTTCATGGACGCAACCAATTCTTTAATTTTGGCTTGAATGATTTCCTTTTCAGCAACATCATTTTCTTCAACAGCAACATAACCCAAATAAGAATAATAGAGGAATATTGGATAAAATTCTTCCAAATCTGAATAAATAGCTATGATACTATTCGCTGTTATTCTAAATTGATCAATATTATTTATGGTATAGTAGTAATAGCCAAGGTGATCATATATCACAGCCAATACTTCCTTGTTCTCAACATCCTTGAAGTGTTCCGATGCCTTCAACAGTTTCTTATATGAGATTTCATTATAAGGCGTCGGATAGCCATCTGGAAGCTGGACTTCAGAAAAAGAATCATTTTGATTCAATTGTGTGGATAGCATCCTTGCCTTCTGATGATGATATGAAACAATATCTCCCGGGCCCAGGAAGGCAGCCAAGGTCTCATGAAACATGATCTCTCCCTCTTTATATTCAATTTCTTCTGACAATTCTATTGCCTCTATTGTTGCGGTAAATCCCTGAATAATTTCTTGATTATAAAAACTCATCCGGGCATACTCATTGAGTAACCTTATCCTTTCTTTATCATTATGGTTGCGTTTAAAAACAAGCACCTTCAAACTATCCAGTTTATCTGGATCAACGAAAAGCGTATCCTGTGCCTTTAAAGGAGCAAAGACTAGGATAAAAATCATGCTAATCAATACGTTTCTTACATTCATAATTTAAACAGGTAATATGATTATAAATTCTGTCCCTTCGCCTTCATTCGTCTTCACTTTCAGTTCTCCGCCATGTGCTGTTACGATATCATAACTCAAAGAGAGCCCGAGCCCGGTTCCCTCTCCTGTAGGTTTGGTCGTGAAAAAGGGTTGAAAGATCTTTTCTTTGACATCCTCAGGAATTCCTGAACCATTATCAGAAACTGAAATAATGACCTTCGTCTTTTCAAGTTTGGTCTTGACAATGACTGATGGTTTAAAGTCTTTGTTCTCCGTTTTTGATTTTTCATTCACTGCAAAAAAAGCATTGTTTATCAAATTGAGTAAAACCCTACCAAAGTCTTGAGGCACAACTTTTATTTCTGGAAGTTTCTTGTCTAAATCTGCTGTGAAGTCAGCATTAAAAGATTTATTTTTTGCCCTTAATCCATGATAGGATAATCGCAAGTACTCATCACATAAGGCGTTGATATCAGTAGGCTCATTCTTACCAGAGCTAGTCCGACTGTGCAGTAACATTCCCTTGACAATCGCACCAGCTCTTTTGCCGTGATGATTTATCTTTTCCTGATTAGCTTTAACATCCGATGCAAGTGCCAAAACCTCCTCCGTGTTTCCTGATTTTAGTTCGTCCATCATTTCGTCTAATAACTCCGTACTGACTTCAGAAAAATTATTGACAAAATTCAAAGGGTTTTGAATCTCATGCGCAATCCCTGCTGTAAGTTCACCTAAAGATGCCATTTTCTCAGATTGGACCAGTTGCGATTGGGTATTTTTTAATTCAGTGAAAGCATCCATTAATTCATCTTTTTGTTTTGTTATTTCCGCCGTTCTTTCCTCAACAATCAATTCCAGTTTTTCTTTTTGTGCCGATATGAATTTGTTTCGCTCTTCTTCTGCCAGTGTTTTTTGTCTTTCTTTATTAAGGGCTTTATTCTGTTTGTTTGATCGTATCAGCATGGCAATCATCCAGGCTATGGAAAAGACAATGGCAAAGCTCAGAAAATCATCTATTTTTTCGTAAAGGGGTAAATAAATAATTTTAACCAGATCTCCAATAGTAATTATGGCTATTAAAGGAAGAACGGCTATTATGATAGTTCGCATTCGTTCAAGAAGTGGAAGCCTAAAAACCAGATACCCAATTCCCAGTATCGATAAGTGCCATATCCAATTTATAACAACCGTTATGGGAATTGCTCTTTCTAATATAAAAAGAATTACTATCCCAACCATGGCCCATAAGAGGCTTTTATCCCAATGGGTATTTGGCGAAAACAAACGTAAGTTTTTACGAATGTGCCAAATTATAAAAACTAATACAAAGGGTTCTAAAACCATAACTATTTGAAATTTTGACTAAACTTTGTCAGTTAAAATTAATTCTTTAAAATAAAAGACATTCTCTTTGTTGAACATTACATGTACTTTGGAATCTTCAACAAAAATTAGAGCGTTGTTAATTGAATAATAAAAGTTGTTCCTACTCCTTCTTTAGTCTCTACTTTCAATTCTCCTCTATGTGCTGTAATAATATCATAACTCAAGCTTAAACCAAGCCCTGTGCCTTGCCCTGTTGGTTTGGTAGTAAAAAAGGGTTGAAATATTTTATCCAGCACTTTTTGCGGAATGCCATTTCCGTTATCTGTTACTTTAATTTCATTGCCTTTTTTGGTTCTTTTCGTATGTATAGTAACCTTTGGTTCATAACCATCGATTTCTTGTTTTTTCTTTTGGTCAACAGCATAAAAAGCATTGGTAATCAAATTGAGTATGACCCTTCCTATATCTTGTGGAATGACTTCTATCTTTGTAAGTTTTTCATCAAAATGAGTTTCCATTGTGGCATTAAAGGTCTTGTCTTTTGCACGCAAACCGTGATAAGCAAGTCTTAAATACTCATCTGCCAGGGCATTGATATCAGTTAATTCTCTTACTCCTGAGCTGCTGCGACTATGCTGTAACATCCCTTTTACAATTTCACTTGCTCGCTGACCATGGTGGTGAATCTTTTCAAGATTTTGTTCAATGTCATTTCCTATTTCTAAGGCTTCCTCAAGGTCGCCATTCTTAATTTCTTCATGCATTTCTTCCATGAGTTCTTGCGACACTTCAGAGAAATTATTGACAAAATTAAGTGGGTTCTGAATCTCATGTGCAATCCCTGCAGTTAGCTCCCCTAATGAAGCCATCTTTTCAGATTGTACCAGCTGAGACTGGGCTTGTTTTAAATCTACAAGCGTTTTTTCAATCTTGATATTCGCTAATTCCAGTTTATTAAAATCTTCATAACGGGCATAAGCAGAAGAAAAAGCTTCGGCAAGATTCTGTAACAGACTCAATTCATCTTTCGTCAGAGATACTTCACTTCCCACATACAACATCCCTTGTAAAAATGGCAGAAAATGCAGATGTAAACAGGTTGGTTGGTTTTTAGTCATATAAGTCTCTGCTGACTCGATTTTACCTCGTTGCATTAAGGTATTTATTGATTTAATAAACGCTGACTCATCCCAATAATCTTTATACATTTCGTTTTTACGCCAGTATAATACTAGATCTTCAAGTGGTGCCGTATTTTCAAAAGGAAGCTCAAATGAAGCGATTGCTTTTCCATCAGGAGTTGACAAATGCGTTTGCACCTGCTGTGTTTCTTCATCCATAATAAAAACTCCACAACGGATAAAGGGAACATCAAGGGTGGTTAACTCGTTCCAAATCAAGGGTGTAATCCGATTCAAATCAGTTCCGGTACGCATAGAGGCTATTTCTGCTCGAACTCTGTCTACCGAAGCTCGTTTAATTGTCTCTCTAACCTGCTTCTCAGCCTTTTGGAGGTCGAGAAAACGGGTATAAGTTTGTTGGAAAACTTTAGTAAATCGCACCAATAATTGCTCCGTTTCATCAGAAATGGGCAAATGAGAACTCAAAAGCAAGTAGCCTTGTGAGAAAAAAGCAGCATGTTGAACCCTTCTTCCTTGGAATTCAGAATCATCTAATGCCATTTTGGCCTCTTCCTTTACATAACGAACCCAATCTTCTAAATCTTTTCCTTTAAGGTCAATGGTAAAAGTTTCTTTTCCTTCTTTCCATGCCTTATAAGTCTTCGCCATACAAGTAGGTTCTTCGATTGAAAAGTCATGCCCATGATTGACTAGAGTTCCACTTTGGTCAGTAGACCATAATTCAAATAGCCTTTTCTTTTCATTGTAAATTGCTATGCTTATGCGGTCAGGAATGATCCCAAGAAGATCAAATTGTTCAAAGAGCACTTCTGCCGTTTCAGCCAATTGTTCACTTTTATGCATGGCCATACTACTGGCCCTGACTCTTTCTAATGCAAGCTCTATCTGAGCTTCTTTTGACTGGTTCTCTGCCTTTTTCAGGTCTAGAAAACGTGTATAGGTCTGTTCAAAAACCTTTGTGAACCGTTTAAAGATATCGTGCTCTTTCGGAACAGATTCATAAGTGATAAATAACAAGTAGCCTTTGCTAAACTTGCAAAGATGATTTACTTGATGAGTGGGTACACTGAGGCCGGCATCCTCTAACTGCTTGAATGTTTGTTTCAATTCAGGCAATGATTTCATATATGCATAGTGCTGTTCTAAGTCTTTTCCTGCTAATTCCTGAACCAAAAATTCTTCCTCACTTTTTAAAAATGTGCCCATTTCTATAAAAGATGCCTCCTCTGTATAAGATAAGGAAAAAGGATCTTGCAATTCTTCCAAACTACTCATCCAGCATTCACTTTGTGTCTTATCTTCATTCAATATATTATAGCCTGCACTCCATGCATCAATACCAAGCGCCCGAACCTCCAGAAATAATAAGTGTGACGCTTCCTGCAGTTCACTACTGGCTTGCATGGCCATGGTTCTAGAACGGACTTTTTCAAGAGCGGCTTCTATCTGTGCCTCCTTGGCTTGGGCCTCAGCCTTTCTAAGATCCAGGTAACGCCTATACGTTTGTCCGAATACATCTGAAAACCTATCTAACACCTTACAAGCTTCTTCAGAAATTCGGTTTTCACTAAAAGCAAAAATAATCCCTGACGAAAAGAAAAAACTATGATGGTACTCATTTTCGGGCAAGGCATCTAAATCAGCATTAAATGGGTATTCAGGTTCATTGTTCAAAGCATTGTAATAGGTATAAACATCCTTACCTATAAAATCATAAGTGTATCCCTCTTTTCCATTATCCCAGGCTTTTCTCAGCCCTTGTAACATGGGATGAATTTGCATGTTTAACAGGCCTACTCTTAAAACCACTTCATCATCGTCTGTTAAATTGGCTGACCAGGTTTCCATATCAGGTCCGTTTTCGAGGATTCCAATGCCACAACGAATAGTTTTATCCAAGCCCAACTTCATGACTTCATCAAAAAATGAAATGACCGTTTGCCCTACCTCTTCACTATTGTGCATGGCCATGGTTTTGGATCGTACACGTTCTAATGCTGCTTCAATTTGAACCTCTCTTGTTTGGGCTTCTGCTTTCAAAAGATCGAGGTATCGCGTATATGTTTGTGCAAAAACGCCGGTAAACCTTTTAAATATTTGTTCTTCCTCTTTTGTCAATGGATGAGGCGAAAAGGCAAATAAGGTTCCTTCGGAAAAAGGAAAACTGTTATGTATTACTTTCTTGGGTAAGGACTCTAAGTCAGTTTGAAAAAGATACTCAGGAGATTCATTAAGTGCTGTGAAATATTTTAATAAATTTTTACCCTTCAGCTCATATTTAAAATTCGCCTCCTTCTTTTCCCACGATTTTTTTACACCCTTCAACAAAGGATGAATAGACATATCTAAAAAGCCAATACTTAAAATAACTTCCCCATCTGTATTTGATGATGCTGTCCAGAGTTCCATGGGTTTGGTTCGATCCAAAATCCCAATTCCGCATCTTACCGATTTCTCAATTCCTAATTTTACCAATTCATCAAACATAGCGCCTATTGTAGCGCCTACCTCCTGACTGTTATGCATGGCCATGGTCTTGGAACGCACTCTTTCCAGAGCGCCTTCAATCTGGGCTTCTCTAGCTTGCTCTTCTGCTCTTTTAAGGTCGAGAAAGCGCGTATAGGCACGTTCAAATTCTATGGCAAAACGATGCAGAATATCTGCTTCATCATTTTGCAGCGCTCTTCTGATATTGATACCAAAACAGCCGTATTTCATATAGGCTTCCGCATAATAGATTCCTTCAGGAAAATAACGCACCTTCAACTTTTTAGCTCCTTTGAGTAACTCCTTCCAGATATCAAAAAACTTCTCAGTATCTTTTGCTAATATTTTAGATTCATGAACTGGTTCTTTGCTTATCCAGGCTTTATAGCAAGCCGCCGTATAAGGCTCTGATTTGTCTAGTGGATAAACAACTGATTTACTCCGAGTAGCGGTTGCCCCTTTCGTAGTTTCTGACCAGGTGGCCCAAAACATATGTTCTTGTTTAGCCTCTTCTGGAAGCCAGACATATGAAAACTCTGAAGGAATGTTGAGTACATGAAGCTGTTCGTGAAAAATCTTGGAGAGGTCTTTTATTTCATCAGAATGCTGCATTTGCATACTCTGGTTTCTCGTTCTTTCCAATGCGGCCTCTATCTGTGCTTCCCTAGCCTGTGCTTCTGCTTTTTGCAGGTCCATAAAACGAATATAGGCTTGCTCGAAAACCTTGGCAAAACGTTTCATTATTTCCGCGTCACTCTCAGAAGGGATGGCTCCAGTCAGAGAAGGAATTATAATTGCCGAGTTTTTTGACCAAGCAGCTGAGAGGTTATGTTTATCAGCTTGAAGTACATGTTGCTTATAATCGTCTGGAAAATACCTGTAATCACTATTCTTAAAGGCATGCTTAAAAAACTCGTTTTTCGCTTTTACAGAAAACTCTTTTGAGAAATAGGCATCACCTTTGATTTTAGAATCCCAGGCATCGTTAAAAATCGGGTTATCAAAATAGGGTACGAAATAACTCCCTGAAGATGAAAAGTCATCAACAGCAATCCAATGCATTACATCTTTATTATCCGGAAAATAGGTACAAAGAATCACACCGCCAGCATCAAATATAACGCCTAATTCCTTTAATTTTTCGGCCACGACTGCAACTACTTCCTGAAGTTCCTCAGGTTTTTGCATTGCCAAAGAACGAGAACGGACCTTCTCCAATGCCGCTTCAATCTGAGCTTCTCTTGCCTGGGCTTCTGCTTTTTGAAGGTCAAGAAAACGGGTGTAGGTTTGTTCAAACACTGCTGCAAATCGCTCGAGTATCCTTATTGATTCTTCATTTAATGGATTGGTGGAAGTAGCAATCAGCATCCCTTGCGAAATGTAGCCAACATTTTGGACTCTTACTTCATTTCTTGTTGGAGGAATGTATGGGATACCTAATTTATCCGTTATAAAAGAAATCCATCTTTTAAGTTCAGCCCCTTTTTGCTCAACGATGATTGACTTTCTCTTTTCTTTGTAACCTTTATAAATGGTCTTTAAGGTATTAGATTCATCGATGCTGGCAGGAAAAATCTTATCCACCAGATTGCCTTTCTGCGTAGTAAGCCAAAAATTAATTTTTCCATTTACCTCATCTACAATACCGATATTGGTCCTATCATGATCTACCCCTAATTCTTTTAATTGTTGGAATAACACGGCTGCCGTCTCTGCTAGTTCGCTAGAATTATGCATAGCCATAGTTCTAGAACGCACTCGCTCTAACGCAGTTTCGATTTGGGCTTCCCTTGCTTGGGCTTCTGCTTTTTTCAGGTCTAGAAAGCGTGCATAGGTTTGTTCAAATACCCTGGTAAACCTAGTAAGTAAAGTCTCTTCTTCTTTCGTAAAAATTGAGCCAGCAACCACGTGCAGGTACCCATGCGAAAAATTAAAGCAATAAAATACAGTTGGATCCGGGAACTGGTTTAATACCATTTCTTCTGCCTCTTTTGAATTAAAGGTGGTAATGGCATATGCAAGATGTTTTTTTCGCTCTTTACCAGCAACTGTTTGATGAAACACCGTTTGTTGTTTTTTCCATGCCGCGTAACGTGCGTCAAAATGAACATCTCCGGTTAAAGGAAGATAAAATAACCCTAAAGAATCTCCCCCAGGACTCGTGACCCAAGTGGATTGTAATTGGGTTTTCTCATTAATTTCTACATAACCGCATGTCGCAAAGTTGGTAACACCAAGGGTAATAAGTTCTTTATACAACAAGACAACCACATCATGCAGTTCTTCCCCTTTTTGCATGGCCATTGTTCGGCTTCTTATCTTTTCTAAAGCAGCCTCTATTTGTGCTTCTCTAGCTTGTGCTTCTGCTTTTTGAAGGTCGAGGAAACGTGTATAGGCTTGGTCAAATACTTTAGCGAATCGAACCAATAAACTCATTGTTTCTTCTCCTTCAGGCTCATTAGAAGTAAAAAGGAACATTCCTTGAGAGAAAAATGCAGCCTGTTGTACTCTTCTTCCTTTAATTCGCGAAACGTCAACAGGAAGTTTCACATTTTTTCTATTATACTTTATCCAATCTTTTAAATCATGACCTGACAGATCTATTATATTAGAATCTTTTCCTTCTTTCCAGGCTTTATGCATTTTGATCATTACTGTAGGTTCTTCCAATGAACCCACAAAACTATGGTTGAGTTCACTTCCTATTTGATCGGTTCCCCATAACTCAAATTCTTTAGCTTCTTCATTGAAAATGATAATGCCTATTCGATCTGGTACTTTTCCCAATGACTCAAATTGCTCAAATAGCACCTTGGAGGTTTCAGGAAGTTGTTCACTCTTATGCATTGCCAAAGATTGGGAACGAACTTTTTCCAGTGCTGCCTCGATCTGAGATTCTCTCGCTTGTGCTTCTGCTTTTTGGAGGTCAAGGAAGCGGGTGTAGGTCTGCTGGAAGACCATGCCAAAACGACGTAAAACACTGTTCTCCTCCTTTGAATAGGGAGTGCCGTCAAAGTTTTCTATGTATAGACCGATATTATCTTGTACTACTGTAGATGCTGCCAAACCAGGGCATGTAAGATAAAAGTCGCGGGCTTTTTTTGTCAAGCCTGTGATATATGGAAGCATTTTCTCATAAAACTTGTTCTTTTCTTCGAAGTCTAACTGAGTGGTAAAAAAGTCTTTTCCTTTTTTCTTGGCTTCGGTGAATTGCCGATCCCATACTGAGTCTAGATAAGGAACGGTTATCCGCGATGGGATATCTTGTGTCTCGGCAACCCAAAAATTCCAATCTTCTTTTTCTTTATAATCAACAACAATTCCAGCGTGTTCAGCATTGATATTGAGCAAACTCAATTGATCAAAAATAACCTGTATTACCTCTTTTAGTTCTTCACTGTTTTGCATACCAATAGATCGAGACCTGACTCGCTCTAATGCTGTTTCAATCTGTCCTTCCCTTGCTTGATTCTCTGCTTTTTGTAAGTCTAAAAACCTGGTGTATACCTGTTCAAAAACCTGGGAAAACCTGGTAAATATAATTTTGGTTTCTTCCGAAATTTCTACCCCGTCAATGGCATAAAAAAGTCCATACTTAAAGTAACTTTGATACCAATATTCTTTTTCAGGAAGTTTTTTTAAATCAATTTCTAAATCATAAGAAGTTGACTCATTGATAGTTTTATAATATTCTATTAATTCAGGGCCCTTCATTTCAAAATAATAATCCTTAACCCCACTTTCCCAGGCATTTTTCACTTTTATATTACTTGGATTTAAGGTCATATCGAATTGTCCTGTTCGAAGAACTGCCTCTTCATCTTGATCGATGATGGCTGACCAAAGTTTGATGTATTTGGAGTCATCGAATATTCCAATGCCGGTTCTTGCGGTCTTTGAGTGTCCTATTTTAACCAATTCATGAAAAAGTGTGGCCACCGTATCACCAATACCTTTAGAGCTAATCATAGACATAGATTTGCTTCGAATTCTTTCCAGAGCCGCTTCAATCTGCGCTTCCTTTGCCTGTGCCTCTGCTTTCTGCAAATCTAAAAAACGTGTATAGGTTTGTTCAAAAACTTTGGCAAAACGTTTAAAAACATCATGCATTTCAGGGAAAGGCTCGTAGGTAATAAATATAATATTGCCATATAAGAAATTGGCCACATGATCAATTTGATACGTAGGAAACTCTAAACCACTATCCAACATGCCCTGGAGCATATCTCCAATACCCGGAAGTGAATGCATATATCGATAATGATCAGCCTGAATTTCTCCTTCTTTTTCATAAACTAATAGTTCATCCCCTCTTTTTTTAGATTCATCGAATTGTCTAAAAATCGGATGCTCCATAAGTGGCACCTTGCAAGATGCCAGAATTTCTCCATCCGGTCCACCGGGGTAAAAAGTAAAGTGTGTATCCCCTGTTTCCCATATATTAAAACCACAGGTCCATTGGGGTATACCCAATTCTCCAACCTGCTGGAATAAAACGGTAGCTACTTCAGCCAATTCCTCACTGTGTTGCATTGCCATGGTTCTCGCACGAACTCTTTCCAGAGCCAGTTCTACCTCTGCCTCTCTGGCCTGTGCCTCTGATTTTTGAAGATCTAGAAAACGGGTATAGGTTTGGTCAAAAACCTTTGCAAAACGCTTAAATATTTCTTCTTCAGGACATGGAACTTCGGTGATCATTACCAGGTAACCGTAAGAAAAGTAGGCACAATGTAATTTTTGCCATGTAGGCTTCTTTTGACCTGAAGCCTGCATATCATCAAAGACCTCTTTAGCAGCCGGGATGTTCAGCAACCAGTCATAATGCTCCTGTAAGGCCTCCCCTTCTAGTTGTTCTGTATGATAAGTTGCTCCATTTTTCCAAGCCTCATATATATTATGATGAGTATCATCTCCAACATTGGGCAATAACAAAGGAGGTATAAAGCCTTCTTCAGTACTCAACCACCACTCATCTTCTTTTCTGTCTTTTTCACATAGCACAAAACCACAGGTCCATAAATTTTCGACCAGCTCATTCAATTCTTTAAAAAGTACGGTTGCTACGTCACCTAGTTCCTCACTTTGTTGCATGGCCATGGTCCTGGCACGAACCCTTTCTAAGGACAGTTCTATTCGTGATTCCCTGGCCTGAGCTTCAGCCAGTTTTAAATCATTAAAACGCGTATATGTAAGATCGAATACTTTGCCGAACCGCGCGAGTATGTCTAAATTCTCGTCCGATAATGGTTCCTCTCCTATCGTTTGTATCCCTCCAAAATTACTGAAGGTGAAAGAGCAAACATATTTTTCTAAAGATGTAAAACTATCTTGCGCCTCTTGTGCAATTTTTCGGAATGCTGTATCCTTAAATAAATACTTGTCGTATTCCTTTTTTTCGGCTCCCTGAATCGTATAAATATATTTGGCTTTTCTTCTTAGATATCCCTCTTTCATCGCATCATGAAACGGGTAATCTTCAAATTTCATAAAATATGAATCCGGAATACTACCAACATCGGGGCTTTTCATCCAAACTGTGTTGCACAAGTTATCTATATCTATCAAGTTAATGATACAAGCCTGCAATGCAAAGTCAAGTATTGCCAGTTCCTTAAAAACAGTATCTACCAATTGAGACAACTCTGAAGAATCCTGCATGGCCATGGCTCTCGCCCTTACACGTTCTAAACCTAATTCTATTTTCGTTTCTCTTGCTTGTTGTTCACTGCGTCTTAGATCTTCAAATCGTTTATGAGCCAGATCAAAGGCTCCGGCAAAGCGAACCAGGATATCCAGATCTTCTTTTGGTGGATTTTTCACCACACCGGGCAAACTATAACCAATCTCTCCATGCGCAGTTCTAGCACTGACAAAAGTTAAACCTCCAATATGTCTCACATCATCAAGACTTGGCGCATTTGGGTCTACCAGCTGAAAATTACCCTGCTTGATCATCTTATCAATATAATCCACCGCAATTTCTGTTTCCAAAGCCAGTACAATGATGGGTTCATCATTATTTTCCCATTCGGTCATTCCTTCATAATGACTGTGAAAATCTCTTGGGAGTTCCATGATCATTCCAATTCGGGTACCATCCCCCGAGGTCATGGCTTTTTGATATCTATCTGTTAACCAGCTCATTTGCCAGAAATAATGTGCTTCATGACCAAGATTAACAAACTCAGTTCGCATGCTGACAACAATATCCAGTAGATCTGACGATTGGCTCATAGCAGTGACTTGGGCTCTTATCCGTTCAAGGGATGCTTCAACTTCTAAGTCTCTGTTTTTTATTTCCAGTTCTGCCGTTCTTCGCTTTATGGCATTTCGTAATTCCAGGTTTTCACTTGTAATCTTATCAATACCAAGTGTCTCTCCTTCTTCTGCTTTTACATCAGGAGTGGAAAAATGCTGGTAAAAGAATCGCCAGCCATTTGAAGTGTTTCGCATCAATGAAGTGAACCTGAACCGTGCATAATACACCCAGTCGTTTCCATCAAGGACATAGGCATCCGCTAAATCGGTAATCAGCACCATACTATCTATAGACTCTATGGTTCTGACAATATTCTCTAATTTTGCCTTTCCAGCCAATTGATCTGCAGTAGCTTCAAAAAAAGCGGTGCTGCCTTTTCTATTGAGAAATTCTTCTCCGTCGGTTGATCCGACAAATCGAAAATCATCATCTAGAAATGAATCATAGGTTGGTATGTCACCATTGAGGTAACTTTCCCACCAGGAATTATATACGACTAGCAGTTCTTTCTCTGCTTGTTTGGATAGATTCATAAACGTTTAATACTATGCACTCATCTCGTTTTGTAGTCTAATCAAGAACCTCATAAACCATAAGCGGCTGAGCCTTATTTTTCATAACAATCTCACCTATTTTTTCACAGTTAAAAGACTCTTTAATTTTTTTATAATTCGCCTCACTGATCAGGATCTGCCCCTTATCAGCAGCTGATTGCAATCTGGATGCTACATTTACAGCGTCGCCAATTACAGTATAATCCAATCTTTTCAAGGTAGAAGAGCCAATATTACCCCATACCATATCACCACTATTTATACCAATAGAAACTTCTGGCTTATAAGACTCAATCCCTATATCAATCTCAGTGTTTTCAATCGATTTTCTAATGTCAAGACAGGTCTCTATGGCCCTGTCCAAATGATATTCACCTCTAAAGGAAGCCATTATTGCATCCCCTAAAAACTTATCGACAACCCCATCTTGTTTGATAATCGCCTTCACCATAATATCAAAATAGGCATTTAACATGGCCACTACCTTTTCAGCAGGTTCATTTTCACTAATCGTTGTAAACCCGCAAATGTCAACAAAGACCACTGTGCCCTCCACCGTTTCGGTTTCAAACATGGCTGTTTTCATTTCTTTACCACCCATAAAGTTGATGACGTTCTCATCAACATACATCCTCAGGATATTGTTTTCTTTAACCGCCTGAAGCGTTTTTTTGATGGCTTCAACGTGAGCAATTGTTTTTTCAATGGTAATCTCGAGGTCCTTAAAATCTATGGGTTTTGTGATAAAATCAAAAGCACCACGATTCATAGCCATTCGGATATTCTCCATATCGCCATAAGCAGAAACCATGACCGATTTTAACAATGAATTTTGTTCGCTCAGCTTGGTCAATAAAGTAAGCCCATCCATTTCAGGCATATTGATATCACTTAGAACAAGATCCACATCAGTATGTTCGACCAACTGCTCTAAAGCATGCCTGCCATTATCTGCGAATATAAAACCATATTCATTATTCCGAATTTTCTTTCTGAAGCGCTGTTTAATCAAGACTTTTAAATCCTCTTCATCATCAACAACAAGTATTTTAGTCATCATGGTGTACAATGTATTTAATTGATTAATCCGTTAATCTCTTCTCTTAATGATTCAAAATCTATGGGCTTTGTAAAAAACTCTTTGGCTCCTGATTCTATCGCCTTATTATAATTGTCTGTGTCGCCATAGGCCGAGATCATACTGACCTTTATTTGAGGATATTTCCCCTTTACCTTATCCAACAGCTCCAAACCAGTCATTCCCGGCATATTGATATCTGAAAAAATGTAAATCACCTTTGGCGGCACACTTTTTTCGAGCATTTCTAAAGCTTCCTGACCTGAAAAGGCAAATACCAATTCAAGACTTTTATTTTTGATTTCTTTTCTAAATTTTTGACGAAAAAGTAACTCTACATCTTTTTCGTCATCAACAACTAATATTCTCATTCTTATTCTATTTTGGGGGTTAATGGTATTCTTATTTTATATGCTATGAATTCTCATTCTTACATCTATTTATTTTTTTATCGGAATATATATAACAAATTCAGTGCCTTTGCCTGGCTCTGTATTCAACTCAATAGCTCCTCCATGACCCGTTGTAATGATGTCATAAGCTAAAGATAATCCTAGCCCGGTTCCTTTACCCGTAGGCTTGGTAGTGAAAAATGGTTGAAATATTTTGTCTTTAATGTCCTCAGGAATTCCAGGCCCATTATCCTTAATAGAAATTCTTGCCTGATCTTTTAAATTCTTGGTACTTACGGTAACCAAGGGTTTGTAATTCTCATCTCGCTGCTCTTCAGGAATTGAGGTCACTGCAAAAAATGCATTATTGATGATGTTTAAAACAACCCTTCCTAAATCTTGTGGAATGATTTCTACTTTTGGAAGTGTCTCATCAAAATCTGTTTTAAAATCGGCATTAAATGACTTGTCTTTGGCTCTTAAACCATGATAGGCCAAACGCAGATACTCATCAGATAAAACATTTAAATCTATCATTTCTTTCTGCCCTGAACTATTACGAGAATGTTCCAGCATACCTTTCACAATACTACTGGCTCGTTTACCATGATGGGTTATTTTTCCCAGATTCTGTATAATGTCTTTAGAAATATCCTTAGCCTCACTCACGTCTCCTTTATCCAATTCTTCACACATTTCATCTACCAACTCAATAGTTACTTCTGAGAAATTATTGATAAAATTCATCGGGTTTTGAATCTCATGAGCAATCCCTGCAGTAAGCTCTCCCAAACTGGCCATTTTCTCAGATTGTATGAGTTGTGACTGGGTGTTTTCCAATTCACTGATTGTTTTCTTTAGTTCAGATGTGCGCTCATTTACGCGGTCTTCAAGAATCTTGTTTTCATTTTTTAACCAACGTGAGCGATAGTGTAAAATGACCAAGCCCAATCCCAAGAACAAGGCTACAAATATGGTATAGGCCCACCAGGTTTGCCACCAGGGTGGGATGATGGTAAATTTTAGCTCGGCAGGATCACTCCAGACCCCATTAAATCCCTTTGAAGCCACCATAAAATTATAGTTCCCGGGTGGGAGATCTCTGTAATTCTCACTGGTCGTTTTATCTGTAACTGGGCTCCAGTTTTTATCAATACCTTCCAGAATATACCTAAATACAACCTTATCCGGATTACTAAAATGCGGTGAACCATAAGTAAAACTCAGGTAGTTTAGCGTATGTGGCAAAGTTAAGTCAACTGCCATATTATAGGGCCCTTGTACTGTTTCCCATTCAATTCCTGCCTGCAACTTATAAATTGAATCCATTTTAGATTTCTGGATTGGGCGCAAGCCCTTTTTGCCTTTAACCCAAACAGTATCTGAGATATTTGTCTTGCTTGCAATGAGATCAAGGTTCTTAAATGATTGGGGATTATCCAAAATATTCAATCCGGTAACATAACTTGGGGTTTGAGCTGAATCGACCTTTATTTTATCAATCAAAGTAATGGTTTCTACCAGACTTCCCCAGAACCTACCATTTTTATCAAAAGTGAAACTGTTCTCTCCAAAATCAACCAAATCCAAACCTTGATTAGATCCGATAGTTTTCACATTCCAATACGTAACATCATTTCCCTCAATATTATTCGGCTTTAAAATCGTCAGGCCATTCGATGTACCTAAAAACATTTCATTTTCCCCCTGTTTTATGGCATAAACATCATTAGCCCCTAATCCTTGAGCAATGTTGAAATTTGTAAATGTCTGATCCTCCAAATTAATTAATGAAACCCCGTCTTGCCCTGCAATCCAAATATTATTCGAAACATCCGATTCAACCGAATAGATTCTATCTGAAATTAAGTCGTTTTCGGTACCAAATCTTGACATAGTATTATTCTCAACATCATAAATTTCAACTCCAGAGTCGAGCGTACCTACCCATATTCTGTCTTTTACATCTTTAAACATACTATTGTTACCTCCATTTTCTTTAGTTGAATCGATGGCGACACTTTTGAATATATTATTTACCAAATCTAGTTTGAGAATTTCACCTTCGTTGGTTCCCAGCCAATAAACGTCATCCATAATTTCAACAAAAGAAATCAACATTCCTTCCGCAACATCTTCGGAAAGTTCGAGAGTTTGTATTGTTTGATTTTCATAATCTACGATACTCACTCCTTTTGTTATCCCAGTGACCCAAATTCTACCTCGGGAATCAGTGTCTAGTCTCGTACTTGAAGGGTGAAATAAACCTTGAGCAATATCCAAATGCTTAATTATATCCTCTTCAGGATCAAAAACGTCTATACCTTGCCTACTTCCAATCCAAATTTTACCACTTCTATCTTCTAAAGTAGCCCACATATCGTTGCTACTCAAACCATCTGACATCGAGAAATTTGCTGGCATACCGTTGCTCCTGTTAATTTTATACATGCCGCCCTGAGCAATGGAGGCCCAGATTTCTCCTTGGCCATCTTCAATTATCTGGTATACCCAATTATTGGGCGCTCCATTTAAAACATACTTTCTTAAAAAGCCATTCCCCTTATCAAAAGAAAAAATCAAGCCATTTGCAGTTCCTATCCAATAAATTCCAGATCGATCTTGAAATACATTTGACAAACCTCCTGCCCCAACAAGACCATTTTCTATTTTCAAGTATGAAACTTCTGAATTATTCTTATTTAAGATTGTGATCCCACCTCCCCCAGCTATCCATGTATCTCCTTCTTTATCCAGATAAAAAGAGCCTATAAAATTAGAAAGTAAGCCATCATCTTGTGTAAACGTAATTTTTTTTCCACCCTTTATATCAAAAATATTAATCCCCTTATCAGTAGAAACCCATATGCGACCTTCATTGTCTTGAATTGTATTTATATTAAATTTCCCAACAAGACCTTCATCTATACTCAATTTTTTGACTATCCTTGCCTCGAAATCTAAAATTCTATAACCGTCATTTAAAGAAGCGTACCAAAAAATTCCATCAGCAGTCTCCATCATACCGTGCCTGTTAAGCCCATGAAAAGCACTGTTGATTTCGTGAATTAAATTTGCTTCAAAATCAATAACAGATAAATTGTTTGAATAAGTATGAACCCATAGCCTTCCTTTCGAATCCTGAAATATATCCGATACATTTAAGGCATTTAGACCCTGTTGTGCGCCATATATTTCTAAATGGCCGGCATCATATCTCGCAATTCCATTAGCTGCACCGAACCAAATCAGACCATTACTGTCTAATAAAATGCTATTAGCCTCAGCTGGAAGTCCAAAATTAGTGTCAAAACTCATAACACCTCTAGAAGAATTAGTGCCATTTATTGGCTGCCCAGCCTTCACTATGGTGGGTTCGCCCAATATTTTAGTAACCATTTCTAATTCAACTGAAGGAAGTTCGTCAAAATTGAAATCACTCCTCGGTAATTTACTCCAATCAAACTCCTTTTTTTCTATAATACCTTGCAATGGATAGGGTATACCAATATCAAATGGTTTTGACGGCAGCTTGCTCCAATTATATTTTACAGGCTGAGATATTTTAATCTTTGAAGGATCAAGAGTGTTCCATTCTACCTTCTCAGGTTCTGAAAAGTTAAAGTCAATGACTTCCGGCTGCTCATACTCATTCTCATAAACAGGAAAAGGTGGCGCCTTTTTTTCATCTTTACAGGAAAAAAGAAGTACTAATATTGTTAATAATAGAAACCCGATTTGAGGGTTTAATCGAATTCGTTTCATAATAAATTTTGGTTCAGATTGAATAAATTTCACTCAGCTTTTAACTTTGCACATGAAAACTTACTCTTTAAAAATACAATAAACTTTTGAAAATTAGCAGTATGACTTGAATCTAAAGATGAAATATTAGAGAATTCACCTTATTTATGATCCTTAACAATTCAGAAATTAAATAGTAGACAGAAGTCTTTCTTCTATCATCGATACAATCCGCTTATTTGAATCAGCTCTTATTTCTAGATATGACAAGAATTCTTCAGTGGTAAAATGACCGATGATCAGCCCCCTTAATTCAATTTTAAACTGGCTGTCATTTTTAAATATCTCGGCGATTAAGGCTTTCTTTTTTACATCGCTTAAATCAGCAAAAGAAACCTTTTTCTTTAGCGTGTGCTGTTGAAAAAACAACAGCAACAAGTCATGCTGCATCTTGATAATGGGTCGGAGCACCTCATTTTGAAACCTTTCTTCGAGGCTTTTATTCTCAATTGAATTGATGTTCTTTATTATAGGTCTTATGCTTACTTTATCATTGGTCATAGGTTCTTTTTTCTTAGGGTAAAAGCTCCTAGCAATATAATCATATTGTCGCTAAGAAAAGGCCTTGTTATGAATTGTTCAACAGCATGATATTCATAAAAACATCAATATCAAATCAGTCTCTTATAATCGTTATTTGAATATTTCTTATATTTATTACACTGAAAACCAAAAAATTATCTGCATATGTATGTTCAAATTATCAAGTTAAAATCAAATCTTCCTGAAGAAGAATTGTTAAAGCGAGCCAAAGAAAGAAAACCTCAATTTGAAGCCACAGCAGGGCTTTTACAGAAATACTATGTAAGAAGAAATGAGCCTGGTCAGTATGCGGGTATCTATATCTGGGAATCGAAAGAAGCCATGGCAGCTTATAAAGTTTCAGAACTCGCCGCCGGAATCCCGGCAGCCTATGAAATTTCAGAACCACCTTCAATTGAAATTATGGAGATGATGTTTAAATTAAGGGATTGATGTTCTTCAAACTATAATCGTTAATAGTATGAAATCTTTTACGCAAGTGTAGTTTGCAAAACGCGTAAAGAATTTTTGAAACCTTTCTGACGACAGGCAGGTCAAATCTCCAATCTCCAATCTTAAATCTTAAATCAATTTACAGCGGATTCGCATTAAAAGTATCTCCTTGATTGAGATCTCCGGTTTCAAAGCCTTTCTTAAACCATCTGATACGTTGTTCTGAAGTTCCGTGGGTAAAAGAATCTGGTACAACTTTGCCTGTAGATTGTTTTTGTAAACGGTCATCACCAATAGCAAAAGCCGCATTTAGCGCTTCTTCAAGATCACCACGTTCCATCATACGAGCCGTTTTCTCTGAATGATGCGCCCATACTCCGGCAAGAAAATCAGCCTGTAACTCCAGTCTGACAGAGTATTGATTATACTCTTTTTTACTCAGGCTACTTCTCATGTTGTGGACTTTATCGGTTATTCCCATAATCTTTTGAATATGGTGACCCACTTCATGGGCTATCACATAGGCCTGGGCAAAGTCTCCTGGCGCATTCAATTGACGTTCCATATCGCGAAAAAAGCTCAAATCAAGGTATAATTTTTCATCTCCAGGACAGTAAAAAGGGCCGGATGCACTTGAGGCAGATCCACACGCTGACGAAACTGATCCTGTAAAAAGCACAAGTGTTGGTTCTCTGTAATTATCCAAAAGACCATTCCAAACATCTTCAGTATTCGCTAAAATTGTGGCGCTAAAGTCGGCCAGTTCATTTTCTGCTGCACTGCCTTGATAAGGAACCGCGGATTGGGTTTGGCCTCCACCACCTCCTATCAAATTACCTATCAAACTCAAAGGGTTATTGCCGGTAAACCATGAAAATCCAAGAAATAAAGCTATGATTACCAAGCCTGTTTTAGAAAACAGTAGTTTAAATAATGGCCCTAGCAACATAGGGTTTAATCCACCGCCACCTCTTCTTGAACCTGACTGCCCTCTCCTATCTTCAACATTTGAACTCTGTCGTTTACCCTTCCATTTCATAATGATAATTTAGATGTTTAATTACAGGTTCAATTTAGTTAATATTTAAATACGTTAAAATTGATTAGAGCAAAAATTCACGGCGAAGCAATTTTACTAACATGAATTAGAATTTGGTCATCATCATTAATCACCTCAGATGAATACGATTTTTATATTTACATTTGGGTGAATCAAAAAAGCCCCCATGCAGCAACTAAAGCAACTTTCTCTTTGGATTTTCTTTCTTTTCGTGACATGCACTTATGCGCAAACAAGTTCCTCAGACACTACAAGAATTCTTTTTATAGGCAATAGCTATACATATTATAACAGCTCGCCTGAACTATTAAAATCAATGGTCAAGCAAAAACATCCAGATCATGAAATAGAGATTCAGCTAGTCAGTCAGGGCGGAATGACATTAGAACGACATTGGCAGGAAGACAGAACACATCAAGTAATCAAATCGAAAGCCTGGGACTATGTTGTGCTTCAAGAACAAAGTAAACTAGGCATGCCAGTCATGATAGATCAAGAAGTTTATTTTGGTCAGACAGACTTGTTTTTCGATTATGCCAGAAAATTTGATGCCGAAATAAAAGAAGCCGGTGCCAAAACCGTTTTTTTCATGACTTGGTCTGTTAAAAGCCGACCCGAAGAACAAGAGATCTTGACCTATGCCTATTCTAATATAGCACAAGAACTCAATGCTACCGTGGCACCTGTAGGCTTAGTATGGGATGCATTACGAGAAAGTGATCAATTCGATTTATATGATGTAGATGGGTCACACCCCTCTGCTCACGGATCGTATTTACTTGCAGCAACCATGTATGCCACCATGTTTAAAGAAGATCCAACTGGCGTATCGGGCGTCATTGCAGGCAGGAGATTAACAAGCAGTGGAGCATCAACTTTAGCTACCCAAGAGTTGGTCAATCTTTCAGATGCTGATGCAAAAAAAATTCAGAATAGTACTTGGCAAATCACAGAACAATTACAACAATCTAAGGGCTTACTAGATGTACAACAGCCGTCATCTAATTATAGCACTCCTGTTTTAACAGAAGGTGAAAACATAACTACAAATGCCATAGCAGGAAGCTGGTATGGAACATCAACTTATGGTTCTGATTATCTGGGCTTGATCATGGATGTTCAACAAAAAGATAAAAAACTTGCCATAAGCTTTTCGTTCTATTCACCTGATCGCAAAGATGTGATGGTCATTAAAGACCCTGAACTTGCCTCAAAGATGTTTCAATTTACGATGATTGACAGTCTAAGGGATATGAATTCTCAGCTGGAATTTGCACTTACAGATGGTCATTTAGCTGGATTATCTACCACTGCTGCTAATCATGTCATCCAATACAAACACTTGAATCTCTCAAGAGAAAATATTCAAAATGACCTGGACCTTGAAGCCTTAGACCAGTTAATGCAAAGCTTCGAATCAGACATTTCTAAAATAGGCTATGTGGATGCTGCCATTGAACATTATAAAAAATACAGCAAGCTCATTGACAGTAATTACCTTCCTGATGAAAATTACCTCAACATGCAAGGGTATAACCTGCTTCACGACCAAAAAATGAATGAGGCGCTTGATTTCTTTGAACTGGCCATGATCTTATATCCTCAATCTGTCAATACTTATGACAGTTATGGTGAAGCGCTGGCATTTGATGGTCAAAAAGACAAAGCTATAAATATCTATACCCAAGGTTATGAGCTCGCAAAAAAAACAGGAGACCCAGCTTTAGCTTATATTGAAAGGAGTTTAAAAAAATTAAAAGAAGGAACATTGACCAGTCCTCAAGGAGAAGCACCCTCGCCTCCGCCTCCGCCACAACCTCAATAGCGAGTCTGTTTTATATCCAGAACCAAGTTCTTATTCAGCCAAATCACGGCCAGATTTATGAAATAGGTCTTTAATTGACAATTTCTCCTCACTTAGGCCTTGGTCATAAGTATACTTGCAGATTTTTTTCAAAACCTGCTTGTTGGCTTCAATGCCATAAGAATAATATTTATCACCCATGAGCTTTCTGGTTTCATCCAACTCCTGACCGTACCATGGCAAGGAACTATAGGCCCAGCCCATTTTTCTCATAAAAATATAATTGATTTCTTTAGCCTCTTTATAGGCATCGAATATGGATGCTGCCAGCCAAGGATTCTCATCAAGTAATGCTGTTTTAACAGCCACTACATGCATGATAGGGAAAATACCCGTTTTGGTATAATAATCTTGTTCCACTTTTCGCGAATCGGGGAACAACCTAACTACATTCGGATCTCCTTTAAAAAATGCTTTGGGTTCAGCTGCGTGAAACAAGGCATCTACTTCTCCTGAAAGTAACAAGTCTGATTCATCCATCCCAACTGTACCATAAGTAATTGTTACGCCTTCAGGCTGTACTTGTTCTTGTTTGGATATTTTTCCAGAGACTTCTGTAGAGGAATCTTTTTTTGAAATGACCCATTCAATATCTTTTGGGTCTATGCCGTATTCATCTTTAAGCATGCCTCTTATCCATGTCAATGAACTAGATGAATAGCCAGCAGTGCCTACTTTTTTTCCTTTTAAATCTTCAGGTTTTTTAATACTGCCATCAGCACGAATAAAAATACTTTTGTGACGAAATAGTCTTAATGGAAAAATTGGTAGCAGGCTGTAATCACGAAACTTATCATTAGAATAAGCCAGCATAAATGGAATCAGGCCAAGTTCTGATACGTCAAAAGTTTGCTCTCCGCTAAAGGCAAGACTATTTAAATCTCCAATACTTGCTTTACCAATATCATATGAACATCGGTTAATACTTACTTTTTTATCTGTCAAAGCCTGTAAACGAGGAAAGTCATAACCGGCAATTTTTAAATGTAAATCCTCTTTATCTTCGGAGATGATATCACTCCCTTTTTTGATCAAATCAAATGAACTTAAAGAACCAATTAACCCGGCTCCTAAGGAGGATAATTTTAAAAAATTTCTCCTACCTGAAGTACTTTTTTCTTTCATAACAACATAAATTTTTTAGAATGGATAAGGCAACAGATCGCGTAATTTGACCTTAGGGATTGTTGGCTGACTTTGAGTAAATTTACTAAAAAATAAAATCAAAAACCAAACGACTCTTGTTATATTTTGAGACATGAAAGGGTAGTAAAATACATTGTAAAAAAAACCTTGAAAGCTTTAAGTTGATAATCGAGACTTATGTGTTGAATGTATAGATCTCTTTGTTGACTATCGAAATTACAATGTTAAACTAGTAATAATCCATACCTTTCTTTGACCAAGTGTATTCAGGCTATGCAGTGAATTTTCTTGGTAAAATTAATGCTATCATCTGACTAATAATCTCAGATTAAATCTTGCCTTATGAGACTTGCATCCATTGATATTCTTAGAGCCCTTACCATGTTATTGATGATCTGGGTAAATGATTTTTGGTCACTTATTGATATCCCCAAATGGTTAACTCACGCTTCAGCTTCTGAAGATTATATGGGTTTCTCAGATGTGATTTTTCCATTATTTCTATTTATTGTTGGGCTGAGCATTCCGCTGGCCATACAGCACAGGCTTGATAAAAAAGACAGTAATGCCAAGATTGCCAAACATATTCTGATCAGATCTGTTTCACTTTTAGTCATTGGGTTTTACTTGGTGAATTATGAAACGGCGCATCAAAGTATGGTTATTTCTAAAAGTGTTTGGTGTCTGCTACTGGCTTCTGCAGTGGTGTTGATTTGGATGAATTGGAAAAGAAGCCCGGTAGATCAAAAATGGCATAAATACCTCCAGGCTACAGGATATATCATACTGCTCATTCTAGCGGTGATTTATAAAGGCGGTGAAGATGGAACGCTTTGGATGACCACACAATGGTGGGGTATTCTAGGTTTAATTGGCTGGGCTTATTTACTCAATGCGCTGGTCTATTTGTATACTAAAGGCAATTTATGGCTCATGGTCTTGCTTTGGATTGTTCTCAACGGGCTGGCCGTATTAACCCACAGTAGCATGGCACCAGAACTCAATGGCGCCCTGAAATATTTATCGCCTATACTTACCGGAACAATACCCGCCTTTACCACTGCGGGTATCGTGGCTACTTTATTATTCAAAAAACTCAGAAATGGTGATATGAAATGGGTTTATGTCACCCTATTGAGCTTAGGTTTTATAAACATCATTTATGGTCTTGCCACAAGACCTATCTGGGGTATTTCAAAAATACAAGGAACCCCTTCATGGTTAGGTATTTGCACGGGTATCGGGTTTTTATTATTCGCCATACTATACTATATAGCCGATCAGAAAAAAATCACTTCCTGGGCCAGAATTATTGCTCCTGCTGGTACCGCAACACTTACCTGCTATATGATTCCTTATTTAATCTACCCCTTCTATAATATAACCGGTTTTCACTTTCCGGATGCTCTCAATACAGCCGCTCTCGGCCTATCACTCTCTTTTGTCTTTGCCTTACTCGTTGTGGTTTTTACGGGCTGGCTAGAGAAAAAAGGTTATAAATTAAAACTCTAAACTATTTGAAAAAATCAAATTCTCATCGGATGAAAAAATTATTATACGCTTTGTTATTACTCGTGTTGTTCAGTATTTCAACTCAGGCCCAAAGTTCGTTTACAGTAAATGGCTTGTGTATCGCTGCTCCCAGAACCGCTCAATTGGATGAGTTTGTCGCATTCATTGATAATGAAATCGCCCCTGCGGGCATCAATACTTTGATCTTGAGGGTAGATTTTAATTATGCCTATGCATCAAGGCCTGAGCTCAGCGATAAAAATCCACTCACCAAAGAACAGGTCAAAAAGTTGGTTGCCGTTTGCAAAAAACATGAGATTGACCTTATCCCACAGGTGAACCTTCTGGGGCATCAAAGTTGGGCGAGTACCTTGAATAAACTATTGGCTGTATATCCCGAATTTGATGAAACACCACATGTCAAGATTCCTGAAAAATATGAATGGCCTAACGATGATGGCTTGTATTGTAAAAGTTATTGTCCTTTGCATCCAGGTGTGCATGCAGTTGTTTTTGATTTGATAGATGAAATCGTCGAGGTATTTGAAGCCGACGCTTTTCACGCTGGCATGGATGAAGTGTTTTATATAGCCGATGAAAAATGCCCTCGTTGTATGGGAAAAGACCCTGCCCAACTGTTTGCCGGGGAAGTAACGAAGATTAGTGATCATTTAAATAAAAATGAGGCCCAGCTTTGGATATGGGGTGATCGTTTAATCGACGCCACTACCTCAGGCATTGGCATGTGGGAGGCCAGTATGAACAATACCTGGAGAGCGGTTGATATGATTCCAAAATCAGTCATCATTGCTGACTGGCACTATGAAAAGGCCCTTCCTACTCCTGCTTATTTTAGCCTTAAAGGATTTGATGTTGTAGCTTGTTCCTGGAGAAAACCTCAGGTAGCAAGAGATCAGGTACAGATGATCAATGCACTACAGCAAAACGCTACGCCAGAAATGAAAGAAAACTTATTGGGTGTGATGCATACGGTCTGGTCTTCTGCTGAAAACTTTATGGAAGCCTATGCAAAACACAAGGCAACCGATATCGATATTGAAAGTGACGTGGCATGCTTTAAGGCCATGACCTTAGCGGTTAAATCGTTACAAAAGAACTAATACACTCAAAATCTGCAAGAAAGTATGTCATACAAAAGCAGTTCTCTTAAGATTTGGCTTTCAAGGGCATATGACTTAATAAATCATGAACAAAGGTCAACATGTTTTGAACCTCATCGGTTCGTGCAATGTGCAAATATTTAAAGATCATTAAAGCTTCACCGTTGCTTTCAATATGATGCACTTCGTGATCTGCCATAAATTGCAAGAGCTCCTCTGTAAAAAAATCTCGTACTGCATTTTCGTCTTCACCACTTAGAATAAATTTAGAAGAGAAACCAGGGTTTTTTCTAAAGTTTATATCACGGTTTGCCCCTGACAGTACCCTTACCCTATTAAATATCTTATCAAAAAAACCTTCTTTATCAATGATAAAGCGAGGAATTTCAACAGGTAACCTTACTACTTGCACCGTAGTTTGATATATTTCTAAAGCCAGCATTGCTCCTTCATCGAATACGATATCTGCGATTTCCCACTGGGCGTCATTTTCGGCATCATAACCCTGTAAGGAGTTGCTTTTCATTTCGATTGGACGTGAATCAAAAAAGTGAAAATTTCTAAAATATGACGTGTTCCAATCCACCTCACGTTCAAACGACCATCCATTGGCAATGGCCATTTTCTGCAAGCGAATTTGCCTTTTGGTAATTCTCTTTTTTACACGACCCGTTATAATTTTTAGCGCCCTGTTGTGGCTGGTTGAGGCCACGTGGTTATCTAATCCAACAAGCTTTACATCACCTCCGTTGTTATCATGCATTCGCTTGATTTCAATCAAGTTTTCCATGATCGACAAATCTACCAGCCTTGATTGCGATAGATCTATCTGCATACTTGAGCCCAAAGGCACATCAGCTAATAGTTTATCCAGCTGCAAGGCATATAAAAAATTACTGATTCCTTTTAGTTTTACATCATAGCTGCCATTTTCCAATAGCGTTACTTTTGAGCCTGAGTTGTATATTTTTCTAAAGAATTCTACAAACCCAACTTTAGCCAAAAGCATATGTAGTAACAAGGTTAATAAAATGCCTCCAATAATACCATACAGCAAGTCAGTGTATAAGGTGATAATTAAAGTGGCCGATAAGAATAGCAATTGCTCAACTCCCTGATCATAGGCCCGTTTAAATACTATAGGAGAGGCCAATTTGAATCCTGTAAACACCAGAATAGCGGCTAAGGCAGCCAAGGGAATACTTTTCAAAACAGGTGATAATAAAAGCACAAAGAGAATTAAATACAGTCCGTGATACAAATTTGACCATTTGGTCTTGGCACCACTATTTACATTTACGGTACTTCGCACAATTACGTTGATAATAGGCAAGCCTCCTAAGGCTCCTGAAACCATTGTACTCAATCCTACACCGATTAAATCTTTATTCAAATTTGTAGTTCGCTTGTAGGGATCTAACTGGTCTACCGCCCGGGCGCTTGCCAGTGTCACCACTGTTGCGATGGTAGTTATTGATAATACTGTCATCCAAAATGGCCAGGTAGCCACCATGGCAAAATCAGGATGCATGATACTATCCATTATATTGTCGGGTATATCAATCAGTAAGTCAGGGCCTACTTCATAATTCATTCCAAATATCGAAATACTATGGGCGTTAAAAAAATCAAAGGCAAACACAATTGGCAGGGCCAAAATCAAGACCCACATGGCAGCCGGGATCATGCGCACAAACTTGTGATTGATCTTTTTATAATAAGTAAGAATCAAAACCCCTACCAGTGAAATAATAAAAACAAACGGATTGGCCCGAGGTAAAAGTCGAACCGCATCTGCAAGACCACCGATAATGGTGTCCGCATCTGAAGAAGTTCCTAAAGCATAGTGAATTTGTTTGGTGAAAATAATCACCCCTATCGCTGCTAAAATTCCTTGTAAAACTGATGAGGGCAACAACCTGGCAAAGCGCCCCAGTTTTAAAAAGCCCATGATAATTTGTATGCCACCGGCAACTACAATGGCTGCTAATACATAATTGATGTTTCCATCCAAAGCCGCCAAACCACCCAGAATAGCAGCAATTAATCCAGCAGCAGGACCATTAATGGTCAGATTTCCTCCACGAAAGAAAGTAGTAACCACACCACCGATAATGGCAGATAACACGCCTGCAATCGGGGCTACTTCTGAAGCAACGGCTATCCCTAAAGCCAAGGGTAAGGCCACAAGAGATACACTTATTGCTGCCGATACGTCTTGACGCCAATTCTCTTTAAAACCTTTAAACCCGGTTGCGGGAGTTGGATTGCCTGATATCATTGATTTGTTTAAGTTTGGAATATACTCCTAATTCATTAGATCACATAGAAATTCTATGCTTCGGGTGAAAAGATAAAAAAAATAGGGGAATATAAATTTATTATAACTGGAATTGAATTATCAATAAACCATCGCAGACAACATTCAATCTTTATATAATGTTTCCTTAATCTGTCTCCAGGTGACCAACTTGATGTTTTCTTCTTTGAGAAGCTTAGCACAGGCCTCTGAAGTAAAATAGTCATAGTCTTTTTGTCTCCAGGCATTACCCCATTCAGGATGATCGATGGTCATTGCTTTTAACTCTTCATTGTCATAAGCTGTATGGATCAAAAAAGTTGAAATCCCAGGTTTGAGGTTTTTGATGGCATTGTTATAATAGGCAACGGTTCCTTTTTCGTATTCTTCTGGCATAATGGTCAGAATACTTTCGAGAACAACCTTAACTTCATACTTTTTAAGTAACTCCTCAGGAAAAGCCTTGTTCACCATCACAGGTATTTTATACTCCTGCCCCATTTTTAAATAAGCCTCTATCAACTCTTGGGTTTGCATGAGACAACCCATATGACTGTCTAAATGAGTAGGTACCAATCCCATGGCATAAGCCCTGTCTATTTGAGCTCTTAATTCAGCTTCCACTTCCTTAATATTGACCTCTGACCTGCAACCTTCATGAAAATACCCATGTTCATTAATTAAAGTGGGTACTTTATCGATTGAACTCACAGGGCCCCATTTATAGTGTTTCCATTCAGAAGACAAAACCAGGTGCAAGCCAAAATCATGTGTATCAGGATGGGCTTTAGCATAATTGGCTACTTCTAAGACCCAAGGTGTGGGCATCATCACACTGGCGGAATTTACGGATCCATTTTCAATGGCCTTAATTGATGCGGCGTTTTCAGAATGTGCTACACCCAAATCATCTGCGTGAATGATCAGTAATTTAGCATCGGCAGCATAACCCAATTTAGTGGCCACATTCTCCTGAGCCTGGGCCCATACTGCTGAAAAAATAAAAACAAGCAGAGACGCTACAACTCTCATTTGTTTTAGGTTTAAAAATGTTTTATTCGTTTTCATGTTGGTTTGGTTAAAACTATGGGCTCCCCTAAATTCAAAGATTGTTTAAAAAGTTCCCTAATGTGATTGATGTTTAAATATACATTAAAATTAAACACTCAGAAAAAATATAGGTTTTGATAAAAAATTGATGCGCTTCGGATAAAAAATAAGCAGCTTCGTCCAGTGTTATTTTATTTCGGCTTAAATAAATTGTATTTTAAGGCACTTAACCCCTAATCAATAAACCATGAAAAACATACTTATCACCGGATGCAGTACCGGTTTCGGATTTTTAGCAGCAAAACACTTCTCAGACAAAAATTATAATGTCTTTGCCAGCATGAGAAACGCCAATGGAAAGAATGCTTCGGCAGCCGAGGAATTAAAAAAACACGGTGCTACGAACCAGAACAACATTCAGGTCATTGAATTAGATGTCACTTCAGATGAAAGCGTTCAAAATGCTGTTTCAGGACTACCTGCAATGGATGTGCTTATCAACAATGCAGGCCTTGGCTATGGAGGCCCGTTAGAAGCCTTTAGCTCTGCACAGGTCCTGGAACAATTAGACGTAAATATCGTAGGAACCGTTAGGGTAGCCAAAGCGGTACTTCCAGGTATGAGAAAACAGAAATCAGGCCTGATCATCCAACTCAGCTCTATAGCCGGAAGAGGAGCTTTTCCTGGATTCAGCGTGTATCATGCCAGCAAATGGGGTCTCGAAGGCCTAAGTGAAGCAATGCGCTATGAGCTGGCACCGCTTGGTATAGACGTAGTAATGGTAGAACCAGGCCCATTTGCAACCAACTTTTTTGGTAATGTCGTGCCACCTTCAGACGAAGAAATTGGTACAGCCTATCAGCATGTGAACGATTTTCTCGAAGGTTTTGGTCAGCAGGTAGAAGGTGCTTTTGAAAACGCTGATGCCCCTACAGACCCAATGCATGTTGTCAATATTTTTGACAAACTCATTGAAACCCCTCCCGGTCAAAGACCGCTAAGAACCATTGCCGGACTTGACTTTGGTTTTCAAGCCTTGAACGATGCCGTAGAGCCCTTGAGAAAAGCCTCGCTTGCTTCAATGGGTATTGAAGCGCTAGATGGGCCATCAGTTTCTGTTGAATCTTAATTAGAATCCAGTATTTTAAAAAATTCCTGTACAAATCAAATTGTTTTTGATCTGCACAGGAGTTTTAATGTAATGACATTTTAAAACCGTAAAAAAGAACGAAAATTCAATCTAATTAACCTCATCTAAGATCTAAAAGATCTTGTTTACAGATTTGGCTATTTTAGTCCATTCCTCATCAGTAGTTGACTCGACAAGATCAAAATGAAGCTTAACGATACCATCAAAAAATTGTTCTCTTGCATCATCTATAGCAGCTAATGCCTCATTCAATTCTTCTTCGTTAGCATCCTTTTCTCCAAATTCCTCCAATTCTCTTATGGTTCTGTTCATATTAGCATCCACATAATTCTTCATATCGCTTTTAAACGTATCAAGGGTTGCCAAAATTTTCGCCTTATGGTCAGCATCGCTTATTTCTTTTTCAACAGTACTTTGCAGTTTAGCAAAATTCTTCTCAAATTCTTTGTAAGCTTTTTCCTGTTTCTTTATCTCTTTTTTGTCAAATTCCTCCAGTGATTTTGCAATGATCAACTCCCATTCTTCATCACTAAGCATCTCTAAAGTTTTCACTCTATTTTGGACCCCAGTTGTTTGAACACCTTTCCAGGCAAGATTTGCGTCATCAAGAATCTCTTGAATATCCTTTGAAGAAGCATTCCTGTCAAGGTTCAATTTCTTCATCTTCTTTTTAGACTTATTCAAATCTTTCTGAACCTTTTTAAATTCCTTCTCATAAGGTTTAAAAGAACTGATGACTTCTTTTTGTCTTTCTTTATCATCAATATTAGTCTTGACCTCCTTTGGGAAATCTTCAATGACAAATGCTGATATATTTCCTCCTCCTAATAACATTCCGATTAACAAACTGAGTGAAGCAACTAGCATAATTTTAAAAGTTTTTATGATTTATTTTGGGTAATATAGGCAATAAAAATGTGGAAACAATAAAATGAATTATTGTTTCCACAGAAATATTATTTAAAAAAATATTAGGTATATAATAGATTATCAGGACTCTAAATATAATAGATCACTTCAAGGTCATTACCCTTTCATAAATAATTCTTCTCTCAAAACCATTAGGTGTTAATTCATCCATCTTAGTCTTATCAGCCACTTCATCCCATGCTGCTGCATTTGGAGAGTTAGCGCTAGTTTCTGTCCAACGTAAATAATCAAGGGCGTCGTTTAATTTGTTAAAGCCATCAACTGTAAAAACTGAAAATCGATCTAGGTTTCCTACTGGATAGATCACTGATGATATACCCCAATAGGTCATGCCATTCAAAATATTATCGATACTGGCTTCATGCAGTGGTTTCCAAAGCGATTTGTTTTCTTGAATAAAGGCTGCTAGGTCAGTAGGCTTCGCATAATTGACCAGCGCGTATTTATAGCTACCATCAATATGGTCTTCAGCTTGTATATAATAATCAAAGGTAGTTGTGGTGAATGAACTTGTTTCAATATCCTCAGGTTTTACATCACCTATGGCGTCCATATTATCAGTCCATACTTTATTGAGGTCCATTTGGTCAAGGTTCTCAAAAGTGTTTACAAACACATAATTTGGCGAAGTATCTGAAGAACTGGTGATCCCTACTTTTTTCCATAATGTCCAGGATGTCATTTGTCCTTTTTTAATAGCCGAAGCGGCTACTTTAGACCAATGTTTTGTTTCACGTTCTATAAATTTCTCTTCCTGATCAGCAGGTACGTGTCGGTATTGTAAATAACTTATTTGCCCGATCATTGATCCGGTCATAAGCACAAGTACTAAAAATAAAAATAGTTTTTTCATGGTAAAAGGGTTGATTTGATAAATAATTCTCTTAAAGTTACGGAATTTTTTACAGATTATTCTGAAAGACAATAGTTTGACTTTTAATACAGCAGAAAAGAAGCTTAAAATCTAATAAAAATCCCTAAAAATGACTTGACTCTAAATAGTGCTCCTTGATCAGGTCTTTTCCAAAATCACCCATAAAATCACGCCACACGGTATGGATATGGTTTGCCCCACCGAGGGTGTTATCAAACTCAATTAAAAAAGATTTTCCCTGGATACGGTAATAATGGCCTTGACCCAGCGCAGTAGCTCCTGCCCATCCAAACCTGATCTCATCTAAATTCTCCTCTTCTAATTGCTTCATCCGTCTCTTCGCTATATCTTCTGGCATGGTAGCGAGGTATTCCTCTATAAGACTAATCAATACTATTTTTTGGTCTTCGTTTAGGGATGACATTTTGATGCCTACTGGCTGAAGTGGTCCTACTTCTGTGGCATTAGAGGTTACTATTTCAATATAAGATCTGTCGCTAAAAATAGCCATTAGCCTTTGGGAGGAGTCCATTGAATTGATGAGCTGAAGCCCCATATCATCTTCTTCTGCCAGAGTACGCTCCCCTTTTCTTTTCCCTCTTGGTATCACAGCTGGGCTTGCCCCCATAAATCTGGGTGTCATGCTCACTTCTTTATCAGTTATGGTGAAATTCAAGGAAATATGATGCCCTTCAAACGACCAGGCCCAAAGCTGGTCTTTTAATGGGTCGCCATAGATGGCTATAAAATATTTTTCAGCGTCTCTGAATTCGCTATCTCCACCTAAATCAACCAAGACATTTTCAAGATCCATAATCCTGAGTATTTTCTTAAACCCTGCCTCACTTAATTGATCTTGCAACATGATAAAGAACAATTCTTTTTGTCTTCGTTCTAAATCTTTCAGTAGTATTCCTTTTCGGGGCCACATCGCCCCGGGTAAAAAATGCCAGAATTCACGTGAGAGGTGATTAAATTCCAGTTGTGTTTTCTCCAGTTGCTTTTCGTCTAAAGAAGATAGAAACTTTTCGACCGGACTGGTTTTTACGTATTGAAAAGCCATAAACCCCAGCATGAAAATAAGAACTAAGCCGTATGTTTTTTTCATAGTTTACAATTTCACAAAATTCAGAATCAATCTAAAGTTAATACTTTTTTTCAAAAAGCAAAACATGTTCCATTTAGCTGTAAAAGAGTATAGAGAATTAACACTTTGGCCTCTCAACAGAATATGGCATCACCATTAAAAATACCGATTTTAATGTATCATTAGAAAGTGCTAATTTCCTAGAACGCTCATATGCGCCTTCGAGCCCGTCATCTGCCAATGACCTAATGAAATTGGGATGTTCCCGATGGCGTTCAGGCTGTCAAAAAAGTCTTTAGGCTTAAATGCCTCGCGCTTATGTTCCTGTAGTCTGGCATAGTCAGCCAAGGCGTTCTCCAAAAGGTATTTTCCCGTAATATAACTGGTGCCATATCCGGGTTGACGCAGGTATAAACTCTGTTCAAAAATGAGCAATTCTTTTTCGGTTTTCATCCAGCCACGAGGTGTATATTCAGAGTGAATACCTCCGGCTTCTTCCATATTCATTTCATTAGCATGGGCATATAAAGAACCTAAGCCACGGGCAGCACGCTGGGCGATCATGATATACACGATCTCTTTTGTTCTGGGGCTGTCATCGTATAAGCCGGCTTGCATAAACATTTCTTCAACCGCTGTGGCAGTACCTTCATTTCTTGAATCAAAAATGTTGTACAATAACGGTCCCCTTCTGATCACACTTTTATGCGGTTCGTTATCCATACGGGCCAGTTCGAACCAATGGTAAAAATGAGAGTATAAAGGCCTTGGGTCATAGTGCTCTCCAATTGAGAAAAAATTACGTTCAGCTTTAGGGATGTATTCACCCAGATGTTCGCGCAGGGCAGGCTCAAAATAAGGCTTCACGGTTACAATATCTTGCTGGTCCAAAAAGTCAATCAAGCTTCTGGCTCCTGCATCAGCCATTTTATCATAGGCTTCCGGAGAATCAGCGTCAAGTAATTGAGGCAGGTTTCTGTTTCGATGTTCTTCAAATTTTAGAGCTGACCAGGCTCGGGCCAGTTCACGTTTTAAAATCATGACCTCATCATCCCAGGTTAAGGGTACCAAATGCACATTTTGCAAATACCAGGTATAATTGTCTTTCCCAATACCTGAAGGCCCTGTTTTTGACTCCCCTTGCTCCTGTAACCAGGAAACCAGGTTATCGGTTGACAAAATGGCCTGATCAATAAGCGCCACTAATTCAGCATCCTGTTCAATAGAAGGCTTTGCCTTAAACCTGTTCAGCACAACACTTTGGTACTGGATGTCTCTAATACCTGTAATCCATAAATCTCTGGCATTCCCGGTTAGGTTTTGTTTGGCTTGTGTGTTCAGTGGGGCAATAACTTTTAGATCGCTTATTATTCTTGTCCTTTCCTCAGGGGATAGCGGTAATTCATAGGTCCATAACTCAGTGGTGCCATGATGGGTAGGTCCTTCATGTGCCGGGACGTCACTTTTATAAGACCACACTGACTTGTAATATGCCGGGTCACGTTCCCATGGTTTTAAGATGCGGTGGTTAAAATCATATCCATTCATCTCAGCCCAAACCACCATCCAGTCTACCTGATGTTCAACCGGCCAATTCGCCGTATCAATACTTTGCAATGCCGCTTGCAGTTCTTTAAATTCAGGCCAGCGCTTCGTAAAAGTTGCTGCCCTATAATCAGGAGCGCCTTCATACAAAGGTGGGTTTTCAAAATCTCGCCAGGTTTTAAACAAGGTTTCTAAATCAGCGTAATCGCTTGTTGTGAAGCTGTTTGCTTTGGTTTTTTCTGAGGATGCTTCTTTTTTTTCGGTGTTGCAGGATATTAGCAGGACGCTTATTGCGAGAATGATTAGGTTTTTCATTTTATTGGTTTGGTGTTGAAGTTCACAAGATAACGTTATTTGTTCTTTTGCCTTGATACAAAAGAACGAAAAAATCAAGACTGCTTTTAATTCTCTGTAGCTTTCCCTCCTTATTTTCTCCTCCGCAGCCTGAATCGTTTCACTTAACGGCTGCTCCTCTTCCATCCTAAAATAAGTCGGAAGCTAAAACGAGAATTCAAAGAGGTCGCTTTCGATTCAGACTATAAGCATTGATTAGATCGAAACTTTTACGTCAGTGTAGGTTTTAAGTGCGTAAAGGGTTTTTGAAACCTTGGAAAAAATTTAGCACTTAATAACCGGTTTTTAGGCGTTCGAAGAAAAGCTTAAAAAACACCTCGTAAAAGCAACCTCCTTTTTTTTGGTTCGTTTTTTTTGGAGGAGCAAAAAAAATGAATAATAAAATAATCTTTATCACCCACCTGCCGACAGGCAGGTCAAATCTTCAATCTCCAATCCCCGCCTGCCGGCAGGCAGGTCAAATCTTCAATCCCTGCCTATCTCGCTGTAGGCACTAAAAAGCCGTACCCTCATCAGGGTATTTTAACAAACACTACGGTAATCCATAAGGATATGCTTTAATTAAGACCTACTTTTCACCTAAAATCAAATTGTTTTTATGAAAAAGTGTTTATTATTATTGATTGTACTGAGTCAAATTATCTCTTGTAGTCCTGATAGTTTAGAAAATAATTATTCTTCCTATGATCGAGGGACTGAGCTTTCAGAAGATGATCCAACTCCAGAAGATGGTTATTTATTAAAAAAAGTGTCGCATAGAAAGTATGGTGAAACCGATATTCTGGATGACACAGAATTTGAATATGACAATCAGGAACGACTTATTAAATCGACCTCACATGGTTATTCAAATGGTGAATCCGAAATTCTAAGTGAATCAAATTATGAATACAATGACCAGGGCCGTCTCTCAAAAATCACCCGACATAGTAATCGTGCAAGTAAGCTAGAAGGCTTATCTGAAACTGAAAAACTCAATATGAGTGGTGGCATAACTGAGTTCATTTATGAACAAGATTTAACAATAAAGAACAGCTACAATCTTAACAACGAATTAAGACGTATAACTCACACTTTCAATGCGTCAGATAATGAATTTCATCAGAATGAATACCTTCCTGATGGTACCTTAGAAATTACAAGAATCGAATATCAGGGCGATGGAGACTGTTCTTTAAAAAGGATTGAATTCCATCAGGATGGAGAAATGATTCGCCACACTGAATATGAGTATTTGGATGCGAACTGCAGTTTTAGGGCTACAGCCATTAACCATCAATACAGTCAATTTTCATTTGAAGACACCGTCACCATGGACTCAAAAAACAGTGTTATCGAACAAGTATCAAGAGACTTAGCGGGGATTATATCCAAAGACTATTCTTATAAAAATGAAATCACTTATAATGCGCAAGACTATCCTCTCCATGAAATAAGGACTACTCAAGAGGGAGTGAAATCTGAGACTTTATATGAGTATTATTGATTTGTTTTTTCTTTTGTCTTAATGCCTTGGTTCTTTACAGCGATAAGGGGTTTAATAATTTTCTTTGTCCTTTTACTCATCTATCTTTTATTTTTTATTAAGGAATTCGTGAAATCAAAGAGGTCGCTTTCCTTCAGATAACAAATTTGTTTGAAAGAACACTTCATAAATCCCTGCCTCGCCGGCAGGCAGGTCAAATCTTCAATCTTCAATCCCCGCCTGCCGGCAGGCAGGTCCAATCTCCAATCCTTGCCTCGCCGGCAGGCGGGTTCAATCCCTGCCTCCCAGCAGGCAGAATCTAACAAAACATATATTTTCTTATATTTAGTGACCAACACAAACCAAATGATTTCAATCTTTAAGGACAGAGCGTTAAGAAAATGTCCAGTGGACATTTTTAGCGAATGGGCCAGCTGGCGCGTTGGCCCTAAAATATCTAAATTATGATCCCCTTTTTCCGCAAACTCCGAAAAAAAATGGCAGACGACAACCAATTCTTAAAGTATACCAGATATGCCATAGGGGAAATTCTTCTCGTTATGGTTGGGATTTTACTGGCTTTACAGGTCAATAACTGGAACAATTTGCGTTCTGAAAGGGCATTGGAGGTGAAGTATCTCAATGGAATTAAAGCTGATTTACAGGTTGACCTGGTCAATTTAAAAACATTTATAGACGATAAAGAACTGAAATTTGTTTCAGCTGCTGAGTTGTTAGAGATGGATACGCCTCAGACAATTACTGATTTAGATGCCATGGATTCTATTATATGGAATGTATTTGGCTGGGTCAGGTATGACCAAAGTACCAATACGCTTGATGAATTAATCGGTTCTGGTAATCTTAGTCTTATTAAAAATGACTCCATTAAAAAGATGATTCAAAACATAAAGCAGGCCAATATCTCAATTCAGGGTAGTGTTGAACACATGCGCCGTGAATACGATTACTATCTCTACGATCGGTCAGCTGCTTTAAGAGAAATGGCTCCTTTAATAGACCTTGGTGAATCTGTGAAGCATCGCAAAAGAATCAAGAAATCTAATTTAGATGAAGCTGAGCTAAATGTATTTATAGAGCAGTCGCATGCAATTCTCAATGACTTGATTTTTCGCAATGGTCTCAAACTCGCCATAGGTAATAATGTGGGCGTGCGGGAGGATTGTTTAACTTTATATGCTGATGTAGAGAAATTGATTGGTTTTATTAATGAGGAGTTAGACGAACAATTATGAGAGCTGCTAAGCTCTTGACAGTGGCAGTGCCTGGTACTTTTCGTATTTTAATGCATGAACACTAATGATGGCGCAGTAGCCAAAGAAGGTGAAGAGCAAAAAGCGTTGTACGATGCCATAGTATTCGAGAGGATAGAGGGTTGGTGCAAATGCCGGGGTCAGATTTAAAAAGATAGCGAAAACGATCAGCAAAAAAACTACAAGTGAAATCGTTTTAAAGCTTTTTCCCAATTTATTTTTCCATGCCAGGGCAAATACCAAAGGCGAAAAATATCCAATCGTCATGGAGAGGCCAAATACATTATGTAATTGGTGAGGAGAAGGATAAAATCCAATACCAAATTGTGACAAGCCATAGGCCAGCATAAAGATTCCGGGTAGTATTGATAATTTATTATTTCTCGCGAAGTTTATAAGCGCTACAGCAAAAAAGATGATCAAGAATCCTATACTGATGCTAAACACTTGCCAAGGAAGGTACAGCGGAGAGCCTTTTTGACCAATCTCGCTTATGGTTTGTGATACCGGATTATATCCTTCTAACAAACTTCCGAGTATAAAAGTTCCTAAAATAAAAATAAGTGAGACGATCCATCCAAGAGAAAGGGCTTTTTGGGTTTTCATGTGTTGTGTTTTTAAAAAGACGAAACATAAGCGCATTAGTTACAGACTTTGCCTGTTTGACATTCCTCGTTTGTTATTCGACATTGAAAAATCCATGCCTCAAGGGGAGGATGGCCTTCCTGCCGATTCGCAATTCAAATATCCAGCTAAAACCATAAGTTAAAGATTTCTTAAAGGTAGCCATCAGCTTTAAAATAATTGCTAAATTTGCAGCATGATACACAATCGTATTCTACAATTATTCTCTGTGGCCATGGCCGTTTTGGTGTTATTTTCAACGCTATCTATCAGCATTGAAAAACACTACTGTGGTGAGCATCTTGTAGATGTGGCTATTTTTGCAGAGGCAGAAAAATGTGGAATGGAAGCAGCTGACATGAACCTGGAAGCCTCTGACGAGGACAGTTTGTTTATGAAAAAAACCTGCTGCAAGGATGTGATTGATTTGGTAGAAGGACAGGATGAGCTTAGTTTAGAGAAAACAAAGGAGCTCAACAGCCATCAAAAGGTATTTCTCTTTTCTTTTGCCTATACTTTTAGTGGCTTATTCGAGCTTGAACCGCAGGATCACAGCCCTTTTGAACACTATTCTCCCCCCAACGTTGTCGAAGACATTCAGGTCTTGCACGAAGTCTTCTTAATTTGATTTGAACTCATTATCAGTACGATGCCCTAATACCATTGGGCACATACCATAATGTTTAATCAAATTAAATTCATGTTACACATATATCAAATAAAGATGATCGTCTTATTTCTGGCCCTGCCGCTGTTTGTTCAGTCGCAAGAGTCATTAAAAGGACAGATTTTCGAGGTCTTAGACGGTAAAGAAATTCCGCTAGAGGGCGCCAATGTATATTGGCAAAACACTACCATAGGCACCATGACAGATGCCGATGGTACATTCTCAGTTCCTTATAGCCAGGAGCACAAGCAACTGGTTATTTCTTTTATAGGGTTTAAAACAAAAACCCTGACGGTCAATTCTAATAAAAGCATCAGAGAAGTATTGCAATCTACTGCTGATCTTGATGAAGTGACACTCGCTTCTCAAAAACAGACAACGGCAAAGTCATACTTAAAAGCTGCCAACACCTTTACGGTGAGCAGTGATGAGTTATTAAAAGCGGCTTGCTGCAATCTGTCTGAGAGTTTTGAAACCAACCCTTCTATCGATGTCAATTTTGCAGACGCTGTGACGGGTACCCGACAGATTAAAATGCTCGGGCTGAACTCTCCTTATATTTTAATCGCTACCGAGAATATCCCGGCCGTGCGTGGCGCTTCTCAGGCACAGGGGCTTAGTTTTATTCCAGGCACCTGGGTAGAGAGCATACAAATCACCAAAGGCGCCGGAAGCGTCGTCAATGGCTTTGAAAGCATCACGGGGCAGATCAATGCAGAATTGGTCAAGCCAACCAAGGACCACAATTTTTTCTTAAACCTGTATGCGGCTTCCAGCGAACGTCTAGAACTTAATACCCATTTCAACACCCAGGTATCTGATAAATGGAGTACCGGAATTTACCTTCACGGGAATACGCATCAAAAAAAGCATGACGTGAACGATGACGGCTTTCTTGACATGCCTCTATACAACCAGATCAATGTGATGAATCGCTGGCAATACACCAATCCTGAAAAAGGGATCGTCAGTTTTATCAACCTGCGTTATTTAAACGATTCCAAGCAATCTGGTCAACTAGATTTTGACCCCGATACAGACAGACTCACCACTAATTCCTGGGGCAGTGAAATTGACACCGAAAGGATGGAAGGTTCTTTTAAGCTGGGTTATGTAAATCCGCAAATTCCTTACCAGAGTCTTGGCTTTCAAATGGCCTATAGCCATCATAAACAGGACTCTTATTTTGGGCAACGGATCTATGATATCAAGCACAATAGTTTTTATTCTAACCTGATCTACAATTCGATTATTTCAGATTCGAGGCATAAAATTAAAACAGGAATCAGCTTTACTTATGACCACTATGACGAGTTGGTTGAGACTACTGATTATACAAGAAACGACAATTCATTCGGAGGGTTTTTTGAATATGCCTTCGACAATCTGGATAAGTTTACCATGACGGCCGGGATTCGTGCAGACCAGCACAACCGTCTGGGCTTTTTTATCACACCTCGTTTGCACATGCGCTATACGCCCTGGGAAAAATCTGCACTACGGGCCTCAGTGGGTCGTGGAAAACGAAGTGCCAATATCTTTGCTGAAAATCAGAACCTGTTTGCCAGTTCGAGACAGATCAACATATTAGATGCCGGCGGTGAGATCTATGGTCTAGATCCTGAAGTGGCCTGGAATTATGGTCTTAGTTTTTTACAAGGCTTTAACCTTTTTGAAAGAAAGGCTGACATCACCCTGGATTATTACCGTACTTCATTTGAAAACCAGGTGGTGGTTGATTGGGAAAATCCTTATCAAATCAACTTTTACAACCTCGAAGGCCAGAGTTTTGCCAACAGTTTTCAATTTGAATTCAACTACAATATTGCCGAGCGATTTGATTTGAGAGCCGCCTATAAATACTATGATATTCAAACCGATTACACCGTGGGAAGAAGGATAAAACCCCTAGTTCCTAAGCATCGGGTATTTGCCAATCTGGGCTATGAATTACAGGGTAAAAACACTGAGGCGCCCTGGAAGTTTGACGCCACCTATAATTGGCTCAGCGAGCAGCGCTATCCTGACACTTCTTTGAGCCCGGAGCAATACCAGCTTGATGAATTCTCACCAACCGTAGGAACGCTCAACCTGCAGGTTACTAAGGTTTTTTCACCTAAATTTGAAGTATATTTGGGAGGGGAAAACGTCACCAACGTCAGACAGTCTGACCCGATTGTGAGCCCAGAAGACCCTTTTGGACCTAATTTTGACACCAATTTTGTCTATGGCCCCATTTTTGGAAGTATGTATTATACCGGATTAAGATTTAAATTAAACTAAAAAAGATTTTAAAAAAACCAATAGATATGAAACAGATCATCACCATTTTCGCACTTTTTTTGATGAATATAACCTTTGCTCAAGACAAGAATGCCAGAGCCAGCATGGAAGTTGATGGCGTATGCGGCATGTGTAAAGAAAGGATCGAATTGGCTGCCATTAAAACTAAGGGAGTCAAATCAGCAGTTTGGAGTATTGATACACATCAGTTAGATCTGATTTACGATGCCCGTAAAACCAATTTAGACAGTGTTGCTAAGCATGTAGCGGCTGTTGGTCACGATACCAAGGCGATCAAAGCTACTGAAGAAGCCTATCTTTCGGTTCATACTTGTTGCAGGTATCGGGATGATGAGGTGCAGAAGGAGCATCAAGAGGAGAATAAGAATTGATATTCTTATTTATCTTTTTGTTTTAGTGCAAGATTCCATCCTTGCATAAGGGATAACCTTCTTTATTCATTTTTTTTGCTTCTCCAAAAAAAACGAATCAAAAAAAAGGAGCCTTTTACGAGGTGTTTTTTAGGCTTTTCTTCGAACGCCTAAAAACTGATTTAAAAGTGCTAAATTTCTTCCAAGCCTGCCTGTCGGCAGACAGGGATTCAGAAATTTTCCACGCACTTTTCAATCTACACTGACGTAAAAGATTCAGTCCAATTAATGATTTTGATTTAATAGAACACTTCGATATTCGATATTCAAAGAGGTCGACTTGGTCACGACAATAGTCAATGATGAGATCAACTCCCCTCTTGAGAGGGGCTGGGCCTGCCTGCCGGCAGGCAGGGGTGTGTTCTAAAATCTCCAATCAACAATCTTCAATCTCAAATCAATTTTTAACTTCGATATTCGACATTCCTTATTTGACACCTGCCTGCCGGCAGGCAGGTTCGACATTCAAACAAAAAATATATTTCCTTATATTTATTCCTCAACTAAAACCTTAATGATTCCATTCTTCCGTAAACTCCGTAAAAAAATGGCAGACGACAACCGACCTTTAAAATATGCCCGCTATGCTGTGGGCGAAATTGTACTTGTGGTGATTGGAATTTTGATTGCGCTTCAAATCAATACTTGGAATGAGGAGCGGAAGAGCAAAAAGGCCACCATGGTCTATATGGACAGATTGATAGATGATTTAAAATCAGATACGATTATGCTATCTGATCATATACAATCTGCTGTTCTAAAGAATCAGTTTTGCAAACAGATCAAAAAAGTTGTTCATCAAAACGCTATTATTCAAGACACGAATGCCTTTGTTATCAAATTACAAGGAGTCGGAAGGTCACTCAGGCCTTCCGTGAGCACTAATACTATTGATGATTTAAAAAGTACCGGAAATTTAAAGTTGGTCAAGGAAATTGAAATAACAAATTCTATCAGAAACTATTATAATTTTAGTCCTGATTGGTGGTTTGAAGAATATACCGATCAATTGGTTAACGGATATCTACCAATTGTGGTTGACGCTATCCCGATGCATATCCATGAGGAAATATTAAGCCGTGAAAACATCCTTTTAACACCCACTGCTGGCTATGTTGGTAAAAATATTTCACATGTAAATCCCAATGACCTTGAAGCTATTTTAACTTATTTAAAAGAAAATGAGGATTTCGATTTTCAATTAAAACGCATTACACGGTCACACCTTGTGCAAGCCAGATTACTTACTGGCTTGAAAGATAATGCAGTTTCATTATTGAATGATTTAGAGCAGTGGAAGGCAGAGAAGTAGAATTGATATTCTTATTTATCTTTTTGTTTTAGTGCAAGATTCCATCCTTGCATAAGGATTACCTTTTTTACTCTTTTGTCTTGAAACAAAAGAGCCAAAAATTCAAGGCTGGTTTTTATTTTTCTGTGCATCTATCTGATAATTTTTACCCTACCATAGCCCAAGCCGTTACACTCGTGGGCTATTACCTCTCCCTTTCCAAAATTATCAGGATGCAAGACGAAAAATCAAAAAGGCCGTTTTGGATCTAAATAACTATTTAGTTTGGGAGTTTACTTCTAAAATCAACAATCCCTGCCTTCAGGCAGGCAGGCAAGTTCGATATTCAAAAGTTCCTTATATTTATCATTCAACGAACTAATCAATGATTCCATTCTTTAGACGAATCCGAAAAAAAATGGCTGATGACAACAGACCTTTAAAGTATGCCCGTTATGCTGTGGGTGAGATTGTGCTCGTGGTGATTGGAATATTGATTGCCTTGCAGATCAATACCTGGAACAATGAGCAGATAGAAAAGCGTAAGGAGCAGTCGGTGCTTATCGGCTTGCATGAGACTTTTACAGATAATCTGGATAATCTCAACAATATTATTGCTATGTCAACAGATGCATTTGATTCAAGCAAAAAAATGTTATCACTAGTACGCCCCAACGCTTCGGATTATACAATCGCTGAAGTAGATAGTTTGATCAGTCATATGATCAATTACAGCACCTATGATCCGTATACCGGTAGTGTAGATGATATTATTAATTCAGGCAAACTCAATATTATTCAAAACAATACTTTAAAAGTTAACATCTCAAACTGGTCAGGTATGTTTAACGATGCCAATAAAGATATTCAGATTGCAAACAACCATTCTTTTAATGTACTTATGATCTATTTAAATGATAAGTTCAACTTAAAAAATATTCCTACTCCAAAGAGAGTTAGCGAAATAACACAATTAGACATTAAGGCGTCTTCTCATTTCCCGGCTAATTATGATGTTTTTATGCGGGATAAGGAATTTGAAAACCTGGTTGTTTTCCATGCCTTGAATTTCAATTATTTAATACAAGAATATTTACAAATCAAAGACTATCTGGAGGAGAATTTGAAATTATTAGAGGAGGAGATTCAGGAGTGATTTTGATTCAAGAGAACCCTTCAAAAATCCCTGCTGCCGACGAGGCAGGTCCAATCTCCAATCCCTGCCAGCCGGCAGGCAGGCACTAATCACCATACCCTCTCCACGGTATTTTTACAACATCTACGGGAATCCATAAGGATATGCAGTAATTAAATCTTAATTTCCATGAAAAATCAAATCGTTTTTTATGAAAAAGTCTTTTTTGTTGTTGTTTGTTCTGGGTCAAATCATCTCTTGTGGTTCTGATGGTTTAGAAAATAATTTTGATTCTTATGATCGGGGAACTGAGCTTTCAGAGGATGATCTTGATGTCAGTGAGGGCTATTTATTAAAAAAAAGGTCTTGGAGCAAGTATGGGGAAACAAAGATTCAAGGAGAAGTTGAATATGAATATGATGACCAAGACAGACTTATCCTGGAAACATCACATTACTATTATGAAAACACGATTCCAGAATTAAACATTACTGGTGGAGTGGTTAAATACACCTATGAAGAAGGGGTAGTAATCGCCTCCTATCATAGTCATGAGAACGAATTAAAAAGCACTACGCGGTATATCAAAGAACCAAACAATATTATACGTTCTGAAATGCATTTTCCTGATGGTACTTCTCGATTACTAGGCATTGCCCACCTGGATAATAGCTGTGGAAGGACCAAATATGAATATTTTAATAGCAAAAGTGAAAGAACTGGCTACGCTGAATTTGAATATGTTGATGCCAACTGTAGCTCTATCGTAACTGGTTATGACGATGATGGAGTGCTAGAGTATACGGATTACTATACTATGGATTCAAAAAACGGATGGCATAGCTCAATCGGCCAACACCATAATTATGGAAATATTACATATCATAACACTATTGTAGCCGAAACAAAAGACGCTGCAGGAAATATGGATGAAAGCTTTTCTTATAAAAGTGAAATCATCTACAATTCATTGGACTATCCGGTATCAGAGATTCAGACTCATTATGATGGAAGGAAAATGGCGTTTTTTTATGAGTATTATTAAGGGTTTTTTGTCCCAATAAAGGTCAATGATCAGATCAACTCCCCTCTTGAGAGAGGCTGGGATGTGTCTTTCTTGCTTCAAATAGTGATGTGACCGCTCAGCGGTTGACTTCAGTTCACCCGGTGAGTTTTTTGTTTTAGAGCAATGGGTGAAATGGTGCAATCCCAGCCTCGCTGGCAGGCAGGTCCAATCTTTCTCCTTATATTTATGACTCAACTAACAAACCAATGATTCCTTTTTTTAGACGAACCCGTAAAAAAATGGCTGATGATAACCGACCTTTAAAATATGCTCGCTATGCTGTGGGTGAAATAGTACTTGTGGTAATTGGGATATTGATTGCGCTTCAGATCAATACCTGGAATGAGGAACGAAAAACAAGGATCATAACTCATGAATATCTGAATAATATAAAAAATGATCTTTTAGCAGATTCATTAAATTATAAAGATATCCGAGATCGTGAAGCATACTGGAAAAAGAGAATCGCAAATTATTATGAGTATTATGACAGTGGTAATTGGACAGTCAATCAAATTGCAGATTCATGCCTTGTTACGGGTTTTGCTTTTCACAATTATATCCCGATAAACAACACCTATTCCGACATGCTTTCATCAGGGAAAACTTCTCTTCTTAATGAGCAAATTCGCAATAAATTAGCTTTGCTTAAAAAAGAACAAGATTTATTAATGATTATTGATGAGCATTTGATTATGGACACCAAGCAGAACATCCATGAATTAGAAAAATATTGGAATCTGAGAAGTTCAACTTATTTTAGTCCAGCGATTCCTGGAGACGATTTTGTCCCGGTAACTGGAGGAAATGAAAGGAGAGATGAATCTGAAGTAAATATCCTTAGGGGATTACAATTTCATCACAATGTGTATAACTGGATGTATAAACACATGAATTTTCATGAAAAGTGGGATACAATTATAAATAATCAATCCTCGGAAATAATTAAACTCATCGACTCAGAACTTCAGAAATAAAATTCATTAAATGATTTCTTTTTTTAAGGACAGAGTGTTAAGAAAATGTCTGGAAGACATTTTTAGCGAATGGGCCAGCTGGCGCGTTGGCCCTAAAACATCTAAATTATGATCCCCTTTTTCAGAAAAATTAGAAAAAAAATGGCAGACGACAACCGACCTTTAAAATATGCTCGCTATGCTGTGGGTGAAATAATACTTGTGGTGATTGGGATATTGATTGCCCTTCAGATCAATACTTGGAATGAAGAACGGAAAACCGGGATCATTGAAACCAAGACTTTGAAAGAAATTCGTTCTAATTTAATGTTTGATTTGGTTGAACTCGATAGCGATATTGACATCATGGATTCTATAACCATTTCAGGGGAAGCAGTAATCGATTATTTAAGCAAGTATGACCAACCTAATGATGAATTCAAATACAATGTTCAGGTATCGAGGATAAACCCTCATTTTGACCCTATGCACGGAGGCTTCTCTCTTTTGAATTCAAAGGGTCTTGATATTATTTCAAACGACAGTTTAAGAGGATCCATTTCAAAACTCTATGAATCAAGTTATCCCTATTATGCGAAATATGAAAATGAACGCATTTTTAAGATCAATAATATTATTCTGCCTAAATATGCTGAGTATTTTTCATTTATCTCAAATCAGAACAATTATTTTGAAGCAACATCTGAAATATCTCAAACAGACTATATCGCATTGAAAAATGATCCTTCCTTTATCAATATTTTGAATCTAGCCATCCTTGAGAATAATATGGTTCAAAATCGAGCCCAAAGAACTTCCGGTAATATTAATGATTTGATTGATTTTATTGATGAGGAGTTAAGGGATTAATGGTTTTTTTTTGATGCAAGATTCCATCCTTGCAGAAGGATTATCTTTTTTACTCTTTTGTCTTGAAACATCTGTTCTTTATGGAGATAAAAACTTAATGATATTTTCTGTTCATTTTTTTGCTCCTCCAAAAAAAGAACCAAACCTGCCTGCCGGCAGGCAGGAAAAGGAGTCACTGCACGAGGCAATTGCTGCGCACCATTCACTCCCACAACTTCATGCTTGTTCTCCCTTTCAGTCCGAACGCACTTCCGTTGTTCCGTTCATTATTGCTGGCGTGCAGCGGCTCGATCCAATTAACGATTTCGGTTTAAAAGAATACTTCTCAAATCTTCAATCTCAAATCTTCAATCTCAAATCCCTGCCGGCAGGCAGGTTAAATCTCCTTTTATAGGCTAAATAGATCTAAAGACATCTCATGTCGTCTGATTCATAGCTAGTTGGGCTTAAATTTGCACCAGTAAAACTATAAACTGGAATACATATGGCACAAATTCATGGACAAATTGACTCGCTAAAGCAAATTAGAAAAACCCTTGATTCTAGGGGTATCAGCAGGTTCAATTCTGTAAATGAATTGCATGATTTTCTCAAAAATTATCGATCAGAGGAAAAGTTGATTGAAAAGCGTTTTGAAAATGAATTAGCAAAAGACGTCATTGATTTAAAACAAAGCATTAATTATAATAACGACGTTTTACAAAGAGTCAGAAATAAAAGTTTGGAAAAACTGAATCGAAAGATCATTGCCAACTTTAACCGTAAGACTCAAATTAAAAAGGAATATGATAAGTCTTATATAGAAAAACTTTTCGCATCGATGATCGTGAAGGTTCTTGATACAAGATTTAACTATTTACTCAACAACTACGACAACATATTACAGAAAGCAACCATTGAGGTAGAAAAGGAAATTAACAGTAAACATCAAACTCTAAAAAGATTTACTCTTGAAAAGGATATCGAAGTAAACAATAGGAGTAAAAAAGACATAAAACAGCTCGCGCAAATTAAAGATGTTGTTACAAATCTCAACCCATTAATTGCAGGTGCGATTGGAGAGAATTTAGTTGTCAATGAAATAAAGAAACTTTCTGATGATTATATTTTGATCAACAATTTCTCATTAGCGCTTGACACCCCTCTTTATTATAAAAAAGACAAGAGCAAAATTCATTCAATTCAAATAGACCATCTCTTAATTTCAAAGGCCGGAATATTCATTTTGGAAACAAAGAACTGGAGCAGAAGGTCAATAAATTCTGCAAATTTCAGGTCACCTGTTGCGCAAATAAACAGATCCAGTTATGCTTTATTTGTTTTATTAAGTAGAAGAAATGTCAATTTAAAAAAGCATGTTTGGGGTGCAAACAAACAAATCCCAATTCGGAATATTGTTGTGATGATCAACAAGAAACCCAAGGGACAATTCAAACATGTAAAAATTAAAACTTTAAAAGAGTTAAACGCTTATATTGAATATTTTGATCCAATTTTCAATGATCAAGAATTGCATAAAATTTATATAGGATTAATTTCTTTGACATAGGGTAAGGGTTTCCTTTATGAAAAGTTTTTGAGATATTGTTCTTTACTCTTTTGTCTTGATAAGATTTTCTGTTCATTTTTTTGCTCCTCCAAAAAAAGAACCAAAAAAAGGAGTCACTGCACGAGGCAATTACTTCGTACCATTCACTCCCACAACTTCATGCTTGTTCTCCCTTTCAGTCCGAACGCACTTCCGTTGTTCCGTTCATTATTGCTGGCGTGCAGCGGCACGGTCCAATTAACGATTTTAGTTTAGAAGAACCCTTCAAAAATCTCAAATCTCCACTCTCCAATCTTCATTCTCCAATCAAAACCCTACTTCGAAATTCAAAGAGGTCGATTTCGTCCCGATAAAAGTCAATGATGAGATCAACTCCCCTCTTGAGAGGGGTTGGGGGTGTGTTCTAAAATCAACAATCTCCAATCTCAATTCTCCAATCCCAGCCTCGCTGGCAGGCAGGTCCAATCTTTCTCCTTATATTTATGACTCAACTAACAAACCAATTATTCCTTTTTTTAGACGAATCCGAAAAAAAATGGCTGATGACAACCGTCCTTTAAAATATGCTCGCTATGCTATGGGTGAGATCGTACTTGTAGTGATTGGTATCTTGATCGCTTTGCAGATCAATACCTGGAATGAAGAACGGAAGGAAAATAAAATTGAAGGAAATTACTTAAAAGAGATGCTGGAAGATTACCAGACCAATCTCAGCAGATCTGAAAAAGTTATTAAAGAATATGAGTCAATGATACCCACTTTAAAAGGGTTAATAGAACAGTCTTTACTTGAAAAGCCATCAATTTCTGTCGATTCTTTAAACAAGGCTTGCATGACAATTAATAATATGCCAACCTATAGTAGCTCAGACAGAGTTTATAATAATTTGATTGGATCCGGTGATTTAAAACTTCTTAAAAACAAAGCATTAAAAACTGAATTATCTTTTTATTTTGAGAAACTCAATATTTTAAAACTGGTTCAAACAACTCATGAATTAGAGCTCGTTGAATCGTTCCAACCTTATATTATTGATCATATGGATTTTCTTGCCGTTGCCCCTCGAAGGCTTGCGGAGTATCGTTTACCAACACCTAATGAAAATGATAAAATTTTAGAGGTATTACATGATAGTAAATTTAGAAATATCATCACACTCAAATGGGTCATCATAACAGACTTACTAGAGCAAAATAGGGAGCTAGAGCAAATCAATATAAATATTTTAGAGCTATTAAAAGAGTATTATTAATTCAATCTATTAGTTTCGAAATTGCAGTACAAAAAAAGCAAATTGTACGCCGTCATAAAGTGCATGAGAAATAATCAAGGGTAGTATTCTGCGGTATTTATAGAAGTAAAAACTCATGATGACACTTTTGAGTGCTATGGAGATGATCCCGGCGGTTCCTTGGTACAAATGTGCTACACCGATTAAGGCGGATGCTAAAAAGATGGCAACAACATGCCAATTCTTATTCTCATTTATATTCCACAGGCATTTTAGTAAAAATACCCTTGATAGTTCTTCAAAGAGCGCAATGCCAATCCATAAAACAGGGCCAAACCAAATAAGCAGTAACAAAGGATTATTTGCCAACTCTGCCATGGTATCAATCAATTCTGTATTGGGCGGATTATGATTGGGGATCCATCGGTACAAGGTGACTCGCTCTATAAAGAACATGATAAAATAGATCGCCGTTAAACCAAGACCTACTGCAATATCCGCATACCAAGTTCCTTTTCCTGGGTTAAATGTTTCTTTAAATGAATCCTTAATCAAGTATTTGTTCAGCCACCAAATCAGCAGGCTTATTCCTCCACCAAAAACCAACGGATAAACGATCATATCGGTGGTAGAGAAATTGTTTGTCTGTGTTAACCTATACCATATCATGATGATATTGATTGGTAAAATGGCGATGCAGATTGCAAGGATATTTCGAGATGTTTTGGTCATGATATCACCTTTAAAAGTAATCATCTCTCTTTTGAAAAATTATGAGTTATGTCAGGGGGTTTGTTATGGAATGATTGAATGCTTCGAATGCAAGTCAAGGTTTGACTCTTTTCACCCTGCAGATGTCAAGCCTTGACTAAGCGGCCGGAATTCTTAAAGTCGAATTAAATTCGATCACTGCATAAACCTAAATCTTTAGCCTATGAATTAACCCGTTTTATTTCTAAATAAGAGTCTCAAAAATTCTTTACAAATCACCTATCAACAAATCCTCTCCACTCTATACCCTCTTGGATCATTCTTATCAGGAACCATTTTCCATAAACCATTATTTGGATTGATATCAGGCGGATCGCTTATGGTTTTGATCACTTTGCCTTCCAGTTTGATCTTTGATTTAAGTGACATACTGCCCTTGCCTCCTATTGATGAATAGTCAAAATTTCGTTTTTCTAATTGTTTGTGAAGCGCTCCGAGATAACTTGCTCTGGCAGTTCCCCAGCCGCAGTTTCCGGCTTCTGCATTAAAAGCTGCGATGATTTCCTGATCGGTACACTTGTCAAAACTTTCTGTGTACTGTTCGTACAATCTGATGGATAATGGTTTTTCTTTTTTCATGATATAAAGTTTTAAATGATTAGACTTATATCATTAGGATTTCAAAATAGCTTTCTTGGAATGTTTTCTATAATATTTTTCCTTTGTAAAGGCTCATTGTAAAAGCACCGTGGTGTTATACTCGGTTGCTGTCTGTTAGGACTCTTAATGATGGAGTAAAGGTATTTGTTTTGTTTTATTTATAAAATATTTTCCTATTTTTATTCTCAAAATAAATGATCTTATCCTATTTCATATATTTTTATTTTTGCACATATATTTGCATATGTGCAAATATATGTGCAAATTTGCAATAAATCAAATCCATAATTATGTCTGATTGGAATGATAAAGTCAAACGTTTGTTAAAGTCAGAATTGGTGCGTAGAGGAATTTCAAATTCAGACTTGGCGAATATGCTTGAGCAAATCGGAATTGAAGAAACCAAATCGAGTATAGATAGTAAAATCAGTCGAGGTACGTTTAGCGCATCTTTCTTTTTACAATGTTTAACTGTTATTGGTTGTGAAAAAATCGAAATTGAAGAATATGAAAATCAATTATCAATAGCTGCTGAACCTCAAGCAGAATATAACCTGAAAAAATAGTTAATATGCCAAAAGTTAAATTTATCGACCTATTTGCTGGACTTGGAGGAATTAGGTTAGGTTTTGAAAAATCATTTCAAGAATTAGGTTTTGAAACAGAATGTGTAATGACTTCTGAAATTAAGCCTTATGCCGTGGAAACATTAACAAAAAATTTCAGTCACGATTATTTTAAAGGTGATATTTTTCAGGTTAAAAATGAGCAAATACCTGACTTTGATTTTCTTTTAGGCGGGTTTCCCTGCCAATCATTCAGTTCAGCAGGAAATCGTCATGGGTTTTCTGATACAAGAGGAACATTGTTTTTTGAAATTGAGAGAATTTTAAAAGATAAAAATCCATATGGTTTTATTCTGGAAAATGTTGAAGGGCTTGTTAAACACGATTTAGAGAATAAGGGTGATAAAATTGGGAAGACTTTATCGACTATTTTATATAAGCTTAAAACTGAATTGGGATATAAAGTTACTTGGAAGGTTTTAGATTCTATTGAATTTGGTTTACCACAATCTCGCAAGAGAATATTTATTGTTGGAACAAAAGACGAAAAAGCGAACCTTACTTTTTTTGATAAAGAATTTAATACTTTAAATACCATTTTAGAAAGTGGATTGGAAACTATTAAATCTGATTTTACTGAAAAGCTATTTAACCATTTTGAAATGGAAGAATTGTACGGTAAATCTATTAAGGACAAAAGAGGCGGAGACAATAATATTCATAGTTGGGATATTGGAATCAAAGGAGAAGTATCAGACGAGCAAATTATTTTATTAAACAAGCTTTTTAAAGAAAGACGTAAAAAACATTGGGCTGAAAAAATCGGAATTGACTGGATGGATGGAATGGCTTTAACTTTGAAGCAAATCTCAACTTTCCATAAGAATGATAAGCTTCTAGTTGTATTGGATGACTTAGTTAAAAAAGGTTATTTAAGATTTGAGCATCCAAAAAAACTTGTACATGAAATAACAGAAAATGGAGTTCGTAAATATCGTACTTATGATGAATCGAAGCCAAAGGGTTATAATATTGTTACTGGAAAATTAAGCTTTGAAATAAATAAAATTTTGGACCCAAATGATATTGCACCAACACTTGTAGCAACAGATGTTTCTCGATTAGCTGTTCCAGACAACGGAGGTTTAAGAAGATTAACTATTAGAGAAGGCTTACGTTTGTTTGGCTATCCAGAATGGTATCAAATTCCAGTAAAAGAAGCTGAAGCTTTTGATTTATTAGGAAATACGGTAGCTGTTCCTGTTGTTGAGCACGTAGTACGCCAATTAGCAGTAATATATCAAGACAATGTAAATAGTATTTCTGTTGATAAAAATGTAGTAAAGATTTGATTTTAAATCAAATCTTTACCCGTTGATTTTTTATAGCCACTTATTACTAATTTTTTCCAAGTACTGGTTATGGCATCTCTAGATGTTCTTGCCCATTGTCTTTGATTGCTGTCAAAAGCTTCAACAAATTCTAAGGCACTCTTAAATGGTTTGAAAGTTGTTCTATTATTATTATACCATTTTATTGGTCTAACATTGGTTAGCTCACCTTGTTTAACATTGCAATTTAATGCCCATTTTCCGCTAGGACCGCAGATTTCCCAAACTTTTTTTAACCAAACATCTTTTATAATAACATCAGTCCCATCCATAGCATATCCAATAATTAAATAGTCAGAGTCTAATCTAAATGGATGCTCTAGGAGTGATCTCCTGTACGCTAAAAACGCTGCAATGTCAAAATTTGCTGAAGCATCATAATCAAAGCATTTTATCTCTAATAGTCCTTTTGTATTATCCGATAAATCAAGCTGGAAATCGGGAAATTTTTGTGTACTTGGAGGATCTTTAAATTCAATATTTTCCGATATCATCCATGATTTTATCCATTCTTGAACCAAATTACCAACCGTGTCTTTTGTCTCAACTTCCAATGAAATATCCATTAATTTAAAAGTGATTTTTCCTTTTTTACCTATAAGTTTTTTCTCAATTACTAATTTGTTATAAAGTTGATTAGCGGTTAATTTCATACGGTTTAAGTTTTACTGCCATTTATTATTTCCCAAATATAGTTTTAAAAAAAAATAAACTACATGAATTATATCAGCTCTCCAAATAGTTGAAACGAAAATTCTAGAACCCAATAATATAATTAATTGAACAAATTAGGAAATAACCATTCAGAGGAGTTTTTCATTTGTTTTTATTTTTAAAAATTTAACTCACTATCAGCTTTCAAAGTAATTTTGATGTAAATATTATCTTGAACCACCAAAATACAAAATTAGCTCACTGGTGATTCTAATTTGAGTAGCCCTTATTTCTTTGACTTCTAATTGGTTTATGCATAATGTTTTATAAATAAAAAACAGTCCGTGTATGGTGTTGCAGCATTCCGCAGGGCAAGTTTGAATGATACGTTTTGATGTATGCTATTTATTTTTCGTTAAGGTTTAAAACATTCTCTTCACCAAACCATTCCTTGGCCGTATTTATGACTTCTGCACTTGGAGAATGATATTAAACGGCCAGACGCTCCTTTTAAAATTATTTACAAGGTTTTTACTGTTAAAAATGAGGTTGACAAATTACTTCTTTGTTTTAAAACAAGTAAAATAATATTCTTTGGGGCGTATATACATTTTATATTTACTATCATAAATTATCATTTTATACGTTTTAGAGTAAATTTAAAATTTATCTATGACAAGGTTTAAATATTTCCATTATTATACTTCTTGAAATTCTCCGCTTGTTCAAAAATTTCTTTATAAACTTCATCGCGATCAACAGGTGGGTAATCATTTTCAGCTAAAAGGATAATCAAATCTACTTTGAGTTCAGCTTTGATATCCGATCGTTTACTCCAGTCCGTATATTTTGCTTTGTCATCCACTACTTTTTTGACTTTTCGAGCTAATTCAACTAACTTATCTTCAGGATAATCAAAATCATAGCGATGAGCCAATTCTTTTAGGATATCATAAAACGCCTTTTCTTCAAAATCAATACCCATGTCTTCAAAGGAATCTTTTTCCTTTTTTAAGGCATGATATAGGTCTATTATTTCGTCAGTAAAATCTTCTAGAACTTCACTTCTTAGAACATCTGACTCTTTACGTTGGTTGTATTGGTCTATCAAGGCTCTTAACTTCTTCGAGAAATCGACCCCTTTTACTTTGTTGATTTTCTTAAAGTCGTCTATCGCTTTTGAAAGTAACTTTTGTAATAATTTTATCTTGGTATGAGGTAGTTTGATCTTGGCAATCTTGGCCAAATAGTCTTCATCAAAGATGTCGACTTCTGAATTATCATTATCGCCAAGCTTAAAGATTTCTTCCACGCCTTCGCTTTCAATGGCCTCTTGAATCATCTCACTTACATTAGCATTCATCTGTGCGGTATCAGGTGCATTGCCTTTTGTAAGCTTGTGAACAATTGAGCGCACTGCTAAATAGAAATGGATGTGATCTTTTTCTTCAATACTAAAAGAAGCGCTTCCTGAACAAATGTCATAAGCTGCTTTCATCCGCTTTACTAAGTTCATAAAACGATGTTCTAAATCTTTCGTAAGCTGGACATATTCTGCCGCCTTGTTGAGGGTATTCAACTGATCTACCGGACTTCCATTAAAATATTTGCTATCGTCAAACTTATGTAAAATAGCTTCCAAAATTACTAGGTGATCTTTTACCACCACGATGGATTGTTGGATATCTTCAAAATTTTGACTGTCAACCGTAGAATACTGTTTTAAGGCTAAATTCATCTGACGTTTGATACCTAAATAATCAACTACCAAACCTTTTGACTTTCCTTCAAACTTACGATTGACGCGTGAAATAGTTTGAATTAAACTGTGTTGTTGTACAGGCTTGTCAATGTACATGGTATCTAAAAAAGGCACATCAAAACCGGTGAGCCACATGTCTACCACGATAGCAATTTTAAAGTTGCTCTTGGCATTTTTAAACTGACGGTCTAATTCTTTACGGTCTTCTTTTGTCCCTAACGCATTATACATTTCTTCAGGATCGTCTTTGCCTCGAGTCATCACCATATTGATCCGAGCCATGGGTTTAATTTCACGTTTGTCTTTTTCCGAAAGTTCAGCTCCTTCGTCAAAGGCTTTTACCTCTGCCCATTCTGGGCGCAGGGCAATAACCTCTTTGTAAACCATATAAGCTATCGGACGACTACTCGCCACATACATAGCTTTCCCCAAAATGGTAGACCCTTCTTCTAAGCGGGCTTCATAATGGGCTACAAAATCAGCAGCAATGGCTTTTATTCTATCAGGGTCTCCAATGATGTTGTTCATCGAAGCCATTTTCTTTTTACTTTCTTCTATTTGATATTCATTTGCCCCATCTGCCGCTACATTTTGATAATAAATCTCTATTTCTCGGAGCTTATAAGTGTTCAAAAGCACTTTTGCTGCCCGTCCTTCGTATACAATTCGAACGGTGATCTCATCTTCTACCGACTCCGTCATGGTATAGGAATCCACAATATCACCAAATACATCCATGGTAGCATCTATAGGTGTTCCCGTGAACCCTGCATAGGTTGCATTGGGTAATGAATCGTGTAAGTGTTTGGCAAAACCGAAAGACTTTTTTACTCCATATTCCGTAACCCGAACCTTTAAATCTAGATTCGTTTGACTTCTGTGTGCTTCATCTGAAATACATATCACATTGCTGCGTTCGGTGAGTAAATCAGTGTCTTCGTTAAACTTGTGGATCGTAGTTAAAAACACGCCACCACTATTGCGCCCTTTCAGTTGATTGCGCAACTCGTCACGACTGGTAACGCTTACAATGGTATTGTCGCCCACAAATCCTTTTGCACTGGTAAACAGACCGGATAACTGATCGTCTAAATCGGTTCTATCTGTAATAAGTACAATGGTAGGACTAGCAAAATACGCGCTGCGCATTAAGAGCCGTGTTAGGAAGAGCATGGTAAAACTCTTGCCACATCCTGTGGCACCAAAGTAGGTTCCACCTTTGCCATCGCCCTCAGGCTTTTGGTGGATTTTTATATTTTCAAATAATTTGGTTGCCGCATAGTATTGCGGGTAACGACACACAATCTTCTCGTCCTTTTTAGAACTATCGGGCAGGTAGATAAAGTTGTGTATTAAGTCTCGTAAACGATCTTTTTGAAACATCCCTTTTATCAAGGTATGCATGGAATCTATGCCATCTACTTCTTTCTCATGGCCCTCAATTTTACGCCAGGCATAGAAGAACTCGTAAGGTGCAAAAAAAGATCCCGCCTTACTGTTTACGCCATCGCTAATGACACAAAAGGCATTGTATTTATATAATTCTGGAATGTCTCTTTTGTAGCGTGTGGTGAGTTGAATATACGCATCATGAACTGTGGCGCTTTCTCTGATGGCCGACTTAAATTCAAATACTACGACCGGTAACCCATTGATGTATAAAATACCATCTGGAATGCGCTTTACAAACCCTTCAATTTCTAGCTGGTTGACCATCTTGTAGATATTCTGGTCTGCCGCTGAATAGTCCATAAGATGAATCCAAATATCTTTTTGGCTATGGTCTTCTCGTTTGAGTAGGAAACCATCACACATCTTTTTCATGATGGCCTTGTTGCTCTCATACAAATCTGAAGCTGGGTATTTTTGTAAGTCTGTTATAATGCCCTCAACTTCTGATTGTGTAATGCCTTCTTTCTTGTACTGCTTTAGCAAGAAGGCTTCCAAGTCTTCTTTAATGATGACTTCCTCTGGTGCACGGTCAATTTCTTCCCCAGGGGCATAGAGATAACCTTGCTCTGCTAAGAGCGTAATAAATGCTTGTTCTAATTGTGCTTCGGTGAATTTCATATTAATGATATTCCGGCTTAATAAAAGATACTTTGTTTTTTTTCATGGCTTTGTAAGGCCCTTTTAGATTTATCTCTTTCAAAACTTCATAAACATAAACCCAATATTTATCAAAATCTTTCTTTTGGAGGCTTAATGCCCTAACATAAAACCACGTTAAACATTTACCTTGTTGTTTAGAATATAAATATGCCAAAGTCATAAAAACGCAGTCGTCGCTTTTGAATGACTCGTACCTCATGTTAAATCCATCTATTTTAAAATTGTACTTCAAGGCAAAAAAGAGGCTGTAACTGCACGCTTCATAGGATTGCTTTTCTATGCCAAGATCAAACATTGTTTCTGCAATTGCCTTCTTACCAGATTTCATCACCTTAAAAGGAGTGAAAACTAGTTTGTCGATGATTTGAATTAAATATGGATAAATGTAACAGAGGTGATGCACTCGTTTTACGAGATAATTGACTGCATGAGAATTAAGAGGTTTTTTTGAGAGCATATTCAATGCATAATTAAGAATAGCAGAATTGTCAGCTTCACTATGCATTAGGTCTATGGCCAAATCAAGAAATACTTCAGTCTCTTTTAATGACTGAAACTCTTTGCCTTCTTCATTTTTATATAACTTAAATCTATGATTTTTGAGTTTTCGAACCCAAGAAGAAACAAATGAATGAGGCAATTCGTCAATTATTGATTTTTTGTGATTTAAACTCAACTCATATTTTTTCAACTCGTGATTCAAGTCAACTAAAAACTTCTCTGCTTCTTCTTTATGTTTTGTGTAGCATACATAATCATCTATGTGTCTTGTGAACTTATATTTCATTTTTACAAGCTCGTGATCGATAGATATTAATATCAGTTCAGAAATCAAGTTTGATGAATGCGGTCCTATTAGAAGACCATTGGTTTCTTGATTTTTTATATTTCTAACATAAAAGTCCAGCTGATTTTGCCAAAGTAATTTATCATTCGATTTCCTTTTAGCCGTGGCTTTTCCTAATAAGGCCCAAGGAATAGAATGACTATAAATGCTAGGGAAACAATTAGAGATGTCACCATGAACTTTATACCTCTTCCCAATAATTAAGTCTACATCCTTATTTGGTTCATCTTCATAAGTCTTGTAGTTCATTTCGAAAAGGCTTTTTGAATCCTTTTTTTTTCTGATATGAACTTTGCTAACCTTATATAATTGATTTGAAGTTTTTTCTGAGATGAATGTTGTCAACTCATCCCAGTTATCTACAATGGTCTTTATCAAATTATGATAACCAATAGGGTTTGGAATTGCTAGAAGTCTAGGTACATTAATATTCCGCATATTCTCATATCTAATGAAATCATATGAGCCCTTTTTTGGAAAACCTGGATCTTTTTTTAAAACAAAATCGAAAAACTGTTCAGAAGTAAAAACGGATGGGATTTTATTAGCAAATAAGCCGTTTCCTAATAAGCCTTCAAAAAGCTCTTCTTTAGTAATCTGATTGTAGTAACTTTTATATGTTTTCATAAATTATTTACACGATTTGGTGTTTCATAAAGTACATCCGTGAATTTCATAGAATATTTTGATCTTAGTTTGATTGTATTTCTATATCAATAAGATCTTTTATTTCATTGCTTTTGAATAAGTTGTTCAAAGAGAATCTTAACCCTAATTCTGTTTGACGTCTTTGTATTATGCTATTTAATATAGTCGAACTGACTAGTAACGCCTGAATGAAATGCTCTCTAATTTGATTTTCAGGGATATTTTCATTTAAAATATTTGCGTTAAGTAACTTCATGCAATAGGCAAATGAGTACATCGCATTATTCATTGTAGTCGAATCTATATTTGATTCATTTGTTAAAAATCTATAAAGTTGGTAGCATAGGTAAAGTCTTCGAAACATTGGTTCGCCAATATCATTAGTAAACACAATATCGTAATATCTGTTAAAAACTGTCCTTTTACTCCTCTTTGCTGCTCCGGGCTCATCTAAATAAAGTGCTGCATACATCTGAAGTATTCCTTCGTTTGTAATCGTGTCATTATAGAATTCAATGTCCTCACCAACTTTAGTAAGGAAACCAATCCCTTTAGCTTCAAAGTAGGCTTTCACTCTTTTTTGAGCTTCATCATTTGAATGCAAGTCAACAACATTGATCGGGTTTTGAGAGTTGGTTGCCTTGGCAATATTTAACAAGTATTCACTAGGAGCTTTATATATTCTTATTAGTAGGCTGGCTTGTTCAAATTGATCAGAATAATTTCCCGTTTTGAAAAGATTGTGGAGAGTTGATATCGTTTGACCCCCGTTCACAACACTCGGTTTTGTCATTTCGATTCTAGTTATAGCAGTTCCAGTGGCGTGTAATTCAAAATCTTCACAAACAACAGTGATTCCATTGTTCAAAAAGCAAAATTTCTCAGGCTCGTCTATAAAGCTAGTCTTCATTTCATTGTTAATTCTGCTTGTCTTTATTTTGTATCGAACATTATAGTTTAACAAGAGGTTTTCACCTGTCTCCTGGAAGAAACGCATAAGTTCATTTGTAAGGCACGTTGTGATTTTCCCATAATATGCGCCTTCTATTGTGCCAAGTACACTGTCTGTTTTATCTCGGTTATTTTTAAGGTTCACCATTAAATGGCCGTCCTTAAACTCAGGGTCAGGACCATATCGTGTGGCATCAAGAAATTCAGGGTAAATGCTATTATCTGGAGCTTGTCTTATTTCATCCAAATCTTTTCTTCCAGCGTGTATAATTCCATTAGTGGCGTAGAATAATCTTATTCGAATTTTTGGTTTCCCATTGGCTTCCTGTAGGTTTCTATACGTCTCTAATTTTCCCTTTAGTATGTCATTTTCATATTGGAAACTTTCACCATTTAAAATTTTTTCGCAACTCCTGATTGTAAGAATTACTTCATCTTGTGAGTGAGTTGAGGTATCACCATCAACATTTTTATATTTTGATTGGATAATGACTAATTCAGATATTTCATCTTCATCATCACTGTAATAGAACCCATCAATTTTGTTGTCGTCATCCCCATCGGTTAAAGAATCATAGGCTTTAACTTGATCAACTCCGTAATAATCCATTAAAACAGACATGGTCAATGCCATGGAGTTTTTCATGTTGTCATCAGCTGACACCTTAGGCAATGAATCAATATAGGCTTTATTAAGATCTATGTGATGTCGTAGTTTGTTTAATTGAGTCTGATTAATCATAAAGTTGGCTCGGTTTAAGCTATTTCTTTTTCTAGTTCTACTTTGGTCATTTTGGCAAGAAACAAGGACTTCAAATCATTTAGTTTCTTAATCGATTTTTCGTTGATATTCAATTGTTCATGAACCACAATAACATGTGAACCAAATATATCTTGTATACCTTTTTGCGGAATAAGTGTATAATGGAAACCCAAATCACCTGAAGTAATCTGTGATTGAGCTGAACCACTATCTAAAGATCGCAGATTGTCATTCTTTAGGTAATAGAAATAATATTCTCTTGAAACAGAGTTTTTATCAATTTCAACCACAATGCTCAAGTTGGTTATGTGTGCTTGTTTGGGAGAGAGGCGAACTTCACCAGTCCCGCTGACACCACGGCATAAAACAAGAATTTGAGATTCTTCATACATGTATGAAGAATAGTAACCACGAATACCATAGCCAGAAAAAATAGGGTAGCCTGATTCTAAAAACAATGACGAGTCTAACATTTTGCCGTATTTCAAGTCAGCAACATCTTCAATTCTTTTAGCTTCCCACCTCTCGGGAATCTGCTTCTCCAACTCTTCATTGAAAACCATTTTACCACCAGAGGATTTATAGGGTTTACCTTCTTTATTTGGAAATTCAAAATCTACAAACCAATGCTTGTAAAGTGCTTGGGCGGTTTCTTCTAGTTTTTGGTTGAGTTGTTCATTGAGTTTTATGCGGTTTACAACCGTGTTGTATTCGGCAACTATTTCGTGTTGTTTTTCAAAAGAGGGAATGGGAAGTTCCATTTCAAGGAAATCGCCCCATTCAAGACTTCCGCGTACACCACCCACAGCTAAGAAACACGCGTGTCGGTCAAACTCAGATCTTGAAAACCACATCATCAAATATTCTGGTAATAATAGATTTTCATCTATCACTTGAAAAACAGGATAGGCTTGTGAAATTATGGCTTTATCAAATTCTTGAAGAAGTGCGATAGGCATTTTTTTATCTCTTCTCACCTGCATAATACTGCATGCAAATTGTCCCTTCCTTATAATTTTATAGGTAGACATGTTTGTGCCTACAGTATTAGCCACAGATGGAATAAACTCCTTGGTAATACTTAAACCTAACAGTTTTGTAATCCTTAAATCTCTATTTCGTTCATCGACTAACTCAATGAAATCTCCTATTTTCTTATAGTTTGATTTCATGACCTAACTCTTTAAATACATTTAGTAAATCTTCTTTTGATTGTTGTTCTTGTTGTAAAAGCTCAGCAAATTCACCTTGCAGTCTTTGCATCTTATCATCAAAATTGATGTTTTCGTCTCGGTTAACGAACTCAATGTATTTACTAGGAACTAAGGAATAGTCTTTGGCTTTAATTTCATCCAACGTAGCCGAGTAAGTGTATTCAGCTTCATCAGAATAGCCGCTTTCATTTTGCTGCCAATCGTGATATGATTTAGCAATATCTCGAATATTGTCTTTAGAAAACTGAATGAATTTCTTTTCAAACGGTACGCCCACTTCTCTCAAATCCATAAAGAGTACTTCATGTTGGCGATCTCGGTAATTTCTACTTCCATCAGGATGCTTTACAACTCTCTCCTTTTTATTGTTGTTTAGAATCCAGAGGGTTACACTAATGTTAGTGGTATAGAACATGTTTTGCGGTAGAATCACAATGGCTTCTACCATTCCGTTTTCCACCAATTTCTTACGAATTTTGTATTCTTCTCCTCCTCCTGAAAGGGCACCATTTGCTAGAATAAAACCAGCTACTCCATTTCTAGAGAGTTTAGAGGCGATGTTTAATATCCAACCGTAGTTGGCATTGCTGGTAGGTGGTATTTCGTAACCCTTCCAACGGGCATCGTCTACCAATTCGTTCGCAGCCCGCCAGTCTTTTTGGTTAAAAGGTGGGTTAGCCATAATAAAGTCGGCCTTTAAATCGGGGTGTTGGTCGCGCCCAAAAGTATCGGCTGGTACATCGCCCAAATTGGCTGAAATTCCCCGAATAGCGAGATTCATCTTGGCCAACTTATAGGTAGTGGCTGTGTATTCTTGTCCGTAAATGGAAACTTCTTTTTTGTCGCCATGGTGGTTGTCTATAAACTTCATAGACTGCACAAACATGCCACCCGAACCACAAGCGGGGTCGTAAATAATGCCCTTGTAGGGTTCAATCATTTCGGCAATAAGGTTTACAATACTCTTGGGGGTATAGAACTCTCCTTTACCCTTTCCTTCGGCCAAAGCGAACTTGCTTAGAAAATACTCATATACGCGTCCAACAATATCTTGCTGCTTGTCTTTTAAGGTGTCTATGTTGTTTATGGTATCTAGCAAAGCAGACAGCTTGCTTACATCCATATTTAAGCGTGAGAAGTAATTGTCGGGCAAGGCGCCTTTTAAGGCTGGGTTGTTCTTCTCTACATTATGCAGTGCGGTATCTATAATCAGGGCAATGTCGTCTTGCTTACAATTTTTTAAGATGTGGCTCCAACGGCTTTTTTCGGCCAAGAAGAATATGTTCTTCATGTTGTAGAACTCTTTCATCTCGAGGTATTTCTCTTTGCCTTCTGTTATGAGTTCTTCTCTACGCTCTTCAAACTTGTCGCTGGCAAATTTTAAGAAGATGAGTCCGAGCACCACGTGCTTGTATTCAGAGCTTTCTACCGTTCCACGGAGTTTGTTGGCAGCATCCCAAAGCTGCTCTTCCATGGATTTGGTGGGTTTATTTGATATTTTCCTTTTGACCATATATTAAATACTGTCTCTTAGTTTGTTTAACTTTTCCTTATTTCATGAATTGATAAATATAGACAGTTAGTTGTAAAGATCAGATTTTAATCTGGGTTTTAAAGTGATATATATCAACATGTTTTTTTAATTTTGAAATAGGATTTTGGTCAGAGCCTCACCTAATAATTGGACTTGTTCTTTATCAAAAGGCCTGAAACGCCTCATGTGTTTTCCTTTATCATGCGGCGCTGAAGTCATAAAATCGAAATCAGAATTTTCCTCGACTAATTTTGTCAAAACCAACACATCCGGATTTCTCTTACCAAACTCAACTCTTCCAATTCTAACTCTCTTACCAGTTGATTCCATTATTTGAAAAATGCTTAATCTTGTACTTCTTATTTCAAAGTCATTCTCATCATTAAAACCGCCGTTTTGTTCTAAATTTTCGAAAACCGAATGTAACAACTCGATATCTAATTTTGAAAGCTTCGGTGCAGATTTTATAAACTCTATGATTTGATCAAAATTTTTAACTTGAGTTATTGCGTTTGATTTTCTAGTGGCTTTATTAATCTTACTCAGTTGGATTGGTTGTATTTCAGATCGATAATACTTTGGTTCTTCATTCCAATTATCACTTTGATTAGCGCCATTTATAATAAATGAAACAATCTTATCTAACTTTTTAGCTACAACTATGGGTTCTCCATCAGTCAAACTAATACAATTATTTTTGCCATCAGAACATAATATCCATGACTCACCATTCGTAACAATACCTCTTAAACCTGGCTCTAAATATTTTGTGATTAATTCTGCAGAGATCTTTCTATTTATTCTTTTCGCCTCGATCATTAATACTGGCTTGCCCGCTTTAAGCATGGCAATATCTACTGATTGTGAAGCTCCATGGCTACTAGTTTGATTGAATTCAAAATAGACGTCATGCCCAATCGATTTATTAGCAAAATCCACAACAGGTGTTATAAGTCTATACATAGCCCATCGTTCTGATTTTTGACTATTTTGAAGATGATATGAAAGGTGGTTTATTAGGTTTTCTTTGGTCATTTTTCATTTAAATATTTGAATTAAATACCGCTTGAAGCTACATATAATAAATCAAAACCGTATTCTTTGCAATTTAGAATATCCTTCTAAAAGTTTCTTCCAACATGTATTGATGAAATAGAGATTATTACCAATCACCCCCTCCATTATCATTTTTTATATCCTTCGTCTTTTCTGCCAATGAATTGAATATCCCTTCAGAATATGTTTCTGCTTTTAATTTTAGCCCATCCCACACTTTATTATGGTATTTCTTTGACATACCTTTTGTGGCGTAAACCTCGGCAGTTGTTAGTACCCCTAAGGCACACGATGCAGCATTACCAGGTTTAACAGTATGATTAAAATTGGTGAGAACAACTTTAAATCTATTGTCTTTTATATACACTTTAATCGTATATTTTAAATAGCCTTCATAACATACATAAGACATGCCTTTATAATTAAAGGACATTGATCCATTACCAACAATAACTCCTGCATCTTTATCTGCCATTTGAATAACATCATTGGCTGAATTATAGGTTGTTGCAAACCAATCATTAACGCTGACAAAAATTAATTCTTTCCCTACACTGTCAGTTTCAATAACTCTCTCAAACTTCAGAGTTTCCTGTGCTGTCAAACTAATTGATGTAAATATTAGCAATACCAAAATTTTCCTAACCCTATTCATAAATTTAAAAATTTGTTTAATATTTTCTTCCTTGATATCAAAAATAAGTTGAATATATCCATAGATTTTACGGATTTCCGTAATTAAAACCTGTAACCTAACCTGCATTTTTTTGCGTTTTCAATCCATTTTAAAACAAAACACTTTTGCAATTATGAATACTTAGTTCACTCTTATACTTTATTTAATTGAAGTTCTTTTAGTATCTCTTCTGGCCAAATAATAAATTTACCATACTGACCACTCCTAGAGGTACCTCCAAGGTCCTCGCCTTTTTTTGTCGCTACCCAATCTTCTCCTTTTTTATACATTAATCTATTATCAACAAACCAAGCGTTTATTTTTCTACTTGTTTCTCCAATTTCACTCGATAATTCTTTTGTTGTAAGAAGTTTTGAGTAAGAAGAATCACTCTTTTTAATCACAGTCTGATTCTCATTTTTAACTACCGTTTTTACTTTCTTAAAAGGAGTTTCTTTTTGCGGAACCTTTGCGTAAGAAAAATCTTCACTATTGTGAACAATTGATTCAATGTCTTTTGTAGCATCTTCGTACACTTTTTTATCCTCGTCATTTTCTGCATCAATCAAAATTCCCATCTCTCTGTTATTTTGTTGAGAATATTCATAAAGGTTCATTGAGGCAATAATCATTTTGCTTTCGTTCATATAGCACTTTGCATGAAGGTTTTTAGAAAAGTATAAGCGCACATAACTCAAATTTTCTAAATAACTCATTTCGGCAGGAGCGAGTTCTTGTTTCCCAAAAATTATTCTTACTTCGACTTTTTCTCTTTCCTTGTCGTTAAGTAATTCTTTAACATTGTCAGATAACTTTAAATATGGGCTTATAATGTATAATTCTTTACGTGCTTCTCTAATTAAATTTTCTAATTCTGCTGTAATACTTGAAGTTCTTAAATACTTTGCCATGATTGATTTTTAATGATTTGATTTCGAGAGTTAACGAACCATTGACTCATATATTTTACGGCTTTCCGTAGCCAACCCCTCTAATTTTTTCTCAGATTTTTATCGAGCTTATTTTCAGAAAATTAAGTTTAAACTTTGTGCTTAATTTGTTGTAATTCTAAATAGGGTTTCATTGCATAGCAACAAATTAAATAGCAAAAAAGCTCAATAAAAAGATGCAAAATTAATGTGAAATTGACATAAAACCAGCTTCTAACCCCAAAACAAGCCTTCTACCGAATGATGGCTCTTGCAAGATATTATACTTAAAAAAAATCCTTGATGCTAATTGCATAGAATTGAATATTAAACATAGAGAGATAAGAAGTTTATTAAGGGCATCAGATGTCGTCTATCTATTGATGTAAGGGAAGTAAATTCGTACTCATGCCAATAATGGCTGTAGATTAATCCGCAATACAATGAGACTACTTCGAGGTTGGTTCGGCGAAAAGAAAACCACTTTTAATATGTGGGTCTGGCTTGATAGCAAGACTTATCGTAGGTTTCATGATATCATAATTCCAGGAAGCAATGGAACTACTCAAATTGACCATTTACTAGTGTCTGAATTTGGGGTTTTCATAGTTGAAACAAAAAATAAAAAGGGCTGGATTTTTGGATCTGAGAATCAATCAAATTGGACTCAAACTCTATACGGGAACAAGTATTCTTTCCAGAACCCACTTCGACAAACTTTCAGGCAAAAAAAAGTCTTATCTGAATTTTTAGGGATACATGATTCATACATTAATAGAGTTGTTTATTTTGTTGGAGATTGTAGGTTAAAAACAAAGCTCCCAGCTAATGTGATGACAAATGGATTGTCTAGTTATATAAAAAGCTTTCGAACTCCTGTTTTGTCAAAAGATGTAGTAAATGATGTAATTGAACAATTAGAGAAGCACCTTGCTGTCTCGACCTTAACTCGAAGAGATCATATCCGTTCCTTAAAAAAACGCCATGCATCAATGACTATTTGCCCTAAATGTGGTGGGAATCTTGTTCAGAAAATGGCTAGGAGAGGACCAAATGCTGGCTCGATTTTTTTGGGATGTAATAATTATCCAAAATGTCGATTTACCAAAAACGCTTAGAAAAACTTTTAAGTATTCATAGCATCCCTTCATTCACCCACTAAATCCCCGTCCTCCTGTAACAAATCCCCCCTTCCCACTGTCTAATCAAAGTCTAACCCTAACAATCAAAAATGAAACTTAAAAAAACCCTACTAATAACCCTATTCATAATCCCTACCATATTCTTCGCTCAAGCAGAACAACAATTCAACGGGGTCACTATGCATGAATCCCTGACAACAGTGCAAAGCAAACTCAAAGACATCGTCGCTACATCGGAATTAATTACGGTAGACAATACTATTTTTCCTTTGGCAAAAGACAAAGAGCAGCACCTGATCTGTTCAGAGCTCAAAACCGAAACCGGAACCATCAGCAAGGCGGTTTTTACTTTTGCAGATGACCAGCTCACCAATATTGAAGCCCGAGGTAATGTACTAGAAAGTCTTACTACCAAGCTTACAGATATCGCCATCAATTATATGGACTACACTGTCTATCAAAAGCAAATGTTATTGATCAATAATAAAAAAGACATCGCCTGGATCATGACTGATGAGGCTATGTTTTCACATTTATTCACCTGGGAAAATCCTTTACTAGATGAAAAAGCCAGTGAAGCCCTACCGAATACCGGATTGGTTCCAGCCTTCTTACAAATGGGTGCCAGTTTTGAAGAATTACAAGCCCCGTTTAAGGCGAATAGCACCTTTACCCTCAGACAAGATTTAGACGGATCTGACCCCAATGCCCAATACCAGATCAATTGTTTTGGCGTCAACTATTTAGGCTTCCCCAGAAAAGCAGAAGCACGTTTTGGCGATGACAAACTGAACGTAGTCTGGATCCTTCTGGGAAAAGCAGAAGAAGACAGAGTCAGACAAGCCCTTATCAAACAATACGGCCCTCCTATTTTTACAGATGACACTTGGGAAGTGTATAACAACTGGCAAGTTGCCCAACGAAAAGACAAACCAGAAATACTACTCATGACACAGGAGATTGGACTTGATTATAAGACGTCTTATTTTAAGCAATAATGCCGTTTTAAGCTCAAAAGACGCATTCTACTGAGAGATGGATATGGTGGGATATTATAATGCCTTAAATGAGGAAAGGATTGGAGATTGGAGATTTGAGATTTAAGATTTTTGAAGTGTCACTAAAACACACCCCCACCCCCTCTCAAGAGGGGAGCTCATCTGATCATTGACTTTTATCGGGATGGATCTTTTACGTCAGTGTAGATTTAAAGGCGCGTCAAGAATTTTTGAAACCTTGGAAAAAATTTAGCGCATTGAAAACGGTTTTTAGACGTTCGACAGAAAAGTCTAAAAAACACCTCGTAAAAGGCTCCTTTTTTTTGATTCGTTTTTTTTGGAGAAGCAAAAAAAATGAAGAAAGAATAACATCCTTTATGTCAATAAAGAAACTTGCATCAAGGCAAAAGGACAAAAAAAAATATCTTACGAATAGTCGTACCACTCCAAAAGAACAAAAAAGAAAATATCTTGTATTTGTAATAAAGACCATATCCTGTAACAAATCCCTCCCCAAAAGACCTCTAACAAAAGTTTAATTCATACAGTGAAAAACCAAAACATTTACTGCAACTTAAACAATAGTAAATGAGACAGATATAACAATAAACAAAGGTAATATGAGTTATAGTTATAAGCTATTCGAACTCAAAATGTTAGCAGTCTGAACAAGTTGATACAGTTATCATGGTAAAAGATAAAAGCAAAGAAGGATATAAAGAGACCATCCAATCATTTAATACAACATTGATCGCTGTATTACTTTTGCTATATACAATGTCTAGCTGTACCACTACACATCAAGTTTCGGAAGCTACCGTAATGAAAATTAGAACTAAAGAACAAAAGAAACAGTTTTATACAGAGGCTAGAATTGAACGTAAATCAGCAAGAAAGTATAAGTTGTTAGATAATTATAAAAACGGATACTACGAACCGTTTTATACCCCACATGAATCATATAGTGAAGACATTTATAATATGGTACCAAAAAAGCTACAACAAGAAACACCAAATCACAATCGTCCTATTGGGACACGCTAGATAAAAATATTTGATTGAACCCGCCTGCCGGCGAGGCAGGCCTGCCTGCCGGCAGGCAGGGATTGATGATTGGAGATTGGAGATTTTTGAAGTATTCTTCTAAACTAGAATCATCCTTTGGACCGTTCCGCTGCACGCTAGCAATAATGAATGAAGTTTTTTTGATTGGAGATTGGAGATTTGAGATTTGAGATTTGAGAAGTAAACTCCCTAACAAAATTGTTGTTTAAATCGAAACCGACCTCTTTGAATTCTCGTTTTAGCTTCCGACTTATTTTAGAATGGCAGAGTAGTAGCCGAAAAGTGAAACGGCTCAGGCTACGGTGTAGAAAAGAAGGAGGGAAAGCTACAGAGAATTAAAAGCAGTCTTGATCTTTTCGTTCTTTTGCATCAAGGCAAAAGGACAAAAAACAATATCTAGAACACTGCTTCATTTGAAGCAAGACAAAACAAACCCCTACCCCTCTCAAAAGAGGAACCCACCACATCATTGACCAATGTCATTGTTTACTCCCCTCTGTTTTATTATCTTATACCCAGAACCTTAAAAGGTATCACGATGAAAAAAATACTATTTGCAACCGATTTTTCAAGCAATGCCAACAAGGCGTTTGGTTTTGCGCTAAACTTAGCAGAAAAGCACCAGGCCGAATTGATCATGCTGCATGTATATGACATTTCACCTGTTTATGGTCAACCTTATATAGATGGTCCTGATGAAATGGCAAAACAGACTGGGAAAAGCTGGGAAAAGAGCTTAAAGGATTTTTTCAAACAATCTAATTCTGATATACAACCTACCTATATTGCCCATGAAAACAGGTCTGTTGTTAAAGGAATCCTGTCAGTGATTGAAAAATATCAGCCTCAATTAGTAGTGACCGGAACCAAGGGAAAAAACCAAGTGAAAGAACTATTATTTGGTGGTACCACAAAAGCCTTGGTAAAAAGATCGCCGATTCCGGTGATGGCCATACCAGCATACGCAAAATTAGAAGATTACAACAAGGTTTTATATACTTCAGACTTTCGTGAAGTTGACCTAAAAGCCCTACAAGATTTGGTAGAATTGGTACGCCCCTTCTTACCCGAAATTAAGATCATGCACATGTGTACCGGTGATGAGTTCAAACGACGCGAAAAAATGGAATGGTTCAAAGAACTGATCAACGACAATGTTTCCTATCCAGCTATTTCATGCGAAATGGTTTCGGCTGATGATATTTTTAACACCCTGAATAAATATATGACCGAGAATGACTTTGATATGCTTGTAATGCTTGAAAAAGAGCGTCACGGAATTATTGATAAAATTTTCCATGAAGATCTTGTCAAGAAAATGGAATTCAGAACCTGGATACCACTATTGAGCTATAACGAACATTATCTGCGTGTTGCAGAGTAGCAACACGTCAAACGAGATACTTCTGAAAATTGAACCCGCCTGCCGGCGAGGCAGGCCTGCCTGCCGGCAGGCAGGGATTGGAGATTGATGATTGGAGATTGGAGATTTTTGATTTTTGATTTGAGATTTTTGAAGTATTCTTCTAAACCAGAAACATTCTTTGGACCCTGCCGCTGCACGCTAGCAATAATGAACGGAACTTTTTTAATTGGAGATTGGAGATTGGAGATTTTTGATTTACGAAATGTTCAGTATTGAAATCATATTCTTAAATGGAAAAGCGACATATTTAATTTTTCGTCTTGTATCCTGATAATTTTCAGAAAGGCTCATGCAATAGCCCCCGAGTGCAACGGCTGGGGCTATGGAAGAGAAAAATTATCCAAGAGATACACAGAAAAATAAAATCAGTCTTGATCTTTTCGTTCTTTTGCATCAAGGCAAAAGGACAAAACAATATCAAAAGATTTGTTTTGATTAAAACCACTTACCGCGTCGCTGCAGGAGCAAATAAAAAATCAGTAGGGTTATCGATGTCATATAAATACTGATAACCTTTAGAGTCTTTCACACAGAATGGCTCTATGAGTTTCAACATGTTGTGATAGCCTTCTACTGTTAAGGCACAATAAAAAGTTTTATCATCAACACTAAATATTCCTTCATCAGTTTTAAACAGTCCAAGAATTAAATTACAATTGTGTGTTTCGATAAAATCAACTTGAGACAGAATTAGTTTCTGTTTTCTTTTTACAATAGTATCCTTAATTAAATCTCTGAATTTAATGGCTTCATATTTATCAAAATTGAATAATCTCACAACATTTTCTCCGTATTCATTTATGTTATCTATGAAATCTACTTCCATTTAGTACCTGTTTTATTAATAATAAATATGCTTTTATTTCAGCGCAAATATAGCTATTTAATAAAAGAGAATCTGCCCTCGGTCACTTCACTCAATACCCTAATTTTCTATGTCATCTTGCGAGTAAATAAGCATCCTTAAATGACCCATTCCCTGCCTGCCGGCAGGCAGGGTTTGGAGATTGAAGATTGAACCCGCCTGCCGGCGAGGCAGGGATTGGAGATTTAAGAAGTGTTTTTTGAATGTCGAATGTCGAACAAGGAATGTCGAATTTCGAAGTATTACTAGAACACACCCCCAGCCCCTCTCAAGAGGGGAGTTCGTCTGATCATTGACTTTTATCGAGAGGTCTCTTTTACGTCAGTGTAGTTTTCAAGGCGCGTCAAGAATTTTTGAAACCTTGGAAAAAATTTAGCGCCTTGAAAATGGTTTTTAGGCGTTCGAAGAAAAGCCTGAAAAACACCTCGTAAAAGGCTCCTTTTTTTTGGTTCGTTTTTTTTGGAGAAGCAAAAAAAATGAAGAAATAACATTATTCTTTATCAAAATCAACAATTTCATTGACCCTCATCATTGCTTTGCAATACTTCTTCTACTATTTTATTGACCTACTATAAAAAAGGTTTAAGATGAAAAAAATACTATTTACAACAGACTTTTCTGCAAATGCTACTAGAGCGTTTTATTTTGCATTAAACATGGCCGAAAAACATCAGGCTGAACTGATATTGGCGCATGTATTTGACATTCCAAATGTTTGGAACTATCCGATTGAATATAATCCCTCAGAAATGAAACAGGGAATGATTAATGATTGGAAACATAAATTAAAAGAATTTTTCGAAAATTATGACACTAAGGTAAAAGCCAAATTCGAGGCTGTTGAACATCCTTCTGTTCTGAAGGGAATTCTCTCTATTATAGAAGCGCATAAGCCACAATTGTTGGTTGTTGGAACCAGAGGCAAAAGCATCATCAAAGAAGTTATACTCGGAAGTACCACAAAGGCCTTAGTAAAACATTCACCCGTTCCTGTAATGGCCATTCCTGAATATACGAATCGAAAAGACTTTGGTAAAGTTTTATATGCATCTGATTTACGTGAAGATGATGTTCAGGCTCTTTCAAAGCTGGTTCAACTTGTTGCGCCCTATCAACCAGAGATTCAAATACTACATATACATCCTGCTAGTGAGTATAAAGGGATCGAAAAAATAGCATGGTTTAAAGAACTCGTTAAAGAGCATATTGCCTATAAGCGTATTTCATTTGAGGTTTTGCAATCTGACGATAATTTTGCCGCGCTTCATAATCATATGGCTTGGAACAAATTTGACCTGCTGGTGATGTTGGAAAAAAAACGCGGCGGTATTATTGATAAATTATTCCATGATGATCTTGTTAAGAAAATGGAATTCCACACCAGGATTCCGTTGTTGAGTTATAATGAGAATTTTTTACCTGCAACCGATGACAAGGATATCAAAAAAAGCGATACTATTGAAAATTGAAGTTAGTTTTTGATTGGAGATTGAACCCGCCTGCCGGCAGGCGGGGATTGGAGATTGGAGATTTTTGAATAATGATTAGAAAGAACAACACAAAAGCAAAAAATTAATACTTCTTCACTTTCTTCTCCCACTTGCTATCATCCAAGAACTTCCTGTAATCCCTGACATGCAGCATATCGTAGATAGCCTGTTGCTTGTCTTTCTTATTTTCATAATATGACTTACAAATTTCATAACCAATCCAATACCCGAGATCAGGGTAGCTGTCTTTTGAGGCAGTGCTGTAATTGGCAATCCAGTTTTTAGAGCGGTTATAATACATGTCTTTTTTAAAGTCGTTCCAAATTTGATGCTCTTTCCCTTTGGCCCAGTCAAAGATCTTTTCATTGGCTGTACCGCCACTAATTAATTCACCAATAAAATCAGCCATACCTTCTTTAATAGCATATCCAAGGGTAATGGTATCACGCTTCATATGATCTTGTTGAAAATGAATCAATTCATGAGCAACTATATTTGGGATATATTTTGATTTATTCATTAATAATTTCGCGCGAAAATCGAGCTCTTCAGTATTGACTCCTATCCCGTCACTCATTTGATTTGTCCCGATCAGCAAACCTGCACTTGAAATTGTCCCGCCACTGGTAAAGGCACCGATCACAAAATACACATCCGGAAATTTTGCCTCAGGATAAATGGCTTTCAAATTCTTAAAACCAGTCTGGATCTCTTTTTTATAGACCTCAACTTTGAGCGTATTTTCTCTAATCGATGTATATAATTTAGGATGAGACTGGATATGCTTTGTAAATCGATCTATTGAAGACACTTTTAAGCCCATATAGTCCTGCATTCCGTCACTAGCCTTGTCAAAATAATATTTTTTATAAATACTTTTTGCATTGGCTGTGTCTTTCGCTGCCAGGTCATATGCCTCCCAAAAATGGTGTATATCTCTGGTAATGATATGTGCCTTTTCAGGATTGTCGTTCAAAGTTTTGGACGCAGGAACCTCATCCAGCAATTTTTTCCACTTCGCGTCTTGATGCAGGATCTTTAAATCACTGTCTGTACTAAGGTGAAGTTTGTTATTATATCCATAAGCGATCGCGCTGTTCAACAATACAAAAGCGCTATCCGTCTTTTTCTGTAAGGCAAGGCAACAGGCAGCATTATACGCAGCGTTTCTTTTTTGACTGTTAAAGTCAGACATGTCAATTACCCTAAGATAATTGGCCGTTGCAGCATCGTATTTTTTTTCAAGATAAAAATGATCAGCTTCATTTCCAATGGCAGATACACTTTCTTTTTCTTGCGCAATCACTTGACTAAACAAGAGCAAAACCATGGCAGAAAACAATATTTTTTTCATGAATCTCATTTTTATATGAGACTGTGAATGGAGTTATTTGTTACAACCGATTGTGATCAGGGCTGTATTTGACCTTTTTGAATATTGAATTCCTGCCTGACGGCAGGCAGGTTGAAGTAAGCTACTTAACTCAATATTTTGTTTAAATAAAATACGATTTTAAAAACCGACATTAAAAAATGAACAAACCAGTATTAATCCTTAACCAACTCAATTTCTCCTGGTTTCCACGATTTATCAAACCATGGCTCTAGCGGACCATATATTCTAAGAAGAACGAACCACCCTTTGTTTTCAATGGTTTGGATCCAGTTTTTTTCTTTTCCTTCAGGTGATTTTGGCCCAAAGTACAGATCTACCGAACCATCACTGTTTTTTTCCAGATCACTGAGTTCACTATTCACACTAGGAAAAGGATTATCTGTTTCAAGCATACTTCTGGTTTGTGGGTCATACAATACAATTGACCAAAAATCTTTTACCGGTGGATTGGCAGGAATAGTAAGTTTATAGTTTTTTGAACCATCTAAATAATGTCCCTGGTCATCTTTATATGTTGCTGCATATTGAGAACCAACCCCAACCATTTCAATTTCCATGGCAGGCGTAACCGCTGTGGCTATATAATGAAACAAGGTTCTTCCGTCAAGCTCGCGCGCATTGTTGGTTTGAAATTGATAGCCACCTAGAAAAGCGATGGTCCAATAGCTGTCTGGGTAGAGATAAATATCATTATTACGCGGGCTAAATGAAATAGATCTTGCCGTGGCATTACCTACTTTGACGGCATCTTCAAGGATTGCTTTTAATCGTGGGTCTGGATTAAATTCTTTTCCTTTTTCAATTCCTATTGACTTAAATATGCCTAAAATCTGAGGTTCAAACGCTTCTGAAGGCTCGTATTGAATGACCTCATTTAACTCTTCATAAAATTTAAAATCGTTGGCGTGTATCGTATTAAATCTTTTTCCTGACCAATCCATAAATACAGGTTCGGGTGGATTTTTTGTCTGGCTCAATAAATAAATATTGGTATTTGCCTTGATGCTTTCCACTGCGGGTTTCGGATCTCCGTTTTGCAGGAAGCCTCTCCAAAATACAATGTTTTGGTAAGTTGGTGGTCGTACAACGAAATAGCCCTCAGGAACGTTTCCTTCATAATCAGGAGGAAGCACCAAATATTTTCCACCCTTTCCTTTATCAGGGCCGGCATTACCGAGATCGGTGACATACCTAAAGAACATATCGTTGATCATCCCTAGGGTATTTGGCGGGCTTTCTACAACTATCGGGCCTTCTTTCAAATCAAAGTGGCTGATGGTATAGACTGATTCTGTATTGGGCGTTAAAAATAAAGACTTTGAATCCATAAGATTCTCAAAAATGGCTATTTCACCAAGATCATTTACCCCTGCACCGCTAAATCCTTCAATCAAAGCATGCATAGAAGCCGCAGGTATACCGTTTAAAAAAGTTTCCATACCTCTGGTAAAGTCGAGGTTATCATAAACTTTTTCTACTGTCTCTTCTGATGGATAACCATCAAAATAATTAAGTGTGCCAAGCCTTTCTGTTTCTACTACCGATGGGGTAACAATGTGCTTTTTGATCGGCTCAATTTCTGTAGTTTCAGCCTTTACAACTGTTTTATCCTGATTCGTGCACGAAAAAAGGGAAAAAACTAAAAACAGTACTGCTAATTTGAAGATGTTGGTTTGCATAATATATTCATTTTCGGGGTTAAGTTCACTCTCAAGATATTCAGGCATCTATTGATTCGCTGGCAGGTGGGTCGAAAAAATACCAGTAGTAAACAATAGAAAACCCAATGGCCTGTTACTAACAATACTACAAAGTAATATGGAATTATTGCATGATTTATGTCAGTGAAGTTTGCAAGGCACTTGAAGAATTCTACAACCTTAAAAAACCCTGCATAAACCCCTTATTCCTTTATAAATCGCTCTGTAACACTACCCTGTTCTGCGATGATTCTTATCAAATACAAACCTTTATTCACTGATGACACGTCCACAGCATCTTTAGGATAAGGCCACTGCATCAACCGTTGCCCAATGGTAGAATAAAGTTCAACACTTTCAATTGGAACCTGTGAATTAATGTAAAGCATCTGCTCTGCCGGATTTGGATAGAAGACCAGGCCTTCTTGCAACACTTCATCGTCAACCGCCAATGCATAGAAACAATCTTCAGCAAAAGAGGTGGTATCATCTCTGTTTTTCCAATTAGTCGTAGCATAAATAGCATCGTCTACCTGGATACAGCCCAGGTTTGGGTTGTTAGTGGTATTAATGTCATTAATATTCTCATTATTCCCATTTTGGAGATTTAAGGAGAATAAATTATTATTTGCACAAGCTACCCACGCCAAATTCACATTGGTACTGAGATCTAAATCCTCCAGTTTATTATTGTCACATTCAAATTGATTCAGCGTTATGGCACCGGTTGTGATCAAAGAGGTCAATTGATTATCACTGGCAGAGATGGTAAACAAATCCGGATGCTTCGTCAAATCTAAAGAAGTGAGTTGATTACCCCAGCATATAAGCAGAACGAGCGCCTCGTTTTCACTCAAATCTAATGTTGTCAGCTCATTTTCACTGCAATACAAGAATTCGAGCTTGTTAGCTCCGGTAGTAATCAATTCTTGCAGCTTTCCATTAGTACAGAATAGTGTTTGAAGGTTTTGGTTGCTGCTAAAATCTAAACGCGTCAGCTGATTGTTTTCAGCATCAAATTCCGTTAAATTTACCAACCCTTCCAGATCTAATTCCGTAAATGGATTCATACCGCAATGCAGGTCTCTTAAATTGATGTTTTCAGTTAAAGAAAGGGAAGCCAGTGAATTCTCAGAACATTCTAAAAATTCAAGTGCATCCGCACCTGCGGTTAAAAGTTCGGTCATTTGATTGTTATGAACATAAACGGTTTTAAGAGAGCCGTTTGAACCTAAATTCAACGAGTTAATCTGATTAAAACTTACCCATAAGGTTTCCAGCTCCACATTATTACTTAGATTAAGCGCTGTTAATTTGTTTTCTTGGGCAAAAAATTCCTTTAACCTGTTGTTTTGATTCAGGTCAATGGAATTGAGCAGGTTACCGCCGCAATCTAAGACCTCCAGCAGTATATTCTGGCTTAGATCCAGTTGTTCCAAAACATTCGAGTCACATTTGAGCTCCTTCAAATTAGTATTCTTTGCAAGATCAAGTGCACTGAGCCGATTGTCAGTTAAATGAAGCTTCTCCAACATTATAAAATCTTCAATGCCTGTGAGATCAGAAATAAACTGGCTGCGCAGGTCTAATGAAGTAAGGCCAGAAATATTTGAAGTAAGTACATAATCATCCAACTCGTCATCATATCCTAAATTGATCAGTGATACTTCAAAATTATTATCCGGCACATAGGTAACTTGACCTAGTAAAGTTCCTGTTAATAGTAAAACAAAAAAACGGAGTTTGTAAAAATGCCTCATAACTTTACTAATTAAGATTCAATTATTAAAGTTAATAAGGCTTCTTTCTTATAACGATGATGCGAATCAAGACCCAAATTGATTCTAGTCAATATCGCTTTATAGGTGATAATTAAAAATAGTTCCTAGGCGCTTTTATTCAACAATTCCTGACCCAGTAAGTAAGCCAAAGTCATTCCATAGAGAAAATTAGAGATCCCTACCTCGATTCCATGCACCATTCTAATATTTGCCGGCATAAACTCATTGGGTGAGATCAACGGCGCAATGCCTCCAATAACTGAAAACACCAGTCCTATGATCAGGGCCTTTTTGATTTGTGGCAACTTCAAGGTTCGCAGCATCAAGATGGCTACCAGCACAAATAAGAGTCCTCTTGGAAACTGGGTGAAGATCATCACATCCACCGCTGGCAGTTTTCCTTCGTAAAAAGACATAAGGTCAGGATAGGTGGCTTGTAAGATCATACCGGCACCAATATAAAAGATCAAATAGATAAAAATGCCCAGTGCTCCCCTCCAGATCCAGCTGAATACGGATCGTTTTTTGAATTGCAATGCTTCTGAACTTCCCTCCCATTTATTGAGGAGCAGCACAAATAACGGCGCAAAAATGGATGCAATAAACAGGCCTTGAAGTATTTCTTTGGTCGTTTCTGCTCGGTCTGTAACATTAAATATATATGCTTCAATTAATATATTGAAGTGACCAATGATATAATAAATAAAAAATACCGAAAGCGCCAGTTTCATCCCTCTTAAACTTGAATTAGACACATAAAAACCCAGTAGGATTACGATGAAGACATTAGAAACTACAGCCCACAAATTCAGCGAATCCAGCGTAGTATCCGATAAGAACAATGCATCAAAAATAAAGTATAAAACAGGTATAATTATTGACGCTACTAACAATTTTAAATAATAATGAAGTTTCATAATAGTTCATTTTAGGTTAATACTGAGATCGTATTCTTACACCATTTTAAGGTAGTTTTGTTTGACTCAATGCCATGTTGAAAAGCGAGCCTGGCATGCAAGGGCATATTGTTTGATTCATTGCTGTAAAATGTTTGAAGATCTTGAATATATGTTTTTAACAAGTCTTGAAAAGAATGAAGAAAAATGATTTTCTGCTCTTTATTGACCAAGGTCTCCATAAATGCAAATCGAAGTAAAAGTTCATCTGTTTTCTTTTCAACTTCTTTTTTTTCAATGGGTTGTATCAACCATTCTTTAAGCCTTAAAAGCCCCTTTTGAGTGATTTGAAATCGTGTTTTTGCTGTATCTTTTTGTAAAACCTTTTCTGCCAGTTCAAATTTCTCTAACCTTTTGATGGCAGGGTAGATTGTTCCCGGGCTGTTACTATAATTACCCATTGCTGTTTCCTCAAACACTTTTCGAATACCATAGCCTGATAAAGGCTGATCCTGAATCAATCCGAGTATTGCAAAATCTAATAATGTTGGTTTAATATCTTTTTTCATAATAGTACGATTCGTACTACGAATATAATACGAATCGTACTAAATAACAAATTTATTTTAAAATATTATTCTTTTCGTTAGGTAAGGACAAAGAATAAGCAAAAAGCATAAACTTCAAAAAATCAAAATCAACAATCCCAATGACCACCATCAATGTAAAAACCCCACTCACGATTTATCTTTAAGGCTATAGAACTTAAAAATGAACGGTCATGAACAAACTAAAGAATTTAGTATCTCGGTTTTTCATCCTATCTACATGCATAGGCTTGGTGATTTCTTACAACAGTTGTGAATCAGACCAAAAGGATAAGGATCTAATTGTGGCCCAAACCTTCCTTGAAAAACATGATGGAAGCAAATGGACGGTCATTGAAGAGGATATGCGCATTTATGTAAGACTTAATGACGACATAGACAAGGATATGGAGATATGGATAGCTGAGTTGGGATTTGAGGAACTGATGGCCGCTAAAGAATGTTTCTATTATAGTCAAGAGCTATTGAACACCGAAGAAGTAGAAGTGCTTGAAAATTTTGGAGGCAAACTGGAATTCACCCACCTTGATAATGGAACCTGGACTTTTAGTATAGACGGAGATCGCCTAAAATTGGAGTTTGAAACCTTAAACAATGTCAAGAAGACTGTCTATTTTTCTAAAACCAAAGAAAATGTTGATGAGCTTGGCAGATGTCCTGAAGAAAGAAACAAAGGCGTTTTTGACTGGAAGTTTTTGAAATAAGAAAAGAAGTGTTGTTTGAAGTTAAATCTAAAAAAAAACAATCATGAGCAAAATAAAAAATACAGTAATTAGATATCTAATACTTTTTACCTGTATTGGATTGTTGGCATCAATTAGTAATTGTACTTCAGATGATAAGGATGATGAAATAGTGAATCAAACTTTTCTTGAAAAACAAGATGGCACAAAATGGAAGATTACTGAAGATGAAGGGGTTATTTATATGAGAATCAACAACAATATGAATAAACCAATTGAACTTTGGATCTCTGAAATAGAGTTTGAAAAAGGTATGGTTGATGATGATTGTTACTATTACAGCGATGACTTGTTAGAAATAGAAGAAATGGAGATTCTTGAAAATTCAGCCAATAACCTGACCTTTACTTACCTCGGTAACGAAACCTGGACACTCACTATAGAAAACAATCGATTGAAAATGGTATTTACCAATATGAGCGGCCTCCAAGACGCAATGTATATGGATAAAGCCAATGATGACGTTGATAGCTTTGAGATTTGCGCTGAAGAATTTAAGCTTCGTTTAGGAGAATAAATGATTTTTGAATATCGAACCTCGAACAAGGAATATCGAATGTCGAAGTGTTCTTGCACTAGAATCATTCTTTGGAACGTGCCGCTGCACGCTAGCAATAATGAACGTAGCAACGGAAGTGCGTTCGGACTGAAAGGGAGAACAAGCATGTAGTTGCGAGAGTGAATGATACGAAGTAATTGCCTCGTGCAGTGACTCCTTTTTTTGGTTCTTTTTTTGGAGGGGCAAAAAAATGAACAAAGAATATCATCCTTTATGTAAATAAAGAAACCTTGCTTCAAAATAAAAAAATAAAAAACACCCCTTAAGAAGAAACTGAATTAAGAACAGCATTCTCCTCCTCCGTCAACAACCTCGAATGAATAATAAACCGCAAGCCTAGCGGAATTTCGAGTGAAAAACTTGAGCCTCTGCCCTCTGTGATATCAACGGTTAAATGCGTGTGTTTCCAATAGTCAAATTGGTCTTGATTCATATAATAATTTACACCGTCTAACTGACCAAGTAAAATATCACTATCGTCTAAGTACAGATCTCCTTCTTCTAAAATCATAGGTGATGAACCATCACAACAACCACCACTTTGATGGAAGATTAAATCGCCGTGCTTTGCTTTAAGTTCATTTAAAACAGCGACGGCTTTTTCAGTAATGGCAACCCTTTCATATTTCATAATGACAGTATAAAAATCAAAAAGACTGACTGATACAGTCAGTCTTTTCGTTTTGTTAATCTCTAGTTTCTAAAAGAATCCTAATTTATTTTTATCATAAGAAATCAGCATATTTTTAGTCTGACGGTAATGATTCATCATCATCAAATGATTCTCTCTACCAAATCCTGATTTTTTATAGCCTCCAAAAGGAGCGTGAGCCGGGTAGGCATGATAACAGTTTACCCAAACCCTACCAGCTTTAATAGCCCTTGGAATTTGATATAATTGATGTGCATCTCTGGTCCAGACACCTGCACCTAATCCGTAAAGGGTATCATTTGCAATAGCAATGGCATCCGCTTCGTCTTTAAACTTCGTTACTGCAACAACAGGTCCAAAAATTTCTTCCTGAAAAATGCGCATTTTATTATGCCCTTCTAAAATAGTAGGCTGCACGTAAAAACCATTGGCTAAATCACCCTCTAATTTGCAAGCTCCGCCACCAGTAAGCACTTTAGCACCCTCTTCCTTGCCTATATTAATATAAGAAAGAATCTTTTCGTACTGGTCATTAGAGGCTTGTGCCCCAAGCATACAAGTAGAATCATAAGGACTGTTCTGAACGATCGCATTAGTTCTGGCGATCACTTTTTCCATAAAAGCATCATATATATCTTCTTGTACTAATAACCTTGACGGACAGGTACAAACTTCACCTTGGTTAAAGGCAAATAAAACAGCCCCTTCAATGGCTTTGTCTAAAAAGGCATCATCCTCATCCATCACAGAATTGAAGAAAATATTAGGCGACTTACCCCCTAATTCCATCGTTACAGGATTTATATTTTTAGAAGCATATTGCATAATTAATTGACCCGTTGTGGTTTCACCTGTAAAGGCTACTTTATCAACTCCTGAATGAGATGCTAAAGGTTTCCCTGCTTCGGGACCAAATCCATGCACAATATTGATAACACCCGGAGGAAATATATCAGCAATCTTTTCCATTAACAAAGTAGCTGTTGATGGTGTTTGTTCAGCTGGTTTTAAAACCACACAGTTTCCTGCGGCCAATGCAGGTGGTAGTTTCCACGAAAGCATTAACATCGGAAAATTCCAGGGAATAATTTGTCCTATTACGCCCAAAGGCTCTTTTATATTCATTGAAAGCGTGTTGGCATCTAATTCAGTTGCCGAACCCTCTTCTGCTCTAATAACGGCTGCAAAATAGCGCCAGTGGTCAATCGCCAATGGAATATCAGCATTTATTGTTTCTCTAATAGGTTTACCATTGTCGCAAGTTTCCATCACAGCAAACTCCTCTAGGTTTGCTTCCATCACATCAGCTACTTTATTGAGCATTGCGGCTCGTTCAGCAGCAGATGTATTTCCCCAAGCCTCTTTTGCCGCATTAGCTGCTGCTACAGCAAGATCTACATCCTCTTTTTGCGAACGCGGATACTTTGCTATAAGAGAATTGTCAATTGGGGAAGGATTATCAAAATACCCACCACCAACCGGTTCCATAAATTTTCCATTGATAAAATTACCGTACTTTTCTTTGAACTTTGGTTTAGAATAACTCATTTGATATGTATTTAAAATGTTGATTAATAGCGGCAAACGATTTGAAACTATATAAATTTACATATTTTTTAGGGGATAATTTGCATAGCTGGAACGAATTCAGGGAAAATCGTATAGATGTATTTGAATTTTGAATGCTTGTTGACGAGAAGTAAGGGATTGGAGAATGAAGATTGGAGATTGGAGATTGGAGATTGGAGATTTTTGATTTAAGAAGTAAACTCGCCAACAAAATTGTTGTTTAGATCGAAATCGGCCTTTTTGATTCCTGCCTGCCGGCAGGCAGGGATTGGAGATTGAAGATTGGAGATTTGAGATTTGAGATTTTTGAAGTGTTCTACCAAAAACAATTGTTATCGGAAGGCAGTCGACCTCTTTAAATTCTCGTTTTAGCTTCTGACTTATTTTAAAAGGGAAGAGGAGCAGCCGTCAAGTGAAACGACTCAGGCTGCGGCGGAGAAAATAAGGAGGAAAAGCTACAGAGAAATCGAAGATTCAGCGGAGCTAATTAAAAGCAGTCTTGATTTTTTCGTTCTTTTGCATCAAGGCAAAAGGACAAATAAAAAATATCTTACGAATTTTTGTTTTATTAAAACAAAAATTCACTCCACAACCCTCACACTCAAAATCCTCACATCCTTCACAGGTCTGTCAAAGATTCCCGTCTGAACGGAAGAAATAGAATCAATTACCTCAAGACCCTCAATCACCTCGCCATACACGGTATAATTCTGATCAAGATGCGGTGTACCACCAATGGTTTTATAAACTTCTCTTTGTGCTGCAGAAATACTGTAAGCAGGAAAATTGGTATAGTTCTGTGACATGCTATGAATGTGCTCACTATAAACCGCATATTTTTCCATATCCTCTTTGACCAAAGCCACTTGCATAGAATCAAGAAGTGCTTTGTTTTTTGGATCATTTTTAAAATAATACTCAGAAAGCCAGCTATTCACTCTGAACTGCGCCAGGTCAATAAGACTATCATTTAAGACTTTTCCCTCTACAATATAAAATTGGGTGCTGCTCGAGGCTCTTTCAATATTACCATCTCTGGCAGCTGCCAGTACACCCTTTTTATGAAACAAATTCGGATTAAATTCAGCAGGGATTTTATAGTCAAGCCCGCCATTACCCAAGGTATCACCAGGCTTGGCATATTTACTATCAGGATCTCCACCCTGTATCATAAAAGAATCGATCACCCTATGAAAAAGCACACTGTCATAAACGCCAGCCAGCGCCTGCTTTATAAAATTATCACGATGCAAAGGTGTTTCATTGTACAACTCAAGAACCATGGTTCCATGATCTGTAACCATTTCAATTTTTTTCCTCACCTCCACTTTTTGAACAGCAACTGTTGGTTTTTGATTACAGGCAAAAACAAGCAAAAAAACAACTAACACTAACGAGACCCTTACGACTAATTTCATATGATACGATTAATTTTAAACGCGCAAATATAATGAATTCAAAAACGAGAAGATTTAGATCTTGATTGGAGATTGGACCCTCCTGCCGACGAGGCAGGGATTGGAGATTGAAGATTGGAGATTGGAGATTGGAGATTTTAGAACACACCCCCAGCCCCTCTCAAGAGGGGAGTTGATCTCATCGTTGACCGCTGTCGCGACGCAAGCGACCTCTTTGAATTCTCGTTTTAGCTTCCGACTTATTTTAGTATGGAAGAGGAGCAGCCGCCAAGTGAAACGACTTCGGCTGTGGCAGAAAAAATAAGGAGGAAAAGCTACAGAGAAATCGAAGATTCAGCGAAGCTAATTAAAAGCAGTCTTGAATTTTTCGTTCTTTTGTTTCAAGACAAAAGAACAAAGAAGAATATTTCACGAATTTTTGTTCAAGTCAAAAAGATAAAAAATTGAAAAAAAAACCGCCTACTGCGCAGCAGAAAATGTTAATTCAAGGTTAAAATAGTACACATTTCGATTATAAATGCATATTTTAGTGATGAGAATCAATCATAACTTTGACCCATGTCATTGAAGATTGATTTCTACGACAGTAATTTTAGATAACTTAATCCCCTGAGTATGAAGAAAAATTACTTTACCCTTTTTTTATTGTTTACCCTTTTTTTCGTCTTGAACGCTTCTTCGCAAACCTATAGTTTAGATGACGGGATGGTTGGAAGAATCCCTATTACGTTTAAAGAAGGCTCGTTTGTCAAAATTCAAGACTCGACGTTGCTCCTCCAAATAAACGTTGTGGCCTTTCAACAATCAGTTAGTGAGTACAAAATTGTACAAGACGAAACTAAAAAACATGATGATCGAGAAATTAGAACTCTGCGCTTGTTAAGCACCAGCGATGAGAACATTAGAATCCATGGAACCATCGTAACAGGTGATTCAGTGCGCAATACCTTATCAGCCAACTACTATGATATGACTACCCAAATCACGACTCCGTATGTGATTTATATTGGGGACGAAAGTTATGTTAGGTTGCAACCGGTTGCCAGTGAGGGTTTTTGATTGAACATTTGAAATTTTTGAATGTAGAATCTCTAATGCCTACCTCGTCGGCGAGGCAGAGAATTAAGATTATATTTCTATTCATTTTTTTTACTCATCCCTCTTTTATTTGCATTAAGGAATTCGTGATGTGCTTCGCAGTTGCTTCTCCAAAAAAAACGAACCAAAAAAAAGGAGCCTTTTACGAGGTGTTTTTTAGGTTTTTCTATCGAACACCTAAAAACCGTTTGCAAAGCGCTAAATTTCTTCCAAGCCTGTCTGCCGACAGGCAGGGTTTCAGAAATTCTTTACGCGCTTTTTAACATACACTGACGTAAAAGCTTCGGTCCAAAGAATGATTTTAGTTGATAAAGAGCGGAAAAAGAAAAAAAATACTATTTCACAATCTCCAAAGGAGGATTAACCCACTCCCCTGAAAGTGCAGTTTCTTTAGGTCCATATAGGCGCATAACGCAGTAAAAAGGTCCGTCAGGTGCTGGTAGCCAATTAGGCTCCAATTCTTTACCAGGCGACTCTTTTTGGACATATAAGGTCAAGGAACCGTCTTCACCAAAAACAAAACTATCTAGTGAATTCGAGTTAAGTAAATACCTGTCTAATGAATTATCAATAAACAATTGGGTAGTGCCATCATACATGCTCAATGACCAGAACGCATTTACAGGAGGCAAAGCGTCTTTTTCAAAGGTCATGGTATATTTATTGCTTGCGGCATCAAAAGGAACACCTGAAGCATCTACTAAATAGGTCGGGTAAATGGCCTCTTCACCCGAATTACCATAAAGACCCATTAAGGCCGCTACAGCGCGCATTACATAAAAGTTATCCGAATTATAATTTTCTCTGGCACTTTTTGTCAAAAACGATCTTGTTCCAAAAATCTTAGCACTGGCTAAAGGGTCATGGGTAATGGCATTTTTAAAATCATCCATTTCTTGATACCCTGCAGCAACACCTTCTTCAATTGCTTTTTGTGTTGCAGCGTCAAAACGATTTATATCGAAACCTTCTTTTGTGCCAATCCCTAACTTCGCCATTCGGGCTCTGATTTCCGATTCAGAGGCAATTGGTTCGGTAAGATTGAGCATATAGTCTAAGTAAGGAAACATTGCGGTGGTCAGTTCATCACCATCCTGCCATGCAAGTACAGTTTCATTTCTTTCGGCAACTACAGGTGTTTTTCCTAAAAAACTACTTAGGCCCTGTACCTTATAGACGTCTTGAATTGTCTTCACATTATCAAGGTCGTCCTCACCCATTAACTGAGTGCGTACCACCACAAAAAACAGATCCGTTTCACAAGTAATAACCTCTGTAATACCTTCAGGTTTCTCACCTTCCCATCCTTGACTTACAACCATGTAATTCCCGGCCTTATTTCCGGTAGTTAGCGTACCTAAGTAAGCAAAATTGTGTGTAAACACATCAACCAGTTGAAAATGATAAAATCTATCAGGCTCCATTTCTGGAACTGAAATCACCCGTGGTTCATCCTTAATATCTACCCAGAACATACAATAAGGTGTGTCAGAATTAGGCGTTACAATAGTCTTGTCTTCAGGCGTAAACAAACGTGCTTCGCAAACTATTTGATTCATCTGGCCCTTATATTCTGCTGATTTATCATTCAAGACATAATTATACAAAGTCTTGTAATTCATCACAATAGGGAAGCCATATACATACGCTTCTTTGGCGATTTCTTTTGCTTCTTCAGGGCCCAATTGTTCTTTTGTTTCGCAGGCAGTAATTAGTAATCCAATAACTAGAATTCCAATTAGTTTCGAAAATAATGCGGTAGCCTTTTTCATAATATTGATATTATTTGTGAATATGATTTATTCTGATTTATTCATCATAAAACCTATAGCTCCGGCAACTCAATTACTATGCTTTTAATGCTGAAAATTACTTCATCTAAGTCTATACAAATATAAGAAGGTAATCGCCATTTTTAGCAAGTACCACCCGATTTTTAGTGATTAAAATACCCGTTAACGAGGAAGGGATTGGAGATTGGAGATTTAAGATTGGAGATTTGACCCGCCTGCCGGCGAGGCAGAGATTTGAGATTGAAGATTGAAGATTGGAGATTGGAGATTGGAGATTTTTGATTTAAGAAGTAAACTCGCCAACAAAATTGTTGTTTAGATCGAAATCGGCCTTTTTGATTTTTAGTCTTGCATCCTGATAATTTTAGCATGGCAGAAGCAATAGCCCTCGAGTGAAACGGCTAGGGCTATGGTGGCGTAAAAATTATCAGCTTGATGCACAGAAAAATGAAAACAGCCTTGATCTTTTCGTTCTTTTGCATCAAGGCAAAAGGACAAAGAACAATATCAAAAGATTTTTTTTGATTAAAACCTCTTAATTCCAGGTAATGTAAGATCAAAAAGCTAAAACACACCCCAGCCCCTTTCAAGAGGGGAATTCATCTGATCAAAACTTTATTAAAAAGAGCCTGAATAAATCGGCAAAACAACTCTGCTCCCTTTTTGAATCTTAATCACTAAAGGCGTATCTGCATCATTTATTGATTCACTGCTCACATCTTTTCCGGTACCGTAATTAATTTGTCCGGAAGCGTTTTTATTTCCGTTCACTACGATCATGATCTTGCTGTTTTTTGAAATTTTCTTACTCACAATTCTTGTATTGTCAAATAGTATGGTTGTTAGTGTATTGGGGGTCAATAGTTTTCTGTGCTCATTGCTCTCTGCATAACTTGCGCGTCCGATATAAAAACTCAGGTGAAAGTACTTGCCTTCAGCTGTCAATTCATACAGATTTACGCCGAAGTCAAAATCTTTCTTATTGATTTCTACTATTAATTCTCCAGAAAAGGAGCCGTTAAAAACCAGTTCTTCTGTAAAAGCATCACTTACAAAAACAAGGCCGTCATGTAGGTTGATACTGTCTTTGAGTATAGGCCAGGGATAATAATCGGTATTATTCATGGCTGTTCTGTCTGCCAGGTCCACTTCTATGCTCAGCGTTCCTTTGCCTGGCTTTTCAGGTTGCAAGGGATACTGACCTTCCGATAAAGTCATACCTAAATAGAAAGAGCGCGATTCATTTTTTAAGGCTTCTAGTGAAGGAGCATGCATCCAGCTATTGGCGCCCATCACCTGAACGTTCACCTTATCTTTGAGCAGCGCCGGTTTTTCTTTGCCTTTTAAGATAAAATCAAACCACTCATAGGCCAATCCTTCTCTGATATTCAATGCTGCCGCCTCATCAATTTCATAGCCATGTAAATACGCACTTGATGCAAATTGTGCCGTCCAATGATCATAGGGCCCCATGAGCAAGTAATGCTCCGCATTTGGATTGTATTTTAAATGTTCGGCATAGTAATACATAGCGCCTCGCTGCGAGTCATCATAATAACCTGTGATCGTGAGTATCGGGATGTTGATATGTGCAAACTCCTGCTGGTAAGGAATCATTCCTTGCCAATAGTCATCATAACTAGGATGGCTGATCCATTCCTGAAAAAGCGGTCTGGAGGTTCCTTCTATGCTATCCATTTTCTGAAAAGCTTTGCCAGATTCAAACCAGGTTTTTTCCAGCGTATTCCATCTGTCACGATCAAAATTCGCGGCTTTGTCTAAGAACTTATTGCTGGTCACATAGGGTATCCACTTATAAGGGAAATTATAGAAAATATTATTCTCTATGGGGTAATCAATGCCGGGCGCAATCGATACCATGGGAATGATAGTTTTTAAAGCGGGGTGTACCTTTTCTTTCATTGAGGCCCATTGGGCAAAACCATCATAACTGCCACCATACATACCAATGCTTTCGTTGTTCCAGCTTTGTTTGCTGACCCAATCGATTACTGCATAAACGTCCTTATATTCATGTTTTAGCGGATCAATGACACTAGCACTAAGTCGCTTTCCTCTGGCTGTTGCTACCACACCTGCATACCCTTTTGAAGCAGCTAATAGGGCATGCCTTTTATTGGATGATTCGGCATACATGGTAAACAACACGACCGCGGGCAGCGGTCCTGTATCTCTCTTGCGAGCTGTAATTACAGTGAGTTCTGCGCCATCTCTTGGCGATACGATGAGCTGCTCGTTGATGACATATCGGTTATTTTCATCCTGTTCTATGACCTCAAAAACAAGAGGTTCGGTCTGGATATTTACATGGTATAAAAAATAAGATTTTAAAAGCGTCAAGGCCTGATCAGCACCGATGGAACTGCCTGTAATCTTGCCGTATTCAGCCTCAAAAGCATTGGTGAATTGGGCCACGGCATCATAGGTCGTGAAAACAATAGTCGCCGAATAGGCCTGTTCATCATTACAATTTTCCAGATACGCTTTAAAAACTGATCGATAAGCTTCGTTAAACGTAACTGCAGATTCCAATTGCGTAATTTTCGCTTTTGAAAACAATTCATAGGGCATATAACCCGGATGCCCATGATTCAAATCTGAATCTTCTCTCAGCGATTGGATCGTCTTGATAGAAGCCTCATAATCACCAGCCAGAATTTCAATCATATAACGATTAAAGGCTTCTATTTCCTGGTCTCCTGTCTGACTTCGCTGCAAATAGTCTGAGGCAAGATCTTGCATTTCCAAGGCCACCACTACTGTGTCTGTCAAGGCTGCTTTTTCGATTTTTAGCTCTTGACCTACAGCAGTCAGGTTAATTAATGCAATAATTAATAGCTCGAATAATTTCTTCATGTGTTTTTTTATTGTCCGGTTTTATAATCATAAAGCTCAAACACATATGAACCATAACCGTCATCTTGTACATGTTTGATATTCATTTTTAAAGCTGGCGCATACCAGTAAGTTTCATTTATTTCAGAACTTCCTCCTATTGAATTGGTAATGGTCCCTCTATGTACAATTTCATAAGCCATAAATCTTCCAGCAAGCACAGCCTCTGCTCCATATGACACTACCTCAACGTCTTGACTTGTTTTCATAGGAGTACCTTCAGAGTTTTTCCAGTCACTCTCGTGTTTCCACTTTTTACCTACTTTTAGAGGCCATTTGCGAAAAGGAGTGCTGCTTTTTTCTTGGTTTAAAGTACTTGAAACCATAACGGTGTCATTACCATTCCAAAATCCCAAAGTCCCCTTAAATTCTACTACCTCTAGTATATCTTTGCCTTCCCATCTGATTTTCCCTTCAGCGACGCTTTTCTCTAACCATGTCCATTTTTCGCCTATGCGATACTCATCTAAGGTGGGTTCTGAGGTTACATGTTCTGAAGTTGCAGGTTCAGCAGATGTCGATTCAGAAATTGTATTATGAGGTTCCTTCTTGCAGGCAGTGAATGCCATGATTACTATTAAAACTAAGATCGTGTAATTTTTCATGTTATAATAAGTTTAAAATTTTTCAGAGTTACCTCGGAAAGTTATGATTAATAAAAATGATTTTTTTAATGTATTTTTCCATTATCAAGCTTTTTTAAAGCTTAATTCAAGATATTATTTCAATAAAACTTCAATTGATTATTCTAATTCTAATTTGCGAATCATCTCTTTCGCATTCTCATTTGCACTGTCTAATGCTAAAGACTTTTTATAATGCTGCATCGCATTTTCTATATCACCCTTAAGCATATATACTTCTCCTAAACTGTCAAAGGCATTTGCAGAACCTGGGTAATTTGTGGTGTTCAGTGTAAAAAATACCAGGGCCTTCTCATAATTCTCTTTTCTCAGATGTTCATAGCCAATAGTATTGATGTCATTTTCAGGAGGCAAGAAGGCCCCATTGTAATTCGTTTTATAGTACGCTTCAATCTCTTCAATAGAACTGCCACTCATATTTTTCATTCTAAGCCCCTTGTAAATGAACTGCATCCCATGATACAAACTCATCAATGCTACCGTCCAGTGATTTTCTTCTTTAAAATATTCGAGTTCAATATTTGTTGGAGCGATTCCTTTGTTTTTTAAAGTCGTATTGAATAATTCATGCGCGTTAATATTTGCTTTGAACACCCCTGGAATTCTATCAAAATTCTCAAACTTATCAGCCGTAGACACATAGATTCTCTTATTTTTTATTTGCTCAAGATCAGTGCTGCTTATTTGCTTGACAACATATTGGTCATCCCACCAAAAGCTTGGATCCATTGAAACAAAACCATTAAATGAAGATGCTTTTGAAAGATAAGATGAGCCTACCAACAAGCCTCCATGAGAAATCCCTACCAGCATTTTAAAAGAATTGCTTCTGTAATTTGCTTCGACTTCGGGTACTAATTCTTCTTCAATAAATTTTAAAAATGCAGCACTTCCGCCACTCGTTTTCTGGTTTTCTACAGCACTAGATCCATTTAGGTTGGTCAAATAATTGGTCGGTGTAAAATCTCTTACCCTGTCTACATTTGTGATCGCGATAATGATCATTTCAGGTATTTGACCCCCTTGAACCATCTGTTTCAGAATGCCAGAATGAGAATGGTAAGTAACCTCTCCGTCTAACAAAACCAAGATGGGATATTCTTTTGAACTTGTCTCATAAGATTCAGGAAGTTCAAGAAAATATGTTCGCGCTTCATTTAAAACTTTAGATTGAATTGTATGGCTTGTTCCTATTTCAAATGTGCCGCTTTTTTGTGCAACAGCCTGTAACTGAAACAAGGTAAAAAACACAAGGAGTACTTTTGATATGTGATTGATTCTTTTCATTTTTTTAATTATAAACTGTTCCAATTTTTAAATTTGGCTGATTGTCGGCTTGACACCTCCAAAGATTCTCCGCTTGTTAAAGTGATTTGCAACTTGCCATTAAAATGGGGATGAATTTCTTTAATGTACTGCGTATTGATGATCTGACTCCTGTTGATTCTAAAGAATACAGTGGGATCCAGCTTATCTGCCAACAGGTTTAAGGAACGCTTGATCATTGCTTTGTCTTCTCCAAAAAACAAGCGGGCATAATTGTCCATAGATTGAATGAGCCTGATATCCGTTAAGGGAATAAAAAAACATTTTTCTCCGTCCTTTATAAAGATTTTGTGATGCATCGGCAATGCATCTCGCTTTGCTTCTCTTTTAGCAAAAGTTGCCTTCACCTTTTCAATGCTTACAGCAAAACGTTCATCCCGCAAAGGTTTTACCAGGTAATCAATGGCGTTAACTTCAAAAGCTTTTACAGCATATTGATCATAGGCAGTGGTAAATACCACTTCAGGAACTATCGTTAGTTCTTCTAATAAATCAAAGCCCGATTTTTCTGGCATATGGATGTCTAAAAAAATCAAATCCGGACGTTCTTTATCTATCAAAACAATAGCCTCGTCTACATTGGCCGCTTCTCCCAAGACAACAAATTCAGGATAGGCAGACAGGGCTCTTTTCACTTCTTCCCGCGCTAAGCGCTCATCATCTATAATAATCGTTTTGTAGGTATTCATTTTTTGCGAATTGGAATGATTAAGGTGGCTGTTACCTTGTCTTCAGCCTCATTTTTCAAGGTAAAACTGGCTTCACCATTGTATTGTAATAACAATCTTTTTGTTAGGTTTTTTATCCCGATACCTGTTTTGGCACCATGATCAACTATTTGTCCGGGGTTCTGCACTACAATAATCAACTGACCGTCTTTTTCAACAATCGATAGCATAATGCTTCCACCTTGAATCCGCTTATCAATGCCGTGCTTAATCGCATTCTCTACCAAAAGCTGTATGCTTAAGGGTGGAATCATGTATCCTTCTAAAGCCTCATCCATGGTGATCAGCATATTCAAACGCTCTTCAAACCTTACCTTTTCTAGTTCAACATAGTCTTTTACCAAGCCTAATTCATTTTTAATACTTATAAACGAAGCATCTTTTTCATAAAGCGACGAGCGCAGGATGTCAGATAATAAATCTATGGCCCTTCTGGCTGTTTTGGGATTTTCTATAACCAATGACTTAATAGAGTTGAGTGAATTAAACAAAAAATGAGGATTCAATTGCTCCGACAAATTGTCTAACTCAGCCTGTTTTGCGATGATTGAAAGCTCAGCGTTTTGCTGGGCCGTTTCTATTTCTTTCTGATAATAATGGTATAAATGATAAGCCAAAATCCAAATAGACATCAAACGCAATCCAGTAATTAAAACAGGATCCCAATACTTCAGCGATTCCAATAAATCAACCTCTTTGTCTCCGAAAATAGTCCAGTAGGAATACCATTTTAAATCGACAATCTCCATATATAATACTGCTAAAAGAATAATAGAAGGCACAATTCTTACAAACAATTGACGCAGACTAAGCGTGTTCCATTTAAACTTTAAAGCAAAGAATCTATAGCCATGGGTCAATACGATTCCGATGGCAATGTCAAGTACATAATTGAGAAATGTAAAAAAATACCCGTAACCATCTCTATTATAAACAACATAGGCCCAGTAAATGGAGACCGTTCCCCATCCTAAAAGTTGGCATTTCCAATAAAGGGAAATTGACTTGGTATTTAATATTTTTTCTATTCTATCCATTGATGCCACAAAGAAAAGGTAAACTAGCCAATCTAAAAAGAGAAAGTACAGGAGCGCAGGTTTTTGGTGGTGAATGTGAAGGAAAGGGGTAAATTCCTGCCTGCCGGCGAGGAAGGGATTGGACCCGCCTGCCGGCGAGGCAGGGATTGGAGATTTGAGATTTTTGAAGGGTTCTTCTAAACTAGAATCATTCTTTGGACCGCAACGCTGCGCGCCAGCAATAATGAACGAAGCTTTTATGATTGGAGATTGTACCCGCCTGCCGGCGAGGCAGGGATTGGAGATTGGAGATTGAAGATTTGAGATTTTTGATTTAAGAAGTAAACTCGCCAACAAGATTGTTGTTTAGATACAAATCGGCCTTTTTTATTTTTCGTCTTGTATCCTGATAATTTAAGGGAGGCCGAAGCAATAGCCCTCGAGTGAAACGGCTAGGGCTATGGCGGCGTAAAAATTATCAGCTTGATGCACAGAAAAATAAAAACAGCCTTGAATTTTTCGTTCTTTTGTTTCAAGACAAAAGGACAAATAAAAATATTTAAAAAATAGCTTCACTTAAAGCAAGAAAAACACACCCCCGACCCCTCTCAAGAGGGGAGTTCATCCTTAATACCGGCAAAAAAAAAGAAAAATTGCTCCAAATCAACACCAACATTGACTCACGTCATTGCATAAAAACAGCAATTTTTCTAGCTTTAGGTTTTAATCTTAATAGACATACAAATGGAAAAAATATTATATGCTACAGATTTTTCTAAGAATGCTGAAAAGGCTTTTCATTTTGCGTTGAAAATTGCAGAAAAGCATCGTGCTGAATTGATCATGCTACACGTGTTTGACATTCCACCCATTTGGGGTGATCCTCAAATGAATTATCCGGTTGAACTGACAAAGGAAGCTAGCAAAAGTTGGAAACGAACCTTGAAGGAATTATCCGAACAATTTATTTCTGATATAAAACCAACCTTTTTGGCCATTGAAAATACCTCTGTTGTCAAAGGCATTCTTTCAGTCATCACAAAACACAAGCCCGATTTGGTTATTACAGGTACCAAAGGAAAAAGTTTATTAAAGGAAATCTTTATTGGCAGCACAACCAAGGCACTGGTAAAACAATCACCTGTTCCTGTTTTGGCAATTCCTACAGTTGCCGATTACAGAGATATCGATAATGTGCTCTATGCTTCTGACTTTCGGGAAGTTGATCTTGAGGCCATTAGGCAGTTGATCGAATTTGTTAAGCCTTATAAACCTGAGATCAAGCTCGTACATGTCAGCTCCGAAACTGAGTACAATGCTAATCAAAAAATGGAATGGTTTAAAGATCTTGTAAAAGATAACATCTCGTATAAGAATATTTCATTTGAGCTTTTGCATTCTGACAGAATTTTTGAAAGATTATGCAACTACGTGCAAAATCATAACCTTGATATGATCGTAATGCTCGAAAAAGAACGCGATGGAATTATTGAGAAACTGTTTCATGAAGACCTTGTCTGTAAAATGGAGGTACACACCTCAATTCCAATATTGAGCTATAATGAGCATTATTTGCGCGCCAGTATTGATCAGGATATTAAAAAGGAAGATACCGTTGATCATTGATGTCAATGGGTTAAGCAGAAGCGCATTAGTTTAATGATCTTCGAAGTGGTGCAACAAGACTCTTTATTATTGTGACTGCATCCCTTTGAGGATCATCTCTAACGCCCAGTTTAAGGTTTCATTGGTCTTTTTATCGGTGAGACCGCAGACGTCTTTGGCTACAATGACTGATTCAATCCCCATAAGTATGGTTCCTGCGTTTTTCAAATAATCCAGGTCTTTTTTCGAGAGCTTCTTTTTCGAAGATGACAATGCAAGTGACATGGCTTCTACCCTTCTAGCTCCTCTGATTTTTTTGTTAGATCCCAAGGATTCTAAAAGTGCGGCGCTTAAATACCTTCGGAATATCAATTCATGGTCTTGCGCCATCTTATTGTAATAGTTCTGGATATAGATTAAACGCTGGTCAAGGGGCATGTTTTTCACCTCTTCAAATAACTCTTCAGGTGATGAAAAATGAATGTCAAGCGAGGCTTCAGTATAAAGAAGGTCTATGTTCGGAAAATAGCGATAAATAGTTGCTCGAGCCACTTCCGCTTTTAGCGCCACCTCCTCAAGCGTAATCTTTTTATTCTCTGACATTAAATTCTTGGCTGCACTAAGAATACGAGTCCTGGTTTTGATCTTCTGATTAATTCTACCGTTTTCGAGTGAAATTGTGTTCATGAGACAAATATCTCATAAAATTTGGTTCTTACAAAATTAATTTTTAGCTTTGTGAGACAAATATCTCATAAAACTCTTATTATGGCACAATGGGTACTAGGACACAAAATAAAACCACAACAGGTTAGCGGTGATTACGATCTTGTTATAGGCGAAACGCCTGCTCAAACACCTGGTCCGCCTCCGCATCATCACAATAGCTTTCATGAAGTCTTTTTAGTAACCCAAGGAGAGATGGAATTTATGGTCGATGGCAAAGTCACAACAGTTAAAAGTGGGGAATCCATTAACCTGTCACCAAAATCAATGCATTCCTTTTCCAATAAATCTGACAGTCGCTGTGAATGGGTCAATATTCACAGCCCTAAAGGTTTCTTACGTTTTTTTGAAAACCTCGGGATTCCTGATACCGAAGAAAATGCACCTCAAAAATCTGTCGACCCTCAACTCATTCAAAAAGTTATCCAGACAGCTTCAGAATATGACATGATTATTTCATTGTAATAGGCTTAATAGTGGCCGTCACTCCCTTGGAAGGTGTTTTTTGAATATCGAACCTGCCTGCCGGCGAGACAGGGATTTTAGAACACACCCCCAGCCCCTCTCAAGAGGGGAGTTCTTCTCAACATTGATCCTTGTCGTGACTAAATCGGCCTTTTTGAATTTAGAATGTCGAATATCGAAGTAAAATATTAAAACACACCCCTAGCCCCTCTCAAGAGGGGAGTTCTTCTCAACATTGATCCTTGTCGTGACTAAATCGGCCTTTTTGAATTTAGAATATCGAATATCGAAGTAAAATATTAAAACACACCCCCAGCCCCTCTCAAGAGGGGAGTTCTTCTCAACATTGATTCTTGTCGTGACCAAATCGGCCTTTTTGAATTTAGAATGTCGAATATCGAACTCTGAATTTAGAAGTGATCTTCTAAACTAAAATCATTCTTTGGACTGAAGCTTTTACGTCAGTGTAGATTAAAAAGTGTGTTACAAATTTTTGAAGCCTTGGAAAAAATTTAGCACTTTTTAATCGGTTTTTAGGCGTTCGATAGATAAGCCTGAAAAACACCTCGTAAAAGGCTCCTTTTTTTTGGTTCGTTTTTTTTGGAGAAGCAAAAAAAATGAACAACAATAATTATCGATCCTGCTATAAAGCAGGATACTAAAACTCAATACCTACCCCCAACTCATACAAAGTCTCCGAAGCAGGAACCTCGTCTTGTGGATCAAGGTTGTCTCTGAACCTGACATCAAATTTGAGTGCAATATGGTGGTTGGGTTTATAGTTCACACCAACCATCCAAATATTGAGGTTATTGCGCACATAGTCGAGATCTGCTAACTCAGGAGCCACACTACTATGCGTATCGAGTCTTTCATAGCGCACAAAAAAAGGCAACTCTGAGTTTGAAACAGTAAATATATTTCCTGATGTGGTCTCTGTTCCGGTTGAAAGACCAAAGATTTTTAAAATATCCACGCTTGGTTCAATATAGAAACCATAAGCTTTTTCACCAATCACCTGCCCAAATCCCTGGGTTTCTTGAGTAAGTTGGTATACCTCCGGAGTGTCTCCAAGGGTACCATAAATACCCATTCCAATAAGACTAAATGCCTTGTAATCCCAACGTGCATAGCCAGAGAGCACAAAAACGGGAGCCGAAACTTCCTTTGTCTCTCCATCAACCACAATGGTTTCATCTCGTCCCGATTCATTATAATAGCTACTGGCACTTAGTGTGACGTTGTTAACTGGCAAATAATTAACCTGTGCATTGATCGCGAGTTTATTAAAAGATTCCATCTGCCCTTCTGCCCCGCCTCTTATCCAGGTAGCCGACTGGAAATCTTTAGCCAATACACCATTGGTAAAACCTAGTGCATAATTTATTTTATTAAAAAGATCTCCGTAAACAGTCACCCCTGCTTCGATCCATTCTGATGGCAAGACCAATCTTTCTGCCTCCGGACGGTTTACACTCGAAAACAGCAAGGGCTCTTCATTATTATTGATATACCCAATGTTCAAAGGTTGTAATCCAGCCCTGAAACTCATCCATTTCTTAACGATAAAATCTACATACAGTTCTGGAATAAAGTGGGTTTCACTTTCGCCATTTCCTTCAAGGTGTTCGAAGCCTAATTCAGTGGTCAGGAAAATGCTTTTCGTTATTCTCACCCCGATAAAGGGCACTACCCGATACAATTGACTATAATACAATTCCAGATCGCCAGAACTAAGATCTCTGGGTTGACCTCCGTTAAACACATTGGCCAGTTCGGCATATCCCGAAAAAGCAACCCTTTTATCAGAATAAAAAATCTCAGAGGCAGCGCGACCCAATCCTGGATACTGGCCCTCACGATAACCATCACCCCCTAATTGTTCTTGCGCAGACAGGCTATCCAGCTGGGCAAAACAAGCTCCACCCGAAAATACGGTCAGTATAAAAAAACAAAACAAGGTGCTATAGACAGGTCTCATAGGATAATTAATCGGAGAATAAATATAGTGTTATTTGTTCATTTTCTGATTCTAAGGCAGGCGGGTTTTCCGCGCTTTCGATAAATATTTAAGTCATTTCGAAAACGATTTTATACTATTCGTCCTTAACAAGTATTCGAATGAAAGTATAAATACTATATTTAGGTTCAAACCTCAATCTATGATGCCTTTCCTCCGTAAAACAAGAAAACAACTCGCTGATCACAACCAGTTTTTGAAATATAGTCGCTATGCCATTGGTGAGATAATTTTAGTCGTTGTTGGGATATTAATCGCCTTACAAATCAATAATTGGAATGAAGATAGCAAAACCAATTTACTAGAACAAAATTATTTGGAAAGCATTCGCAAAGAGTTGGATTTAAATATTCGAACTGCTTTATTCCAAAATACCTTTAATGATTTCCAGATCAAAAATGGAGAGATTATGCTTGATTGTTTAGATAATGATTATCCCAAAAATCAAACCGAATTTGCCATAGCCATAACACATGTGGGATACCAAAATACACCCAATTATATTAAAAACGTTTGGTATGAACTCTATGCAACTGGAAATATTGCCATCATAAAAAACAAAAGAATCAAAAACGATTTAATCGAGCTTTACATGAATATGGATGACGTTGTTTTTCATGAGAAGCAAGAATGGAGTAAATATAATTTTGGTTATCGAAGACTGGTTGGTGACATACTTCCTGCTAAGGTCCGAATCGAATTTAGCCAAAATCTTAGCCCCGTATTATATTCAGGAGGGTCAATCAGCTTGGATAATTATGAGGAATTAATTCAAAATCTCATGAAAATAGACGGTCTCAGTGGATACTTGGCAGACATTATTGGTACTAGAAAAGTTTCCACATTGTACATGACAAAACAGATTAAACTAATGAGGGAGATTATTATACTTATCGATGAGGAGCTAAAATAAAAAGCACAAACGCACCTGCACATGAAGCAGGGATTGTTGAAGAAATTTTTGAATATCCAATGTCGAAGTATTCTTCTAAACAGAATTGTCATCTGGAAGAAAGTTGGCCTTTTTTAATCCTGCCTCGCCGGCAGGCAGGGATTTTAAAACACACCCCCAGCCCCTCTCAAGAGGGGAGTTGATCTCATTATTGACTTTTATCGTGACCAAATCGACCTCTGAATCTAGAAGTGTTCTACTAAACTGAAATCATTAATTGGACCGAAGCTTTTACGTCAGTGTAGATTGAAAAGTGCGTTACAAATTTTTGAAGCGGTTTTTTGAATATCGAAACTGCCTGCCCTCAGGCAGATTGAAGTGTTCTACTAAACAGAATTGCCTTCGGGAAGACATTCGGCCTTTTTGATTTTTCGTCTTGCATCCTGATAATTTTTGCATGGCAGAAGCAATAGCCCTCGAGTGAAACGGCTAGGGCTATGGTGGCGTAATAATTATCAGCTTGATGCACAGAAAAATAAAAGCAGCCTTGAACTTTTCGTTCTTTTGTTTCAAGACAAAAGAACAAAAAACAATATCAAAATATTTAACACTAATTTAAAAAAGAAACAAAAGATATAACCCTGGCCCTTGATAAGCATATTGAATTTCTCCCTTAAAGGCTCTGGCTTCTGAATTAATATCTAAATCAAATTTTGAATAAGATGCACCTGCGCTTAACCATTTAAGAGCTCGATAATCAAGATTCAATTTTACATTATTAATGGCTCCTCCATAGTCACCAATTTGTAAAAAGAAAAAGGTGTGGGTTCCACCGAATCTAACTTTTGGTAGAATTTCATAACTGAATCTATATCCAATACTTGGAAGTGGAGCTGTTATCCTAAATCGATCATGAATATCTCTGTTTTCAATATCCAATCCTGTGCTAACACCTAAAACAAACAAATTGACAAAGAAAGATAATTCAGCTTCAGGTTTATTAATAAAGGAATACATATAACCAAAACTCCAGATTTGTGTATTTAAAAAAATGTCTACTCCAGCACCTTCTGGCACTACTATATCTCCCCAATCAAATTCTTCTTCAACATCGAAACTTGACTTTCTTGCAATATTGTAATACTCAGCGTATAATGAAGAATGGCGGTTAAATGAATACTGAAAATCGAATTTTGGAATGATCTTGGATTTTTCAAAGCCTAACTCATCCTCAAGGCTCAATTCTACTCCTAATACGCCGTTAGGGCCTTCGAATTGTATATAGCTATCTAAAGAGGCGCTAATAAATGTAGAAGCAATTCTCCATCTTCTTCCCTCCATGTACTCATCATCTAATCTCTTTTTTTCGGCTTTTTTGTCTTTTTTAGACATTTTATTCTCCTTTGTTTCAGACACTTGCATAATAGAGTCTGATTGCGAAAACACTTGATCCGTATTTATAAAAAAGGATGCAAATGCAAGAAAATAAAATATGGATCCTTTCACTGATTTGAGATTCAATAATTGAGTGGAAAAGTATAAAAAAAGTTCCATATAATTACTTGAAAATGAGAACTAGAAAATCTTTTTTTAAATTTTCAATCAAGATCAAATAAAAATAACAAATGACAAAAAAACAGCAAAGAATTCTCGCAGGCAGGGATTTTTGAAGGTTTCTACTAAACTAAAATCATTAAGCCCGGATTTCGAGCATCGAAACCCTAGTAAACCGCTTTCACAGTAACCTCCACAACTTTAGCAATATTCTTAGCAGGCTTTCCTTTTTCAAAAGCAACCTCATAGTCAGCCAAGGTGATATTAAATTTTGAATCTAAAGACACTTTACCTCCCTCAACAAGAATTGTTGCTTCTTCTGCGATGGCATTGGTTACACCATTAATAGTCAGTTCTCCTGAAATACTTATAGGATAAGAACCATCCTCTTCAAAGTTGACCTCAGACAAATTATCAATCTTCCCTTTTAGTTTTGCTTTTGGATTGGTTTTGGTATCAAGGTATTTCTTCCCATTAAAGTGCTGTTGCATCAATGACTTTTTAAATTCAAAACTTTGCATGGGTACAGAAAACACAACCTCGCCTGTACTTGTTTCAATTGTACCAACTGTTTTATAATTATTCGCCTCAATATCTTCTGAGGAAGTGCTTGAAAAGAACTTAAAATGAGTCTTGGAACTAACTAATTTTTGGGCTGAAACATGAATTGATACCAGTGAAAAACTCATGAACATGATGATTGAAAATAGTGTCGTTTTTTTCATTTTTAATAAGTTTAGTGGCTTTAAGATAAAAATTATTTGTCTGATACGATGTCGCTTTTCTCTACAATGACGTTCTCATACATTCCCAGATCTTCATCATAAGCAGCACCAGAACGTATAACGCCTTTGATAGTAATCTCATCTCCTATTTTAAAGGCTGCTGCGCGTGCATTGCTCTCTGCAGTAAAAGTGCAACTTACGCCAGCCTTATCGGTATCGCTCTTTAACAGGATAACCGTTTGACCTTTGAAGTCTTCTGAGATTTCAGCTACGATGCCAGTCACTTCGAGGACTTTTGAATTCCCTTCCTCATCGAGGTATTTTTCATTCGCTTTATGGGCATCCAACAAATACTCATCTACAATTTCACCTGCATCAAAACTAAAATCAGTTTTGGTCTTTTGAACATCCCTGGCCGGTTTGTTAAACATATAAAAACCCGCCCCTCCTATTATCAGGATTCCTATTCCAATAATTATGATTGTGATTTTTAAAATTTTCTTGCTAGAAGCCATCATGTGGTTTGATTTATTGGTTCAATAGACAAACATAAAACCAAGTCCTGACAAAAAAATATTGACTTGTGATTATTTTAACACAATTTCAGCGCTTTAAAAAAGGCGATTAAACAAGTCCCTTCAATTCCCCCACAACCTCTTCAATAACATCATCTAAATGGTTTATAAGGTTTTCAAGTCGTTCTGAAGATTGATAGATTTCCGCATTTTTCTCCATATCTCTTATGTCATTCTTTAAAGACACAATTTCCATAATATCTATGGTAGGTTTAATTCTATGGGCTATTTTCTTTATTTTTTCAAAGTCTCCTGCTTGATAGGCCGTTTTGATTTCAAAAACTGAATCAGGCACCTGAGTAATAAATAAACGAAGCATTTTATCTATAAACTTTTGATTGCCTTTTGCTATATCCTCAAGTTTAGTCAAATCATACAAGGGTAATTTTGGCGCTTTAATTATTAATTCTGATTCTCGCTCTTTTGGTTTATCTAACCATTCACAAACTATTTGAAGTAATTGCTCTTCGGTGAATGGTTTTGACAAATAACCATCCATACCAGCCTCAATACATTTTTCGTTTTCACCTTTAATGGCATTAGCAGTTAATGCTACAATTGCAACTTGTGATTTTAATTTTTCTCTTATCAATTTAGTAGCCTCATAACCATTTAATTCAGGCATTTGAATGTCCATCAAAATCATATCAAATTGATTTTCATTTACTTCCTTAACAGCTACAGCACCATTTTCAGCCTCCGACGACAGTACACCATAATCTTCTAAAATGGTTGTTGCCACCAATCGATTGGTTTCGTTGTCATCAACTATTAAAATTTTCTTACCCTCCAACATTTTTGTATCGATGAATTGACCTTCCTTTTTTTCCAAATCACTGGCAGTTCCTTTTTGAAAATCAATCACAACTTTTATGGTAGTTCCTATTCCTTTTTCACTTTCAACAATAATCTCACCCTTCATAAGGTCTACTAACGAATGGGTAATGCTCATACCCAAGCCGGTTCCTCCAAATTTTCTGGTAATTGAGGCATCTTCCTGACTGAATTTTTGAAACAAATTTCTCACAAAAAGAGGATCCATTCCGATGCCGGTATCTGTTACACTGATTTCAACCTTTTGCTCCGCATTAATGTCTTCCAAAACAATACAACTAATATCAACGCCCCCTTTTTCTGTGAATTTTATAGAGTTCGAAACCAAATTGAGTAAAATCTGATTTAAACGATAAGGGTCTCCTATCAGCACATTATCCAAAGCTGGATCACAAAAATTATTAGTCAGTTTCAGTCCTTTCTCCTCTGCTTTGTACATCATCCCCTGGATGACTTTCTCTACCAAATATTTCGGGTCGAAACCAATATTCTCGACACTTAATTTTCCTGCCTCAAGTTTTGCAAGATCCAGCACATCATTAATAATTACCAATAAATTCTCAGATGAATTCGTGATGGTTTCCAGATACACTTGTTGCTTTTCATTCAAGGAAGTTTTTTGAAGTTGACTGCTCAGCCCCATGATTGCATTCATCGGTGTTCGAATCTCATGACTCATGTTTGCTAAAAAATTCTGTTTTGATCTGGCCAGATCCTCTGTCACCTTTTTTGCGATTTTTAGCTCTTTTTCTGCTAAAATTCGATCGGTAATATCCACTGCAAAACCAATGACATAAGGCTCTTTTCCTGGTTCTTCTTTTAAAAAATTATTATATAGATTATAAACAATACTTCCGTCTTTATGTCTAATTCTGAAAACCCCTGTTGCTTCTTTATCTTTTAATATTTTTTTCAAATACACATTGTGAAATAGTGATTTGTCAGCCTTAGGCATATAATCAGTTAAGTAACGTCCAATCACCTCTTCATCTTTATATCCATACAATTTATAAACCATAGGGTTCACCGTAAGAAATCTTCCATTTAAATCATGGGTTGTGACAATGGCCAAAGTGTTATCAATCACATCTCGATACCTTTTTTCGCTTTGCTCCTTCTCATGCTGAATCTCTTTGATATTTGTAATGTCGATTCCATAGCCAATTACAAGTTCTACTTTATCATCCCTGTTAATCACAGGGAACATATTTCTCATGATATAATGAATGCTATCATCTGGTTGTTTCAATTCTTCTTCCCAGCTTTTCAATTTTTTGGAATCCAAAACACTTTTGAAAACCTTCTTTCTGCCATCCAGAAGTGATAAGGGTTTATTACGCTTTTTAATATAGTCTTCATCTTTTTTACCAATCATCCATTTTCGCAGCACTGGATCTTTAATCCCTTTAGGGTTGATATATAAATACGTGTGTTCAGGATCAAAAACGGCAATATCTGTGGGGATATTATCCAATATCTGTTCATAAAACTTTCTTTGATTCTCGAGTTTTTCCTGTGCCTGCTTCTCAAAAGTAATATCTTCTTCAATGGCGAAAAACTGGCTCACTTCTCCTTGATCATTAAAAAGAGGTTGGGCATTGATTCGCAACCAATAACCTTCTCCTGTTTTTGTATAATTATAAATCTCGCAAGTAAATGGCTCCTTATTTTGGATCTGCCTTTTCATATAAGCGATGGTTTCAGGGTTTGTCTTTTCTCCCTGTAACAAGCTACCTGGTGTTTTGCCCTTTACTTCAAGCAATTCATAACCAGTCATGTTCACAAATCCATTATTGATCCATTCAATTTTTCCATTGGCATCAGTGATAATAACTGCATTAACGGTTTTTTGAACAATCAATGACAATTTCTCTAATTCGAGTTTATACTCTTTTTGTCTGGTAATATCTGTCCCATAGAAATTAATATAATCTTCTCCCAACACCGGAACACACGTGAATGAATAATCTATATTATTTGAACTACATTCTAGTTCCCATTTATCTGATTTTTGCTCAAAATCCTTAACGATCAGCTTAAAAAACGCATCATTGCGATAGGTTACACCTTCATACTCAATGAAATCTAGTTTTGCCGCGGCCGGATTATTCTGAATTAAATTTCCTTTATGATCTATTCTTAATAGCGGGTCTGGATTTTGTTCGGTAAAAAGAGCAACATCTTTGAACTTGCTATTCGCTATTTTAAGCTCACTTTTTTGCTCGTTAATTGTACTGATTAATTCTTTAAGATCTTCATTGGTAAGCTCAACTGATTTTAATACATGAAGCAGATCAACCAACGGGTCATGGTTTGCAAAATCATTTATAACCAGGTTCTTTTCCGTAATTTGCGCCATTGAATTAAACCAAGGAGTGCCGACAAACAATATCTCGCCAGCTTCTTCTAACAGTTCAAACTGCCCGCGCAAGGTTAATTCGGTGTCTAAAGATGATTTCAGCACTATTAATTGATTCTGAACTGAGACCAAATCATCAAAATGCTTTATTTCAGTTCGAGGTCTTGGAATTGAAAAATAATCATTGAATAAACTCCCTTCAGAAAGAGGAATCACCTTGACTAGCGATCTTCCCAAACCGGTCACTTGCAGATCACGATTGATCTTTATGTAAAACGGGAATATCCTGTCAAGTTGTGCGCCGCTAAATGAAAAAGAATGGTTCATAGTCTACCAGCTAACCTTAAATATTTCATGTGAATTACCTTCATCTCGAGTTTGCATCAAATCAATTGAAGTTTCAACACCATACATCTTGCCTAAACCGCTTAACAAACCCCTGACAAATTCCTGCAGACCTTCTCGCTTAGAAAAATAATGCACATGTATTGAGTTGTTTTCTATATCAGAAACTTTAAACTCAGGTGGGGTCAACTTTGGGTACATCAACATGATTCGGTTATGGAACTGGGGCAGGTTAACCAGAAACTCTTTTAGATTATTTCCTCCCGCCTCCATCAAGCCTCCATACTTCTCTTTTCCGGTTCTCAATATCCACCATTCGCCAAAAGCGTTCAATACCTGGCCAACAGTAATTCCTATTATTTCAGATGTTGCTCCGGCCAGTTGAAAAGTTATGTCGTCGTCATATGGTTCATTACTTAAAAAGTAATCTACGTCAACACCACTCTTTTCTTTGATCAATTCCCATTTATCCGCACCGAAATTTTCAGTTACAAGATCTTGAATTGCTTTATTTACTATTCCGTACATATTATGATTTTAAGTTGAACAATTATTCTAGTCTTCATAAAATGAAGTAATGGTCATGGTTTGATTATGCAATTGACATTTCCCCCCTGACACAACCGGAGAAATTTCACCATAAGAATAAAACCCAGCCATGATGGTTTTGTGATCAAATGATTTACTAACAGACTTTATCTCTTCTTCAATTTTAGTATCTAAAATGAGTTTTCTTCCAACGCAACTTATCAGCAGGGCAAAATCCGGCTCATCTCTTCTTTCAATGATTGTTTGGTCTGCCGCGTTTGATGCAGCCTGAATGATCTTATCAAAATTTGCTTTCATAAATCTAACCTCAGAACCCACAGGAACATCACCCGCAAAAGTCATGCTTTTGTCTTCTTCATTTATTGATAAAATTGTTCTTACAATAGGTTCAGTAGCTCCTGGAATCGTAACAGATAATGGAAACAAAAGGGCTGATCCAGGTAATTTCTTAGATTCTTCTCCCAAATACTTTTTATAGAGATCTAAGGCGTTTTGATCTTCCAATTCAAGTAATACATTGCTGGCAGAATTGGTAACTCTCTTTTGCAAACCAAAGATGTCCCAGCCACCCTGAGATCCATGTGTCACCGTCAAACTATTTCCATAAAACCCGATGGCCATGATTTCACCTTCTATCGGCTGCTTATTTAAACCAACCAAGGTAGATTCGAAATTTGCATCATCCCCGGCAAGACCTCCGGTAATCAAAATATTCTTAGCTACCTGCGTTGAAAGGCCTTTTACAAGTTCACTGCCATTGACCAAACTACCATCAGAAAATACCAAAATATAACTAAGATCATTCTTTGGTAATTTTTTACCCAAACTTATTGCGGCTTCATAGCTATTCTTGTAATCTTTGATATTCACAGTAGTCGATCGAATCACTGTTTTATCAAACTCCATGGCAACGACTACTACGGAATTATCTAAGACGCTTTCCTGACAAATCTCCCCGGCTGTGCTTGCCATGGCTATTTCTGCTGCTGGAAATTTTGCTTTGAAATTCTTATAGATGTTTTCATCTGAAAGATTAAATTTTGAAGCAAAGCATAAAACCAAGTTTACATTTTCATCATTAACGTCTTGACTCTTGGGGTCTTTCTCCCAACTATTATCATATACCTTATAAAGTGCTGTCTTCATTTAAACTATTGAATTACATGGATTAGTATTCGATTCATCGAATAAGGGCCAAAATTGTGCCAATTTAAAATTATAATCAAACTGCTGAATATCAGAGACTTATAATTATTTTTGATTATTATTTTTCCATATTATGGAAAATAATTCCAATTTACGGAAAAGCACTTTTTATTCTAGCTCACCCGCCTGCATCATTTTATAAATGGTGCTCTTACCAATATCTAAAACTTTAGAAGTCGCAATCACGTCATTATCGTTTTTGTTTAAGTAATACTTTATGATATCACAGGTATATTGTCTCAATGTTTTTTGTTCTGCCATAAACACTTCCTCCCGTTTAGTGGAAGTATAGGTAATATCATCTGCATCAATTTCATTGTTCTCACACATCACCGCAGCGAGGTCAATCATCGCCTTGAGTTCTCTTACATTTCCTGGAAAATAATACTGCAATAATTTGTCTTTTGCTTCTTTGGTGAAATGAATACTGCCCAGGGCATTTTCCTTTGCAAAATCATCTAAAAAATGTTTGGCAAGAATCAACACATCCCCACCTCTTTCACGCAAGGGTGGCAAGCTAATTGGCAAGCCCATAATTCTAAAATAAAGGTCTTCTCTAAATGTTTCTTTCCTTACCTCTTCGGCCAGATCTTTATGTGTAGCAACGATAAGGCGCACATCTAACTTAATATTTTCAGTACCGCCAACACGAACCAATTCTCTCTCTTGTAAAACACGGAGTAATTTAGATTGTATACTTAAATCTAATTCTGCTATTTCATCTAAAAAAAGAGTTCCACCATTTGCTTCTTCAAACTTTCCAATTTTACGCGAAATAGCTCCAGTAAATGCTCCTTTTTCATGTCCAAAAAGATCACTTTCAATTAACTCTAATGGAATAGCAGCCATATTCACCGCTATAAATTTCTTTTTCCTCCTATTACTATTATAGTGAATTGCTTTCGCAACCAATTCTTTACCCGTCCCTGTTTCACCTGAAACGGAAATATTGATATTGGTTTTAATAGCTTTTTCCATCATTCTAAAAACCTTCTTTAGCGCATCACTTTGCCCTATGATAGACTTATCGAATGAATATTTCTGACCCAGTTCTTCTCTAAGATTGGCTACTTCCTTTTTTAGAGTTTGTGTCTCACGAATCCGCACAACACTGTTCCATAAAAGGTCTTTTGTAGCTTCATCCTTTATCAGATAGTCACTTACCCCTAATTTTAAGAGGTTAACCGCCACAGAAATATCTTCTTGTGAACTGATCATAATAACCGGTAATTGAGGATTGATATCCCTTATCTTTTTAAAGAGCTTGTCTCCGGTTAGATCTGGTAATGAAAAATCTAGGGTCACCAAGTCAGGTTGAAGTGACATATTTGAAAGACACTCTTTTCCAGTTTTAAAAAGTGTCACCTCATAATCTGGATTCAAACTAAGATGGTATTGCAATATTTCACCATACCATTCGTCATCCTCAACAATAAAAATTTTATATAAGTCCATAATGATTAAAAAGCGTGCCTGAATATCAAGCACATTATTTTTCGCCTATTCAATATATTGCAAATTAGAGAATATTTCCAATATATAGAAAAGTTATACAATATATAATTTGACGGAACACCATTCAAAGACTACACACTAAATTAAAAATATAATTTATTGTAAAACATATATTTAGAACTCTCTTGTGCCAAATATAAAAATTTGAATAGTCAGGCTTCGGCTACAATAAAAAGATATTACGCGCTCCATATTAAGTCAATTTCAACCAAATTAAAACGCATCATAAAATAAATTCTATAATTACATTTTATGGAATTATTTCCATTATATAGAATAATTCTTATATTGATAAATTTTAAAGTACTGTAGTTCAAGTTATTATGTTTTGGCACCGCTATTGAAAAGACACTTAACAAATAAAATATATATCATTATGAAAATTGTAATTGTTGGAAGCGGATATGTCGGACTTGTTACCGGAGCCTGCTTTTCAGAAGTAGGTATAGAAGTTGTTTGCGTCGATGTTGATCGTGAAAAAATTGAAAACCTAAACAAGGGTATTATCCCAATTTATGAACCTGGCTTGACAGATATGTTGACCCGTAACATGAAAAAAGGCCGAATAAGCTTTACCACAGATATCGCTAGTGCTGTAAAAGATTGTGAAGTTGTCTTTATTTCAGTAGGAACACCTCCAGACGAGGATGGTAGTGCAGATCTAAAATATGTTCTTTCAGTGGCCCGAGATTGTGGCAGGAATATGAAGGATTATTTACTGGTTGTCACTAAAAGTACGGTGCCTGTTGGAACTTCAAAAAAAGTTAAACTAGCAATTCAGGATGAATTGAACAAACGAAATGCTGACATTAAATTTGATGTCGCATCAAACCCTGAATTTTTAAAAGAAGGCGCAGCGATTGCAGATTTTTTAAAGCCAGATCGAATCGTTATTGGTTTAGAAACTCAAAGATCCGAGGAACTGATGAAAAGCTTGTACAAGCCTTTTACTATGAATGGGCATCCATTAATCTTTATGGATATCGTTTCTGCAGAGATGACCAAATATGCTGCAAATTCAATGCTTGCCGCAAAAATCAGTTTTATGAATGACATTGCCAATCTATCCGAAATTGTAGGGGCTGACATCAATCAGGTTCGAAAAGGGATTGGTTCTGACTCTCGTATTGGAAATAAATTTATTTATCCAGGAATAGGGTATGGCGGATCATGTTTTCCAAAAGATGTCCAGGCACTAATCAGAACAGCGGGTGAATACAATTATGACCTGCGTGTATTGAAAGCTGTTGAAGCCGTAAATAAGGATCAGAAATTGGTGCTCTTTAACAAAATTAACAATTTCTTTGACGGAGATCTTAATGGCAAAACAATTGCCTTATGGGGCCTCTCTTTCAAACCTCAAACAGACGATATGCGAGAAGCGCCTTCTCTTGTCATCGTTCAGAAACTTTTAGAAGCCGGCGCAAAGGTCAGAGCTTATGATCCGGTTGCAGTAGAAGAAGCGAAACATCATTTTGGTGATAGTATTGATTATTTTGATGACCAATACGAAGCCTTGATCGATGCAGATTGTGTTGCCATATTAACTGAGTGGCCTGAATTTAAATTCCCCAATTTCAAAATTGTAAAGAAACTTTTAAACTTTCCAGCAGTATTCGATGGCCGTAATATCTATGACAAAGATGATATGTTCGAAGATGGCTTTAATTATTTCTGTATTGGTATTGACACAAAGAAAATCACAACATCAAATGCTGCTCCCGTTCAGGTAATGGAGAGCTTGGTATAAATCTAATAGTTCATCAAAAAATAAAATTATGACACGTAAAAAAATATTAGTCACCGGAGGTGCTGGCTTTGTCGGATCACACCTATGTGAACGATTACTTAATGAAGGAAACGAAGTTTTTTGTCTCGATAACTTTTTTACCGGGCAAAAACAAAATATAGTACACTTACTTGACAATCCATTTTTTGAATTGATTCGTCATGATGTTACTGCTCCCTTTTTCATCGAAGCAGATGAAATTTACAATCTGGCTTGCCCGGCTTCACCGATTCATTATCAATATAACCCAATTAAAACCATGAAAACATCGGTAATGGGTGCCATAAATATGCTGGGGCTTGCTAAAAGAATAAAAGCGAAAATATTACAAGCCTCAACAAGTGAGGTCTATGGAAATCCGCTTGTGCATCCTCAACCAGAAGGATATTGGGGTCATGTGAATCCAATTGGAGAACGTTCTTGTTATGACGAAGGAAAAAGAGCTGCAGAAACTTTGTTTATTGATTACAACAAACAGAACCAAGTTGATATCAAGATCATCAGAATTTTTAATACTTACGGGCCGCGAATGCATCCCAACGATGGCAGAGTTGTCTCAAACTTTATCGTTCAGGCACTACAAAACCAGGATATCACCATTTATGGTCAGGGTCAACAAACAAGGAGCTTCCAGTTTATAGATGACTTGGTCGAAGGAATGATTAGGATGATGGCTTCCGGCGATCACTTTCCCGGCCCAGTTAATATTGGCAATCCGGTTGAATTCACCATTCTTGAATTGGCAGAAAAAGTCATACAACTCACAGGATCTCAATCAAAAATTATCCATAAACCTTTACCATCAGATGATCCAATGATGAGACAACCAGATATAACACTTGCCAAAAAAGAGTTAGACTGGTCTCCAAAAATAGATCTAGATGAAGGCTTAATCAAAACAATCGAATTCTTTAAGTCTGATCTGTTCAAACTTGAGCCTGAAAATATTTATGAAGAAATAATGTAGACTTCAAATCATTTAGTACCCCCTGATTTAAAAAACAGAATCACTTTATAAAAGGCAATTAAAGTGGTTCTTTTTTTGTCTTTTTTTGGTGGTTAAATACTGTCTTTTTACCCTGAATTTTTATCAATTTAATCGATCAGACTTCATTCTAAAAAATGGAATTACCCTTCAATGATGTTCCTGACCATTTAAAAAACGCTTCTTACCTGATACTTCAATCTAACCAGTCTTAAACCTTATTCCAATTTCGGGAAAGCAATTCCACATCGTAGAACATTCATTTTATATCTATGTTATAATTATCTGTCTATCAATAGGTTAAGATCGTATTTCTTTTGGCACAACAATGGTATATGGTAAAGCAACACAAATAATAAATTATGTTTTATCAAGTAAATACACAAACAAACTCGGAACAATTATACAACTTAACTATGGTTGATAAAATGTGCCGTGGCAAACAGGAGACTGTCTTAAAAATGGTCAAGGTATTCATTAGCCAAATTTCAAAATCAGTTCAAGAAATAACAGAGGCTTATCAAATAAAAGACTTTCGAAAAATTAAAAATGAAATTCATAAAATAAAGCCAACACTCACCTATTATGGAACCGCCAAAATCAAAAAAGAATTACTGGTGCTGGAAGAACTTGTAAATGGAATTTTTACAGCAGAAGAAATAGAAATAAACATCACCACACTTAATACAATAATAACACAAACTGTAGCTAAAATGAAAATTGATTTTAGCATTTCAAACAACTAAAATGATGAAGAAAAAAATATTGATTGTAGATGACGAGATAAGTATCTGTCTTTTATTAGAAAACTTTCTTTCCAGAGACTATGATGTTTCAACCATTCAAGATGGACATGAAGCGCTCAAATGGCTTGAAGGGAATCTTCCTGACCTTATTATCAGTGATATTCAAATGACCAAAATGGATGGATATGAATTCCTGACTGAAGTTCGTCAAAGAGGCTTTACCAAGCACACACCCTTTATAATGCTTTCTGCCAGATCAGAAAGTAAAGAGCGCATAAAATGCTACAAACTTGGTGCACAAGACTACTTGACAAAACCTTTCAACCCGGATGAGCTTGAAGAATTGGTTAAAAAGAACTTGTTCCCTATTCACTACACAATTGAATGGTAACCTATTCAGATAAAAAATATTGTCATTATTAAAAATACAACTATAAAAATGAAAGCTTCACTAAATATACTCTATGTTGGTAATGAGACCAAGTCTTTGGAAAAAATCCGCTATCAGGATAACTGTTCACTGACTGTTCTTAATAACAACCTCAGTGCCGTAAATTATCTCAACACAAATAAACAGCCAGATGCGATCATTTGTGACTATAACTTACCTGGCAATAATGGCATGTTTCTATTCGATTGGATTAGAGATCGCACCCTTTATAACAGCACCCCCTTTATCCTCTTAGAACGTGAATTCAACAGCGACAATTTTAAACTGGCTTTCAAAAAACAAGTGGATGATTATTTTGTGACTTCAACTTTGTTAGCTAGCAATTTGCTGAATAGAATTCAATATTTATCTGACTTCAGAAACAAGCCTTCTTCTTTAGAAAAGGTTGTCCCTGTTCAGGAATCATACAAGATGCCACTTTCAAAGCGCATTTTTGACATTGTACTGGCATCAACTGCCCTTTTATTTGCTGCCCCTTTTTTACTGCTCATTATACTTGCCATCAGACTTGAATCAAAAGGGAAAGTATATTATATCGCAAAAAGAGTTGGGCGTAAAACCTTTGATTTCTACAAACTTCGTTCCATGCGAACCGGCTCTGACGAATTACTCAAAAATTTAGCAAAGGAAAAGAATCAATATAACAATGTCTCGAAACCAATTGATCATGATGCAGAGGCAACTTGCCCAAAATGCAAGAACTTACGCAATGGTAAAACCTGCTCTCCGGTAATGTATGTTGACACAAATGAAGTTTGTGAATACTGGCATAATTTTCAGCAAAATAAGGCGGCAGAAAACAGTGCTACTTTTGTAAAAATCTCTAACGACCCTCGTGTAACCAGAGTCGGTAAATTCATAAGAAACACGAGCATCGACGAATTACCTCAGCTTATCAATGTCTTAAAAGGTGACATGTCTATTGTAGGCAATCGCCCCTTACCGGTTTACGAAGCTGAACTGCTTACTGAAGATACAATGTCCAAAAGATTTCTGGCTCCTGCAGGCATTACGGGCTTGTGGCAGGTAGAATTGAGAGGTCAAGGTGGTGTTATGTCTGAAGCTGAAAGAATGAAACTTGACAATGAATATGCCGACCATTTTAGAGGAGACAACTTCTCGTTTTGGTATGATATAAAACTCATACTACGCACCATACCTGCCCTACTTCAAAAGGAGGCGGTTTAACCAATTGATTAAAATAAGAATAACGTGAAACTAATTAATAAATACTTGCTGCTTATCATTCTTTACGGATGCTTTTGTTCGGATGCCTGGGGTCAAACCGATTCTATTACCAAGACAACCGACTACAGAAATGGAATCAAAATTCCTTCGCTGTATGTATTGATCGACTCAGCTATCAATCACAATGCCATGGTGCGTTACCGAAAGCAGACCATCGGAGTTAAAGAGGCTGACCTTAAATCTGAGAAGCTTGACTGGACAAGAAATTTTGGGATTCAAGCCGATGGACGATATGGGAACTTTAACAACAACTCCATTAGTGTTGATGAAGGAAATTCGAGCCTCCTTGCTTCATCGACCACTCAATTTAATTACGGGGTTGGTTTGTATTTAAAATTCCCGGTTTTTGATGGAATTAATCGTAGAAATCAGGTTAAAAAAGGGAAGATAGAAATGGAGCAGGCAAAGAGTCTTGCAGAGGCCCAGAAAGATGAAGTAAGGCAACTTGTTATCAAACAATACCAGGAACTCACACTAAAACAAAAATTATTAATTATCAATTCACAAAACCTGGGTAATGCTAAGGTAAATATGGAAATGGTAGAAAAAGAATTCAGAAGTGGCGTGATTTCAATCTATGAATATGTGCGCCTGTCTGATATGACTTCGAGAATTGAATCTGACTATGAAAATGCAAAATCAGATTTTCTACTAGCAAAAAAGCTAATGGAAAACTTAGTGGGATTCTCAATTACTAAATACCAATCAAACTAAAAAGATGAAAATAATTGAATTCATAAGATTACTAATTAAGCATAAGGTATTGTTGATTGCGATACCCTTGTTGCTGGCTGGTTTGGTTATTCTACTTACCCTCAAGCCAAAATTTATTTACGCTTCTCAAACGATCCTTTATACCGGGCTCGCTTCAGGGTCGTCTATTGAAATGGATAAGAAGTTTAATTATATGGCTACGAATACGGCATTTGACAATCTAATTAATATCATTAATTCCAGAGAAACCCAAGAGGAAGTTGCGATTAGACTTTTAAGTCAACACTTGCTTTTACCTGCTGCCGATCAAAAATATATTTCTTCCAAGCTCTTTGATGAATTACAGGAAAAAATACCCCAAGACCTTTATGACTATGTCGTTACGGATAGTATCGATTCTTCAAACGGGATGGGTTCTTTAAACCAAACATCCAATAACGATGAATCTTTATCATTTGCTAATACTGAAAACAATCTCTTATTCCCTTCAGTTATAAATAGATACAATTACGAAAAAACGGTAGAGAACCTCACTGCACTAATGAAAAGCAGTAGCAACAATTTTGTATATGAATTACTTAATTATGAAGATGAGCATTATTCAATCAAAGCCATCTCTGAAGTCAAAGCTGTAAGAATATCCAATAGCGACTTGATAAAATTAAGCTATCAGGTAAATGACCCCGGTATTTGTCAACAAACACTTGCTATATACAACGAAGTTTGTATAAGAAACTATAAATACATCAAGGAGAATAGATCAGATGCTGTCGTGAAATACTTTGAGACACAGCTGGCCCATGCTAACAACGACCTTAAAGAGGCAGAAACTAAACTCCTGAATTTCAATAAATCTTATAATATCATCAATTACTATGAGCAAAGTAAAGCCGTGGCTGTGGTAAAAGAAGAAATGGAAGTTGATTACAACAATAAAAAAGCACAACTGGCAGGTACTGAGGCAGCGACAAAAAGGCTTGAAGAAAAACTAGACATTCAACAAGATGTGCAGTTAAAAAGCGAAAAGATACTTGAGAAAAAGAAGGAACTGGGAGATCTAAATTTTCAAATTGCCATGGCAGAGGCAGCATCTGAAAACGATGAAAACAGCCTTCAAAGAATGGAATTGTTAACAAGTCAATCTGCAGCCCTTGAAAAAGAAATAAGTGAAGGTGTTACTGATTTATATAGTCATCAAAACAGTGTTGACGGAATGCCAATTAATGATGTACTTCCTCAATGGATGGATAATGTTATTGAATCTGAAAACCTAAAGGCAAAAATGGAGGTGATGGATCAACGGAATACTGATTTTCAAAAGCAATACGCCGTTTACGCCCCTGCAGGAGCTAACATCAAAAAAATTGAAAGGGAGATTTCAGTTTCTGAACAAGGCTACCTGGAATTACTCCACGGATTAAATCTAGCCAAACTTAAATCTCAGGATAATGAATTGTCTTCAAATCTTAAGACCATTGACCCTCCTTTTTTTCCCTTATCACCCATCCCTACCAAAAGAAAGCTTCTCATCATTGGTGCTGTCTTCATCGGATTCATATTTGTTTTTGGAACTATTTTAGTTATGGAATATTTTGATGACACCCTAAAAAATGCGAAAAAAGCATCTGAAATTCTAAAGCTTCCGGCTCTTGGTATGATGCCAAAAATATTGCTGAATCCAGGGCCTGTTAACATGCCCTTTATTCAAAAGCGTTTGACTGAGATTCTCACTCAAAATTTAAAACAATCCCTAGGCACTGACCCTTCAAATAATACTGCCAAAACAATTTTGTTTGTGAGTACTAATGAAAAAGAAGGCAAAACTGTGATGGCCTGCAATATTGCCAGGAAACTTATAGAACAAGGTAAAAGCGTATTGGTACTGAATTATTCAAAAGACCAACAGCGTATTGATCAAAAAGGAAAGTCTCATTTGATCAACAATCTAATGGGCTATCCTGACCCAAGGATAGATATTGATAATGCATTTCTTGACAATGCATCAAATTATCTGCAAGCCACAACCTATTTATCTTATCATATTGACGAGCAGTTTTATAAAACGACTGATTATAAAGATATTCTTGAGCAAAATGGTCTGAAGCTAAACTTTGTTCCTGACTATGTTTTTATTGAATTACCATCTTTGATTCATCACAGTTACCCAACAGATTTAGTGGCTAAAGCCGATATGTCAATCTTAGTTTGTCGTTCGAACAGACTATGGACAGATGCAGATCAATCAGTTCTAAATGGCCTAAATCAACTGACAGCATCAAAAACAGGGTTCATAATCAACGGTGTCGAAATCAAAGAGGTAGAAACTGTGTTAGGTGATTTGCCTAAAAAAAGGACGCGGTTAAGAACAAAAATTAAAAACGTCTTCCAGTTTCAATTCTATTCTAAAAATCACATATAAAGCTTCGACTTTGAAAAAAACAATAAGAAATATAATACATGAAGATAATTTTCTTTCTCTGGCAGGAAATGTAGTCATTGCCATTTTAGGAATTGCAGGTTTCGCAATACTTGCCCGTAGCTTCTCACTGAACATTTTCGGTGAATGGGTATTATTTATTACTGCGGGATCGTTTATCGAAATGTTCCGATTTGGTATTACCAACACAGGCTTAATAAGATACCTGTCTGGAGCAGATCAAGATGAAAGAATTAAATATATAGGATCAAATGCGCTTATAAGCTTAGGTGTTACTGCATTGATAGCAGTGGTTTTAATACTTTGCAATATTGTATTTTATGAAGCCATAAAAAATTCTGGTTACCAACTTTTCTTTACCTGGTACCCTATTCTGGCTTTTCTAAACCTTCCATGGAATATCGCATTGGTGGTGCTCCAAGCCGACAGTAAGTTCGGAAAGATACTAGCATTGAAATCGATCAATAGTATTTCTTTTTTCATTGTGCTGGCAGCTAATTTCTTCTTTTTTCAAATGACACTGACCGAATTGATATGGGCCTTGTTATTTATTAATGCCATGACCTCTATAGTAAGCATTCTCGCTGGATGGGATGGACTAAATCATATCCGAAGGGCCAGTATTGCTACGAATAAGAAGTTACTGGATTTTGGAAAATACACCACGTTTACACTAATAGGAACGAACCTATTACGGAGTGCAGACACCCTGATTATCAGCTTAAGTCCTCTGGGTAACGAAGCTGTTGCATTGTATAGTATTCCACTCAAATTAACAGAATTACAACAAATACCCTTAAGAAGTTTTGTCGCGACGGCTTTCCCTAAAATGTCGAAGGCAAGTATCAACGGAAAAGTATCAGAAGTAAAAGAGCTTTTTTATACCTATTCAGGAGCTATTAGCTTTTTATTTATTTTCATAAGTCTTTTCACTTTTATTTTTGCCGATTTATTTGTCATGCTTCTAGCTGGCGATAAATTCTTGCAAAATGATCCGGTGACCGGATTCAACGCTGCTGACATTGTTCGTGTATTTTCCTTTTACGGATTGCTATTACCTATTGATAGAATGACTGGTATAGGACTCGATAGTATCAATAAGCCCAACATAAATGCCCTGAAGGTTTTACTTATGGTTGTGGCCAATGTTACCGGAGATCTTATTGCCATTTTTATCTTCAAGTCATTAATTCTGGTTGCAGTATCCTCGATCATTTTCACGGTACTTGGTATCTGGCTAGGCATGTATTTCTTAAGTCGTGAACTCTCTTTACAATACAAGCAAATCTTTATTGCAGGGATACAATTTTATAAATCACTTTTTCATCAGCTTATGACTAAAAAACCAGCTCAAAGCATAAACGCCTATCACAAATACAATTAAGACATGACGATAGACAATAACATAAATCCATTTGAAAAGCATTCAGGCTCAGCCAATATAGCGAACCTAAGGGCGATTGTATTGTTATTGATAATGGTAGGTTTATTCGCAGTATTACTTGCTAAATTGGAAATAATAGGTGTAGGTCTTTTATTTGCTATTTTCTTTGGAAGTATCTATTTGTACATATTGTTTAAAAACCCAATAGTTGGTTTTTACACCGCAATAGGCCTTAATTTTGTTTTACTTGGAATTGGGCGCTACGTTCAAGGCTTACCCCTAGGTTTTGGTATAGATGGGATTATAGTTTTAACCTTTCTTGCCTTGTTTTTTTCAAAATTTAAAGAGCGAATTAATTGGTCTCCTGCCAATAAAGACATTACGCTTTTTGCTGCGATATGGTTGGGGTATTGTATTTTCCAAATCGTTAATCCAGAGGCTCAAAGTATATCCGCCTGGATATCTGGCAGAGGTATAGGGTTTTATTTCTTTCTGTTTATTGTGCTCACTTTTATGCTTATCGATACCAATAAAAAATTAGATGGGCTTCTATATGTTTGGGGCGTTTTTTCAATAATTGCAACCCTGAAAGGGATGATGCAATTGTACATCGGAGTAGATGCAGCAGAACAGGCATGGCTAAATGCTGGAGGTGCCGAAACACATGTTTTATTTGGCAAATTAAGAGTTTTCTCATTTTTCAGTGATGCCGGGCAATTTGGGGCTAATCAAGGCTATTCTGGAGTAGTAGCCATTATTTACTCGATGACTAAAAAAGGCTTACCTAAAATTTTCTTTATAACAGTTGGCATATTAGGCTTATATGGAATGATGATTTCAGGAACCAGAGGGGCAATTAGTGTACCTGTAATTGGGTTTATGACATTTTTTGTTTTAAGAAAAAACATTCGCATACTAAGTTTTGGAATGCTCATCATGGTATGTTTATTTGTTTTTTTTAAGTACACCACAATTGCACAAGGTAATGATCAAATAAGAAGAATGAGAGGCGCTTTTGATCCTAATAACAAATCATTACAAGTAAGACTCGATAATCAAAAAATTATGAAGGGTTATTTGGCTTCAAGGCCTTTTGGAGGCGGTATTGGCCATGCTGGAGACAAGGCACAACGTTTTTTACCAAATGCATTTCTGTCTCATGTTGCTACAGACAGCTGGTATGTTTTAATATGGGCAGAGCTCGGTATTGTAGGCTTGGTTTTACACTTATTCATTTTGTTTTATGTGATTGGAAAGGCAGCTTACAAGGTCATGTTTAAAATTCGAGATCCGATAACAAAATTGAAGATAGGAGCCCTGATCTCTGGAATGGCAGGTGTCATGGTCGCATCCTATGGCAATGCCGTATTTGGAGGCATGCCAACAGCTTTATTAATGTATGCTTCTATGGCAATTATGTCAAATCCAGAGACATTTGAAACCAATATTGAAGAAAAAGATGTTGAATTAATTAAAGCTTAAAAAGTTATGAATTACAGAATCGTTTGCGATGCACACAAAACCAAATATTTCAGATCAACTTTTCATTCCTAATTAGCGACTCATTCCGCTTTCTGGAAAATAATTCTCTTTAATAGAATTGTCTCAAAAAGATTACAAATTAAATATCTGATTATCAACATATAGGCTCCTATTTTTTTTTGGTACGAGTATGGTATAGTCACTAACAAATAAAACCAATTATGAATTACAGAAATATAAAAGATTTAAATAATGTGATACTTAAAAATCTAAGTATCATTCCCCGTGATTTTGATTTGATTATCGGAATACCGCGAAGTGGTATGTTACCAGCCAATTTATTGTCTTTATATCTAAACAGACCTTATACAGATTTACAATCTTTCTTAAACGGTCATATTTATAAAGCGGGTGCAAGAAGTCAGTTTTTTGACATTTCAGAATTCAAAAATATTCTAGTGGTAGATGACAGCGTTGCATCTGGATCTGCCTTAAAACAATGTAAGGAAACGCTGAAGCCTCTATCTGCAAAATTCAACATTAAATATTGTGCGGTATATGTTGTTCCTGGAAAGCAAAAATTAGTCGATTATTATTTTGAATTGGTACCGCTTCCAAGGTATTTTCAATGGAACATTTTTAACCATACTACCTTAGAAAAAGCCTGTTTTGACATTGATGGGGTTTTATGTCTAGATCCTAGCCCTGAACAAAATGATGACGGAGAAAAATACCTGGAATTCATTCTAAATGCTCCCCCATTATTTATCCCAGGTTGCAAAATTGGAACCATCGTTACCTCAAGATTAGAAAAGTATCGCAAACCAACCGAGACCTGGCTAAAAGCCAATCATATCGATTATAAGGAGTTGGTCATGCTTGATCTTCCCGATATGGAAGCCAGGCAAAAAGCGAACAATCATGGGGAGCATAAAGCCAAAGCCTATATGAAAAAACCATATATCCTTTTTATAGAAAGTGATTATTCACAGGCCATAGAAATCAACAGAATTTCAAAAAAGCCAGTTTTATGTACCGAAAATTTCGAAATGATCTTTAAATCTGAGTCTATACTATACAATCTCAAGAGTGGAAAACACCTGCCTTTTCTCAGGAGGAGCGCGCTACAAGTAAGAGATAAATTGAGGCTATTAAACCTCTTCTAGCCCCATTAATTAATCTCAATCAACATCTTTTAAACACATCATGATGAACCAAATAATAGACTCTTTACTACAAATCCTCGAATATACCCTGCTTGCTTATTTTGGATTCGCCAGCATCTATATTTTCATTTTTTCATTTGCCGGTCTTTGGTACCGACCTCGAACTCAAAAAATACGCGGAAAAATAAGAAAAATAGCCATACTGATTCCCGGATATAAGGAAGATCAGGTAATCATTGAAGTGACCAAATCAGCTTTACTTCAAAGGTATCCCATGAATCTATTTGATGTTGTTGTGATCGCTGATTCATTTCAAAGAGAAACCATGGATCAACTCAGAGCGCTACCCATTAAACTGGTTGAAGTACAATTTGATCAGAGCACCAAATCCAAAGCCCTTAATAAAGGAATTGAGGCAATCGGGGATCATTATGATGTAGCCATAGTATTAGATGCTGATAATATTATGGAACCTAATTTTATATCAAAGATTAACAAAGCCTTTAACAATGGATACATGGTAGTACAAGGTCACAGGGCTGCAAAAAACGAAAACACATCGTTCGCTATCCTTGATGCTATTAGTGAAGAAGTAAACAATCATATCTTTAGAAAAGGACATCGGGCCTTAGGACTTTCATCTGGCTTGATAGGCTCAGGAATGGCATTCGAGTATCATTTTTTCAAAAATACTATGGCTAAAGTGAATGCTGTAGGCGGTTTTGATAAAGAGCTCGAATTACGATTATTAAAGTCTGGAGAAACCATAGAATATTTGAATGACGCCATGGTTCTTGATGAAAAAATTCAGAAATCTCAAGACTTTCAAAATCAACGTAGGAGGTGGATTTCAACTCAATTTGTATATTTTAAAAAATACTTTTTATCAGGAGTAAAAGAACTGGTCTTAAGAGGAAATATAGACTTCTTTGACAAGGTTTATCAAATGGTATCACCTCCCAGAATTTTACTCTTAGGTATTGTATTATTCATCACATTGATATATGGTGCAATTGATCTATTTGCTGAATCAATCGTACCCCATCTCGATCCGTCATTTTGGTATATAACCCTTATGATTACCGTATTGGCATTTCTTATGGCCATTCCATTTAAGTTTTATAATTCAAAAACATTGATCGCCATGCTCACCTTACCTAAAGCTTTTAGCATCATGTTTCTATTGCTTTTTAAATTAAAAGGAGCCAATAAGAAATTTATTCACACCAGTCACGGAACTGTAAATTCTTAACATATCATGAAAATAGGAATAGAAGGACAAAGATTATTCAGAACAAAAAAGCACGGTATGGACATCGTGGCATTAGAGTTAATTAGACATCTTCAAATAATCGACAAGCAGAACGACTACTATGTTTTTGTAAAAAAAGATGAAGACACAGCAGCATTAAGCGAAACCCCCAATTTTAAAATTATCACACTTGAGGGAGGCTCATACCCAATATGGGAACAATTTGTATTACCGAAGGCCGCTAAAAAATATGGCTGCGAAGTATTGCATTGCACCAGTAACACGGCCCCTTTATACTGTGATATCCCAACTGTTACTACGCTCCATGATATTATCTATATGGAGAGTGCCTATGCTAAAATTCTGACAAGTGACGCCACAAACTATCAAAAATTTGGTAATGCTTATCGCAAACTTATAGTTCCTCAGGTAGTTAAAAACAGTCAGAAAATCATCACAGTATCCAATTTTGAGAAAAACAGAATTGCTGATTTCTTCGGCATGAAAGGAGATGATCGATTAACAGCAGTTTACAATGGTGTTAGTGCTCATTTTAAACTAATTTCAGATACATCAGAACTAAAAAGAGTTAAAGAAAAATACAGCCTGCCTGATCAGTTTTTCTTTTTCCTTGGGAATACAGATCCTAAAAAAAATACAAGAGGCACTTTAAAAGCTTTTTCTGATTTTCTAAAACAAACCAGGTCTGATTACAAATTGGTCATGCTCGATTACGACAGAGTCGAGCTAGAAAAATTATTGGATGAAATCGGCGATAAACAGCTCATCGATAAAATTGTTTTAACCGGTTATGTTACCAATACCGATTTACCCGCTATTTACACGCAAAGCGCTATTTTTCTCTACCCATCATTGCGTGAAAGCTTTGGTATTCCTATGCTTGAAGCCATGGCATGTGGAGTTCCTGTGATCACCTCAAATACCTCATCAATGCCTGAAGTTTCAGGAGATGCGGCACATGTTGTGAATCCTTTCCACCCTGAAGAGATTACTGCAGGGATGATTAAAATTCTCTCAGAAAAAGAATATTCAGAAAACCTCTGTCAAAAAGGAATAGAAAGAAGCAAGTTGTTTTCTTGGAAAAACATGGCTGAACAAGTGCTTGTATTATATAATGAAATCAAAACGCAACATCATGATTAAAGGAAAAGATATTATAGTAGTAGGCATACAGGCTTGGGACATAGAAATTGGAAGTAACTGTAAAAATATAGCATTAGAATTTGCTAAAAACAACCGTGTTCTATACGTGAATCCTCCAATGGTCAGGTCTACAATGCGCAAGGATAAACACAAAGAAAGCATTCAAAAAAGAATAAAAATAAAAAATGGATTAGCTCCAGATATAGTTGAAATAGGAGCAAATTTATGGAACTTATATCCCAAAAATGTAGCAGAATCTATTAATTGGATTGGTTCACAGGCCATTTTTAAAATTTTGAATAAAAGAAATGCGCGTTTATATACAGACAATATCAAATCAGCTGCAGCGCGATTACGTTTTAAAGATGTAATTCTGTTTAACGATAGTTCTATGTTTTTAGGACTTCATTTAAGAAAATTCTTACAGCCAGACATCTATGTTTATTATATGAGAGATTATCTTGTAAAGGTGCCTTATTGGCAAAAACACGGAGAACGATTAGAACCTGAAGTTGTAAAAGATGCGGATGTGCTTACAACGAATTCTGAATTCTTTTCAGAATTTGGTTTACAATACAATTCTCATAGCTATATGGTGGGTCAAGGATGTGATGTATCACATTTTAGTGATGAAGATGATACCATAAAAATACCCGATGAATTCAAAAATATTCCAAAACCTGTTATTGGATATGTAGGCTCTCTAACAACGCTGAGACTCGACATTGAATTACTGGAGCATATGGCAAATAAAAGAAAAGACTGGAGCATTGTATTGGTTGGGCCTGAAGATGACGATTTCAAGAATTCTGACTTACATAATCTATCCAATGTCTATTTTCTAGGAAGAAAAAATGAATCAGAACTTCCAAATTATGTAAAAGGCTTTGATGTAGCTATGAATCCACAATTATCAAACAACTTAACAATAGGTAATTATCCTCGAAAAATAGATGAATATTTAGCGATGGGCAAACCTATAATTGCCACCAAGACCAAAGCAATGGAAATGTTTAGAGACTGTGTTTATTTAGGTCAATCAAAAGAAGAATATATCACTTTAACAGAGAAAGCCTTAACTGAAAACGCTCCGGAGCTTGAGAATAAAAGAATAAATTTTGCTAAAAGTCATACATGGACTAATAATGTGCAGGCTATTTATGGCGCTATCATAAAAGCCTCTAAACACAGGATAAAATGGGCTTAAAAGAGAAAATAAAATCGAATGATCGATTGGCAAAATTAGTGCATTGGTCTATTCTTATTCCAAAACACACAAGACCAAGATTATGGATAAAATGGTTTGTAAATCCATTTTATCACAATAAAGGAAAAGGTGCTTGCATAAGAAGAAGAACTCGCATGGATGTAGTTCCATGGAACAAATTTGACTTGGGTGATTTTTCGACCGTTGAAGATTTTTCAGCCATTAATAATGGCGTTGGCCCGGTAATTATTGGAGACCGAACTAAAATAGGCTTAAGCAATACAATTATAGGCCCGGTTACCATAGGCAATGATATACGCCTTGCTCAGAATATTACACTTTCTGGCTTAAATCATAGCTATACTGATATAAACCTGCCCATTCATGCGCAAGGCGTAACTACCGCTCCAATTATTATTGAAGATGAGACCTGGATTGGCGCTAATGTTGTCATTGTGGCTGGGGTCACTGTTGGCAAACATTGCATCATTGCTGCCGGAAGCATCGTTACCAAAAATATTCCTCCTTATTCAGTAGCCGTAGGCAACCCTGCAAGGGTAATCAAACAATATAACCACCAAACTAATAGTTGGAACAAAATTTAAGAAATCATCATGGAAGTTTTAAAAATTATTTTCTGGATATTCATCTTTATCATATTCTATACCTACATCGGATACGGAATTTTACTGTTTTGTCTCATAAAAGTCAAACGGATTTTTAATAAAAAACCTAAAGCGAGCATCGACTCCACATATGAACCAGAGGTAACGCTGTTTATAGCGGCATACAATGAAAAGGACTATGTAAAAGACAAGATGAGGAACACTTTAGAGCTTGATTACCCAAAAGACAAATTAAACATTGTCTGGGTAACCGATGGATCTGATGATGGCACGCCAGAATTGCTAAGCGGATATCCAAATACGACTGTTCATCACCTGGACGCCAGAAATGGAAAAATCGGAGCTATGAATCGCGGAATGGAGTTTGTAAAAACACCTATTGTAATTTTTAGTGATGCAAATACGAATCTAGGAAAAGAATCCGTCAGACGTATTGTAAATCTCTTTAGCAGCCCTACTGTTGGTTGCGTTTCTGGAGAAAAACGCATCGTTGATAAAGAAAGTGATGTGGCATCTGGCGCCGGTGAAGGCTTGTATTGGAAATACGAATCTGCTTTAAAGAAATGGGATGCTGAGCTCTACTCGGTAGTTGGAGCCGCAGGTGAATTGTTCGCCATTAGAACTGAATTGTACCGCCATGTTGAAAAAGACACTTTACTGGATGACTTTATCATTTCATTACGTGTTGCACAAGATGGATATACCATACAGTATGATCCTGAAGCTTATGCTATTGAAACAGCATCCGCAAATGTAAAAGAAGAATTAAAACGTAAAATAAGAATTTCGGCAGGTGGAATTCAGTCAGTTATAAGGTTAAGATCGTTGCTAAATATTTTTAAATATGGAACACTTTCGTTTCAATACATTTCACACAGGGTTTTACGCTGGACATTGACCCCACTTTGTCTGGTCCTATTAATTCCCGTTTCATTTATACTCGCCTACAACGAAGGCATTTTCGATTTCGGATTGTATTCAGTTTTATTTTGGTTACAACTTTTCTTTTATGCTGCCGCATTATTAGGGTGGTTCTTAGAAAACAGGTCGACAAGTATCAAAGCATTATTTGTTCCGTATTACTTCTTTATTATGAACTTATCGGTTGTCCTTGGATTTTTTCGATATATGAAAAAATCACAATCGGTGAACTGGGAAAGAGCTAAAAGAGCCAGTTAACAACATTTAGAAAAGTCTTAGTTCCGTTTTCAGGAAAGTAATTCCGTCAGGTGGAACAGTCAATATAATGATTAAAAATAATTCGTTGATATACAGGCTTTTACCTAGATTATTTTTTTGGCACAACTATGGTCATACTACTATTGAAAATAAATTTTTCTTACAAAATACAAGGGGATTAATCCTCAAAAAACTATAGATGAACAGAAGAAAAGCAATTGGAGGGATTTTAGGCCTGGCAGGAGTAAGTTATGCTTCAGTTATTGGCGTATCTCATTTCAAAGAAAATTCAACGGAAAGCAGGGGGAAGTTAGCAGCCCATGCCAACTTCCTGGCTGAATTAGTTGATGTGATCATTCCCGCCACATCAACTCCTGGCGCGAAAATGGCTGGAGTACAAGATTACATCATCAACTATATGGAAGACTGTTCTTCAAGCAAAGAATATACTAATTTTTTAAACGGCTTAAACGACCTTCATGAGCGCTGTGAAAACGCTTATGGCTGTAATTTTGAAGACTGTTCAGCATCTCAAAAAAACGAGCTATTAGAAAATTTAGACAATAGTTGGTATTCCAAAGGCTTACTCATGAAAATTAACAATAAGTTGCTGGGACGTTCTTTTTTTAACCTCCTTAAAACCTTAACCATTGAGGGATATTGCACTTCTTTTATGGGTGCTACAAAACACTTGGAATACTTACCTATACCCGGCAGGTATAAGGCCATTACTTCACTACAGACAAATCAAAAATCATGGGCCACAAAATAATCTAAGCTATGACAAATCAAACAGCAAAAAATACATTTGATGCCATCGTTGTTGGCTCAGGTATTAGCGGAGGCTGGGCCGCAAAAGAACTCACCGAGGGCGGATTAAAAACAATGGTATTAGAAAGAGGTCGAAATGTAGAACACATTATCGATTATACCACAGCCTTGAAACATCCCTGGGAGTTTAAAAACAGATCTCATTTAAGTAATAAAGATACAGCTGAAAGACCCATCCAAAGCAGTCATTGTGATGACACAAATAAACACTTTTTCGTCAAAGACAGTGAGCATCCCTATGTTCAAATCAATCCTTATAAATGGATCAGAGGTTATCAGGTTGGTGGTCGTTCATTGACCTGGGGTCGTCAGTGTTATCGCTTTTCTGATCTAGATTTTGAAGCAAATAAAAAAGACGGGCACGGGGTTGACTGGCCCATTAGATATGACGATTTAGCGGAATGGTATGATTATGTTGAAGATTATGTCGGTATCAGCGGAAGAGCTGAATCCCTGCCGCATTTACCTGATGGCGTTTTCTTACCAGCCATACCTATGAATGCGATTGAATTGCATTTACAAGAAAAGGTAAGCAAAGAGTATTCAGATCGTGTTATTATCAATGGTAGAGTGGCAAATTTAACCAAAGCTAAAAAAGGCAGAGGGCCTTGTCAGTACCGTAATCTATGTAGCAGAGGATGCCCGTTTGGCGGTTACTTTAGCAGTAATTCATCCACCTTGCTGGATGCTCAAGAGACGGGGAATCTAACGCTTAGGGCAAATTCCATTGTAAAAGAAGTCATTTACGATGAAGATCAGAAAAAAGCCATAGGCGTTGTGATCATTGATGCCATCACGAAGGAAGAAACAAACTATTATGCTGCCATCATTTTCTTAAATGCATCGGCAATAGCAACAACTTCTATCCTTTTGAATTCTGTCTCGCCATCTTTTCCCAATGGGCTAGGCAATTCCAGCTTACAAGTTGGGCACAATCTTATGGACCATGTGGTCAATGAAGGCTCCTACGGAACTTATGATGGCTTACAAGACAAATATTATGAAGGTAAATCTCCCGGAACTATTTATATACCAAGATTTCAGAATTTAAAGGAGAAAGCTCAAAATAAAGATTTCATCAGAGGTTATGGTATTCAGGGAAAAGGAGAAAGAGAAAATTGGCAGACAGTATCAACTTCTGGCTTTGGAACTTCATTAAAAGAACAATTGGCAGCTCCCGGAAATTGGAAAATTTCTTTGGGTGGTCGAGGCGAAACATTGCCTAACTACGAGAACAAGATTACACTAGACACTGAAAATAAAGATCAATGGGGGCTACCATTGGTTAAGGTTGATTTTACATACGGCCCCAATGAAATGGCCATGATGGAACATATGACTAAAGCAAGTGAGGAAGTATTAATCAAAGCCGGCTTTAAAAATGTGGGGAGTTACAGAACCAGCCCTGCTCCGGGCTCTGCAGTGCACGAAATGGGAACCGCAAGAATGGGACATGATCCCAAAACTTCTGTTCTAAATAAACACAATCAAATGCATGATGTTAAAAATGTTTTTATAACCGATGGGAGTTGCATGACTTCTTCAGGTTGTCAAAACCCTTCTTTAACCTATATGGCCATTACGGCTAGAGCATGTCAGTTTGCAATTAAACAATTTCAATCAAATCAATTATGAAAATTATTAAAATTTTAGTCGCTCTTTTTGGATTATTTTCCATCCTTGGCGGAATAGTCCTTTTTATTGTAAGAACCCCATCTTATGACATTCAAACCAATGGGAAATTATACATTGTCAATAAGCTCAGCAAGAGCATTACTGTTTTTGATCTTTTCAATGGGAATACAATCATAGAATTTCCTATGGATATTGAACCACATGAGGCAACAACTTTGACTGGCCAAGATAAAGTTATCGTTACTAATTACGGAGCCCCGAATGTTATCGGTAAAAGTATATCAGTGATCAATACGAAAACGAATAAAATCGAAAAAACTATTGCGCTTGAAGAAAGTTTAAGACCGCATGGAATCATTTCATTTCCTGAATCGAATAAAGTTGGAGTGGTCACTGATGTTGGTAATGATTTAGTAGTAGTTAACATAGAAACTGGGCTCGTTGAAAAAAAGATACCAACCCAACAAATAGTCAGTCATTTACTGGTACTGCATCCAAATAGACCATTGGCTTATGTTACAAATATTAATTCAAATTCAGTTAGTGTTATTGATCTTAATCTAAATCAGGTCATTAAAATTATTCCTTGTGGTTTAGGAGCAGAAGGTATCGATATTACACCTGATGGCCTTGAAATTTGGGTGACGAATAATAAAGAAAATACGATTTCTGTTATCAATACAGATACCAATGAAATTACAAATACTATTCCGAGTGGAAAAGAGTCATTAAGACTTAAATTTTCTGTTGATGGCAAGCACTGCTTGGCTACGAATGCCAGCGATGGAACCATTTCTGTTTATGATCAACAGTCCAAAAAACAAATTAAAACCATTAAGATACCGGGTAAAACAAGCCTTTTAGAAAGAGCGCTTTACCATACTCCCCGCCCGGTTGGTCTTTTAATACATCCCAATGGATTGTATGCCTTTGTTGCAAATTCTAATGCGGATAGAATTGAAGTAATTGATATGAAAACATTTACAATTGTCAGCACTATTGGAACAGGTAGGGTTCCAGATGGATTGACATTTGTCGAATAGTAAATCGTAGTTTGATCTAATAAGCGCTTACCCGTTGCTCATAAATCATGGAATTGCTTTGTTAGTATCTGCATAAGCGAAATGACATTGCCCTATCAACAGATTGTTATCTTATCCTGGCAGTAAATCTTTGTCACAAAGATGCTCCTCTTTTAATAAATCACCTATTTTTTTTACGGGAGCAAATGTTGAAACCGGAACTTCAACAAATACAGTATTCCAATTGGCCATAGCTCCATTCCACAAACCAGGTAATTCCAGCGCTTTTAAAGCGCTTCCCTGCAGCGATTTTTCGCTAATAAAACCAGTATCCCGATCAGTATATTTATTTAAATCGAACTGTTTACCCTCATAATCACTAATCGAGCACACTAGATCTACAGAATTGAAATGCGTGGCATTTTTCATCAAATCCTTTTTGTCTTCATCAATTTGCGAACTTTCTACAATTTGTAACGACACTGAATTATCATTATTTTCAACCCAAAAAGGACCTCCACCAGGCTCACCTTCATTCTTAACCATTCCACATATACGAATCGGTCGATTTAATTTTTCAAGCAAAAAACTAATTTTCTGAATTTCGGATCGCGCTTCAAAACCACCGGGTAATTTTATATTTAAACTGTGAGAAACAAAAAATATCGCCTCACTAATATATTTTGATGCATTGTGCTCATTTAGTTTTATTATCCAATCAAAAGTTTCTTTCCTAAGTTTTATCAACAAACCAGCCAGGGCTTTTTTGTATAAAATAGTGTCTTTTTTTGCTCTATCCTGAACTACATTGTCAATATTTTTTACAAAAATTAAATCCGCAAAAGTATCATTCAAATTCTGCAACAAAGCGCCATGACCACCTGGTCTGAAAACCAAATTTCCGGCATTATCTCTAAATGGATTATTATCTAAATCTACGGCAATCGTATCGGTGCTTGATTTTTGAATACTTAAATTGATATTATATATTGTGTTGAATTTTTTCTCATACCAACCAACAACTTCTTCCAAATGGGTTCTAAATAAGTCTAAATGGTTTTCAGATACTGTAAAATGCAAATTCACTTCTTTTCCGCTTTTTGCATAGCGAGCTCCTTCAACCAAATGCTCTTCAACAGAAGTGCGTGATCCGTTATCTTGCTTATGAAATTTCAAAAGTCCCTTTGGCAAGTTTGCATAATTAAGGCCATCAACAGTTAGTAAATTTTTCAAAAAGTTTAAAATATCTTTACGATTTGAAACTTCATCATCACTAGAATGTTTTGAATTCAAAAGCCCCTCCAATTCGTTAAAAAATGCAAATTTCTTCCTGTTTTGATAGATATAATCAAAAGATCCAAAACTTTGATTTTCCATTATTTTGAGATACTCTTTTTCGCTTCTGTCAACGGATTCTAAAACCTCGAACAAATACTTAAACATACGTGAGGCAGCGCCCGAAGCTGGCACAAACTTTACCTTTTTTAAAAATTTCGAATCTTCCTCGTAATAATCAACCAGCTCAGACAACTCATTGTCATTTAAAGCTGTAATTCCGTAGTTAACGGTTGCAGCTTTGATGATTTTTAACGATGGATAGCCATGCTTAAAACGGTTAATTTGCTCCATTACTAGTGATTCAGTTAAGCCCTTGGCCGAAATCTGGCTTACATCTTTTTCAGAAAACATATTATCAGAATGGTTTGATGATTTTTTTCGTATTTCCATAACTCTTAAAATAGGTAATCTTTATATTATTCTCAGGATTATAAACGTATTTTAATTTTCAATATTACCCGTATTCCGATAACCTGGATTGTCTTTATACCAATCTTTGTATTGGCTTCCTCCAGAGATGGCCCATTTATCAAAATGATTATACGCTTGGATAACTGATATTTTTTCTTTCGGGACTTTGAAGTCGTGTACAATGTTAATAGCCCATGGCAACCCATTATCGTTTAGATAATTTCCGTCTTCATCGCGGTTAACCCCATTTATTTGATAATTTTTAGTACCTAATGAAGTAGTCGCCATATTCGCCAAATGTACTTCTCTTGCCCTTGTTTTATCAATAATCAAAAATGGATTAAATGGTGCCGATCCTAATTCACTAGTGGTTAAAGGCGTTGTGAATTTAATGGATATTCTCGTTTCATTGTTCCTCATTTCATATGGATCATCGAAGATGATGATTACTGCGTTTTGTTGTCCTGCTTCTGTTCCATTAGCGCTTTGAGAGATGTAATTATGTTTCAAAATATTCCCTGATACACTTTGGATCTGTGATGGTGATATACTTTCCAATTCAATACCAAATCCATTTGTAAAAGCTGCCCTAATCGAGGTTACGTTGATCAAAAAATCTAATTGAACCGCTAAGTTTTGAGCATTTAACACTGCGACAGCCCTGTAATTTACGGCCAGATCATTCAGGTCATAATCACCATTAGATGGCCATAAATCTTCAAAAGCAACTGTTCCCCAACCATATTTACTCGGTGTAAACATTTCGAAAGCTTTATCTGCCTCTTCAGGATAACTGTCATCTCTGTCAAGAATTCCATCTCCATCTGTATCTGGATCTACCAATAATTCTGTAAAAACCCTGAAGGTCGTCAAATCATTTATGGTTCTACCCAAATCAGAGTTGTTATTTGCGCTAACACCAAAATTATATTGCCATCCACCTGTTTGTGTGTCCATAATAATCAAATCAGAGCTACTGGCATTATTAGCAAGCCATAATTCTTGATTTGAATCAAAGGTCATAGAAGTTGGTTGAAATGGCAAATTATCCGCACTTATTCGGGTACTTTGATATTCATTGTTGGCATCTAATTCTAATCTATATAACCCAGAAAAAGTACACATATAAAGGGTGCCATCATCAGCAAAAGCTAAATCACCTCCACTCTTATTATGTAATCCATTGATGGTCCAGGTACTTATGTTTGCTCCATTACTGGGATTATAAGTAAACAACTTATCTCCGGTTGAAAAATAAAGTAAGCCATCTCGGTAATTATAATCCAATCTTGGCCCTCCTTTACCAATGTTAGCAACGGTTTCCCAGGTATTGCTTGTAATGGAATATTTCATCAAAGGAAAAGGACTACTTCTCCCTATTGAATACAAGGTTTTGTTTTCTTGATCAATGGCTGCTGTCCAACTACCCATAGGCATGTCAGATAGATAAGTCAGGTCTCCATTTAATGGATCAACTTGAAACAATTCTGCTGCACCATTTACGCAGTATAAAAAATCATCTACTTTGGTATTGGATGATTTAGCAAAATCTTGTTTATGGGTATAACTTACTTTTTGACCAACGATATTTTCAATAGAGGAATCGTATTTTAAATTATCATTTCTACGAATATAGAGTTTGTCATAATAACTCGGTATGGTAATCTTCTGAGTCAATTTCCCATTTTGAGGAACTCCTGTGAATACCAAATTATCCAATACATCATTTTTATAAACAGCCTCAGTTACTATTTCACCTTCCTGATTTTCAAAGGTCTCGGTGCCTGCCAAATATTTCTCATCTGAATAAGCATAAATTTCATATTTAGCATAACTCACATTATCATTAATTGTAACCGTAATTTCTTGTTTGGTGCTGAAATCAAATCCATCTGGTATATTCAAATTTTGAATCCCGGAGTCAGTCGTCTCAACAACTGCAACTTCCTTGACAATCAAGTCTGCATCAGGCGAGCACGAACTACTGAGAAAAAAAATACTACTAATTGTTACTAAAACTGGCTTGATACTTTTCATTTACTAATATTTTAAAATTGAAATCTTTATTGATCTTATATTATTGTACCAAGCCTAAGACCAAAACCATACCATTAAAAAAATAATTATAACAACCTGTATATTAGCTCTTTAAAAATTTGGAGATTTAGAAATATTCCATATTTTGGAATCAATTCCCTTTTAAGGACAATTTATGGGCTAAAACGGGTGATATTCATGTTTTTTTAAGCCTTGGTTTTGAATATTGAATGCCTACCTCGCCGGTAGGCAGGCTGAATTGCGGAGTGAAAAATTGACTGGCCCCACCTAACCACAAGAAGGGATTGCAGATTGGAGATTTGAGATTTTTGATTTTTGATTTTTGAAAAAAGATATTAAAACACACTCGGGGCCTCTCAAGAGGAGAGCTCATCTGATTAAGATATAAGTACGAAGCCAATTAAACAAGTCCCTTCAAGTCTCCAGAACTCCCTCAATAGCAATAATATACGAAATATGCCGTTTAGTGAAAGGCCAAACAATAACAATAGAGAAGAAACTATAACTAAACAGGCGGTTCTTGAAAAGCCATATGAGTAGAGACAAAATAAAATACTATTATGAAAAATATTAAAAAATTATTACTGATGTTCACCCTTGTATTCGCTGTTGCTTCATGTACTAGCGATGATGATGCTGGAATTGACAACAAACTTCTTGGAACTTGGGAAGTAACAGAAGCAGAAGATGGAATGGAAGTTTCTATAGTTGCCAAATTCAATGCAAATGACACAGGTACTATGGCTACAGTTGCAACATTTGGCGGAGAACCATTTATCGATCAAACCTTTGATTTTACCTATAGTGTAGATGGAGACCAATTAACCATGACTATGGACGGAGATACTGAAATTTCAACATATTCAGTCTCTGGTGACAGACTAACCATTACAGATAGTGAAGGTGACTCGTTTGTTTTAACAAAAGTATAAAGAAATGAATTTGATGATCCTTTAAAAGGATGAGATTTCACAAGAAATATAAACCCCATTAATTCATTTTAATGGGTTTTTTTAATTTGGTGATTTTGAAGCCTTAACAACAAACCTCGATAGCATAATCGAGTTAACAAAGCCTTCTAATCTATGCTTGATGGCATTCAGAATATCTGAAAACATTCCTTCCATAATGATTAAAATCACTCCAGACTCTGATGCGAGTCATTGCAGTGAATTAGTATAATTACCATATTTATATTCAAACATATCAGGGTTTGTTTTGAACCTTGTTTTATCCAGAATTTCTATCCGAAAATCTCTGACAAGGTGGGCGCTGATACTTTAAATAGGTGTTTCATGAAAAGCATATCAACCTATAAGTATATCATGCTACTCGTTTTTACTGTAATTTTTTCTTGCACCGATACAGGTGAAGACATTCAAACTATCAATATTGAAGATTTCCTTAAAAAAAATGATGGTACCGAGTGGCTTCTTTCAAATGATGATGTAAAAGTATACATCCGATTAAATGATAATTTGGAACAATTGATCGAGCAATGGAGGTATGATTTAGAATTGAATTGTTATGAATACAATTCCAATATTTTTTCCCCGGGAAATTTAAAAATCGTTGAAAATTCATCTTACGAATTAACTATTGAAGGTGACGCTGTCTTGAGTGACTATGAACAAATGACCCTAACAAGGGAGGGTAACACCTTAAAAGTGCTTATTACAATCACTGAATGGCAAGAAGAAGCAGTTTATTTTACCAAGGCAACATTACAACTTGAGGATTTGGAAAGATGTACTGATCAAGGTGAAAATAAAACAGATTGGCTCGATTTATTCTTGAATAGATAAACAAAAAATTATTGACCACAGCGTTCTCTGTCGCTGCTTATAATCGAAGTAAATTCTTCTAAAGAAATATATGTCGGGACGTAGTCTTCTCCCAGGTTAATCAACCTATCGGTATAACTTCTCAAGTGATTTTCTGATCCGCATTTCAGAAGGTCATATACTTCCAGGATGTCTGTTTTTTCCGTTTTTTTTTCAAAGAGTGAAATATCATTAATATCCAAATCTTCAATTACGGCGCCAACACTCAGGGCATGAAGCAAAGATAAGGCAGACTTAGCCGTAAGCTCGTTATACAGCTCCTGAAGAACCTGGTTTTCAAAGACACCTCTTTCTGAACTGGCTGGATCAGTTAATCCATAGTTATTCAACAAGACCAGTACCTGATCCATGTGCTGCTGCTCACTCGAAGCAATGCTACTAAAAATTTTGTCCTTATATATATCGAATGAAAATAGGTAAACGTCTCTGGCCAGTTTCTCTTCTTCTCTAAAAAATAACAGATCATTCTTCTCTTGTTGGGTCAATGCTAAAAATTGACCTTCTTCAATAGTGTCGTCTGAACATGCTCCGCTAAAAAGGGCTGCTATTGCTAAAATAAAAAGGACTCGTTTCTTCATGATGAGCAGGGGTATTTATGCGTTTATAAAACGCAAAAACTATACCTGAATCATTCAATTTTGGTGACCTGGGTTGCATTGGGCCTGATTTAAACTAGTCATATCAATTGATATGAATCTTTTGAGAAGAAATCTTGTTTCCTCTTTTAACCCTCAAAATATACATTCCTTTGGATACCTGAGACAAATCCATCTGTTCTTCAAAACTATTTTGCTGGCTTTTATAGGTATGGTCTGAAACCATCCTGCCTAAAATGTCATAAACCGTTATGTCAACATCTCCCAGGTTTTCTGATCTGAATTTTACTGTAAAAATGCCCTCTGTTGGGTTTGGAAATAGTTTGAAATCATCAAACACATAATTATTGACGTCAAGTACTGATTTAGAACTGCAAATTTCAAGCCCCCAACTTTCCAAAAAACCCGTATCAACCGTTTCATGGTCAATTACCTTTAGAATCCATTTTCCTTGAGCGTCTTCGCCATTAAACGCAGATAACTCCTGTGCAGGTTTTAAAGTGCCTGAAATTCCCGGACTAGAAAAATTACAGCTTAGACCTTCCCCATCATCAGAAAAAACGGCTTCTATATCGTCACTTTCATCACATATTCTATTGACCAATTCGACAACAGTTCCTTGCGGACTCTCGAGGCTTACCGACAAGTCTTTCAAAAAAGAATGTGTTATACCAGGGCTAATTAAAGATGAACCTTGCTCATTAATAAGCCTTACTTTAATACTCTCAACACTAACATCCTCAGAAATCAAAATATTTGAACTAACACCATTTACATCGCCATCCGGAATGGCTAAAGGGGTGTCTTCTGCAGTATACACCTTACATATTTCATTGTACTCACCAATTGAAAAAGGAGCCATATTCATTGAAAAGAAAATGTTTCCAATGGCCTCAATCATTACAAAACACTGAGCAACTTGTACATCTGGCACAGTAATAATTTGACTCCCGTCATTGGCGACGTTTGCTTCCAGAACGGTTGGAAATGTATTTCCTCCATCTGTGGATAATAATATATTTACAGTAGGAACATTGACACCGTTTCCTGTTGTTCCGGCAACATCCCAGCTAATGATTTCCTTGGTATTTGCAGTCCAGGCCAGCCCCTCAATATTTTGAGAACTAACTTTAAAAGGACCTGCTGCATCTGTTACTTTCACCAGCATTGCATCAGAAGCTACTTGACCCGCTTCTATATGATTATCCCTCGCAGTCAAAGCAAAATTGATCTCTCTGCTCACCTCCGGAGTTACTTCCCATCTCGAAGAAATCACACCATTCTTCAAGGTATTTAAACTCGGCATATAACGCTCCGGCTTAGGGTTCGGAAGCACTGATCGATAAAGCGCTCCTCTTTTGGCATTAGAAATTGGAGGTACTGCTGTGAGCTCGTTGTCTGTTTGCTCCCAGGTAAAACTTAGCTGGTCACCATCAGCATCACTGCCCGTACCATTCAATTTAAAGGGAGTTCCTATTGGAATCGTCATGTCGTCTCCGGCATCGACCTCTGGGATGAACTTATTTAAAACCAATTCCGTTGGAATGGCGCAGGGATTTCCAGCGCCATTCGTCACATACGCTCTAATCTCTTGTATACTAATAATATGAAAGTACGGATCACTGTTCAATTGGACATTTTGAGGCGCGCAGAGTCCGGCATAAGCCATAATGGTGGATCCACTACCTGGCTCAACCGCAGTTTCCTCAATTCTTTGATTGTCTTCCCCACAGAGATCTGCATCTCCGTTAAATGTATGGTTGGCCCCAAATTGGTGTCCAAATTCGTGGGCAACCATATCGAAATAAAAAATGTCGCCACCCGGATTTTCAGAACCCGTTGTCGCTTTTGCTTTCAAGCCGGCTCTGCAAACAATCCCTGGAAAGGCCACAGCCCCTCCAAATCCTGTAGTAAAAACGTGCCCTATATCATAATTATCCGGTTTGATGACATTATCAATATTGATTTGATTCTGATTATATAAAATACTAAGGGTATCAGTGAAATTGGAATAAGGATCTGTATCCGGATCAAGATAAATCAGCTCATCATTATTATCTACCAACATCAAACTAATAGCTAGGTCATTTTCAAACAGCGCGTTTACCTGGGTAATAGCAGTTGTCATGGCTGCCATTACTCCTGCCTTTTTTTTTGCATCCGAGGCATTTTCAAGCCCTTGTTCAATAATGTGATAAGTTGAATACTCTCCCGTACCGGCCAGTGCCAACTTATAGGTTCTCAATACCTGGTCATCAACAACTTTAGCGGTCTGGACTTTTTTATAAGAACTTTCTATATTCTCCGTCAAGCATTGAAAAGACGAGGCGTTGTCCAATTCACTCCTGTCATAAACTCTATACTTTCTATAGTTTTTACTAAGCGGTTCAATGTATTGGGTAGCGCCATTATTATCCATTATTATGGCATATAATCCAATTTCATTCAAGCTAAAACGAATCCTTTTTGATGGATCCTTGACGCTAACACCTATAAACGATCTATTATTTGGAAATTGCTTGGCCAAGTCAGGATGCATGACGGCTGCTTCTTTTATAAAATAACTTTCCAACTTGCCATTTTTATCTGGAAAATTTATTTTAAATGAGGAGTTTCCTTTAAATATCGCTCTATCAGGGGCAGTATTCAGAGCTGTAGACAAAGCTTCTAGCTTTAAATCATAAGCTTCGTATTTCTTAAGATGTGCCGTTTTTCTTAATTCCGAGGAAGTTGTTGCAGCATCTGTTTTTGTCCAAAACGCTTCCTGCTGTGCATAAAGAGAAGTTGAAAAAATTAGCAGAAAAACAATGAGAAATCGCGTGTAATTTTTTACCATAAGCAAAGAGCAATATCTTCATTTTTTCTAAAGAATCAAATTGATTTTAAACATTAAGTTGAAAAATACCCCGGTAAGGGTATGTCCTCTGAATGATAAGTCGAACAAGTAAAGTCTACCTACCGGCAGGCAGATCAAATTTTGATGCCCTATTAAACCAAAGTCATGAAATGAACCCTAACCGGCCTTTTTAATTTTTCGTCTTGCATCCTGGTAATTTTAGCAAGGCAGGAGCAATAGCCCTCGAGTGAAACGGCTAGGGCTATGGTGGAGTAAAATTTTCAGCTAGATGCACAGAAAAATAAAAATCAGCCTTGAATTTTTCGTTCTTTTGTTTCAAGACAAATGAAGCGATAGCGAATTCACGAATTCCTTAATAAAAAATAAAAGATAGATGAGTAAAAGGACAAAGAAAAATATCAATAAATCATTTTTGGAGAAGCAACAACACCAATTGTATCGAATACTTATTAGAATTATTAATGGCTTAGCCTACAAAATAAGATTAAAAACATACCCTGAAATAATAATACAGATGGTGACAACGGCAAAAAAGATGGCAATCAGTTTGAATGTCATTACTTTTTTTAATAACATCGCCTCTGGAAGAGAAAGCGCCACAACACCCATCATAAAAGAAATCGCAGTGCCCAATGCGACACCTTTTGCTACTAAAACCTGCACTACCGGCAATATACCTGATGCGTTAGAATACATGGGTATGGCCAGAATGGTGGCGATGGGAACAGCAAAAAGGTTGTCTTTGCTCATATACTGTTCAAAAAAGCCTTCTGGAATATAACCGTGCATCAAGGCCCCAATGGCGATACCTACAACAACATAAGGAACAATCCCTTTGATAATTTTAATGGCTTCGGCCCAAATAATGGGTAGTCGTTGTTTAAAATTTTGCTGCTCTTCTTGAAATTTATCCTGATCTCTTTGGGCAGTTGCTAAGACATCTTGTACCCAAGGGGTCAAATAGGGTTCTAATTTTAGTTTTTGGAGAATTGCACCAGAAATGCTGCCTAATAAAATACCACTGATCACATAAATAACGGTGACTTTAATACCAAATAAGCCTATGAATAAACCTATGGCTACTTCATTAACTAATGGCGAAGTAATCAAAAATGCAAAGGTTACGCCTAGTGGGATACCTCCTTTTACAAAACCAATAAACAGTGGCACTGAAGAGCAGGAGCAAAAAGGAGTAACGACACCAAAAAGACTTGCCATCAGGTATTCCAGACCGTACAGTTTTTTACGTGATAAATAGTTTTTTACCTTGTCTATCGGGAAATAACTATTCACAATGCCCATAAAAAAGATCACCACAAAAAGTAGGATCAAGATTTTAAAGGTATCATAAATAAAAAAGCGCAAGGCTTCTGTTAAGTGTTGACCTTGGTCTAAATGCAAGACATCATACACCAGCCAATCTGCGATATTTTCCAGCCAATCAAACACTATCAATTATTTTATTGTAACAAAGTCAACAATTCTTCTTTTGAAGGTATTCTTCCTTTTAAGGTAACTACATCATCTATAACCAAAGCGGGCGTTGTCATGACGTCAAATTTCATAATCTCAATAATGTCTTCCACCTTTTCAATGGTTGCATCGATATTATTTTCTTTTACTACTTCTTCAACAATGCCTGTCATCGATTTACATTTTTGACATCCTGTTCCTAATATCTTAATTACTTTCGACATGCTATTTTTGTTTGTTCATTACAAATTTGCAACTAGTTTGGCTGGATATCTTTGATATATGTCATGTTTAGTTGATTTTTTATACAAATGAAAATGATAGCTTACAGCATATCATAAAAGAAAAAGCGACTTAAGCTTGTGCTTAAATCGCTATTACTAATACAACTTGTTGTATACTTTGTTACTTCTTTTCTTTTACTGAACAAGTAGACAATCCAAATGGTGCATAAAGGGGGCAAAAGCTTATAAAGCTCGTCAAAACAAATACACCCGCTAAGACCAAAAGCACAATACCTAAAGTGCCTGAAACAGTTCCTGTATAATAAAGAATTCCAACTATTACAGCCACTATTATTCTAATAATTCTATCTGCCGATCCCATGTTTTTTTTCATCTTTTTATAATTTAATGGTTTAACAATACTTAGACTTCTAAGGCGAGGTGTCTTTTATGACTTTAATGTGACCGAAATCACTACTCACTTATATTTTTATTCTGACTGAATCTAATTCGACCTCTCCATCCGATTCAAATAATTATGATTTCAGAAAGGGCTATATTTTTTGTTTTAATAGCTTATTAGCGGCTACCAAATTGTTTTAAATGATGATCAAAATGCTTATAAATTAACCTACCCCACTCCTTCCTGCTAAGGTCACCAAAAAAAGGATGACTCTTTAATTCCGATTCTAGGCTCACCCTTTCCAAGTAAGATAATAGCTCTCTTTTTCCATTTTCCAAATCTGTTTGCGAAAAAGATGCCAACTCGGTATTCATTTCAGCTGGAGTTTCAGCACCTTTAGGCCATGGTATGTTTGAGAATAGAAGCCACTTCCCCAACTTTGATCTCATGAAGGAAGGGCCTTGTTGCTCAAAAGGAATTTCACCCAAAGCAAGTTTTAGCTGTGTCGCACAATGTATGAGCATTTGATGTGTATCCATTTTACCCCAAAGCCGCGTATTTGTATCAGAGAGCTTTTGTATTCTGCCTGAAATTTCTAAATAATCAGATTTATTCAAAATATTTTTCATGATTTCAGGTATTATCTGATTATCCAAAAGGCCTAAACATAAAAGTTCCAATACAAAGAAATCATTTTGGCTCTGGTCATTTACCTGGTCATATTAGCCCCCAATTCTCAAAAAAAGATCATGGATTTTCGCATTGACCAGCAACTAATTTACTAAAAGAAATGATAATAGCGTAGAAATGTAATTAGATTATTCTCGACCCTAATAGCGTCTTGAATGCTATTGCTTGGGTCAAAAACACTTATTCTCTTAACTTATCTCAATTTAATACAAGAAAACCAATTTAATCCCCTACTTAAACCGTCATTTTTTGTACGGTAATATGCTTAACTAGTAAGTTACTCCAATGACCTTATTGAGGTTGACGCAGGTTATTATTTATACCTAACGAGATTAAATGTCCATGGTATTTATTTGAAGAAGTAACTTTTATACCTTTTGCATATCCTTCAATTTCCAAAGGGTTTTTGACCCCATAAGTATAATTAAAATCCATATCAAATACCATCCGCCAATTCCAGTTTGTAAACCATTTCCAGACCCCTTGGGTATATTTTTCATGAACGCTGTCAAACACCAATTCTGTGTTGCTGAACCTGTCTGCAATGACCTGAATAAGTTTGACCACCTCTTCTTTCTGCAGATACATAAATAAGCCTTCTGCCAGTATTAAGAAATCTTCATTTCCTTTTTTAGTGACCTCATCAATCCATGAGGTATCCAAAACCGAAATACCCAGACATTCATAATTTATTTGCTCACCTAACAATCCCGCTTTTAAACTCATGACTTCAGGAAGATCAAGTTCAATGTATCTGTATTTCTCGCTGCGAATCCTCCAAAAACGTGTGTCAAAACCACAGCCCAAATTGATAATGGTGCCTGAAGGATTGCGCTCGATAAAATCATTCGTGATTTTATCAAAAGTCTCAACCCTGTTACAAATAATTTTTACTGACTTTCTTGAAAGGCCTTTAAATTTCTTTTTTATACTTCCAATCCAGTGCCTTTCTGGCTTGGTTGAAGAAGCACAAAGCAGGTCATATATTTCTAGTGTCTTCTGATCATTGAATGAATAGCCTTTTTTTTCGGCCCCAACAGCTCTGCAGATTAAAGTTAAAATGCTCGTTTTGGAAACCTCACTTAACTCTATCATATATCCAATACTGTTTTATTAATGCTAATCGCTTTCAAATAAGAATACTTTTCTTTTAAACTAGAAGGCAGGGGTGCATTTTGAAGATTTAATTAAAAGAATGTTATACACCAGACACAACAGCTACGGTTGTAACGGTGGCGGCTGCTATTAAAACTATTCCCAATGTTAAACCAGCAACTAACCATATTGTTCTGCTGGTTGATTTCTTTTTATCATACAGATTGATCTCTTTAACCGTCTCTCTTTTTATAGATACTTTTTCTAAGTTATGTCCTTCAGAATCTACAAATTTTTCTGAGGGGAGTGTGTTTGCTTCTTTTGATTGAGGCTTAGCAATGCCTATCAATTGCCCTTCCTCAATAATTAACTTTTTAAATTTGTATGTTTTTCCATCAAGGGCGATCACCTTTACTTTTCTGGCAGATGCCACAGCATCCGCTTCTGAAGTATAACCAGTGTCATAAACTTTACAGCTTTGAATAGAAATGACGATAAAGAAAATGAAAAATAAATTTGAAGACTTAAGTAAACTTTTCCGCATAAGAATTTAAATTAGGGTTTGATCTTAAGCACAATACACCTTAACCTAGAGCGATATTACACGAAAAACATATAAATAAATACTTACTCGGGGGTTGCAATATGAAACAAATATTTAAAACAGCCTAACAATTCTGCTAATTTGATTATCTGCTGAGAAATTCTATATTTGAGAAATTATCCGAATAAAAAAATAAACCATCTTATGAATACCAAAAGCTTTTTCCAATTTATTTGCATTTTTCTTATTTCCTGTTCAAGCCTTACGGCACAAGAACTAACTGAAAAACAAAAGGAATATCAAGAGAATAAGGTGCAAATATTTACTGTAGAAGAAAGAAATAACCTTCAAAACTGGATTCAAGAAGAATTTTCTCAGATGAACCTTTCTGAAGAAAAAGAAGCGCAATACAATACTATTTTATTGTCTTATATGGGAAAAATCCAAAGGCTGGATGACAAAGACATGGGCAACAGCAAAGAAGACATTATTCAAAAAATGGATGAAATGATTGTGAATCAAGATAAGGAACTGGAAAAAATACTCAGCCCTGAAGAGTTTGCTATGCACGTTAAAATCTATGACCAATTATTGCTAAGTGTTAAGAATAGAATCGCTGAAACAGACTACCCAAAAGAATAATAAAGTCTTTTTTTGAATTTTGAAGTATTCTACATAACAGAATTGTCATCGGGAAGAATCTTTTACGTCAGTGTAGATTAAAAGCTTCGGTCCAATTCATGATTGTGGTTTATACAGTGAGCGGCCTTTTTGATTTTTCGTTTTTTTTGGAGAAGCAACTGCGAAGCACATCACGAATCCCTAATGGAAATAAAAGAGGGATGAGTAAAAAAAATGAACAAAGAATATATCTAAAAGACTGCTTCATTTGAAGCAAGACAAAACACACCCCCAGCCCCTCTCAAGAGGGGAGCTCGTCTGATCAATGATATTTATCGGGAAGAAGGATTATAAAAAACTCTACCTCGCTAATTTCCTCAACGCAAGCCATTGTTTCAACATCTCTCTTGAATCAGTAGCTGGATAACCCAAAACTGTTTTCCCAGGCGCTACATCAGCCGCTACACCAGACCCTGCTCCAACCGTAACGCCAGAACCTAAAGTAAGGTGGTCTTTAATCGAGGCGCTACCACCAATAACAACTCCGTCACCTAAAGTAACGGATCCTGCTAATCCACTATGACCTGCCATGATACATGAGCGGCCCATAATAGAGTTATGTGCAATTTGAACCAGGTTGTCTATTTTACAACCGTCTCCCACAATAGTAGAGCTAAATTTACCGCGGTCTACGCAAGAATTCGCGCCAATTTCAACCGCATTACCAATCACTACATTTCCTATTTGAGGGATTTTAACCAATCCCCTGCCATCCGGGCTTGGTCTAAAACCAAAACCATCTGCACCAATACTCACATTGGTATGAAAAATACAAAAATGGCCTATTTCAGTACGTTCACGAATTACAGTTCCTGACCATATGATGCATCCATTCCCAATAGTTGTATCATCCATGATGGTTACATTCGGATACAGAACCGTACCCTCACCCAGAACAACATTTTTCCCAACATAACAATTCGCTCCTATTTTGCAGCCTTTTCCAAGGCTTGCCGTCTCATGCACTACAGCGGTAGGATGTATTTCTTCTTCAAATGCCGGTAATCCCGGATCGAATAATTCTAAAATCTGAGCCATCGCCAAATCAGCATTAGGCACTCTAATTAAAACCCGATTGTCTCCTGGCTCTAAAGCTATTTTTTCATCAATAACGGCAGCACTTGCATTTGAATTCTCCCAAAGCTTGGCATATTTTCGATTTCCAATAACGGTAATTTCTCCTTCCTGTGCTTTTTCTAATTGCTCAGGAGCATTGATTTTTGCTGATGTTTCACCTACTAGTTCTCCCTTTACTACTGAATTGATTTCTGCTATGCTATATGATTTCATAATGGATGGATTAACTGCTTTGTATATCACTACGAATATAGCTTTTTATCATAAGTAGTTTAAAAATTATCGAAATTTTTGTACCAAAAAAGGTCAAATTATAAAAGCACTGAGGCAATTATAATTTGACCTTTTCATTTCAATTCTCAATCGTTTTAATAATCCATCATATCCATTGATCCATCAAACGAATCCATACTATCCATGCTATCCATTGCAGGATAATCATCCATCATTTCATATTCCACTTGTGGTTGCATTGCAGGCATTTCCTGTTCTTGCATATAATCCATTTGATCAACTGCTTCAAAACTATCATTCGAATGGTCTTGATAGTCATTCACATCTGGCTGTGAATTATATGGCTCAGCCTCATATTCAACATCATTCATATAGTCATCCATTGTGTCGATATCCATATCATCTAAATCAACTTCCAGGTCATAATCGTAGCTATCAATGGCTCCATCTAAATAACCCCAGTCATAAGCATAATCATCATAAGCATGAACATATATGTCAATATACCCGTAATAAAAACCTGGGTACCATCCTCCATAAGGACCCCACCAGTAATGTGCTCCCCACATCCATCCATTGATCATATTCATGGCTGACATGGCAAAGAAAAATCCAGCTGAGTTATTGTGACAATGCGTAACCTGATTTGATTTTTCACGAATCTTTTTCAGCTTCTTGATCATTTTTTTATTGTCTCCAACCTTGGCTTCCATTTCAGTCAATTTACCTTGCAAGGCTTTGTTCTGGGCTTTCACCTCTTCCAGCTTTTCCTTTTCCTTAGTACTAAGTACTTCGCCTTCTTTCATTCTTAGCCCTTCTTTACTGTAGTTTTCATACAACAGATCAATCGCTTTTGATGCCTTATCGAGTCCATCTTTGACTCCTGCATCTTCTGCGCCCAACAATTCATAGGTAGTAATCACCTCTTCCTTTGCGGTAACCGTCTCTCCAAGAGCCTTGTGAAAGGCATCATCTTTTAGGAACATATAATTGTTCAATTTCTCAACAGCTGTATTCAGCTTTTTTACCGACGACCAGAATGGTGCCGATGCCTTATTGTTGCGTTTAAGGTTTGCATCTTTTGTAGACTGACCAGATTTTACGATAAATGCTACCGCCCTTTCTGTTTTCGTCACAAGTTCATTCGCATTAACTTGTTTGTCATTATTATTAATTGGATTTGTTAAAGAAGATGCGCTTGCGTTAAAGAACATAAACAGCATCAATAGTGTCAGGGTTTTAAATATTGTTTTCATAATAAAAGAGTTTTAAATTTTTACGTCTCTATTTAGAACAGTGCTTTTATTACTCTAAAACCCTAATTGAAATTAAAATTAAATAAAAATCCTTTCCGATATCTACAGCCCCTCTGCTATTTTAGCGCTTAACAAGTGTCAGATTATCAATACTATGTTGGCGATTATAAAAATGACAAATATTTGCATTCAATTAAACGAGAAGACAAAGAAATCACGTTAATTATCAATGAAGGAAATGAAAGCCCTACAGAGATCGGCATTACGCCAGTTAGCAACACTCTTTTCTATCTTAATGATGGTTTCGGATATTTCAATCTTATACTTGTTGATGAAAAAGATTAAGCTCATTAGTTTATGGGGGTGAAGATCCAAAATTTGAGGTATATCAAAGAGTGAAATAAGCATGTCTCTCAATAAGCAATAAAAAGAGAGCCTTTCGGCTCTCTTTTTGATGTATTTCTTTAGTCTACAAGCTCAAAATCACTTGGTCTCCAGGTTTTATCAAACCATGATTCTAAAGGGCCATAAAGTCTAAAAATGGTATTCCAACCTTTACCTGGAACGGTCTGTATCCAATTATTTTCCATTCCCTTAGGTGCTTTAGGGCCTATATAAATGTCATATGAACCATCTTTATTTACCTCCAAGCCTTTTTTATTACTATCTATACCTGGTAGTGGGTTGTCAGTTTGAAGCATAGATCTTGTTTGGTTGTCATAAATCGTAAATGACCAGAAATCTTTCATGGGTGCATTGGCAGGAACGTTAACCTTATAGGTTTTATTACCGTCAAACGTATTTCCATCTTTATCAGAATAGGCAACAGCATACTGTGATCCTTTTCCAATTAATTTGAGCGACATGGCCGGGGTAATACCTGTAGCATAAAAATGGAAAGCACCTCTGGCATCAATTAGCCTGGCACCTTCGTATTCAAATAAATAACTTCTATAGGCCAAGGGGTTTATCCATTGGCTATTTTCGTATAAGTACATATAGTCACTTCTAGGCTTCGCCATTTGTGTCCGTACGATAGCCGCTCCGATTTTAGAGGCCTCTTCCAAAATCTTTTGCATGCGTTCATCTGGCTTAAATTCTTTACCTTTTTCAATGCCAATAGCCGCGAGACTTCCCAGGATTTCCTTGCTTTCACCAAATGAAGGTTCTGCTTGTACCACAGCATTTATCTCCTCGAAAATATCAGCATTCATTCTGTGGATGGTATTGTTAACTTTCCCAGACATATTCACAAAATTCATCGCTGGCGGATTGTCTTTTTGTGACAAAGGATATATTTTAAACGTGGCTTTGGTTGCATCAACGGCTGGTTTAGGACTTCCATCTTTCTGGAATCCTCTCCATATGACCCAATGACCATGCGTGTTGGTTCTCGCTACATGGTATCCTTCAGGAATCTCTCCTTCATAATCTGAAGGAACTATTAAAAACTTTCCTCCTTCTGACTTATCTGGGCCCAGACGGCCAAAATCAATTACATATTTAAACCAATGGTCATTAATAAAACCCAACACGTCTGGTGGCGTTTCAACTACCATGGGCTCATCGCCAACTTCTAACCAGGAAGCCATATAAACAGATGTCGTATTGGGGGTTAACCAAAAAGCTTTTGAGTCCATCAATTCTTCAAACAAAAGTGCTGTTTTATTTGCCGGACCAAACGCTTCAATACCTCTTTTAAGACCTTCCATCGAGGCAATATGGATGCCATTTACATAAGCATTTACAGCATTGTGTAAATCGACATAGTCATAAACCTTATCAGCCGTTTCAGGTAAAGGCACCCCATCGAAAAAATTCAATTCACCTAATGCGCTTGAATTCAAAGTGTTTGGCGTTGAAATTCCTTCAGGAGTTTCTGTAGTCATTTTCATTTTTTTGGGAACTGCTGTTGCAGATCCGGATGTATTTTTTGTCTGCGCTGTAAAAACAGTTGTAAAAAGAAAAACAATTGCAGTTAAAAAGTAATGTGCTTTTTTCATATAAAATTTGAATTAGTTATGTATCGGTGGTCTCGTCATGCTAAAATAAGATTTTTTCAGAAAACCTGGGGATAACTACAGTAAATCAAATCTAAAGCCTCGCTTTCTACAATCCCCTAAAAGCCGCATCAATAAATAGGCAGGCTCCCATTCCAGGCTCTTTAACTTACCTTTAACATGTATTAAGAAATATTTATATGTCTTTTGTTGCATGTTCTAATTTTTATTGTACTTTTGCACGCTTAAAAAAAAACTATTTATGAAAAATTTACTTAGAGTATTAGTGCTAGTATTAGCAGTTGGAACAGCAAGTTTAACTTCTTCATGTTCAGACGACGACAAAAACCCACCAGTAATAACTTTTCCTACTAACGGAAATCAGTATGAAGTGACTGTTGGAGAAACTATTAACTTTTCTTTCATCGTTGTGGCTGAAGGCGGATATGCAAGCCATACTTTAGCAGCAACTGCCAACCAAGGTGTTATTGCTGAGACTACTGGATTAATTGATAGCGGTACTGAAAATTTCACAATTACAGGAGCTTATACTGCTGGTGATGTTGCAGGACCAGATGGTATCAAACTTACCGTAAAAGACAATGAAGGTGCTGAATCAAGTGCTACCATTAATGTTGACATTTTAAGCGCTCAATAAGACCTTTGAATTATAGCTTTTAGGCTTAAATTATATTATAAATCCCAGAATAAAATTCTGGGATTTTTTTTTGCTTACAGTTCAATGAACCTGAAATTGATATACTCTAACGCATAAATGCTGGCTTCTATTCTCTTTCATGAACTTCATCAGGAAGCTTCTGACATTATTTTACCAATGTGATCCATAACTTCCCTACTAGTTAAAGATTAGTGACCCGAGAGGTGTGGCAAAATGGCAAGAAGTAAATAGTATAAATCACTGAATTTTAGTCAAAAATTTAAACACTGTCACTCCTATTTTATATGATCAGGCATAACTTGTCTTCATTTTCCTTATATTTAACAGGCAACAACCAACCTTATGACCCCCTTTTAAAAAAATTCTCTAAGAAATAGATGATGAAAAGTAGTTCTTGATTTTTCAAGATAGACAGTCAAGGTATGAAACCATAGCAACATGAAGTTTAACAAGTTTTTAAAAGAATGCCATCAAAAAGAGGTCTTCAAAAAACTGTCATTGTATGTTGTTACAAGTTGGGTTATCATTCAGGTGTTCGCTACCATCTGGGAGCCTTTAGGGCTGCCAAAAGCATCCGTTACCGTATTACTCATCATTCTCTTGCTCGGTTTTCCAATTAATGTTTATCTCGTTTGGCGATTGGATCTGGCGAAGCAGGAACCACGTACCTTAAAGATTAATAAAAAAGGACAGGAAGTACCTGGAAAATACCAAAAAAGCAAATTTCAAAAGGCCTATTTCTCTGTATTATCTGTACTGAGCGTCGCTTTTATGGGAATTGTAATGGTGATTATCTATAATAATTTCATAGGCTCAATTGACATACAAGAATTGGAAGTTTCTGATAAAATCGCAGTAGAAATCTTTGGCAACAATACTGGAGATCCTGAAAATGACATCATTGGAAAAATGACTGCAGACTGGATTATTCACGGCATCTCAGAGAATAATATAGGGCAGGTAATTTCACAAAAAACAGTTGATGACTATGCCGGAATTGTGATGGCTGGCGTGAACCCGTCAAGAAGCAATAATTTACTGAAAGAGTATTTCAAACCCGGAAAAACAATCAGTGGAAATTTTTACCAAAAGGATGACAAACTCTTATTTCAAGGCTCGTTGATAGAAACCAATAACAACAACAAACAAATGTCGTTTAAACTGGTTGAATGTAATTCTGACAGCCCCTTAGACTGCATTGAACAACTAAAGCAACTCATTTTGGGTTACCTGGTGATGAATGAAAACCCGTTGTTAACTTTAGAATCTAACCCCCCAAAGTTTGATGCATACCAGCATGTCATCACAGCAAGAGCCAATGCAAAAGATAATGATTTTTATATCGATAGAATTGAAAAAGCCATTGCAGCAGATCCAGATTATTTTGAACCCAAATTACTTCAAATTGTTTTCTATTACAACCGACAAGATTACCATAAATCTGACTCCTTATTAGGTCAAATTAAACCCAATTCAAACACTACTTCCAGGCAATTAAACCTACTGTACATGTATACATCCCTGCTGAAAGGGGAGAACAGAAAAGTATACGATTACATTGCAAAGGAATACAGCTATAATAAATTTGACTTAGAAACGAACCAAAGTCTAATGGTCATCGCGTTGCAGTTCTTAAACCGGCCAGAACTGGTTGAAGGTATTTATACAGAAATCCCTTCTGGTAATTTGATCGTAGAAAATTGTTTGTTTTGTGAGTATCGAAATTATGTGATGTCATTGGCAGACATACAATTGAAAAGATATGATGAAGCAATAACGCTACTTGATGAAACGATGAAAAAAATAGACGAGTTTTATTTGAACAAACCACTGGCTTCAGCCTTTATCAGATCAAATAAGCTTGCTGAACTAGACCAATTAATTACTGGCGTTGAACTCACAGCTGAGGCCGAAGAGCTTATTGAATTATATCTTTTTATCGGTAATGAATTTTTGCTGCAGCAAAACAGAGAAATGGCCAACAAGTATTTTAATAAGGTAATTCAGACTGAGAAAGTGCAAAACAATTCACTTGCTGAAAGCTATTACCTGCTTGAAGATTATAAAAATGCCGAATTGCTTTTCAAAAAACTTCACGATGAGGATGCCACTAATTTAACCTATATCTCTCGCCTGGCTTCATGCCTGGCCATGAATCAAAAAGCCGATAAAGGAGCACAAATGATCGCCAAAATGGACGCTTTAAGAGGAGATTTTCAGTATGGAGAAGTTGATTATTTAATCGCCCAATACTATGCGTTAACAGCAGATGAGGATAAGATGTTTCAGCATTTGTTAAAGTCTATTTCACAGGGAAACTATTATACCATCTCATCATTTCAAAATGATGCACATTTTGTAAATTATTTGGACAATCCTAAATTCAACACCATTCTGACCTATTGGCAATAGATGCTAATTTATATAGCCCTTCTTCAGTAATAGTCTGAAAGAAATTTAGCTCGAAAAGAATAACAGACCCTTCGGATGGAATTATTGGCTATTCGTCCTAGTCCGTTAGATGAGATAATTGTAAGAACGTATATTCATACTAAGAAAATAATTAATTAACCAAACTAAACAATTAATATGGCAGACATTACAATAACGCTGAATGTTACTACAGCTTCGCTACCTCTTACGCAAGCTAAAATAGATGCAGATCCCAGTGCTGTTTTTTTTACTCCTCTCGAATTGGTAAGTAATGAAGATTATAGCACTTCAGTGAACGTAGGAGACAAGGTCACATGGGGTGGACAAATGACAGCAGGATCCAGTGACATAGTTGATATAACCCAAATAAATCACAAGGGAAGGCCTGGGCACAATGTGTTTCAAACAAACCCAATTAACGGATCAGGTAACCCTGAAATAGTGGTTGGAACTGTGCAGGATGGGACAGCTGGACAAGATGAAACTTATACATTAAAATTTAAACTAAAGGGAACTGGTCCAACTTTCCATGTTGACCCAATAATTAAAGTAAGACCCGCAGGATCAGGAAGCGTTGAATAATTCATACCTTTAAACTATGTTGCTAAAAAAAATAGCCCATTATTTGATAATGGGCTTATTTTGTTTCACTGCCAATTTTTCAATGGCCCAAGATCAAAGGGTTGCGGATAGTCTTGTTCATATTTATCAAGAAAACAAACTAGAAGGAATTGATAAATTGAAATTGCTTGACGAACTATCTTTTAACGAATTGAATGATCAAATCTTGCAAATAAAATATGCTGATGAAATGATTGTGTTGGCAAAATTAAACAATGATTCTTTATTCTTATACAGAGGATATTATTCTAGAGGTGTTGGCTATCAGCGGCAGGGAGAATTAAATAAGGCCATAAGTGATTTCTTTAGGAGTCTTAAAATAGCGAATAATATTAAAAATAAAAACTCCATCGGTTGGGAGGGAACTTCTTATATGTCAATTGGAAGTGTTTATAATAATATGGGTAACCATGTTAATTCAGAAAAATACTATTCTATTGCAATCGAGAAAATACGAATAACCAAGGATTCTATAAGTTTAGGCTCTGTTCTTTTAAATGCTGGGGACGCCTCTTTTAACAATAATCAATATGAGAAGGCATTGCAATATTTTGAAGAAGCAGGAATTATATTTGAGAATATTGGTTTCAAAATAGGTACGGCTTATAATTTAGGGAACATTGGGATGGTTTATGCCGAGCAAGGAAAAGATGTTATTGCGGAGAAAAACATTAATGAAGCGATCTTAATCCTGGAAGAAATAAAAGACTATTATCCAATCTCAGTATACTTGACTTATATGTCAGAAATTTATCTAAGAAAGAAAGATTATATTACAGCATTTAATTATGCCGAAAGGAGCCTTGAACTGGCTCAAAAATACAATTTAATAGAACAGATCAGGGATGCGAACCATAATCTTTTTGAACTGCATGAATTGACCGGAAACTATAAAGATTCTAATATTTTTTTAAAAAATTATTACATCTATAGAGATAGCATAGTTGACATTAAAACAGTGGAAGAATTGGCTGATTTGAGAACTAAATATGAAATTGAACAAAACCAAAAAGAGGCGAATTTAAAAATAGCACAAAAACAGATCGAAGTCGACCTCCTAGACCAACAAAAAAAGAACCAACAACTGATTTCTCTGGCTATTGGGATTGGTCTTTTACTCATCATCATTGTTGCCATTGGCTTATACCGTAGAAATAATTTTGTCAATAAAGCCAAATTGCTCGTTGAAAAGGAAAAGGAAAAATCAGATTCACTTTTGTTAAATATTCTACCTGAACAAACCGCCGAAGAGCTTAAATACAAGGGTAAAGTGCAAGCCAAACGCTTTGAGTCAGTCAGTGTTATGTTCACTGACTTCAAAGGATTTACACAAAACTCGGCCAACCTTTCTCCAGAAAAACTTGTTGAAAGTGTAAACTACTATTATTCAAAATTTGATGATATCATTGACAAGTATGGTCTCGAAAAGATCAAAACTATGGGAGACGCTTATATGTGTGCCGGAGGGCTACCCTTTCCAACCAAAGACCATCCCATTCAGATGGTGGAGGCCGCTCTCGAAATAGCAGCGTTTGTAAATGAATCCAAAAAGACTGACCCAGATGCCATGAGCCGTTTTGACATCCGAATCGGCATCAATACAGGGCCGGTTGTAGCCGGTGTTGTGGGTAAAAAGAAATTTGCCTATGATATCTGGGGTGATACCGTGAACATTGCTTCACGCATGGAATCAAATTCTGAGCCCGGTAAAGTCAATATTTCAGACAACACTTATCAACTCATCAAAGACCAATACCAATGTTCTTATAGAGGAGAAATAGACGCCAAAAACAAAGGTATGATGAAAATGTATTTTGTAGAAGGAATACTTCAAAATCAAACTTCAAATGCAGGGGTATGATTCCTTTTTTTAGAGGACAAAGCCTCAAGAAAATACCTACTAGACATTTTTAGCGCATGGGCCCAGATGGCTTGCGATAGCATTATTAGTAATAATCGACAAGGAGTTAGAAAAAAACTAATCCTGCTAAGAAACTGTCATTTATTTCTTTCTCGGTTTGGCCGCATGCCTTTCTTTATTTTTTACAAAAATCAACTTGTGCCTGCTTTTAGGATTTTCTCTTTGTTCTAAGTCAAAGCTTCCTATTGATTTAATCAAAGGTGTAAGCTTGTCAAATCCGTAATTTCTTGAATCAAAATTAGGTCGCTTCTTTTGCAAGAGACTTCCTACATCTCCTAAGAAAGCCCAACCATCCTCATCAGAAAGATCTGTGATCGAAGTGCTAATCAGGTTAATTTCTTTTCTTGTTATTTTATCGACACTAGATTTAGCCGATTCTATGGTATCATCGTCTTTCTTCTCTGTTTGTTTTTTCAATACTTCGATATAAACAAATTTATCACAGGCCACGATAAATGGATTCGGCGTTTTCTTTTCACCTATTCCAATGACCTGCATGCCAGCTTCCCTTAAGCGTGTTGCCAAACGGGTAAAATCACTATCGCTTGACACCAGACAAAAACCATTTACCTTGCCGCTATACAAGATATCCATGGCATCAATGATCATCGCCGAATCCGTAGCGTTTTTACCGGTTGTATACCCATATTGTTGAATGGGCGTAATGGCATTTTCTAACAATAGGTTTTTCCATTTTGTCAGGTTGGGTTTGGTCCAGTCACCATAGATCCTCTTGATGGTTGGGTTTCCGTATTTTGTTATTTCTTCCATCATTTCCTTTACATGGGCAGATGGAATATTATCACCGTCTATAAGTACGGCTAAGTTTATATTTGTATTCATTTTTTTGAGCATCCTTCGATGCTAAGTTTTAATTGTATGCAATGATTATATGATGCATATTGTATTTTTCTTTATCCTATAAAGCTAAGAATTTGTAGGCAAGTAATATGCCCTTAAATCGTTAAAAATGCTAATATATTGCTCTAATTTTCTAATCTTTTCTTTGAAAATAGACATCCAGCGTTCTACCAGAATTAACACTCAGACCTGAAATTTATTCCTTAGCATTGCGGATAAATCTTATATAATAAACCCATTCAGTCTTAAAAATGTCTTTGGCAATTGGTTCTAATATGATGTCTTCTAACCAGCGATGTTGATCAATTGATGTCAACTAAGATAGACAAATTCAACATAGAGAAATTAAGAGCAACATCTCAAGGCTGTTCTCATTATAACCCAGAAATCAATTTATCAACATGTTGATTCGATAAATAAAAAGTAGGTTTCGGACAATAATTTGACCGTTTGGTCCTAATCTGCGAATTACTCATCCCAATAAAGATTAAATTCGGATCAATGATTCTAAGATAACAACACTTTTAAGCAGCTGTGCAAAAGGCTTTACAAAATTTACCATAAACTTCTAAGCACACGCCTGAAATGTCTTGTTATATGATTAACCAAATTAATAATTAAAACAATGAAAAAATTAATTACATGTTTATTGCTGCTGACAGTTTTTACAATCAGCGCCCAACAATCTTACTGGACCAATTACACCTTTATCGTAGAACCTGAGAACGAGTCTGTCGTTTTCAAATTGATAGACGATTATTTTAAGGAACACAAAACAGAAGGCGTAACGGTGAGTTTGTATGCCAATCACTTTCACGATGAGGAAAATACGGCTACCCATATGATTGTTTTTGCTGGTTCTTTAGATGCACTGGGAGCGATGTATGCAAATGATGGTGGCGATGCCTGGGATTTACTGGGAGCAAGATTAGACCACCATATTAAAGACGGATCTGGTGCCAGAATGGGAACCATGAAAAAAGCATTTGGAGAAACTGATGGTGATTTCCCAATACAACGATACTTTATTTTAGATGTTGAAGATACTGACGCCTTCGAAGCAGGTTATTCAAAATTTAATACTGATCATAAACCAGCAGGAAGAATGGTTATGATGGGGAATATTACCTCAGGAGTCTCTCCTGAAGGCGAAAATCATTGGGTTATTGCTGCCTATAAAGATTTTAAAGGTGCTATGGGAGGCGCAAGTGCTGGCCTATCAGATGACCAACGTGCTGCTAGAAAAACAGATTGGAAAACCTTCCAAGACAACAATGGAGGCGTCCGCATGGTGCGTTCTGGCCTCAGGGTTCGTTTAGGGCAATGGTAAACGATATTTAAATGCTAAAACAAAAAATACCCTCTGAAATAGAGGGTATTTTTTTTGACTAGAATTAGCCTCTCATTTTACCAGAAGCATCATTTTAATTTTACCAACTTCCTTTGAGCTAAAATGGGGTGATTAGCAAATGAATAATAACATTTAAATCATGTCTTGCATGTACATTTTGATATTGGCATCCTTATAAATTTTCTGAACCATATTGGTATATAACTCGGCAAACCCCTTGTTCTTGGCAAGATTACCAAAAAGAGATTTCTGTTTGATAAAAGCCAGCGGGTCTGTATTGGTTAGCTGTGCTGCTTGTCGAAGTTCCTTTTGCATAGCATCTATAACTTCAAGAGGTTGATCATTTTTATCGGTTTGTATATCACTATAATAGCACCAGGCAGCAAGAACCAATGTTACGAATTCAATACTTCTTCCTTCTTCTAAATTTTCCTCAAGCGTGGCGATTAAAAATTTTGGCAATTTGGCTGAACTTTCCGAACAAATACGGCTTACACTATCCTTGATGTTAGGATTGGCAAAGCGTGCCTCCAAACTGTCTTTGTATACATTTAAATCTATCCCTTTTACCTCATCCAATACCGGGGTTGCTTCCTTATCCATAAACGCTCTTAAATAGGTAACGAAGGTTTCGTCTTCCATACAGGCATTAATGGTTTTGTGTCCATGTAAGGCGCCCAATATCCCCAGAACAGAGTGACCTGCATTTAATAAACGAAGTTTCATTTTTTCATAGGGCTTCACGTCAGGAACAAACTGCACTCCTACTTTTTCAAATTCAGGCCGACCACAAGAAAAATTATCTTCTACGACCCATTGTATAAATGGCTCACAGGTCACGGGCCACTCGTCTCTAATTTCATAGGTTTTTGCTAAATAATCAATGTCAGATTGAGTAGTTACTGGGGTTATACGGTCAACCATACTATTAGGAAAGCATACCTCTTGTTCTATCCAATGTGCCAAGTCTTCATCTTGTTGCCTGGCATAAGCCAATAACATATTACGCGCCACATCACCGTTGTGCTGAATGTTATCACAAGACATGATGGTAAAGGCAGGTAGTTGTGCTTCACGACGCTTCTTTAGAGCAGCTGTTAAAAACCCATATACTGTTTTTGGATTATCAGGATACTTTAAATCATGCTTTATGTCGCTATTTTCAATATCAAACTCACCGGTTGAAGGATTAAAATTATAGCCTCCCTCAGTAATCGTCAGGGATACAATTTTAGTAGATGCTAGAGCCATCAAGTCTATTACTGCTGCAGCATCATCCACACCTAGTAAAACATCACGAATTGAACCAATTACACTAGGTAATATCTTTCCATCAGGTTCCTTTACAATAAGTGTATAAAGACCGTCCTGTTTCGCTAAAACATCGTGTATTTTTCTATCTGCCTCGCGCAAACCAACACCAGATATACCCCATTCAGGAGCATAGTGTTCTTCTTGAAGCTTTTGTGTGTAAAAAGCTTGATGCGACCGATGAAAACCACCAACGCCAATATGCACCATACCTGAGATTAGCTCGTTTCTGGCATATGTAGGGCATGGCATTTTATTGGCAATAAGTGCTAAGTTTTTTTGGTTAAGTAACAGGGGATTTTTCATTACTACGTGTTTGATTGTTTTTGTTTTCTGCGTTGTAAGGCCCAATAATCAGCAACGAAATAGCAAATTGTACAGACAAATGCATATGTATAGAATTGTGCTCTATTGGCTTCATAGATATCTTCATTAGCGCTTCCAAAAAGCACAATACCAGCTAGTATCAAAGTAATGATGAGCGCACTAATCGCTATGATTTTTAGTATCCTTGAGAAGATAGAATTATCAACCACATGCTTTGGTTCTAACTTTGCTTTTTGTTCTTGAAAATTTTCAATGTTTTCGTTGCGTTGTTTTTCTTTTGCTTCTTCTTCAGGATATGGCTTATTCGCTCCATATTGTTTGGCAAGGAAAGTATAGACCAGTATGGTAAAAATCCATGTAGGAATAAATAAATAAAAGAAGGAAATCACATTTATTGCGTTCAATCCGAAACCAAATAGCAGACCCAATGCCCATGAAGCAATGGCCGGGGTACTAAAAGTCAAATTACGATATGATGACCAATACCGTGTATAACCAATTCTCGGAAATATTTGATGTTCAGCAAAGACGATTGCTCCTACTGGCACTACAATAAGACCCGCATAAGTTAACAACGGCAGTATCTGTGAAAAAACGAACGGAAAACACGCTATGATTATCGTTACTAAACCTACCGTGAGGGTCGTTTTTTTTCGTGAATGGTTATAGAAGATGGCTTGCGCCGCCAAGCCTGCCCGATAAAGGTTTGTAATGGCTGTGGTCCATCCGGCTACGATCACAATTACAAATCCAGACCAACCTAGTGCATAATAGGCAACATCACCAGGGTCGAGCTCGACTATTGATTTGCCAAGAATTACGGCAGCTCCTGCTCCCATAATTCCGGCGGCGACCCAGGCGACATAGTGTCCGAACATCATTCCTGTGCTGGTTGCCAGACCGTAGATTTTCTTTTTAGCGAAACGCAGCAGCGCCATATCAATTAATCCGAAATGGGTAATCGTATTGGCCGCCCAGGCAAACCCAATTACTTCGACCAAACCAATGCCGGGTTCTCCATTACTATCAATTCCGGTCCAGATTGATTGATCGCCCAATTCCATAAAATCATTCCACCCAACCGGTAAGGTCTTTCCCAAAACGTCAAGTGACAATGCCGGCAAAAGCACCATTGCTCCGCTTGTAAACATCACGAATAACCACGGAGCACAAACTCCTGAAAACTCAGAAACTGCGTTAAAACCATAAATAGCTATTGACACCACCACGGCGCCAACACAAAATACAATCAATACAAACCAAAGATTTGTTGGGTACCAGTTTAATTGGGCCGGCACATTAAAGGCAAAGCGAACAGCTGTAGCCGATACAGTAATCATAGCTGCTGATATAACTGAAAAAATGACAACATTCGCCCAATTGTATAGCTTGGTCATTGAATCTCCGGCAATCTTATTGAGATAGGTATAGAGACTTAGGCGCGTATCAACGGCAATAGGCGAAGTAATCAGCGTCCAGCTAAGTACAGCTAAAACATTACCGATGAGTAGACCCAGCAGAATATCCATTGTTTTAGCTCCCAAGGCGACAAATGTCGCACCAATGACAAACTCAGTTGCGGCAACATGCTCTGCAGCATAAAGGCCTGCAAAATGGGTCCAATCGTGTAATTTATTTTTAGCAATGGGTAATTGCTCTTCGTCTATGTTTTTAAATTGCTGAAAATCGTTGTTTGTATTCATTTGTTAGGTTGGTGTTGTAAATATCTACTCATAATACAGCAATCTTTTCATAAGATGAATCAATCTACTGAAACACAAAATGTCATATTAAAACAAAAATAACTAATTATTATAAACTGCATTTTTGAACATTGCTATTGGCGAATTATCCTGCTGTTATTACACTGAGAGTTGCCAGAACTTAGGATCAAGATTGTTTGAGTGGATTCTAAAAAGCATAAAGGGCCTTAAAAGGCCCTTTATTTTGTTGGTATTTTTCTTCTGACTCATGCTAAACACAAAGACAAATGACATTTAATTTGCGCGTTTTAGTTCTTTTGACTTGCTTCTATTTGTTGTAAAACTTTGTCAAGACTAAAACTACCTATTTCCTGTCTTTGTGGAAAATCTTTAAAGGTCATTAGAAAGTCTTTAATTTTAGCTTGTGCCGGCACCAAAACAAACATTCGTTCAGCCATCCAATGGTTATAATCTTCAGAATCATGTGGTGCTCTTTCATAAGGGTCACCTTTAAGGTCAATCAATTGAGGAAACCTCAAGTCAGTATACCCTTTTTGCCATACATCAAATCCGTGATTTTCCTGAATTCTAAAATGAAGCTTCCATCTGTTGTATCTGTAGGCATTTAAGTTCCCATCATCATCAAAATAAAATATTTCTTTTCTAGGACTTTTCTCAACCTCACCGGTTAACATAGGCAGCATATTGTATCCATCTAAATGTACTTTGAAATTTTTACCGTTGGCGCTATGCCCCTTTAGTAATTTTTCTTTTACATCAGTTTCTCCTGCAGCAGCAAGAAAAGTTGGCAACCAATCTTCACCAGAAATAATTTCATTACTAACTTGATTTGGTTTTATTTTGGCCGGCCATTTAATTAAACAAGGTGCTCTAAAACCGCCTTCCCAGGTAGTTGCTTTTTCACCTCTAAATGGTGTCATACCACCATCTGGCCAAAAAATAATTTCTGCACCATTATCAGTTCCAAAAATTACGATTGTATTTTCTTCAATGCCTAGATCGGTTAATGTTTGTGTTAACTCACCAACAATTTTATCAAGTTTGGTCATGCCGTCTGCATACAAACCCAAACCGGTTTTATTCGCTTCATCATCAGTTAAGTGCGTCCAAACATGCATTAATGTAGAATTGTACCAAACAAAAAATGGGTCGTCATTTTTAACCGATTTTTTCATGAAATCTATTGCCGCTACTTTGGTTTCCTGATCAATAGTTTCCATCCTTTTTTTAGTTAAGGGGCCCGTATCCTCAATCTTTCCATCCGCGAAGGAGTGAATCACTCCTCTTGGGCCGAATTTTTTCTTAAATTCCGGATTTTGTGGATAATCTTCATTCTCAGGTTCTTCTTCTGCATTTAAGTGGTATAAGTTCCCTAAAAATTCGTCAAAACCATGATTAGAAGGTAGGTGTTCATCTCTATCTCCCAAATGGTTTTTTCCAAATTGACCGGTTGCATAACCATGATTTTTTAGTAATTCTGCAATGGTTGGGTCTAAGGCACTCAAGCCTTCTTTTGCTCCGGGAAGTCCTACTTTAGTCAAGCCTGTTCTATATGGTGATTGTCCGGTTATAAATGCTGATCTACCAGCCGTACAGCTTTGTTGTGAGTAATAATCGGTAAACATGATCCCATCATGTCCTATTTTATCAATATTTGGTGTTTTATAACCCATCATTCCTCTGTTGTAAATACCCGGATTGTCCCAGCCGATGTCATCACCCCAGATTACCAGGATATTTGGTTTCTTTTCTTTTTGAGCGAATGATACTAAAGGAATCATTAGTATTAATGCTAACATTAGAATTTTTCTCATTGAGTTAAAATTTTAGGTTTAGTGTTACATTTGTTTTATCAGCACTAAGATAAGTAATTATTAGAATACCCTATACTTTGAAATCCTGACTTGAATCAATTTAATGAAACTCATAAGAATCACCTTCTGGTGAAACAGGGATGACCTTTGGATAAGTGCAAAGTCCATTTCTCATTACTCGCTACAAATCATGTCAGGCATATTAATCTTCAATCCACCCCATAACAGTATTCGCTACAAAGCGTGGTTCAGGTGGTAAAGAATAGATGTCTTTTTCATAATTTTTGTTGTATGGTGAAATATTCATAATCTCACCATCCACAACCAAGGTACTGCTCCCGCCGGGGTCAAAGCCCATTGCTTTATCCATCCCATATTTTAAAAGAATATCAGCCATGTCAAAATGAGTCGCACCGACAGATTCTCTAATTCTACCATTTACCATAAGCACCATGAGTTTACCTTCTTTGGTAATCCCCACCGCTATTTTTGGCCCGCGCATATCCGTAAAATCTAATCTGGCAGCCTGCGTTTTAATAGAATTAGTTGTTTTCCATCCTTCCGCTTCCATGTTTAATATTTGCTTACCTTGATCTATGAGCATTGGCCCTGCTTCAATGGCATACAATATTTCATTCCAATTATACGGATCCTTAGCCGGCTCCATCAACGCTATGGCTATCGGCTTTTCTTCTTGAAACAAATCACTTGAAAACAATTCTAAAGGAACAGACAAAGTGATTCCAACTGGAATGATAGGTACAGTTTCTTTCGCTTTTGTCTCAATAATCTGTTTTACGGTATTCCCCGCTATCCTGATGATCACATTTCCATTACCTTCTATGGTGTCACTCTGATACGACAAATCATAATAGCAGGTTTCTGAACTACTGTGCTTATTATAATTAGCAGCCGCAAATACAAGGTTTTTTTTCTTTCCCTTAACCTTAAAACCTGCCTGACTATTCACTTTCCTTATATCTACCTGGCCATTTTTATAAATAATAAAAGCTGGTTTATTAAAAAGTGGCGGACAAAACACTTTGTTATTCATGATCAATAATCCCAAGGGAGAACCAATATATGTTTCCGGTAAGCCCAACTTTCCTACTAATTCAGGGTTGAGTATATAGCCCCCATTCCATGCGAGCTCAATTTTATTTGAATTATTGTTTTTCTTTTTATATTCCTTGATTAAGCCAGGTACATTTTTCGGTTCTTTATTGGCGATATGTGCCGCAAACTTCCAGTTGTGTTCTTTGGTGTCAATTTCAGCCAATACCCCACTCCAAGGTAAACCATCTGCATACACGCCACCTGCAAATGACGATTTCACTTTATCTACCGTCTTATTTTCATTCATTTGTTGCTTCAATTGTTCCAAAAGTTTTTCTATAGGGGTACCATTTTCAGCAGCATCCTTAGAAATAATCTTCAACAATTTCTTCTCTCCAATTTCTTTTGCAAGTTTCTTATATAAATCGCCTTTTAAAGCCGTTTCAAAATCCTTTGCGGTTTGAATAGGCGTAGGATAGGCCAACGTGGTGCGAACACCTGCAGGTACAAATTGAATAAAACCACTGTCTATTGGGATTCCCATAATCCTGGCTGTCATTTCATTCAACACCTTCCCTATATGGAAATGGTCAATTTCGATAATGTCAGTCATCATAGCGGCCGACTCTCCATTTGTAATAAGAAAGCCATTTGCTTCTTTGATGTCTCTTAAAATGTTGATGGCCTTGGCACCCATTTGCGGAAAGTGAACCCCTTCTGACCATTGTTTAGTTTCAATTATCTGAACAACACCTGCTTTATATAACAATCCAAGTTCAGGCTCTTTTCCACTCTCCAAATACTCTTTGATATTTGCGCTTGAAAACCATTTTGTAATGCGGGGCTCATGTATAAAAATATATATCTTTTCTAATTCCTGACCTCTAGCCTCGAGTATTTCGGAAGTCAGCTCTTCTTGTATGGTCAGTTTCAGTTGGGCACGAATAGGTTGCAAAACAAAATATTCTAACTCATGCTTTATAAAACGCCCTGGAAAATAACCTTTAGGTACTTTTTTCTTTAAATTTTTTGTCAATATTTTTCGGTCGTCAATTCCCAAAAATTTACTATTGGTTAATTGAAATAAAGCCAATTCCCAATCGGCAAAAAACTGTGGTGCCAAGGTTAAATCAGCTAAATTCTTTGGCTTAAAAACATCGTTATAGATCATATTGACCAAACCAGTCACTTCATGGGCAGTAAAGGCCTGATAGGTATAGGATTTTTTATTTCTATGCCTGTAGGCAAGGGCGTGGTCATGCCTTATCGAAAATTCTCCATCAACATATTTAAAAATATCATCAATGGCATTATAGTACTTATGGATGAGCTCTAAATTTGTGTTGGCCATATCTGGAATATCATTTTCCATCCTTCTGGCGTAGCCCATTATTCTCCCTTTTACCAGTTGCTCTTCAACTCTAAAAAAACTTGGGTCAATTAATGATTTAAGATAGAGCATAAAAGACAAGCGTCCATAACCAGGCAAATAATGTCTTGTTTTTCTGTTGAGGATTGCATCGAGGTCATCATTAGAAAAGTTTACCATTTTTTTGTACTCCTCCAATAAAACAACAACTTGCGGATCAACTTCAACTGAATTCGCACCCAATTGCATATGTAACCTTTTTAGAACATATGCCATGTTTTTCTGCAATGATTCAAGGCTATAGCGTTTATTAATAACGTTTCGGTTATGCGTTACATCTACCATCCTGTTTTGAGGATAAAACACATGGTCGCATATTCTTTCTGCCAATTTTTTTGGAATTTTAGAGCCCTTAAATTCTAAAACATTTAGACGCATTGATGCGTCCAAATGACGACCGATAACCTCGTCATACACCTCTCTTGGCTCATATTGTCTGCAAAATATGGGTGTGCCACATGCAGCAGCTTCGATTATTGGCAAGCCCCTACCCTCGGTTTGACTGGGTAATAAAATCAAAGAGGCTACATCGTATAATTGTTCAATGTCTAAGGGTTTTTTGTATTTTTTCTTGAACTCGTTTTTGTCGAATTCACTAAACAAAAAGCCGAGTAGCACCCTTGGTTTGAACTCTTTAGGAAGTCCTTCCAGGAATTTCTTAAAATCTTTTTTTAGTTCTTCATAGTAATCCTGTTGACCGTGTGGAATGGGCCCTGAAACAATTAAGGATAGTTTTAATTGGGGATTGGTGATGAATTTATCATAAAACGGTTCATAAGAAAACAGCCGTTTTATAAGTTTAAAGTTAAGCTCAATTGACTTTCTGCTAATCACTCTTGTTGGCTGGAGAAATACGATATTGTTGTTTACAAAATCGAATTTGCGTATGGTTTTATAACCCAACAGGATGGGTTTTAAAGAACGTTCACTTTTGGTGTGCTTGGCTGCTGTATGAACGGTGATGCTGTCTTTTTTATTTGCAAAAATAGTAGACACCTGCATAAACGCTTTTATGATATCACGTTTACTCATCTGGTGCATTTTCGTATCTACAGCCGTTCCTAATAAAGCAACATTTGCAGGGTTATGGCCGTTGATTTCTATGAGGTGATTTTGCTGAATTTTATTGATATTGACATTCATCCATGATCTGCTTTCCCATGGATAAATCATTTCAATCAATGAAAAGAATTCGCCTACATGTGAATTGTGAAAAAAGAAATCTCTAGGCCCTTTTTTAAGGCCTTTCTTTTTTCTTTCCACTTCTCGGTTACCGCCTTCCCAATAAAAATCATGGTTATTATTAATGACCGGAATCCCTAAATATTCTGAAATTAAAACCGTTGCCAAGGCCAAAGAAACATTACCCGGATTTGAGCAAACATTGATTAGATAAAGTAATGATATTTCATTTTCTTCAATATAGGTTCCCAGTTTTTCAACCAGAACCAATACTTCTTTCCAAAACTTACCAATCAGTTCATTATACTCCTTACTGCCACGTTCCATTTTAATATTAAAAAAGTCATGATATAGCGGCCAGGCATCAAATGCCTCCATTTCTGGTATTACTTTTTTAAATGCATCTTTTGGAATTAATTCATCAGCTTCCTGCTTAATGTCACCTGCGATAAAATGAATAGGAATAGTTGGGTATATTTTTTTAAAGGTCTTGGCATACTTTTCTGTTTCTACAGTAATACCATCTATGGTAAAGTAAAAGGTAACAAATGCAATACCTCCTTTTTCAACAAAAGTGTCAAAAGCATTTGTATCACCTTCAAAAGATGATTTTAATTTCTCTTCTCTAAATCTGTCAATAAACAGACCCAGATCAAACCATGTATTTATTTTTTCGCTTTTTAATTCTTCTAAGACCTTTTTAATATTCACACTCTGTTTATCAATCATCGTTTAATTTATTAAACTATAAATAGCTGATTCAATTTTTCCTCAAGTACTTCGAACGAGAAATGTTTTTTACCGAGTTCGAAATTAAATTCACCAATTTCTATGCATCTTTTTGGACTGTAAATGATGTCAGACATTTGCTGTACTTTTTCATTTGTTAGATTACTGTTTTCTATCATCACGGTTTCAAATCCTTTACTACCGATATCCTGCATATAAACCGGTTTATAGTCATTGACAAATATTGGCTTTTTCGCCAGAACCCCTTCAACAAAAGCATTGCCAAAACCTTCATAAGTACTAAAATAAGTGCAGGCCCTTCCATGGGCGTACACGTCTGATAAATCTTTATGATCTAACACTTTATGGGCAGCAAATATGATTTGTCTCGAAAGATTCAACTCGTGAATCTGATCTATCAATTCATTATAGTACTCTTTATTCTCGTCATCATTATTATTTCCGGTAATAACAAGTTTTAAATTTTTATCATTTAGCTTATCAATTAATGAAATAGCCGTTTCAATCCCCTTGCGTCTTACAATTCTGGTAACTTGTAATAAGGCAATTTCATTCTTTTTCACACCAACATCTCTCAGGAAAAATTGATTCTCAGGAGTTGGAACACCATAAATGCGACTAAAATCCATCACATTAGGCACCAATATGGCATCTATATTAAACCTGTTTTTAAAGGTTTCAACTCCAAAGGTATTGATAACGGCGTGTTGTACTCCGGGTAACAACAATGGAAAGTTATCATCCACAAATTGGTTAATTTCTGGGTGAACCGATAAATATCGATCGCCCCGCTCCCAATGAAAATCATGGTCATGAGTTACAACAGGCAGGCCTGTATTGATAATGAGTTTTTTGATCGCAATACCCATTGATAACTGACAGGGCAACGCAGATGCGTTTTCTGACAGGATCACATCAATTTTCTTGTCTTTTACCCATTTACTTAAGACGCCTTCAATCATATCAGACCATTTCTCAACATGATCCAGCAAGAGGCCAGGATCCTTATCGGGCTCAAAAAATGCTTTGCGTTGTTCCCACTCTGCTTCGGCTGAAAAAAACGACAAGGCTGGAAAGAGATAATTTCGTTCATAATCCATTTTCCAAGATTCAAATTCTCCAGAAATGATAAACACTTCATGTCCTATTTTTTTTAATACCTCTATCCACTTTTCAGTTTCAAGTGCTACACCATCAACACCTCCGATTCTACCGATGATAATACCTATTCTCATACTCAATAATTAAGGGTTCGTTCTGACTAAAGATACATTTTTATAAAAATAATAGCAGGTTTTATCGGGTTGTATTGAATAATTTACCACTTCAAAAATTTTAGCAATAGTAAATTATGGCTTCTGAAATATAGCGTGCTTATTTTATCAAATCGATAACCCAAAAATTCACTTTTATAAAGACATTGTTCTTTTTTAGTTCTTTCAAATCCAATTTTAAGGTCTGAAATAACAAGAAAAATGCTTTTCAAGCTACTTTCTGAAAGTTTGGATATTCGTGTGTATTTTACAATATTTTAGACCTAAACAGATTGTAACAAATGAAGTTGAAAAATCAATTTTTATAAGTATAATTCTAGATGAAACATGGCTCTGAATCGTTAATAAGTATCTTAATAACTAATAAGTATCGGATAATCAGATGTATAAATAAATTATTATGTTGTACTTGTATTAATCCGAATTCAAATTCTGCTTTGATTTCTATAAAAAACTTAGATCGATGAAAAAATTAATGACCATGATGCTCGCAGTTATTCCATTCGGAATGTTTGCCCAGAGCGCACCTGATGTTTATGCCAGTAATGATGACATTTTCAATATGTCTTATGCTGATGCAGGCAATGCTTTTACCACAGAAAAAAGTGAAAACAAAGACACTCCCTTGTCAGCTGAAACCGAGGTATACGTTTCTGACAATGACATGCTTGAAGTGAACGATTTATTACTTGCCAATCCTGATTTTGACATTCAGGAAAACATGGTATCCTTTACAAAAGACCAAAAGACTGTGTTTTTTAGTGCCAATAAAAAGATAAAGGAAAAATCAGGAAATGAGACAGATCAAAAAATCAAAAACTCTGTGCAGCTTCAACTGTTTAAAGCGAGCGTAGCAGAAAATGGTGAATGGGTAAACCTAGAGATGCTTCCTTTTAATGGCAAGCGTCATTCTACCGGACATCCTGCCCTTAACAAAGATGACACACAACTATTTTTTGTGTCTGACGGCCCTGAATCAACCGGAAAAACAGATATTTTTGTTGTTGATTTACTAGAAGATGGAACCTATGGAAAACCTGAGAATTTAGGCACAAAAATTAATTCCGAAGAACGTGAAGTATTTCCTTTCGTTGATGACAGTAGTGTACTGTATTTTGAATCAGACATCAAAACAGAAGGAGGTGATTTAAATGTTTTTGCCTCTGAGGTGATCGATAACGAACTAACTACACCTATCAAACTGGATATAGAAGCCAATGGCGCTAAAGAAGCCTACATTACAGCCTTTAAAGCTGTTGATGCCGAAGCAATGAGGATCGCTGAAGACGAAGCAAACTTAAGAGATATGGAAATTCTTCTGGATGCAGAAAACTTGGCTGAAATTGATCGTATTGAGGAGGTCTTAGGAGAAAATGCGACTGGAGCAGCTTATGATTTTAGCACTGACAATATAGTATACACGGTGCAAATAGGAGCATTCATGGAAAATGTAAAAACAGGTACTTATGAAGATTCATCAGGCTTGTTCAATCATCGATATGATGACGGGTATAACCGTTTTTATTCAGGCGTTTTTGAATCTAACAAAGAGGCAATGAATCATATGGAACAAATGAAAAAAGACGGCTATAAAGACGCTTTCGTGCTGGGGCTAGAAGGGAAAAAGAGATTTTTGCCTTAATAAGGATAAATAATCCTTTCAATTATTTCTATAGGTAACTTTAACTTATAGAACAGATACATTCCTTGTTAACTTAGTGGGTTTGGCAAGGAATGTATTATTTTAAACTATTTTGTAATATGATGTTTAGCTTATCCTAAGTGTTACTCTTTTTCAATAGCATCACTCCCAGAAAACCAAATAATACTTCTAAGACCAAGAAAACAATCAATAACCAATTTGGAACACCATCTAAAATTAGACTCACAACTCTCCCTGCGGCTAAACCAAACATGAATACAACGAGACTGTAAACAGCTGTTTGTCTTAAATGAATTTTACCCACACCGATTAGCCAAAATATGATCATCGCAAAGTATAAGCCCATTACAGCTCGAAATATATGCATATGATTCACCTCAGTGACCGATATATTATATAGATAACCCAAACTCATCTCAGGAACCAATCCATAAGATAAGGCAATAGGGAACAGGCCTATCGCTGCAATCAGTAATAAAAACTTTTGTTGCTTTTCAATTGTGGATTCTTTCATTATTATACTTTTATCTTAATAACTGTGATCAACCTGTATTTCTCAAACCTCCTGACAAGGAGTTAATCACATGCAATAATTCTGGTAACATATTGCTCGCTTCAGGATTGTTTTCTTTATTTAGTTTTCTCCATTTTTTGATAGAATCAATTTGTAGCTTATGTAAAACTTTTAATTCTTTCTCTCTGATATTCATGATGTTAAGCTGACCGGTCCTTCTTTCAGCAACACTCTCACCTAGTAAATATTCAATATGTGATTTCCCTTCTTCATAATCAGACAAGATTAGATTCAAAAATTTGTTTTTTAATTTTTCATCGGTTACCAATTCAGCATACATTTTCATAATCTCCGGATTGGCAATCAACAAATTGGTTTCTGTTTGGATAAACATATACCTTAAAAACGGCCAGGAAGCGATTGATTCTTTTAAGCCTTCATAACCTTCGGGATCCTGCTCTTTTAATTCTTTTAAAGCTGTACCTACTCCGTACCATCCGGTAAGCGTAAATCTCGAAAGATTCCAGCTAAAAACCCAGGGGATGGCCCTTAAATCTTTAAGGGATCTCTTTCCTGTTCTTCGTGCCGGCCTAGAACCAATTTTACTTTGCTCCAGAATATCAATAGGAGTTGCTTCACTATAAAACTGCATGAATTCGCTATCAGCAATTAAATTTTTATAGTGTACCATTGATTTTGCTGACAACCATTCTATTGTCTTTTTTGGGTAATCATTCTCTTTGTCTTGAGCAGGCGGTAATGTATGTAGCGCTACACCAGAAGCCAGCATTTCTAAGTTATATGTTCCTGTCAAGAGATTGCCAAATTGCTGTGAGATTGACTCTCCTTGAATAGTTAGTTTTATTTTACCATTAACTGAACCGGTTGGTTTGCTCTCAATAAAACGATGGTATTTACCTCCACCTCTACTAATGGTACCTCCTCTGCCATGAAAGAAAAACACTTTAATATTGTGCTTTCTACCCACCTCTGAAAGTGCTTTTTCAGCATTATAAAGATTCCACTTACTGGCCAATACACCACCATCTTTATTACTATCGCTATATCCCACCATGACTTCTTGAGCATCTTGTAAAAGGCTTTGGCGTTTTTTTGTTAGCGTATGATTTAGGAAATCATCTAAAATAGCTGCCCCATTATCCAAATCTTCTATCGTTTCAAAAAGAGGTGCCACGATTAAATCAGTACCCAAAAGTTGGGTTTCTTTCATAAACAGGTAGACCATGAGCAAATCGCTCAGGCTTCTTGTCATACTAACGATTAATGAACCGATTCCTTCAGAGCCATATAAAATGTTGTGATCTCTTAAAACTCTAAAATAATCTAACACATTATCAGCTTCCGGCCCGTATGATATTGTGATGTTTGTTAATAGTTCAGGAGATGCTATTTCTTTATTTAAAAACCTAAGGCGCGTTGCCTCATCCCAACTCTGAAAGTCAGTATCTGCCAATGTCGATTTTTGCAGTATTTGACTAATTGCTTTTTCATAATACTCGCTATTCTGACGGATGTCCAATTTTGCCAAATGAAATCCAAAACTCTGCACGATTCGCTCCAATGGGAACAATAAGTTTTCTGCTATTTTATCGGCATTAATTTCAATTAAAAGCTCCCTGATAAATTTTAAATCTTTTTGCAGTTCCTTGCTACTTCTATAAAACAGCTTAGAATCACTATAGCTTCCTGAAATCGTGTTTTCAAGTTTGAGCTCTATCAAGTTTACAAACTGCCTCCATGGCTCATAAGGGTTTCGGTTTACTGCCTTTACACCCTTATCCCCTAATAATTTGGCATAGTTAGCAATACCGCTTGTCAATGCCTCCGGCGTAGGGTTGTGCTTGGAAGATAAAGACAATTGGGCCCCTAATTTTAAAACGTGGTTATAGATGATCTCTAAAGATTCTTTACGATGAATCAAAAGTGTGTCTTTGGTAATTTGAGGCGTAACAAATGGATGGCCATCGCGATCTCCGCCAACCCAACTTCCAAAACTATATTTTGGAAAGTGTTCTATGTCTTTCAATTTCTCCGGATCAAAGCCCATTTCCAACCAAGAGTATTTTAATTTCAAATCACTTGATTCTAAAATCAAAGGAAATACCTTACTTAAATAATGTACAACATTGGCACGTTCATCGCGTAAATCAGGTTTTTCTAAATAGATTTCACCCGTTCTCCACCAGCGCTCTAACAAGCTTATTATTTTATCTCGAATAACTTTTTTTTCTGTCTGGGAATAAGTCGAATTTTCATTCTGTACGAGTAATAAATACAATTCTCTGTGTGTTTCTAAAATAGTAACCCGCTTTGCTTCGGTAGGGTGTGCCGTAAGTACGGGGCAAACATGAACAGACGATATCGTTTTAATCATTGTATCCTGATCAATACCTTGTTCATCCCACAGTTTAAAGGTTTCTCCCCAGGAACCACGAATCGCAGATATCCCAAAGTTCTTTTCAAACTGTCTATTAAATTGAATTGCCGCATTCTCTTCTATGAGGTTCATCAATTGAAAATATATACCAAAAGACTGTATTATTTTCTCATCAGATATTGTTTTGAAATCGATATTTTCATCTAATGATTCAATGAAGGTACTAAGCTTATTTTCATCAATGCTTGACAGCATCTCTTTGAAGCAGGATAGTATATTTTTCTTGTCTTCTAATATCTTATCAAATCCTTTTATTTCTATTTTTTTATGCATATTCTTTTATGGGTTGGAATTTGTTAGCAGGCCGCTAAAATAAGTATTTAATAGAAGAGTTTTTAAAGAATCACCGCTTTTGTAAACTTTAATGCGCCATTTCCACAAGCTCCGAGACGCTTCTTTTGATTCAAACCAAATAGACTTAGCTATCATTTTCTAACGAGGTTTAAATCTAAAAATACCTTTATAAAGGTATTTTACATCCCTCTTAATTAGACTATATTCGCTGACTTCAAAAATAAATAGAGTAGAAACTATAACTAAACAGGCCGTTCTCGAAAAGCCATACGAGTAGAGATCTATAAATAACTATCAAAAAATAATATGAAAAAATTTAAGTATCTATTAATCATGTTTTTAGCCCTTACAGTATCTGTTTCATGTAGTGATGACGACGATGATATTAACACTGACTTGGTTGGAACTTGGGAAATGTCAGAATCTGAAGACGGATATGAGTATAGCGTTCTAATTACTTTCAAGGATAACGGTACAGGTACAATTGTTGCCGTTGAAACTTTTGACGGAGAAATTGATTCTGATTCTGAAGCTTTCACTTGGGGTACAGATGGCAATAAATTGACTATAGTGATAGATGGTGGTGAGGAAACAGCTACCTATGTTATTTTAGGAAATAAGCTCACCATCACGGATGGAAATGGAGTCAGTATTTTTACAAAAGTGTAATAGCTTTAATCTATATTGTTTAGGATTAACATAAATCCAAAACATTATGAACCCCATTAATTATTATTAATGGGGTTTTTTTATGTTCACATTTTATTAAAAATCTAATTAGGCTTTTGTGATACCTGAATTCAGAAATTGCTAGTTTTTTGAGTACACTTCTTTCCCATCAACAATAGTACTTTCTACCTTAGTTCCATAAATTTCGGTTATATCTATATCAAATAAATTTTGATCTAAGACAATCATATCGGCAAATTTACCAACTGCTATTGATCCTAATTTATCTTCAACTCCTAAAACTTCTGCACCTCCTAAGGTTGTAATATATAATGCCTGTTCTAATGTAATCGCCTCAGCAACATTTATTTGTCCTGGCATGGTTTCATCAAATGGATTACTTCTGGTAATCATTGACTCTATGGCAATAAATGGATCTGGCGTAGGATTTGCCGTAAGCCAATCTGCTCCTTGGCCAACACTCAATCCGGATGCTAAAGCCGTCTTTATGGGATATGTTTTTGATGTTCGTTCTTTACCAACTGCTGTAATTAAACCTGGTGTAGCCCCTGCATGAGGATACCAAATTGGCGGTGAAAAATCAATATTAACATCATTTAGTGCCGCTATTCTAGGAATATCATCAACTGATAGCATGGTATTATGAGCCACTTTGTGATGGGTTCCGCTATCTCCATTGGCTTTTTTCATCGCTTCTAATGCATCAATAACAAGTCGAATAGTACCATCACCCATCGCGTGAACATGGACTCCTACGCCCCAACTATCAAACATTTTAAAGGCCTCAGTAAATTCTTCTACTGTCATATTAGCGCCTCCATAAAAACCCTCTTCGCCTGCAAATTCTTTTTCGTATGGTTGTAAAAGCAGTGAAGTTCCTGAGAAAGGACCTCCATCAGCAAATATTTTTACATAATTGGGATAAATAAAATCTGAGGCGTATTTCTCCCTTGTTTTAATCTGATTCTCAATATCATCTAGTGAGTAAGCTAAATTTAAAGTTGTTTTCCAATCCCAGCTGACAAATACACGTTCTTTCAACCTGTTATTATCTTCTAATTGTTTTAAGGCCTCTATCGGCACCTTATGACCTTCTGCTGTTTGCTGTGAAGTAATTCCATACGACAAAAAGGTGTCAAATATACCATAGATCGTTTCGCCGTAATCCGCAACCTGTGCTTGTGGAATAACTTGTTCAACCATTTGAATCGTTTGTTCGTTAATTGTACCTGTTGGTTCACCTGTTTTAGGATCTTTGTGTATTACAATAAGTTGACTCGTTTCAGTGTCTTTAGTAATTCCAGCTAATTCCATGGCTTTGGAATTGAGCCACATGCCGTGTCCGGTCTGGTCTAAAAGTGCGACAGGACGATCAGGTACAATATCATCCAACCATTCTTTTCTAGGACTATTTTCAGGGAAAAGGCCTAATAACCATTGGCCGCCAATAATCCATTCTTTATCAGGGTTCTCAATAGCGTAGTTCTTTACCATGTCAAGAATTTTCTCCTTAGAATCAACCCCATCCAGTTGTAAGTTCATGTCTCCATACCAAGGAGTAATAAAGGGATGCGCATGTAAATCAAATACACCTGGCATAACAAATTGCCCATTTAAATCTACAACCTTTGTGCTTTCTCCAGTTAAGGCTTCAACCGCTGCAGTTGAGCCCACCGTTATAAATTTTCCGTCCTTTATGGCAACAGCTTCTGCCCAAGGTTGGGCATCATTAACGGTATAAATTTTACCATTGGTATAAATCGTGTCAGCGGTTTCTTTAGACGCATCTGCGCAGGCAAGCACAAGTGTGAATGCAAGTAAGAATAGTGTAAATTTAGATCTCATATTATATTTGGATTTTATGAATGGAAATCGACTCTAAATACTTCGCTCTTCTAAAATATTCGATTCATCACGATGCAAAAGGATCATCTGCTTCAGCAGTTAAAACCAATTCAGCATATTCTGATGATTTTTCTTATAAAAGTTTACGATTGATTATCAAATATATCCCCTTTATGACCATTGACTAATTCATGATCAATAGAAAACACTTCACTCAAGCCTTGCTTACCTTTAAGACTATATTCGCCGAGGCTTCTGAAAATCCAGGGTTCTTTTGTGCCTTGCTGAAGTGATTCAGATAAAACCAATAGGCATTTAACTTCCCTTGCCAATCCTTCTAATCGCGAAGAAACATTCACCGCGTCACCTATTATTGTGTAATCGGTTTTATATTTAGAACCCATATTACCTTCAATTACATCCCCTCGGGCAAGTCCAAAACTGGAATTTAAGAACTTTAGTGGCGAGTTTTTATCTGCGTTTTTGCGTATATCTTTTAATTCTTTTAATATCTCTAAACATGAATGTATCGAATTATCTGCTTGATGCTCATTAAAATATGCCATCAAACCATCTCCCATAAATTTATTAACCTCCCCGCCATTCTTGAGAATGATACGGCTGCAAACTTCAAAATAAGTGTTTAAAATTAGAAGCGTCTCATCCAAAGTCGTTTTTTCACTTATCGCAGTATAGGATATAATATCAGCAAAAAGGATTACTCTTTTCAAAGGCACAGGCTTTACAGTAAGCGGATTTATGCCTTCATTAAGTATTTTAAGTATAGTTGGTTGTGTATATCTTTCTACAATAGAATGGCTTTCAACAACCGATTGTAGTAAAATTTTAATTGGACGTAACAAATCATCAACATTATTATCAAGATTGATGGTTTTCATGTGCCATTGCGGAAAAAGTCTTTCTTTTATGTCATATTCAGTTTTTAGCCTAAGTACATCATGATGCCTTTTGTCTTTTCCAATTTTTTCATATAGCTTATCAACTACTTCATCGTCACCCTCAATAATCTGGAAAAACATTTTATCAAAAAATATCAACGTACCGGTAATATCAATACGGCTATTGTTTCGACTGGAAACAGTACCAATCGATTCAATTTCATCAGACGAAATCGGGGTGGTTAATTTACTTATATATACTATCCTTTTCATTTTTACTTTTGGATGCTGCGGTTGAAAAAAGTCAACTATTTACTTAGCTTGTTTTGAGCTATCTAAAGCTCGCATTTTTCTTTTGAAAATTGTTAATTGACATTCTGTTATCAGCTAATATAGTTAAATTTCACCTAAATCCCGAAAGGGATTTAAGGGTAATTCTTTGATTCCTTGCTAATATGTATCATTTTTTTCATGATGTTTAATAGCCAGGATGGATAAGAAACATTTTTGGGGCAGGGTATTGACTACCCTTTTTTTTTAAAAGAGAATGATGCTCATGAACATATTTCAAACCAGCTTCGGTTTATAGAAAGAGCAGGATTAGACAATCATTGAATATAAGCTTTTGTTCTCCGAGATTCACATTCATGTTTACATGAAATGTTTCATTTACTTCCTTATTGAATCCGGCAATTTTCAGGCCATCAATTTGGATTAATTGAGGTACATAATAACCTGCTGACAGCCTATTCGAGACATATTGATGAAAAGATTCTGAAACCAATAAATCTAGTGATGAGCTTTACGCATTTTCTTTTATGGCTTGAGGCATTCTAATAATTCTTGTGAATCATAAATCAGCCAAAAATTCTATCTCAACTATTTATTTGTAAAAAAATCGTAAATTGAGCATTAAATAATTCCCATTATGTTACAAAATATTAGCAAAACGGATAAGGTATTATTGGTTTTAGCCCTTGGTACTCTGATCTTTTCAGAATTAATGTGGTTTCAAGGTGAAAAAGACGGAGCTTTATTTGTTGGACTTTGGGTCCCTTCAATACTTGGATTTGCAATTTATCTAAAACTTATAAGAAAAGGCAAATGATCGAATTCATCCCATACGCAGCAGGAGTCGTTACACTAGGTTTTGGAATTGCTTTTTATTTCTTTTTAGAGGAAATTCGCAATAGTAATTAGGTCTCTGTTTTCTGAAAATTAAATAGAGTTCTATAATGTTCAAATGAAAGCGTTAAAAGACACCTATCTAACACGCTAAAACTGAGCCATGATATTTTAAATGATCATATCAAAGGCTAACATATATCCGATTTCTTTATTCCACTTTTCACAGTTTTTGTCCTTTTTGATCTGCTCAATACAATTCAATAACCCATCCAAATTGCCAGGAACATCGTCAAGCCTGCCATAAGCATCAGGATCAGAAATAAAGGCAGCACAAAGCGAAACCATTTTTCGAAAGGAACGGCCGCCAATCCTAACATGGCCATTAACACCCCATTGGTTGGAATAACAATATTTGAAATTCCGTCACCCAACACAAAAGCCAGTACAGCCGTTTGTCTTGAAATCCCCAACAAATCAGCTAAAGGTGTCAACAAAGGCATAGACACAAGTGCCTGGCCAGAGGCTGATGGGATGAAAAAATTCAAAGTTGATTGAAAAACAAGCATGCCTTCACCAGCAACAAATTTTGGAAGCTCCATTAAATTATTAGAAGCTGAGGCTAAAATCGTGTCAATGATATAACCCTCCTGCATCACAACCGATATGCCTCGAGCCACACCAACAACCAGCGCCGGAACAATCATTGTACCCAGGCCTTTCACAAAAGCGTTCATCGCAGCGTCACCAGACAGGCCACTGATCAGAATGACCACAATTCCTATACCGATAAAGCCTCCGGTCATCTCAATCAAACCCCAGCCAATTGTCTGGACAGATATCATGATAATTGAATAGCCGATCACAAGAACGGCCAAGATCCAAAAATGTTTGGAACTGAATTTTTCTTCTTCAATGTGTTGCATTCCTTCAATTTCATAAGACCCTTCTGGCGCCAATGATTTGGTTTTATGCTGTTTGACCCTTTTCCCATATCGCATTAGGTAACTAAAACCAAGAACCAAAAACACAATAAAAAGAACCACTCTCAAGCCCATTCCACTACCCAAAGGAAGCTCTGCGATTTGCTGGGCAATAGTCACATTAAACGGATTAGTAATCGCTGCGGTCCAACCGATGAACATAGGTAAGGCGATCAATGCAAAACCAAACATCCTATCATAACCAAACTCTTTGGTCAGCAATATAAAAATGGGGATCAAAGGAATTAATTCAGAGGCAATTCCCATAAAGGAACTTGCCATGGAAACAGTCAGGTAGATCAAAAAGAATAGTGTTGTAGGGGCCTGCCGAAATCTTTGTATTAAGAAAAATAACACTGCATTGATGGTTCCGGTATGCATGACAATATTAAAAATAGCACCTGCTATAAAAACAAAAAATATCAAAGCGGCTGATTGCTGCATCCCTTTTGGAATAGCCGTTAATAAGCCTGTTAATGAAATTGGTGAGGCCTTTCCTTCAACCTCTTCATTAAAAAAAATACCTTTTACAGAAAAATGCTTGGGCAGTTCTTTATAGCTGCCAGGCACTACAACGCTTTGTTCTATTTCACCAAACTTTCGTGTAGTCCGTTCAAAGGAGCCGGAAGGAACGATATATGTCAATAAAGCACAAAATAGAATAATGACAGAGAGAAAGATAAAGACATGTGGAATCTTAAATGTCATATGATTTGTTGTTAGTTGTATTCATAGAATAATTAGAAAAATGGACTTCATTAAAATGACTTTAATTTTGGTGGCTTTGCATAAGCAACTGCTTTATCAGGTAAAACGACACCATTTTTTTTAGCATAATCCTCATATTTTTCTATGAGCTCCTTAAGCTTTTCTGGATTTTCAGCCGCTAGATCAATTTGTTCTGACATGTCATTTTTTAAATTATAAAGTTGCCATTCTGCTGTGCCATAAGGAACTGGTAGTTTTAAAATTTTCCATTCGGCAGACCTATAAGTAAGCATCCCATAAATTTCAAAGCCAAATTCTCGCTCCTGTGTGCTTCTATTTGTCCAATTAGAAAGTTGTGATATCCCTTGCATTGGCAGTACAGGGTGGCCTTTGTATTCTGATGGATGCTCCGCTTGAGCCAATTCAAGAAAAGTAGGCATAAGGTCAGAAATATAGCTAAACCCATCAAGTTGTGTAGGTACTATATTAAATGAATTAGGCATCTTAACAATACAAGGCACACGCATACCACCTTCGGTTGGATATCCTTTGGTTAATCGGAAAGGGGTATTAGCCGCCCATGCCCATGCCGGACCTATATCGGTAGCCGAATTTGGAAACCCTTTGTTTTCATTAGAATTATCAAACGATTTTAAGTGTGCTTCAACTTCACCACCCAGCGCTGCATAATCCATAATGGTCGTTTTACTAGCGCCATTATCAGAAACAAAAACAATCATGGTATTGTCATATGCTCCCGTTTTTTTCAAATGGTCTATTACACGTCCAATACTCATGTCCATATAATCAATCATGGCTGCGTACACTTCCATGTCTCTAGATCGAGATGCTTTTTGCTCATCTGTTAAATTATCCCACTGTTCCAGCCATGCTGGATAAGGAAATAATTCTTGATCACTTGGCACCAAGTTTAACGCTTGCATACGCTTGAGTCTCTCTTGCGCCAATTCAACCCAGCCATTTTCATATTTACCTTTGTATTTTTCTATATATTCTTTTGGAGCATGTAGAGGATTATGCGGGGCCGTAAAAGCCAGATACGCAAAAAAAGGTTTTTCACTTTTCGCATCTGCTTTTATGTAGGATATAATACTATCGGTATAATTCTTTGATGAGTAGAAATCAGATGGTAATTCCTTAATTATTTTTCCATTTACTGAATACGGACTTGCCTTTCCAGGGATGAGGGGCGTATTGTCAGACCAATGGCTCGCTCCTCCAGCCAACATAGAAAATGTTCTGTCAAATCCTCTGGCGTGTGGTCTTGTTTCTTCTTTTTTGGCGCCTAAGTGCCATTTTCCAGCCATATACGTATTGTATCCTGATTCTTGTAATACTTCAGCAACGCTTACTACATCAAAGTTTAAATAGCCTTCATACCCTCTCTTTCCTCGTTGATTTTCAGCGATCACCTCATACATGGTGCCCAGACCCGCTAAGTGATTGTCCATTCCTGAAAGGAGTGCTGACCTTGTTGGTGCACAATTTGGCGCTACATGAAAATCAGTTAATTGTAATCCTTCACTGGCGAGGGCATCGATATTGGGTGTCGGTATTTCTCCACCATAACTTGAGAAATCAGAATATCCTGCATCATCTGCCATGATGAGAAGAATATTAGGCCTTGATTCAGTGGTCTCTTCTTTTTTTGTTGTGCATGCATATACAGTTATAAAAATAAACAAATACAATAGTTGACTTTTTCTGGAAATTCCATTCATTTTAAATCATTTGATTGAACGATAATCGTAAATCTTTTGTGTAAAAGAGTATTCTATTTTCTCAGTAGCACTGAGGCACCTAGATCTCTTGTCTTTAAATATAAGAATTAATATACAGAAAGGCCCGGGCATATTATTACAGCTGGGGCCTTATGATCTTAGCAGCCTTTTTCATTTCATGCGACTAAAATCTAAAGGGAACAAACCCTATGCCAAATTCACCCCAGTCAGCGCGTGAAAAATCTCTGGTCTTTAATCCGATTTGTGCAAAGAACCAAGGCGTGATGTCATACCTAAATGCAGCGCGCATATAGGTAGGTTCCTTGTCCTTGTCATCTTCAAGGTAAGCCCCGAATTGGAATCGAGTTGTGAATTTTCCAAACATGAAATCATACCCAATATGAAGCCCTATCAGGTCAGTATCATCAGGGTATTCAACTTTAAGGCTTTCATCATAAAAATAGTCGAGGCCAACAGAAATGCCATGCATCGTATTGAATTTATACCTGTAATCTAATACTCCCGAAAAGACAGCATAACGCTTACTAGTTCCCAGGTCCTCATTGTTCTGTACCGAACCAAAACCAAAATAGGTTTCAATACTATTTTCTCCAATCCAACTGTTTTTACTCTTCCTGGGCCTTCTAAATCTTGATGGCAAGATATCTCTTGAATAGGCATCATTGTCGATGAACTTTTGATCAGCATTGTAATGATACCTGAAAGCCAAATGAGCTCCATACATGTTTAATCCAAGATTCGGAACAGTAATCCTTCCCACACTAAAATGAGTAAAATCAACTCCATAAAGCAAATCCAACTCTCTGGTCACCTTATAGGCCGCACCAAAACTCAAGTTTAAATACAAGGCAAAAGGCGATGCTATTGCGTCGTTATCTGGGTTCTCATCATTGTCATAGGGCTTTAGGTTATAAGTAATACCTAATGACGGACTGACCTCCCAAACATTGCGTTTCTCAGAGCGGCTTAGTTGCCAATTGATAAAACCAAATAGCGCATTGGGTTTGCCAAGAATTTCAGGATTTCCAATAAATCCTGAATAATAGCCCACACCATATGAAGGATAGCCGCTTTCGCTGATCCAACCTGTACTATCTTTAGATTGCCAGGCATACCGAACCTCAACAGCTCCATAGCCACTTTTGACAGTTTCAGTTAGTGCTGTTCCATTATATAAATGATATCCTGAATGCCCCTTGACCTCTATATAACGAAATCGACCGTAATTGTCAATGTTCTTAACTTCGTCAAAAGAAATCAACTTTTTTTGTGCATAAGCAGAAATCGCAAATAGGGCAATGCCTGTTAACAGGAAAAGCCGCTTTAAAAAAGAGATTTTGAAAACTTGGAAGTCCATGATCTTCTCTTACATTTTGTACAACACGTTATTAAGGGTGAAATAACTCCATTTCCTATAGAAATTTACAGGATACCATGTGATTTTTATTAACACGAGGTAATATCTTATTTTCAAACGAGAATAAAAATGACAACCATCATATCTCAAAAAATACCATTTGAAGCTATAAAGGAGCGCTGTTTACCCCCTCCTATCCTTCTCACATCATCATCTATTTCCTTCTGAACTATCTTTCTGTTTAGGCTGGCCATTTTCACAACGTCGTTATAGTTCTGAGCGCACATGGATAAGGCCTTAACTATACTTTAATACAGATAACATGGCTTTAATTATCAGTTTTATATCTAATTAGAAATCAACTTTACTTTTCCATAGTAGATAAGCTTATTTAACGAAAAAACTAATTAACCTCAATAGCCCATTAAGTTGTATCTTGATGGTCTAACCAATACTTTATAACTATTATGAGAAAACACATTAAATTATTTGGATTTTTAGCATTTACGGCATTATTCTTTTCTGCCTGTGCGACTGCAGAAAAAGAGGAAGTCATTGAAAAGGAAGTCATTGATATGGCAAAAGTTCAAGTTGAAATCCAAGCCATGGAAGATGCCTTTGCTGCAGGTGAAAAAGCGAAAGATGCTGATGCAGTAGCTGCGTATTACGCCGATGATGCCATAAGTTATACCAGAAACAAACAACCTCTTTCAGGTAAGAAAGCTATCAGAGACAATATTGCAAATAATATTGCAAAAGACACAACCGAAACATACAATGTATATAAGGTTGTAGACTTATTTGCTGAAGGTAATATTGCTGTTGAAATTGGTTCCTGGACTGAATTCGATGCTTCTGGTAAAGAAACAGAGAATGGAAATTACATGTCATTTTTCGAGAAACGAGATGGTAAATATATTTGTGTTCGAGACATGAGTGTTACCACATCTCCTCTTAAGTCAGGTATGTAAGTTGAAAAATAGCACAACTCATTAAAAGAATTTTGCTAAAAAACTGGCTTGATTCCTACTTCGAAAAATCCTATGGGTTTTCTAAAGTAAGAATCAAGCCTTTTTTATGTTAATGATTTTCTTGGGCCTGAAAGTTGGATGGTCAGGCAGGTTTGAGCCTTAGAAACGCCTTCTAAAAAGGAACCTTCATTGGCACATTTATATATTTTTAGCCCATTAAGACCTCCTTAAAACAAACACTTTCTAGACATACCCTCATGAGGGTATAAGAGTTTGACTTTCAATTTCTTGCCACATCTTTAGATAACTAAAACATACGCTTCGGACAATAATTCCCTTGTTTCGTCCTTCATGATTATTTTAAAAAAGGATTAAGATTTAACTTGATATGATTAATCAATTAAAACCAAATAACATGAAAAAAATCGAAAAACTATCTGTAAAATTTGGCCTTAAGCTCCTCTTTTTGGCCGTGCTTATTCTGGGTTTTTCCTGCAGTTCAGATGATGATGACGGCGGAGGCGAGGATCCGGGAGACACAGATCCTATAATAGAAGAGATAGGCATGGGAGCTGCTCTTCATGGCGCAAACGGGATTTACTTCGGCCCCGACGACAACTTATATATTGCCAGTTTTTATGGTCAGGAAGTTTTAGTAATGAACAAAGAAAATGGTGATATCTCCAATAGTTTTGGACTAGAAGAGAATGTTACGGGTCCGGATGACCTTATTTTCCATCCGGATGGCGAATCCTTCTATTATACAGACATCCTGACGGGATATGTAGGTAGAATGGATTTAAATGGAAACTTACTGGGCTATCAGTATGTAGCACCAGGAGTAAACCCAATTACCTTCAACGACGAGGGTCGACTTTTTGTTGCCCTGGACTTTCAGGCCGATGGGCTCTTTGAAATTGATCCTAATCTCACTGACCCACCTCGAGAAATCGTACCGTATATAGAAGACACCTACCCTCTTGGGTTTTTCAATGCCTTCGACTTTGGCCCTGATGGTCGATTATACGGACCTTCGTTTCTTTTTGGCCTTGTAATCAGCGTAGATGTGGGTGATCCGGGTGATCCTCCTAATTCTGGAAGTTTTCAGGAATTAGTAGCAGATGGAACTATTAAAATTGTGTCAGATGGTTTCACTTATCCTGTTGCTGCCAAGTTTGGACCTGATGGGCTGCTTAACGTACTAGATCAAACTGGTGAAGTCTTTAAGGTAAATCTTGAAACCGGAGAAAAAAGCCTGTTCGCCACTCTTCAAGCCGGGCTTGATAACTTAGCCTTTGATGCTGACGGCAACCTTTATATTTCTAATGCAGATTTTGGTTGGATTATAGAACTATTACCAAGCGGAGAAACCCGCACTATTAGCGAAGGTGGTATGATAGGCCCGATGGGTATAGCTGCTTTAACCGGATCAAATAATCAGGATGAGCTTTTTGTAGGAGATGTGTTTAGAATGCGCAATTTAGATGGTGCTTCCGGTGAAGAAAAAAATGTTTATAAAGGTTATTTAGTTCCAGAACCCAATAAATTAACCATGCCCTTTTCTGTTCAAGCAGATGGGGAAAACCTGGTCGTTACTTCATGGTTCAGTGAATTGGTCCAAATCTGGGATCCTGACACAGATGAAACCACAGAAGAATATACAATGGTAGTTCCAATTGATGCCTTACGTGTCAATGGTGAAATCGTAGTGTCTGATCTTGGACAGGGTGGTGTAGTCCTGGCAAGTGACAACTCGTTAATAGCTCCTGTGACTGTGGCCAGTGGCCTAGCCACGGATGGCGAAATTTTGTGGGCTGCTGATTGGGCTACGGGTCAGGTATGGCAGATTGATTTTATAGATGGCAATGCTCAGACTCCTGTTGAAGTTGCAACCGGCCTTTCGTTTCCAGAAGGATTGGCCTTTGAAAAAGAAGGGTATCTGGTAGTAGTTGAAACGGGTGAAAACCGTTTATCACGTATTGACCTGAGTAATGGAGAGGTAAGCATCCTGTTTGAGAATCTTGAACTTAGCGGCCCAGGTCTTGAAGGAAGTGTTCCAACCTGGTGGTTTGACGGCGTAACGGTTGGTCCGTCTGGGGACATCTATGTTTCCGGCTGGGGACCAAATGTCATTTATCGCGTCTCAACAGAATAAAGGTCTATTAAGACTATTAAAAAAAGGCTCATTGATGTATCAATGAGCCTTTTTAATGCTGATTTATTCTGTTCGTAAAACCAAATTTCTGAATCGACCTGAGGAACCGAACCCAGTCCAAATTCCTATTTTATTTGATTTAGAAGAAGTCAACCTATCTATGGATAAAACTGGTTCTGAACTTTCATTTACATAAACTTCTACTTTTTGATCAGTTATTTTAATAGTTGCCTGGAACCAGTCATCAGGATTTGGAGGGCCTGAAATTTCATTCTCAAACTCACCGGTCCTTTCTTCTCTTAATTTTCTCCAGGTAAATTCAGGATGATAAATGTATTGCACCATATGGTCTTTTCTTATTTGTTCTTCAGCCACAAAGTTGAAGGGTCGAAAATATACAGCTTCAAAAGTATCGTCATTTTGAATATTAAAAGCGATTCCAATAAAGCTTTTACCCGGATTGTTCTCACCTAAAAGATCAATTTCAATGGTGCCAGTATCAAATTCTATTCCTTCCAATATGCCCAAACCATCATTATCCTTTGCATCCATTTCAACAGCATTCATCTGGTCTCCATATATTGATATCGTACGATTTACAGCTTTTATATTCTTTTTTTGGAGTTTATCCGCTAAGTTTACTTGCTTCTGACCAAATGACTGGATTGCGGTTAGACAAAGAATTATAAGCAGCAATTTTGTTTGTTGAGTTTTCATGTTAGGCTTTGTTTTTTTACTTAATTGTTTGATGCAAAAAGAGCATCTGATTTTAATTTCATCTGAATGTCTTTTTCAAATTATTCCTAATGTTTCATATATCAAATTCCCTCAATAAATTTTAAAAAAACTTTTTTATGAAGTTCGAGATTGAGGCTTGGAGAAAGTGATGCCCGGACAATATAATCTTTGTCACCTTCTTTGGTTGTTCCTTGGGTAGATGTTGCAGGAATTGTCCAATAAGTACCTTTTAACTGGCCATAGCTCACACAGAACTTACTCTCATTGGGGATTTCAGTGATCATTAAATTGATTAATTTAAGATTTAGCACTCTTTTATAAGCTTCCCTTTCTTCATCGTTATCCCCTTTTGTGGGAAGGTCTAATGAAAACACAGATGGGGTAAATCCTTGTCTTGCTAATTTTTCCGAAACAAAATTGATTTTTGCTTTTGGTAAGGTCTCATGGATATAGTTTACAAATTCACGTGTGTTTTGATATGCATCATTTATTCTTTGATTCATAGAAGGCAACATTTTGGCCAGTATTTCCATTTGAAGATCTGTAGCCTCATTATCACAAAGTTTTAGATGCAAGTCTATGTAGCGCATCAAAGCTTCTGTTTTTTTATTTCCTACACAATATCCAGCATTACATAGCCCGCCACTGGGGAATTTTGATCCACTGGCATATGAAATAGTCCTAACTGTTGAGAGTATTTCATTTTCACCCAGAAAATGGACATTAGGACAAAATGTTTGGTCTAAAATAAAAACAGGTTCTATCGCCCTTTCACCTTTGCTTGTTTTACGCGCTTTACTTAAAACAGCCTTTAAATTTATAAGGTCAGGAACTTCTACTCTTGGGTTTGTTGGAATTTCAGCGATAATGTATGGGATAGCATCTTCCTCAGCAATTTTATCTAAAACCAGGTCAATGCTTTGATTCATATCATTTCCATCATCAACTGGTAAATCCACCACTTCTACATTAGCAATGCAAGCAGCCACACGTCTTGCCTGATCATTTGTTCCGCCATAACAATTTGGAGGAACAATAAATTTGATAGCTTTTCCTTTATGCTTTTCCAGGGCATCGTGAATGAGCCCCATCATAATAGCATATTGAATAGATAGTCCACTAGAACCAACTAGTGACTTTATACTTGTACCGGTAATAGCTGCAATTGAATTTAAGACCTCTGATTTGTTCGTCTCGATATGACTATTCTTGTATTCAAAAGTAGACTCCCCTGTTAAAACCTTCAAGGTAGTAAGACAATTAGCCGGGGTCATAGCTATAGACTCTCTTCTTCTAACATGCTGAATTTCTGAAATATAAGACTCATTCTGTTCACCATTTACTACTAAAACACTTCCAAGATCCGGATCAATATTTATAAAAAAGTCAATATTTGGGTTGAGGTCTACATTGTAAATAGCATCTTGATTTGAAATGAAAATAGTACTGCCCTTGAACTCAGCAATAGCATCTGCCTTATCAACATGCTTTACATCAAATTCATAAGCGTAAATATGTTGCAGTATCTCAACATCAAAAAAATCTGGTAATGCACCAGAATAAATGATTTGTGTTCTTTTTTTATCAAATAAATTCTTCCTTAGAATAGCCAAAACAGGCATTGCCTGCGATGAAAAACTGATTACATTATTTGATTTTAGCTGGTGCAACTTAGCAATTCCCCATTCCAGAACACAAGATAATGGATGACCCAATCGAATATAGTCGTAGGCTGTGGGTAATTCATTTAGCGCTAATGATTCAGAATTATTGGTATTAAATAAGATTTCAAATTGTTCTAAAAACTGAGTTTTAGCCAGTTTTTCATCATAAATATCAAGTCGATGCGTTGTGAGATGCAACCAGCCTGTTGGTATATTTCTCAACACCTCTTTTATAAAATTTATGACTTTATTGTCTTCCATAATTTTCTCCTCTAGATAGACCGGTAAGATACATTAATCAGATTTATTTTTAAAGTGTTAAAACACGTTTGTCACATTGTTAGCTCTTGATTTTTTCAGTGGCTTTAATCAATTCTTACTATATTTTCTAAGTTGGTAAATTGAAAAAAACCCGAGAACCAATTCTGCCATTATTCCAAAAATATAGCCCCCTGTTGGCAATCCATCCATTAGCATACTCAGCAATCGTCCTGTGGCGAGAGTTAACATAAATAATATATTCAATTGAGTAGCTCGTGCCCAATATTTAGCTTTCCAAATTCCTAAAATCCATACGATTGAAATACCAAGGTACAGACACATCATTGCCTTGAGCATATTTGAAAGATCAATTGTATTGACTTGAATGTCTAATTGTCTTGGCAACAATGATGGTGAACCGTAAATTACTGCAGTAGGTATTACTATTGATATGGAAATTAGCAGATGTAAGTTTTTAAAAAGCCAGTCTGTTTTATCACTCATATTTTTTCATCATTTTAATATGTAACGGACTTACTGCTATTATTGCTTAAACGCTACTTAGTAAATATAATAAATATGCTGAAGAAGGTGTGATCTTTTAATTATTCCCTGGCCTTTTAATATTTCTTAAATGCCCTTAATAATCGCAGTATTTAGCGAATGAACGAGTGGGAATAATTTCTCATTCTGTACATGCATTTTTATGGAAAAATATTATTTTAATAATTAAATTGTATTTAACTTGTAGCATCTTATTTAATTGTTTAAACGATAACTAAACGTGCGTTTATGGATCAAATGGGGAGAAGAATAAAGAGGAAAAGAGAGATTCTTGGTTTTCAAATCAAAGAATTGTCTAATAAAATTGGGGTTACTTCCAGTTTAATTTCTCAAATCGAAAGAGGGAAAGCCTTCCCGTCAATCGTTACCCTAAAAAAAATTGCTGAAGCCTTAAATACCAAAGTCGGTGACTTGATTGGTGAAAATGAAAATCTTGTTCAACATCCACTTCTTAAATCAAACGAAAGACGATTTGTAAAAGAAAACAACAACGGAACCAGTTTGCATCTGCTGTCTTATCACGATCCGTCAAAACAAATCGAACCATATATCATTCAATTTAGTAAAAACTCAAATTCTGAAGGGATAATGACTAGCAATTTTCCTGGTCAGGAGTTTTGCTATATACTCAATGGCAGTTTTGAAGCAAGCATAAACGGTCAAGAATACAGAATAAGCGAAGGTGACGGGTTTTATTTTAATTCAAGTAAACCGCATCTTTTTAAAAATATCAGCGCTAATAAAGCTGAAATACTGTGGATTATTACTCCGTACAATAATTTATAAAACTATTAAAGATGAAAAGGATGAACTCTATCTCAGACTCAATTTCAGGTGTGTCAGAAGCTTCTCGACCTGCCCAATATGTAAAAATACAGTCTTCTTCTGTTAAGGAATTAATGGATATTCATGACTTAAGCGATGAGGCAAGAAGTATTATAGAAAGTGAAAATTTGCTCCCAACCTCATTGCTTTCGAGATTGCACAATAACTTCCCTCAGCACTCGATGCTGATCCCAAAGTCGAAAGCCATGTTTTCAGATGCTAAGAGCAATTACTCAGGATTATCAGGATTCAAAATGGTCTGTGACATACTTGAAGAAAACGGTATCCGGCTTAGCCATATGAAAGAGCGTGAATTTTTTCTCGAAGTGTACGCTTTTTTGGCAACCAAGCATATTTTGAGCACCATCGACTGGGATAATTATCAGACTGACCAGATATTTCAGCTTATTTTCCCGCAACCGGGAATGATCGATCCAAAAGTGGTTGCCGAATATATCAATATCACTGACGAAGTTGAAAGAAAGCAAATGGTGGTAAAATATCGGGATAAGACCAATCCGCATGATGGAAAACAGTTGCTTAACCGTCCTTCATTTTATACTGAAGATGGCGCTTTTGAAGCATTAGACGGTGCCCAACACAAGTACCCCCAGGTATTATTATTGTTTGACAAAACCACACAAAGCTGCTATGCCTATTGTACCTATTGTTTCCGCCATGCCCAAGTAAGAGGTGACGAAGACATGTTTGTTCAGGATAGTACAAGTCAGGTGCATGACTACCTCAGAAAGCATAAAGAAATTACCGATATTCTGATTACTGGCGGCGATGCCGGTTATATGCCAACGCATAGGTTAAATGAATACCTGGGCGCCGTAATGGAAGATCCTGAGTTGATGCATATCAAAACGGTTAGAATCGCTTCCCGCGCCCTGACCTACCAACCAGAAATAGTCCTTAATGACAAATACAAAGAGACCCTTGAATTGTTCAAAAAATTAATTGATCATGGAATTCAAGTGTTGTGGATGGGTCATTTTTCAACACCCAAAGAATTGCTCAATATACATACCATAGCGGCTATAAGAAGGTTACGTGCATACGGTATCAATATACGAAGCCAAAGCCCAATGATGAATCATATTAGTTTGTTTACAGATGATAAGGGTAAAGTAGACGTTGACAGATCTGCTAAGAACTGGATCGATCTGGCTCACGTTCTTATGATGCTCGGAATGAACTTTCACTCAATATATTGCGCAAGACCTACTGGTGAACATGATTACTTTACAGCTCCATTAGCCGATATGAACAGAATTTTTAGCAAAATTTACAGAAGTTTACCCTCTATCGGAAGACCTTCAAGATATATCTCGATGACCTCATCGGCCGGCAAAACTTCATTGCTCGGAGAAGTTGAGGTGAATGGTAAGAAAGCTTTTGCTTTGAAATTCAACGAAGCCAGAAATATGGAATGGCTTGATAAAGTGTACCTGGCTGAATTTGACGAAAAAGAAAACACAATAGAAAGATTAAAGCCTTTTGGTGGTGGCAATTATTTCTATCAAGACGAACTGAAAAAAATTGAAAGAGATCTTGAAAAAATATATGAATAGGAAAAAGCAACTTATACGTTTTTTTAGAAATAACTGACTGAGTTGCATCTCATATGTTCCACATCAGTATAAATAATTTATAATTATAGATTTAATATTTAAATGTTATGATCAATAAGATTGTTAATTCACGCGCAGAAGCGGTTCAAGGTGTTTTTGACGGCGCAACCATTATGATTGGTGGATTTGGAGAGGCGGGGAGCCCTATTGAGCTCATCCATGCATTGATAGATCATGGTGCAAAGAACCTAACCGTAGTAAGCAATAATACCGGTAGCGGGTATGTGGGTCTTGCAGCCCTCATCGCAAATAAGCAGGTCAAAAAAATGATCTGTTCATTTCCGAGAACAGCTAATTCTACTGTTTTCGCTGAATTGTACAGTGCCGGAGAAATTGAACTTGAATTGGTTCCTCAGGGAACGCTTGCCGAAAGAATCAGATCAGGCGGTGCCGGTATTCCCGCTTTTTACACGCCTGCATCGGTCAACACACCCCTTGCCGATGGCAAAGAATCACGCATGTTTAATGGAAAACAATACGTTCTGGAATACGGAATAAAAGCCGACTTTTCATTGGTGAAATGCGAAAGAGCTGACAGGTACGGCAATTTAGTTTATCATGCTACTGCGAGAAACTTCAACCCGATAATGTGCGCTGCTGCACAAGAAACCATTGTCCAGGCTAAGTCAATTGTAGATGCCGGTCAAATTGACCCCGAGACTGTGATTACGCCTGGCATATATGTCAATAAAGTAATAGAAATTAACCAACCCGTCAACGAATCTGAACTGGTGGCGGATAAAAAAAGTTACCCATGGTAGAAACAGCTAAAAATATTGGTTGGAGCCGTGCTGAAATGGCAAAAAAAACAGCCTTAGACATCCCTGACGGATCTTATGTCAACCTTGGAATTGGAATTCCTGAAATGGTAGCAGACTTTGTGCCTGAAGGAAGAGAGCTGATCTATCAAACTGAAAACGGGTTGCTCGGAATGGGAAAGGTTCCAGAAAAAGAGAATGAGGATCGTGAACTGGTTAATGCCGGCAAAAAATGTGTCACGACCATCCCGGGAGCAAGCTACTTTCATCACGCTGATAGTTTTGCCATGATCAGAGGCGGACACATTGACATTTGTGTTTTGGGAGCCATGCAAGTTTCCAAAGATGGAGATTTGGCCAACTGGTCAACCGGTGCAAAAAATGCAATTCCTGCAGTTGGAGGAGCTATGGATCTGGTTGCCGGAGTAAAAAGAATATTTGTGATTACCCAGCATGTTACGAAACATGGTGATCCCAAAATTATCGAGAAATGCACTTTTCCTCTTACTGGAAAACAAGTAGTTGAGCGCATCTATACCAACCTTGCCGTTATCGATGTAAAAGACAATGGATTGTTTGTTAGAGAACTAGGACCAGGTGTAGATTTTGACTACCTGCAAAAAAGAACAGGAACAAAATTGAACTTATATTCAGAAACAATGGCTTAAAACTCTATGATTATGAAGTTACAAACTCAAGATCAAAAATACAATTGCGACACAAGTAAAATGATATTTGAACGTGCCCTTAAAGTACTTCCAGGCGGTGTAAGCCGTAATACTATTTATCGAGCCCCTCACCCCTATTATGCATCAAATGCGCATGGTAGTTATATCAGGGATATCAATGGCGTAGAACGTCTGGATTTTGCAAACAATATGGCCTCTTTAATACATGGCCATTCTTATGCCCCTATCATCAATGCAGTTGCTGAACAGATGAAAAAAGGAACAGCATTCACCATGGGCACAGAAGCCGAGGTTGCTTTTGCTGAACTCCTGATCAACCGATCTCCCGGTTTTGAAAAACTACGGTTTATGAATTCGGGAACAGAAGCTGTGATGACGATGATTAAAGCTTCAAGAGCTTATACAGGAAAACCAAAGATCGCCAAGGCAGAAGGTGCCTATCACGGCACATACGATTATGCTGAAATCAGCCAAACATCAAATCCAGGAAATTGGGGTGACATCAATAAGCCAAATTCGGTACCTGTGGTAAAAGGCACTCCCCAAGGAATACTTGACGATGTGATCATTTATCCTTTTAATGATATTGAAAGAACCATCAAGTTATTAGATCAGAATGCCGATCAAATCGCTTGCGTAATTATAGATCCTGTTCCGCATCGAGTGGGTCTTTTTCCTGCAACCAGTCAGTTTATTGAGGCAATCTATAATTGGACAAGGAAAAATAATGCGCTTATGGTATTCGACGAGGTGGTTACATTTCGGGTCAATTTTTCAGGAGCACAACACGACTATATCCACAAGCCTGATTTGACCGCTCTGGGTAAAATTATTGGCGGCGGATTTCCTTCCGGAGCCCTGGCGGGAAAATTTGAAATCATGGATGTTATGGATCCCAGACAAACTTTTTTAAGGCACCCGCAATCAGGAACCTTTTCTGCAAATCCTATATCCACAACAGCAGGTAGAATTGCCATGGAAATGTTTGACGAACAAGCTGTTTTGAATTTAAATTCACTTACAATGACCGCCCGAAAGCAAATTGAAGAAGCTATAAAAATTGCGGATGTACCTGTGAGCATAACCGGTGCAGGCTCCATGTTTAGAATCCATTTACAAGAGAAGCCTCCGATGTATTATCGAGAAGCTTATCAATCAAAAGAAGCAAAAATAATCGTAAACGAATTGATTGATTACCTCTTCCAAACAGAAAATATAATCATGATCAATACTTGCTCCTGTATGTTGGCCACAACTTTAACCCAAAATAATGTTGATCAATTATCAGAAGCACTATTGAACGGATTTAAACTTCTTAAGCCCAAAATTGAACAATTGAATTAATATATAAGACCATGAGAGATGTATTTATTTGTGATGCCATTAGAACGCCAGTGGGTAAATATGGTGGCGCACTTTCATCAGTGAGAACCGATGACTTAGCGGCGATTCCGTTAAAAGCCTTAATGGATAGAAATTCAGCTATTGACTGGACTGCTATTGATGATATTGTTATGGGCTGCGCTAATCAGGCTGGAGAAGACAACAGAAATGTTGCCAGAATGGCTTCATTACTTGCGGGGTTTTCAGAAACTGTACCAGGTTCAACCATAAACAGATTGTGTGGTTCTGGTATGGATGCCATTGGAATAGCAGCCAGAGCAATTAAATCTGGAGAAACTGAAATGATGATTGCAGGAGGCGTAGAAAGCATGTCTCGATCTCCATTTGTTACCGATAAAGCAACGAAGCCATTTTCCAGAGAAATCAAAACTTACGATACCACCATAGGCTGGCGGTTTGTAAACAAGAAACTGGATAAAATGTACGGTACTGAAGGCATGATTCAAACAGCTCAAAATATTGCGGATGATTTCAATATAAGCCGAGCTGATCAAGATGCATTTTCACAAAAAAGTCAGGAAAAAGCAAATCAGGCCCAGCAAAATGGTTCACTTGCCCGAGAAATCATACCAGTAACAGTCTCTAGTGGTAAAAAAGATACGTTTGAAGTCTCCAAAGACGAACACCCACGTTTAACTTCTCTAAACAAGTTAGCCAGCTTAAGGTCAATAACCGGTGAAAACGGAAGCATTACTGCTGGTAATGCCTCAGGAGTAAATGATGGAGCCGCTGCTTTATTGATCGCTTCAGCGGATGCAGTAAAAAAATACAATTTAAAGCCCAAAGTGAAGATCCTGGGACTTACAGCGGTAGGCGTACTTCCGCGTATCATGGGAATGGGGCCCGTTCCTGCAACACAAAAGTTGTTGAAAAAATTAGGACTGAATTTGAAAGACCTGGATCTTATAGAGCTCAATGAAGCTTTTGCTGCCCAGTCATTGGCCTGTATCCGTGAACTAGGTTTGAAAGATGATGACCCTAGAATCAATCCTTTAGGAGGTGCCATTGCATTGGGGCATCCTTTGGGAATGAGTGGAGCCAGAATTGTAAGCAGTGCCTACTACCAAATGGTGAATTCAGATGCAAAAAGAGCGCTGTGCACCATGTGTATCGGTGTTGGGCAGGGTATTGCAATCGTACTGGAAAAAGTATAAATCAAAGTAAAAATCAATGAAGATTTCAGTTCTAAGAAATGATGATTGAATCTGTAAAAAATGTTTAATATTTCAAGTAATAGGATCAAAAATTATGAATAAATCAGAAAATGATTCCATATCAATTTATGTTGTTTCCGGTGGTAAAGGGGTAACTGGGCATACCATAGTTCAAACCTTAATCATTCAATATCCAGAAAATAGTTTGAATGTTAAGTTAATTCCTGATGTCGTTACAGAAAAAAAGGTTCTTGATGTAATTAAAAAGGTAAAGGATACCAATGGAATCCTTACGCATACAATGGTAAATTCTGATTTACGCACTTTCTTGATCGAGGAATGTAAAAAGCAAAATATAAAACAGGCCGATCTTATGGGAGGTCTTGCAGATATAATAGAAAATGATTTTGGATTACAATCTGTTAATAGCCCGGGGCTTTATCATAAAATTAATGCCCAATATTATAAGAGAATTGAAGCTATAGAATATACACTCAATCACGATGACGGACTTAATGCACAGAATCTGCATAAGGCAGACATTGTTGTCACAGGTGTTTCGAGATGCGGAAAAACACCATTAAGCGTATATATGGCAATGTTTGGATGGAAGGTAGCAAATGTGCCACTTATAGAAGGTATTGATCCTCCAAAAGAGTTGTTTGAAATCGATAAGAATCGCGTTTTTGGCTTGAATATTAGCTTAAGTCATTTAGTTGTCCAGCGACAGAAACGATGGAAAAATTTTGGAAATTTAACTAACAACAATTACGTTGATTCTAAAGTTGTTGGTAAAGAACTTCAGTATGCCAATTTTCTATTTAAAAGAGGCGGATTTACAAAAATAAATATTTCTAATAAGGCCATTGAATCAACCGCAAATGAAATACTCGGCCTTCTTTTTGAAAGATTTGACAAAGAGAAACACCATAATTTGGATTGATTTCTGAGTAGCTGACAAAAATTCAAGCTTTTCAGGCACTGGTACTTCTAATCCTTTTTTTCAGTCTCATAATACCTCCAGTAATCAATGCTGGAATAATTGTAATTATGGTGACTTTCAATAAAGGTAAAATGTATTTCATCCAACTTTTTCGTATGCCATTAGGTTTTTCATCATTATGAACATCTGAACTTATTCTAAACCCATCTGCCCACTGACTATAGTCTAAAAACCAAATGATAAAAGACAAGATAGTGCTAACAAAAATTATAAGTAAAAGTTGGCGAGAATATCTTAGCATAATTGACTTTATCTCAATTAAATGATGCAAATCAGATTTGAATTTAAGTTTTCTTATTGCGGTAACAATCCACTTCCAATGCAAAGCGATATGAATTCCTAAGAAAGCCATAAACAGCGTTGCAGAAATGTCATGAATTTTAGACCAAAAACCGTCGGGTTCAAAATGGATTCCAAAAAAAGGCAGGGCTGATTCTGATATAACGATCCCAGAAACCGTAACAATTATCATTAAGAAATACATAAGCCAGTTAAAAACATAGTCAAAACGTGTTTTATTAGCTTGTCTTTTTAGAAAAGCAGCAGAATTAGAAGCAATCCAATTCCAATTAATAACTAGATGCAGAAAAAATGGAAGGAGTATCATAAAACTAGCCCACTCATGAATTGGTATTCCTGTAGTTTGAGGAATCAACACTAAAATCATAAGGCTAAAAAAGAAAATATCTACATATATTCTAACCTTAGAAGTTTTCTTTTTCAATGGAATTGTATTCACGTTTTGATAGAAGTTTTTGTTTGGTTTATGCTTCTAGGACTCAATTTAATTGACTTGGTTTAATTACTGCTAGCATTATATATTCGTTGTCGCAGCATCTAGCTGGCAACCATGCTTTACTGGTCTTGTTTACAATGCGCTACTCCTCATAAATGTCAAATTTTGCAGAGAAAGACTTCATGAATTCTACGTTAGAAAAATCATCCTCAGTCATAGTAGAAAGCTGTTCCAAAAAAACATCAAACTCGCCATTCTTAAAAATCGTTAACATCTTTCCTCCATTTAAACAACTAGCTTCATGCCAAACATTCGGCGGAACAGTAATAGTGTCTCCTTCTTTGAGGACTATCGTTTCCTTATCAAAAACGAGTTCCATTTCACCTTCCAATATGTAGAAAACCTCTGTCATGATCTTATGGTGGTGGCGGTTTAAATGAAATCCGGGTTTTAAAGTGTCTTCGATGATACATAACTCGCCATTTGTATCTCTTGACGAAAGCTTAATAAAGCAATGATCTTGACTGTAATTGTAATTTTCTCCCTCACCTTTTTTGACAAATTTTGTTTGCTCCATTTTTATTTTTTTAAATTGTGTGCTTTATAAGCACTAAAATAGCTCTTTATTAGAAATTATTTCTGGAAATCATCCTTTGGTCAATAATAGAAGGCTGAAGAGGGTCGATGTTTTGAAGCCTGTTTCGCTAGCGAAGTATCTTGAAGTAATTTGACAATTTGTATATTTGATTAATCATAGCGTTATGAAAAAATTATTACTGCTTTTTCTCGGACTGATATTTCTATATGCTCATAAGCCGGAAAATTTCCAATCAAAATCTATTGACGAGTCAGAGCTTCAGGTTCTCAGAGAAATTGTTCTGGCTGATACCATTCCTACCGTTTATAATAAAACGATCGTTTCTGACCTGAATCAACCTCTTTCAAGGAGCTTATTTTATTTAAGTGAATTTGACATCTGTAATTCTCTTGTGAATTTAGATTCAATGACCCTGACAAATAAAGAGAGAAATTATCTAGCTGAAAGGTTTACCACAATGAATACTGTTAATATCAATAAACTGATACGGGAGCCTAAAAATCATACCCTAAAAGAACTCAAAGGACATAATTGGTTTGTAATTTCACTTCCAGTAGTATTCAGAGATGGAAAGTATGCTATATATTATTCTAAAGGGGCATATGGAGGCCAGTTCATATTGATGGAAAATATAGAGGGTACCTGGAAAGATGTTTGCTATTCTTCTGTCTGGAGCGAATAATAAAAAGTACGAATTCACTTTTCCTTGACAGTAGCAAATTACTCTATCCGAAAAGGTTGCTTATAATAACGTTTACCAGTGGCTTTATACAAGGCGTTGGCCAAAGCTCCGAAAACCGGTGGGAATGCAGGCTCTCCTAAGCCTGTCGGATCTATTCCATTTTGCACAAAATGCACATCAATTTTTTTAGGCGTTTCTGACATTTTGATCATTCTGTATTGATCAAAATTTTTCTTGTCCGGGACACCTTCCTTAAACTTTAATTCCCCAAATAATGCGTTACCAATACCATCAACTATGGCACCTTCCGTAAGGTTTATGGCCGCATCAGGGTTGACAACTATACCACAATCAATGGCACAACTCACCCTTTGAACGGCAGGTTCGCCATTCTCGATAGTGACATCTAAAACCTGTGCGGCATAGGTATTATGACAAAAGTAAGCCGCCACTCCTCGATGAACGCCTTCAGGGGTATTGTCCCAATCAGATTTCTCCCTCACCATTTCCAACACACCTGTATAGCGAGCAGCATCGTAATCGTTGTTTTCACCTACCGGACCATTCTTAGCCTGCTCTAATAATTCCAGGCGAAAATCTATGGGATCTTTATTTGTTGCTTCAGCAATTTCGTCTAAAAACGATTGCTCTGCACAAGCTATGAAATTTGACCTCGGTGCACGAAATGATCCAATGGTAATATTCGTGCTAACTGTCCAGCTTTCTGCAAGATAATTTTCAACCGCTCCGGCGGGAAATCTGTTCGCAAACAATGGGCTTTCAGGTACACCTCCGGCATTAATATGCACCGCAGTAAGCTTATTATTCTCATCCAGAGCAGCGCGATAAGTGGCCTGGTATGCAGGTCGGTAAATTCCTCCTGTCATATCGTCTTCACGAGAATAGACGAGCTTAACGGGCAGGTGCATGCGCTGTGATATAAGGGCTGCTTCAATCAGCCAATGAGCATAAGACCTGCGACCATATCCTCCTCCAAGACGTGACATTTTAATATCAATTTGCTCAATAGGCATTCTAAGTCTGGCTGATACTGTCTGTTCTGTCAATTCAGCTTTTTGCAAAGGACCTATGAGTTCGGCACTATCAGATGTGACGTGCGCAAAGAAATTCATGGGTTCCATGCAATTATGTGCAAGATGCGGCCCAATATAGGTTCGTTCAATGACTTTTGCCGCATTTTTGAAGGCCAGTTCGGGATTCCCGTCTCTACGAACTACCTTGCCAGGTTCCGCTGACGCCTTCGCCATTTTTACCATGTGTTCCTCCGTACTTTCAAGCCCGGCCGGAATGGTAATTGTTTGTTTTGAACTTCGATAAAAAGTTCTTTCCTCAGTATACGCTTCGAAGGGTTCCCAAAGCACATTGATGGCCTTTTTAGCATTCATAACTTCCCAGGTAGAATTACCAACTATGGCAACCACTTCCAAAAAAGTACAGGTATCAAAATGCTGCCTTTCAAAATCATCCTTTAACACCTTTATGGTAAAAACGTCCTTGATCCCTCGCATTGATTTTATCGCCGAATCATCTACTGATTTCAATTTTAAACCAAAAGCCGGAGGATGAACGATCATGGCCGTTAGCATACCGTCTTTATAGGTATCCATACCGAACAAAGGCTTTCCGGTTATAATCTTATGAGCGTCGACATTCTTCCTCGATGTTCCAATGATCTTAAAATCCTGATTGTCTTTTAGTTTTACTTCTTCAGGTACGGCAACCTTAGCAGCGGCTGAAGCCATTGCTCCATAACTAGCTGATTTACCACTTTTATGATGTTTTAAATAACCTTCTTCTGTGCTAATTTCATCAATTGACACTCCCCAGATACTGGCAGCTGCTTCGCGAAGCATATGACGTGCTGAAGCCCCAGCCATTCTTAAACCATTCCAGCTTTGTCGAATGGCCTGGCTACCACCAATAAACTGACGGCTGTACAATGCTGTATTCAAAGGAGCTTGTTCAACCAATACGTCTTTCCAGTTGATATCGAGTTCATCTGCAACGATCATGGGCATGGAAGTCTTCACATTCTGACCTCCTTCAGGATTGGGAGACATAATGGTCACCAGACCGTTGTCACCTATTTTCAGATAGGCATTGATCTCAAACCATTCCTTAGGCATTTCAATTGCGGCCATTTCAGCAGCTTCATTAGGCTTACAGGAATTCAGCCAGGCAAAACCAAGTATAAGTCCTCCCCCAGTTAGGCTGGAATTTCTTATGAACGCGCGTCTGCCTATATGTGTTTTTACAAGTGTCATTCTATAGTTTCTTTCTCCTGTAGGGTTGAAATTTTAAATAGGTTAAAGAACGCCAAAGCCATTCCAAAGGCCCATACAAATAGTAGTCTAGCCAGTATTTACTGATGATACCTTGGACTATATAAATAACAATTCCAAAGGAAAACAATGCCGTTGCGCCCCAGCCACCAAAGACTGAACCAAAGGCCCAGTTCGAAAAAATCAAGGCTCCGAGCGCCCCCTGCATGATATAATTAGTTAATCCTGTGCGCCCATATGGCGATAAAACCTCAAGATATTTCTTAAATTTTTCACTTTGATAAAGTAATATGAATCCTAAGGTCAATGCTGCTGAGCTTAGCACCATGCTAAGGTCTGCCATGGCTAGTGCTGTCAAAATTGAAGACGGCAATAGTTGACCTTCCGACCTAAATAGCATGCGAAAATCAATTGGTGGTAACGCATTTTGAATCAAAATCGTAATTACAGTTGCCAGAACAAATCCAATAAAGAGTCTTTTATTTTGCTTTTTCTGCTCGTCTAGCTTTTCAAAAAAGCGAATCCGGCCGATAAGCAACCCCAGTACAAATAAAGCGAATGTAATATATCCTCGTCCAATTAACCCAAATTGATAGTTTAACTTTCCAATCAATCGCTCTTCGTAATTATACTTTGCAGTGTTCAAAAACGAAGGGTTTTTTATATGCTCAGGCAATTCACGAGGTCTTTGGAAATCGTTTCTTTTTTGCTCCGTATTTGCCTGATCTTCAGTACTTGTTTGATCTTCAATACTTGCTAGTTCAATGGCAGTTGTATAGTTATGATGAATTACCTTGACTGCACGTGGACCACCTAGTAAAAAAAAGGAAAAAATAACGATCAACATCCAATTCTTAGCCTTAAACAAAGGGATCAGCAAAAGACCAAAAAATGCATAGACCGATATGATTTCAAGATTATAAAAAGAATGGCACAACAAGCCCATGGCCATCAATATGATCATTCTCCATACAAAACGTCCGCGAAAATCAACGCCTTTTTTAGCGGCCCTGTCCATTTGGATAAAGAAGCTCATCCCAAACAGAAAGGCAAAAATATTGATAAACCGTCCCATGATGATGTTATTGCCAATCCATTGAATTACCTCATCCAGCGCGGGAAACCTCAGCATTTCCTGTTGGGTCCCTCCAGATCTATATCCAAAATTCTGGAGCATATGCATAATGATAACACCAAACAAGGCAAATCCTCTTAAGGCATCCAATACTGTTATTCTTTTTAATGGTGCTGATAAGGATATATTATTTTTCATTTTTTTAATTTATAATTGCCTGATTACTGATCTACTAATGCTGTTTCAAAACTTCTTACTCCTAACAGGGATATTTTTTCCAAGCCCCCCCTAAATTCGTTCAGTTCCAGATCAGTAAATTGGATGTTTAGGGCACCCATGTTTTCTTTAATATGATGCAATTTTGTGGTACCTGGAATAGGAACAATATTGGGTTTTTGGGCCAATAGCCAGGCCAGTGAAATTTGTGCCGGCGTCGCATTTTTCTTTCTCGCCCATTCACGTACTAAAACCAACACTTCCATATGTGCCTTAATAGCCTCAGGCGTAAAATAAGGAACCGCTGCCAATCGGGAGTCATTAGAGAATCGACTGTACTCATTAAACTTATCACCTAAAAATCCTCTGCATACGGGGCCCCATGGAACAAAACCAATCCCCAGCTCAGCACAGGTATCAATTACCTCATTCTCAAGGGCACGCTGAATTATAGAGTATTCACTTTGCAGGGCCGAAACGGCCTGTTCGGCATGGGCCTTTCGAATCGTTTCCGGGGAAACTTCAGATAGACCAAAATGGAGGGCCTTTCCTTCTTTTATCAACTCTTTAACCGTTCCGGCTACATCCTCAACAGGCACGTTAGGGTCCAGCCGATGTAGGTAAAGTAAATCAATCCGGTCTGTCCTTAATCTTTTCAACATTCCTTCCACCGCCTTACGGATGTGTTCAGGGCGGCTGTTGCGTCCAGCCCGCTTACCTTTGCTAAAATCAAAACCAAATTTACTGGCTATAACCACCTGGTCGCGCATTGGAGCCAGTGCCTCCCCAACAAGCTCCTCATCGGTAAAGGGACCATATACCTCTGCAGTATCAAAAAAAGTAACTCCCAGATCTACAGCGCCACGTATCACCGGAATCATATCCTTTTTGTCACGTGGAGGGTTATAACTGCCACTTTTCATGCTCATGCAACCCAATCCAATCGCTGAAACTTCTAAGGTACCCAACATGCGCTTTCCTTTAAGATAAGCAGGGTTATTTGCTATTTCTTCACCCATAGAATTATTACTTCCGGCAAAAGCCAAAGGTGCCGCCGCCATTCCTGCTCCCAAAAGAGTTGTTTTTGAAATGAAATCTCTTCTATTAACTTGCTTGTTAGTCTCTTTGTTAACTTTTGAAATGGTGGTCTTTTTTTTCATCACAAATTATATAATATTCAACATGCCATTAATCCCTTGTCAGTAGTTTACTGAATGTCAAATCGGCTAATTTCCAATCATCATTTTGCTTTACATAGACTTCTGTTACCATAAAAGGTGTAGTGACCTCATTCGTGCCAACCACCGCCAATAGTGTAATTCGGTTCCAGAGTATTACTGTGTTTTCGTTCAACACTTCAACCATGACTTCATGAACATCCGCCTTTTTATAATGGATGAATCCACTTCTAATGATGTCAACCTCCCGGTCTTTCCCCCAAGTGCCTCCCATGTGCACAAACTTGGCCTGGTCATGGAAGAGCACGGCAAGACTGTCGGCCTTTTTATCAGCCATCCATTCCCATTTTTTCTTCGAAAGTTCAGTGATTTCCTTTTCTATTTCTGTCAATTGAGCCAAGGCTATTTGTCCGCCTACAAAAAATAAAAGAAGTCCAAAAATTTTAGCTTTTATGCTCATGTGAATTTTTTTTAAGTTCAAATTTTACTAATGCTCAATTTTATGGGTATCCCGTACACTGCTAAAAGTCAAATCCAGCAATTTCCAATCTTCACCTTCCTTTTTGTAAAATTCGGTCACCGTAAATTCATTCTCCACGTCATTACCCCTAACATGAGCCGTTAGTGTGATTCGATTCCAGACTATAGCTGTATCGTCTCCGAAAACTTCTACGGCCACATCATGAACATCGGCGTTTTTATACCAAATGCTTCCGGTTTTGATGATTTCCAACTCCCTCTCCTTTTTCCAGGAACCGCTCATATGTACAAATTTTGACCTATCATCGAAGAGTGTTGCCAACTTATCTACATTTTTGTCGGCCATCCACTGCCACTTTGCTTTTGAAAGCTCCTTGATTTCTTGTTCAATAGTTGCATTTTGTGCGAAGGATATGTGCACAAATAAAACTGCTAGAAGTCCAATAAATAATCTTTTCATTTTTCTAAATATTTGATAATGATTTAAACTCGTTTCCAATAAAAATTTGATGCCAGCATCTTGTGCTAAGCATTTAATTCATTAATAAATGGTTGGTGGTAAACGCGTTTACCTGTAGCGCTATAAATGGCATTTGACAAAGCTCCCATAACCGGTGGAAAAGGTGGTTCTCCCATTCCTGTTGGTGCTATATCGTTTTTAACAAAATCAACCTGAATATTCTTAGGTGCCTCATGATGTTTAATGAGTCTGTATTTATCAAAATTGCTTTGTTGTGGAACGCCATCTTCAAAAGTCATTTCACCAAACAAGGCGGTGCCAATTGCGTCAACGGCTCCTCCTTCTGCTAAATTAGTAGCTGCATCAGGGTTGATCACAATTCCACAATCAATGGCGCAATAAACATTTTGTACTTTTGGTATATTGCCATCCATAACCACGTCAACCACATTGGCTACATAAGAATTATGACAGAAATAAGCAGCGACACCTCTTTTTAAATTTGAAGTATTGGCTTTTCCCCAATTCGATTTTTCTTTTACCAACTCCAGCACTCCGGCATAACGTTTAGCATCATAATCATTTCTTTCTCCTACAGGATTATCTATTGCTTTCTTGAATAAATCTAATCTGAAATCAATAGGATCTTTTCCTGCGAGTTCTGCAACTTCATCCAAAAACGATTGTTCAGCGCTCGCGGCAAAATTAGATCTTGGAGCTCTATATGCTCCTGTAGTTATATTGGAATCTTCTTCCCATTCTTCTGCTATGAAATTGTCTACGGCACCTGCAGGAAATCTATTGGCATAAAGTGCTCTTTCAGGAATTCCTCCTCCAATGACATGTACAGCAACTAAGTTGTTGTTCTTGTCTAAAGCTGCTTTGTATTTAACAACATAACTTGGTCGATAAGTTCCAAAGGTCATGTCATCTTCACGCGTATAAACCAGTTTAACAGGAGCCTTCATTTTTTGTGAAATCAAAGCTGCCTCAGTGACAAAATGTCCATAAAGTCTTCTCCCGAATCCACCACCCATACGGGTTAAATGAACGTCAATTTTTTCTTTAGGAACCCCTAGTCTTCGTGACAAAGATGACTCTGTCCATTCAGGAGTTTGAACCGGGCCCAATACAAACACTTTTTCAGCTGTAACATCAGCAAAAAAATTCATGGGCTCCATGGTATTATGCGCTCTAAAAGGAGCTGTATAGGTGCGCTCTATTATTTTTGCAGCATTTTTAAATGCTTTTTCCGGATCTCCATCTTTTCTGACCAGCTTAAGGCGTTTATCACCAAAGTCAATGTCTTTCATGAGTGCCTTGTGTTCAGATGTGTTTTCTAATCCTGCCGGGAAATGCTTATTTGAAACATTCCCAAACATTTCCATTGCAAGGTCTTTTGATGGTGCTAACTCCCATTCTACCTGAATGGCTTTTTTCGCCTTCATGACTTGCCAGGTAGAATTTCCAACAATCACGACAAGCTCATTGAAGGCTGTTATGTCAAAAGCTGACTGTTGCTTATCACCTGAATAGACGCTTATTTCAAAAACATCTTTTATTCCCGGCATGTTTCTGACAGCATCCGGATTAAACGATTTTAACTTTTTTCCAAAGGCAGGCGGGTGCACAATCATTGCTGTAATCATCCCTTCTTTATAAACGTCTAATCCAAATAAAGGTTTTCCTGTTACAATATCTTTAGCATCTACATTTTTTTTAGAATGACCTATGATTTTATAATCGGCAGCATTTTTCAATGTTACTTCTTCAGGCACTTCTAATTTTGCGGCAACTGACGCCATCTCACCATAATGCGCTGAATTCCCGCTTTCTTTATGTGAAATAATTCCAGCCTCTGTTATAAGCTCATCAGGAGCAACGCTCCACTGAGTGGCGGCTGCAGTTATTAACATTTTTCTCGCCGTAGCACCTGCCATTCGCAAGGGTTCCCAACCCGAACTTATAGACCGGCTTCCTCCTGCAACTTGCCACTGATAAAAACTTGTGTTTAACGGTGCTTGCTCAACGATGACATCATTCCAATCAGTATCCAGTTCGTCAGCAACAATCATTGGCATTGATGTTTTTACATTCTGACCAATTTCAGGATTTGGAGATTGTATAGTGACCATTCCATTATCACCAATTTTCAGGTAAGCATTAAATTCAAACCATTCTTTTGGCAATGCTTTTAGATCCTTAGAAGGTGTGTTGCATGAGACCAGCCAGTTGAAACCAATCACCATTCCTCCACTTCCTAATGAGACGTTTTTTATAAAAGACCTTCTCCCTATCCTTGTTTTAAATACAGACATGATTCAATAGTTAACTGTTAGACACTCTTTTTATAGCCTTTTTTATACGGATATAAGTTCCACATCGACAAATATTGCCGCTCATACCCATCTCGATTTCCTCATCGCTGGGGTTTGGGTTGCTTTTCAATAAAGAAACTGCCGACATTATTTGACCCGCCTGACAATAACCACATTGAGGAACATCTTCTTCTTCCCATGCTTTCTGAACAGGGTGATCACCATTCTCAGATAAGCCCTCGATCGTCACTATTTCATTATTACCAACCATTGACACCTGCAATTGGCAGGTTCTGGTGGCAATTCCATTTAATAAAACGGTGCAAGAACCACATTGGGCGATACCACAACCATATTTTGTCCCTACAAGTTGCAGGTGATCTCTTAAAACCCAAAGTATTGGCGTATCCGGATCAACATCCACTTCTCGGGACGAGCCATTAATTTGTAAAATGAATTTTGCCATATGAATTCTATTAATTATTTATAATAATATATGCCATCTATACGTTGTTCAAATCCGAAAACGAAAAATGCATATTACCTGTTTGCCATAAAGTTAATAATAATACCTTTATCAAAAGGTAATTGTAACTCCTCAAAGTTATAAACCACTAAGGTCAATGCAATTACCCATATTACGGGAATACTTACCAATTTTACCGATTGGTCTGGACAAATTACATTTTTTATCATTCAATTGTTATTTTTGACTTAAAGATTCTTTATGAAAGAAATAGTAGAAATCTCCACGGTAAATGATTATTGCGCTGCATTCAATAAATCGGCCTTGCATCCATTGGTCAGTGTTTTAGATCTTTCTGAAGGTTCGTGGCCGTCTACAGTAAAAAAAGTAGAAGCGGTTCGGTATCACTTTTATGGTGTTTTTTTAAAACAAGGTCAGAATTGCGTTTTACAATATGGACGTCAGAATTACGATTACCAAGACGGAACACTTGTATTTATAGGCCCAGGGCAGGTTGTGAACATATCACATATTGATTATAATGAGAAACCCTCTGGATATGCCCTACTATTTCATCCGGACCTTTTGAGAGGATCCAATCTAGGAAAGCATATAGACGGCTTGTCCTTTTTTTCATATCAACTGCGTGAAGCACTTCATCTATCAGAAAAAGAACGGCAAATCGTTTTGGACTGTTTCGACAAAATACAGTTCGAGCTCTCTCAAGGCTTAGACAAGCACAGCAAGAAACTGATTGTTGCAAATATTGAACTTTTTTTGAGTTATTGCACGCGCTTTTATGACAGACAGTTCATCACCAGAGATACGGTCAACCTTGGGATTGTTAAAGATTTCGAATCCGCTTTGAATTCTTATATTAAGACAGGGAAAGCTAAGGAACAAGGAACGCCTTCTGTTAACTATTTTGCAGCGCAGCAGCATCTTTCCGCAAATTATTTTGGTGACCTGGTCAAAAAGGAAACAGGAAAAAGTGCCCATGAATTTATTCAGGCAAAGATCATCGAAGTGGCCAAGGAAAAGATTTTTGACCCCACAAAATCGCTAAGCGAAATTGCCTACGAATTAGGCTTTAAGTATCCCCAGCATTTTACACGACTCTTTAAAAATAAGGTGGGCTATTCGCCCAATGAATTCAGAAAAATGAATTAGCAAATGCCCCCCTTACATTACAATTATTTTCGCTTTTTATTTTATCGAATCACCTTTGTAAACAGTCAGTTCTAGCATGTCATATTGCTCACCGATACTTTGAGGATTTACAGCTTGGTCGTTTTTTAAATGCCTGTCAAAAAAAGAAGTAACCAGTTTTGTAACAATTTCTGTTCCCAGATAAGGGTCAATCTCTCCAGTTCCGGCAAGTGATCTGACAGGAATCATAAAAGGAATATCCATAAAATTCGGATGACCAGATTTCATCAGCTTGGTTTCATAGAAGTAGTCTGTACTCTTATATTTATATACGTGTGAATTGATGTCCTCATGCTCCGCCGGCCAATCAGCAGAAACATAGAGATACGGTATGCGGTACATGCTGTCAATTTTGTTCCCCCATTGAATACCGTCGAGATTGACAGCCGCTTTTACCCGCTCATCCTTCATCGCAACATTACCTACTGAACCACCTCCTACAGAGTGTCCGAAAACTCCTATTTTATTTAGATCGAGCCTATCTTTTAACACACCCTCAACGTTCCACTTTTCGAGAAGATCCATCGTGGTGATCATATCTTCTGCCCAGCGATCCTGTACGCTCCCTTCGAAATAATTTAGTGTCGCCTTTCTAACAATTGGATGTCTTTCTTCATAACTCTTTTTATTCTTGAACGCGTCAATAAGAGGTTGAATAACCGTCATGGATTCACCAAATATTTCATTTTGAAATTCATAATCAAAATGTTTTATTCTTCCATCAGGGAAGGTGACTCCTAAACTTTCATAAGTGTGATTCATGTTGATGATCACATAACCCTGACTGGCAATTTCACTTAATAATGCATAATACCCTGTAGCTTTTGATCCATATCCATGGGAAAAAATCAAAACAGGAAAAGAATTATCGGCAACTGGAATACCTGAAAAAGCATAGGTCTTAATGTGATCAAGATAATTGAGCGCCCCAGGAGGTAAACCATACTTCATGGCGAATCCAGATCTACCAGCAGCATCCAGATACTTTTCTCCCTTCATTGAAGACACATCTGATTCACTTGGATACCAAATCTTGACCATGAACTCTCGCTTATCGTCTGGGTCTTTAGAAATAATTTCATCTTGTTGAGTTTGCACATGAACCATTTCTGTTCCAACACTATAAGGACCTGTAGGTTCGGGCAAAGAGAAAACAGGAAGCGCCATCGGAAGTATCCAACCAATGACTAAGAGAATCGTAATTCCTAAATAGCCTATGACTTTTAAGAATGACCATTGTGAAGGTTTAGCAACATCAACCACCTTTATTCTCCAGGCAAGAATGAATACTAAAATATAGGCTGGAATCATTTGCCAGCGCCAACCCTCAATAATAAAGTGCATTGACAATAATACCCCTAAAAAAGCAATGAGGTATGTTGGGTTAATACGTCGTAATAAAGGTCTTTTCACAAATGGTAATATGGAAATGACCACTAATAAAATGATTTCGAAAATTCTCATAAAAAATTAAATTTCATTAAACTATTGATTTCTTACAAAGTTAAAATGAGAAGGGTTTATATGCAATGTTATAAACATTCCTAAAATGGTTAAATCCATATAAAAAATAGCAACTAATCAATTGAGGACGCAAAAAATAAACAAGTAGGAAATTCTCTTTTGTTAATTATTTCTCCTGGTTGTATATGTTTTATGGATGAATTAAAAGGCAAAACTAGAAAGCTTTGTCAGTTGTAATTGGTTTATGGAAGTAAAATTTGTGTGACTCAAAAAAGAATAAAAAATTAAACTTTAAATTGATCCCATATTCTTTTGGAATATTTACCTCGAAAATGCTACTTTTACGGCAAACAAATTGAAATTACTGAGTGAATAGTGCAGAATTTAAATTGTATTTTTCAAGCTATGATTAAACCTTCATTGTTGTGCATGTTTTTTTTACTTGCTTTAACATCTGTTGCCCAACAGCGATATGAGTTAAAATGGAAGAATGTTGAAACGCTTGAATTTGATTTTCCGAAAGAGGATTATACAAGTGATAGTATCTTTTTCTATCATTCCTTGCTCAAAAGAACAGCAAATGAAGGGTCTACCCAATCATTCTCCTTTCCTGATCATGCAAAACCTTTAGATCTTTATGATTATTGGGAGCATAAGGGAATCGAACAATATGATGTCTTGTTGACCAAAGTAGCATACGTTTTAGATAAACCAATTCATTTTTTTTCAGAAGAACGATTGGCTGATCCGGGTTTTATCTCACAGACAATGCCCTCTGCAAAAATCTCAAGACTTGATAGTATCTATCATATTTCTGTTGGTTTTGGTGCTCCGGAAATAGACTATACCTTACATTTTTATACACCTGAAGAATTTGGAAACCAATATCCAAAATTAAAAAACTATTTCAAAAAATATGATGGAATAGCGCTATCCCCCAACCTTATCGTGGTGCAACATAATTATCAATATGGTAAGGTCATGTTTCAGAAAACAAGTAAAATGTCAATATCGATATCGAGGTATTTTCATTTGAATAATGAACAGACTTTGGTGTTCAATTACACTTTAAACTATATCCACAATATTCCTCCCTCTTTTATAGGCGGAAGCGAATTTTTGATCGACAAGATCAAAGAAGGCATAAAGGGCCTGATCGACGAAACACAGTATATCTGCAGAACTTCAGAAATGACAGAATAGTTATTTAAAATTATATAACAAAAAAGGCCTCCTATATCTTGTAGTGCACTTTTAAAGTTCTTGTTGACTCAAAAATGATTTAACTCAAAATACCAATCAGGTTCACTAAGAAATCCTTTTCTTTCTGGTGAACAACACCATCCGCCTCAGACATTTCATCAATCATCATGATCAAGGCCTCCTTTTTTTCTTTTGTCATACCTTGAAGCGCGGGCACAGCCTTCTGTGAACTGAGTTGTTTTGCCTTTTCCATGTATTGGGCATCAAAATCAAGGGTCTTCATCAGTTCGTCTAAATACATGAGTTCTCCCACTTTGTATTGGCCGTCCAGGTCTATGGTTTCTGCAATCGCCTTAACGACTGCCATTTTTTCAGCTTGATCAAAATGCATTGTACATTATTTTTATTAGATTAAGGTTCTTCAAAAGTACAAAAAAACTAACTGGTATGAAGAAGTTTTAATTTGACATTTGTAGTGAATCCAGTTGGCCATAAATTTGTTATCTTGAATTTAAACGACGGTTTAAGCCATGAATACAATGCCTGAGTCCATTCTTAAAATTATTGATGTTTTCTTTATTGGATTCCACACAATTCTTATTCTATTCAATGTTTTTGGGTGGCTGGTGCCCCGATGGCGTGTTGCAAATTTTATATCATTGTCCCTTACTGCTTTTTCATGGTTTATACTTGGTATTTGGTTTGGATGGGGTTATTGTGTTTGCACTGATTGGCACTGGCAAATTCGTGAGATGCTTGGTTATCAAAACACGAGTTATTCATACATACATTTTCTTATCCTTGAATTAACAAATATCGATATCCCGGCAAAATTGGTAGATGCCTGTACAGGTATCTTATTCTTTACAGCTTTTCTTATCAGTGCTTATCTGAATCTCCGAAAAAGGATCGCAAAGAAATAAGGTGCTCTGTTAGATTCAAGTCTTAACAGGACGCTGCAACCTTAATATAAATCGTTGTATTACTGTGTAATATATAAACAGAAAGACTCATATTTCCGTTGACAAACCAATTTATTAATATTGGTTCTTGTGTGCCAATAAGGTTATATTCTGTTCCGGTTTTGGCCGTTCCTGATTATGCAGTACTTTTAGAAAAGTAAAAGCGAACAGAAAAAATACTAGCAAATGCAATAAAATAGGCAAGAGCAGCTAGCATTAACACTACTTTGAACCCAAATTCAACGGCAATAACCGTTGCCAGAGAAGTACTGATTACTGACACGCAACCATTAATACCCCAGGCCCATGGTACTTGGCTTTGGTTTTTTTTACTGACCAATTGCAGTCCCATAGGAAATGGCATCCCCATAAAAAAAGCAGGTATGCTTATGGCCAAAACCGTCAAAATTAATTTTCCCCATAGCGGCAAACCTGCGGAATGACTTAGCAAGAAACCTAGGCTGAGCGCATACGCTATGATCAAAACACTTATAAAGGCTATGAGCCTTATTAATTTCTTTATTTCCAGCTTTAGCCTGGAAGAGTAAAGGCTGCCGAGTCCAGAACTTATTAACATTACTGAGATAACCGTTGCTACGGCATAGATAGGATGACCTAAAAAGCGTTGAAAATACTTGATCAAGATAATCTCTAAAAACATATAGCCCAGACCTAAACCCGAAAAATAGAACAGAACCCAGCTTTTTTGATCTCCTTTAAAACCAAGCTTAAACAACGGGACAATTACAAAAGCAAAGGCCAGCAAGAACAGTTGTAATAGCGTGACCAGAACGATCAAATAGCCTAGCCCTAAAAAGGCGCTTCGCTCTCCAAGGATTTCATATTGCTGAAGGATATTTTTTAACCTAAGGAACTGATAAAAATAGGGCCGGTTATCAGATGGGATACTTATATTAAAATCATTGGCCTCAATGACCATTTCACGTTGAGGTCCAAACATTTTTCTTACCAAATTAAAAACAGCATCATCTTCAAGGGTATTGAAGGTTTCTCTTGATTCATAGCCGGATAATAAAACCGGATCAAAGCCATAATCATCACAAAAACGGTTTACGGCAAGCAGGTCTTTTGACCCGAGGCTTCTTTTTATGATCACATAGCTTAAAGTGGCCCAGCTTCTCACCGCCACAACATGCTCGAGCGGATCAGATATCTGAAGATTCTCAAGCATTCCTGCAATAAGGGCCGCGTTCTTAAGCGTTATTCTGGGCGGCACATCGATAAAAGAAGAAAGCACGATCATACCTTCAGGGCTCAATTTTTGCCACATTTCAAGCAACCCCTCCGAGGTGAGCAGGTTTTCTTCGTGCAGGGCATTAAGACCCACGGCCCCACCAAAAGCACCTGATAAAGGCAGTTGAATAAGATCGTACTCTTTTTCAGACTGTTTTAGATACGAACGTGGAGAGGTATTGTACACCTCCACTTCGGGCCTATAGAACAAAGAGTCGGTATATTGAGCATATGGGCCTTTTATAAGTCTTGTTACAATGGCATTAGGCTCAATGGCATAGATATTTTCAGCCTTGTTTTTCAATGCATGGGCAACCTCAAAACCTGCTCCAGCCTGAAAAATAAGTACATTTTCAGGCTTTTCTAACTCATATGGCAGGGCCATTGTGCTATGGTTGAGCACGTGCATACTGTCGGCCTCTCTTCCTTGTGGAATGGCAGCATACCAGTTACCATTGTTAAAGATTACTTTAGAGGGTTTTATCTCTTGCATATAAGACAGGCTTAAGCCAGGTGCATATCTTTGCACCGGTGAAGAAACCACCTGCACCAGACCATATGGACTGCTTTGCTGTGATTCAATTTTAGCCTCAGGTAAATTCAAAGCATAGCTGATACTTTTAAACTGTGATGGTTTAAGCTCAAACGGGCTAAATTCTTGATAGAAACAGGTCGCTAAAACAAATAGGGCGTAACCTAAAAGGGGGTTACGTTTCTTTTTTTTGATGAGCAACAATCCAGCAAATAATGGCATGAGTGAAATAATCCAAGGCAAGTCTATAGGTTCAAGGTGCCAAAGTAAAAAGATGGCCAGTATTCCCCCGAGGCCTGATCCCAGCATATCGGAAAAATAAAAAGTACCGATTTGAGCTACTTTTTTGATGAAGACCAGACCAAGGGCCAGGGAACCCATTAAAAAAGGAAGAAAGAATAAAAAATAAGTTCCGAGTAACCTGGAAAATTGTGAGTGGTCAACAAAGAGCAGGTATGAATCAAATAAGAGAAAGTCCATTCGCGAAACCCTTACGCTTATACTCATCATCAGACCGCTACTGATCATAAAAAAGGGGAGCAGCCAATCCGCTCTTTTGAGCATTTCATTTCTGAAAAGCGATAAAAGGGTCCCACTGGCGCCAAAACCTAAAAGGGCAATAGAAATCACCATATAGGCAAAATGGTGCCATTGCACAATGCTAAAAAAATACATCAGCTGAATCTCATAAGCCACGATGGCAGCCGATATAATCGATATTGAAAGTCCCAACCTTATCGTGTCGTAACCATATATTCGGGAGTTTCTCATCATCTATGAGTTAAAAAATTAAGATCCTTCGCCCCGGGTAAAAGGAACAAAGCGGACAAACATTAGGTTCTTGGTCTTTGTTTTACCTCCTTTTTTAGTCACGAGTAAAAGTTGTTGGGTCGCAAAGGGAGTTCCTATCGGAATGATCATCCTGCCCCCTTCTTTAAGTTGTTCGATAAGCGGGGGAGGAACAAATTCAGCTGCAGCTGTTACCACGATAGCATCATAGGGTCCATTGTTTTCCCAGCCGAAATAACCATCATCGTTTTTTATATGAATATTGTCGTAATGAAGGTCTTTTAATTTTTTTTTGGCCTGCCCGTATAGCGCATCAATAATCTCAATGGTATACACCGAGTCTACGATCTCACTTAATATAGCCGCCTGATATCCTGATCCGGTGCCGACCTCCAGTACCTTAAAATCGCTTTGAGGAGCAATGGCTTCTGTCATGAACGCCACAATATAGGGTTGAGAAATGGTCTGGCCATAACCAATAGGTAAAGGGCTATCCTGATAGGCTCTTTTCCTAAGATCCTGCGGTACAAATTCATGTCTGGGAACATTTCTCATCGCATCGAGGGTGGCGTCATCATTTACGCCTCTGGATATTATGTCATTCATAACCATTTTCTCCCTGGCTTTGCTGTAGTCAAACTGAGCTTGAACAACAAAGGGGAAGCAGATTAGAAATATCAATAGTAACCTATTCATCATCATAGGTTTTATTATCCTTAAATTTATGATAATACGCACTCAATTGAAAGAAAATTGATTCGTATTAATTTTTTGATGCATGCACTTTTAGTCCTCATACCTCTATTCCAATTGAGCTGATCTCTCAATTAAGGTTCTCCCGAGCTTTTTATCCTATAGTTAAATGCTCAATGATATGGGTAGTATTTCGTTGGTGGTGCAATGACATCGTATTCCGATTGAAGAAAAGTAACCAGGTCTATGAGTTCTTGAACGGTCATAACTTCATTGTAATTCCTCATCTTTGAAAGACCTTCTTCGGTTGATAATTTTTCTTTGTAGCGGAGTCCGACTTTGTGAGAAGGATTAATCACAGAAGTGACCAGATCTCCATAGGTTTTCATATTTGATACTTCACCTCCAAGTTGTACATTAAGACTATCCTTTCCGCCCTTCCAATCAATATTTGAAATACTATGACATTCATTACAGGCTAATCTCTTATAGGTCACTTTTCCTTTTTCAAGGTCGCCTTCAGGCAATGCAAATCCGCGTGCTTGCCTATTGCAGCTACTTATAAGTATGCCTGCACATAACAAAACAAACATTAAAAAACAATTCGGCAACTTGATCAAAAATTTATTCTTAACAGTCATGACTGAGTGATTTAAATTAAGTATTGAACGCACAAACGTATATTTACCAACTCAAAGTTAGAGATTAAGGAAAACAAAGGAAATGATCTTCATCAGTCGTGGCGCTGATTTTTATCAAGAAGCTGCATCACAAATTGAAATGAATTATTTATACGTATAAGTTACGACCGGTTCAGCACTCTTCACCTCACAAAGACACTCATTTCTGGTTTACTATATGAACAGAGAGGCTCCCGTTTTATTTATCAAACCATTACCTATAGTCAATTGACTTATAATGAAGCATCAACTAAGTTAGTGCTTCTTACTATATAACTTATTTCCTGCTTCTTCAAATTTATCGCCAGGCATCCAATATGGTTTTTGGTCCCAATTAGAAATAAGCTCAGCAGATCTGATATAAGAAATCCAATATTTATAGACATATTCAAGATCAATGGAATCAAACTCATCATTCGCCTGGTGATAATAAGTAGAAATTCTTTCATCAAATGCAGCCATAGACATCTTATAATTAATGGCTGGCACCCCTTTCTTTGCGAAACTCACCTGATCTGATCTTTCATAATAATTTTGACTTGGAATTCGATCTCCCATTACACCGAGCCCCGCTTCTTTGGCTGCTTGATATACCAATTTATCGATATTGGTCCTGGCAGTATCTAGTAAGGTTATATTCTCGGTATCGGTGTATCCTGAATTATCGATATTCAAAGCAAATACACTTTTTTCTAATGGAACTTTTGGATTATCTGTATAATACTGGCTACCTAGCAAACCTTTTTCTTCACCCGTTAAGGCAACTATGATAATTGATCTTTTAGCAGGGTATAAACCAAAATATTTTGCAGCATTTATCAGTCCGGTCGTCCCTATCCCATTGTCTCTAGTCCCGTTGTAAATCGAATCAAGACCTTTACCCGATTGCACACCTATATGGTCATAATGTGCACACATTATAACGTGTTCTTCTTTTAAAACAGGATCAGTGCCTTCAATTTTTCCTACAATATTGTAGGCGTCGACAGGCCTTTTTAATAAGCCATCTATCGCAATACGGGCTTTTGATTGAGTTTCATTTCTTTTCAACTTTTGAATGAAAACATCAGTCGTATCATTCACCCAAACACGTGGCAGACCTTGTAGAGAACCTATTATACCCAGGTTCATTTTTTGGCCATTAAGAAACCCCGCAATCACAGGCCAAGGGTATTTCTGGTCAGGACCGAAGATTTCTATTAATCCAATAGCTCCCATTTTTTGAAAACGCTTAACCAGATCAACATTCATTAGAGCTGCCCGAGGTTCTCCCAAAACCGTAACCACAATCTTACCTTTCAAATTAACAGATTCTAATTCTGAAAAATCTTTCATAAACATAATTGGACCTTCTATTATTCCATTTTCACCATCGATATAAGCCAAATCAGATTTGATGTTAAATACCTTATCATGCAATGAGACAGTTGCTGTAGTTGGAGGATTTGATTCGACTATCTCTACCTTTTGCGTATAATCTCCCTCCTTATCACCCAGTGGATCCAGCCCGTATTTTCTAAATTGTTCTGCAAGGTATCTGCCGGCAATATTTAATTCGATAGTCCCTGTATTTCTCCCTCGTAATTCATCAGCAGTCAAAAAGCGCAGATGAGATTCTGCGTCAATCTGATCAATCGTAGATTTTATCCTAGACATTTGAGCAGAACTACTGAAGCTTATAAGACCTATAAAAAGAGGCAATAAGCATAATTTGGATGACTTTATCATAGATATATGTTTTGCGGATTATTGTATAAAGTAACTGAAATATAAGGTTTTAAACAAATAAACTTCGAGCGGCACTGGAGTTATTTATCAGCTAGAATCTAAGAGTTTGCTAGTGCGGCCTACAAGTTAATTCTTCCTCTGACACCCCAAACAAAAATAGAAGATTCATCAGGGTTTAATGCCGGATTGATTAAATATTGAATATCTGGCGTAATTACAAAATGTTTGGAAACCTGAAGTCTATAAAATATTTCTGCCGTGAACTGATTGTCTAGGCCTTCTGAGAAAGTTGTTTCATTAGGTTCACCCCAGCCAATGGCAAAACCTAAAAGATGGCCTCCTGCTTTGGGTTGGTAGCCCAATCCAGCGGTAATTGACTTTTGCAAAAGTGTGCCACCATCTTCTGCAAAGCCCCCTCTGATAAAGGGGTTTAAGCTGTTCTCGAAATAATGCGTCGCAGAGAATGCAATACCCCAGCCTGGCAATGATGCTGTCACATCACTTCCATCAGAATGCCAAAAGGTAACATGGACATTATCCATATAGAATCTATCCCTTGAAGTAACATAGCCAACTTCAATGCTTTTAAAATAATCATTATTACTAAAAAATGTTTCAAAAGACTTAAAAGGATCTGTAGGATCAGCACCTGCATCACTCAAACTAGCTATCACAAATAAATTGTCAGTTATATATGCACCGATGCCAATGCCAAGGGCCGCATCATTTGGTATATAGACTGCCTGTGAACCCGTACTAAACTGAAAATTCATAAATCCTGTCCATGGGCTGGCTAAGGCATATACATCAACATAGTCGGTAGCGTCTAATAAACCTGCTACCACAGAGATCTTACCGTCTTTAAAGCGTTGTCTCCAGTAAAAATTGGTCATTCTAAACCCATCATCATTAAAGGCAGGAACTTCCATACCAACATAGCCCATTTCAAAACCAAAGAACTTGGGTACAACCTCGGTATATTTATGTCGATGTTCAATTTTGTAAATCAATGCGCCATTATTCCCTTTCCCTCGATTTACCAATTCCCAGGAACCATAAAGTCTCACCATACCACTACTGGCATTTTTTTCACCAAGACTTTCACTAGCGCCAAAATAAACTGCTGAGTAGTCTAGCCCAAAATCGAACCCAGTATTCTTTTTTAAATCACTTTTAAAATCGAAGTAGGGTTGCATGAATTCAAAGTCAAAAAAAGAATTTTTGGGTTCTTCATCTTTTTCCAATCTTCTTTCAACCTGGTCTGGTCCACCGAATCCAAGGGTGCTCTTTTGCTTTGTCGAATCGGCCTCCTGACTGTATAAGTTACATGCAGAAAGGACCACAAACAAATATAAAATCTTGTAGGTTTTAAAACTTGGCATAATTTTCAAATGCGACTAATTGGAAATATTTGAATGTATTTAATTAGTAGTTCTAATCTTAAAAAATTCAAATTTATGAGCAACTTAAACTATAAATCTCTATTTCAAATTGCTTTTATACACTTTACCATCCTTCATCACTAAAAGCAGGTTATCATCAGAGGCAAGAACCTTTACGTCTTTGGTAGGATCGGCATTCCATATGTTCAAATCTGCCCATGCTCCAACTTCTACTACGCCTAACTTTGCTTCTTTATAGGGATCTCTTCCCGGCCCACTCATGGTCAAAATCTTACCGCAATTACTGGTTGCCATTTTCATGATTTCTAAATCTGTATAACCCGTGTTGGGCACCTCTTTGGCACTTACAATATTGGTTCTTGCAAATTTAACTTCATCACCAAACATATCAGAACCCAGAACTACGGTTACGCCGTATTTTCTCATTAAGGGCGGAACAATCACTGCACCCTTGTTTACGGCAGCACCCTTTTCTCTCATATCGGCTGTAAACCATTCTGGAAAACCTCCTGCAAACAGGGTATAGCTTCCAAATGGTTGCCAGGACCAAAATACGCCTTCAGTTTCAGACATTCTTTTAACAGTGGGTTCAGTAATTAAAAAACCGTGTTCAAAAGACTTGACTCCCGCATCCAATGCCATGTTATAAGACCTGTCATGATACGAATGAACGGCTACATAACTCTCGTAGGCGTTGGCCACTTCTACAATGGCTTTAAGTTCATCCAGATTCATCTGGGTCATATTAAGTGGGTCAAAAGTTGAGGCAACACCTCCTCCGGCCATTACCTTAATAAAATTTGCACCATTTCTAAAATTCCATCTCGTAGCCTTAAGTACCTCTGGTACCCCATCCACAACATGTGTGTTTTGGGTCATTGTTTGATAATTTCCTTCTCCCGGACCCTCATTCGCAGGGCCCCAGTCTCCATGACCACCTGTTTGAGAAATTACAGGGCCACTTGAATATATTCTCGGCCCGTCTAATTTACCTTCTTGAATTAATTTAGCGATACTAAGTGAGTTGCCACCTATATCCCTTACTGTTGTATAACCCATATTAATCAAGCGATCCATCATCACTTTCGCCCTTGCCCCTTGTGCATAAGCGTCATAATTGTAGGTGCCTTCTGTGGTGCCACCCCAAAGCATTAAATGCATGTGCATATCAATTAGACCGGGAATCAAAGTACCGCCCTGACCATCTATCACTGTAGCGCCACTAGGGGCCTTTATATTAGATTTAATCTCTTTGAATTTGTTGTTTTCAATTAAGACATCTGAACTGATGGTTTTATCTGAAAGACCATCCCAAACCTTGACATTTGTAATAAGAATAATTGTTTTTTCATCCTCTTGTGCTGTAATCCCATGAGATACAGACAATAAAAAACTAACTAAAAGTATTGTCCTTAATAATTTTTTCATTTAAGCTACGTGTTTGGTTCATTACAAATATAAAAAAAGCATATGAAATATGTAGTTTGGAAATTCTAGATACGCTTAACCCATTGACCTATTTATTTAGTCATTGAAAGCTCAATTTATTGAATCAAAAAAAATATAGGTATTTATACCCATATAAAAGAAAGCTGGTAAAGAAATCCGAATGTTGTCTTTTAATCTTATCCTCACAATTAAACCTATTAACATTAGTAAAGCAAGCCCCAAAGATGAAATCACTAAAATTGGATTATAAATAAGTCCTACAATTAAACCTGCAGCTCCCATAAATTCTAAGACTATTGTTAAAAGACCGATTTTTTCTAATCCAAACCGCTTAAATTCATTTTTCATATGTGGTGAGGTGAAGTAGGATACAGCATAACCAAAAAAAGATAAACTTGATATTAGAATGCATATTTTTAGTATGTCCATGTATGATTATTACATTGATAAAAATGCTATAAGAGCACTTAAAATCAAAAGAATTAGCGAGGGTAAATGTTTGATAAACGGATTACTTATTTTGAAATGAAAATATTGAGCCCCTATCATTAATAAGCCCATAAGAACAGATGGAATAAAAACCAATGATGAATACCAAATACCTGCAACAAGCAATGTAGCCAAAGCTATTTTTGTTGCTCCTACCATATTTCGGGTTAGATCACTTAATCCGAATTGTTTGAATTCTTTAATGACATTATCAAACCTGAAAATCCAAACATAAGCTACAGATATTGCCACAGTTAATTGGGCTAATTTTACTACATATTCCATTTTTAGTATTTTAATTTTTTACTAAAGTACACATTTTGTCCAACAAAAATGATAAATAGTTGAACAAAATAAATAACACTCATTTAAATCTGTGAATTTTGGAATATTTTTAAAAAGAGAATATGGCCCGAATTCGTTACACTATATAGGGTTCATAAGAAATAATGAATAGAATAATTAGAAGCAAGCCCTAAAAAGAAAAAACCTCAACGTACTGAAGTTTTTCATTTGATATATTTATGGAGCTTGTCTCGTCATCAGCGTACGAGCATAAATTATAACCTGCTATAGCCTGACACCCCTTTTTCTGTTGCCTTATCGCCTTCTTCCGGAGTAGGTCATGGCTTCTCCTTTCCCAAATCCATAACTCAATCCAAGGGTTACAAAACGACCTCTGGTGCTATTACTGTAGACGTAAAAATCATCGCCATAGGTCATTATTTCTCTATTTCGAGAAGCAAAAACATCTCTCACACTCAAATTAAGAACTAATTTTCCTTTGGATATTTTTTTCCTTAAGCCCAGATCTGCAAAGGTCACACTAGATACTTCACCTTGAATATTTTGAAAGGAAGATTGATGATTCCCGATGATCTCAAGTTCGAACTGAGCCGGTAATTTGAACTTACCTGTTAATCTTGAAGTTGATTGATCGCCAGTAAAGTCAAACGACTGGTCTTCAAAATCGCCAACCCGTTTGAAATAGCCATAATTAAAGTCTCCGTTAAGCGTGAACCAATTGATCGGACTGTATTTGAAATTCGCTTCAAATCCGATTCGTTGGTTTGTCCCTACATTTTCAGGAGTAGTGATGCTGACATTATCTTCGAAAGTGGTCACTCGTTCTATTACATCAGTGGTATAGATATAGTAAACCCCTGCATTTAGAGAGAACTTTTCAAAGACCAAAATACTGGTGAGTTCAAAAGAATCTGTATACTCAGGTTCTAAGTAAGGGTTTCCTTTTCGAATAACGAAATCATTTCTAATATTGAAAAACGGATTCAGATCCCAAAGTCGTGGTCTATAAATTCGTGATGAATATCCCAATTGAAATGAAGTTACATCTGATAGTTTATAAGAGATATGAGCACTTGGAAACAAATCTGTATAATACTGACTGTTCTTTTCATCAGTATCTTCTAAAAACGTCTTAAGCGTGGTATTTTCCAATCTAAGCCCAGCTTTAAAACCCCAGACATCGCCTTCATGAGAGAAAGTGCCATATATACCAAATACCTTTTGATCAAACTCAAAATTATTGGTGAGATTAGGGTCGGTAATCCATTCTCCGTCGATTAGCTCCCTAACCGTATAATCATTCCCTACATCACTGATAAAGTACTGAGAACCGAGTTCCATGGATATTCGGTCTGTAAAGGGTTTGGTGTAATCCAATTTAAAGATGTACTCAGCCTGTTGAAATTCGGTTTCAGTTTGCTGGTCATTGAATTCAAGGTCTCCCTCTATGGGGGTAACTTCAAACTCAGAGGCCTGGTCTTTACCAAAAAATCGGCCTTGGGTACTGAACAGCAGCACATGATCATCAGAATCTTCAAATTCCTTTTTATACTGTAAATCAAATTGCCATTTTGGATTTGTAGCTTCGGTTGTCTCTTTTCGATTCCAAGACGATACCAAATCTCCTGAACTATCAAAATAGTTAAAATCTGTTTCAGAAGGCTGGTCTTCTATTTCATAAGCATAATTTCCTGACAGGGTGATCACATTGAGCTCATTGACATAGTAATCACTTCCCAAAATTATATTGTAAAAGTTTTCATTTCGATACGATGTACCCTTACTGTCGACCGTTGTATTATTGACCAAATCTTGATTGCTGTTCTCACTATCCCTTGGCAAAGACCTGTACCCAACTCCTAGCTGGGTGAACAGGTTAAATTTTTCCGTTCGACGATTCAAACTGAATCCGACACTGTGGTTATCCGGAATCCCGGTATTCAAGGTTATCGATCCATTCATACCCGTTTTATCATCTTTTTTCAAAACGATATTTAATATTCCCGAAGTTCCTTCAGCATCATATTTTGCGGATGGATTCGTAATCACCTCTATCCTTTCGATCATCTCAGCCGTGATTGAACTCAATGAATTAGCCGGGTCATCGGCAAGGATCGAAGGCTTTCCGTCAATAAGTATTTGAACTCCTGAACTTCCTCTTAAACTGATGTCTCCTTCAATACTCACGCTCACTGAAGGCACGTTATTTAGCAGTTCCAAAGCGCCCATACCTGTTGAACTTAGGTCTTTCCCTACATTAAATACTCTTCGATCAAGTTTGAATTCAGTTGAAGATTTTTCTGCTCTTAGCTCAACCTCATCAAGAACGGTATTGATCTTCTCCAGAGAAACAACTCCTAAATCAGCTATATCACCTGACATGGAGAATTCATTAATTGTAAGGGTTTCAAATCCTATAAAACTAACCTCTACGCTGAATTTTGACTTGGCTACTTGCATGGTAAAGCTCCCGTCTTCGTCAGTTGTAGTTCCGGTTATGTTTTGATTGGTTTGAGGATCCTGAATCAGTACCGTAGCAAACGGAACCGGTTCTTTACTGATTGTTTCCACAATTTTACCCGTCACAGTGATCGATGTGGTTTGAGCGGATAGCGGAAAGGCCACAGCTGCAAGAACAAACAGAATCAAGTATTTTATGGAATTCATTTTCTCTTTTTAGGTATTAGAACTGCAAATAAATTCAATTTTTATCGTTTAATAAAAACTATTCCGTGAACGACAGAAATCATCTTGTCAATGACTATAAAAGGATTTACCTTGAATAAAACACTAACCGGTTAAAATACGTCGTTCGCGGATTTAATACCAAAACAGTGGGTAAATTGTATTTATATTTGTCATATAATGCTTTCAAAATGATGAAAATACAATACAAATGGTCAAAAGAACTGTTATTTCAATTGATTCTCATTGTCATTGTTTTCTTGTTTTATTCATTTGACTATAATGACCCATTGATAGAAGGACATGAGATCGTTTTTTTTCTCACTTATGTCAGCGCCGCCATGGTAGTGAATTATATCTTGCTCGATCGTTTTTTGTATAAGAAAAATTACATCGGTTTCTTTTTCTGGTTTTTTGTACTCATTTCAATTATGATCGTTATTGAGGAAGGTGTCCTGGAAAAGATTTACTATCCGGATACCCGGGGTAAGCGTATTCAAAACATCTTTTTTAATTTACTGGATGTGCTTCCTCCTATCATTATTCTATCTGGATTTAAATTCGCCTGGGATGCTGTGATCAAACAAAAGGAACTCGACGAAATCAAATTAAAGGCTCAGGAAGGTGAACTTCAACTTCTTAAGTCTCAGATAAACCCACACTTTTTGTTCAATAATTTGAATAATTTATATGCCCACGCCATTGAAAATTCAAGTAAAACCCCTGAGATAATATTGGCCTTGTCAGATTTTCTCCGATATACCCTTTACGAATGTAAGGCCAGATACGTGAGCATCAATAAAGAGATTGAACAACTTGAAAACTTTATTCGTCTGAATGAAATGCATTTGGAAGGAAGAGGCAAGGTAGCTTTTAGCTCAGACAACAAGGGTGTAGGATTTCAAATAGCACCTTTGCTATTGATGGTATTTATTGAAAATGCCTTCAAGCACAGCACATCAAGTCAATTAAATTCCATAGAAATAGACATTCGTTTAGCCGTAAATAACAAGGGCTTACTCACTTTTGAATGTAATAATTCTTATCAGGAACAATCCAATACTGAAAACATGTCAAAAGGAATTGGATTAAAAAATGTTAAAAAAAGGCTTAACTTACTATATCCGAAACAACATTCACTTCTAATAAGCAGTGAAAAGGAACTGTTTAAGGTAAATTTGGAAATTCAGTTAAACCAATTGGCAAATTGATAAATTGCATCATCATAGAAGATCAGGCGCCCGCTCAACGTATTCTAAAAAGATATATTGAAGATGTAGGTTCTCTGAATTTGATCAATACTTTTTCTGATCCCATAGAAGCGATGTCTTTTTTGAAATCGAATTCGGTTGATGTCATATTTTTAGACATTCACCTGCCTAAATTATCAGGTATAGACTTTTTAAAGGCCATTTCTAATCCACCAAAGGTTATCCTTACCACGGCCTTTCCGGATTATGCTCTAGAAAGTTATGACTTAGACGTTGTGGATTACTTGCTGAAACCCTTTTCATTTCAGCGGTTTGTCAAGGCTGTTTCAAAACTATCATTAAGCGATCAAGGCGTTGAGAAAGCTAATGAATCAAATGCAACCAATTCGAAATCTTTGTTTTTAAAATCAGGACACGAGTATATCAAAATTGATATTGACCAAATTTCTCATATCAATTCGGATGCCGATTATACCGACGTTTATTATGCCGAGAAGAAATTCATTTCCTCAGAGTCGTTGAAGTATTGGGAAGATGCCTTAAGTGAGTATGAATTTATCAGGGTTCATAAATCTTATATTGTGAATTTAAAGATGGTTGAGAAAATAGCTAAGAACCAGATTTACTTGCTTACCAATGCTATTGTGCCTATCGGACGTACCTATAAAAAGATATTGGATGAGCGGTATTTAAGTCAAAAATGACAATTGACTTTCCCAAAAACTAAGTGCACTTGCGATTTTAATTATCCAACTATAAGAGCTTGCTCGGCCCAAGGCGGATGAACTCCTACTATTCACAAAACACCTTTTTTACTATAAAAAGTTGCGGTTTGGACAGAACTCGAAAAAACAAAGCGCGTAGACAAGGTAAACAATGTGTTGTGCCGTTATTTATCCTTTTTTCAACTTTCTCTCAACGAAATACATTTCCATTTGCCCCTTTCCTTTAGCTTCAATTTTCCCTCTGTTTTTATAAGTAAAATGAGGATCGTCTTTTAGCAATACATAAGTTGCCTCACTTATGTTCACCTTTCCGGCAACACCTGAGCTCTCCATCCGACTAGCCGTATTGACGGTATCACCCCAGATGTCGTATTGGAACTTCTTGATGCCTACAATACCCGCGACCACTGGGCCAGTGTGCACGCCAATCCGTATCTCAAAGAAATGTTGGTTTACTTTTGTTTTTTCTGCTTTGACTTTCTCAACCATATCGATCATTTCTAAGGTAGCTTTTACCACATCTTTTGCATGAGTAGAATTTGGAGAAGGCAGACCTCCTGCAGCCATGTAGGAATCTCCTATGGTCTTTATCTTCTCAATTCCATACTTTTCGCAAATACGATCGAATTCAGAAAAGCACGCATGTAAATCTTCTACCAACTCTTTTGGTGACAGAAGTTCGCTCAATGCCGTGAAGTTTTTAAAATCTGTAAATAGTACAGTTACATTGTCAATAAGTTGTGCGTCTGAATGGCCTTTGCTCTTAAGTTCTTCAGCCACTTCTTTAGGTAAGATATTCTGCAATAGCTCTTCACTTCGTTCTTTCTCTTTTTTGATACTATTACGTTGGCGAAAGAATACTCCCGCAAACAGTAATACCACAGCAAAACCAGCCATAAAACCATTTCGCTCTAAGTTTTTGCGTTTAAGTTCTTGAGCAGCAATAACATCTTTCTTCTCCTGCTCCATATCCTCTTTGGCTTCTTCCTTATCAAACTCATATTGCATATCTAACTGCGTAAATTTTTTGGCATTCTCCCTACTAATAAGACTGTCATTCAAAACAGCCAACTGCTCATGATACTCTAAGGCTTTAGTAGCGTCGCCTAACCCTTTGTGGGCTTCATACAAACAAGTACACGAAAGTTCTTGTAGGTCTATAGATTCAATCTTTTTACTTAATGTGAGTCCTTTATTACATTCGACTATGGCCTGATTATACTTATACTGAGCATTGTAATTATGGCCAATATTTATGCGCGAAACTGTAATACCATTTTTATCGCCGATTTCTTCTTGGATTTTTAAGCCACGTAAGAAATAGTCCAAGGCTTTTAGGTAGTTGCCTTGCTCATAAAAAATCTCCCCGATATTATTCAATGAATTCGCATTTCCTTTTTTATAGCCGATTTCTTCCTGGATTTTTAAGCCACGCTGATAATAGTCCAAAGCTTTTGGGTAATTACCCTGCTCTTTATAATTAAATCCAATGTTTCCTAGCGAATTAGTAATTTCTATTTTATCTCCAATTTCTTCTCTAGTTTTTAAAGAACGAAGCAAATAGTCTAAGGCTTTTGTGTAGTTGCCTTGTAAAGAATAAATATATCCAATATTCCCTAGTGAATGCGCAATTCCTGCTTTATTACCTATTTCTTCTTCAATTATTAAACTGCGTTGGTTATACTCCAGAGCCTGTGGGAAATTGCTCTGCCTTAAATATATATTCCCAATATTGTATAACGATGCCGCAATCCCTTTTTTATCTCCAATTTCTTCTCGAATTTTTAAACTACGCTCATAATAGTTCACGGCTTGCGGGTAATTGGCTTTAAACCAGAAACTCACCCCCTGAATATTGTAGGCCTCCGCCTCGGCAATTGGGTATTGTTTTGTTTTTGCAAAGGTTACCAATTCTTCGGCCAAAGTAAATGCGGTATCAGGTTTATTGAACAGAAAACCATCCCATATATAGTTCTTGAATGCATAGGTTCTAATGGAATCTGTTTGGTTCTGGTCTTGCCAAAGGGTATATAGAGAATCTAGATTGGTTTGGGCTTTCGTTAAAAGGCCTAAGAAGAGAAAAAAAGTAACAAGTATTACTTTCTTCATAAAAAGGTATTTACCAAATTTATTTCTCTCCATTAAATTATTGGGAATTTTTAAAAAATTTATCAGATACTGTTATTATCTACTAAGGTAATTAAATTAACCTAAAGCGGCCCTCCAGCATCTTGGAGCGCTCTTCTATACTTCTTATTGACCCACAAGGATTCTAACCAAGTATACGGTCTATAAAAAAAACCTCAATGTTTGCTTATGAAGTGTTAAGCCTGCATGCCGAAGGCATGTGTTAAGTGTTAAGTGTTAAGTGTTAAGTGTTAAGTGTTAAGTGAAATTACTTTTTCCTTAGAACTTAGTCCTTAGTCCTTAGTCCTTAATACTTATTATTGCGATCTGGACGGGATTCGAAAAACAATGAGTTTACATAATGTATTCGTTATCCACAATTTTTATCGGCTCAGGAACTTCTGATTCACCTACAGTTTCAAGCAGGTTAATTTCAATGGTTCTTGTAATCTGATCTAATGAAATACCAGATGGAACATTTTCAAAAGGATTGAGAAGCACCTGACCAATATGATGTATAACAATAAAAATATAACCTATCAGAGCTCCATAAAAAATGGACCATGCACCTACCACATCTGCAACTACAAAAGTTGTGCTTATCATCATGACCCAAATAAATACTCGAGTATAAAAATTATATGTTGGTGGAAAAACCGTGTTCTTTATTCGTTCTGATTTTCCCATTTCATCACTAAATCTGATGAGCATTTTATTGAGTTCAATAAACTTAAAACCATCAATCCAGTTATCTCTATACAGGACCTCCAATTCTGATGATTGTATGTTTAAAATTGCATTGTGAATATTCGATTGACGCTTTACCTTTTCAAGCTCTTCTTGTGAAATATATTTGCCAAAATCATCAATATTTTCGTTTCTAAGATTACCTTTTAATGCATATAGGAAAGCGATATGCCTAAAAATGGCCGTTTTCTTTTTCTCAATTAAATTTTCTTTGGTCTGCCCATCGGGAACAGTCAAGTAAGCGTTAATTTGTCTGGCCCATGATCTTGAATCATTTACTAGTGCTCCCCAAATTTTCCGCGCTTCCCACCACCTGTCATATGCCTGGTTATTATTAAAACCAATGAAAAAAGCTAAGGCGGTACCTAATATAGATGGAATAACAGCCGGAAGGTCATTTACTTCTTGAAAAATCCATTTGCTAAAAAAATACGAAGCGGCACAAACCAACACAACCAGCAAGGCACTTTTCCAGGTGCCAATTATAACCCGTTTTATCCTAATCTTTTTTGTAATAATCATGTTAGTGAATAATTCTTATATACAATATTAATACTTTTAAAATGCCTTTTCAATGTTATTGAAATAGACTTTTATTCTTCGTCTGTGATGTCTTTGACCAATTCATCCCTCATAGCAAGAAATGCTTCAAATGCTTCGATCTGTGCGCTATTAATTTGACGTTACCCTATTTGGTCTCAGCCAATACTTCGTCAAGTATTTGAAGTAATGTTTCTCTATCGTACTTGTAGGCCTGATTTTCATTAAGCTGCACCATTTCACGCATTATTTGTGTAATTGTCCATCTTCCTTCGGCTTCTCTGGGCACAACCATATACCTGCGTTTTGGGTTTTCAGAAAAGAGCGCTTTTTCAACAGCGGCTGCTACTTCATCAGGATTTTTATAGTGACTTCTGTCACCATTAAAGTTAGACATCATATTTTTCCACTCTTCCTTGTACAATGAATTTTCCATATCAGGCTTTCTGGATTCCATTCTTTTAACTAGTGTTTCCCCTATTTTAGAATTGTAATTACCCGGTTCGATGGCGCTCACCTGAACGTCGAACTTTTTCATTTCATCAGCCAATGCATCTGTAAAAGCTTCAATAGCGTGTTTGCTCATGCTGTATGGTCCAAAAAAGCTACCTGATAAAATACCAGATATAGAACTTATTGTAGCAATACGGCCTTTGGATTCTATGATTAATGGCGCGAATGCCTTAGTCACTCGATAAGGGCCATATATATTCACATTAAAAATATAGTCTAAGTCATCTTCCTCAACTTCAATCAGTGGGGCTAAAATAGCAACACCAGCGTTATTTACCAGTCCATAAAGTCCACGACCCTCATTCTTCACTGTTTCTACGGCCGCATTTATTTCATCCCAATTATTTACATCAAGCTTGATTGATTTGACGTTCTTCATACTGTTAAGTCTATCAATATCACTTTGCTTTCGAGCACCTGCATAAACAAAGTATCCCTTAGATGATAGGGTCTCTGTAATTTTTAGGCCAATTCCACTACTCGCTCCGGTTACCAATATGGCTTTTTGCTCTGATGCAGATTCCTGTGAATGGACCTCTACTATGATGGTTAAAAAAAATAAAAGAAAAATGTAGCGTTTAACGAAATGGAATCTCATAATTGTTTTGGGTTAGTTGTTATTGATAATGGATTATGTTAGGACTTAAATTAAAAAAAATAATTAACATAAACTGTATTTGTTTTGTCCAAGTAAAATTCGTCCAGGAAAAAAACTTTATTTCGATCAATAATTTTGATTTTATAATCAACCTTATAATGAGAATTAATTTTAGCAATTTAATATTCCTTGTGTTATGAATTCAAGCTATTGCTTATACCCGTTGTTCCATTAGTTTCTTATTCAACATGTTTTATTCTCCACTTTGAATTCCATTAAAACTTTTGGATCCATCTATCAAAACTAGTTCTGTCTCAGATATATTCACTTTTAAATCTTGCATTCCTCCATTTTGATGCCCATTGATGAAAAATTTATTTTCTCCAATTTGAACTAAAGTTACTTTTGAAATATGGCTCGTTTTTAATGCATCATCCATAAACATACCTTGTATTTTATGTGAACTGTCAATACTTAAAACAATCCCAATATCAAAAGTATCAAAATGAAATCTTATACTAACGTTTTTAACTTCTTCACCTTCAATTTTATAAATATTGAAGGAATGAAATTCACCAGCCTGTTGCAAGAAATTGCTCCACATTCCTTTCAACTGAGCTATACCTTCATCTGAGCCAAGAAAAGCTTTCATATCATTATTCCCGTAAAAGGAAAGGCCTTCAAAATTTTGTTTACTCATAGCATTGGCAAAAAACACAGCCGTTTCGCTAGCAGGATTATTTTCTTTTGCATCTCTTGAGAATGTATAAGAAAAAAGAGACCAAGGCTCTTTACCTACAGCTTCTAACACATAATCATTCCCTTCTTTCTTAAGCCTAATTGAATGATTACTATCAAACTGATACGTATTGTTCACGTACATAAGGTCTTCACTCTCCTTGTTTGCTAAAGGTAAAATATCAACGTTTTTACCTAGCAACAATGAAATGATTTTATCTGTAATTTCTCCTTGCACAAAAGATATTTCACCTTGAAATTCATCAACTAAAGGGTTTATAGAAGTTGCGTTGGACAGGATGATTACTTTAATGTTTTTTGAAGGCATTGAACCCATCATAGAAGCATAACCAGGAAGTAAACCATTATTATAAATCCACTCTTCACCTTCTTTTTGGCCTATTACCCAACCCAAGCCAGATTTCATTTCATTAACTCCTATGTCTTGAGTAAGACTATATAGCCTATTTACTGTTGCAGGTTTTAATATTATTCCTTTATCTAAAGCCTGTAAAAAATTATATAAATCAACAGTTGTTGAATTTATTTCAGCCGCACCCATTAACCAGGAAGTATGCAAAGGAGCGTCTAGCTTTTTTAATTCATTCATTCCTAAACCTAAATACGGAAAGGTTCTCTGGTCTATATCTGTAAACGAAGCAGAAGTCGTGTTTTTCATATTAGCTGGCTTAAAAACAGCTTGTTCCATATAGTTGGCATAAGGCTGTCCGCTTGCCTTTTCAATAATGTTTGCTAAAAGAAGGTATCCAAAATTATTGTAATCATAAGAAGTTCCAGGTTCAAATTTTAATTTAGAATCTTTAAATTTCGCTAAAAGTTCATCAAGAGATATTAGCGTTTTTTCTGGCATAAGTCCATTTCCATTGTCGTCTATTCTCCCAATATTGGCCTCCATACCAGAACTGTTATTTAACAAATGTTGGATTTGTATGCCTTTTGAATAATCAGGCATAAAATCTGGAAAATAGTTTGAAATAGGTGTTTCTAATGTCAATTTCCCATCTTCAACTAATTTCATGATCGCTACAGCAGTTAATGATTTTGTAAGCGATGCGATGCTAAAGATAGAATTACTAGTATTTTTTTTACCTTCTTCAAGGTTGGCATAACCAAAGCTTCTTTGATAAATAATGCTATCGTTTTGACTAATTAATACGTTACCAATAAAACGGTTATAACTTGAATAGCTTTGAAATAAATCATCTATATTTTTCTTAATTTCTTTGTTAGAAACTGATTGTCCATATCCGTTCAATCCAATGATTAAAGCACATATTACTGTTATTATTTTTTTCATTTGTTTATATTTTAACGATGAATTCTAAGCAAGATTAAAGTGTAAAATCAGTACCGCAAAAAGAATGTGATAATTAAGTGTTTTAATGTGGTCGTTTGTTTAATTTAAGTGAAGAAGCTTAAACTTCACACGATTTCACAAATTGGTCACTTGAATAGTGCCATTTATACCTTGGTTCACTTTAAATCATTTTAATTTCCTTATTTTGATAAAGAAAGCAATGCATATGAAAAAATATTGGGAGCCTATAATTCATATTCTGATATGGGGGATTGGGTACTTTTTGATTTTAAAGTATACCTCAACCATAGGCGATTTTAGGAAAGACACCGGGCCCTATTGGTTTGCCTTATTATTTGGAATGCTTATGAATCAAGTTATTTTCTATACAACTGCCTTTTACCTTGTCCCAAAGTTTTTACGCTTAAAAAAAACAAAGACTTTAATAGGTCTATTGGCAATAGGGCTTTCTAGTATTACTTTATTTGAGAGTTTTATAGACTATAATTATCTGGTGAATTTTTTCTCGACTGAGAGTGAGTCTTTTTCTGTTTATTTTTCCTATAATTTATTTGTTGGATTCATTATTTTACTCGTTGCGTTATCTTATGCATTAATTAAATATTGGATACAAAATGAAAAGCTAAAAAGAGTATTACTTGAAGAAAAATTATCTACAGAAATGGCTTTTTTAAAGTCTAAAATTAATCCTCACTTTTTGTTTAATGTTTTAAACAGTTTATATGCAAAATCTTTGACGAGTAATGCTCCAGAATTGGCTGATGGAATAGCTAAATTGGCTGAGTTAATGCGTTATATGGTTTATGAAACAAATGATGACAAGGTAGCTTTAGAAAAAGAAATTCATCATTTAAAAAACTTCATTGAAGTATATCAATTAAGAATATCCGAAAATGATGATGTATTTATAAATTTAGTTACCAAAGGCGATACTAAAACAGTTAAAATAAGCCCGATGTTACTTATCCCTTTTGTTGAAAATGCGATTAAATATGGTGTTAATCCTAATACAAAATCTGTAATAAATATTTCAATAGAGAATCTGGAAAGCAAACTATATTTTAAAGTAACCAATACAATACATAAAAGGACTAATGGCATTAAAGATGCTTCTTCTGGTTTCGGACTTGATAATTTAAAAAAGAGACTCGCTATTCTTTACCCTGATAAACATACTATAGAAACAAAAGAAGAGAATGGCTTTTTTATATCTATATTAAACTTAAAACTTGATTAAATTTTATGGTAACCTATCTAATCATTGATGATGAACCTGCTGCAATTGAAGTTCTGGAATTTCATTTGAAGAAAATACCATCTATGGAGTTAAAGGCATCTTTTAGAGATCCTTTAGAAGCACTTGATTATTTACAAAAACATAAAGTTGATCTCATTTTTTTGGATATAAATATGCCTGAATTATCAGGAATTAGCTTTCCTAAGTTTTTGCAAAACCCTCCGCTGATTGTATTTACTACTGCATATTCAGAGTATGCCTTAGAAAGTTATGAACTCAAAGCAGTCGATTACCTTTTAAAACCTATTAACTTTGACAGATTACTTCAAGCTGTCATTAAAGTGAAACAGGTTTTAAATAAAAATAATGAAGTAATCACAACGATTTCTAAAACCGTTAATGATAGTCCTGAACAAACCATTTTTATTAAAAGTGGATCAGAATTTCATCAAGTATCCATTCAAAATATAAAATGGATAGAAAGTGATGGTAATTATGTCACATTTCATACCACTAAACGCTCCATCCTCGCACGTTATAAACTATCAGAAGTAATAGACATCATTCCTAAGGAGCAATTTGTCAGAATACATCGTTCTTATATTGTGGCATTAAAACATATAGAAACAATCAAAAAACATTGTATCATCATTGATGAAAAGGAGATACCCATAAGCAGTAAATACAGAGAAGGCTTTTTAAGCATAATCCATGGATATAGACCAAAAGAATAGTACTGTCAAGCCCTAATTAATTAGAGGCAAATCAAATAGGATCAATTATGAAGTCTACACACTAAATCAAATAGGAAAGTCTATAAAACAAAAAAACTTCAGCTTATACTGAAGTTTTTCATTAGCTACAATTTAAATATTTATGAGCTAGTACTATGCTTTTGCAAAAAAATTAGGTCATGCCCATTATTTTTTTTGAACAACCTGCCAATCAATATCAAATCTATCTTTTAAATAAGGAGCAAGTTGACCCAAACCAATTTCAGCCCTGCGCTTGTCAACATATTGAGGATCCTTTATAAGTTCTGGCTCGCGTACCCCGTTATTAAATTTAATCTGGGTACCGTACAATTGTTCCTTCCCCTCCTCTACTAATAATCGATCACTCATCTTGGCATATCTTAGGGGCTGGGCCTCACCCTTTTTAAATGCCTCCTCCAGCATCGGAAAATACTTAGACCTTATCTCATAGCTACTGTGGTTTATGACAAGTGCTGCTCCGGCAGCCGCATATTCAGTAACTTCAGATGCTGTAGGCCATCCATATTTGTCCAGCAATTCAAATAATCTTCTTTGATTTTCCTTCATATTTATTTCCTCCATAGCAAGAATGGGGAAGATTGCCGGTGTGCCGAAATATCCTCCGTTCTGCATATACTTTCTTCTTTCAATATTTCCCGCATACATGAAGCCCTGATCTTTTATCACCATTCTGAAGAGTTCCCTTGCAAAGGGTTCATTTTTTATAGGCGCATTTTTAGTTTCATATTTTCTAATCTGCATCTCTTCAATTTTTTCCCATCTGGGATCATTAACCAGACTTAAAAATTGTGGCTCATAAAGTGCCTTTAATGTTGAATCTTTTTGAACAGCATAGTTCAAAAAATAAAACGCTGTATCCCTCATTTGTGAAGTCCATAAAAGGGCAGCAGTTGATGCGATCTTATAAGACACTTCTTCTGATCCGTTTTGTGCAAATGTTGTGGCATATTTGATCAAAGCGGGCATAAGAAGCCCCTGGTCTTTTAAACTATCTGCTTCCTTGACCATATTTTGACCAATGGCAAATTGGAAAAAGGCGATTGACCAACAAAGGGTAATTATTTTTTTCATTGTTCTGGATTTTAAATTAGAAAACAATGATACAATGAATACCTACTTTAAAAATAATTAGTCGATAAACTCCATCTTTTGGACTGGATTTGACCAGTTTTTCGAGAAGTTAAGCTATCGCCTTAATAGTGATTGGGATATTGATTGCGCTGCAGATTAATACTTGGAATGAGGAAAGAAAAAAGGCTTGCACAGATCTATTTGGAAAATTTAAAACAAAAAACCTCAGTGTTTGCTTATGAAGTGCTAAGTGTTAAGTGTTAAGTGTTAAGTGTTAAGTGTTAAGTGTTAAGTGTTAAGTAAAAATAATTTTTTCTAGTACTTAGTCCTTAGCACTTAATCCTTAGTCCTTAGTCCTTAGTCCTTAATACTTAACACTTATTACTTGTTGTTGCGGCTGGACGGGACTCTAACCCACCTTTTAAATTTTAATTAAAAACTTCTCTGAAAAGAAACCGTAAAAATAGATTACTCCATTTTCTTACATTCATATATTCCAGCTGGAGCTTTTATTTTTAGCCCTGTAACCTTTCCTTGTTCAACGTTAAATTCTATTTGCTGATCATCATAGTTCTTCATTTTGAAAAGATGTTTCTTGTATGGAATTAAATACTCATCAACCGACCAAATAATTGCCAGTTGACCTTGTTTCAATTTAACATCGAACATACTCCCACCATAGTCATACCGTCCTACATATTGTTCCAAAGTAGCTTCTTCCGATAAGGTCCCATCGGGTTTCTTAACGAAAACTACCTGCCCCTCATCAATAGATACTATAGCATTGTCAATATCTCCTTGAGGACTTATGTTGAAGTTAATGGTCCACTTTCCAAAATCCTCATCATTGGGAGTATCAAATCTATTATAATGATAATGTGTAAGAGATAATTCGGTTCTTCTAAAATTAAAGAACAGTGAATCTCGCTTGAAGTCGACCTTGAATTCTCCATAGGCCTCATTCGCGAAGGTGCCAACATAATCTTCTATTGCATGAGTAGGTTTGGTATCGGCAACACGATCAAATCCTTCCTGACCTCTTGCCTGCTTGCCAAGCACTTTTCTCGCTTTATAATCTTTAAGCAAACGTCCGTTCCAGTCAGTCTGTTCTAAACCCAATAGTCTATCTACTAGGTTGTAACCAACAATAGTATTTCCTAACGACGCAGCATGGTCTCCAATTGAAAAAGTAATGATTCCTATATCGTCATAAGGCATAATAATGACCTGAGAATGAAATCCGGGCATAGCACCACCGTGGTTTGTTAAAACATGGCCTTTGTAGATTTCTATCCCTCTTCCCATTCCATAAACTGAGTTCAATACTTCATCATATCCTTTATCTTCGAGCGATTGATTTTTAAAACCAATTCCTGGCTTCATTGTTTCGTCGATAATAGTCTTTGAAAAAACCTGTTTGTCTTTGTATTTTCCATCATTCATGATTGCTATTACCCAATGAGACAGTTCTTCAAGGTTGGTAATTATAGATCCTGCCGGGCCGACTCCAGCTCCATCCTCCTTAAGAGGAATTTGATAAAGCAGCGTCGTGTCTCTTTTTTCACTGTAAGGAACACCATGGTCATCTGACTTCTGCATCTCCTCAATTGAAAAAACCGTATTGTTCATTTCTAAAGGGCTAAATAGCTTTTCTCGAATATACGCTTCCCACGTTTTACCTGTTCTGAGCTCAATGGCATATCCAACAGAGGTGTACATCAAATTGTTATATATAAAATCTTGTCTAATTGGCTTTGAAGGTTCAAGAAACTTCATGCGGTCGAACAATTCCTTGCGATTAAAATCTGATTGGAACCAAATCATATCATGTCTAGAAACGCCTGTTTTATGGCTTAGCATGTCTCTGAGGGTTACTTGGGTATTCAATAGATCATTATAAAACTCTATCTCAGGTACCGATTCTTTAAAAGGCTGATCCCAGGTAAACACACCCTCTTCTACCAACATGCCGGCCGCCACTGTTGTAAATAGCTTGGTGTTAGACGCAATTTGAAACAAAGTATTTTTTGTGACAGGAAGTTTTTTACCATAATCGCGAAAACCATATCCCTTAACATAGACGAGTTCACCCCCATGAATAACGGCAACACCTACTCCAGGAGCGTTCCAGTCAGTCAAAGCACTCTCCATGTATTTGTCAAAATCCGAAAGCGACTTCTTAATGTTGATCTCTTGTGATACTGCGCTTAATGACAGCAAAAGAATTGCAGATAAAAATAAATTTTTCATATTAGTTTGGTTTAGTTTGAAGAACAACAAGTTAACCATTTTTTTAAACACCTAAAACTTGAAGTTTCCTTTTCATACTAATTGAACAATTCTTGTTAGTTGTAAAATTGGGGTCTGGATGGGACTCGAACATAAGGTAATTTAAAACATAAAATTGATAATTAATTATTCAATTATTATAGTTTTCAAAGTCTTCGATTCACCATTAATAGAAAGTTTGCAATAATATCTTCCAGCGCGTAAATTCAATTCACTTAATTCTATTGGTATACTATATTTACCGGATCCCATTTCAACAAGATCAAGTATGTTTTGAACCATATTACCCCGACTGTCAAATACCTCGAGATTAACAATGGATGACTCTCGTAGTTTAAATGAAATATAACTTTTTTTATCTACCATTGGATTTGGATAGAGTTTCACAGTTTCAATTTTCTTCGAATTAGAATTTTTATAAGTTGATGGAGTCCCGTTGAAAGAAGTTACATCAGTCCAAATACTTAATTCTCCATCATGAAGTCTCGTCCATATTGGTCTTATTATATTATTATGCACTGTTATATTTGTGTAATCCCCGAAAAAAATATCTTTATTCGGAAGGAATGGGCTTTCACTAATTCTTTTATTTTTAAAGGATCTTCCTCCATTATTGGAAAAAGCCAAATAAACATCAGTCTGATCACCACTGTAATTTCTACGATCGTAAAAAACAAAATGGAGGTTCCCATTCGTTTGATCGATATCCATCCATGTGAAAAATTGTTGCCTGTTGGAATTATCTTTATTGACTTTCGACCTGGAAGACCAGGTATTACCACCGTCTGTTGATTTTGAGAACCAAATATCTGTATTATGCTCTCCATTTCTTTGGTCTGACCAATTCACATAAATGGTACCATGATTCGGACCACCACTAAGGTCACATTTAGTTATAGGAAATCCATTGGCTCTGGAAATTCCAGAAATATTTTGATCCCAGCCCCCTGGCATTGTGTCAATTAATATTTCTTCTTGAAGCCATGATTCGCCTTTATCCAAAGAACGATTGAACACTAAACCCTTTGGACCAGCCCAAGTTACGTAGATTTCACCATTGAGGCCAACAGCAGGAACTGCTCCTCCCACAGCATCATCGCCATCCATACAATCCCCAACAAATTTATTGATTTGCATTGGACTTGACCATGATTCTCCTCCATCTAAAGATTTTGAGAATAAGATGACGCTGGCACAAGTAGGATCTTCACTACCATAGTCATCAAACTGAGTCCATGTCACATAAATATTATCATTTGACCTGTCAATTACGCTCCACTGCTTGTCCTGGTTCTTTGATCCATTTAGCCCTGTAAATGATCCATTTGACCATGATATACCATTATCTGTCGATTTTTGACAAACAATTCTATCTATCCAACCATTGCCTTCAGGTAAATTAGAAAGATGAAAATAATAAAAATTTCCTTTGCTGTCAACGTCTATAACTGGATCTCCCCAAACTCCAAAAGACGAAGTTAATTCCCCAATCCTCCAGGTCCTGCCACCGTCAGCGCTGTAATGATAATTGTTAAGAATACTTCCAGCAACTAAAATATCAGGATTGCTGGGATTCATCATTATCGATGGTTCATTTGGTCCATATCGATCACCAATACTCTTACTAATTAATATATTTTGACCTTGACTGTTAACTCCTATTAAAAGAAAAACTAATAGTAATATTGTTTTCATAGCATTTTTAAATTAAACAGCAATATAAATATATTCACCAAAAATTAGGATACCCTTGTAAGGGTAAATTTATTTTAATTTATAAAACATGTTTAGTTTTAATCTGAGTAGTCTGACCTGGACCACAACATTTTGCTTATAATCTGATATGATATCAGAAATGCTACTATAAGGCATATATCGATAATTCCCTATAATTGTAATGGGAATTATTCATATCTTTAAACATAAAAAATTATTTAACTCAACTAAGCCCTATTTAACCCAACTAACCCCCCTTCCCTATGAAAAAATTCTCATGTCTTATTATTGCATTTTTTTGCACTGTTCTTTCGGTTTATTCACAACGCGACACCATCAAATCTATTGATGATGTTCCACGATTCACCTATCAAATAGATAGCCTGGCTTCTGTTGTTTATAATGATGACGATCAATTTCGAAAGCTGTACCTGGAAGTAGAAAAAAACTACCTTTCTCTTAAAGAGAAATATGTTATAGAAGATGCTACTTTAAAGAAAAGCATACTGTCAACACTTCAATCTATAGACTTTTTTGAGCAAAGATTTGACGAAGGAATGGCAAAGACTAAAATGATCAAATCTTTACAGGAAAAACCAGCCCAAAAAGAAACTTCAGGCTTACTCTCCTTCACCTATTTAAATACGCTTGCCAACAATAAGGCGACAGCGACTGACGAGTTTAGTACTGCCTATCAGGTTGAATTACAGAAGTTAGTTGATCCACTTGACTATGCGGTAGTAGGAGATAACATAAAATCCAGCAAAACATCAATGGAGATCTTTTCTGAAAATCTAATCGAAGGGTTAATTGTAGAAAATATTGACCCCGCTTCGAAAGGCGGCGAATTGAGTGGTGATTTTGCTAATGCCCTGATCAATTACAAGTTTCTCACGAGATATATTTTGCCTTATAAAAACAATGTCGTTCATGTGTACAAAGCATATTTAGATGCCAATCATGTTGAGAAAAAGGATATTTGGAAAGAGCGAAATGTAGATTTATCAAATCGTTCCAATTTGAGTCCGGTAACAATTGCAATATGGGACAGTGGGGTTGACAATGCTTTATACCCTGATAACATGTATGTAAATAGTCAGGAAAAAGTTGACAATGTGGATAATGATGGCAATGGGTTTATTGATGATATTAATGGGATTGCCTATGATTTGCATTCAAATAAAATAGCTGGTAATTTGATAGATCTGTCTGACGAGCAAAAAGTTGACGTGCCACAAACTTTGCAACTGTACAAAGGGTTAAAAGATTTACAAACGAATATTGATAGTGAAGAGGCTGATCGTTTTAAAAAAGTAATGTCAGAATTAAAGCCTGATGAAGTCAAACCTTTTATTGAAAATCTCAATTTCTTTGGAAACTATGCACACGGAACCCACGTTGCCGGAATTGCCGTTCATGATAATCCCGCAGCAGTTTTACAAGTAGCCAGAATCACTTTTGGATATAAATTAATGCCTGAATTACCCACAATAGAAAAAGCTAAAAAAAACGCTAAGGAAGTCATTGAAACAGTCAATTATTTTAAATCTACAGGAGTACGTGTAGTCAATATGAGTTTTGGTGGTTCTCCACAAGGAATTGAAACGGCATTAGAGAAAAATGGTGTCGGAAAAGATAGTGAGGAACGAAAAGAAATGGCCCGCGAAATTTTTGATATTGGGAAAGTAGCATTTTATGATGCTATTGCGGATGCTGATGCTATTTTATTTATTACTTCTTCGGGAAATTCTGATGAAGATAGTGAGTTTTATGAGGCGATTCCCTCTTCCTTTGACCTGCCTAATATCCTTACTGTTGGAGCTGTAGATCAAACCGGTGAAGAAACAAGTTTTTCTAGTTTTGGAGAAAATGTAGATGTCCATGCAAATGGTTTTGACGTAGAGAGCTATGTACCGGGAGGTGAAAGATTAAAAATGTCGGGCACATCAATGTCATCGCCCAATGTGGCAAATTTAGCTGGAAAAATATGGGCCATAAACCCTGATTTAAGTGTTGAAGACGTGAAGAATTATATCATTTCTTATAGTGATGTCAGTGAAGATGGGCGTATCATTTTAATGAATCCCAAAGCATCAATCAATGCCGTTGACAAAGACCATCCTCCAATTAAAAAGCAAAAAAACGCAAAGAAAATAAAGAGCTAGAAAGATTGAAGATCGGTTCTGGCAAAATGCAATGAATATATTTAATGAAGTGTTAAGTGTTAAGTGTTAAGTGTTAAGTGTTAAGTGTTAAGTGTTAAGTGTTAAGTGTTAAGTGTTAAGTGTTAAGTGTTAAGTGTTAAGTGTTAAGTAAAAATAATTTTTTCTAGTACTTAGTCCCTAGTCCTTAGCACTTAATCCTTAGTCCTTAGTCCTTAAAACCTGCCTGCGGCAGGCAGGCTTAATACTTATTGTTTCGGTCTGGACTAGACTCGGAGAAGCTACTTTACATAGTGGCGTTATCCCTAGCGTTTTATAATATTGATAATGTGGTATTAGTATTTAGAATAAAAATTTAAGGCTTCATTGATGGTTTCTATTCGTTCATCGTCTTTTTCAATTAGAAGCTCATGTTGTGCATTTTCAACCTCATAAGCCATACAAATTTTTCCTAAAGCTTTAGAAGCGTCTATAAATTTCTGGTGGGCAAATGGATATACAATTTTCTCATTTTCTGCCGAAAAAAGGATAAAAGGCGTATTTATTCTATCAATATTGCTAAATATATAGTCAAATTGCAAACAAGATTTATGAAGCCACCGGTAAGTTGCACCACCGAGTCTAGCTTTAGGAACTTTTGCATAAGCATCAATCATTCTATCATACCTCAATTCAGAGCCTGTTAATGTATTCCCCTTAAAAGTAGTTTTATCATCTTTATATTCCGATTCGCCTATTGCATATTTAGGTTCATCGCCGTCCATTACTTTGACAACACTACAAATTGGTGGATTTAACCCTAACATAGGTGAGGAGAATGCCGCAGCACTAAAATCATTAGGATATTGTTCTAAATATGTCATTCCTATTGCACCTCCCATTGAATGAGCTAATAAATAGGTTTTTTTATAGCTTTTGGGTATTACATAATGATCGTAGAAATGTTTCATATCATCAATATAAAACTGAAAACTATCAATATAGCCCATCTCAGGGTTTTCTGTCATTCTACCCGATAACCCCTGTCCTCGATGGTCATGTATATAAATTGAATACCCATTCTTAAAAAGGTCAAAAATGAGTTCTTTATATTTTATAGCAGCTTCAGTTCTGCCTGATGAAATTAAGATTGCTTTGTCGGAATTCTTCTGCTCAAATATTCGATAATATATTTGAACATCAGCTTTGCCATTAAAAAACCCCTTTTTTCCGCTATCATAAAAATCTTCAATTTGCTGACTGTAAGTATCCTCTTTCAAATCACTCGCTGTCGTAAGGTTATACTTATTTTCTTCCTTTGATAATCGATCGAAATTTCTTTTACAAGAAAACGACATAATAATTGATATCAAAAAGAGGTACTTTAAATACCTTAAATGAATTTTATGTTTTTCCATATATCTCTAATAACAAACAAGTTAGCAGGTTAATTTGTAAATATAATACTTTAGCAGAATAGGCCCAGTCATATTTTTACACAGGGTATTTATTATCTTGTCACTCTTGTCTAATTCATTCTTATAACAATTAGCACCAAAATACTTTCCGCTGTGTTGTCTTCCGATAGCTTTGTTACATAGTTGTCAACTTAGAATGACCCAGAAGCTCTAAAAGAATTTCCACAGTTACATTACTAATAAAAGAAGCGATAAGAAGCTAGAATTGATATAGATTAATTGAGTAAAATATCATTTTCCTTCGGCTATCATTTTTCTTATTTTCACAGCTTTCTCAAAATGGTCAAGTTTATACTTCATTATCCACCATTGAGCAACCTCCATTAGTAATTTTGGATTATCATTTTTATTAGCGAAAAAAGCATAAAATGAGAGTCCTACATGCGCTCCTTTCTTTTTAATTTTCTCATCACAAACTTGAATTATTTTTTGAGTGGTTATTTTGTTCATTTTCAACAATTATGCTTTTTTGGGCTTGGAGGTATCGTTAAGCATTCGTTTTAGACTCATACTAATTCAATAATAATTAGTCATTTTTTAACTTCTGTTTTATTGCTTCTAAATTTTTCTGAAATAATTCAAGATTGTCATCCTTATTTTCAACAGCAATATTAACTGCTCGTTGATAGTTTTTATGGGAAGCTTCTAAATCACCATTTATCATTAATGATTCACCATAACTATCGTAGGCATTTGCAGAGTTCTGGTAGAGAATAGTATTTGCTCTAAAAATAGATTCAGCTCTTTTTGGTTTTTCGTACGTCATTAAATATTCATAACCTAAGTTATTGATGTCTCCTTCATCAAACAAATTAGCCTCTTGACATGCTCTCAAACTTTCAAGAATTGCTTCATCTGATTTTCCAACAGTATAACTATCGAGCTTGCTGTTTAAATCCATAAACAACTGGTTATATTTTTCATTTCTTTTGACTCGGTAAGCTTCTGCAGCTTCTTGCGCTAAGTCAAGTGCTTTATCATAAGCATCTTCAATGCTTGTTTCTTCTTCTGGAATTACGCCAACACCTTCCCAATTAGTTTTAGTAATTGGGTTAATTGCTTTTCCGGTCGGAATAAAAACACTCAAATTATCATTGATTCTCTGAGTACCTCCTGGATTGGCACCTCCTCCAGTGGTCTGCCCTACTAAAATTGCTCTTTTTTGAGTTTGCATATTATATGAGAATTCTTCTGCTGCTGAGAAAGTTCTTTCACTTGTTATTATAAATAACGGAGTATCGGGCATTCTAAGACCCCCAACTTCATCTAATGTCCAAAATTCTTCTGTTCTATTTCCTTCCCTCCAATAAAGGCTATTCAAATGCAATTTCTGATCAAAGAAATAACTACATAAATATTGAACCATACGCGGACTACCTCCACCATTTTTGCTTATGTCGATGATTATCGCATCAGTTCTTGACATTAATTTCATATAAGCATCAGTGACTTCCTTCCCAGTCTCTAATCCAGCAAACCCTCTTAAATCCAAATAACCTACATTTCCTTCCAGAGTTTCAACAGTTTTGAATCCTGCATTTGATTTTCTGGAATTGTCGATTCGAGCAATTTTTTCTTCAATTATTTTTTCCCGAGATTTTTTTGGAGCCATATATGGTTGACTGGCCCTAATACGCATATGCTTATCCTTATTAATAGCTTGTACTGATTTAGTCAAGGCTGCTGCAAGAGTTTCATCATTTTCAAACTGATCATAATAGCCGTCTAACATTTGAGCCTTTAGATGCTCATCAGTTAACTTAGCAACTTCAGGAAATACATAATAGTCATTCATTAATTGCGAGAGTTTTTGAATCACATTTTCCTTATATTCTTTAGAAATTGATTTATCCTGTGCTTTGGATAAACTAATATTAAGAAGTAATGCTATAAACAGTATGGAGAATTGGGGAATAGTTTTCATTTATTAAATATTAAGAGTCAAAGAGGTAAATATATCGCTTTTGAACAAACTGCGCTTAAAAGTTTGGTTTTTGAAACTTAATTATGATGCATAAGGTGATGGGTAAGAGCAGTAGTTCACCCATGTTGGGTGTTTTTATTTATTTGTAAACTACTTCACCATTAAAAATAGTCATAACGATTTCAGTATTTAAAATCTGATTTTCTTCAACTGTCATCAAATCTTGATTGTAAATTGTAAAATCAGCAAGCTTACCACTACTAATAGAGCCTTTAATATTTTCTTCAAAAGCGCCATAAGCCGCATCCAAGGTATATGATTTTAATGCTTGCTCACGTGTCATTTTTTGTTCTGGCTCAAAACCACCTTCGGGAATTCCTTTAAGGGTCTTTCGGCTGACACTAGCATAAAAACTAGCTATTGGGTCAATGGGTTCAACCGGTACATCAGTACCATTAACAATAGGAACACCACTTTGTAATAAATCTTGCCACATGTAGGCTCCTTCTTTGATACGTTTTTCACCTAAACGATCAATGGCCCAAGGTCTATCTGAAGACAAGTGTACTGCCTGCATTGCAGGAATTACATTTAATGCTGCAAAACGAGGAATATCATCTGGATGTAAATGCTGTGCGTGTTCAATCCTAAATCTGTGATCGGAGCCCACCATAGCCTTTTCATTTAAGGCAGATTCATAGCGATCAAGAATTTCTCTATTAGCACGATCGCCAATGGCATGTGAACATACTTGAAAATTGTATTCAAGTCCTTTTAAAGCTGTTTTTTTTACAAAATCCATGGGAAGTGTTTCATGGCCAAAGTGACCTGGTCGATCTGCGTAAGGCTCTAAAAGCCAGGCACCTCTTGATCCTAAAGCACCATCGCAATTTAATTTTACAGAACGTATTGTAAAGCGATGATCTGGATCTATCCTAGGACCTTTCTCATACCATTCAGTTAATAATTCTTCATCCCAGCCGGTAAGCATGCCATAAATTCTAATATTCATTTTTCCGGCCAATTGCATCTCATCATATAAGGCGATGGTTTCTTTTGAAATACCCGCGTCATGAAAACTTGTTATTCCATTTTTATAACAGGCTTCAACAGCGAGGCTAAAAGCTTGAACATCTGTTTCTGCTGTTCTTTCTGGAATATGTTTATAAATTATAGATTGAGCGCGTTCATTGAAAATACCTGTTGGATTTCCAAATTGATCCACAATAACTTCTCCCCCTTCTATATCAAAAGTCTGAATTCCTTCTTTGTTAGAACCATTAAAACCAGCAATTTCCATAGCCTTAGCATTAGCGAAACCAGCATGACCACTCGCATGACTTAAATAAACGGGGTTATCTGGCGATATTTCGCTGAGTAAATGATGCGTCTGAAATCCTTTAACTTGGATTGCAGGCATACTATCCCATTTGCTTTGGTGCCAACCTCTACCAATAATCCATTCTCCTGGTTTAGACGTTTTAACTTTCGCAGCAACAGCGTCAACAATATCCTGATAGCTATTTGTATTCATAAGGTCAAGCTCTAATTCATTATAGCCTAAACCCATAAAATGACCATGACCTTCAATTAAGCCAGGAGTCATCGTCTTACCTTTTAAATCTATGAGCTCAGTTTGCTCATTTTGATAGCTCATGGCTTCCTCAAAACTTCCAGCAAATAGAATTATATCGTTTTTTGTTACAACTGCCTCTACCGTTGTCTGTATAGAGTCAACTGTATAAATGGTTCCTCCATGAATAATCATGGTACCAAATTCTTTTTCAAAATTAGAACATGAACTTAAAATAAGGCAGGCTATTATTAGATATAAATTATAAAATCGTAGGGTCATGATGCTTGTATTTAGTTTTGGTAAGTTAAAAAATTAATTAATTATTATTCGATCTACAACCTAACTCGAGTAATAGAGCGTCTGTCGTTTATTTTTACTTAGATTTATTTTTAAATCAAACTATAAGCCTTGCATAATTTGTTATTGAAGTCGTTTTTGTCTAATTTTTCTAAAGAATTTTATCATAGGTCCGTTCTTGTCAACCAAGATAGTAAAATTCACTTTAGATTTCTTAAAGAAGTGGGAGAGCCTGAGCCACCTCCCTTATCCTTCTCATTTACTCATCCCTTTTTTATTGTTTTCCTGTATTCGTGAATTCGAACCTGCCTGCCGGCTGACAGGTTTTGTAATTGTTTATTGCCAGGCAAGACTAAAGTGAAATCTAATCAATACCTTGTAGGTCATCTCAATCCACTAAATATGAAAACAGCAAAATGGAATGGTGCTATTTTGGCACAAAGTGACAAAACCATTGAAATTGAAGGAAATCATTACTTCCCCCCAGAGTCATTGCAACGTCAATATTTGAAAGAATCAAGCCATATGTCTACTTGTCCATGGAAAGGATTGGCCAGTTATTATAATATTGAAGTTAATGGGGAAATCAATTCTGACGCTGGGTGGTTTTACAAACAACCTTCTGAAGCAGCTCATCAAATTAAAGGCCATGTTGCATTCTGGCGTGGAGTTGAAATTACTTGAATTTAATTATCGAATTGGGAACGATGAATATTGAAGTGGAGTTCATATGAAAGCCCTAAAAACAAAAAAACCTCCGTGTTACTTTTTAAGTGTTAAGCCTGCATGCCGCGGGCATGTGTTAAGTGTTAAGTGTTAAGTGTTAAGTGTTAAGTGTTAAGTGTTAAGTGTTAAGTGTTAAGTGTTAAGTGTTAAGTGTTAAGTGTTAAGTGTTAAGTGTTAAGTAAAAATAATTTTTCTCTAGTACTTAGTCCCTAGTCCTTAGTACTTAATCCTTAGCCCTTAGTCCTTCTTGTTCCGGTCTGGACGGGACTCGAACCCGCATTTTAAATTATTGAATCACAGTTATTTAATGTATTTTATTGAAGGTGTTCAACCCTAGAGCAAGAAAAAATTATCTCACAAAAACTCTGTGCCAAATTGATAATTCCGTGACGGCATGGTTCATTGCCATAGAATCTACCTTGGTTTCTAAAATTAAATTATCTTCGATGGCAAGTGACATTATATGTTCACCCTTTTCATTAAAGGAAGCTCCAAAAAAATATGTTCCATTTCCGATTGTATCTTTATAAACAAGATGATCTCTCTTAGCAACTTCTTTCGCCCCTCCTTCGACAAAATCTTTGGTTACATATAGAAAAGTAAATCTGCCCGGCGTTCCTCAACGCCTTGCAACAAGACACCTGCAAACCAGCCTGCCGGCTGGCAGGCATCTACTCAGACGGCACGGCTAGGTGTCGGTCAAAGTATTCGATTATCTTGCCAAACAGGTAGCGATTGTAATTCCGCTCACGGCTCCATCCATGCGTCGCACCCGGTGCAAACGCAAAGTCGAAGTCCTTGCCCTGTTTAATCAGTTCTTCAGCTAACACGGCCGTCGTCTTGAATGGTACCACATGGTCCTGGATGCCGTGGATGAACAGGAGTTTATCCTCCAGATTCGCTGCATAGTTGAGCGCTTTTCTTTCGAAGACCTCCGGGTGTGTCTGTGGGCTACGAACAATTGCAACATCGTCCGTGCCAAAGAACATCGGGTCAACAGCCGCCGCTGCAGCAACACCCACCTGGAATAAGCCTGGCTTCATCAACAGCGAATAAACGGAGAGTGTGCCACCGTAACTGCTGCCCCAGATGCCAATGCGATCGGGATCGACATAAACCAGTGACTCCATGTAGGCAACGGCACTCGCATAATCCTCAATGTCCTGGTCGGCAAAGCCCAGCAGGAACTCTTCACGGAATGCCCGGCCATAACCGTTGCTACCACGTGAATCCACCTGCACGATAATATATCCCTTCTTGGCCAACAGCTGCTGTACGAGGCTGTAGTTACCGGCCCAGCGGTTCCTTGCGGTATTCGAATACACGGGCCCGAACAGAACTGGATACTTCGTACCGGGCTGCATGTTGGTAGGTTTTAGAATCCGGGCATGCAGCGTGTAGTCATCTACAAGACTGGGGAAACTAACGTATTCCGCAGCCGCCCAGGTTCGCTCTGTGAAGCCGGGCAACGGCGATTGGGTTACTCGCGTAGCGTCACCACCCTCGCTGCTTACCACGTAAAGCTCGGGCGGTGATGTGTCGTTGCTATGCATGAACACCAAGTACCGGCCATCCGGCGAGGGGTAGCCAACGTTCTTACCAGAAAGACGCGTCACCTGCTCGGGATCGCCACCGGACATATTCACGCGATACACATGTTGTTCGTAAGGATTAACGCCGTTGCCTGCATAAAACAGTGCATCACCAGCAATACTTGGGGCGGACAGTACATCGTAGGACGGGTCTGTCAGGAGCTGCGGACGATCTCTGGACGGTGAGGAATCGATCGTATAAAGTCCGTAGCGATCACCCATATCGCTTAAGAAAACGACCTTCTTTCCATCCGGATGCCAGGTAGATCCAAACGATGTGTACATGCGGCTCTCTCGAACACCTCGCCAAATCTCGCGCAGTTGGCTTTCTCCGGGTGCAACGACGAACAACTCACGTTCAACCGCCGTGTCGGATGCGGTATCAATCAGCAGATCACCGCCCGGTGACCAGTTGAAGTCGATGACCTGGTTGGCGCTCGGGTCTGGCAAATCGAGGTACATAATGTTACCGCTTTCTACATCGAGCAGGCCAACTCTGCGAATCTCGTTTGGATCGCCCGGGTAACTTCGGCGTACCTCGTTGGGATTGGTTTCGGCAGCGAGGTAATCCGGGAACGGCACCTTTCGCATCTCGCGTCGGTCAACAACGTGAAACGCGATTGTCTTGCCATCCGGGGACCACTTGTACGTTGGCCCACTCCAGATGCCTGGACCGATTTCACGTTCCGGTCGGCTGTAGCGCCCCTTCCGTAAGCTCGAGAGACTGGCGATGCCGATCTCGGTGAGCTGGCGATTCTGTTTGGAAGGGAAGTCAGCAAGCCACAGGTCACCGTTCCGTATATACGCCGCTTGGTTGCCGCTTGGCGATATCAACAGGTTACGTGCACCTGCCTCGACGGGCATAAACTGGAGGTCGACTCCTTGGCTCAGCGATGTCTGCCATAGGTTGTTACCTCGCAGGCTGACGATCGTGTTCGCGTCAGTCCAGACAATATCGCGTACTGACGCGGATTCTGTATTGGAACTGAGGCGCACTTCCTTCCCATCGCTTGTGGATACCCAGAGGCCACGCCCAGGATTTCCTGGTTCACTCCAGGAAAAGGCGAAGTGCTCGCTGTCCGGTGCCCACACTGGCCGGGACGGGGTTGTTCCCGTCAGTTTTGGCGTTGCGAACAGGTCATCAAGAGTGAGCTCACCGTCCTGTGCTGTGACTGTTGCGGGCATCGCCATCAGTAAGCCTGCCACTATCCATGTTTGCCAAAAAGAGATCTGTTTCATGTGTTTGCTTTAATAACGATAGGGCTAAACTACGTTTCAATGCAGTTTAGGTATTGTTGTGCTTTCGTTAGTTTTTGTTCAAATAGCTCTCGATTTCCAGTTGTAATTCTTCTCCTAATTCAATAAAATAATCATAGGTTTGAATGATACCATTGGTTATTAATTTACCACGTTGAAACAAGGATAACATAGGTGGGTTATCAGTGTATAATTTATTAAAATCTATAATGTAGTTTTCAAGTTCCTTTTTTGTTGTATTATCAAATTCACCGACGTTGTTCATCAAATTGCCATATTCGTATAATTGCAATATAGAACCATCTTTAGACATTTCAATTTCCATTTCCTCGACAGATTCATTAAGCTTCTTTTCAAGGTCCTTAATTCGCTGGTAAACAAGTTTATATTTTCTTATTTTTTTCCTTATCGGTTGGAAATCAATAGCTTCATATAAGTTGGATGACAATATTCTTTCATGACCATTGTTATTTATATCAAACGATTTCCAGAGCATAATTTCAGAATTATTAAAAACCTCAGTTGCAGACAAAACATTTTGTTTTTTTACTGCTTGCAGAATAAAATCAGTTTTGTTAATGACCCGTTGCCTTTCCTCCTTCAGCTTTAATAAATCAGTTTTATCTTGTTCCAAATCCTCAATAACAAATTGAAGGTTACTTTCGAAAATTTTCTTTTCAATCCTATCGGAATTTCTATTATTAATCTGTAGTGCCAATAATATACCGATAATTACTAAAATTATTTCTCCAATAGCATAAAGTAGATATTTGCTGAACTTATTTTCAGTCACCATTTTTTGTCGAATATTTCTAAAGAATTTTATCATTGGTTATTGGTTGCTTCTAATGAAGCACAACTAGTTAATATACACTATATAATGTTTATCTGCAATTATCATCACTCTCTGTTATCCCTTGTCGTTATTGATTTTAGATTCAATTTACACATCAAATAAACTAATTGTTTTTGCAAGAGAATGACTTTTTATTAAATTAAAACTCCAAGGTTTGACGTTTAACATTTCAGGCTTGAAAGTAGCAAATAATTATAAACATCTTGTGATTACGATGATCAAATTTAAAAAAAAACATCACCATCAGGGGACAAAGGAGAACCTCTCGGTCCTCCCTTATCCTTGTCATCTCCTCCCCAACCTTCCTTTGTACTATCTTCCCATAACTTTGCTGAGTAGTAGCCATTTTAGAGTGTCCTAGTGGCTCTGAAACCACCTCCATTGGCACATTATAAAACAGCAGCACCGCAGTGGCAAATGTCCTTCTAGCTAACTGATGGGTAAGCCCCATGGCGCAAAGGATTCACAATAAGATTGAATTGAAAAGGTGGAAAAAGCTTAGGAAGCTCCTAAAAACAAAAAAACCTCAGCATTAAGTGTTAAGTGTTAAGTGTTAAGTGTTAAGTGTTAAGTGTTAAGTGTTAAGTGAAATTAGCCTTTCCTTAGTACTTAGTCCTTAAAACTTAACACTTATTGTTGCGGTCTAGACGGGACTCTAATCAATTATTTATAGTGCTTTTTTTAAGGTAGTTACACCCCTTAGGAAGACGTATTTTCCTTAAAATACTGAAAAATTCAAGCAATTTGTTTGCCGTTATTTTCAATACTTTAAGTCAAAAACGTGAATTATCGATCAAAATCTCTAATGATTTCCAGGCCCAAGTTTATCCATCTGCTTAATCAAATCTTCAAGGTTTTTCATCGCTCTGGCTTTTTCTATCAAGCTGTAGTTAACGCCTCCAGCAGACAAGGAACTTCCGGCTTGAAAAGGATAACCAGGGATAGTATATAAGAAATTTTTAACTTCAACCTGAATGGGCACAAATAGCCACAAATTCTCAAATGCCCAATTCTCCCAAGCTCCAGATTCATCCATAGCACTTTCAAATGGATCAGAACGTAGATTTACAATAAGCGGTAACACAGGTGTAACCATACGTGCACCACCCATGGCGTGTGTAGCACCTTCCCAGACGTTAAAATGAACTTTAAAGTCTTTGTACCGCACAGCATTCATGGTTCCATCATTACCAAAATAAAAATAAGACTCTCGTGGGCTGCTCTTTACTTCATTTTTGAAATACGGCAAGAAGCTTTCTCCATCCAGGTGAACCTTCCAAGTTTTTCCGTTGGCTTCAAAACCATTTCTAAGTTTTTCAGGTAAATCCTTTATGCCTGCAGCTTCGGAAAATGTTGGCATCCAATCCAAGTGCGAAATCATATCATTGTATACAGTTCCTGGTTTGATAACACCTGGCCAGCGTACCATCAATGGTACACGATGTCCACCTTCCCAGCTACTTCCCTTAGCTCCGCGAAATCTGGATGCTCCGCCATCAGGCCATGAAAATTTTTGAGCTCCATTATCTGAAGTGTACATGATAATGGTGTTTTCCATCAGACCCAGTTCTTCTAGCTTATCGAGCAATTGCCCCACATGACCATCATGTTCTACCAAACCATCTGCATACAAGCCTATGTCAGTTGTTCCTTTAGAGGATTCTTTTAGGCGTGTCCAATTATGCATCCTGGAAGTATTGAACCAAAGGAAAAAAGGCTCACCAGCATCTGCTGATCCTTCCATGAATTCCAAAGCTCCTTTAAGAAATTCTTCATCAACAGTTTCCATTCTTTTCATAGTTAAAGGCCCTGTATCGGTAATAGGTCCGTCTGCACTGGATCTTATCACCCCTCTTGGTCCAAATTTCTTTCTGAATTCGGGATCTTTGGGGTAGTGATATGTTTCGGGTTCATCCTCAGCGTTGAGGTGATACAAGTTTCCAAAAAATTCATCAAATCCATGAGCGGTAGGTAAATGCTTGTCCTGATCACCTAGGTGGTTCTTTCCAAATTGACCGGTTTTATAACCCTTCGTTTTTAATATATCGCCCAAGGTCGGTGCAAAATCAGGTATGCCATGATCTGATCCTGGCATTCCTATCGTCATAAGTCCCGTACGAAAAGGGTGTTGACCAAGTATAAAAGCAGATCTTCCAGCTGTACATGATTGTTCGCCATAGGCATCGGTAAATAATGCCCCTTCTTCAGCTATACGGTCTATATTGGGTGTATGATACCCCATCATACCATTGTTATATGCACTTAGGTTATCATAACCCACATCATCTCCCCATATTACAAGAATATTGGGTTTTTTGTTTTGTGCGTTTACACTTTTCGTTGAAAAGCAAGTAACAAGCAATACTACAATGAGCCATAGTCCTCTTTGATTTAATTTATTCATTTTAAAGATAAATTGTTCCATTTTACAGGTTTTAAGTTAAGTAGATCAAAATTATTTAGGAAACATAAATTGTAATTGAACCCGCCATTGCCAGTCTGGTCCGAAATCTGGTTTTACAGCATTATAGAAAGCCTGGGTATTAAAATTTATAGGCTGTTTGCCAATACGAAAGATTTTTCCGGCCCCGGCACCAAATGGCACGATCCATTGATTGCCTGAAGAAGCTTCCCAGTTAGATGTTATTATTGGAGCGGAAACTAAATACCATCCATGATCCATATTATAATTTACAAAATATTGAGCAAGAAAAAAGCTAACATCACCACGATCGCTCTGTCCTGCGAACGACCAAACCTGGCTAACTAACAATCCGGCGACCCAAGGCCCCTGTATTGTAAGACCGACTACTGATGGACCTGCACTCCATTTGCCACTACCAAGAGTTTCATCTGTAGCAGTTGGGAGTATTATAGCCGGACCAGCACCCCAAATAAATTTACCTGGTTTTGCAGGTGATACAAAGGCAGTGAAATTTACATCGCCTAATCCTGTTGTAGATCCATTTTCAGAAAAGAAATCGGGTTGTGTTATGACAGGGAAAATGGTACGGGTTATTAAGTTCCAATCTGAACCCAGACTTATGGGTATGACAGGTTGAATGTTCAATACATTTTGAGTACGATCATAAGGCCCAAATCCAAAATTTGTGTTATTTTGTAAAGGCACGCTTATCAAATCTCCAACAGGATTCTGTGCGGCTTGTGCAAGCGCTTCTTCACCTTCGAAATCTTCTATTACATCTGTTTCTTCTTGTTCCTTTTCTTGCGAAAATACCGGGATCGAAGCAAATGCACACAAAAGAAATAATGTGATTAATTTAAAATATTTCATGCTTGTTAGTTTAAGCTTCATATGGGTTTTTAAAGGTCCTAGCTTCGAAAAAATTATACTCAATAATTGAACATAAATTAATTGTGAAAAAGATAATCATTTATTATTAAAAATCATAATTCTCAAATAACCCCTGTTTGACCTCAGAAAAAAACGAGTTAAATATGAAGGAAAACCTTCTGAAAGAAGTTAATTGAATACGATCCTTATAGCACAAAGGATTCACAAGAAGATTGAATTGAAAAGGTGAAATAAGGTTAGGAAAGTCTATAAAACAAAAAAACCTCAGTGTTTACTTTTTAAGTGTTAAGCCTGCCTGCCGCAGGCAGGTGTTAAGTGTTAAGTGTTAAGTGTTAAGTGTTAAGTGTTAAGTGTTAAGTGTTAAGTGTTAAGTGAAATTACTTTTTCCTTAGAACTTAGTCCTTAGTCCTTAATACTTATTATTGCGGTCTGGACGGGACTCGAACCCGCATTTTAAACTATTGAATTACAGCTATTTAATGTGTTTTATTGAAGGTAATCAACCCTAACAGTGAGATTTATATTTTTCTTGTGTTACGAATTGAAGCTATTGCTTATAGCGTTGTTGGCAATAGTGATTGATCAAGGCATAGTCTTCAAGGTTATTGTCTTGTTTTAGCGAGATAGCTGTGTGAGGGGCGGGAGACCCCTTTCACAGATATAAATCCGCAAGTACCATTACACCCGTTACAATATAGCCAGGCACAACCACAGGATCACTGTTGGTACAAGTGCTGCCTTCAACAACTGTAGTGGTGCCACATCATCATTAAAATGCTTCTTCAGTAAGGACATTCCAGCGGGATTTGCTGCATTGGCAACGATAGTCAAACCTCCACCTGCTATTGCTCCTGCCACAACTGCGTATTTTAGATTATCTGTGAATCCAGGAATCAGGGTACTCAGGAAGGTGATAGAGGAGTTGTCGTTAAATGAAGACAGCACTGTTGAACTGATCATAAGCATTTCTTCTGATAAATTCCCGAGTACCGGTTCAATCCACCACGCCTGAAGGCCTCCGTGAATAACCAGACCAGCAAGAAAAAGCCCTACAAGCATGGGCGGACTCAATTGGATTCTATTCTGATATTGGGAGCTGATCTTTGCAAATCCGAGAAAGAACAGAAAACCGAGAATAAACAATTCCGGGTAATGAGAGTTAAAAATGGTCCACACCATGAAAAGGATATGAACTATGGTAATCCAGGCGGGAACGGCATCATCACGCTTGTCCCAATCTGGATCTTTAAACTCCGCACGATCCTCTCTTGGCAGCAAGAGGGGAAGGAAACGACGTTTACGGTACAGTTTGGCTTCCTCGAATCGTCTATCTGTTGCTTCATTGATTAATTCCCTGTCAAAGCCCATCTTTTCGAGCTCTGATAGATCGGTGTTTTTCATTTTCTGGCGAATGGCCATGCCAAATTTTTCTGCAGTATTGCGCATTGTATCGATTAGTTTATCCTTTTCCTCACCCTGTTGCACAGCTTCAGTCCAAGCCGTTTCTGTTGCCTGTTGCGTAATATAATTCAGTTCAATCATGTCCTTTATTTCCTGGACTTCAAAAGTATGCTCCATGTTGGCCAGTTCTTTGCGAAACAGCCAGAAGTATAGACCGTTGCTAATCAGTATCCCAATAATCACTTTCCATCCAAAATTGACTAACATGAAACCGTTGCCCCAGTTCCAGGGCCCCGCAACCATCAGAACCGGTGGTGACGCAAAATTGGTCAACACGCCTCCCACCGAAATATTGACGAAAAGAAGAGCGAGCGTAGCGTACCTGAACCTGGTACTTGGTCCGAGATCATAGAACTTTTGTGACAGCAGCATGGCACAGATGGTAATCGCAGCAGGCTCAGTTATGAAAGATCCGATTAAAGGACCCAAGGTTAATATGGTAAACCAAAGCGCTGACAGTGAACCGCCGAATAGCTTCGCTACTCCCGACATCATCTTCTCTGACAGTTTCAGTATCGGGCGTGTTGAAGCAAGTACCATGATTACAACTATGAATGCTGCCTCGGTAAGGTTGACACCTTCATGAATATAATGAACATTAGAGGACCAGCCAAGGAACGATACGATTGTTATCGCCAGCGGTAAGAGCCAGATAGCAAATACGACCTCGACTTCACCCAGAAAGTGTAACAATTCAGCTGTCATATCTACGGAACCCTCATTTGCTTCCCCCTTGATTATTCTTTCAACGTGACGACGCTTTAGCCTGCGGCTGATATTCGATATCTTGCCCGCCAGGAAAGTGTGAATGATGGCCAAGAAGAAGATTATGGTGACAACCAAATTGAGGGGCTCCGTCCGGATTCTGTGCAGCAGGATCTGTGGAATGCTCTCCATATGGGAATCGTTGTAACTTGCCAAGCTTCTTGGGAATTCCTGTGTATTTACATCGCTAACTGATTCGCTGCACATACCTATGGCTGGTAGTAGTAAAAACAGTACCGCGATCAGGACTAGAAGTTTATTGTTCATATCTTTTATTTTAAATGGTAACGTTTTGGTTTTATGTAGATTCAGGTCTATTTTTTTGTGCCCCATCTGGATGGATTTCTTCCTTTCTCTACCCCTTTTTCCAAATTTATTGGTTTGGAAAAAGGGGTAGAAAAGGAAGCACTAATTAGATTTCGAAAAAATATAATTTGGTCTGCATCGAGCTTCGCATCTATCCAAACATTGGTGGAGTGCCTTCGACAGCATTTTGCCCAACGTCAATATTTTTAGGCGCTTTTTTGGTCAATCTGTATCTCCATTGAAGGACAAGTAAAACAACATTCGACCCAAGACTTAATATCACCAATGCCCAGATCCACCCATCGCCGCGAGGCAGAGGCTCAATCAACGATACAGGCATATCAAAAGTTGAAATTGTAACTACGTATATCATATAAAATACCAAGCTATAGGCTCTCGCCTGTATCCAGGCAAATTTTCCGCTCGCTAAAAAGATTGCAATAATGGTAGGTACAGGAATAACCGCAAGCGCTGTGTAATGAACTGTGTTGGGGAAATTCAAGTAGACAAAGCAGATGTTCCACAAGTCATATGCAATAATCCAAAATATAACCATTCCCGGCCATTGGAAGTTGTGAGGTTTTTTGTTATTAATCCGTATCGTCGTCCAAAGGTAGATGGTGAGGATATTCATGAAGCCCGCAAGCGCATTTAACTTATTGGGTAGAAAAGGCTGGCTAAAGTCCTGTGTTACTGCCTCCAAGATGTTGAACGCCAGACCAAACACAACGAGAAAAACTCCATATTTGATATGCTTAGGTTTAAGATTAAACCTTGTTATCGTTATGAACATCGCACCAACTATGATAGCGATAAGCTTGGCGTAACGAAACCAGCCCATGTCTGAAGTCATCCATAAAGGAATAAGGCAGAGGGGTAATACAAGAAAAAAGACGTATGGAGCCCACTTGAAGCGACTTGTTATTTCAGCACCCACAAATAACATAACAAAGATGAACGCAATATTTAACCAGCTAAGCCACCTGATGCTTTTCTTCATTACAATGTCGGTTTCCCCGTCAATAAACTTGAAGACATACTTAGTGTCACCATCATGTCTGAGGGTTTGACCAGCCAATTCTCCGATAGGCCCATTGCTGTCTCCGGTAAGCTTTATATCAAGACCAGCCATTTCAAAATCAAAGGTCTGTTCTCGTTTCTCTACAGGCATGTGCCTGAAAACTTTAACTTTTCCACTCTCCTCGAAATGGAATTCATAGACATTCGCACTTCCTCGCTCATCTACTACCGGCCCTTCGATATCGCCTATCCAGCGCGAATGATCTCCCGGTATGTTCTGAGCCAATAATTGATTGCTTGCCAATATCAAAAATGATACTGTTACAAGATAATTTAAAAGACTTTTTAGTTTGGAATGATTAGTCATAATTCAATTTATTTTAAGGTTATTATTGATTTTAGCGTAATTGTAAAATTTTTATTTAATAGGGATTAATACTTAAAGCCTAATCCGAGCATAACTGCGTGCATAAAACCATCCCGGTACCAGCTATTGGATAAGTAAGCCTACTCATATTCCATATTGATAAATACAAGTTCGCTAATATTTATAGTGAAACCTGCACCAAGACCGGCATAGAATCCTGAATCTCCGGTATCAGGTTCATCACTGTAAGTCTTCAAAGAATGTTCAGTTGCAAGCATTAGAAGTAAGCTATAGATCTAATGTATGCAAAAGGCGTTCTTTCTTTCTCATTTTCATTGTTTTGATTTTAGTTGATTTTCTTTGATTTAAAATGTTTAATGATTTTCAATTGATATATATATTCAGAAACATGGAATTCGTCATTGGGTCCAGATCTTGATTTTTGCCAGTTCCACACGAAAGAGAATCGCCAGTCTTTTAAAACCTTATATCCCAATCCAATTCCGGCCCTGCCTTGATTGCGGTAAACTTCATCAATATTATCGTTTACTGGTACAAAGATTTCTCCATAGAAGGTTGCATAAGCATTTTTTAGACTGCTGCTTTCGGAGAATACAACTTTCGTTGAAAGCTTATATCGAAAACGAATGTCAAAACTTGATTCCCAGTTACTGGTGTCATAAGATAGGCGTTCTTCAATTCTGACCAGGTTCTTGAAACTTATGTAGGTTGAATTTGGCCAGTTAAGTTGTATGCCTTGCCAGGGTCTAAATTCAAACTGATTGGAGTCGCTACTATTGCCGAAAGTGTAAAAAAAACCTAATCCCCCATGAATTTCCCAGTTTCTTGAAAAACTATAGCGTGCAGAAGGGCGTACATAGATTCTGTTCCAGCTCTCCTTCGCAATGGTGCGATAGCCGGTATCGCCATAATACTCAAGTTTTTCGTTTATTGAATAATGAAGATAAAAATCGATCCAAAGCTGTTGATTCGTGGCATTTTCTTGTGATTGACCATAAATATCCACATCACATGCAAAAAACAACAAAAGCATCAATGATATTATTACTTTTCGCCTTCGGCAAAAGCCTTGTGTCACCAATCGATCCGACATTATTCTCGTTGTAGATCTAATACGAGTGACCATCATGATTTCTAATTATTCCTTAATTTGCTCTTCCTTATTTCTTCCAAAAGCTTCATCAATGATGGCCTCTAAGGACTTAACCAACTCATCCGAAGGTGTTTTGTAATCAGCAAGTTCATATATCTCTCCAAGCAGTCCATACTTGGCAAGACCAAATCGATGATAGGGTAATAGTTCATATTCGATTACGTTTTTGTAAGGTTTTATAAAATCCAGAACAGCCCGAACAAATTCCTCATTCGCATTAACCCCTGGTATCAGTGGTGTACGTGCAATAAAATCGATGTCAGGAAAAGTTTCATAGGCTTTTTTGAAGTTCTCCAGGATCCGTTCGTTGCCCACCCCAGTCCATTTTTTATGACGCTCCGAATTCATAAGTTTATAATCATGAAGCATGGTGTCAACGTGTGGTAATACTTTCTCAAGGAAAGACCAGGGTGCATTGGATGCAGTTTCTATTGCTGTATGGATACCCCGATCGTGTGCTTCCTGCAAACAGGCAGCTGCGAAATCAGGTTGCAGCATTAATTCTCCACCACTGATGGTCATACCGCCACCCGTATCCCGATAGAATGAAGCGTCTCTTTCTACTTCATCAAGAACCTCATTTACGGTCATTTTTTTTCCAAACATTCCCAGTGCATCTTCCGGACAGAGTGAAGCCATCTCTTCATTACAATCCCTGGCCAGATGCCAGTTTACTTTTACTTTATCATCACCGCCCTCAACAAAATAGAAAGCGCCTTCAGGAAACGGAGCTTTAAGACAAATACTACATGCTTTGCCTTTACACTTTTCGGATTCATAGGAAAGTTCCGGTTTTAGGTGTATGCTTTCAGGGTTTGAACACCATTTGCAGCGCAATGAACAGCCCTTAAAGAAAACCGTTGTTCGGATACCCGGACCATCATGACTGCAGTATCGTTGAATGTTTAGTACTGTACCCATTATATCTTTGTTTTTTTTTGATTCGTTATTCATCTGTGCTACCCTCCTTTCCGACGTAGATACCGATTGATTTTGCGGTCTTTAAGAAGACACTTTCAGCCGGTACGGTTCTTACTTTGTTGATCGATTCTGCGAGAGGAATGAATTTGATTTCAGGAGGGATAAAAGAAACCATTACGCCATGCTTATCTTCTTTTAATGCCTCAACTGCCTCAGCACCGTAGGCTATACCTAATTGTCTATCCACAGCAGTAGGGCGTCCTCCTCTGGCCCAAAGGCCCACCACCAGCGGATAGGTTTCTTCTGCCATTAAAAGCTGTAACTCTGTTGCTACCATATCGGCGACTTTTCCTGAAGTTTGGATCACGTATTCACTGCTGGTCTCTTCTGAAGCCAGTGGTGAAAGCGTCGCTTTTAGGGAAGATTTAGGTTCCTTCTTTTTAGTTTTATTAATAATTTTTGCTCCTTGTGCAACCACAACCAGACCGTAAGGTCTTGAGAGAGTTATTTTTTCTTTCAACCTTTCTGCTAATTTTTTCAGATCCATCGGAATTTCAGGAATGAGTATGGCATCTGCACCTACGGCATTTCCTGATTGTAGCGCCAACCAACCGGCTTGTTCACCCAATACCTCAACTATTGCAATCTTCCTGGCCGCCCTGGCGGCTTCAATGGCCCTGTCCAACATTTCAATATTGTGAGAGAGTGTGCTGTTAAATCCAAAAGATACAGCAGTAGAAGAAATGTCATTCTCTACCGACAGCGGAACACAAACTGTTTTAAGGCCTTTTTTAGAGAGCTTATAAAAAATACTTAATCCCTCTCCACTAATTACTGAAATGACTGCATCAATATTTTCTGCTTTTAACTTATTCAGAAGTTCATCAGACATGTCCACCTCTTCAACCATCCCGTATTCATTTATGGTGCGCACGTTAAATGGATCTTCGCGTGCAGACTGACCGAGAACACTCCTTGAAATCGGATCAAGGTTATCAATCAGCTTTGAGCTAAGATCTACCAGTCCGCCATCAGGGTAGCGATCAGGATACAGCAATCCTGCAAAGCCATCACGGATGCCAATAAGCTCCCAGCCTAATTGATTGGCAGCTAGCCCTGCACCCTTAACCACCGCATTGATTGCCGGCACAAAACCAGCTCCCACAACAATGGCTATACGTTTTTTATTTTCTTTCATGATTTTCTATCTTGTTATTTTACCATTTTATACTAAGGATGGTAAGGCATAACTAAGCGTTATGCCTTACCTGAATCCAATTTAGCTCATCACTATTAGGTATGCTGGAGCGTACGCTCGATGATCTCATCCTGTACTCCTTTGTCGAGCTGACAGAAGAAAGCACTAAATCCGGCTACACGAACCACTAAATCGCGGTAATTTTCCGGGTGTTTCTGTGCATCTCTCAGCTTCTCAGTATCCAGCACATTGAACTGGATGTGGAAGCCCTTATTGGCGAACAAAGTCCTGACCAGGGACATCATGCCTTCCCTTCCCTTACGGGTGTCGAGCTGATCCGGCGGAAGCTTGCAGTTCATGTGCGTCGCGGTCCACAGGACGGGATCGTTGCCTTTGGCTGCAGACAACACCAGCGCGGTCGCGCCCTTGGTGTCGGTACCCGGCATGGCCGACAGACTGCCATCGGTGAGTGCCACCCCGGGGTACTTGCCCGTTGGTATTGCACCGGTGAACTTACCCATTAGGTTGTGGATACTCTTGGTGTACTGGTCCAGTCCCCCCTTCCAGTTACGGTCCAGGTAGAAACCGCCGCCATCCACACTGTTGAAGGCCTTCAGAATACTGTCGTTGACCCTTCTAACCATGAAGTCCACTTCGTCGATGTCGTTGCCGTACTTCGGCGCCTCTTCGTAACACATCTTCCTGACATCTTCGTAACCTTCCCAGCTGGCCGCCATGGCCTCCTTGAGTTTCTTCATGGTCAGCTTCTTCTTGTCGAAGACCAGGTCCTTGACCGCCATCAGCCCGTTGCCGGCATCCACCTGCCCAACAGAGATCTGGGAGACAGTGTAGTAGTTGGCCCCGCCATTCCACGTCTCGATACCGCGCTCGCGGCATCCCTTCGTCATGAGGGAACGCCAGGTGCACGGGAGCATTTCGGCGTCCAGCATGCTCGAAATCCAGGCGAACCGGCGGAGAACATCTTCACAGTATTGAAGCTGTCCCTCAAAGGCGGTGTACAATTCCTCGAAGACTTTGAAGTCCTCCGGATCTCCCGTCTTGGGCCCGACCTGCTGTTTTGTGCCCGGATCCCAGCCGTTGTTCATGGTCAGCTCGAGAATCTTGCCGAGGTTGGGCTGTCCTTCTACCGGGTGACCGGTTTCGTATTGCGGGTAGCTTCCCACACAGGCCCCAATAGCGGTGCGTCTGGATTTTTCTAGAGACAAGCCGTCGGGACCCCAAAGATGCAGGGCCCGTTCTACCATCACGTCGGCGTTGACGAACTGGGGCATGCCCACACCAGTCGCGATGCAGTCGAGGACTTTTTCGATGAATTTGCCCGGCGTCTTTGGGGTCAGCGCACAAGACATCGGAGGCTGGGGCAGACCCAGATAGGTACATGCATCGACGATCACATAGTCCATCTCCGCAGTGGCGTCCTCACCATTCTCGGTATAGCCCGCAAGGGTGATGGTCTGTCCCGTGTCGGCAGAATTCTGAAGTGATACCTTCGCGCCATAGTAGTAGTTGAGCTCGTTCAGCTTGATGGTGAGGTTCTGGAACATGAAGACCGCGTCGTCGTAGTCAAGCAGTCCAGCTGCTTTGTCGGCCTGAAAGTACGGATCCAGTTTCTGGCCCAGGTAGGCCTCCGAGTAGCCGCAGCCGACCTGCTCGAGCTCTGCGGCGAGGTGAGCGAACCAGTGGGCCTGCATGGCTTCCCGCATATTGCGTGCGGGATGTTCGGGAATATGTTCGCAGGTTTCTGCCAGGGAAATCAGCTCCCCTTTGCGGGTTTCGTCCTTTTCCTCTGCTGCCATCTCACGAGCCAGTTTGGCGTAACGGTGCGAGAAGCGAATCATCGCCTCCATCACGATGATACTGGCCTCATAGAAGTAGAACTTGGTAGCATTCTCCAGACGCATGTCCAGGGCGTTCATCCGCTCTTTGCAGTCCTTGATTACGCTGGCCAGACCTTCCTCGTATACCAGAGGGTAGTTGAGGTTGCCACCACCGCCCGGCCACTCATGGAACGAGCAAATAAGCATCGACTCGACAGCGGGGAGTGGACTGTATCCGTACCTCTTTTGGAAGATCTCCTCCGAACGGGTCTTCCGCGAACGTGTGTCCCAGTAATTGAGCGCCCATTCGTTGGCCACGCGGTCTTCCTCGGTCGGTGAGTTTTCCACGGTATTCTCTAGATGCATCCATACTACGTTCCATTCCGGATGGGTGTAGATGGCATTCAGGCTACCGGCCATGGAGCCTACGAAGAGGTTGTCGTCGATGTAGATATCCTTGCGATCCAGCACTGCTGCAAGGAACTTGGATCGCTTGATGATCTGCTGATAGCCGACGTTTTCCTCGTACACTTCCTTCATGATCCTCACGCGCTGGAAATCGAGCTGCATGGGGACGCTCCTGTAGAGCTCCTTCAGGTCGTCGATCCGCTTGGTGTCGGTATTGACACGGGCGGTTCTGACGCCATTTAATGTTTTCTTTTTTTCTACTATTTGTTCCATTTTATTAAGTTTTTGGTTTAAACATTTAACTACAATATGGCCCTATGGCAAACAATGGTCAAGGTGGTTTGTATCTCATATAATTCATATCTTCTTTATTGAATACCTCGTTTTTAGTAATCATTCTTCTTTTCTTTCAGAATTTCGTGTTTGGTGTGCCAGATCTGGATTGATACTGAACACGGCATCGAACTGGGTCAGGTGGACCTCACCGGTCAGCTCTTTCAGGAAATGAGAGCGTTTCAGGCGATCCATCACAGGACCTTTTACTTCTGACAGGTGAAAAGTGATCCCGCCATCCTTCAATCGCTGATTAATTGTCTCAAGACTTTCCAATGCAGAACTGTCAATATCATTTATCGCAGCACATTCCAGGATAACATCACGGATTTCAGGATTGGCAGCAACACCTCCATTGATCTGATCTTCAATAAATCTGGCATTCGGAAAATAGAGGCTCTCATCTACGCGCAGTGAAAGTATTGAGGGATCGGTTACTACAGCATGACGTTTCACATTACGGAAATGATCTGTTCCCGGGATCTGACCAACCACAGCTACATGCGGCCGTGATGTTTTATAGAGGTGCAGACAGATAGAGAGTGCTACACCAACAATAAGACCCGCCTCGATTCCTTCTATCCAGGTAACCAGGATCGTGGCTACCATTGCTGCAAAATCTGTTTTGGAATAAACATAGGTGCGTTTAAGTGCGCCCACATCCACAAGTGATAAAACCGCTGCAATAATAATTGCACCAAGTACTGCTTTTGGCAGGAAGAACAATAACGGTGTGAGAAACAAGGTAGCAATAGCGATGCCGATGGCTGTATATCCTCCGGCAGCAGGCGTTTCTGCTCCAGCATCAAAATTGACAACCGAACGAGATAATCCCCCGGTCACGGGAAATCCTCCCGAGAGTGCTGAACCAACGTTTGAAGCTCCAAGTGCGATCAATTCCTGATCGGGATCAACCCGTTGGCGGCGTTTTGCAGCTAGTGTCATCGCTACGGAAATGGATTCCACATATCCTACTATGGCTATCAGCAGAGCCGGAACAGCGAGTCCTGACCAGAGTCCCAAATCAATTGGAGGCATAGCAATTTCGGGCAGACCTTCGGGTACGAAGCCAACAACAGTAACGCCGTTATCGTCCAGCCTGAAGATCCCAACCACTAGAATTGCTGCTACTAAAGAAGCAACGGGACCTGCTTTAGCAAGCATACTTGCAGCTCTTTCCCCTAGTCCTAATTTTATCAGGAGCGGCTTAAGTTTACTTCGCACCCAGAAGAGAAAGATCAGTGAGATCACACCAATGAGTGCAGTATAAAGATGGATATCCCCGATACTGCCAATGATCGAACCAACAAGGTCAAACAGCGCCTCTCCATGAATTTGAATGCCCAGTAATGGGCCTAGCTGGCTTGCTGCAATATGTACACCTGAAGCAGTTATGAAACCGGCAATAACGGGATGACTGAGAAAGTTTGCGAAAAACCCGAGTCGCAACAGGCCCATAATAATCAGCATCAATCCGGAGATCAGTGCCAGGGCAATGGCTGCTCCTAAATATTCGGGGGTTCCCTGTGCTGCCAATGGAGCCACAGCCGCTGCGGTCATAAGACTGCCCACTGCTACAGGACCAACTGCAAGTGTACGGGAAGTTCCAAAAATTGTATACAGAATAAGTGGTGCTATTGAGGCATACAGCCCCACTTCCGCTGGTAATCCAGCTAGCTGTGCATAGGCCAGAGACTGCGGAATCAGCATCATTGTCACGATCACACCGGTAATCAGGTCGTTGATAAACGTCTTACCTGAGTATTGGGTTCCCCATTCGAGGATAGGAAAATATTTCCGTAAATAATCCATAGTACTTCTTTTTTTTATGTTGAATTTTGCGCAACGCTTTTAAAAGCCTGCTTACCAAAAATTCGGGCTGCAATAGCTGCGATTACAAACGACCATAAAATAAACATGATGATATATGTGATGACGAGCGGGTCAAGGTCTGGAACAGTCATTGCAGCAAGTAAGACCACAGCGCCATTACGTGTGAGCATGCCCAGGGACATAACGCTGCGCTGATTTTGTTTCATACCAAAACCAATACGATACGTTATCCATCCTATGATAACCATAAAAATTGTCATTGAAAGAAGGCCAAAACTTCCTACCGTAGCCAGCATTTCAGGGGAATAGAGTGCGAACGACCAGATTATTGTAGCCAACGCACTGAGCTTGGCGATCAAGTTAACTAACGGAAAGATTTTATTGGATACCGTCTCCATATAGTGTTTGAGTGCTAGTCCGATCATCAATGGGATTAGCATACTTAAGAGAAATAATTTTACAAGAGCTCCGAGGCTGAGCGTTACCCCTTTGATAAGGAAAGGAGCTAACAGTGGCATAAAAATTATTGTGCCAATGGCTACCAGTGGAAACAGTGCGCTTGCAAAGTTCATGTCTCCATCAGCTTTTGTCACCATCAGCGGGAGAAACGGTGCACATGGCGCCAGACTGCAAAGGAGCAAACCAATTACAAATGGTTCTGAAAGAGGAAGAATCCAGGCAGTCAGGAGGCCTATTGCGGGCCCCAGCACCCAGCCCCACACAAAGATCAGCACCAGGGCTTTCTTATTCTTTAATCCCACGATAAGCTCTGGCATTTTTGCCTGGAGTCCCATGATTGCGAGGTTCGACACGGTAAAAATAAACACCAATGGCTCAAATGTGTTTTCAAGAAATTGCAATATCTGGTTCATATCTTTCTTCTTTCTATTAGATTCAATATTACTGGCCAATTGGGCATATTCAGATTATTTAATCCATGTAAAACTTTGGTACTCATAACAAGTTTTCGGCCATGGCAACTATTCATACTTTTCAACATCAAGCAAATAATTATGTGCACGTGAGAGCATTCCTCCGGATATATTCCTGACCTTGAAACCATTTTGCAAAAGGATACGTGTTGCGTAGTATGAACGCTGTCCGGAGCGGCAAAAGACATTGATCTCTTTGTCTTTTGGCAGTTCATCCAAACGACTTCTCAGCTCTGCTATTGGAATGTTGAAGGCTCCGGGTACGTTCTCAACAGTTAGTTCAACTGGGTGACGCACATCGAGCAGGAAACCATCTTTGGCGGTACTCCAATGGCTGATTGGCATATCGCCCCGTAAAATATCTGCAGCTATCATTCCGGCAAAATTCACCGGGTCTTTTGCGCTACCAAATTGAGGTGCATAACAAAGCTCAGTTTCTTCAAGATCGTACACTGTGGCTCCCATCTGGATCAGGGCAGCTATTGTACTTATCCGCTTATCCACACCATTCTTGCCAAGTGCCTGTGCTCCCAGTAGCAGCCCGTCCGATTTCCGGAAGAGGACTTTTATGGCGATAGGCGTGGCGCCCGGATAATAACCGGCGTTTGAATTAGGATAGAGATAGTACTTTTCGTAATCTGTATCTCCCAGGCGCTTTAGAGTCTTTTCACTGGTACCCGTCCAGGCAATCGCAGCTCCAAAAAGCCCTATAATCGCAGTGCCCTGGGTGCCGCGGAAGTAGGAATCGCACCCTGCAATTACATCAGCGGCGATTCTTCCCTGGCGGTTAGCCGGACCAGCGAGCGCAATATGGCTCCACTCACCTGTAACAAAATCCTTGACTTCAATAACATCGCCAACGGCAAAGATATCCGGATCGCTGGTGTGCATTTGATCGTCTACCCGAATCCCACCGCGTTCGCCAATTTCCAGACCGGCCGTTTTTGCCAGCGTGGTATCTGGCCGTACACCAATTGCGAGGATTACAATATCCCCTGGATAGGATTTACCGGATTGAGTTTCCACCTCAATACCGCCGTTGGCAGCCTTCTTGAATCCGGTTACGCCATCATCAAGCACTAGGCGGATACCATGCTCCTTCATATAAGACTCGACCACACGGGCATGTTCCCGATCAATATGGGACAGAATCTGGTCACCCCTTTGGATAATGGTTACTTCGAATCCACGATGAATCAGGTTTTCTGCTGTTTCCAGACCAATAAAACCGCCACCAACAACCACTGCACGGGTTTTAGGCCTCACAGTCTGGAATCCGGAATACAGATGCATTCCAGCCAGAAATGCGGTGCCACGTTCGAGCCACTCCCGGATTTGCCGGGCGTCTGGCACGGTCCTCACATGAAATATGCCCGGGAGATCTATTCCCGGAAGGGGCGGGCGAACAGAGGCTGCCCCGGGAGACAGCACCAGTTTGTCATAGGATTCGGTGCTTTCCTTCCCGCTTTCTAAATCACGCAATGTAATTGTCTTTTCCTTTGGGGAGATACCCACGGCCTCGCAGTTTGTCCGGACCTTAATACCAAATACTGTACGGAAGAGCTCCTCATTTGCAACAAGGAGGCTCGATTCTTCTTCTATCACACCTCCGACATGGTAAGGTAAACCGCAGTTTGCATATGAAACATAGGGTCCACGCTCTACCATGATAATTTCTGCTTTTTCATCTAACCTGCGCAAGCGTGCCGCACAGGATGCCCCTCCTGCTACTCCACCAACAATAATTACTTTCATATAATAGATTCTTTAAATTGGTTTATGTTATGCGGATAATGATCTTTTTATACTTTCTCATTCTTCGGGAAGTTTCATTTTATTCGGATTAATTTCATAGGTCCAGGGCAACCCGGAATTTTTCCAGCCATTTTTCATTCTCTTTCCCTTATAAAGACTTTCCGGATCTTTAACCGTATCGCCTTCCATGCCATCAATAATATTGTAGAGGTTTTTAAACCCATTCTTGGCAAGTATATTTATGGCCATGGCACTGCGGCCCCCGGAACGGCATGTAACCATTATGGTATCTTCTGGTCCGAACTGATCTTTCACCAGGTCAACGAATTCTGCATTGGGTTCTATAGAATAATGTTCCTTTGATTCATCCCATTCGTAGGTCTGAAATGCCAGAGGAATATTCCAGGCCATTTCAGCATGACCAATAAAAATATATTCCTCGGGTGTCCGGACATCGAGAACTTTCACCTTTTCGGGATCGGCCTGCCATTTTTCATAGGCTTCCTTCGCTGTTAAATAAAGTCCCACAACGGTTTGTTTACCCTTGGGAATTTCGTGTTTCGCCTCCTGGCCATATCCGGAATTGGCAGGGGTAAGACTCGTTATTAAAACGAGAGAAAGGATCAGTTTTGCAGAAGTACTATTGTATGTATGTGCCATCTTATATATGTGTTATCTTATAAAGTAATGAGAAAAAAGCTTACAAAACAATAACACAATAGTGGTATGTATGGTTGTTATAGAGGATATTGCAACCCGCAGGGAACCTTGGAAACGCAGGGTTCGCGCTCTGCATAATAATTTGAAATTTTACATCCAGTTGGTGATAATGGATGCTCAGGAAAGGCCGCCAGCTGCTCCGCCAATTGTGATCACTTTCATATATTTAATTATTAATATTTGGCTTAAATATTGAATCCTAATTTTATCATGGGCCCGAATATTTTCATATTATACCTGAAACGATTTGCACCTGTTCCCTCGTCGTAGTCCATTGAAAGAATCCTGTAGCCTGTTGTAAGTTGAAACACTTGAGTGAACCTGTAACCGACCAAGCCCTGGAGTTGGTATGAAATGTCTGAGCCTATACCAAATCCACCAACATCTCCCCGAAATTGAAACATCCACTTATTGTTTATGTCTCCGGTCACTCTAACCAATACGATAGGGTCAATCCATGTTTCGGATATTTCGGCACTTAGGGGTGTTGTTCCCCCACCAATCTCATTGCGATTAATATCCAGGTCGGCTTGAATATTATTCAGTCTTCCGCCAATTCCTGCCTCTAAAAATGGTAAAACGCGGTAAAGACCCGCAAATTCCCAGGCCCACTGCTGAGCATTAAGATCTCCCGAACCGATGAGAATACCCGGTGTAACATCCTGTTCCAGATTCATATAGAGTAAATCTGACGTAATCGCCCAATCATCATTATGGGCCTCCAGATAGAGCATGCCTCCAATACGGAGTTTACTAAAAATATCACCGGGATTGGCATCTACTTCTACCTCTGGAAGGTTTCTTATACCAATATCCCCAGCCATATTTGGAAATAAAAGGTAGGGTTCAATTAGGAATCCCCACTTATTTTCCGGAACAACATTTTGAGTAAAAGCATTTGAGGCAATCAAGACCATTAGTATTCCAATGAGTAATTTATTGACCCGTGGCCATGAAACTTTATTTATAAACATTTTACTTCTTTTTTAGATGTTTCCTTTTCTGACCATGGCCCATTTAATAGCATCGATTAGTGCCAGGCCATCAACCGGTTTATTAAAAAACCCGACAGCATTTAGCTCCCTGGCTTTCATTCTTGTTTCTTCATTATAATCAGAAGTGATGAAAATGACTACGAGATTTTGATCAGACTTTGAAAGTTTCTCTTTTAGCTCGGTAGTCTCAAAACCAGATATAAGCGGATCCAGTAAAATGCAACCATATTTTTCTGTCTTTATCAACTTCAGGAATTCATTAAAACCTGCGAAAAAGCGTACATTAAAACCTGCAGCGTTTAGTAACCGGGTTAGGCCAATTCTAGCTGAGAGATCATCATCAACCACAAACACTTGTTGCCCAATTTTCATTTAAATAAAATTGACAGGCAATTAATGAGATTGAACAACACAAAACCGGTACATTGTCAGTTTGGAATGGTAGATATTCATTTGTATTGCCCGGTTAATTGAAATTGGCTTTGCATAACCACTCCATATCAACATAGAATAAAAATATAAATAGTGATTAAACAATACAATAACACCTTAGTGGTAAATAGGCGAAAAAATGACCAGCTTCTTGTTAAGAATTATAACATTGATTTATCCTTAACTATTAGATTGAAATGAGTTAGTACTTGTTGATAAATAACTCAAATGATTCTTTATGTACGGTATTTCAATCGCCCTAATCTTCTAACTAGAGTGTAAAAAGCCCTTTACTTTAGGGTAGAATCACATAGACCAATATGTGTCTGATTTTCATTTATCCCATCAAGCTCATCCCCAATCTGCTCGAATAGTAGGAAAATGTTGATAGCAGGGCTCTCGATCTTTGTATTTCTTTCGGTTTGGACGTGAATATTTGAATGAAGGCTAAGGATTACATCAAGTTGAAAATGTCCCGGATTAGCAGATGATCCAGGAAGAATAGTACATTTAATTTACAATCTTTTAAACTAAATGCTGCCCAAATACTTTTTATCTTCTGGTAATTCTGCTGGTGCAATACCAGCTAACTCACATATGTGAACTAATTCTACAACAGAAACTATACCTAATTTCCGCATCACACGTCCACGATGGATTTTTACCGTTTCTTCAGAAATTTTTAATTCTGCTGCTATCTGCTTGTTCAATATACCAGTAATGACATATTTCATTACTTCCATTTCCCTATTAGTAAGATTAGCGAGGTGTTCTTGAACAGTTGCTAATTCTGCGTGGGATATTCGGTTTACTGCATCTTTTTTCAGGGATAATTTAATGGCCTTTTTCAATTCATCAACATCAACAGGCTTTGTCAAAAAATCTACAGCTCCCATCTTCATGGCCTTCACAGTAGTAGGCACATCGCCATGGGCCGATAAAAATATGATGGGTAAATGAAACTCAAAATCTTCGGAATAAAGTTTTTCCTGAAGCTCAGGGCCTGTCATTTCTGGCATGCGAACATCAAGAATTATGCATCCAGGGTCTACGTACTTGCCTGATTCTAAAAAGTCTACAGCAGAGGTAAATGGTTCTGTTTTGAAACCGGCAGCCTTAACCAGGCGTGTAATCCCCCTCCTTACCGAGAGATCATCATCAACAATAAAAACAGTAGGCTCACTCATATGAATTAATTTTTGTCGATTATTGGAATAGTAAAACCTACCCTTGCTCCACCACCAGATAAATTTTCTACGTACATCATTCCCCCATGTGATTCAATGATAGAATTACTGATTGCCAATCCCATTCCCATACCTCCTGACTTCCATGTAGCCAGTGGCAGAAAAATACTATCAATCTTGTCCTCATCAATTCCGGGTCCTATGTCGTCAATGTGCAGATTGACTTCCCCTTCTTTATAGCCGGTTGTAATTGTTATTTCAGACTGTTTTATGTTCATGTTACTCATCGCCTCGATCGCGTTCATCATCAGATTGACAAAGACCTGTTGAATCTGAATTTTATTACCTCGAATTAGTGGTATATCTACTCCAAGTGTCTTTTTCAACTTCACATTTTGTTTTAAAAGTTCACTGCGAAGCAGGATCAATGTTTCTTCAATAATGCTATTGATATTGATGTCATTAAACACAGCCTTCTGGTCTTTATATAAATTCCGCAGATTGCGCATGACAGCTCCCGCTCGCTTTGTGTCTGCGACAATGTCTCTCAAGATCTCAGAGAGCTCTTTAGATTCGAACGTCTCACTTCGCAGCATTATTTCTGCCGCCTGGGTATTGGCCAAAATACCGGTTAAAGGTTGATTGAGTTCGTGCGCAATTGAGCCGGTCAGCTGCCCCATTATCGATGTACGATCTATACGGGCTAATGATTCTCTTTGAATGTCTACCGTTCGCTCAGCCTTCCTGAGTTCAGTTAAATCCATGTTTATGCAGACTATATATTCTACTTTCTCCTTGATATCTTTAACAGGATATATGTGAATTTGAATCGTGGTTGTTTGCGCTTCTAAATCTTGCAATCCAATATTAATCGTCGTTGTATTTCCTACGTATTCTATTGGTGGTAAGATTATGGATTCTCCTTTGAAAGCTCTTTCCACAAGTGGTTTAAATCCAAAATTTGCAAGCTGCTTGTCGGTAAGTAAATTGTAATTCGACATCACCTGGGCGGTCTCTTCTTCATTAAATCCCCAAAGCTTTTTCCAGGCAGCATTTACCTGGCTAATTTTTCCATCAAGCATAAAAATCGCTATGGCTAAGGGTGAGGCCTCCATTAGATGCCGGAAATGTCTTTCGCTTTTTTTTAGCTTCTCATGTTCTAATTTCTGTTCATGGATATCAACAAAAGAACCTGCAACCCGGATAGGTTGGCCCTGATCATCCCAGCTTGCTTTTCCATGTGCCTGAAACCACCGATACTCACCTGATTTCATTCGAACTTTGTAGTTGATGGAGTAATATGGTTTTTTACCTTCAAGATGATCTTTCAGGGCAATAGGCACTTTTTCGCGAAAATCAGGATGTATTTGGTTCAACGCCTCTTCTAATGTCAAATTTTCCAACTCTTGGGGATCATAGCCTATAAGTTCTTTAAAACGATCAGAGTAGTAAGATTTATCAGCAATGAAGTCGTAATCCCAAAAGCCGGCATCAGAGCCCGATACAGCCAATTGGTAACGCTCTTCACTTGTTCTAAGTTCTTTTTCAGCCAGTTTACGATCGTGAATATCTAATAAAGACCCTGAGGCACGAATTGGAATACCATTTTCATCCCAAATAGCCTGCCCACGAGACTGAAACCACCGGTATTCCCCAGACTTTGTTTGCATGAGATAATCAATTCGATAAAATGGAGTTTGTTTTTCAAGATGCTCGCTTAGCATACGTGGGGCAATTTCACGAAAATCCGGATGCAAACGATTCCAGGTTTGCTCAAGCGTTTGATCGTTCATCTCATGGGGTTCATAGCCCAATAGTTCCTTGAATCGATCAGAATAATAGATCTCCCCCGTAGAAATATTATAATCCCAGATTCCAACATCTGAGCCGCTACAGGCCAGTTCGTAACGTTGCTCGCTCATTCTTAAATCTGATTCTACTTTTTTTAATTGGGTGATGTCGGTGATTAACGCCAGAGTAGCCGGTTTGCCATTCCAGTCAATCTGAACTTGTTGTTTTCTAGCTTGCCTAATCAAGTCATTTACAAGCTCACTTTTACTTGAGTATTCATTGTTTTCAACTTGGTTCTTTAACCAATCATCGTTAGGTTTAGAGAATGATATACTTTGACGTGACATAATTTTTAGTTTTCTGGTGTAAATATACACCAATTATGAATCAAGCGCAGATATATGTTAATTATGGCCAGCGGTTTGTATAAAAGCAGTAGCGGATTACAATGACCAAATTTTCAGTTGTCAAGATACGTTTTTTTTATAAAAAAATAGCGGCATAAGTAATGACTTAAACCGCTATTGCGTTTATACAATGTTGTGTGTAGTTTTTTATAATATTAGTAGCCAGCTAGTTTTATTATTTCCTTCGGCATTAAGTTGCTTAACTCTAAAATACTTTTTCCTGATTTTTTCATTGCTTGTCTGGCTAAAAAATTTCCAGTTCGATATCCTATATATGTTCTTCCATCAGGATGCTCAATGGTCTCTTCCTGATCTGACTGATCAAGGAGTCTTTGTTTCTTGGGGTCCCAGTGATCTGGATTGACTGTTATACCAGTGGAGAAATCCTTTCTGTTCTTGTTATAGGTTAGTCTACACTTTACTGAAGAGAAACCTTTCTTGTTGGTTCTGGCCATTACCAGATTGAATCTTATATGTAATTTAAATGTTGTCATGTTAAAAGTTTTGGAATTAAAAATATATGCACCCGTTGAAATATATGCACCCCTGGATGCACCCATTCAAGGTATAGAATTGTTATATAGCGGAATCCTTCTGAAAGAAGTGAATTGAATATGATCCTTATAGCACAAAGGATTCACAGGAAGATTGATATGAAAAGGTGGAAAAAGCTTAGGAAGCTCCTAAAAACAAAAAAACCTCAGCATTAAGTGTTAAGTGTTAAGTGTTAAGTGAAATCACTTTTTCCTTAGAACTTAGTCCTTAATACTTATTATTGCGTAGTGGACGGAACTCGGAATCTAATTTCAATTTTATATTTCTTAATGAATATGAATCTGTACTCTTTTTTAACATCGGTTAACAATGTAAAAATCACCTAAGGAATTCTCCTTCGGCGATTTCTATTGAAATATTTGAAACTGATTGTTAAAATTCAAATTTCACATGTTCATTCAAATTTGGAGAATCAGGAGTTGTATAAAGTATTGGAGAGCCTTCTTCCGGAATTTCAACAATCATACACATAATTGTTCTTCCCGTTGGACTACCTGGATATACCAATATGGGCTTTTCCATTTTAAGATCACGCACACCTTCGAATTCAATGTTATCCGCTTGTTCCTCAAGTATTTTTGTAGCTAATTCCAATCTTTGATGTGTATAACCATAGCTACCACCACCTGTATCTGAATCCATTACCATGGTAACTGGAGCATCTGTAATTAGCGTATGATTAGTATGAACTGCATAGTTATTTCCATAACCCGTCACTATTTCAGCTTCATTTTTCCATGCTTCTACTGAAATCACAATGTCTCGGTCACCTATCATATAGTTCATAGCCGTTCCTGAAGTTATGGTTTCGAGATAGTCAAAGCCTTCCATGGCCGAGTCACTTTCTAAAATTTTTCTTACATGAAATGATACTGGAACTCCGAAGTCGGTCGTTGGTAAATCTGCTACCGTATTCACTCCAACACTCACTCCTCGATTATTCACACCATTTTGCCCAATCTGGCCTGCAAATGTTTGCTGTAAGATTTCCAAGTCCGAATCCGGATATTTAATTTTTAAGACCGTTACGGCTCCTTCGTGGTACGTTGGAATGTCATTATTGTGAGTAACATAGTTTGGTAATCCAAACCTACCATAAACTCCAGTTGTTGTGCAATGACCATCAGCAATTTCAATCTTTCCTGAACTCATTAAATAAAGAAATAATTCATCAAAACTTTGGTACACAAATAATTTATTAAAATCTACATCGGCACCATCAGCTATTCCTTGCATTTCTGCATAAAGCTCTGGTAATTGTTCTTTTACTGAGGTTATATGCCCAGTGTTTTCAGCAAAATCTTGTATTAACTGTTCCGGTTTGTTTTCATTTGCATTCTCAGCCAACCAATCTTCAAATTGAACGATGGTTCTCTTAATAACATCTTGCAAGGCCGCACCATGTTGATATCCTCTTGCATAAGGCGTTTCAGCATTAAGTTCCAGATAGAAAACACCTCCTCTAACTTCTACTTCAGGGATTTCAATATGATCTAATGTTTCATTTTGAGCTATTCCAGATACACTTATTCCTAATAGCATAAAGGCGATCACTAATTTACTTTTTAAACTTTTCATAATATTCTATTTTATGTTTATATAATTCGTTTCATCTATAACAGGGAGAAGTTGATTATAAAACCCTAATTAATATTTGAAAAACATTTCCCTATAAAGAAATAGATTTGCTTTTCGAAGATTAAGTTTGATGATTCTTCGTTGTATAATTTAGTTAGTTAAAATATGTGTACCTGATAATAAGTGTAAACCTTATTGTGCACCTGCAAGAGATAAATATGACCTAGAATGAACACCTTCTGAAAGAAGATTATTGGATGTAATCCTTTTAGTATAAAGGATTCACAAGAAGATTGAAATGAATAGAAGGAACAAGGCTAGGAAAGTCTATAAAACAAAAAAACCTCAGTGTTTACTTTTTAAGTGTTAAGTGTTAAGTGTTAAGTGTTAAGTGTTAAGTGTTAAGTGAAATTACTTTTTCCTTAGAACTTAGTCCTTAGTCCTTAATACTTATTATTGCGGTCTGGACGGGACTCGAACCGCTACTTAAAACACTGTATTCCTGCATAATATATAAACAGAGAGACTCCTATTTTCCTTGACAAACCATTTCATATCGTCAATTTTCCTATATTTAGACTTCAACAACCAAACACATGATCCCTTTCTTCAGAGGACAGAGCGTTTAGAAAATGTCTAGTAGACATTTTTAGCGCTTGGGCCAGATGGCGCGGGGGCATTGATATTAACAACTATGGTAAATTTTTTTAGACGTATCCGTAAAAAAATGGCAGATGATAACAGACCTCTTAAGTATATGAAATATGCCATTGGAGAGGTAGTATTGGTAGTGGTTGGGATATTGATAGCGTTACAAATAAATACTTGGAATAATGAACTGGAGAATAGATTGTTGGAAGTAAAAATATTAGAGGAAATTCAATCCAATCTAGAAAATGATTTAGAAGAAATAAAGGACGACATAAATACAATGGAAGAAGCTAATCAATTACTTAGCAAGATGATAATTCATTTAAACGGACATTCGGCCCCTTCTGAAGATTTTTTTTATTATGGTATTTGGATGCAAATTGTACCTCATTTTGACCCAAATAGAAGTGGCTATGTTCTTTTGGAGTCCAATGGGGTAGAACTAATTCGCAATGATACTTTACGAACTTCAATTTCTAACCACTATGAATTAAACTACCCCTACTACAATAAGTATGAAAATGAACGAAGTCAATTTAAGGTTCATCAAACTAATTCATTTTTGCTGAATAACTTTGATTGGTTATTGGACGAAAAAGATGAAGGTGTATATGGATTATATATATCAGATAAGGATTACAAAAAAATTAAAAATGATGGGTCCTTGCGAAAATTGATAAATGCTAATATTTGGGAGAATGAGACATTGCTAACCCGAGCAACTAGAACTAAACAGAAAATTATTGATTTATTAGTATTGATAAATAACGAATTGCTCAATATTAAAGAAAAACAAACATAATTCAATTCCAACACCCTCCTAAATCAAAATAAACCTCTAAAATTAGAGAGCTTTTTGTTGACCTACAAGGATTTGAACCTACTATGCAGTCCTATATAAGAGGAAAGGATCTTTGTCAAGGTAATTATGTCCAATAGCAAATTTAACCACCTTACGCATCCTCTGAATGGCCTTATTTAAGGTGCTTTGCTGGAAGTTTTTGACTGTTCTAAGGTAGTAGATATAATCGCTTAGAAAGGCCATTTTAAGCCCTCTTAGAGGCTTATCCGACACCTTGTATTGATGCCTGATGAAGTCTTTTAAATGCCGCTGAGACTCCAGGTATTTCTGGTAGGTGACATAGACTATTTCCTTGCCAATAAGCCTTTCCATACGCTCATTATGCAGGTCCCATATCTCCAAAATACCCATATCCTTTTCCAGGGTTTTGCCCTTGTAAGCATCATAAATATCCTGCACTGAAAATGCCTCGTCTTTAACTTGGAGCATTAAAAAAGCCCTACTGATTTTGTTTTCAATAAGGCTTAGTTGCATGTTGGTGGTTTCTTCCTGATCTGACTGATCAAGGAGTCGTTGTTTCTTTGGATCCCAGTGATCTGGATTGACTGTTATGCCAGTGGAGAAATCCTTTCTGTTCTTGTTATAGGTTAGTCTGCATCTAATTGGTGCAAGACCATAGTTATTGGTAGCTCCAGGTTTTATACTGAACCTGTAATATAGTTTATGTAAAGTCATGATTATTTGTTTTAGGTTATTAATGTAAATGCCGACCCCTGGGAAAAAATAGACCCCTGGAACGACCCTTTCAAGGGGTAAATAAGTTATATAGTGGAATCCCTTCTGTAAGAAGTTAATTGAATATGATCCTTATAGTACAAAGGATATACAAGAAGATTGAATTGAAAAAGTGGAATAAGATTAGGAAAGTCTATAAAACAAAAAAACCTCAGTGTGTACTGAAGTTTTTCTCTTCGAAGTGTTAAGTGTTAAGTGTTAAGTGTTAAGTGTTAAGTGAAAAATAATTCTTTCTTCATCAAACGGAATTACTTAATCCTTAGAACTTAAGACTTAGTCCTTATTGTTGCGGTCTGGACGGGACTCGAGGTTTGTAATATTGAGTAGAATCTGGAACGTAACTAACCCGTCTTATTACATATAATAAAAAGATAGTTGATTAAAAAATCATTAAATCTCATGTATTTTATATTCATGTAATAGTTATAAATATTTGACAAAGTGTTAGTCGCACCCTGGATGCCCCTGTTCACCAGAAAAATCAAGCTCTAATCCATACTTTTCTTCTATGCCATCCTCTTCATTCGGATCATGGGAACTATCAAAAACCTCTTTCCCAGCAAGGATCGTTTTTAGGACTTTTGTTGCGCTAATTTCCTCCACCGGTATTTCAAACAGGTTCTGATCAAGAATGATTATATCAGCATATTTCCCTATCTCTAAAGAACCCACCATATCTTCCATATTCATAATATAGGCAGAATTTAAAGTCATTGCTTTTATTGCTGAAGGCAGATCAATTGCTTCATTTAAGGCAAGGGCTTCTTCATCTTTACTTGGATCTTTTCTTGTAACTGCACCTTGTAGTCTTGTAAAAGTATCTTGCCACATAAGCGGCCCATCAGAGCCCATTGTAATCCGTCCTCCATTATCTATAACAGATTTCATAGGATACCACCGGCTCATCCTTTCCGGCCCGAGAAGTGGTGTTACTGCCTTGGTATAGGCGGTTTGAAACCAGACTACAGGAGAAAATTCGGCTGTAATATCTAAGTCTTTTAATCTTTTATAGTCATCTGGGTCAATCAGAGATGCATGTGCTAATTGATGACGTGCATTGACTTTACCGTGTTTCATCTTCACACGATCAATGGCATCAATAAGCTGCCTGTTAGCAGCATCTCCGGTAGCATGGGCAGAAATCCCGAGCCCCATCAAATCGAACTTTTCAACTTCTGTAAAAAGGTCATCATCATTTGGAAATACAGGTAGTCCCCGGCTGTCTGTTCCCAAATAGGGCTCAAGCACATATCCCGTTGTTCCCACATTTCCATCAAGAGATAACTTCACAAACTCAGTCTTGATCATATCAGATGAAAAGCGGCCTCGCTCGTTTATCATTTTCTCCTGTTCTTCAATAGGCATAGGTTCAAGTGGGCCTTTCCAAGTCCAGGATAAAGCAATTCTCGCATTAAGATTACCTTCTTTTTCAAGATCTTGCGCTGCTATTGCAATCGGATTTTTTGCATGCTGTTGTTTTACTGAAGTAACTCCAATTGAATTAAGGAATGCAATGGTGGCTTGTAGGCCCTGCTTGTGCTTTTCGGGTGATAGTTGAGGATAATGCTTCCAAGCCCAAATACCGGCTGCCATTTCTCTAAAATACCCTGTTGGCTCACCATTTGAGTCCTTGTCGATTGTGCCACCCTCTGGTGTTGGAGTATTGGCATCAATTCCTTCCATTTCAAGGGCTTTGGAATTTAATAATCCTTCATGCTCCGTGTCAGAAAGAATGACTACAGGGCGGTTGGGTATAACTTCATCAATGAAGGCTTTAGTTGGAGAAGAATTGGGAAACATATCCTGAGGCAGACCTTGAGCGAACAACACTTTTAGATTAGGATTCTTATCAGCGTATTCTTTTAAAAGTTGCTGAAGTTCCTTTATTGACGATGCATTTGCCGAGAATGTGAGCAACTGGCCTCCAAGTATTTCTCCTTTATAGGCCTGTTCGATATGAACATGAGGGTCGTGCAAGCCAGGCATAACAAATTTGCCCCCTAGATCAATGACTTTAGTGTTTTTTCCAATATTACCATCAATCTCATCATCAGTACCTACAGATATAATCTTTCCATCTTTTATAGCAATAGCTTCTGCCCATGGTTGGGCTTCATTAACGGTGTAAATTTTGCCGTTTGTATAAATGGTATCTGCGGTTTCTTTAGGTGCTTTTGTACAGGCATGCACAAGTGTGAGTGCAAGTAAGAATAACGTTAATTTATTTTTCATAATTAAGTTCGGTAAGTTTGTGTAAATATAAAAAAAAATCTATCATGATGCATAGGAATCATCGACCTGTCAGGTCTCAAGTTCTTATATATGTGCGTCTTTTACGGTCTGTTAAAATACCCGAACTGAATAAAATGTTAATGCGCTATGCTTTTATTTCAGGCTGCATTTATCTTGACTATTATTCTTCTATGGCTAATAATCGAAATGCCTTGCCTAAAAATATCGGGATATGCTAAATTCAAAGCTTAAAATATCGGGAGACATTCTCACAAAGAAACTATCAGTATTTCCATTAGGTTCACCATTCATTTCGAAATCTTCCCATTGATAACCAAAACCAACCGGTCCTACTAAAATTTGAGTGGATAATTTAGGTGCCAGAAATAATTGAAGGCCTACATGAAGACCTATAGATATGGATCTTACAGTTGACTCAGACAGTTCAGAAATTTCGTCGATGGTTCTGCTCGAATCTGTATTTCCAGCTGTAAAGAACAGACTGGGATCACTTATCAAAAATACTCTTTTAGAACCAAATAATGATTTACTGATGCCATAGAAAATACTAGTAACATATCTTCTTTCAAAACTAGTCGTATTTATAGTATCTCCAACTGCATTTTCGTATTCGATACTTGTATCATCATTAATATATCTAAAACCGGCACCTATTTGCCTTCCATCTTTGACATTATAAGCAAAACCAAGTTTAATATTATATTTTACATTTTCTTCATCCAGAATATAATAAATAAAGGCGTCTTCATTTTTGGATGTATACTGACCGAAATTCATCCCAACGGTAAAGGCATAATTACCCTTGTTAAGACCTTCACTAGGGTTTATTGATAAAACTGAAGTACTGTCTTGTGCAAAACAAGGTGTCGAATAAAAGATGAGAGTTAATAAACAAAGGAGGAAATATTTTTTCATTATTTCAGGTATTATTTATTCGTTTTTTATTTTGGCATAAAGCCTTCTGATTAACTGGGTTTTAATTCAGTTTATGATTTGTTATACTGTTCTTTTGAGGTTTGAAATTATTTAATGATTTAATACTGAAATATCATCTTCAACAATTTCATTGTAGATGAGTCTTCCATTTAAAGGTTGAACTTCTCGGTAATTATCCTTTGGCATTAACTTTTGCAATATTTCTATTTGTGATGAAGATGCATAGGTTCGATCTTTAATAACTAACCAAAGAACACTTTCCGTGCATGGAGGAGTGGTGAGAGACCCTTCGTAGGTGTATAAGTTCAATGTGTCTTTACCATACATTTCCTGAAATGTGCTTCCGAAATAATATTTACCGTTTATTTCTTTGGTTTCACCAATATTTATTGGTAGATATTTTTCCAAAAAATCAAATGCGGGATCAGGTTCTCCCTGTTCTACAAGCATAGCAATTACTATATAAGAATTGGACTCTTCCGAATGATGAACCATGTGTACTTCTAGCGGATAGCGCACTCCATTTATTGTATGTTCAGATGGAGAGTGAAAGTGAAATTGTTTCAATTTGTATTGATTGTCATGAAGTGATACAAAATCGCTATTGCTATCAAAGTTATATTGGATAGTGTGCCCGTTGTTTGTAATCGATTTTATAGTTGTTATGTCTTGATATGATAAGTCTAATGAATCTTGGACAAGATTCCCTGGCTTTACATCTATATCGCTAATATTAACTGGGGATTGATGTTTGCCATCGCAAACAGATTGATCTTCTAACTCGGCCCAATATTCTGGACCGCTTTCTCCAGCATAACTCCATTTTTCATGAGAACTTGACTTTGATTCTAGTTCTGTTGACTTGTTTTTGTTATTATAACGGCATCCTGAAAAACAGAAGAGCATAATAATGGCAAATAGAAATTTAGTTTTCATTATTTCAGGTAATATTTATTGCTTTTTCATTTTATTATGGAAGACAACCTTCTGGCTACACTGGGTTTTAATGCAGTATAAGGTTTAGTGCAAATCGTTCTTTTGAGGTTTGAAAAATAATATTAGAATACTCTTTCAAATTTACCCTCACTCAATTTAAATCTATGGTTTAATTCTTCCTTTAACGTTGTTTCATTAAAAAGAATTATCTCAAAACCATTATCAAAATCTTTCACAACAAATCTATACTCCATGCTTTTTTCTACGACTATATCCATCCTAGTAGAAAATGTTTTGTTCGTTGTTGATTTTAATAATAGGCTTCCTAATCCTCCAACAACTAAACCACTTCCAACTGCTGGCTGATATTCAAGACGGACTAATAAACTATGATTTCCTTCGTCAACTTCCGCACTATCTGCAAGATTAAACTTTGTTTTTTTACCATCGACTTCATCGATAAACATATCCACATATGCCTCAATTTTAGGAGGAAGAAATACAGCTGTGTTTTTTGTAGAAGAAAGGACTTTTTTTGATCCGGAACATGAAACTAAAATAGGTATTAACATGCAGAATAAAATTAACTTTTTAACTCTCATAATTCTTTTTTTTAATTTTTTACAACTAGATATCAAAACAAATATAAGATTTTTAGAAATAGTTAAAGGTAGGTCTTTGCTAGATCACAATAATTAGATGTAAGTATCCTATTATCAGACACCTAACCCCTAATACTCCTACTACCATCCCTTTAACCACACCTTTAGTGATAATTGATTGGAGATTGAAGATTGAAGATTGAAGATTTTCGAATTTGGAAGTATGATTTAAACGAAACCCTTGTAAAACAAAAAAACCTCAGTGTTTACTGAAGTTTTTCATTAGCTAACTATCTAAGAGCGAACTCTTAATGTTAACAACACAACTATTTTTGTTGCGGTCTGGACGGGACTCGAACCCGCGACCCCCTGCGTGACAGGCAGGTATTCTAACCAACTGAACTACCAAACCGTTGCTAAATTAGCGTCGCTTATTGCTAAGCAGGTGCAAATATAAATCTGTTTTTTGATTTGTCAAAAGGAAATCGTTTTTTTTTAGAGAAATTTACTTCTTCTCACCATATAAGTCGTTAAAATCTGGTTAAAGCCATCATGTATATCAACAGGTACATAGTCAATATTGTATTGCATACACTTGTATTTGAGGCTTTTAAAATACTCCTCCACCTTTGAACGATAGGCCTCTTTAACATTTCCGGCAAAAAGATTAATTTGCTCTCCAGTTTCAACATCTACGTATTTTCTGGGTAAATCATCAAAATCGAAACCCAATTCTAACTTTCCATCATAAGTATGGAACAATACTACCTCGTGTTTGTTGTACTTTAAATGACGGAGCGCAGCAAAAAGATCTTCTTCATTCTTATCAGCCTGAAACATATCTGTGAATAAAAAGATCAATGAGCGTCTGTGAATCTTTTCAGCTACCTCATGAAGTACTTTGTAGGTATCAGTAGTGCTGTTAGATCCCTTTTGCAGGGCTTGTTCAAGCTGGTTGAGCAGCATCCTTCTATGCTTCTCATTACCCTTTGCCGGAGCAAAATATTCACTTTCCTTGGCATATAAACTCAATCCAAAAGCATCACGCTGTCTTTTTAGAATTTCCATCAGAGCGGCTGTGGCCAAAACTGAGAATCCTATTTTATTATAAGAGTCGGCATTGATGCTATCCATTTCAGGAAAATGCATGGAAGCAGAATTATCAATAATGATATGACTCCTTAAATTGGTTTCTTCTTCGTAACGCTTTACAAATAACTTTTCTGTTTTGGCAAAAAGCTTCCAGTCAATATGCCTGGTGCTTTCTCCTTTGTTGTATAAGCGATGTTCGGCAAATTCAACTGAAAATCCGTGGAAGGGGCTTTTGTGCATCCCCGTGATAAACCCTTCTACAACCTGTTTGGCAAGTAGCTCAATGTTAGGGACTCCATCCACTAAGTTCAAATCAGCTTTCTTCATAATTCAAAAGTAAGCAGAAATGTTCAATTAGTGATTGGCTTGGATAGATAGAATAAATAGTTCCAAACCAAAAAAAGGTTTGACCTATGAAAGATCAAACCTTTTATTTATTATAAAATGCTTTGCTTAAATAAGCGCATTCAATTTTTCAGTATATACATTCTTTGGTGCTACGCCAACTTGTTTATCAGCTACTTCTCCACCTTTAAAGATCAACACAGTTGGGATATTTCTAACCCCATATTTTGCAGCAAACTCTTGATGTGCATCAACATCAACTTTTACAATATTCGCTTTTCCATCAAAATCTTTATCTAATTCCTCAACGATTGGAGCTAACATTCTACATGGTCCACACCAAGCAGCCCAAAAATCAACCAAAACTGGCTTATCCGAATTTAATACAAGTTCCTCAAAATTAGCATCTGTTACTTCTACTGCCATAATTATATTATTTATTTGTTTTAAATCTTTTACTAAGATGCAAAAATAAGAAATTATTTCCCTCCATGAATCATTTGGAAATCTATTTTTCTTATAGCTGTATTAAAAATAATGATGCGGTGATGTTATAATGCAATGATTTATTGAGTTCGTGGCGTTTGGTTTGAGATTTTTGAATTGCGAACCTGCTTGCCGCCAGGCAGGTATTCGAACAAGGAACTCCTGCCTCGCCGGCAGGCGGGCTGAATTACGAAGTGGCTTGTACAACCACAATTATTCTTTGGATCGAAGCTTTAAAGACCCCTTTTTTTCCTAGAAAAACACACCCCTGGCCTATCGGCCCTCCCCTCTCAAGAGGGGAGTTTAATCCAATCAAAACTTTGCTTAATGATTGCAGCATTAATACTAAAAAACCTGACTCGCTATCGCCTTAATATTATCCGACTTACCCATAGAATAATAATGCAATACAGGTACTCCTGCAGCGATAAGTTCTTTAGATTGTTGAATAGCCCAATCAATACCAACTTGTCTTACACCAGCATTGTCTGTGCACTTCTCTATGTCTTTCACTAAAGCATCCGGAAGGTCAAGGCTAAAAACCTGAGGTAACACGTTTAAATGGCGTTTTACAGCTACGGGTTTAATTCCCGGAATGATTGGCACATTAATTCCCATCGCTTTAGCTGCCTCAATAAATGCAAAGTATTTGCTATTGTCAAAAAACATTTGTGTTACGACGTACTCTGCACCCGCGTCTACTTTTTCTTTAAGTCTTCTTAAATCAGCCTGCATACTTGGAGACTCCATGTGCTTTTCCGGATATCCCGCTACGCCAATGCAGAAATCAGCCTTATAGGTGCTTTCAATGATTTCATGTAAATAACATCCTTTATTGAGGTCACTGATCTGTCTTACCAGGTCTGAGGCATAGTTGTTTCCTTCATTCTTTGGGATAAAATAAGCCTCATCTTTCATGGCATCCCCTCTAAGGGCCATCACATTGTCAATTCCTAAATAATGACAATCTACCAAAACGTATTCTGTCTCTTCTTTGGTAAACCCACCACATAATACATGTGGTACCGTATCAACCTGATATTTATTCATTAGTGAAGCACATATACCAACTGTACCAGGTCTCATTCGTGTTACTTTTTTTTCTAAAAGCCCTCCCGCTTTTTTAATATAGACATGTTCCTCTCTTGAGGTCGTAACATCAATAAACGGAGGCTTAAACTCCATTAATGGATTGATATTATCATAAAGTTTCTGAATATTCTGACCCTTTTGGGGAGGTATAATCTCGAATGAAAACAAGGTTTTATCCTTGGCGTTCTTAATGTGTTCGGTAACTTTCATTTGCTCTTTTTATAGTCTTTGTGAATCACTTCAGACTTATTATCTTTTTCTTTTATTAATTGATCTAAACTGACAGATTTGGTTGTAGCCATTTCATTGCCATTTCTTTAGATATCCCTTTTCTATTGGCATAGTCTTCTACCTGCTCTACGGTCACTTTTCCTAATCCAAAATATTTCGATTCAGGATTGGCAAAATAATAACCAGATACTGCTGCTGCAGGCCACATAGCCTTGCTTTCAGTTAATTTCACGCCGATGATTTTTTCAACATCCAGAAGTTCCCAAATGGTATCTTTTTCTAAATGATCAGGGCAGGCTGGATAACCAGGAGCTGGCCTTATTCCTTTATAGGCTTCTTTGATGAGTTCTTTATTATCAAGGTTTTCATTTTTGGCATATCCCCAATGTTTCATTCTGACCTGCTGGTGCAAATATTCTGCAAAAGCTTCGGCAAATCTATCGGCTATAGCCTGAGCCATAATGGCATTATAATCATCATGGTCTTCTTTGTATTTGTTTGCCAGCTCGTCAACACCAAAAATAGCAACGCAAAAAGCGCCCATATAATCTTGTTTTTCTTCAACGGGTGCAATAAAATCAGCCAAAGCATAACTCGGTATGCCTTCTTTTTTGTGCAATTGCTGTCTTAGGGTTCTAAACCTTGTGACTTCTTTCTTATTCTTAGTGATTACGATATCATCTTCATCAATGGTATTGGCTTCATACAATCCAAAAATTCCCTTTGCCTTGAATAGCTGTTTCGCAATGATCATCTCTATCATTTTTTGAGCATCTTCATAGACATGAGTTGCTTGTTCACCAACCACCTCATCTGTTAAAATGCCAGGAAATTTTCCATGAAGATCCCAAGACAAAAAGAAGGGCTGCCAATCAACAAATGGAAGTAATTCCTTTAAGCTAATCTGCTTAAGCGCCTGAACCCCAATTTCAATCGGTTTCTTAATCTCAGTTTGTTTCCAATCGATTTTAAATTTATTTCTTCTCGCCTCTGCAATCGATACATAACGCTTTGTTTTACCTCTTTTTAGAAATTTCTCTCTAAAGGATTCATAATCCTTTTTAAGGTTCACTACATATTCATTGGCACTCTTCTTATTAAGTAAGTTAGAAACCACGGTAACAGCTCTAGAAGCATCATTAACATGAACAACAGCATTTTTATATTCTGTATCAATTTTAACAACTGTATGCGCTTTTGAAGTAGTTGCTCCTCCAATTAAAAGAGGGATGTTTAGGTCTCTCCTTTCCATTTCTTTGGCTAGGTACACCATTTCATCTAAAGATGGGGTGATCAAACCCGAAAGCCCAATAGCATCCACATTTTCTTTTATAGCCGTATCAATTATTTTTTCAGGCGGAACCATAACCCCAAGATCAACGATCTCGTAATTATTACAACCCAAAACTACACTCACAATATTTTTTCCTATATCATGAACATCACCTTTTACAGTAGCCATTAAAATCTTCCCTAATGATCTTTGGGTCTCTCCTTTTTCTTCTTCTATAAAAGGATTGAGATAGGCTACTGCCTTCTTCATCACCCTGGCCGATTTAACCACCTGAGGCAAAAACATTTTTCCTGAACCAAAAAGATCTCCAACCACATTCATACCAGTCATCAAATGCCCTTCTATAACTTCAATGGGTTTATCGACCTGTAACCTGGCTTCTTCAACATCTTGAATGATAAAAGCATCTATTCCTTTGACCAAGGCGTGGGTAATTTTATCTTGTACAGGGGCACTTCTCCACTCCTGGTCAGCAACTTCTACTTTTTTACTTCCCTTTACCGATTGAGCAAAATCAAGCAGCCTTTCAGTAGCATCCTCTCTTCTGTTTAAAATCACATCTTCAACATGCTCCAGTAAGTCTTTTGGAATTTCATCATATACTTCCAACATCGTTGGGTTTACGATACCAATATTCATCCCCGCCTTAATTGCATGATACAAGAAAACGGAATGCATCGCTTCCCTGACGCCATTATTTCCTCTGAACGAAAAAGAAACATTACTAACACCTCCACTAACATTCGCATTAGGAAGGTTTTCCCTTACCCATCTGGTCGCTTCAATAAAATCAATAGCATTTAATTTGTGTTCATCCATCCCTGTTGCTACAGGAAATATATTGAGGTCAAAGATGATATCCTCACTTGGCAGTCCTACTTTGTTCACCAGAATATCATATGATCGTTTGGCTATCTCAATACGTCGGTCGTAGTTATCGGCTTGACCTACCTCGTCAAACGCCATCACAATCACGGCAGCTCCGTATCTTTTCACGCGAGTCGCCTCCCAGATAAATTTTTCTTCCCCTTCTTTAAGTGAAATGGAATTCACTACACATTTACCTTGCGCCACTTGAAGGCCTGCCTCAATGATTTCCCATTTAGAACTGTCGATCATAATAGGAACCCTGCAAATATCAGGCTCTGCGGCGATAAGATTCATAAACCTTACCATGGCTTCTTTACCATCAATAAGACCATCGTCCATGTTGATGTCTATGATCTGTGCGCCTCCGTCTACCTGATGTCTGGCTATGTCTAATGCTTCATCAAATTGCTCTTCCTTAATCAGGCGTAAGAATTTTTTTGATCCAGCAACATTAGTCCGTTCACCAACATTGATAAAATTACTGTTCTCGTTAAGCACTAAGGGCTCTAAACCCGATAAGTGTAAATATCTTTTATTCTCTGTTTTCATTTTCTATTGATAATGCATTACAACCGGAAAAGGGTCGTAATAATGATGCAATATTTTTTTCCATTCTTGATAGGCTTCTGAGCCTCTAAATCCAATTTCATGATCCTCAACGGTTTCCCATTGTACTAAAAGCAGGTAATTATCATCTTGTTCGAGGCATTTTTTTAACTCATGAGAGAGGTACCCCTTTTGTGAAGAAATCAAACGCTCAGCCAAAGAAAAACTTTCCTCGAAATCTTTGGATTGTCCTTTTTTAATCTCTAAAATTGCTACTTCAAGTACCATCTTTAAGAAACTAAGGCCTTCTTTCTTGGTTCATACTTGTCGGCTAAATCTGCAATCGCCTTTATATGTGCCGGTGTTGTACCACAACAACCTCCCACAATATTGATCAGATTCCTTTTCATATACTCCTCGATTTGCTCAGCCATTTGATCTGGTGTTTCATCATATTCTCCAAAGGCATTTGGCAATCCTGCATTAGGATGTGCAGAGATTGCAAAATCTGTTTTTGGTGAAATCGCTTCCAAATGTGGCTGTAATAAATTAGCGCCCAAGGCACAATTAAAACCAATCGTAAATAAAGGAATATGGGCTACAGATATTAAAAAGGCCTCTGCCGTTTGGCCGGATAAGGTTCTTCCACTGGCATCAGTTATCGTTCCACTCAACATGATTGGCACATCTAAACCTCTTTCTTCTTTTATCTCTTCAATAGCGAATAAAGCTGCTTTGGCATTGAGCGTATCAAAAACGGTTTCAACCAGTAATATATCTGCTCCTCCATCGAGCAAAGCCTCTGCCTGTTGTTTATAGGCTATTCTCAACTCGTCAAAAGTAATGGCCCTGAATCCAGGATCATTAACATCTGGTGACATACTTGCTGTCTTGTTCGTTGGCCCCATAGATCCAGCAACAAATCTTGGTTTGTGCGGTTCTTTTTCTGTAAACTCTATAGCCACTTCTTTTGCAAGTCTGGCTGATTCATAGTTCAGTTCGTATACCAGGTCTTCCATGGCATAATCAGCCATCGCAATAGTGGTTCCTGAAAAGGTATTGGTTTCAAGAATATCTGCTCCTGCTGCCAAATACTTTCTGTGAATTTCCTTAATAGCCTCTGGTTGCGTCAAGGTTAAAAGATCATTATTCCCTTTTAAAAGAATTTCATAATCTTTAAATCGCTCTCCGCGATAATCCTCCTCTTCAAACTTATAGGCCTGAATCATCGTACCCATAGCGCCATCTAATATCATGATGCGCTGCTCCAAAATTTTCTCTAATGTTTCTCTCATATGCCTCTTTTACCCCATTTTATCATGTTCCATGTTCTTTCATGAAAGAAGTACAAAAACATTTTGGTAAAGATCTCTATGCCTCCAATAGATATCGCCGTTTTAATCTCCCCTGTAAGGAAATATGAAATAACAATGGTATCTATAGTGCCTAAAGTTCTCCAGGTGAATGCCTTAACAATACTCCTTCTTTTTGTTTCTCCTCTTTTATAATATTGATCGTTCTTAGAATTAAATAATACCATAGTTCTAATTGTTTAAGGCTTGTGACAAGTCTTCTACAATATCTGAAATATTTTCCAATCCTACTGATACTCTTATTAATCCATCTGTAATTCCAACGATATTCCTTTCTTCTACTGATAGTTTACTATGCGTTGATGATGCAGGGTGCGTCACGATAGTTCTGGTGTCTCCCAGGTTAGCAGACAAAGAACACATTTGTAATTTATCTAAAAACTTTCGACCTCCTTCTATACCTCCCTTGACCTCAAAAGCAACTATATTTCCTCCCTTTTTCATCTGTTTTACGGCAATGTCATACTGCGGATGAGACTTTAAAAATGGATACCTTACCCCATTCACTTGCTTGTGTTTTTCAAGATATTCTGCAACTTCCAAAGCATTTTCACAGTGCCTGTCAACTCTTACACTTAAAGTTTCAAGACTCTTTGATAAAATCCATGAATTAAAAGGTGATAAGGACGGGCCTGTATTTCTCGCAAATAGGTAAATCTCTCTAATCAACTCGGCCTTACCAACGGTAATACCTCCTAAAACCCTGCCTTGACCATCCATCAATTTTGTCGCAGAATGAACCACCAAATCAGCACCATACTTAATGGGCTGTTGTAAATAAGGCGTTGCAAAACAGTTGTCAATCACTAACAATATCTTATGTTTCTTACAAATAGCACCTAAAAACTCAAGGTCAATTACCTCAAGCCCTGGGTTGGTGGGCGTCTCTGCATAAAGTATTTTGGTATTTGGTTGAATTAATGATTCAAGATTTTCAGCCTCATTGATGTTAAAATAAGTTGTTTCAATACCCCATCTAGGCAAAAACTTGGTAAACAAAGCATGTGTTGACCCAAAAACCGAACGTGCCGATAAAATGTGATCTCCACTGCTTAACAATGCTCCAAATGTGGAAAAAATAGCCGCCATTCCTGACGCAAAGGCATAACCACTTTCAGCGCCTTCCATTGCCACAACCTTATCAATAAATTCAGTATTATTCGGATTCGAATACCTACTGTAAATATTTTTTTCTTTCTCTTCAGCGAATGATGCCCTCATATCTTCCGCATCATCAAACACAAAACTTGAAGTCACATACATCGCACTGGTATGCTCGCTAAAACCTGATCGTGGAATCTGATTCCTGATCGCCTCCGTTTCAAATTGTCTTTTCTTTGTCATAATTATTATTTCAGCATTTAATCGTTTGATTCAATCAAATTTTTAAACTGCTTTTTCTGTTAATCTTAATATATCCCCAAATACACCTCTTGCCGTTACTTTTGCTCCCGCACCGGCACCTTGAATTACCAATGGTCGTTCACCATATGATTCTGTATATATTTCAAATATTGAATCAGAACCCTGTACCTGACCTAAAGAACTATTCTTTGATACAGAAACAAGCTTTACTTCCAATTCTCCTTTGCTTTTACTTAGATCACCGGCCAGCACCCCAACATATCTCAATACATGGTCTGCTTCCTGCTCATCTTTCTTTTTTTGATATTCATCATTCAATTCTGAAAGTCTGCCTAAGAAATCCTTTGCACTGCCTTCTCTTAGGTTTTCAGGTATTAAATTTTGAATTTGAACATCATCAAACTCATTTTCAAGGTCAAGCTCTCTTGCTAAAATCAATAATTTTCTGGCTACATCATTGCCGCTTAAATCTTCTCTGGGATCAGGTTCGGTAAAGCCTTTGTCTACCGCCTCTTGAAGAATCACGCTAAAATCTTTATCCTGTTCAGAAAAATTATTGAATAAATAGCTTAATGAACCTGAAAACACACCGTTGATTCTTGTAATATTTTCTCCTGAATGATGCATCAATTTAATGGTATCCACCAAAGGCAAACCTGCTCCTACATTGGTCTCATAGAGGTAATTCTTTTCATTTCTCTTTAAGGATGCACGCAACTCCTTATAGAAAGAAAAGTCTACTGTATTACCAATCTTATTTGAAGAAACCAAATCAAACCCGTTTTCAACCAAAGGAATATAGTTTTTAATAAAGTCAACACTGGCCGTATTATCCACAGCAATAAGGTTTTCCAAATGATTGTTTTTTGCAAATCCAACCACGTCATTAATGGTAAATCCATCTTTATCCTGACTTGCCAAAGCCGCCTGCCAATCATTATTGATTCCATCCTTATCGAGCAATAATTGTTTAGAATTACTCAAGGCAAAAATGTTGATATTGATATTTCTCCTTTTTAGAATATCTGCCTTACTATGCAAGATTTGTTCTATCAAGGTACCTCCTACCAAGCCAACACCAAATATGGCAACGTTGATATTTGCTGAAACGCCAAAAATCTGACCGTGAATTACGTTTACAGCCTTATTGAGGTCTTTCTCTTCCAAAACCAGACAGATATTGTCTCCGCTTATGGTATTATTGATTAAAATAGGTTTAATCTTATTGATCGATAAAGCGTTATAAGACCTATGGAAATTTGACAAGTTCTGACCAATAATCGAAACAATCGAAAGCTCATCTTTTACATAGATCCTGTTAACATCCTTCATTTTTATATCAAGCGCAAATTCCTGTTCAAGGATTTCTTTTGCTATTTGGGCATCATTTGAAGCCACTACAAAACCAATTCCTCTTTCAGATGACCCTTGTGAGATGATATTCACATTGATACCTCCTTTACTAAGTGCCGTAAAAATTCTGGCATCCACCCCTATCTTACCAAGCAATCCGCGGCCTTCTAAATTAATCAGCGACACATTGTTTTGAACGGTCACTGAACGTATCCCTTTTTTGGTAGCATGTGACTTGATCAATGTTCCTCTATTCTCTTTGTCAAAAGTGTTTAACAGACGTAGTGGAATATTTTTCTCTACTAAAGGAATAATAGTTTTTGCATGAAGAATATTAGCTCCAAAACTCGCTAATTCATTTGCTTCCTGATAGGTAAGCTCTTCAATCATTTGTGCATTCGCTACTAAGTCTGGATTGGCTGTGTAGATCCCGTTAACATGGGTATAGCTTTCTAGTTCAGCTGCGTCTAAATAATTAGCAAATAATGATGCAGAATAATTACTGCCGTTACGTCCTAAAGTGGTTGTTTCGCCTTTGCTGTTAGAAGCGATAAAACCAGTTACAAGTTGTAAAGCATGGCCATTATCGGCAAAATGTTTTTTTACATTTTCCTTAGAAACGTCTTCTAGAACTAAGGCCTCGCCAAAATTACTATCTGTTTTAATCAACTTTCTTGAATCCACAGCCTTGGATGGAATCCCTTTGTTATTCAATAAGGAACTCAGTAATTTAACGGATAATACCTCTCCTTGAGCCAGTACCCTATCCTTTATTTTTTCACTACAATCTCCAAGTAAGGCAACACCTTCAAAAATTTGATCTAATAAATTATACTCATGCTCAAAATCCAATTCTGGAGCTGGAACTTTCTGGTATTCCTTAAAGGTTTTAAAATCCTCTTTATACGGTATGCCTGCTTTGGCTTTTTCTAAGATACCTTCTAGAAGATCAGTAGATCCTCCTCTGGCTGAAAGGACAACCACAAAATTATCATTGTCATTGGCTTTTTCAGAAATGATGTCTATTACTCTCTCAAGTCCCTCTCCATTTGCCAAAGAACGGCCACCAAACTTTAATACTTTGATTCCCTTCTTTTTTAAACTTCTCGTTTTGGGTTGGGTAAAAATGGGGCTCAATATTTTTTCAAGCTGCTCAAATTCAATTAAAAAGGCATCATGACCATGAATCGATTTGATTTCTTCATAATTGTTCTCTACCCCAGCTTCATTGAGCAATTTTTGAGTTTCTTTATTCTCTTTGGGTACAAAGAAAAAATCAGAATCTACGCCTACCTGAAAAACCTTAGATTTAATCTGGCTTGCTACTTCATTGAATGTACCTCTGTTTCTGGTAATATCCACAGAACTTAAAAGGTGATTCATCATCTTATAAGTTGGCAATGAGAATCGGTTTTCTAGCTTTTCACCGTGATGCAATAACCAGCTCTCAGTGTTAAAATTACCGTGCTCTTCATTTCTGGTTCTATTAAATTTTTCTTTAAAAGAATCTGCTGTTCTGTAAAACAACATGGCCATCATTCTCGCATCGTGAACAGGCTTACTAGAATTTGACAAGATTTGTTGTTGTGTTTTATTATGGGCTAAAATCCAATCCGAAGCCTTCCAATCTGAAGCAACGGGTATTAAATTTTCAATTAAATCAGGAAACAAAACTGCCATTTCCCAGGCAACACTTCCTCCTAACGAACCTCCTATAGCCGCATATAGTCTGTCAATTCCGATTTTTTCAAGCCCAAACCCAAATAACCTTGCAATATCTCTTGCATTAAAATCTTCATAATTATCGATTCTGTTTGCCTCAACTTCATCAAATCCATTTCCTGGAATATTAAAAGCGATGATGGTATATTTACTGGTATCGATTAATTTTCCCAGACCAATTAGTGAATTCCACCAGCCTTCATCTCCAGCCACATTTGAATTTCCAGTAAGTGCATGATTCACTAATACAACAGGTGCTTTTCCGAGTTCCTGACCAAATAATTGGTACGACAGGGCAAACTCAAGATAGAAATATCCTGATTCTGTGGTAAAATTATCAAGGTTTATATAATGTAAATGCTTCAACTTCTTCACTATTTAAGTTTATGTTTTGACACCAAAAATATTGGCATCAGATTAATAAAGTTTTGTAAGAAATTGTGATAAAAAAAGGAAAAAGTAGCTGTTCAAATGCTTATGAGTTATCTTTCCTAATAGGTAGAATTTAGCACCTTCTTTTAATTGACTTCTCAATTTAAAAGGGTTGCTAAGGCTTCGCAGGGTCTATCCCTCCGCCTTTCTTTATAACAATATCTTATTTTAATGAACTTTTTGCAAAGAAACATAATTATTCAATGCAATACAATAAAACGTTTATAAAAGTTACCGATCCAAACCCCAGATCGGTAACTTTTTTATCTATAGACTTTTGAAAGCGTTCTCTAAATCTGACTTCAAATCATTGATATCTTCTATTCCTACTGATAGTCTTATCAAATCTTGTCCTACACCAGCATCAGCCTGCTGTTCTGCAGTCAATTGTTGATGTGTAGTACTGGCAGGGTGGATAATCAGAGATTTTGTATCTCCGATATTCGCTAAAAGAGAAAATACTTCTGTTGCGTCTGTAAATTTCTTAGCTGCTTCAAAACCTCCTTTGATTCCAAAAGTGACAATCCCACTTTGCCCTTTTGGCAGATACTTATCTGCTAATGCCTTATACGGACTGCTTTCTAAACCTGGATAATTTACCCATGCCACTTCTTCTCTTCCTTCTAACCATTGTGCTAATTCCAATGCATTCTCACTATGCTTCTTAATCCTTACGGTTAAGGTTTCCAAACCTTGAATAATCTGAAATGCATTAAACGGGCTCAACGCTCCGCCAAAATCTCTCAATCCTTCCAGAATCAATTTGAAAGTATAAGAAGCATTTCCTAAAGCTTCGTGATAAACTAAGCCGTGGTATCCAGCTGAAGGTTCAGTAAATTCTGGAAAATTACCGTTAGCCCAGTCAAAATTACCCGCATCAACAATAACGCCCCCTAAAGAATTTCCTTGACCGCCTATATACTTTGTAAGCGAGTGAATTACAATATCGGCTCCATGTTTAATCGGATTCAATAAAGCCGGAGTGGCTACAGTATTGTCAACTATAAAAGGAACTTTTGCTGCCTTGGCCTGTTTTGAAATCGCCTCCAAATCAAGTACATCTAATTTAGGGTTACCCAAAGACTCAACAAAAAAGGCCCTTGTGTTGTCTTGAACAGCAGTTTCAAAATTCGAGGCGTCTGAAGCATCAACAAATGTTGTTGTGATGCCTAGTCTTGGCAAAGTCACGTTTAACAAGTTGTAGGTACCTCCGTACAAGCTGCTCGAGGCCACGATATGGTCTCCTGCTTTTAATAAAGTTAATAGTCCTGTTGAAATGGCCGATGTTCCGGATGCAAAAACAACTGCTCCGATACCACCCTCTATTGCCGCTAATCTATTTTGTAAAATGTCATTTGTTGGATTATTCAATCGGGTGTAAATAAACCCGAGTTCTGCCAAAGAAAACAAATTGGCTGCATGATCAGTGTCGTTAAAAACATAGGATGTAGATTGATAAATGGGTACCGCTCTTGTTCCTAAAGTCTGTGTTGTATCATGCCCTGCATGTAATGCTTTGGTAGAAATATGTTGCTCGCTCATAATATAAATTTTTGATTGTTTAGTGTCTTATGTTTAAAAAATTGTCCATTTTAATCAGGTATTGCCAAAGGGACACAAAAATAAGTTATTTTTTATCAACGTAATTGGCAATACCTTATCATTTTGTTAAATTTTTCCATTTTATATTTTTTTTCTTGTTCAACGTTTCATTTTCAGTTTAAGTCAAAAAAAAACCTCTGATTTTCATCAGAGGTTTTTATATATATGATCAATTAAATTATAGCATACAAATCCTCTGCGTAATATTACGCATCATCATTTTTACCATATTTAATTTAATGTTCTTCATTTATTTCGACAGCAAATATATAAATTAATTTTAAATTTCTATACTTACTTTAATTCAGCATGTCCAAAACTAACCGAAAAGTCAACACACCAAACGACAACATATTTGTATTTTTCAATATCAGTTCCGGCAGGAATCGCATAATTATAATCGCCATCCAAACCCTTTAATTCTCCCAGATCAACATATTCTTGCGAATCAACTTCAGTAGACAAATACAACAGTAATAGAGGCCCATCATCCGTTTTAAAATCTTTTAAGGCAAGGTTTGTTATGGCCTCATTCACCGTGGCCGTTCCGCTCGTGGGATGGGCATCGCTCACAAAAACTCCTTTGGGCGCTTCCATGGTATTACCTCCAGAATTTATTAAGTCCCCCATGTCGTTATCATCTGAATCGCAAGCTACCATCACAGTAAGCAACAATAAAACATAAAATATTCTTTTCATCAATTTAGATTTTAAAACCTATAGACGATGAAAGGTGTAATCCTTACAAAAAAATTTATTTATCAAAATCTTCATTCTATGTTTTTAAATTTGTTTAAATTTGCAACTTATAATCCAGAGGAAAAATTTGAACTGATTGCAACCTCCTTAAAAAATGCTAAAGCAGTAATACTACTTTAGCTCTATAGGTCAACATTTCAACTTCCTTTTTAAAAATTGACAATTATGTCTTATTTATTTACGTCTGAATCTGTGTCTGAAGGGCATCCTGATAAAGTAGCAGATCAAATTTCTGATAGTCTTCTAGACAATTTCTTAGCCTTTGATCCGGATGCCAAAGTGGCTTGTGAGACCATGGTAACCACTGGTCAAGTAGTATTGGCAGGGGAGGTTAAAACAAAAACATATATCGACGCACCAATAATCGCCAGAGAAACCATTAAAAGAATTGGTTATACTAAGGGTGAATATAAATTTGAAGGCGAAAGCTGCGGCGTTATCTCATTGATTCATGAACAATCACAGGATATCAACCAAGGTGTTGACAGAGGAGCGGAAGAAGAACAAGGTGCCGGTGATCAAGGGATGATGTTTGGATACGCAACAAACGAAACCTCTAATTACATGCCTCTTGCCTTAGATCTAAGCCATAGATTATTAAAGGTTCTTGCTGAGCTTAGGCGTGAAAATGATGCGATCAACTATTTACGCCCTGATGCTAAAAGTCAGGTTACAATAGAATATTCTGATGAAGGAGTTCCTCAACGAATTGATACTATAGTGCTATCAACACAGCATGATGATTTTGATGAAGATGAACAAATGCTAGCTAAGATTAAGGAAGATATTGTATCAATCCTTATCCCTAGAGTTGTTGCTGACTTACCTGAGAATATTCAATTATTATTTAACGATCAAATCAGGTATCATATTAACCCAACAGGAAAATTTGTTATTGGTGGGCCTCATGGAGATACGGGTTTGACCGGAAGAAAAATTATTGTTGATACCTATGGTGGTAAAGGAGCTCATGGTGGTGGCGCTTTTAGTGGTAAAGATCCTAGCAAAGTAGATAGGTCTGCGGCATATGCCTCAAGACACATCGCAAAAAATATGGTGGCCGCCGGTTTATGTGATCAGGTATTGGTTCAGGTTTCATATGCAATTGGGGTTGCAGAACCAACCTCAATTAATGTAGAAACATATAATACTTCTAAATCAAACAAATCTGACGGAGAGATTTCTAGAATTATCGAAGGCATGTTTGACATGAGACCAGCAGCAATTGAAAAAAGGCTTAAACTCAGAAATCCTATTTACAGCGAAACTGCTGCATATGGTCATATGGGAAGAACTCCAGAAGTAGTAACCAAACATTTTTCTTCACCATATTCTGGTGAAAAATCAATTGAAGTAGAGTTGTTCACCTGGGAAAAACTTGATTATGTAGACAAAATTAAAGAGGCCTTTGATCTTTAAACAAAGGCTTTATTACAATATTTAATTAAAGAGATGGACTATGATCATAGTCCATCTCTTTCTTTTTACAGAAGATCTTGCTTTCAACATATTGAAGTTTGTAATTCTCATACAATCGTCTTACATTTCACAAAGCAAGTCAATAAGAGGCTAGTTTAACGTCAACCCATAGAACAAGGCCATGAAAAGCATTCTATTTATTACTTTTTGCTTCTTTAGTTTAGCTATTCAGTCTCAAGAATTAACCACAAAATTACATGCTAAAAAAGCACTTGAAGCTGATTCATTTATTGGGGTTGATGAGTTTCAAAGTATGTACTTTATAAAAGATAATATCCTTTATAAAAAGACTTCAAAACAATTATTTTCTTACAGCAATGTTGGCTTAGGAAAGCTTAGCAGCGTCAACATTCAGAACCCATTTAAAGTTATCTTGTTCTATGCCGAATTTAATGCCGCTATAATTCTTGACAATAATTTAAATGAATTAACGCAAAAAATAGATTTCACAAAAGAAACACTATTCAATAATGTGGCTTTTGTTACAGGAGCTTCTCAAAACAACATATGGTTGTATGCAGATGACAACAAGCTTCACCTATACGATTACCGAAATTACACTGAGGTACTTCAAACGCAGCCGACAACATTTTATGATCCGGATTTTCTACCTAAAAATATCGTTAGCACTTATAAAAAGATATGGATACTTTCTTTAAATTCTGTTCTTGAATTTAACGAATATGGCATCTATACACAGTCATTTGATCTGAAGGATGTTGAACAGATTTTTTCCTTTCAAAAAGGTTTTGTCTTTTTTAAGAAGCGAAACTTTTTCTATCAGGAGACATTCAGCATCATTCCTATTCGCTTAGATTATGAGGATACTATTGAATCCATTTACATAAACAGCGCTTACATTTTCATATTTGATGGCAAAACCGTTTATCAATACCAAATAATACGGTGAAAGTTGCTTTAAATGGTCGATATAAGCTAGATTTTTTTTAATTTCGCTTTCCATTGCTAATTACTAAAATCAAACTAAGAAACCCATGCATATCGCTATAGCCGGAAATATTGGAGCAGGAAAAACAACTTTGACAAGTTTATTGGCTAAACATTATAAATGGGAACCTCATTTTGAATCGGTTGCAGAAAATCCTTACCTGGACGATTTTTATGGATCAATGGAAAGATGGTCATTTAATTTACAGATCTATTTCTTGAATAGTAGGTTTCGTCAAATTCTTGAAATCCGTGAAAGCGGTAAAAACATCATTCAAGACAGAACCATTTATGAAGACGCACATATTTTTGCGCCTAATTTACATGCTATGGGCCTGATGACCAATCGTGATTTTAGCAATTACGAAACCCTTTTTGATTTAATGGAAAGACTTGTTTCTCCTCCTGATCTGATGATCTATTTAAGAGCGAGCATTCCGACGCTTGTTGGACAAATACACAAGAGAGGAAGAGATTTTGAGAATACCATTAGCATAGACTATCTAAGTCGTTTAAATGAACGCTATGAAGCCTGGATCACTACTTATAAGAAAGGGAAACTTCTTATTATTGACATTGACAATTTGAACATAGTCGATAACCCTGAAGATCTAGGATCAATCATTGACCGTATTGACGCCCAGATTCACGGTTTATTTTAATTTCTTTTACAAATAAATAACACTCCAATATTTCTGAAGGGTACAAAACCGAACCCCTCGGAGGTGAGCACCTCACCTGCGAACCCCTCGGAAGTGAACCCTTCACCTGCGAACCCTTCGCGAATTATTAAACCAAAAAAAAACTCTCAATTTCTTGAGAGTTTTTTCTAACTTAAATTATAACTAAATTATTTTACGTTGTCCATTACATCACCCTTCAACGTCGAGTAATTAATCTTAAGAGCATTGATGTTTCTCAATTCTTCTTTGATATCCGTAATGGTACCTACATTTGATTCAATATCTGCTTTAATGGAGGTTGTCAAAAGAGGAATCTCATCTTCAGGATGTGTTTCTCTTTCAGCAAATATAAAATACTTAACGTCTTTTACATCTGCAATTCGATCATTCAATTGAATTTTATCTCCATTCTGATCTTTAACCTTTCCTACATAAATATAGCTTACCAAACTTTTACGCTCCAGTTTCTTAATCTCTGTAGCTTTCGGTAATTGAGGTTTTTTGATCTTCAGTTCTGTCTCACGCATTACAGTTGTAACCATGAAAAAGAATAATAGCATGAATACAATGTCAGGTAAAGATGCTGTTGATATACCTGGCATTCCTTTTTTCTTCTTTTTAAACTTCGACATAAGAAATTACTTTGTAGGTTCTGCTTCAGAAATAATTTGAGGATACTTCCCCTTAATTAATTTAATTCTTTCGTTCAGCGTTTCGTTTTTCTGACTATTCTTCTGATCTTTCAACATCTGGGTATATGAAATCCCATACATTTTTTCAGATAATCTGTTTCTTAATTCAGTGTAGGCTCCAACTAATTCATTCTGAACCGCAATATAGGTACCATAAGAAGTTCCTCTATCACTCTCTAATGAAATAATAGCTTTGTTCGGATGATCAGATGATGCCGGATCTTTCGCTCCTTCACACCAATCACATTCAGCTGGCTCGGCTCCGTCTATAGGGTTACCCATTCCTCCACCATTGTCTATGAACTTAACCGCTTCTTCACGAATCTTATCGATCGTCATAAATGTCTCACCTTCTACCAAAATATCATTATTACGGTTTACTGTAACAACAAACACGTTTTTTTCTTTCAATTTTGGTGGATCAGGCATGTCTTCCGGCTGCTTTTCAGGTAATTTCCTGCTAATCCCAGTGTCCACATCCATCGTAGTTGTTACTAGAAAGAATATGAGCAACAAGAAAGCAATATCGGCCATTGACCCTGCATTAATTTCCGGTGATTCTCTTAATGCCATAATTTTTTATTTTGTTGAAAATAATGATTTTACAAAATCGAATAAGAAGAATCCAAGTCCTATTGCTCCTAGTATCATTGAGTACCATATTCCGGTACTAACCCACTTAGAAGTACTTCCTGCTTCTCCGTCTTTAATAATGTTTCCAGACATATTCAATGTTGCTTCGTCTGTAGCCATCATATATGAAACCAATAACAAAAACCCTAAGGCTGCTAAAGAGATCAATGTTTTCTTAAGTAATTTAGGCTGTCTTACCAGGTTCCACAATGAGAACACAACAGCTATAATTGTCGTGATGTACAAAATGACCTTCGCAAATGATACAAAAGGAGAAACAAGACTATTTTGCAAGTCTAGGCTCTCTTTTACAGAATCATCGCCTTCCATAATTATCCTCGCTAGGAAATAGATCGCAATCAAACCGATCAAACCTGATACAAGTGATAATATCTTTGATACTTTACTATTCATAATTCTTTTATTTATTTCTGATCAAAAGATCGACCAATTTAATAGATGCGTCTTCCATGTTATTTACAATACTATCAATTTTAGAAATGATGTAATTATAAAAAATTTGAAGAATAATCGCAACTACTAAACCAAATACAGTTGTCAAAAGTGCTACTTTAATACCACCTGCTACAACCGCTGGAGAAATATCACCTGCCGCTTCAATAGAGTCAAATGCAGAAATCATACCAATTACTGTTCCCATGAACCCAAGCATTGGAGCAAGAGCAATAAATAAAGACAACCAAGAAACATTTTTCTCTAATAGTCCCATTTGAACACCACCATAAGCCACAACGGCTTTTTCAGCAGCATCAACTCCTTCATCCATTCTATCTAAACCTTGATAAAAGATTGACGCAACAGGTCCTTTTGTGTTTCTACAAAGTTCTTTTGCAGCTTCAACACCACCAGTTCCGATAGCTTCTTCTACATCATTAACCAGCTTTTCAGTGTTAGTTGTAGCCATGTTTAGATAAATGATTCTTTCAATGGCTATAGCCAGACCTAAAATCAAAGTTACCAATACAATCCCCATAAAGAAAGGACCACCTTCAATAAATCGCTGTTTCAAAACTTGATGAAAAGTTTTTTCAGCCACTGGTTCTGTTTGTGCATAAATGTTTTGAACTGAGCTCAATAACATCAATCCTGTCATCGCAAGGATAGTAAATACTTTTTTCATTTGTGTAAATGTTTGTTATTTAAATTTAGTTAACGGGTTTAAAGATATAAAAATTTTAGAACATAAGAACATCTTGCGCGGAGAGAAAGGGATTCGAACCCTTGTTACAATTTCTCATAAACACGCTTTCCAAGCGTGCGCCTTAAGCCACTCGGCCACCTCTCCAAAATGTCAAAAAATTTTATATGAACGGCAAGTAACAAAAAATTATTTACTTGTAAAAACTTTTAGTTCAAAACTAGTTCATTTCTCCACGCAGAGGCGTCTCAAATAAAATTTTAAACTTTTTAGACGGGGTCTTCTTTCCGAGAAGTAATTTTAATTTAGCTACCGCAGATTCTGTTGTAATATCCTTTCCACTTATCACTCCTGTCTTTTTCAAATGAACACTTGATTCGTAATGCCCCATCATGACACCGCCACTAACACATTGCGTAACATTGATGACAGGAATCCCTTTATCTATGGTAGTTGAAAGTATTTCAGTAAACCATTCAGCTGTGAGCGCATTACCGGCACCATAAGTCTCCAATATGACGCCTTCAAGATCCGGGCAGTTCAATATATGCCTGACTATACTTTCGCTTATCCCGGGAAATAATTTCAATATGAGCACTTTTGCATCAAAATTTTTGTTGAGCATCAATGGCTTTGATTTATCCGCGCGAATCAACCAGGGTTCGTTAAAATTTAAATGAACACCGCTCTCTCCTAAGTTTGGGTAATTAGCTGATTCAAAGGCCTCAAACTGTTCAGAACTTACCTTTGTAGTTCGGTTAGCACGATATAATTTGTATTCAAAATACAAGCCTACTTCCTGAACTATGGCCTGCCCGTTTTGCTGTGCGGAAGCTACTTGAATAGCAGTGATCAAATTTTCTTTAGCATCCGTTCTTAAATCTCCTATTGGTAATTGAGAACCTGTAAATATAACTGGTTTACTCAAGTTTTCAAGGATAAAGCTCAAGGCTGAAGAAGTGTATGACATGGTGTCAGTGCCTGTTAAAACAACGAAACCATCAATATCTTCATAGCGGCTTTCAATGATTTCTGCAATTTTCATCCAGTACTCTGGAGACATATCCGAGGAGTCAATAGGATTCGGGAAAGCTGTGGTTTCTATCTTACAGTCTAGCAATTTCAACTCCGGAATCTTAACTTTGATATTCTCAAAATCAAAAGGCTTGAGGGCATTTGACTTATAATCCTTGACCATTCCAATCGTTCCACCGGTGTAGATCAATAAAATATCTGGCACTTTATTTTCCATAAAAAATATTTAGCATGCTTTTTGATATAAAAGTATCAATTAAAACTTTATAAAAAATTAATATGAGTGGTTCTTTTTTATTGATTATTGTCATTGGTTTATTCGGAATGTTTGTTCAAAGCCGTTTAAAAAGTAAGTTCAAAAAATACTCCAAATTACATTTACAAAATGGTTTGAGTGGTAAAGAAATTGCTGAAAAAATGCTTGCAGATAATAACATTTATGATGTAAAAGTCATTTCTACTCCTGGCAGCCTAACTGACCACTACAATCCTCAAAACAAGACTGTTAACCTAAGTGAACCCGTCTATTCTGAGAGGAATGCAGCTGCGGCTGCGGTGGCGTCTCATGAGTGCGGACATGCAGTTCAACACGCCCAAAGTTACGCTTGGCTTCAATTGAGATCAAGGCTCGTTCCTGCAGTAGGTATTTCTTCTAAATTTGCTTCAATATTGCTCATCGTCGGTATTTTTACAGTAGAAGCCTTCCCTCAATTATTGCTTTTAGGAATAGTATTGTTTGCTGCTACAGTAGTCTTTACAATTGTTACCCTCCCAGTTGAATATGACGCCAGCAACAGAGCGCTTGCCTGGTTAGACGAAAAAAACATGGTCACAGCTACTGAGCACGATGCTGCAAAAGATGCGCTGAAATGGGCTGCCAGGACTTATGTCGTTGCCGCTCTAAGCTCTATTGCTACATTGCTATACTATGTCAATATATACAGCAGTAGGAGTTAGGATACGATACGCTGAGGTGATCGGAAGTGAGGTGATCGGAGGTGAGGTGATCGGAAGTGACACCCTCACCTCCGATCACCTCGGTATTTAAATTTTCATTTGCCTGTCAATTTGCTGATCCAATGAAATAAAAGTTTCGGTGCGGGCTACACCTTTTATGTTCTGTATCTCATGATTTAGAACCTGCATTAAATGTTCGTTATCACGACAAAGAATTTTAACAAATATGGCGTAATTACCTGTTGTATAATGACTCTCAATTACTTCATCTATCTCTTTTAGCCTTTTAGTCGCTTCTTTATATTTACTTGAACTATCAAGAAAAATCCCTACAAATGCCAGCGTCTTAAACCCGAGTACTTTGGGATTAATCATGAATTTAGAGCCAGAAATAAGCCCGGATGCTTCAAGTTTTCTCAGACGTTGATGAATGGCTGCTCCGGATATACCAACCTCTCTTGCAATGCTGAGAATTGGTGTTCGGGCATCTTGCATAAGTTGATTTAATATCAATTTATCAATACCATCAATTTTAACTGTTTGTTCTTTCATAATATTCCTTACAATTTATAACCAAAAATTAGCCCTAAGTTATGATTAGAAATAAATATAAAAAAAAAGATATGAAATCATCATATCTTTTTTACAAACTCTATTTATTTGTTATATTAATCTTCCTGGATCACAAAATCATCCATAAAGGCAGTAGTATAATTTCCAGCAATATAATCTGGATCGTCCATTAATTGTCTATGAAAAGGAATTGTTGTTTTAACTCCTTCAATCACAAACTCGTCCAACGCTCTTTTCATTTTTGCAATAGCCTCTTCTCTGGATTGAGCTGTAACAATCAACTTCGCGATCATAGAATCATAATTTGGCGGAATCGTATAACCTGCATAAACATGCGTATCTAACCTTACCCCGTGACCTCCTGGAGCATGAAAAATAGTTATTGTTCCTGGTGAAGGCCTAAAATTATGATGTGGATCTTCAGCATTGATTCTACATTCAATTGCATGCTGAGTTGGGAAGTAATTTATCCCTAATATCGGCACACCTGCTGCCACCTTGATTTGCTCACGAATTAGGTCAAAATTTGATATGACCTGCTCAGTGATAGGATGCTCTACCTGTATTCTGGTATTCATCTCCATAAAATAGAAATTCCTGTGTTTATCAACTAAGAATTCAACGGTCCCGGCTCCTTCATACTTAATATATTCTGAAGCAAGTACTGCAGATGCTCCCATCTTCTCTCTTAGCTCATCTGTCATAAACGGAGAAGGTGTTTCTTCAGTAAGTTTTTGATGTCTTCTTTGCACAGAGCAATCTCTTTCAGACAAATGACAGGCTTTACCTTTTGAATCACCGATAATTTGAATCTCAATATGTCTCGGTTCTTCAATTAGTTTTTCCATATACATGGCGTCATTTCCAAATGAAGCTTTGGCTTCTTGTCTTGCAGAATCCCAGGCATCTTGCAATTCTTCTGGTTTCCAACAAGCTCTCATACCTTTTCCACCACCACCGGCAGTCGCTTTTAGCATGACTGGATATCCTATTTCCTCTGCTGTTTTTTTTGCCACTGTAAAAGATGACAAAATTCCTTCAGATCCTGGTATTGTCGGAACACCTGCTTTCTTCATGGTTTCCCTGGCGGAAGCCTTGTCTCCCATGAGATTAATCATTTCTTCGGAAGCACCAATGAATTTAATTCCATGTTCTTCACAAATTTTTGAAAAACGTGCATTTTCAGATAAAAACCCATATCCAGGATGAATCGCATCAGCATTAGTGATTTCTGCAGCAGCGATAATGTTTGGAATCTTTAAATAAGATTCTGCACTTGCTGGAGGGCCTATACACACGGCTTCATCTGCAAAACGAACGTGTAAACTTTCCGCATCAGCTGTAGAATACACCGCAACTGAACTGATTCCCATCTCACGACAGGTTCGTATGATACGAAGAGCAATTTCTCCTCGGTTGGCTATTAATATTTTTTTAAACATAATTTAATCAAATTACATTAATACTGAATCACAGATAAAGTATTGCTTTATCTTCGTAGTGATAGCTTGTTTCTAGGAAGGATCAATCAAGAATAATGGCTGATCAAATTCAACAGGTGACGAGTCTTCAATTAAAACCTTTACGATTTTTCCTGAAACTTCTGATTCCACCTCATTAAACAATTTCATCGCCTCTATGATACATACAGTATCACCAGCCTCAATAGTATCTCCTACTTTGACAAAAACTGGTTTATCAGGTGATGGTTTTCTATAAAGTGTACCAATGATCGGTGATTTAATTTCAATATATTTTGAAGTATCATCAGCTTCATTAGCTTCAACTGGTGCTGAATCAGCTGCTACAGGGGTTCCTCCTTGTACTTCTGGCTGAGCCTGAACCGGCATGGATACTGGTGCAGCTTGCTGAAAATAATTTGTTTCATGTCTTTCAGCTCCTGTCTTGATCGTAATCTTGACATCACCCATTTCCAACTTAACTTCATTTGCTCCAGATTTGGCTACAAATTTTATTAGGTTTTGAATTTCTTTTAAGTCCATAATGATATGTTTATAATGATTTTATGAATTATAACACCACTTAAAGTAAATAGACCCCCATGAAAATCCACCACCAAATGCAGCGAGAATCACAGTGTCTCCTTTCTTAAGTTGCTTCTCATAATCAGCTAAGAGTAAAGGTAAGGTAGCCGAAGTAGTATTTCCGTATTTCGCAATATTCAACATCACTTTAGATGAATCCAGTTTCATCCTGCGAGCTGTTGCTTCAACGATTCTTTTATTTGCCTGATGTGCAGCCAACCAATCAACGTCGTCATTGCTGATATTGTTTTTTTCTAAAATTTTCTCACAGACATCAGCCATATTAAACACCGCATTTTTAAATACTGTCTGACCGTCTTGTCTGGCAAAATGAAGTCTTTCTTTTACAGTTTCTTCGGTTGCAGGCATCATAGAACCTCCAGCCGCAACATTTAAAAACTCTCTACCCGAACCATCAGATCTCATAATCTCATCCTGTAGTCCGTTTCCATCTGTAGTAGGTTCAACCAAAACTGCTCCTGCCCCATCGCCAAAAATTATGCAGGTTGTTCTGTCTGTATAATCGATCATAGATGAGTTCATATCGGCTCCGATAAGAAGTATTTTCTTATACCTGCCCGATTCAATATACCCGGCAGCTACTGATAAGCCATAAAGAAAACTGGAACAAGCCGCTTCTAGATCAAAAGCAAATGCATTTACAGCTCCTATCTTATTTGCAACAAAGGCTCCAGTCGATGCCGCTTGCATATCAGGAGTGGCTGTACATAATATAACCATTTCAATTTCACTGGGATCCAAATTGCTCTTCGCAATAAGATCTTCAGCTGATTTTATAGCAAGATAAGAAGTGCCTTTACCTTCTTCTTCTTTTAAAATTCGCCTTTCTTTAATCCCGGTTCTTGAAGTGATCCAATCATCATTGGTCTCAACCATTGTCTCCAACTCCTTGTTGGTAAGTATATAATCAGGAACATATTTCCCAACAGCGGTAATCGCAGCAGTCACTTTATCCATGTCTATTTATTTACTGTTTTATAAAAAACAGAGGTCAAAAGTAATAAAATTAAGTTTGGAACTTCATCAAAAAAAGACATTTTTTGCCTAATTTCAATTAAAATCAACAAAAAAACCCTCAAAAATGAGGGTTTTTTGCATAATCGTCAAATATTTGACTATGCTTTATTTTCTTGTGCGTCGATTAAAATCTGACCTCTATAATAAAGTTTTCCTTCATGCCAGTGAGCACGGTGGTATAAATGAGCTTCGCCAGTAGTAGGGTCTTTTGCAATTTGAGGAGTTGCAGCTTTATAGTGCGTTCTTCTTTTATCTCTTCTCGACTTTGATACTTTTCTTTTAGGATGTGCCATCTCTACTTATTTTTATCTATTAGTAATTTTTTCAAATCTTCCCATCTCGGGTCAATTTTATCTGTTTCCTTATTTTTTTCCGGACTTAACTCTTCGAGTTTATTCAAAATATCCGATTTCAACGAGCCATCTTCTATTCCTGGATGTATTTTTTTTAATGGTACTTCAAGAACGATCATTTCATAAATGTATTGAGAAACATCTAATTGATGTTCTCCATGAGGCAAAATTAATACCTCCTCATTCTCATCATTGAATTCCTCACCAAATTTTACAACCAAATCAAGACTTCCTTCTAAGGGGAGTTCAAATGGTTCATTTGTAACATCACAGGCAACCGTCGCCATTCCTTTGTTTTCAAAATGCAATTCCAACAACGTACTCTTTTTTACAAAATCAAGAGTAACAGTAAAATCTGCATTTAAAAATTCATCGAATGAATATGACTCAAAGAACTGTTTATCAATTTTATATTCAAACTTGTGGCTTCCTTCTTTTAATCCAAAAAACGACAACACAAAATCATTTGATAATTTCATCTGAACATAAATTTGAGCGCGCAAAGATAGAAAAAAATTAAGTATTTAAAAACAATTTATTTAGAATATTGCTTTTTCTTCTCTTTCTGGATTTCAAGTTTATTCTCGATAAGGCTCATATACTCTTCTCTTGCCTTAAACAAATTGATTCCCAAAAAGATAGCTTCCTTGAAGGAACTGAACTCAGCCTTACCTTTACCTGCTATTTCGAAAGCCGTACCATGGTCGGGTGAAGTTCGAATTTTATCCAGTCCTGCAGTAAAGTTCACTCCTTTCCCAAACGATAAAGTTTTAAAAGGAGTAAGTCCTTGGTCGTGATACATGGCTAAAATGCCATCAAAACTTTTATAATTTCCATTTCCAAAAAAACTGTCGGCAGCATAAGGTCCATAAACCAGCTTTCCCTTTTTTTGTATTTCTTCCAAAGTTGGTCTAACAATCTCATCATCTTCCGTACCAATAACACCTTGATCTCCACAATGAGGATTCAAACCTAATACCGCAATTTTAGGTTTGGATATATTAAAGTCTTCAACTAGTGATTTATACATAATCGAAACCTTTTTCCTGATCAAATCTGCGCTAATATTTTCTGCCACCTTATCGATAGGAATATGCCCTGTGATCAATCCAACCCTCAAGTCTCCAGAACACAGTATCATCAATGCTTCTCCATCCAAATTATGTTCTAAAAACTCGGTATGGCCCTGGAAATCAAATTCTTCTGATTGAATATTGTTTTTATCTATCGGTGCCGTTACCAATATGTCTACATCGCCATTTTTCAAGGCTTCAGTTGCACTATTCAATGACTGTAAGGCATACTTGCCAGAAGTTTCGCTTGGCTTACCCAAATCAACCTCTATCAATTCCTTCCAAACATTTAATAAATTTAATTTTTGTGGAACTATTTTTTTAAGATTATCAATGCCATGGATACTTGTATTTAAATTCAGTACTTTTTTATGATGACTTATCACTTTTGAGGAAGCAAAAATTACAGGAGTACAAAAGTCTAACATCCTACTGTCTTCAAATGATTTTAATACAACCTCAATGCCAATCCCATTCAAATCACCTACAGAAATTCCTACTTTTATTTTATCCTTTTTTTTCATCCAAGTATCTAATAATTCTTAATTTTGAAAGGTAATTCAATTTTACCGATGCACAAATTTAATCATTAATTTTAGAACATGTTTACAGGAATAATAGAAGAATTAGGAGAGATTGTTGAATTAAATCACGAACAAGACAATTTACATATAACTGTTAAAAGTAAGGTTTCAAAAGAACTCAAAATTGATCAAAGTTTGGCACACAATGGAGTTTGTCTTACGGTTGTAGGACTGGGTGAAAACACGCATACCATTACAGCGATCAAAGAAACCATTGACAAATCATCTATCGGAGACTTGAATGTTGGTGATAAAGTTAATCTTGAAAGAGCCATGCAGCTCGGTGCGAGGCTTGATGGTCACATTGTACAGGGCCATGTGGATCAAGTTGCGGTTTGCACAGAAGTGGAGGCACTAGAAGGTAGTTGGGTCTTTAGTTTTAGCTATGATAACACTTATAACAATCTAACGATTGAAAAAGGTTCCATCACCGTAAACGGAGTAAGTCTTACCGTTGTTAATTCTAAGGAAGGTTCTTTTAGTGTAGCAATAATACCTTATACGTATGAAAATACAAATTTCCACCAGATCAAAATAAATGATACAGTGAATTTAGAATTTGATGTAATTGGGAAGTATGTAGCTCGATTAATGGTTAAATAGCTAGCCTTTGGACTTGTCGTAAATTTTCTTTACCGCATACCCTAATCCAAGAACAACCATGCCGATTATCCCGCCATCAATAGGCACCACTGGAGGTGGGGGTGGCGGTGGGCCCTGAGCCAACGCTATGTCTGAAACCAATATAAAAGCTAACAGGAGTATCGCTTTAAAGTATTTATTTGCCATATAAAAAAAACTCTTTTTAGAATTTAATAACGTAACTAAACCTAATTTGTTGCAAATATAGGAAAACGATTAAAAAATATATCAACAACTAATCATTAATTTAACATTTATTTATTTTTTCAATGAAATGTCAACAACAAATTTACAAACTAAATATAAAATTAACATTTTTGCAAGTGATAAAAAAGAAATAATTGAAAAAATTTAATTCATTCTCATCTTAATCATTTTCAACAAAATTCAAAAAAAAAAGTCTAAAAAAAATTCTAGACTTTTTAAGTGGACCCACTAGGGCTCGAACCTAGGACCACCTGATTATGAGTCAGGTGCTCTAACCAACTGAGCTATGGGTCCAAAATTGGAGTGCAATATTACTATTTTTTTACGTTATGTACAATAATTATCTTTGAATAATTATATTTGAAAAACTAATTCATTTAAATACTTCAGAATGTGTCGAGTCTATTGTTTCACTCTCATTATATTGTTCATATCTATTTCTGCTTTTTCTCAAGAAAAAGAGGTCATTGAAAACAATCCTGATTATCAGTTTCAATCAGATAAACAGCAGCAAACTACAAGTTCACCACAAAAACAAGTATATACTTATAAGCCATCATGGAGCTTTGGAGGTAATATAGGGCTTTCATTCTGGAATGGAGGAACAGATATTTTATTAGCTCCTAAAGCGTATTATAATGTATCCCCTAAGTTCCTAACCGGCTTTGGATTGACCTATATCTATTCCAGCTACAAAGACAGTTTTGGCAAGTATAATCAGAATTCATTCGGAGGTAGTGTTATGGGAGCTTTCAGGCCAATTCCTTATTTTCAACTCTCAGCTGAATATGAAGGTTTACAAACTAATGGAAATGGTACATTCTATGTACTAGGTGCTAACAACGTCGAAAGTGATTACTCCTATTGGAATAATGCTATTTATTTAGGCGCGTCATTTGTCTCTAGAAATGTTTCTTTCGGGATTAGATATGACGTCTTATATGATGCGAACAGAAGTGTCTATAGCTCGGCCTGGTCTCCGGTTATTGGCTTTTATTTCTAAACGCTACTTTTTGCCACTCTCTTTTCAGTACCAGAAAAGTAACTATTTCGGCTATTTGTTTGGGTTCAGTTTCAGGAATTGACTTTAGTTTCTGCTCAGGCAGGTCAATTCTGTAAAGGAAATTCAGATAAGCACGGAAATCATTAGTCATTAAATAGACAAGTACATTATAAAGTTGTTTTACTAATTTATCTGCGGTAACTGAATCAGCAAAATTAACTTCTAAGCCTGAGAGGTCTGCATCTTTATTTAATTGCACAACTAACTCTTGAAGTAATTGCTGAGATTTAATTTCGTTAATTAGTTGAATTACCTCCCTATCTCCCATGCCTATTAAGTTTTGCGGTTCATTAAACCCAAACCAAAATTCTTCAAAACTTGCTTTTTTGAACTTTCAATAGATAATCCTTCAATATCTTGAAAAGCTTTCATGGTATATTGCTCAATATGCTCAGTTAACAAAGCCTCTAATCCATATTTAATCAAAAGTTTCTTCACTTCAGCAATTTTGTAATCTTCATCTAAGTCAGTACTGTAAAGTTCTAAGAGTTTTGCTCTATCCTCATCATTGGCCAGTTCAAGCGCCATGATATACAAAAAAGTCTTTTTGCCCTCCAATATGTCTCCTCCTATTCTTTTTCCAAAATCTTCGGTTCCAAAGGTGTCAAGATAATCGTCCTGCAGCTGAAAGGCTATTCCTAAATTCAACCCAAAATCATATATTTTTTGTTGGTCATCAAGCGATGCATCTGCAATGATAGCTCCCATTTTTAAAGAGGCACCAACCAGAACAGCTGTCTTATAACTGATCATTTTTATGTAAGTAGCTAAAGGTACATCAACCAAATCTTCAAAATCTACATCAAGTTGTTGCCCTTCACAAACCTCAAGCGCGGTTTTATTATACAAAGAAATAAGCAATTTAAAAGTCTCTCCCGAATAGTGCTCCAGGCGCTGATTTGACATGATCATCAAAGCGTCCCCTGATAAAATAGCCGTATTGAGATCCCATTTTTTATGCACAGTTTGATTTCCTCTCCTGAGGTCGGCTTTGTCCATAACATCATCGTGAATCAAAGTAAAATTATGAAACATCTCAACAGATAAGGCCGCCTCCATGGCTTCATTATAGTCACCTCCAAATAAATCGCTGCTCATCAAAACCAATACGGGTCTTATTCTTTTCCCGCCAAGCCCCATTATATAATCAATAGGCGTGTAAAGATTTTCAGGCTCTTTATTGTTTTTTTGCTCGTTCAAATACGTTAAAAAAGCATTGCGATACATCTCCATAGTAAGCAGTATAGTTTTTGTAAAAATAATTATTCTTTAAGAATCAAGACCCTAAGTCACTCTTAAATTGCCCAAATGTTTTAATCTCATTCCCCAATAGTAACAATAGAGCCTGTTTGACGACTAAATAGTAGTGTTACGTTACTGTAAACTTTGGAAACTTTTTTTGTGTTTACAGTTTCCTTGTTTATATTTGCAAGCTCATGAAAGAAAAAATACTCCATAAAGCATCTGAAATGTTTTTAAATCTAGGATTTAAAAGTGTAACAATGGATGACATTGCCTCAGAGCTCGGCATGTCTAAGAAGACGATCTATAGTCACTTCCCTACAAAACTAAAATTAGTACAGTCCACAACTTTTTTTGTGCTTGATAATGTAAACGAAGCAATTTGTAGCATTTTGTCTGCTGATCTAAACCCTATAAAAGAAGTGTTTACGATTAAATCTATTGTAAATAATCAATTAAAAAACGAAAAATCATCACCACATTATCAATTGCAGAAATACTACCCTAAAATTTTCAAACAACTTAAAGATAAACAGTTTGAATCTGTAAACGAATGTGTCATAAACAATTTAAAAAGGGGTATCGATCAAGGTTACTATCGCGAAGAAATAAACATAGACCTCATTACTAGATTCTACTTTAGTGGAAATATGAGCCTTACAAATAATGATATATTTCCGTTAAACACCTATGGAATGTCTGAGCTTAAGGATGCTTATCTGGAATATCATATTAGAGCAATTGCCACTGAAAAAGGACTACAAACTTTAATAAAAATACTCAAGAAATGAACAAAATAATTACTTTTTTGGTTTTCCTCTTTAGCATGGGTAGCCTTCAAGCACAGGATACTTATTCATTTACACTTGATGAAGCTGTTCAATACGCTTTAGAAAACAATTATACTGTTAGAAATGCAGCTTTGGATATTGAAGCAGCAGAAAAACAAAAATGGGAAGCAACTTCTTATGGTTTACCTCAAATAGATGCCGGTATTGATTATCAAAACTGGCTTAAACAGCAGGTATCTTTTATTCCATCGGAAATAATTGGTGGTAATCCAGGCGAATTCACTCCTGTTGTATTTGGGACAAAACAGAACATGAATGCCACCGTAACAATGAATCAATTGATTTTTGATGGTTCCTATTTAGTTGGATTGCAATCAGCCAAGACATTTCTGATGATTTCAAACTTGGCGAAAGAGAAAACAGACCAAACTATTAGAGAAGCTGTTATAAATGCCTATGGAAATGTTGTGGTTGCTCAAGAAACCCTAAAGATACTTTACAGCAATAAAGAAGTATTGGAAAAAAATCTAAACGAAACCAGGGTTCTGCTTCAGAACGGGTTTGCTGAAGAACAAGATTTTCAACAGCAACAAATTACCTTGTCAAGTATAGATAATGAAATAAACCGATCATCCAGACTTGAAACCATTTCTAAGCAGGCGTTAAATCTGACTTTAGGAATACCAATTGAAACCGATGTGGAACTTACTGAAAATCTGGAAAACCTAGCGATGAAAAGTGCTGATCTACAAATACTTTATACTGACTTTGAGCTTGAAAATCACGTTGACTTCAGGATAGCAGACAATCAGGTATTATCAGATGAGTTGCTGGTTAAATATGAAAAAAGTAAAAGTATTCCTTCTATCAATGCATTTGTGAATTACAGTACTTTTCAATATGGAGATAACTTGATATTCTTTGAAAATTACGATGATAATTGGTTTAATTCTTCCTTATTTGGACTTAGTATGAAAATACCAGTTTTTAGTAGTTTACAACGAAGCTCCAGGACGCAGCAAGCTAAAATTAACTTAAAGCAATCTGAGATTCAAAAAACTGAAATTTCTCAAAGCCTGAAACTTCAAGTCAATACTGCAAAAAACAAATACCAATTTTCACTTGATCAATTTCAAACTTCCAAAGAGAACCTAGCACTGGCAGAAAGCATTGCTGAAAAGGAACAAATAAAATTTTTTGAAGGTCTAAGTACCAGTATTGACTTAACCAATACGCAAAATCAATTGTTCGGATCCCAACAAGATTATATTCAATCAATCCTCATAATTATACAATCAAAAGTAGAATTAGAAAATGCACTTAACTTATTTTAATATGAAAAATATATTACCCCTTTTAATACTGACATTCCTCTTATTTTCCTGTGGAAGCGGAGACAAACAAAGTGTAGATGACGTGATAGAATCGCAAAATCTGAAATCAATTCGGGCCAAAAAAAGTGAATTGGTAAGCGAGCAAAATTTAATTAAACAAGAAATTAAAAAACTCGATATCGTAATTGCCGAACTCGACGAGGGTAAAAAAATCCCTTTGATCACTACTTTTAATCTTGAGGAAACTGATTTCAAACATTTTCTTGAACTACAAGGAAATGTAACCACAAAGAATCTTTTGATGATCTATCCTGAATATTCAGGGGTTCTCACAAATGTTTATGTTGTTGAAGGACAAAAAGTCCGAAAAGGAGAAGTTCTTGCTAAAATCGATGATGGCGGGTTAAGCCAACAATTGGCTCAGTTAAAGATTCAGGCTGAATTGGCCAAAACAACATTTGAGAGACAGCAAAGATTGTGGGACCAGAAAATTGGAAGTGAAATGCAATATCTACAGGCCAAATCAAATTATGAAGCACAAGACCAGGCCATTGCACAACTGGAACAGCAAGTAGCTAAAACTGTTGTAAGGGCTCCTTTTTCAGGAACTATAGATGATGTATTAACTGAACAAGGAAGTGTTGTAATGCCTGGGCAAACAGAGTTGTTGAGAATTATAAACTTAGACAATATGTACATTGTAACTGATGTTCCTGAGAAATACATTGCAAACATTACAAGAAACAAAAAGGTAGAGGTTGAATTCCCGGTTTTAGGTAAAAAAATTGATTCTAAGGTCAGACAAGTTGGTAATTTTATCAATCCTGCAAATAGAACCTTCAAAGTGGAAGTTTCTGTGCCAAACAAAGACAAGTCAATAAAACCCAACCTAACAGCCAAATTAAGAATTAACGATTATTCTAATACAAATGCATTGTTGATACCCCAGGGAATCATCTCTGAAAATGCTGATGGAGAACAATATATTTATATCGTGACTGATAAGACAGGTAATGACGAAGCGGTTGCTGAAAAAAAGATTATTACAACGGGTCTGACACAAGGAGATTATATTGAGGTGATCGATGGCTTGGAAGTAGGCAATGAAATCATTCAAGAAGGGGCTAGAAGTGTTAATGACGGGCAAACAGTTAAAGTAATCAATCAAGACTCATAATTATGGTCAAACAGAAAAAAGTACTCGATAAAGAGTTCGGTTTATCATCTTGGGCCATCAATAATAAAACAACCATTTACGTTGTTATTTTGATCATTTTATTTTCCGGTCTATCAGCATATAACAGCATGCCTAGAGAAAGTTTTCCTGAAATAAAGGAAACAAAAATCTATGTGAGTTCAGTCTATCCTGGAAATACGGCGGAAGATGTTGAAAAACTGATCACCGATCCGCTTGAGGAGAAACTTAAAACAGTAAGTAATGTTGTTGAAATTACTTCTACATCTCAAGAAGATTATTCTATGGTTATCGTCGAATTTGATGAAAATATAAATGTAGATGATGCCAAGCAAAAAGTGAAAGACGAAATCGATTCTGAAACTGCAGGAGAAGATTGGCCTACCTTCAATGGTGCCAAGGTTGAACCAAATGTTTTCGAATTGAACTTATCGGAAGAAATGCCGATTCTGAACATCAATATCTCCGGTGATTATCCAGTAGAGAAATTGAAAAAGTATGCTGAATATTTAGAAGATGAAATTGAAGGTTTACAAGAAATTAAACAAGTTGATATTAGAGGCGCTCAAGAAAAAGAGGTTGAAATAGCTGTTGACATTTATAAAATGATGGCTGCTAAAGTTAGTTTTGATGATGTCTTAGGTGCTATCAATAATGGTAATATAACTATGTCTGCAGGAAATCTTGTTTCCAGTGGCCAGAGAAGGACTATTAGAATTATTGGAGAGATTGAAGATCCTTCTGATCTGGATAATTTTGTTGTAAAATCTGAAAACAGCAGCCCTATCTATTTAAAAGATATTGCAAAAGTAGCGTTTAAAGAAAAAGAAAAAACAACCTATGCCAGAGCGTTTGGAGACGTGGTTGTAATGTTAGATGTGAAGAAAAGGGCGGGTAAGAACATGGTGGCTGCCGCTGAAAAAGTACAAGACATTGTCAATGATGCGAGAATCAATGAATTTCCAAGTGATCTTAAAATCAGTATTACCAATGACCAATCTTCTAAAACGATTGGACAGGTTGATGATTTGGTGAATAATATTGTTTTTGGAATAATTCTGGTCGTCACTGTATTGATGTTCTTTTTAGGGTTTAGAAATGCCCTCTTTGTTGGGTTTGCTATTCCTATGTCTATGTTATTGTCTCTGATGATTCTCGATGCATTGGGCTATACGATGAATACCATGATTCTCTTTGGTTTGATTATGGGGCTTGGTATGCTTGTAGACAACGGTATTGTTGTTGTAGAGAATGTTTACCGACTTATGGATGAGGAAGGAATGAGCAAAAAAGATGCTGCCAAGAAAGGAATCAGTGAAATCGCCTTTCCTATCATCATATCAACAGCAACTACAATTGCTGCCTTTATACCCCTTGGTTTATGGCCAGGAGTTATGGGTGAGTTCATGATCTACCTTCCGATTACACTTTCGGTGGTGTTAGGCTCTTCATTATTTGTAGCTATCTTTTTCAATTCAGTTTTGGTCTCCCAGTTTATGAGCATTGAAGACAAGGATATGTCTCGTAAAAACATTTTTACTATTACTGGAGTTTTAGTTCTCTTCGGAGGGCTTATCATGATTATTGGTGGTGCGTATAAAATTTTTGGTTCAATTCTGTTAACAACTGCCATATTATTATGGATCTATAGATTGTTTCTTAGAAAAATGGCCAATTATTTCCAGAATAATATTCTGACAAAATGGGAGAAAATTTATGAATTGACCTTAAAATCTGCTCTTAACGGATGGAGACCTTATGCGATTACGGTTGGTACTGTACTCCTTCTTTTTCTGGCCTTTGGAGGTTTTGGAGCTTCCGTGGCAAATCAAAGAACCAAGGTTGAATTCTTTCCGGATAACACACCAAATCAGATCATCGTTTATATAGAATATCCCCAAGGAACGGATATTGAGAAAACAAATCTGATCACTAAAGAAATAGAAGAAAGGGTCTATTCATTTTTGAATGCTGACGAATACCTTGAAAAAGGATATAATTTTATGGTAGAAAGCGCCGTGGCGCAAGTTGGTGAAGGTGCTGGTAATCCTCAAACTGATGCAGGTTCAGCCGCAGAGATGCCTCATAAGTCAAAAATTACCGCTTCTATGCGCGAATTCAAATACCGTAAAGGCATGGACAGTGAGCGACTCAGACAACAAATTCAGGAGGCACTTGTAGGTATTTATCCAGGTGTTGCGATTAGTGTTGAAAAAGAAGCCAACGGACCACCGGCCGGTTATCCTATCAATATAGAAATTGAAGGGGATGACTATGCTGAATTGATCCATACAGCTGAAAAAATGAAAGATTTTATCAATATGCAAAGTATTGAAGGGATCGATGAATTAAAAATTGATGTCAATCGCTCTAAGCCTTCTATGTATGTTACTATAGATCGAAGAAAAGCCGGAGAATTGGGTGTTAGTGCAGGCCAGGTAGGTCAGCAGCTGCGAAATTCTATATTTGGAGCAAAGGCTGGTGTCTATAAGGAAGATGGTGAGGATTATGATATTTATGTACGATTCAATGAAAGGGATAAATATAATAAAAGTGCCATTTTCAATCAGAAAATTACTTTTAGAGATCCTGCTACCGGTAAAATAAAAGAAATACCCGTATCAGCTGTGACCAGGCAAAAGAACAATTCTGGATTTAGTGCGATCAAACATAAAGATGCAAAAAGAGTGGTAACCTTATATTCTGCCCTTTCGCCAGGATTTACTGATGCCGGAGCCATTGTGAACAGAATTCAATCAGAGATGGAAGGCTTTTCTAATCTTCCCGAAGGAGTCAAAATTGACTTCACGGGTCAAATAGAAGAACAGAACAAACAGATGAACTTCTTGGTTGGTGCCTTTTTCTCAGGTCTTGGTCTTATCTTTTTAATATTGATCTTCCAATTCAATTCGGTTTCAAAACCTGGTATCATCATGTTGGCTATTTTTCTCAGTTTGATTGGTGTTTTTGGTGGACTGATCATCACTGGAAATTCATTTGTAATCATGATGACGATGATGGGTATTATTTCACTGGCAGGTATTGTGGTGAACAATGGTGTTGTTTTACTTGATTATACGCAACTCCTGATCGATAGAAAAAAGGCAGAATTAGAAGTAGAAGAAGATGATTATTTAGACAACGATGATTTACTCGAGAGTATTGTAAGGGCAGGTAAAGCGAGATTACGCCCGGTATTATTAACAGCAATTACTACTATTTTAGGATTGATTCCCTTAGCAATAGGATTCAATATAAACTTTTACACCCTGTTTACAGAGTTTGACCCACAAATCTATTTTGGGGGTGACAATGTCGTGTTTTGGGGGCCTTTAGCATGGACTGTGATTTATGGACTATTCGTAGCTACTTTCTTAACATTGGTGGTAGTACCCATTCTTTTCTATCTGATCACCAGATTTAAAATGTGGTTAAAGGAAAAACTTCAAAGTGATGAGGTGACTGCTTAAAAAAGAAAACCGGGCTCAGCTCGGTTTTTTTTATTCTTAGAACCAGAATCCAACATTGATATACCAATAATCCTGGTTAGTATCCGGGGTCCAGGAATAGAGCAACTCAATTGGGCCTATGATGGTATTTATTCCATAACCCGCAGCATAACCAGTTCTGGTATCCTCAAAAATTCTACCATCATTCCATATATCGTCATTAAGCCTGCCAAAATTTCCGGTAAAGGACAGGAAATTCTTTTTGAATAATTCATAACGCACTGTGAGTGCCGTTCTTAGAAATGCTGATTCATTTAATTCTGCAAAACCATAGCCGTAAAAAGGCATAAAGGTATTGATATAGTTTTCATTATATCCACCAAGGTGATAATCAAGGATCTCATTCTCATTATTACCAATAGTAACTCCGGCTTGAGATAATACATGGAATGTCAATTTATCGAAAAAAGAATAGGCAAACCCTACCTCACCCGATAATTGTGAAAAAGGAATGAAATTGTCATTGTAATCACTCGACACAAGATAAAGGAGGTACTCAGAATTTAAATAAACCCCTTTTTTAGGAAAATATTTCGAATCATATGTGTCGAGCATAATCTTACCAAAGGCATTGAAAAAATGACTTTTTTCAAAATAAATTCTGTTGAGATCATCATCAATTATTTCATCCGTAAAGGTGTTCAGAAATTTATGCTCAATTCCAACTCTAAATGCCCACCTGTCTTTAATTGTAGACTGCAGGAACAGCCTCGTTGTGAAATCAATATACCTTATAGGAATCATCAGGCCAGAATCTAACTGACCGGAACTTTTAGTTATAGGAAGCGTACCGGTTACAACGTCCGATTTAAAAGTGTTATATCTGGTGTTTAAACCGAAACTCCAGCTAAAGCCATTGTCATAAAAATAGTCAATATTGTATCTTAAATTATCTCCAACAACAAAATCAGCCGATATGAAATCATTCTTAAAGAATAAATGCTTGTTGGTGAAATTTACCAGTATTCCTGTTTTATACAGTTCATCATAGTGAGCACCAAATTGTATCAGCGTTTCTTCCTTATTCTCAATAATCTCGAATTCAACCTTGAGACCTCCTTCAACTGATGAGAACTTATAAAAGATACTTTCGAAATTACCCGTCGCGGTTAAGACGTCAATCCCTCTAATAAAATCTTTGCGACCAATGATCTCGTTTTTTACTAAGCCTAATTTCTTAATACAATACTTATCTGTATAATTTCTATTTCCTTTGATCACGATCTCCTTGATCATGAATTCATCAGTTCCCGGATATGATTTAATAGTTCTGTGCTTCAGTCCTCCTTTTTGTCTTGCTGCCAATGCCTCAAGTGTATCCATCACCTTCAACATGGCTAGCTCTCCTCTCTTTATAATCTCTTCACTCTGATCAAAAGAAAAAGTTGTGAAATCATCTAGCTCAGGCCTGATATACAAATCAGACAATTCAATTTTTTGATCCCATTTACTATACATTTGAAATCCTGCGATCTGCATTAAAATCTCTGGCAAACTGTTGAGGTTTTCTATATCCTTTAATCCTCCCGATACGTTAACCCCGATAATATAATCAACGCCCTTTTCTTTCATCTTCTCTACCGGGAAATTATCGACAATCCCACCATCAACTAATACTTCTCCATTAACCGTTACTGGCGTCAGTAGTCCTGGAAACGAACCACTGGCCCGAATTGCTTCAGGAAGAAATCCTTTGTCCATAACAACCTCTTCTCCGGTTTCTAAATTCGTAGCAATACAGAAAAATGGGATACTTAGTTTGCTAAAATCATCTACTTCATGAACATGTTCAGTGAGTTGCGAAAAAATATTAAAGGCATTTTGTCCTGTAGAAACTGCTGAGGGCAATTCTATTTTTCTTTTTACCAGGGGTAAGGAAATAGCATACTTTCCATCGTGCTCTTTCTGGTAAAATGATGAAACCTCTCTAGGTAAATCATCACTAACCAAACCATTCAAATCATATACCCGTAATACGGAGTCCAATTCAGTCGCATTGTATCCTGAAGCATATAAACCACCTATGATGGCGCCCATACTTGTTCCAGCGATATAATCGACTCTTACGCCGGCCTCTTCTAATTTTTTTAATACGGCCACATGCGCAAACCCTTTTGCTCCACCTCCACTTAATACCAAGCCAACCTTAATCTCTTTTTGAGGTTCAGGAGGGTCTTGAGCATACAACAATTGCATGCTTATAAATAAAATTACGAAAAGGAAGTATTTCATAAAGTCGATTTTGGGGGCGATTCGATTTTAAAATGTTGACTCACTTTTGTGGCCTTATCCTTACCTATTAGTTGCTCAATATCTTCAAACGTTGCAGATTTTAGCCTTTTTATTGACTTAAATTTTTTCAGCAAAGTTAAAACCGTTTTTTCTCCGATACCGTTAATACTTGAAAGATCACTATTGATAGCGCTTTTACTTCGTTTATTTCTATGATGCGTAATGCTAAATCGATGCGCCTCATTTCTCAATTGCTGAATAATCTTTAAGGATTCGGATTTTTTATCAAGATACATTGGAATTGGATCTCCCGGATAGTAAATTTCTTCAAGTCGCTTTGCTATGCCTATCATAGCGATTTTCCCTCTGAGTCCAAGTATATCGAGACTTTTAAGTCCGGAAGACAATTGCCCTTTTCCGCCATCAATAACCACTAACTGTGGAAGATCTCTACCTTCTTCAACCAGTCTTTTATACCTCCTGTGAACTACTTCTTCCATGGATGCATAATCATCAGGTCCGTCAACCGTTTTTATATTGAAATGTCTGTATTCCTTTTTGTCAGGCTTTCCATTTTTAAAAACTACACAGGCTGCCACTGGGTGAGTACCTTGTATATTTGAGTTATCAAAACATTCTATGTGTCTTGGTTCTTCATTGAGTCGGAGGTCCTTTTGCATTTGCGCCATGATACGATTGGTATGCCTGTCTGGATCTACAATCTGAATCTGTTTAAACCGCTCTTGCCTAAAATATTTTGCATTCCGAAGCGATAGGTCTACGATCCTTTTTTTATCTCCTTGTTTAGGAACAGTCACTTTTACGAGCTCACCAATATCTAAAGCAATTGGTGTATACAATTCAGCGGAAGTAGACTTAAACCTGTCTCTGATCTCTACAATAGCTAACTCAAGTAAGCTTTTATCATCCTCATCGAGTTTCTTTTTGATTTCAACGGTATGAGATTGAATAATCGCCCCATTGGTAATCTTAAGAAAATTGACATAAGCAAATAGTTCATCCGAGACAATACTGAAAACATCAACATTTGTAATAGAAGGATTTACTACGGTAGATCGCGACTGATAATTAGACAACAATTCTATTTTTTCCTTAATCTTATGCGCCTCTTCATATTCGGCTTTATCCGCAAAGTCAAACATGAGTTTTTCAAATTGCTTTAAGGATGATTTAAAATGCCCTTTAATAATGTTTCTAATTTCTTTAATGTCCTGGTCATACGATCCTGCCGTCTGCAAACCTTCACAGGCTCCTTTACAATTCTTAATATGATACTCGAGGCAAACCTTATATTTCTCGTTCTCTATGTTTTCAGCTGATAAATTGTAGGCACAACTCCGCAGAGGATACAACTCTTTTATCAATGAAAGAATAGCCCTGACCGTTTTGACCGATGTATAAGGGCCATAATATTCTGATCCATCCTTCCATACATTTCTGGTAAGGAAAACCCTTGGGAATGCTTCATTTTTAATGCAAATCCATGGATAGGTCTTATCATCCTTGAGCAGTACGTTATATCTGGGCTGGTATTTTTTGATTAGATTATTCTCTAGAAGTAAGGCGTCAGTCTCAGTTTCAACTACGATATGCTTTATGCTGGCAATTTTTTTCACTAAAACGCGTGTCTTTCCATTCTCATGGGTTTTCGTGAAGTAAGAGGCCACCCTTTTTTTAAGATTTTTTGCCTTTCCAATATACAATAGCTTATCCGTGCGATCAAAATATTGATATACACCAGGAGAATTTGGTAACGACTTTATTTGAACTTCTAATTCCAATTATATTTCTTTGCTTAACAATTTTACGCTTTTCGTCTTCTGAATTTGCGCTCCAAAATGAACTATTGAAACGGCTTCAGGAATAATTTCTGTAAGTTCCACAGAATAGGCATTCTGAAATCAATATTTTTTATATAAAAATCTTCTGTTTATCACATTTCTCATCCTGAATAAAACCATGATTGAGTAAAAAAAAAATAAAACCTTGTCAATTTAATAAAAAAACAAATAACTCTCCATAAGCCTTGTTTATCATGGCTTTATCCCTAGGTAATTTGTACTTTTACACCAACGTTTAAAAGCATAAAAATACGTTTTTAATATTCAAGGATATGAAATATTGGAAAAAAATTGGCCACAACAAACTTCAATCTAGAATTGAGGAAGCCCTTAAAGAAAATGTTGATTTTGAAAATGATACTTCACTGGGTTACCCGGCTTCGAAACTAGATGACAAGGTGTTTTACAGCGATGCCCCTTTTTTAAAAGATGCACCAACCTTAAAAACATATGTGGCAAATCCGAACCATATTGGATGTCATACTTTTGGATCTTCTGAAAGTGCTTTTAAAGGAACCCAAGAAATTGAACGCGAAGTACTACAAGTACTGGCGGTTGATTTCTTTAAAATGGAAGATGAGCAGTTTGACGGATATATCGCTCCGGGCGGAACTGAAGCAAATATCCAGGCTATTTGGGTTTTCAGAAACTTCTACCACCATAAATTCGACGCAAAAAATTCAGAAATTGCCATCCTTGCTTCGGATGACACTCACTATTCAATCCCAAAGGCTTCTAATATTTTAAGCTTGGATCTACTGGGTATTCCCGTAAAATACAAAGACAGAACCATTGATCCAATTGCCCTTGAAAGAATCATAAAAGAAGCGGTAGCAAATGGTAAAAAGTATTTTATCGTTATCGCCAATATGGGTACTACAATGTTTGGTTCAGTTGATGATCCGGATGTTTATACTGACCTTCTTGAAACAATGAATCTTGATTATAAGCTGCATATTGATGGAGCTTATGGTGGTTTTGTGTATCCTTTTAGCAACTTACAATCAAAAATAAATTTTTCTAATCCTAAGGTTTCATCCATAACAATTGATGCTCATAAAATGTTACAGGCCCCTTACGGAACTGGTGTTTATCTAAGTAGAAAGGGACTCATTGAAAATGTACTTACCAAAGAAGCCGAATATGTAGAAGGCATGGATCTTACTTTATGTGGCAGTCGATCTGGGGCCAATGCCATTGCGGTATACATGATTTTGTTTACTTACGGACCTTATGGATGGTATGAGAAAATCAGCGTTTTGTTAATGAGAACCAATTGGTTTTGCAAACAACTTGACCAAATGAGTATTCCTTATTTCAGAAATGAGCATATGAATATTGTAACAATCTATTCATCTCACATTCCTAAGGATATTGCTGAAAAGTTTGATTTAGTGCCTGAACAGCATAACGATAATAACAAATGGTATAAGGTGGTGATTATGGACCATGTTGAAATAGACAGCTTGCTTGAACTTATTGATGCACTAAAAGAGCGTTTGAAATTGGGTTAATTCAAATCGTATTTTTCAGCCATTGCTTCTGATGCGTCTGGTTTAGTTTTAGGGAATATCGTTTTATTAAAAACAATCAATAGTCCTACACCTGAACTTATGGCTGTATCAGCCACATTGAACACAGGATCAAAAAACGTCAAATTTCGATTTTCAAAAAGAGAAAAATGATCTCCACCAATAACGGGTAACCACTCAGGAAAATCAAAACTAATACTCGGCACCCAGTCAGGAAGAATTGTATCTACAATAGGAAAGTATAACATATCTACCACTTTTCCATAAAACAATGAATTGTAACCTCCCTCAGCAGGCAGAAAAGTGGCTACCTGTCTATAACTGTCGCTAAAGAAAATTCCGTAGAAAACAGAATCAATGATGTTACCCAAGGCACCTGCAAAAATAAAGGCAATGGCAGTAATTAAAATTTTATGCGCATTATTTTTAACCGCATCATATAGCCAATAACCTATTCCTGCTATCGCAACCAATCTGAACAAGGTCAAGAATAATTTTCCTGACTTTCCGCCAAACTCTTTTCCCCAGGCCATTCCATTATTCTCTAAAAAATGAATTCTAAACCAATCGAGGCCAAAAACCTTGATCTCTTCACTTAAGACAAAATTCGTCTTGATATAGATCTTTGAAACCTGATCTATCAGAAGTATTATGATGATAATTATAATTGCTCTTTTCACGAATTTCTTTTCTTTGGTCTAACTAGTTGTACCCTTTTTTAAGCGATACAATAATACTAAAAATTTAACCTTTTGATCCATACAAATAAATATTAGCCAAAATTGTCCTAATTATGAGAGAATTACTAGGGTTAGCGTGAGGTTTCAAAAGCTTGCGACTGTCCTTAATTTGAGTTTCATCAGCCAAATCAGTCAACAAGGTTCCTAAATTTGTTTCAGCGTCAATTTTTGTGCTTTTTATTTCATGAATAATTACACTTCCTGAATTCAATTGAATGTTGGTGTCACCGACAATTTGGTTCAATTTTAAAATCCCATCTTCAACTTTAAGGTTTAAGTCTCCCTGATAGTTTTCTGAGTAAAAATTTCCTTCTATAAAAGAAACATACAAAATTCTATTTTTAGGAATATAAATCTGATATGAAGTATAATTAGGTTCAATGCTGCAAACCTTATCTGGATTAGATTCGTCATTTGCATCAAATGATTCATAGCCTTTTATCAAGACATGTCCATTATATTCTTTTAACTGATAAATTGGTGTTTGAACCGTGCCTTCTGCGCGCACAATGATATCAGAACCATCGTAGTTATTAAATAACTGTATGTTGTCTATCAGGTCAAATTCTATGACGACTTCGCCAAGTTTTGAATCTATCCTTTTTTCGACGATCTCCTGACTATAGACATAGGAAGTAAGCAGTAAAAGGACCAATGAGCATGATCCTTTTAACCTGCTATATCTTATGTTTTTACTAATACTGTTGGTTTTTCGCTTCTATACTTAGCGTTGCATGTGGAACCAATTTCAAACGTTCTTTTTGAATTAAGTTACCTGTAACGCGACAAATTCCGTACGATTTGTTTTCAATTCTTAAAAGAGCATTTTTTAAATCTCTTATGAATTTTTCCTGACGAATTGCCAATTGCACATTTGCCTCTTTTGACATGGTCTCAGATCCTTCTTCAAACGCCTTGAATGTGGGTGAAGTATCATCTGTCCCGTTATTACTGTCATTTTTAAATGTACTTTCAATCAAACTTAAGTCATGTTGTGCATGTTTGATTTTTTCTTCTATGATCGATTTAAACTCCGCTAAATCCTGATCTGAGTATCTCACTTTATTCTCGCTCATCTCTAAACTTTTTCTAAAAATAATACCGTATTTACTTCATCAAATACGATTTCATTCCCATTTTCAACTTCTTGCTTTAATATTAATTCTTTTGTTAATGTTTCATTCTTAATATACTCGGCATTCAATTCGACTGCCTTATCTATCACTCCATCCCTTTTAAGGTAAAGCCTAATCTTATCTGTAACCTCTAAACCGCTTTCCTTTCTTAAATTTTGAATTCTGTTAACCAATTCTCTCGCGATTCCTTCATTCTTTAGTACTTCTGTAATAGAAACGTCTAAAGCTACTGTTAAATTGCCTTGATTTGCAACTAACCATCCTTCAATATCCTGAGTCGTAATGTCAACTTCTTCCAATAGGAGTTTCTCTTCTTTCCCATTTACTTCAATTAAAATCTCACCCTCACTATCAATAGCTCCAATTTCTTCATTAGTCAAGCTGCTAACTGCCTGGGCAACAAATCTCATGTCTTTGCCATATTTTGGTCCCAGCACTTTAAAATTAGGTTTGATCGTTTTTATCAAAATTCCAGAAGCATCATGCAGTAATTCTATTTCCTTAACATTCACTTCTGAGATGATCAAACTCGAAACGGCCTCAATATCTAATTTGTCCTGTTCATCAACAACAGGAATCATTATTTTTTGCAAAGGCTGGCGAACTTTTATCATTTCCTTCTTCCTTAGTGACAGTACCATCGATGAAATTGACTGTGCTTTATGCATCTTTCTTTCCAGAGATGGGTCAATCAATGCACTGTCAGATTTTGGAAATTCACCCAAATGTACAGAACTTAATCTATTTTTAGAAACGTTTTTTGTTAAATCTCTGTACAAATTATCCATAAAAAATGGCGCAATAGGAGAAGCTATTTTACTAATAGTGATTAAGCATGTATACAAAGTTTGATAGGCTGAAATCTTATCTTTCTGATACTCACCCTTCCAAAACCTCCTTCTGCATAATCGGACATACCAATTACTAAGGTTTTCTCCAACAAAATCCTGAATAGCTCTTGCAGCCTTGGTAGGTTCATAATCTTCATAGTAACCGTCCACTTTTGCAATCAACGTATTTAATTCTGATAATACCCAACGATCAATTTCAGGTCTTTCGTTAATGTCAATCTCTTCTTCTGCATAAGAGAAATTATCAATATTTGCATATAATGAGAAAAAGGAATAGGTGTTATAAAGTGTTCCGAAAAATTTTCTCCTTACCTCCTCAATGCCATCTATGTCAAATTTAAGGTTGTCCCATGGATTGGCATTTGCAATCATATACCATCGTGTAGCATCAGGTCCATACTTTTTCATCGTTTCAAATGGATCCACTGCATTACCCAACCTCTTCGACATTTTCTTACCATTCTTGTCAAGAACAAGCCCGTTGGATACCACATTTTTGTAAGCCACACTATCAAAATTCATAGTGGCGATTGCGTGTAAGGTATAAAACCATCCTCTTGTCTGGTCAACACCTTCGGCGATGAAATCAGCCGGATAAAATCCGTTTTGATCAATTTTTTCTTTATTTTCAAATGGATAGTGCCACTGCGCATAAGGCATCGCTCCTGAATCAAACCAAACATCGATCAAATCAGATTCTCTTTTCATCGCCTGCCCCGATTCAGAAACCAATACAATCTGATCAACGATATTCTTGTGAAGATCAACTTTATCATAATTCTCTTCGCTCATATCTCCAATGACGAAATCATCAAAAATATCCTTTTCCATGAAGCCTTTCTCAACAGATTTTTTCATTTCTGTTTTGAGTTCTTCAACTGAACCAATTATTATCTCTTCAGCCCCATCCTTCGATCTCCAAATAGGCAAAGGAGTTCCCCAAAATCTGGATCTCGATAAATTCCAATCATTGGCATTCTGCAACCAGTTTCCAAACCTTCCTTCTCCTGTTGATTTAGGTTTCCAGTTGATTGACTGATTCAGCTCGTACATTCTGTCTCGCTTCTCTGTCACTTTAATGAACCAGGAATCCAATGGGTAATAAAGAATTGGCTTATCAGTTCTCCAGCAATTTGGATAACTGTGTTTATATTTTTCAACCTTAAATGCCCTATTGTCTTCTTTTAGCTTAATCGCTAATTCAACATCTACAGACCTGTCTGGTTGTTTATCATCGTCATAATATTCGTTCTTAACATACTTCCCGGCATGTTCTCCCATATTAGAAATGAACTTCCCCTGTAAATCAACCAGGGGTACTGGGTTGTTTTGGGCATCCATAACCAACATAGGTGGTACTTCAGGCTTGGCCTGTTTGGCAACCATGGCATCGTCTGCTCCAAAAGTTGGTGCCGTATGTACGATTCCAGTCCCATCCTCAGTTGTAACAAAATCTCCTGCAATTATTCTGAATGCATCATCTGCATTTTGATAAGGTAGTGCATATTGTAATAATTGCTCGTACCTCGATTCAACAAGATCGGCTCCTTTACATTCGCCTATGACCCTATATGGAATTGTTTTGTCTCCTTCTTTGTATGCTTTTAAAGCTTCGTTGTCTTCAACCTCTTTAAACTTTTTCCCCATCTGATAGGCAAGCAATTTTTTTGCCAATACCACATTAATAGGCTCAAAGGTATATTGGTTAAAAGTACTTACAACCACATAGTCTATTTTCTTTCCAACTGTCAATGCTGTATTTGATGGAAGCGTCCATGGAGTTGTAGTCCATGCAAGAATAAACACATCTCCTTCAACAGACTGAAATTGCTTTGGCAGTGTGCTTTTAATAGATTTAAACTGAGCTACAACAGTGGTGTCTGTAACATCCTGATAGGTTCCAGGTTGGTTTAATTCATGTGAACTTAGGCCTGTACCCGCCTTTGGAGAGTAAGGTTGGATCGTATATCCTTTATAAAGTAAATCTTTCTGGTATAGCTCCTTAAGCAACCACCAGAGGGTCTCCATATATTTAGGCTTATAGGTCACATAAGGATCGTTCATATCAACCCAGTGTCCCATTTTTTTGGTCAGCTCTTCCCAGATATCAGTATATCGTAAAACCGCTTTTTTACAAGCCTGATTATATTCCTCAACACTGACTTTTTTTCCTATATCTTCTTTTGTTATGCCAAGCTCTTTTTCAACTCCCAATTCTATTGGTAATCCATGCGTGTCCCAGCCTGCCTTTCGTTCAACCTGAAAACCCTTAAGGGTTTTGTATCGGCAAAAAAGATCCTTGATGGCTCTTCCCATTACATGATGTATACCTGGAAGTCCGTTTGCAGATGGTGGACCTTCAAAAAACACAAAAGGTTCCTGTCCTTCTCTTGAGCTAATACTTTTTTCGAATATGTCGTTCTCCTCCCAAAATTCGAGAGTTTTATCGGCAATGTTCGGAAGATTCAATCCCTTATATTCTTTAAAAGTCTGACCCATGTTTTCTTGCAAATTCTATTGAAGCCGCAAAAGTACATATTTTCTCAAAATTTTCGCTCATAACCAACAAAAAAGCATCCGCCAAATGACGGATGCTTAACTTTATTCTTACTGATTTTCAGTATGCTATTTTTTTATCACTACAAATTCTGTTCTTCTGTTCTGCTGGTGTTCAATTTCAGAACATTTCACTCCATTAGAACATTCGTTCACTAATTTTGTTTCTCCATAACCTTTGCCGGTAATTCTTCTTGGGTCTGCACCTAATCCAATCAAATAACGCACTGTTTCCGAAGCTCTTTTTTGAGAAAGCCACATATTGTAACCATCTCCTCCTCTTGCATCGGTGTGGGCTCCAAATTGAATGATCATTTCTGGAAATTTCTCCATTAGTCTTACCACCTTAGCCAGGTTTTCATAAGAGCTCTTGGCAATATCTGCCTTGTTCAACTCAAATTCAATAGACTTCACATTAAGAATTTCCTTGTTATTTACTTCAATAAATTCTTTTTCCTTTAACCTTAATCTTATAATATTCTGGTAAGCATTCTCTTTAGAAGTTACAAAAGTGGTGTCATTTTCAAAATAACCATATTTATCTCCACCTATTTTATATTGCTCTCCACATTTTACTTTAAAAAAGAATTCGCCATCTTTCAATGTTTCTATCCTTCTGACCTTTTCGCCTTTACTATTGTAAATGGCAGCAAAGCCCAAAGGCAATGGTTGATCAGTCTTGGCATCAACGATTACTCCTTGTATCACTTGATCACAAATCGGGTTCACCGTCAATTGCTTAAATGAATAAATATCATCATCGCCTTTTCCGCCTCTTCTGTTAGAAGAAAAATAACCTCTTTGTGTTTGTTTGTTAATAATAAAAGAAATATCATCCCCCTTACTATTCATCGGTTTTCCTAGATTAATCGGCTCTTCAATTGAACCATCTAATTTTGTCATATAAATATCAAAACCTCCTTGTCCACCCGGTTTATTAGAAGAGAAATATAAAATGTCTCCATCAACATAAGGTGAATATTCTTTATACTTAGAATTTACAGTTGGGCCAAGATTCTTTGGGGCACCATAGTGACCATTATTGATCGCTACCACATAAATATCTGTCCCTCCTTTTCCTCCAGGCATATCAGATATATAATAAAGTTTCTTACCATCTTTGGATACAAATGGATGTCCGGTACTAAATTTATCGTTATTTATGGTTAAAGTCTGCACATTCGTCCTGCTTCCTGAAGTACCAACATTCGCTCTGAAGATTTTCAGATTACTTGACCTTACCTTACCATCCATGTAATTATTCGAAGTAAAATATATTTGAGAAAGATCAGGTGAAAACGCTACCATGGCATCGTGGTACTTTGAATTCACTGCATTTGAAAAAGGCCTGACTCTGGTTATTTCTCCATCCGCTTCTACGTTTCCAATGTAGAGGTCTAGAAAAGGCTGGTCATTTCCTTCCCATGTTTTGTTCGATATTCCATTCTTTCTTGAAGAAGAAAAAACGATTCTGTCTTTCCCGTAAAAAGTTGTTCCAAAATCTCCATTCTCAGAATTCGCCTCCAGGCTTTTTACCTGGTATTGAGCAGCTGTCAACTGAGAAAACGAAACAATAGAGTATAACAGAAAGAAAATTGAAAATAAACTTTTCATATATAAATAATACTTTATTAAAAAGCCAACGAAATTCGTTGGCTTTTAGTATTTAAATAGTCTACATTTTTATGATCACAAATTCGGTACGCCTATTCATGGCATGTTGAGCTTCTGTACACTCTACGCCATCCGCGCATCCATTGATGAGTTGTGTTTCACCATATCCTTTACCTGTAATTCTACTAGGATCTATACCACTATCTATGATATAATTAACTGTTGAAGATGCCCTTCTAGTTGATAACCAGGTATTGTAACCTACAATTCCACGTGCATCTGTATGAGATCCTGATTCAATGATCATATCTGGATACTTATGCATCAAATCGATCACCTTATCCAATTCTACCTTTGCATCTTTGTTTAAATATGAAGAATTCAGTTCAAAGTATATAGGTTCAATATTTACAACATAAGTACTTGGTCTAACCTTAACAATCTCTTCCGGTAATACCTCAGGAAGTCCTTCCGGCTTATCTTCCACTATGGCAACAGGGGCCGCTTGTTCCAGAATTTCTCCTGTTCCTAGTAAGATTAAAAGTTTTAATTTTTTGTCAGCCTCCATCGATGTGGTCAGCGATTTGCTTTGGGTCGTATACCCTTCTTTGCTTCCTTCTAGCTTATAACTCGTATCACAATAAACAGGTAGTTCGAAAACCCCTTCTTCGTCCACAACTACTTCCTCAACCACATTGCCATCTAAATCTTTTATGGCAACAACTGCTCCTCTAATAATCTCAGTTGTGTTTTGATCTCTAACTTCTCCTGTAATCAATTGGCTGCATTTAAAGACAACTGGTTCTTCTTCTATAAAAGAATAAATATCATCATCTCCTGTACCACCGCTTCTGTTAGAAGAAACATATCCTTTCCTCGTTTTTGAATTGATGATAAAAGTAAAATCATCAGACTTAGAATTAATAGGTGCATTTAATAAAATAGGTTCAGGAGTATAATCAACCAAACGTGTTGCATATACATCAAAACCTCCCATACCACCATCCTTATCAGATGAAAAATACAAAACTTCACCATCTACAAAAGGTGAAAATTCTTTGGCAGAAGAATTGATTTTCCAGCCTAAGTTTTCAGGATTTCCAAAACCACTTTGGTTTATTGCCACCTTGAAAATATCCGTTTGACCATAACCTCCTGGCATGTCAGAAATAAAATACAAAGTTTTTTCATCTGGGCTTAAAGCCGGATGACCCACAGAATATTCAACATTGTTAAATGGCATAGGAATAATATTCACCCATTCACCGTTCTCATTTATGGAAGCTTTAAACATGGCCAAATTGGTCATTTCTTTTTCGCTTCTGGCAAGTTTCTTATTGTAAAAATTATTTCTTGTAAAATAGACAGTTTTTAAATCTCTTGTGAATACAACATCAGCCTCGTGATAGCGCGTGTTAACTTCTCCCTTCATCAAAGACACATTGTCAAGATCTCCATTTGGCAGTATATCACCAATGTATAATTCCAAATAACGTTGGTTGTTGTCAACCCAAACGTCATTAACCAAAGAAATACCTTTTTTCGGTGAAGCAAAAACTAATTTGTCTTCGCCATAAAAGGCTGTTCCAAAATCTGAATTTTTAGTGTTTACGGTAAGTTCATTAATTGCATACTTTCCTGCGCCTTCAGTTTGGGCATAGGTTACTCCTATTGAACATAAGAGCAATGCCAATATGTATTTTTTCATAAATTCCCCTTTTTTATGTTTTTATTATGTCCTAGAAAAATCTAGGAGACTTCAAATTCTTCTTTGATAAGTCAACATCATATAATAAAATTATTTCATGTGAACCTCCAGTATTCGAATTTGAGAACTCAGATATTGTATAGTCGTAAGCATATCCAATTCTAAAGTCAGGGGTAACTCCAAAATTAAACAACAAACTAACAGCATCGTCTACTCTGTAACTAGCTCCCATTTCAAATCTATCATATAACAGGAAGTTTGCATTGATATCAACTGATACCGGCGCTCCAGCAACTCCTTTGAACATCAAAGATGGTTTGAATTTCAAAGTACTTGATAGATCGAAAACATATCCACCTGTTAAAAAATAATGAACTTCTTCAGAGGCCTTGGTATTTATATTATCCTTATCTAAATGTTCGGATTTTAAAATATTCGGAACCGAGAAACTTGCATACCACTTATCGGTATAATAGTAAACACCTGCTCCAAAATTCGGAAATGCATCATTGATATTTTCATCGAAAACAGGATCACCTGCACTTCCCGTCTGTGGCAATACTACATCCAACAGATTCACATCTAACAATGTCATACCTCCTTTTAATCCAAAGGCCAATCTTCCCACATCTGATGTGGATAGCGTATAGGAAAAATCTGCATAAATATTCTGCTCTTTAGCAGGACCAATTTCATCGGAAACGACCGAAATACCTACTCCTACTTTTTTTCCTAATGGTGCATGAGCATTAAAAGTAAATGACTTTGGTGCTCCATCCACACTTGTCCACTGGCTACGCCCCAATAAACCTAAACTTAAGGTTCCTCTAGAACCAGCATACGCTGGATTTACAACGTTCATGTTATACATATATTGTGTATACTGAGGATCTTGTTGCGCTTTGGTCTCGTTAAAGAATAATAAAAAACCAAAAGCTAAGAAAATTGTTATTTTTTTCATTTGTTAAATTTTACTCATTTGACAATTGAATTGTCATTTAATAGTACTGAGTCATTTCAAGCATAATATCTACAACTCACTACTCCCTTTTTAATTTATATGATAACAGAGCGCCTTTAAAAGCGCTCTGCACATTTACTTTCATTAATAATTTACATAAACCCAACCTTTATCCGGAGACTTGTTTCCGTCATTGTATTGGATCAGGTAAAAGTATGTTCCTGCAGGAACCAATTGACCTTTGCTCAAAGTCATATTTCCGGTAGATCTTCCATCCCACCAGTCAGGGTTAAGGCTTCCATTGTTTAAATACTTATAAACACTGTTACCCCATCTGTCAAATACTTCCATAGTGAAATCAGGAGTTTCGATAAGTCCTGGTACACTGAAGAGGTCATTTTCACCATCACCATTTGGAGAGAATCCGCTAGGTATTAACTCAGTATTGAATACAAGTCTTACATCTTCAGATATCAATTCTGAAACAGGGTCACAGGCATAATCAGGAGAAGTAAGTACTACTCTATACCAGCTTCCTTCCAATCGTCCTCTGGCATCTGTTATTCTCATGCGATCAGTAGTTACACCACTAAACTTACTATCATTAACAAGATCTACCCAAGTACTTCCACCATCCATACTTTGTTGCCATTGATAGAATGTTGCCGTGGCAGACACTTCAAATTCAGCGTCATCACCTAAGGCTATCTCAACTTCTTCAGGTTGGTTCTCTATCATTGAAGGACCTCCTGCTTCCTGGAAGTCAAATACACCATTGTTATCTAAATCATTAGGTGTAGTATAACCACCTTGTCCAGTAACTTGACCATTGGCATCAACTGTCACTGGAGAAGTTCCTAAGATTCCGTCACCATCTGGATCAGTAAACCCAGCTTCAATCGCATCCGCACAATTATCACCATCAGCATCCAAACTTATTCTATCCGGGCGACCATCAAGATTTGTATCGGTTACTAAACCTTCAACCGTATCAAAAATACCATCATTGTCATCATCAACATCAACAATATCAAATACACCATCCATATCAGTATCAATTAAGATATTATACGATGCTGAATCAGAAGTGTCTCCTGGGTCACAGGCAAATGCTATATTATTAGTATTAACTCTATATTCATAGAAGTAATCTGCAATCACAAGACTTGAAACAGTCAAGCTTAAGGTTTCAGTACCACTGAATTTCCCATCATCAGTTAAAACAGTCCAATTAACACCATCAACACTCTGCTCCCACTGGAAAGTATCTCCATCTGAAGCGGCGGTGAAAGTAGCAGATCCTCCTAATATAAAGTCTTGATCAACAGGATCTCCGGTTATATTCGCAACATCTCCAGCTTCCTGGAAATCTGGTGTACCATTATTATCTAAATCATTCGGAGTTGTATAACCATCTGTTCCACTTGTAACTTGACCAGTTAAAGGATCAACAGTTACAGGTGAATTACCCAATAAACCATCATTGTCTCCATCAGTAAATCCAGCTTCTACAACATCATCACAACCATCAGAATCAGCATCTAATTCAAATCTATCAGGAATTGTGTTATTATTAGAATCTCCTCCGTTAGGACCTGCATCCTCAACTGTATCAAATATCCCATCATTATCATCATCAACGTCTACAATATCTGGAACACCATCATTGTCATTGTCAGGCAAACTTACTAAGGTAGCAACATCAGATGTCGTCTCTGGATCACAGGCATAGGCAATGTTATTTACAACCACTTGATACGAATACCCTAACATTCCAATGCCAACATTAGAAAGCGTTAAACTTGCTGTTTTAGCACCTGAATAATCACCACCGTCCATAATTTCAGTAAATCCAGATCCGCTATCTTCTTGCCATTCATAAGTGTCGGCAGAAGCTACAACATCAAAAGTCACTGTTCCTCCTGGTATAAAGTTCTGATCAACAGGTTGTGTAGTTATTGCAGCGGCCGCTCCAGCTTCTTGGAAATCTGGCGTACCATTGTTATCTAAATCATTAGGAGTGGTATAACCATTAGTAGTACTTGTAACCAATCCAGTTGCATCAACAACTGGTGGATTCGCAGTTCCTAGCATTCCTGCTCCATTATCAGTAAATCCAGCTTCGGTAACATCAAAACAACCATCACCATCTGAATCGAGATTTGTTGCATCTGGATTTGTTCCAGGGTCTGTATTACCAGCTTCAGTAGTGTCAAGAATACCATCATTGTCATCATCAACATCAACGATATCAAAAATTCCATCATTGTCAAAATCACTAGGTAAAATATATCTTGCTTCTGTAGAAAGTGTCGTAGCATCGCAAGCATAGCCAATATTCTGGACCAATACTCTATATCTAAAAGTCAGCTTATTGACATCTGTATTTGTTATTTGTAAAGCTGTTGTAGTAGCACCTACATAATCTCCTCCATCAACAATTGCAGTCCAATTTGCGCCACCATCAATACTTTCTTCCCATTGGTAGGTATCAGCTGTAGCTACAACGCTAAAAGTAGTAACTCCAATAATAAGTGCCTGATCTGTTGGCTGAGTAGTAATCGTAGCTGCTGCTCCAGCTTCCTGGAAATCAGGAGTTCCTGAAAGGTTTAAATCATTTGGTGGTGTATAGCCATCGGTGCCACTAGTTACCTGACCATTAGCATCAACTGTTATAGGGAAATTTCCTAATTGACCGTCGCCATTAACATCTGTAAAACCAGCTTCCGTAACATCAAAACATCCGTCACTGTCTGAATCTAGGTTCGTAGCATCAGGATTTGTTGCTGGATCTGTGTTTCCTGCCTCATCCACATCTAAAATACCATCATTATCATCGTCAACGTCAACTACATCGAAAATCAAATCCTTGTCAAAATCACCAGGTGTAATGAAGGTAGCATCTGTTGAAGTAGTAACTGGGTCACAGGCATAGGCAATATTTTCTACTAATGCTCTATATCTATAATTCACCTTATCGAAATTAGGAGTTGACACTACAAGATTCGCTGTAGTTGTTCCAGTGTAATCACCAGTATCAGTTAATAAAGTCCATGTTGATCCGTTGTCAATACTTTCTTCCCACTTGTATAACTCATCACCAGCAGCTAAATCAGTAACAACTGTAAAAGTTGAAGATCCTGCCAATACATATATTTGATCTGTAGGTTGTGTTGTAATATTTGCAGCAGCTCCAGCTTCTTGGAAATCAGGAGTTCCTGATGCATTCAAGTCATTTGGTGGTGTATAACCATCTGTTCCACTTGATACAGATCCGTCAGGATTAATGGCGATAGGAGCATCTCCTAACATCCCATCTCCATTAACATCTGTAAACCCAGCTTCTGTAACATCAAAACATCCGTCACTATCTGCATCTAAATTAATCCTGTCTTCGTTTGTTCCTGGGTCGGTATTCCCTGCCTCATCAACATCCAATATCCCATCATTATCATCATCAACATCAACGATATCAAATATCGTATCAAGGTCAAAATCTTCAGGAGTGATATAAGTTACTTCATCTGAAATTGTTTCTGGATCACAGGCATATGCTACATTACTAACTCGAACTCTATATCTGTCGGTCAACCTGTTAACATCCGTATTGGTTACTACCAAGCTTGCAGTATTCACACCTGTATAAACACCAGCTGTTTCAGGTATATCTGTCCATGTACCAATTCCACCTATATTTTCTTGCCATTGATAAAACTCATCTCCAGCTGCTAAATCAGTAACTACTGTAAAAGTAACATCTCCTATGATCAAGTCTTGATCTGTTGGTTGTGTAGTGATATTAGCAGCAGCTCCAACTTCCTGAAAATCAGGAGTTCCTGATGCATTCAAATCATTTGGTGGTGTATAACCATCTGTTCCACTTGATACAGATCCGTCAGGATTAATGGCGATAGGAGCATCTCCTAACATCCCATCTCCGTTAACATCTGTAAACCCAGCTTCTGTAACATCAAAACATCCGTCACTATCTGCATCTAAATTAATTCTGTCTTCGTTTGTTCCTGGATCGGTATTCCCTGCCTCATCAACATCCAATATACCATCATTGTCATCATCAACATCAACTATATCAAATATCGTATCAAGATCAAAATCTTCAGGAGTTATATAAGTTACTTCATCTGAAATTGTTTCTGGATCACAGGCATATGCTACATTACTAACTCGAACTCTATATCTGTCGGTCAACCTGTTAACATCCGTATTGGTTACTACCAAGCTTGCAGTATTCACACCTGTATAAACACCAGCTGTTTCAGGTATATCTGTCCATGTACCAATTCCACCTATATTTTCTTGCCATTGATAAAACTCATCTCCAACTGCTAAATCAGTAACTACTGTAAAAGTAACATCTCCTATGATCAAGTCTTGATCTGTAGGTTGTGTTGTAATATTTGCAGCAGCTCCAGCTTCTTGAGAATCAAGAACTCCGTTGCCATTCAAGTCATTTAGCGGCCCATAAGCATCTACAGGTGCATTAATCGCACCGTTAACATCGCTTATGACCAAACCGTCAGCATCTACATTAGCAGATGTTAAAATACCAGTTCCTACATAACCATCAACATCTTCATCTCTTACGCCAGCTTCAACAGAATCAAAACAACCATCCCCGTCAGAATCCAACTCTAACATGTCATCAACACCGTTAGTATTCGAGTCACCGGGTTCATCAGTATTTAAAATACCATCATTATCAGCATCAAGGTCACTTACGTCTGGCACACCATCTTTGTCAGTATCTAATTGAATCACTAAAAAGTAATCTTCAACTTCTCCATTATTTACAATACCACCAAAATCACTTGACGTTAACACGTCTGAAGTAGTTCTAAATCTGGCATAACTATCACCTTCTACAATATCAACACCATTGGCAATCAAGTTCGACCAAGTTAAGGTTACAGTTCCAGATCCACCGTTTCCAATAGGGGCTGTAGCAAATTCATCTAAATCAAATGAACCGGATCTGTCAAAATCAATCCATGCATAAACATTCGCAGCAGAACCTGTATTGTTCGTATAATCTACATCAACTGAAAAACTATCAGTAGAAGTTGAAATTCCTAATAAATCGATTGGATCTACACCGTCCTCATCTGCAACCTTATCTGTATCATCACCATCAGCATCGACGCCTGGAAATCCATCCATTTCATCGTCGTATACAGTCCCCAAATTCAAATCACCATCTCCAATGATATGCTGAGCTCCAGCATTCGCATTCAAAGTACCATAAGAATCTGGTGCATCACCAAAGTCATATATTACCGGAGGCCTAACGATCCAGGCTCTAGCTATCAATGCATCCAAGGCACTAATTGATGAAGATGGGATATCCCCAGGGTTTCCTGTAAGGTTTAAAATATGTCCAAACCCTCCAGTTCCATAAGCCTCTACATCAGTTATAACTTGACCTATCGCATTAGTTGTCAATAGGTTAAATTCCAAATTAATCAATGCTAATAGATTATTTCCACTTAAATCTATTGAAGTCAATTGATTACTTGAAATGTCAATAAATTCTAAATTAGGTATCCCTGCGACATCGGCTGTAGTCAAATCATTAAAACTCGCATCAAACTCTTCCAGATTCACATTTGTTGAGAGATCTATGGATGTCAATGCATTATTATTAAGATTCAATCTTGTTAATGCTATATTTGTGCTTACATCAAAAGCTGTTAGATCGTTACTTGGCATTTCAAGTATCTGAACATTTTCCATATTCGCAACATCCGCAGAAATTATTTCTCTACCCGGTGCAAGGAGTACGGTAACAAAGTCAAAATTATCGGTACTTGTTATCGTGATTGTAATATCCTGATTTAACACATTATCACTAAAATCAAAATTTGGATTATTTCCTGTTCCTGGAATATCAGCCGGCAAACCGGGACCTGTGGCAATCCATGTCAAGGCGGCTCCACCAGAATTAGTGAAATTGATAGACCAATTTACATCATCTGAAGTTGTTATAATTGTAATGTCTTCTTGGGCATAAGCAAATGCCAAAGAAAAAAACATTAACAAAGCTAAAAATTGCCTTTTTAATGATTTACTTTTCGAAATACCGCTATTAAAAGTAAAGTAATCTATTTTCATATGATTAGATTTTAAACACAAAACATTAAAATAAATGTTTCATTATTTTTTATTGAGCCATTTATACGATAAAAACTCACTTTGTTAAAAAACAAAGTGAGTTCAATATTAGTATAAAATCAAGCTTTTAATTTTATAAGATTCGTTTTTATTTTTGAATAGTTTTCCCACATTCTAAACCGTATAAGCAAATATATAAAAATTTGTTACATATCACTTTTAGCACATTCTTTTTTCTTAAGCAAATGTTAACAAGGTTTTAAACATTATTCCTGGGGAGTAGGCACCAATTCGAAACCACTCTCATTGTTGATATTAAACTCTGTTCTACGGTTAAGTTGGTGCTCATCTTCAGAGCATTTTTTACCGTTTGAACAATCGTTTACCAACTGAGTCTCTCCGTATCCTTGGTACGTTATTCTTGAGGCGTCAATTCCTTTAGAAACTATATAATCAACCGTAGCTTTTGCACGTTTTTCTGATAGTTTCATGTTGTATTTATCTTTACCACGTGAGTCAGTATGCGACCCAGCTTCTATCAATAACTCAGGGTATTCATTCATCACCTGAACTACTTTATCTAGCTCTTTCGCTGCATCCTCACGGATGTTGAATTTATTGAAATCAAAGTATATCGTATTGATATTGACTTTATTAGAAACAAATTGTGCTGGCAAATTCATATTCACCACAAGAGCTGATTGATCAATATCATTCGCGGTTCTAACTGCTTTTTCAGCATTTAAAAAACCTTTGTTTGTTGCGAAAACCACATAAGGCATATCACATAATGTTGATGCAAAAGTATAAGACCCATCTGCGTCGGCTGTAACCGTTTCCATCACCTCTCCACTTTCATTTCTCAACTCAATTGTTGCTCCGGCAACAGGCTCACCAGAATCTTCTGATTTGACATTTACAGTGATCGCTTGACCACAATGAATATGTAGTCCTGGACTGGCTAAAAAAGAGTAAATATCATCATCTCCTTTTCCCTCATCTCTGTTAGATGAAAAGAAACCTCTGTCTTTTTCGTCGTCAATTATAAATGCAAAGTCATCTTCTATACTGTTAACAGGCTCCTCTAAACTCAATGGAACCGATACGGTTGTATCAAATATCTTCGTTGCAAAAATGTCTAATTTACCATAACCAGAATGTCCATCAGATGAAAAATAAAGGATATTATCTTTCCCAATGTATGGAAACATCTCTCTACCTTCAGTATTAATTTTTGGCCCCAGGTTTCTAGGTGCACCAAAAGAACCATCTTCATTAATGTCTACAACATAAATATCGGCCTGTCCAAATCCACCTGGCATATCAGATACAAAATATAATTTTGTGTCATCATGATTCAAGGCTGGATGCCCAATTGAATATTCAACATGATTAAATGGTAATTTTTCTTTTTCTGTCCATTTACCTTCTAAATCCAGAGAAGCTCTAAACATTTGGAGATTATTCACACCCGTTGAATCAGTAAGGTACTGCTTCTCGTAAAAATTGTTGGCTGTATAATAAATGGTCTTGAGATCTTTTGAAACCGCAACACCAGCCTCATGGTACTTGGTATTAACATCTCCAGGCATTCTCTTTTTTTGTATCAACTGTCTATCATCTGTGATCAGGCCAGTATAAAGATCTAAAAATTGCTGCCCATTCTCTTTCCATGTCTTTTTTACAATCATGGTGTTAGTAGTAGGTGCAGCGAATATAACTCTGTCCTTTCCTAAAAAAGCAGTTCCGAAATCAGACTCCTTGGTGTTGATGTCAAGGTTCTTTATAGTATAAAGACCAGGCGTTGTTTGCCCAGTAACATATAGCATACTGAACATTAAACATAGCATCGTAATTTTTTTAATCATATCGGGGAATTTTGGGTAAATTTAATTAAATATTTAACATCTAGAAAAATCTAGGCGATTTTAAGTTCTTTTTAGTGAAATCTATGTCATATAAAAGGATGATTTCATGCGATCCACCAGTATTAGAATTTGAAAATTCAGAAATAGTGTAATCATATGCATAACCAACTCTAAAGGAGCGTGTCACACCAAAATTAAACAATATACTCACCGCATCCTGCCATCTATAACTCGCACCTATTTCAAACCTGTCATACATCAGGAAATTAGCATTAACATCAAAGGAAATTGGTGCTCCTGTTACGCCTTTTACCATAAAAGAAGGCTTAAATTTCAACGTACTCGACAAATCAAACACATAACCAGAAGTCAAAAAGTAATGCACTTCTTCAGATGCTTTTGTATTAATATTGTCTTTATCAAGGTGTTCAGATTTTAGAATATTTGGCACCGAGAAACCAGCATAAAACTTTCCGGTATAATAATATACACCTGCTCCAAAATTAGGAAAGGCATCGTTTATATTTTCATCAAATAATGGATCATCTCCTGTTGCTGTTTGTGGCAAAGTAATATCTAAAAGATTCACATCCAACAAAGTAACACCCCCTTTTAGTCCAAAGGCAAGTTTCCCTTCACTTGAAGTCATAATTGTATATGAAAAATCAGCGTAAATATTTTGTTCCTTGGCAGGCCCTATTTCATCTGAAATTACAGACAGACCCATACCAACCTTTTTCCCAACCGGAGCATGTGCATCAAAAGTCATGGTTTGAGGCGCTCCATTTACATTAACCCATTGGCTACGACCCAAAAGCCCTATACTAAGGGTCCCTCTAGATCCTGCATAAGCTGGATTCAACACATTCATATTATACATATACTGTGTGTACTGAGGATCTTGCTGACTATACAAGTCACTCAAACAAAGCATAAGAGCGAGTACGATATATATTTTTAAATTCTTCATTGGGGAATGCTATTTTTTTTGACAGGCAGCAAATTCACTGCCTGTCTTGTTTGTATCTTCTATTATTTATTTAAGTAAACCCATCCTGTTTCAGGTTTTCTTTCATCTCTGTTAAACTTAATCAGATAGAAATATGTTCCAGCTGGTAACACGTCGTCACCTAGATTTAACTGACCGGATGATCTTCCATCCCACCATTCTGGGCTTAATGCGCCTCCACGTTTGTATTCGTAAACCAAGTTTCCTTGGCGGTTGAACACTTGCATTTCAAAGTCCATGTAAGTTGATAGTGCAGGGATTACCAGCGTATCATTCTTACCATCACCATTTGGTGAGAAACCGTTCGGTACAATATTACATGGTGTACCATCCAGATAATTTGGCGTCAGATCTTCATCACAATCATCATTCGTTGGATCACCATCTTCATTATCATCTTCGTCAATGGTATCAATACCATCATTATCATCATCCGCGTCTCTAAAATCGACATCATCTTCACTATCTGTATTAGGTAACTCCAAAAGAGGGTCAATTATTTCATCGTTAGGAATAAATCCATCATTTAAATCTGATCCTTCAAATGCATCATCGAGTCCGTCGGCGTCTTGATCACTGCTTGAAGCCTCAATATCAGCAACTCCGTCATGGTTGAAATCATGTCCTTCAATCTCATCAGAAACGTTGTCATTATCAGAATCCAGGTCTACATAATCAGCATCACCATCGTTATCAGTATCTACAATTGAAATACCATTTGCATTTCCTGGCGCGCTTTCATATGCATCATCCAATCCGTTTCCGTCAGCATCAGTGAAACTTGGTAAGACATAAGCGTCTGTAGGTTGTCCTTCAATATTGTCAGGAATACCATCCGCATCTGAATCAAGATCAAGATAATCAGCAAAACCATCTCTGTCTTCGTCACCACTTCCTTCTATTCTTGTTAGAATTCCATCATTATCATCGTCAACATCCAGGTAGTTTCTTACGATATCACCATCAGTATCATCATTTGTAGGATCATTATCTCCGTCAAGATCTTCATCGATCGTCAGAATTGTATCATTATCATCATCAGTATCTCTGTAATCCAATTCAGCATCATTATCAGCGTTCGGCAATGTTAATGGATTATCTATTTCATCATTGGCATCAAAACCATCATTGATATCACTTCCTTCATAACCATCGTCTAATCCATCTTCATCGGCATCACTACCTAAAGGATATGCATCCGGCAGACTGTCATGATCTCCATCATGCCCTTCTAAACTATCTGGTACATTGTCATTATCCGAATCTGAATCTAGATAATCAGCTGTTGCATCTTCATCATTATCAAATGCGGTCAATCCTTCTCCAGAACCAGCAGCGCTTTCATATGCATCATCCAATCCGTTTTTATCACTATCTATTCCTGATGGAGCGATATAAGAACTTGTCTCTTGAGCCTCAATATTATCAGGTAAACCGTCATTATCTGAATCAAGATCAAGACTATCAACAAAACTATCTCCGTCTGAATCATTATTTCCTTCAGCCGTATCAAGCATACCATCATTATCATCATCGATGTCATAAATATCACCAACCATATCGCCATCTGTATCAACAAGAACTTCAATCGTTACGGTTGCAGTTGATCTGTCACCATTTGCAGTTCCAATCAATCCTTGACCATCCTCGATAGTGTAAGTGAACGAATCAAATCCTACAAAATCAGTATTTGGTGTGTACATGATAAAATCATCAGTTGGATTATCAGGGCTACCATTGTCATTAACACTTGCCACGCCATTAGAAGGCTGAGTTGCTAGAACAACTGGTACCGTTCCTGGTCCGTCTCCACCAAAGTCATCTGCTCCGTTTCCGTTATCCACTAGGATCATAATTCCATTATCAATTGTATTCTCTACTACAATAACGTCATCATCAATTGCTGTAGGCAAGAAATTAATCACCATATTATCTATGATGCTCTCATCATCATCTGCAATTCCATCACTATAATCATCTACATCAAAACTCACGCTTGGTTCACTATCAAAATCGATTACATCAGATGCTGTTATTTCTGCTTGATTTATATAAGTTCCAGTTGTTAGAACTTCAGCAGTAAATTCAAGTACAACTGTTGAACCACTTGTGATTGTTAATCCATTCCATCCTATAGTTGAACCACTAAGCGATGACCCCGCAGTAATTGGACTTATGTTTCCAAATCCATCAGGCACAATTTCTTCAACAGCAACACCAGTTGCAGTGCTTGGTCCGTCATTTGCTATGGTAAGTGTAAATGTTACAATATCTCCTGTTGTTGGGTTCATGTCATTTACCGTTTTCACCAAGCTAATGTCAGCTACAGGGATTGGCGTAATTGTGATTTCAAATTGATCATCTTCTCCACTCACACCATTATTAGGTGTTGAATCCGGATCTACATTGTCTGCAGCAAATACTTCAGCAATATTTGTGTAATCTCCAACTGGATTCACCAAGGCTGTTATGTTAATCACGCTTGTATCGCCTGCTGCAATATCTCCAGCAATCCAAATACCTGTTACGGCGTCATAAACTCCTGAATCATCACTTACATATGAATAACCACTAGGTAAAAGATCAATAACTTCAATACCAGTTGCCGGGCTAGGACCTGCATTCGATACTTCAATCGTAAAGACTACTTCTCCTCCAACATATGGTGTCATATTATCAACCGTCATGTTCATATCCATATCTGAAACCGGAATCGGAGTAGTAATAACACTATCCATATCATCTTCAGAAGCAATTCCATTGTTTGGAGTTGAATCTGGGTCAACATTGTCAGAATTAGTCACTTCAGCAGTATTGCTATAATCTCCTGATACATTAACTGTTGCTGTAATATTGATTGTACTTGAGCTGCCTGCTGCAATACTTCCAACATTCCACTGCCCTGTTAAGGCGTCATAAGAGCTTGAGCTGTCGTCACTCACATAGGTATAACCATCTGTAAGTAAATCTGTAACCACAATTCCAGTAGCTTCACTTGGCCCTTGGTTTGAAACAACGATGGTAAAGACTACATTACTTGCTACCCATGGCGTATCATTATCAACCGTTTTCACGAGGGCAATATCTGAAACCGCAATCGGCGTGGTATTCACTTCATCCATATCATCTTCTGAAAGATCTCCATTTGCAGGAGTAGAATCTGGATCAAGGTTATCTGAAGCCATTACTTCAGCTATATTATTATAGTCACCTGTAGCGTTTACTGATGCTGTAATATTTAAAACTGCATTTGCAGATGCTCCAATAGAAGCAATTGTCCATAAGCCTGTTCCAGGAACATAAGTTCCAGAACCATTATCACTAACAAATGTATAGCCACTTGGCAAAGCATCACTTATTTCAATTCCTGTAGCGATACTTGGTCCGTTATTAGAAACTGTAATAGTAAATACTACATTATCTCCTACCAATGGACTTGAATTATCAACTACTAGTGCTAATTCAATATCTGAAACCGGGTTAGGAACTACACCACTATCATCCATATCATCTTCTGAAAGATCTCCATTTCCTGGCGTAGAATCATTATCAATATTATCAGCAGCTGTGATTTCAGCAATATTGGTATAATCACCACTCACATTAACAAGTGCTGTAATATTTAATACTGCATTGTTTCCATTTGCTACAGAACCTACATTCCATATTCCAGAAACGGCGTCATAATCAGCTCCTGCATCATCACTTACATAAGTATAACCGTTTGGTAACTGATCTACCACTTGAATTCCTGTTGCATCACTTGGCCCGTCATTAGAAACTGTTATCGTAAAGACTACATTTCCTCCAACATTAGGTGACGCATTGTCAACAACTTTTGTCAAGCTTAAATCTGATGCAGCTTGCGGTGTAGTTGTTGCATTATCTTGATCATCCTCATTGATATCCCCATTATTAACTGTAGAATCTGAATCCAAATTATCAGAAGCCGTAATCTCTGCTATATTATCATAATCACCAGTAGCGTTAACACTTGCTGTGATCGTTAAGCTCGCACTTGCTCCGTTAACAATTGTTCCTGCATTCCATATTCCTGAAACGGCGTCATAATTAGCTCCTGCATTATCACTTACATATGTATAACCATTTGGTAAAATATCTGTTACCTGAATTCCTGCAGCATCACTTTTCCCATCATTAGTAACTGTGATGGTGAATACAACATCAGTTCCTACTACCGGAGTAGCATTATCAATCGTTTTAGTCAAACTTAAGTCAGACACGATCAATGTTGTAATGGCTGTATCAACTTCTGGAGTCAATATCTCCGTTGACGCTACTGAAATTGAATTAACTAAATCTACACCGTTCTGGAAGTCAACCAAACTTGTTGTATACGTTACGGTATATGTCCAAGTCTCTCCTATATCAATTACTCCAGGAGTTCCTAAATCACCAACCGGTCCAACTAATGTTCCGAAAGTCCCGTCAGGTTGCGTATTAACAATATTTACACCAGTTACATCAAGTGTTCCTGAGTTTTCTAATACAATTGTATATCCTAAAGTCTGACCTATATCGTTTACAGAAGTTGGTCCACTGTCTTGTGTAATACTCACTACAAGTTCAGCTACACAATTTGGTGCAGTCAATTCAACAGGTGTTGCATAAACATTTGAACAACCGGTTACATTATCTCTTACAACTACATTGTACGTTCCTGCATTCAAGTCAGAGAAAGTATTTGATACTTGGAAATTTAATCCATTATCAATACTATATTCTAAGTTAGATCCTGTCGCTGTGATTACGATACTACCATTATCTAGTAAAGGACAAGCGATTAGTGTTGGATCGTTAGCTATAACGCTATCGATAGTCACTATTGGATTTTCAGTAAGTTCCACTGCAGTTCTCGATGGGCTGACACATGCATCTGAAATACTTCTTGCTTCTGCATAGTATATACCGGCAGAGACAGGAGTGAATACTGAATTGTCAGCAAGTAATAGATTTCCTCCTATCGCTGCGTCGTACCAGTCTACTGTTTCTCCAGCATTTACAGTTACGCTTAGCGCTGGAATAACATCTCCCTGACAGATTTCTTCATCACCAGAGCTGATTGGCTCGTCAATATTATCAATTACTACATTCTGTGTCTGTGTTGAACTGTTTCCATTTACATCTGTATAAGTCCAAGTAACTACTGTTGTTCCCTGAGCTGTAATTGGCAATGTTGCATCATTACTAACTGTTACCAAGCCACCACAGTTATCTGTAGCTGTTGGATCAGTTAATGTTATTACATCACACTGTGCTATTACATCAGCCAAAGTAGCTGTATCTGCAACTGGTGCTGTTGTGTCTGTAATCACTACATCCTGAGTCTGTGTTGAACTGTTACCATTAACATCTGTATAAGTCCAAGTAACTACTGTTGTTCCTTGAGCTGAAATAGGCAGTGTTACATCATTAGTAACTGTTACCAATCCACCACAGTTATCTGTAGCTGTAGGGCCAGTTAATGTTGTTACCTCACATTCTGCTGTTACATCAGCCAATGTAGCTACATCTGCAACTGGCGCCGTTGTGTCATTTATCGCAACATCTTGCGTCTGTGTTGAACTGTTTCCATTAACATCTGTATAAGTCCAGGTAACTAGTACACTCGCTGTAATTGGCAAAGTAGCATCATTAGTAACTGTTACCAATCCACCACAGTTATCTGTAGCCGTTGGGGCAGTTAATGTTGTTACCTCACACTGTGCTGTTATATCAGCTAAATTAGCTGCATCTGCCACTGGCGCTGTTACATCTGTTACGATTACTGTCTGAGTCTGTGTGCTAGTATTTCCATTACCTCCTGTATAAGTCCAGGTAATCACATAAGTTCCTACTACACTATAAGTCGTTGGATCACTTGTTGTTCCGTTAATAACAAGTCCGGCACAACCATCTGTAGCTGTTGGCGCTACTGCTGTAACACTACATTCTGCTGTTAAGTCAGGTAAGTTCGTAACCACTGGTGCAGGAACTCCTGTATCTTGGATCGTTACCGTCTGTACTTGTGTAGATGAGTTTCCATTTACATCTGTATAAGTCCAGGTTACTACTGTATCTCCTAAAGTGTTGATAGGTAAAGTAGCATCATTAGTAACTGTTACTATTCCACCACAAGCGTCTGTAGCTGTTGGCGCAGTTAAACTAGTCAACTCACATTCTGCTATCACATCTGCTAGAGTAGCTGTATCAGCAACTGGCGCTGTTACATCTGTTAGAACTACATCCTGAGTCTGTGTTGAACTGTTTCCACTTACATCTGTATAAGTCCAAGTAACTACTGTTGTTCCTTGAGCTATAATTGGAAGTGTTGCATCATTAGTAACTGTTACTACTCCACCACAAGCATCTGTTGCTGTTGGGGCAGTTAATGTAGCTATACTACATTCTGCTGTTACATCTGTTAATGTAGCCGTATCTGCAACTGGTGCAGTTACATCTGTAATCACTACATCCTGTGTCTGTGTTGAACTATTTCCATTTACATCTGTATAAGTCCAAGTTACTGTTGTTGTTCCTTGAGCTATAATTGGAAGTGTTGCATCATTTGTAACTGTTACTAC
>NZ_JAUFQO010000005.1 GCF_030409835.1 Lutimonas halocynthiae
TTGTTTTGCAAGTGTTTTCTCAGAGTTTGAGATTGTCAAAAAAGTAAGAGTGAAAATAGAAAGTAATATTATATCAATCCACAACTAATCATAACCAATACGTTGCCAAGCATTTGAAGAAAATCGTACTCATATTGACAGTTTTGCTAATTCTAAGCTGTGACAAGCAAACAAATGAAATAAGATATTACCCTTCTTATTATCAGGTTTCAAAGGATAGTGTCTTAGTAATTGGATTGGATACTGTCAAATTAAATTTTCGCCAAATTACTAACGAGGTTGAGACATATTCATTTGATAATGGATACGGAAATCTTTTTGTAGAATTTGATGATGGTCAGATAAAAAAGAGGATAACTCCATTCGTTTATGGAGCGGGTTTGATAAGAGAAAAAAACGGTCTCACTGTAACAGATGACTCAATCTATATCGATGACGGTTATCCGATATCAGATTTAAAGTGGATTTTGAAAAGACATTATCTCAATAAAGGAAAAATACCACATCATTCTTCATCTCCTAAAAATGCATTTGTTGAAATGTTAGTTGACACAAATATGAATGGAGTTGATATAAAAAAAGTTTTAACAAAAATTACTCGTTCTTTTGACGAAGTAAAAAAGGAGATAAATGATACAATTGAATTGCACATCTATTTTTATAACATTAAAGAGGTGAAACCACCACCACCACTAAGATATCTAGAACAAACAAAGTAGAATAAACGCTAGGCAACAACGCATATAAGCAATAGCTTCAATTCGTAATACAAGGAAAATTAAAGTAGAAACAAACAATAAAGTATAAACAGCAATTTGGGGAGAGCTACTGCTCATATCCACACCGTTAGCTGTAATTCCAAACAACCTTGCCTGAAAAAAAATTAGAAGAAATAGTTTTATCGGTTATTCGGTATTTCAAAGGTCGCCCAACTAGAATGTTTATTGCTGTGTTTTCACCAATAGTGTTCCTTTTCATTATAAATTTTATTGACTTCTTTCTTCTTCCAACGGTTTATGATTCTGATGAAATTGATTCATTTTACGTGAGTAAATCAAATAGAGGCTCAATTAGGGCTTTTCATTATGAAACTAAAAAAGGGTACAATTTCTCCCTGCCAAATATTCGTATATATGAGAGCGAAATAAATGTGGAGCACACAATACTGTTCAAATCGATAACTTATGTAGAATCGGAGGGGAAAGATTATTCTCATACATTATCCTCGGATCTAAATGGATTTATGAAATATTTCCATTTACTTTTTCTATTCTCAATGATTATGGGGATTGTCACATTTGCCAGGGGAAAGCCAATATCCCATAATGTATTGTTGAATATCATTGGCTTCAATTCTTTAATGCTTCTTGTTTTAATCTATATGCTTTATTTATACTGAAATCAATGTAAATTTTAAAATACATCAATTATATATTTATGACAAATATTATATTAAAATCAAACTTTCAGTCCCATCAAAAATTAGTTTTAATTCTACTTTTTGTTGTCACATTTATTATTGGGTCATTAGTGCTCTTAGCATTCTTCGTTGGGGAGTCAAGTCTATCAGAGTGGAGAGTTGGTGATTTCATTGTTCTAATGTTCTTCCCGTTATCAATTTTCATAATGCTGAATCTTTTGAGTAAAAATGGTATTGTTATCGATAACAATCAATTATTCACATCGAAGTTCATTTTTAAAAAGCCTTGGTACAAGAGGAAGGTAGACATGACTGGAATGACGGACATCAGTATTCTAAAATTCAATGGAAAACAAAAATTTATGTTTGTTACTGCTGGCAGTCCAGATAAGGCGTATTCAGTTGAACTTCAAAAAGCATATGTTCTAAATGAAAAACATACAACAAAAAAACTATTGTTTGAAGTGAATAATGAGGAAATGGCGCAAGAAGCCGTTAATAAAATTTCAAAGGAAATTGGTCTGAATTTCGAAGCATACAATCCAAGATTCAGATCCAGAAAAAGAAGATGAAACTACAGCTAACAACGGGTATAATTAATTGTGGTTCAGAGCTATACCGAAGTTAGTCGTAATCTAAAAGTAAGAGTGAAAAGAGAAAGTAAAGTTAAATCTATCCACAACTAACCATACCCAATACGTTGTAGCCAATTAAACAAACACATATTATTTCAAGAAAAATCTGAACAAATGAAAAGAAAATTATTACTTATCATCTTTAGTATATCAATAATGTCCTGTACTGAAAAAGAAACAATCAATAGTGATTTGAGAGACATTGATGACATAGAAATTCCAATTACTCAAAGAATTCTAGAGGTAAAACCTCCACCCCCAGCATCAGAGAGATTTGAAATAGATGAATCTGAAATAGTTGAGATAATTGAAGAAGAGGAAATTGAGGATCAAACAGATCATTCAAATCAAATAGAAAAGAAAATAATAAAAGATGGTAGGATTGGAGTTGAAGTTGATGATTTAGAAGGGTCCAAAATTAAGATTGATCAATTAGTAAAATTGAAAGGGGCTTATTACTCCAAGGATCGATTCGATGATTCAGAATATGAGTCCTCTTACTTTTTGAAGATAAGAATACCAAGTGTTGAATTTGAAAGCTTTGTTTCTGAATTTGGATCTTACAATGGCAAAGTTATTTACAAAGAGATTAAATCAAGAGATGTTACATCAGAATTTTTAGATTTAGAAACTCGTCTGACCAATAAAAGGAAATATTTAGAGAAATATAGAGACTTACTTTCAAAAGCTAAAACTGTTAAGGATATTCTGGAAATAGAAAATGAAATAAGAGGATTAGAGGAAGAAATCGAGAGTACTGTTGGTCGATTAAAGTATTTAAAAGATTTAGTAGGCTATAGCACTTTAGATCTAGTTTTGACCAAAAAGAAAGATTTCAAATATACTCCAGAAGCCGAAGATAGTTTTGTGGAGAGATTGAAGGAATCATTTTCAAATGGATGGAAAACTGTAGTCAATTTTATTCTGATAATTTTTGGTTTATGGCCACTATGGTTGTTATTACCATTAATGATATACATATTTAGAAAATATAGAAAAAATCGAAAGGTAAAAGAGTAACTGGCTGCAACAACGGGTATGACCAATAGCTCTAATCATCCTTCGAAACGAAAATGAAACTGAAAAACAAACCAATTAATTAAAACCAACCAACGTGGGTGAGCTACTGCTCATACCCAATACGTTGGCGCATATATGACAAAATCATTATTCATATTATTTTTTATGACTGGATTAAACCAGTTGTTAGCTTGTGATTGTGAATACCCAAAACCGATAATGGAATTTTATTCTGCTGAACATGTATTTGAAGGAAAGGTGATTTCAAAAACTTATACCAAAGATTCCTTGCATTTTACAGTTAGATTAGAAGCTTTGAAACATTATAAGGTAGGGAACAATCCAAAATATATGGATTTTACGTTCTCATCAGAAGGGAGATTTACAGGAGTGATTACTTCATGTGATTGGTTTGTAGAAAAAAATGAAAACTGGCTTGTTTTCACAGAGATTCGGAACAGTAGATTAACATTTAACCCTATGTGTTCAAATTCTCAGTTGATTAAGGACGGTATTTCAAAACAGATGCGAGACCTTCTTGTTAAGGCAAACTCTTTCAATATTCATGATTACATTTTCAATCCCACCGAAATTCAATTTAATTCAATAAGTAATGTAAAATTAGATTCATTAGTTGGGAAAATTAGAAAAAAGCTAATGGGTGAACCAGAGTCTTTGCAGTTAGTAATGATTATTGATGAACAAGGTGAGTTAGAAAAAGTAAATGCTTATTTCCGCCCCCCATATAATATTTATAAGGATATGAAATTTGATTCAATTTATGGGCTTATAAGAGACTATAGCCCTAAGAAAAGAGATTCTTTAAAAGAAATTGAGCTCAATTTAATTGAATCAATATCTTTATTGAAAACCTGGAATATATTATCCCATAAGAAAACAAATGTGCCAGTTAAATATTATCTAAGTCCTGTTTTAATTTATAACGAAGATATTAGTGAATGGAAAATTTTGGGAAATTAATACATCCGCCAACAACGCATATAAGCAATAGCTTCAATTCGTAATACAAGGAAGATCAAAGTAAGAATAAACAATTAAAATATAATCAACTGTTGGGGAGAGCTACTGCTCATATCCCCACCGTTGCCAAACATTAAGACATAGATGAAAAGAGGAAAATTATTTTACGAAATAACATTCGTTATTGGTTTGATTCTGCTTTTTGTCCAGTTACCTCTAATTCTTAAAACAATAATTGACTTTTACATTCCGATTGGAATAGTCCTATCTGTTGGTTTTATTTCATGCTTGATAGATTATAAAAATTATAGCGATTTATATGGATATGAGAACCACGTCGGAGTATATAGTTATAGAGGAAAGCAAAGATATTTAAATCCTTTTATGCACTTTTCGGTAAGTTATGGAGGAATAATAATATTTTTATTTTTTGCTTCGAATTATTATTTGTCGAACAAATTTGAAACAAAAACTCAATATGATATCTTAGATAAAGGCTCCTATAATGTTAAAGACAGTTCTGGAAAAAAGCCTTATTTCGTGGTAAATTATAAAGGAAAGAGTAAGGAATTTGTATTTACAGAAAGAGATTTTGAAGACCTAGATGAAAGTAAAAAAATAGAAATCACTACCAAAAAAGGGTTCTTTAATTATGATATCTTAATTGATAAAAAAATAGTAAAAACGTTAGGCAACAACGGTTATAATTAATTGTTTTGTAATCGCTTTATCAGAGTTTGAGATTGTCAAAAAAGTAAGAGTGAAAAGAGAAAGTAAATTTAAATCAATCCACAACTAATCATAACCAAACCGTTGCTAATTGTCACATTCATTCTTCTTGCTCGTCTTTCCGTTTTAATTTATACCAAAACGTATCTAGCAATGAAAATAAGAAACTTGACATTTATTCTACTATTTAACATAATAACTTTAACCCTAACTGGTCAAAACACAACAGATTTTGAATGGCCAGAAAATGAAATAACGCCAATATTCAAAGAATTTGTAAAAGCGTATAATACAAATGATCTAAAAAAATTGGAAGCTTTTACATCGAAACATTACGAAAAAGACTTTAAAAAAGCTGCCGCGTATTGGCCAAGTGTTTTTGCTGATTATGGACAAATAGAAGCCTTTTCAGAAGAAACAAGTTGGTCTGATAAAAACAGACTGGCTATTTGGTTTCATGGGAAGCACACTAAAAATTGGGTAATAATCATGTTGCGAATGAATCCAGAGAACACCAAAATTATTGGAAAATCAGTTAGTAGAGGCTCTCGTCCTTCAGGAAATCTTCCTCCTTACAGTCGTGTTTCTTCAAAAGAAATGAAACCCTATTTAAAAAAATACCTAAAGAAGTTGCACAAGCTAGATCATTTTTCGGGGTCTGTATTGGTAGCTAAAGGGAATACTATTTTATTTGAAGAGTCCTATGGTGAGCGCAACAAAAAAAGAAATACAAAAAACAACGCAAATACCTCTTTTAATATTGCTTCAACTACAAAAACGTTTACTGGTGTTGCTATAGCGAAACTTGCAGAACAAGGAAAGCTCAAATTTACCGATCCTATTAGTAAGTTTATCCCAGAATACCCTAAAGATATTTCCAACCAAGTTACGATTCATCATTTATTAACTCACACTTCTGGCATAGAACTGGATGATTATGAACCATTCAATCTAGACAATGACAAAGCTAAAAACCTCAATGAGGCTTTAAAAGCTCAAGTAACACATTTAGACTCATTAAATGAGGGTCGAAGAAAAAATTTTAAAGTGTTAAATAAATATGATTATTCAAATGAAGAATTTGTTTTATTAGGTATAATTATAGAACGAGTGAGTGGCATGTCTTATGGAGAATGCATCGAACAAAGTATTTTTAAGCCCCTTAATATGAAAAACTCTTTTGCAGATATTCATAAATTAACTACTCACCAAAATAAAGCCATTGGCTATACGTATAAAGACACTGAATCTAATTTTATTGGAGGTACAAGATGCGAAAATGGAGGAGTTGGTCTTTATTTGGCCCCAGACGGAGGCATTTATTCTACTACTACAGATTTGTATACTTATTTTAAAGCAATCAATACTCATACCATTGTAAGCAAAGGAACCCAAGAACTATTGCACAAAAAACACGCTAAATTCTTTGTAGATAAAGATGAAAGTAGACATTATGGGTATGGTTTTCAGCTAAATCAAGTTGGAGAAGCAATAACTATTGGGCATGGAGGTACATATCCTGGTGTTGGAAGTCGTTTTGAGTATTATCCAAAAGAAAATTACTATGTTATTGTATTAAGTAATTACGGGTCAATGGCTGGTAGTGCAGTTGCTGCCCATATTAAAGATCTAATAGAGCCAAATCATTAATAGTTTACTTCTGTTCTATTGCATTTATGCATAATAAAACTAGCTTCAACAATGTATAAAAACAATAGCGGTTTGGGTTTATTCTCAAACCGTTTTATTTAAATAAGTATATTGCTAACTGAAAAGTAAATGCGTTTTATCCGCCACTGCTCATATCCACACCGTTGGCAGCCATTTTAACAAAAATATTCCGTTATCAATATAAATTACTTTTATTAGACAATAATTAAAGTATTACTACTAGCATTAAAACACTCCTAATAGCATGCAAAAGTGATTTTTGAAAGATCCTCGTGCGTTTCATCATATTCATATAATAGTTTAGTTGGTTTTTAATCAATTTTGATTTTTAAAAAAACCTTAATCTTAATATAAATTATGAAATATCTACCAATTACTTTATTAATCACAATACTATTTACTTTCAATAAATTGCATAGTCAAGCCACCGATTCAGAAATTGTATTCTCAACTTACTTAGGCAATATAGGTGACGATGATGCTGATGTTGTTACAGTAGATGCCAAAGGAAACACATATTTAGGATGTCATTCAAACTCTGCAAGCTTAAACCTCCCTGAAGAGAAACAATACAACTTAAAGAATGGCATAGATGCATTTGTTGTAAAATTGAATGGCAATGGTACAAAGATGGATTATATAACTCAACTTGGAGGGTCTCAATGGGATGCCGTTCAAGGTCTTATTTCGGATTCTGAAGGTAATATCTATGCTGTAGGAACGACTTACTCTGCTGACTTCCCAATTAACATCAATGAGTTTCAATCGAAATTTGGAGGAATGAGCGATGCTTTTGTTCTTAAACTCAATACTAAAGGTGAGATAATGTGGTCAACCTTTATCGGTGGCAGTAAAAATGAAGACGGTAGAGGGATTGCTCTTGACCAACAAGGAAATGTTCATATAGTTGGACGCACTGAGTCTAATGACTTTCCTATTTTACCAGGTGCGCTACAGCCAAAGTCAGCTGGAAAGATAGATACATTTTTTGCTACCCTTAACTCTGAGGGGAAAATGATGACAACGTCCTATTTAGGTGGATCAGGGAATGACATTGGGTTCTCAATCGATATAGACAACAAAGGAAGACGCTACATCGCTGGCACGACCAATTCTTCCGATTTTCCTTTATACAATTCTATCCAAGAAACAAAACATGGCAAAGATGACATATTCTTCGCTGTTATAGACGCTACTGGATCAACTTTGGAATATTCCAGTTATTTAGGAGGTGATGAAAACGAACAACTTTATGGTCTCGCTCTTGGGCCTAATGAGAATATTTTCTTGACTGGAATTACAAATTCATCAGATTTTCCAACAACACCGAATGGATATCAACCAATACATTCAGGAGAGAGCGATGTCTTTGTTTCCAAATTTAATATACAAGAAAAAAGAATGACATATTCAACTTTTTTAGGTGGAGAAGGTGATGATAGTTCAAGGGATCTTATCATTGATGATGAAGGCAATGCATTTATTGTAGGTAAAACGACTTCCACTAATTTTCCAATTGTAAATAATTCTCATTCAATGCTACGTGGTCGTACTGATGCATTTATTACTTTGCTCGATTCTAGCGGATCATTTCTAATTTATTCCACTATTTTCGGTGGACAAGGTATGGAAACCTTTGAAGGTGTTGCTTTGGGTAACGATGGTTCACTGACTGTTTCTGGCTTATCAAGTTCTTTAGATTACCCAACGGTGAATCCAATTCAAGATTCATTTCTTGGTGGTCGGTTCGATATGGTTACTACCCGCTTGATTATTCCTAAACAGGAATAACCCGCTATTAATAAAAAAGAAAAAGTATTTTTAAACTCAATTTAAACTTTTAGGTAAAATTGAAATTCATACTCACAATAATAAGTTTGCTGTTATTGGTTATCAAACCTCTGACAATCCTGAATATACAGGAAATACAATAAAGATAAGTTTTAAATGATGTCAAAATTTTTGTTTTTATTATCGATAATCTTATTAAGTCTTGGTTTACAAGCTCAAGAGAAAAACCTTTATGACGGTACAGAAATTGACTTACGCAATTTTAAAATTTCCAAATTATATAAGGGCGTTAATAAATCATTTGTAAATGATAATTTAGACGGAAGTGAAGTTTATTCCATAGTTAGTAAAGAAAAGAATATTTGGCATCTTGAAATTCCATTTATCCTTTCAGGTAAAATAAAAGACGAACAGGATATTTGGCTTCAATATAGGTCTAGTATAAGTGCCACTCATATTTATATAAATAATAAACTTCTGTTAACAAACGGAATTGTAGGGAATTCGACTGAAACAGAAACTAGTGGTAAAAATCTTGTACGAAAAAGAATTCCTCGAGGCTATTTGAATAATGGTGACAACCATATAGAACTTGTTTTTTCAAATTACAATAATCAGGATGCCGCAGCGCTTAGAGATGTATCTATTGGAACTTTTGAAGGGTTTCAGGCACACTCGTTTGTTATGTCCATGGCTCCAATACTTTTTTCAGGGATTTTTATTTTTGCAGTTCTCATCAATATTGCACTCTATTTTTCTTTAAATAAGCAAAAAGTATTTCTAGCCTTAGGAATTTTGTTCTTGACCAACTTTTTTTTAGTAATACATGATGCTCTATATTGGAACGGATTAGTTCCGACATCATCATTTATAAACAGTAGCAGCCTACATAGAGGGCTTGGATTCTTTATTTATTTTATGCTGCTTTTTGTTTTGTACTATGAATACAATTTGAAGAGAAAACAACTGTTTTTTTCTATACTTATTTTCGTAGCTGTTGCAATACTTTCGAACTTTACACCATTTTCAACAGTACTTATTTTAAGCTTAGTACCATTTTCATTTTCCCTTTACTTTTCAACCCTAAAAAATAAAAACACTTACTTAATAACAGCATCATTATTTCTTGTGTTTCTTCTCAATTTAATCGATGAATATGACCTAATCGAAAATTTTGATTACGGTAATCTATTTGTAACATCTCTTATTTTTAAGATAAACAATTTTGGAGTAGTAATTTTCGCAGTTGTTATGATTTTTACTTCTGCCAAAGGAATACTACAAAAAACAAAGGATTTAAATGAAACAGAAATAAAGTTAGAACTCTTAGAATATCAGTTTTTACAGAAGCATATACAACCACATTTTCTAATGAATTCGTTAATGTCATTACAGCAATTAATTTCTACAAATACTGAAAATGCTAAAATTATGATTGAAGCCCTTTCTGAAGAATTTCATTTATTAACTACGATGAGTAAACAGAAAATGGTACTGATGTCCGACGAAATAGAAATGTGTAAAGCGCATTTGCAAATAATGAGTATACAGCAAAAATCCAACTATAAAATGATTACTCATGGTTTTAATGGTAATGAATTGATACCGCCAGCTGTTATTCATACACTTGTAGAAAATGGAGTTACACATGGATATTCTGGAAGCCAAGATGCGATTTTTGAATTGAATAAAGTTGAATTAGATGATGTTGTAATTTATACTCTTTTTAATGATAGCAACTTTACTAACCAATTGGAAAAACAAACAACAGGAACTGGATTAAAATATGTTGAAGCGCGTTTGGATGCATGTTATCATAATAAATGGAAAATGCATTCCAGAAGAGTTGAAAATGGCTGGGAAGTTATAATAGAAATTCAAACAAAATGAAAACACTAATTGTAGAAGATGTAACTTTGGTAGCAGAACGTATTGCCGATTTGGTTAAAACTTATTTACCAGATTGTACTACAAAAATTGCGCACTCACTATACGATGCCAAGTTCTGTATTAATGAAGAAGTTTATGATTTATTATTATTAGATTTGAATTTAAACGGCAAAGATGGTTTTGAGCTACTTAAATTTGCTGTTGCAGCTTCTTTTCAAACTATCGTAATTACTGCTAATAAAGATCAAGCCTCACAGGCATTTGATCACGGAATCCTCGATTTTATAAGTAAACCAATTTCAGAAAAGCGATTTAAAATAGCCATAGATCGTTTTTTAAGTAACGACAATATGAATCGTGAAAACTTAAAAAGTTTGTCTATCAAATCAAAAGGGGTTATTGAATTAATTCAAATTGATGAAATTGAATATATTAAGGCTTCTGGCAACTATTCTGAAATCTATACCCTGAGTAAAAAACAGTATTTGCATGACAAAAATCTTGATAAACTATTGAGGATTTTACCAAAAAATTTTATTAGAGTTCACCGTTCATATATTATTCCTAAAGAAGGTATCCTTAAAGTAATAAAACATGGAGGTGGTAAATACGATATCGAATTGAAAAGCGGATTTCATATTCCACTTAGTCGAGAAATTTATAAACAATATTTTTTAAAGTAAAATATAATATCAATAAAAAATATCAGGTTAAACTGAAAAGATAATATGAAAAACACTTTTTTAATAACTCTATATACAGCAACACTACTAAGTTGTAGTAACAATGTTCAGCAAAAATTACCGGCTGACATAGAAAAAGAAGTACAAAATCGGATAGATACGGGATATCATTTAAACACAGTGATTGGAATTATAGACAAGAATGGAACACGGTTTTATAACTATGGTCAAATGTCCTTAACCGATAGTTTAAAACCGAATGAAAATTCAATTTTTGAGATTGGTTCTATCGCAAAAGTATTCACAACAGCACTTCTTGCAGATTTAGAACTTGATAAAGAAATTGAAATCAGCAATTCAATTAAACATTACATGCCAGTGTTTGAACAAGTATTGGCAAACAGCAACAGAGACATAACTTTGGAAGACTTGATAAATCACACATCTGGACTTCCACGCAATCCTACCAATGTAAATAGGGATGATTCCAATCGATTAAGTGATTATTCAAAAGCTGATTTAATAGAGTTTTTATCTAGTTATACTGTAGATAGTGATACAAAAGAATATTTATATTCCAATTTAGCCTATGTAGCTCTTGAATATGCAGTTGAAGCAAAAATGGAAAAAAGCTATGAATCCCTAATGAACGAAAGAATTTTCGGAACCTTGGGCATGAATGACTCCTATTTTGTTGTTCCTAATGCTAAGAGAGACCGCTTAGTTACACCTTATAGAAGTGGAGAACATGTAGAGGAATTAGATGAAGGGGAGTTCCCAGCTGGTGGTGGTATAAAAACAACTGCAAAAGAAATGCTTAGTTTTATTTCAGCTCAACTTGGTATGCACCCAACAACTTTAGACCCAGCTCTCAAATTAACACATGAAGAACGGTTTTCAAATATTGATGGGGAATACGGATTGGAATATGAAGGGAAATTAGGATTGGCATGGGATATAATGGAAAGAAAAGAATCGGTTAAAACAATCCATTATCATAAGGGAGGAACCAACGGGTTTGTAAGTTTTGCTGGTTTTAATCTTGAAGATCAAATTGGTGTTGTAGTACTTGCAAGTGGGCATCGTTGGTATAGTGATCTAGGGTTTAAAATTTTAGATCCTTCTTACCCCTTGACTATAACTGAAGAATAAAACGGCTTCTAACACTGTATAAAATTAATTGCTAGTACAAGCTTACTTACGAAAATCCTTGCGGATTTTCTAGTTGGTTTTGTATTTACTAAATTAGGTGCGTTAATCAACGCTACTAATCTTATACCAAACATTGGCTGTAATTAGAATAAAATAGCTATTTGAACAAAAGTCCGAATTAATCAAACCTACCTGACGGTAGGCAGGTAGAAAATTTTGAAAGACATTGAGTTTTCAAAATTTCGAATAAAGAGAACTTCAGAAGTAAGCAAAGTACGACAAGTGTAACTCAAAAAACATTTAAAAAAAACTTTCCTATATTTATTGAATAACGTTTTTATTATGCCTGAATTTCAAACACCCTTAGACGCATTTCTTAAATGGGAAAAGCAGATTCCTAATCAGATTTTTTTAAACCAACCTGTTAATGGGAAAAACATTTCCTACACATTTGCCAGAGCAGGCGAAGAAGCTCGTAAAATTGCTTCTGCTTTAAAAGGCTATAATCTCCCTGAACATAGCCATGTGGCATTACTATCTAAAAATTGTGCCCATTGGATTTTGTCTGACCTTGCTATTATGATGGCAGGCTGTGTGTCGATTCCTATTTATCCAACACTTAATGCAGACAGTGTGAATCAGATACTGGTTCATAGCGAATCTAAAGCCATTATTGTTGGGAAGCTGGATAAGTTTGAATCTCAAAAAACAGGGATACCAGATATTCACAAAATTTCTGTTGGTCTTTATGGTGAAAATGAAGGTGATCTGTGGGAGGATATTGTTTTAAAAGAAAAAAAATTAGAGAAGGTTTATATTCAAAAACCAGACGATCTAATTACAATTATTTATACTTCAGGTACTACAGGAACCCCCAAAGGTGTGATGCATTCGGTTAATAATTTTATTGTCACTACTTATACCGGAATCACAATGTTTTCAATTCCAAATCACAGCAAATTATTTTCGTATTTGCCATTAGCTCATGTAGCAGAACGATTATTGACTGGTATATCGGGCATTGTCTCTGGCGCAGAATTTAGCTTTCCGGAATCATTAGATACATTTGCGTTAGATTTAGAAAAATGTCAGCCGTATCTATTTTTTGCAGTACCACGAATTTGGACTAAATTTCAAGAAAAGATATTAAGTAGTATTCCACAGAAAAAGCTGAATCTGTTATTAAAAATTCCTTTGGTAAACACTATCATTAAAAAGAAATTGAAGCAAAAATTAGGATTAAGTAATGCTAAAATTATTGTTTCTGGAGCAGCACCATTATCACTAAGTTTAATTAAGTGGTATCAAAAAATAGGTATTACTATTTTGCAAGGATATGGCATGACCGAAGATTGTATAATTTCTCATGCAAATTTGCCAGACTCCAATAAAATAGGTTCAGTAGGAAAAGCTGTTTCTGGTGTTAAAACAAAGTTATCTCCTGAAGGTGAAATACTTATTAAAAACAACTGTTTATTTTTAGGGTATTTTAGAGCTCCAGAAATTACAGCATCTGTTTTTGACGACGATGGTTATTTCAAGACGGGTGATTGTGGTGAATACGATCACGATGGATTTCTAACTATTATTGGACGTGTTAAAGATCAATTTAAAACAGATAAAGGCAAGTATATTTCACCATCTCCAATTGAGTTAGAACTATCTAAAAATACCGACATTGAGCAAATTTGTATAGTAGGTACTGGAATTCCACAACCTATTGCATTAATCACGATTTCAGAATTAGGCAAAGCCAAATCAAAAAAAGAATTATCTAAAAGTTTAATTCATACTATAGAACAAGTGAATCCCAGTTTAGAAAAGCATGAAAAAATTGAAAAAGTGGTGATTATGAAAGAAGATTGGAATGTTGATAATGGCTTAACTACCCCAACCTTGAAATTGAAACGCAATAGTATTGAAAAGATTCACCAAGAGTATTACAAATCATGGTTTGAGATGACTGAACCTGTGATTTTTGAATAGATAAGCTTATAGTACTTAAACATGAGTTTAGTGTACTTTATGAATATGCATTTATAATGGATCGCACTAAAACAAAAATGTAGAAATAAAAAACTATAGCCAACACGGTGTATAATTAATTGCTTGATTTCTGCCTACTTGCGAAAACCCTACACATTTTCTCAACATCTGGTTTCCTTTTACTAAATTAGTTGCGCTAGACTTGCAACTAACCATACACAATCACGTTGGCATTAATTGAAAGACCGTAACACTCTTCTCTATTTATTGTCTTATACAAAATTCAATCAATTAAAAAATGAAAAAAATACTTTTAGCAGTGTTGGTATTACTAATCTTTATTTCTTGTAAAAATGAGATAACTGAAAAGGAAAGAATATTAATTATCGTCTCAAACACCGAGGATATGGGAGACCCAGAAAAACACTTTGCCGGTAACAATCTTTGGGAAGTAGCACCTCCATATCATATTTTTGTTTCTCATGGATATGAAGTTGATTTTGTTTCACCAACTGGTGGAAAAGTCCCATTTTCAATGGATCCTGTTGGAATCAGTAGTTATACTATAAAGTATGAAAATTTTAATGGTAATGTTGAAAATTCACTTACACCTGACCAAGTAGATTATAAAAACTATAAAGCCGTTTTTATTGGTGGTGGATATGGACCATTGTTTGATGTAGCCAATAACAAAAAATTATTATCAATTATAGCTAACATTTACGAAAATGGTGGAATAGTAGGAGGTTGTGGACATGGACCTGGTGCTTTAGCAAATGTCAAACTTAGCAATGGTGACTATATGGTTAAAGGTAAAAAAGTGACAGGTTTCCCAAATTCGACTGAGATTACTAAAAGTTGGGCTAAAGAAGGAACTTTATTACCTGTAATGCTGGAGGACCAATTAAAAGATAATGGAGGAATATTTCAAACTAAAAGTGATTTGAATGATAAACACGATATAGTAATTGATAAGAGAATTGTGACGACCATGTTTCTTCCCTCTTCAGCCATAGTTGCCAAAGAAATGATTAAACAAATAGAAAACTAATGCCAACAATGTTTATAAGTAATAACGGTTTAAGTGGGAAATAAAAGCAAGAACAGAAAATAAAGATCAGTGCAAAACCGAAAGGTTTGTGAGTAAAAATCCGCTACTAACCATACACAATCACGTTGTATGCAATTAGATGTTTCAAGAAATATAGGTCAAATATTAGCACCATTGTCTTTAATAAGTGTACTCAGATTACTTTGAATCATTAGTTTGGATTAATTTAGTTTCTATAAATCATTAAAAAAATACAAAATGAAAAAGTATAACAGTCTATCTATTATAATTGCTCTTCTATTTGTAATTCTTTCATCATGTTCAGAAAAAAAATCAGATAAGCCAGATATTGTAAATGACCTATTCCCTGAGGTTCAAAATGAATTGAGGGAAGTCATTCATTCAATAGTCAAGGACTGCGAAACAGCCAATTTGGATGGACTTAAAACAACACACTTGTTAAGTGATAAATTTACAAAATTTGGTCCCCGGAGTTTTGAGAGACAAGATGTAGAGAGTACAAACGAGTCCGAGTTAGCATTTTTTGGCTCAGTTTCAAATTACAAAGAGGAAGTAAAAGATCTGAAGATTGATGTTTTTGGAGAAATTGGAATAGCAACTTTTTACCGTTTCGTTTCTTTTGAACAAGATGGTGAAGAAAAAAATGTTAATGTTCGTCAAACATATGTATTCTTAAAAACCAGTGATGGGTGGAAAATTATTCATGAGCATGGGAATAAACCTTAAAATAAAGAATGACTGTAGCGGTGTGATTTATTAAAACTGCAAACAACAACGGCTATTCGAAATACGGTGGTTCGGGCTTAACCAAAGGTCAGTGACAACTAAAGTTACCACCAAATCACAGATTTGGTCATTATAAAGAAAAATTTAAAAACAAAATACTGTAATTTGGCTCGTGCAGCCTCGGAAATAATCGCTGATCTATTTCCGTACTACGCATAGCCAATACGTTAACTGTAATTAAATGAAAAAAATAGTCATCCTACATCTACTTTGCATTTCTGCCTTTTCAGGTTTTTCTCAGTCCCTATATGAGCCAGAGGAACAAATCTCTTTTGCGAAAGAAGATAGACCACTAAAGTATTATGTAGCTCAAGCGGATTTATGGTGGAACGAACTACAAAAGGATTTAAAAAACGAAAAAAGTTGGTACAACTATTACCGAGCTAACCGTAATGCTCAGGGAACTGCCAACTGGAGTACAGATTTTGTTAAGGAAGGGCCTAACTTGATGCTTGGGAAAGACATTGTTAAGGTAATGGGTGAACAAATACCTGATTCTTTCACTTATAATTTTGTGAGGGGTTCAACGGCTGCTGTGTATCCTGGAGAGGGTAAATATCTATTGAAAGCGTACCAAATGAATCCTGATTTTCCTGGTTTATTGGCTACTGTAGCAACTTATGCAACTAGCACCCATAATTTAGCTTTGAGACAAGAAGCTAATAAAAAGTGGTTTAAAAAACGTGAGTTTCCAATTAGCTTAATGAATTATGCGTACAATACTTTACAATCAGTTGCCGAAAACGGGGTTTTACTAACCCAGCACGACAATGATACTTATCCGGTATGGATGCTTCAGGATGCAAAGAATATGCGTACGGATATACTAGTAATAAATATTGACTTTCTGTTATTTGACGGGTACCGAGACACTATTTTTAAGCAATTGAATATCCCTCCTTTCCTTTTAGAAAAGATTGATGTCAATGAATACGAAACCAATTGGGAAAATGTAGTGCAACATTTTTTATTTCATTATAAGGGAGACAGGCCAATTCATATTGGTTTAACAGTATCCGAGAAATGGTATCAACCCTTTATAGATGACTTAGAAGTAGGTGGTTTAACCAGAACATTCAAAACTCAACCAGACTGTAATATAAAGCTATTTGAGCGTGAGCTGATTCTAGATTATCTAAAAGCCGACTTGGAGTTTACTACTTTACTGCCAAGAATAAGGGAAATGAATACCGGTTATCTACTTTTTTTTGATGAGATTTATGATCAACTCAACCTGAAAAACAAGCAATTTGTCCAAGAGGTGGCTCATAAAATAATTTCTAACAACGAAATTTTAAAAAAAAAAGAATATTATGAATCAAGGTTCCATTAGAAAAAAATGCAGTTAACATCGGCTATAGCAAATGCGGCCTGACTGATTTAAAAATGAAAATAATACAATAAAACAAATTTACGGTAGGCGGACAATAAAGCGGTTTCAAAATCCCGCACTTGCCATAGCCATTACCGTTGTGCTCTATTATAAGAAACCCCTAACTAATGATAAAATTCTTTCGAAAAATACGCTACGACCTTATGGATAAAAACAAAACAGGAAAGCCTGCCTTGCCGGCAGGCAGGTATTTTAAATATGCTATTGGTGAAATTATACTTGTAGTTATTGGGATTTTAATAGCCATTCAGCTTAACGATTTAAACGAAAATAGAAAAGAACACAAGAAGGAATTATCCTTTATTAAAAAACTGCAAGAAGATATCAATTTCGATATTCGACATTTAACTAAGCAAGATTCCATTTTGGCAGGTTATCTATCCAATCAAGAAAAAATACCAGAACTATTACTTAAAGCAACATCAGTAAAAGATATTGCGAATATTGAATCGGTAATGCACTACAGTTGGAATAATATAGAGATAAATAGAAAGACGTATAATGAAATGCTCAATACTAGCGGAATTTATATTATTAAGAACAAAGAATTACTAATTCATTTAAACGAGCATTATGCTTTAATAGAAAAGTATCAACAATTCATGAGAGAAATAACTGAGGATGGACGAGAGTATATGAAAAATCCCGATTTAAATACCTTCCGATTTTTGAAAAAATACTATAGAAATCCCGAATTCGATATAAATAAAATTGACACGAGTTGGATAGGGAATTATAATTCACCTACCTATTTAGCTTTATCCAGACATTATAACCATGTGATAGGTGGTGTTAATGGAAATAAAAGAATCTATATTAAAGAAATACTTACTAGCAGCAATGCATTGGTAAACGAAATTAAACAAGAATTAACGATAAGAAATTACAACAATTAAATAACGAACGCACAACAATGGCTATAAGTAATTACTTGTTCTCGCTTACTTTGGAAATTCCGCAGGAATTTCCAACTCGGTGTGTACCTGCCAGCCGGCAAGGCAGGCTTGCAAAGTTAAGTGCTAACCCACGCAACTACTCATAGCCGATACCGTTGGGAGCAATTAAAAAACATGAAAAAACTTATATACTTCTTACTTATAATTCTAGCGTTTTCCTGTCAGAATGCACCGAAGAAAATCGAACAAAAAGAAGTGGAAAAACATGAAAAGGACTACTGGAGACATCTCAGTTATTTGATTCAGATAAAAAATGATGTTGCTAAAGAACATTGGAATGCATTTTCAAAAAAAGATTTATTTCAACCTATTGTTTATTACACTTTTGACGGAACTTTTTCTGTAAATCCAAATAAACACATCCTGAACATTGCTCGTCACGACAAATTGAAACCCTTTAAAGGATTTTCAGTAATTAAGTTGGCTGAAACCTACACAGATACCACGAACCTAAACTTTAGTACATCTTACACTGACGATGACAGCTCAGCGCTTTTCTATCAAGAAAATGTACTGTTTTTCCAAAGTTTTGATTTAACAAAAAAATTGATTGGTGTAACAGATTTACAGGATTGGTCTATTATGGTAATCCATGAGTTGTTTCATGGATATCAAAGGAAAATTCCGCAATTTAAAGCTTACTGCACACAACTTGATATTCCAGGAGGACCTAATGAATTTTTAGGGCGCTACCATAAAGACCTCAAATGGTACAAAGAAAGTGTCTACAAAGAGAATGAGCTTTTGAAATCCATATGGATTGATGATGCAGATGTCGTTGTTAATCTCAAGAAATACGATTCCTTAAGAACAATGCGCATTGATAGAATAAAGGATGACTATGGTATTGATATTCGTGAGGTTGAAGATTATGAAATCTTAATGGAAGGTCATGCTCGATATTTTGAATCTTTATGTAAAAGACATTTGGCTAAAAATAAACCGAGCACTACAATGCTGAATGAAGAAGATTTCGATTTTATTGGTAACATCTACCAAGAATACAGTGTAAAAAAAGACAAAGGTCTTTATGATCTTTATAACGATAGATATTATTACCAATTAGGCTATAATATTTCGATGATTTTAGAAAAATTCCTTCCGAATTACAAGGAGACAATCTATACCGAGCATAATAGTTTTAACCCATATTTAAAAGAATTAAAAGCTCACAAAAATGGCTATAAGTAAGTGCTTGTTCTCGCCTACTTCTGAAAATCCTTGCGGATTTTGAGTTTAGTGTGTACTTGCAAAGTTAAGTGCTCAACTATGCAACTACTCATACACTAGACCGTTGGCAACAATTAAAAAAAACGAAAAACTAAAATATTAAATGAAATTAGCTTCAATTGACAACAAGACCAGAGACGGACAATTGGTTGTCGTAAATAAAGAATTAACAAGAGCAGTTAAAGTACCTGAAATAGCAGAAACTATGCAAACTGCAATCGATAATTGGGTAGAAACCGAAAGTAAACTACAAAGTGTTTATGAAGACTTAAACACAAATAAATTGTCTAACACGTTTGATTTTTCTTCTGTAAGAGTTTTAGCACCAATTCCAAGAGCTTACCATTGGGCTGATGGAAGTGCTTACGTTACTCACGTTGAACTTGTACGTAAAGCTCGAAACGCAGAATTACCTGAGTCTTTTTGGACTGACCCTTTGATGTATATGGGCGCTTCTGATGCGTTTATTGGAGCAAATGATGATATTGAAATCGAAAATGAAGATTGGGGTATTGATTTTGAATCCGAAGTAGCTGTTATCACAGATGATGTGCCAGCAGGAATAAATTCAAAAGACGCTTTAAATCATATTAAATTGATAACCATTATCAATGATGTTTCTTTAAGAAATTTAATTCCTAACGAACTATCAAAACAATTTGGTTTTTATCAATCAAAACCTTGGACAACATTTGCTCCTGTGGTTGTTACTCCAGACGAATTAGATGGGAGTTGGAATGATGGAAAACTTCATTTACCCTTAAATTCTACCTTAAACGGAAGACTGATTGGCTCACCAAATGCAGGAATTGATATGACATTTGACTTTGGTCAATTAGTAGCACACGCTTCTAAAACACGTTCATTAATGGCAGGAACTGTTATCGGTTCGGGAACAGTTGCAAACCAAGGAAGTCCGAATGGCTCAAGTTGTTTAGCAGAAGTTAGGTGTTTAGAAATTGTAAATAATGGAAAAGCTACTACCCCATTTATGAGCTTCGGAGATAGAATAGAAGTAGAAATGAAAGATAAAAGTGGAAAGTCGGTTTTTGGAAAAATAAATCAAGTAGTTAAAGAATATAAAAAATAACTGTTGCCAACAATGGCTTTAGTTAATACGGGTTTTAGTGCATAATCAAAGTGAAGTACTTTTAATTAAGTCCGCCAAATCTTTTGATTTGGCTTTAGAACAAAAAAGGTAAAACAAAATAAAAAGTTTTGGCTAAGTGTTTAATCGAAAGTTCACTACTTTTAATTCCGGTACTAACCATAGCAAAAACGTTGGCAATAATGCTAGATAACAAAAACTTAAGAAAATGGATGATTTAGGTGGATCAATTTTGTCAGCAGCCGTATTGCTGTTTTTTTTAATGGACCCATTAGGTAATATACCTGTGTTGCTGTCTGTATTAAAAGGAGTAAGCCCTAAAAGGCAACGATTTATTATTATTCGTGAATTACTAATTGCGCTCGTAATTCTCGTTATTTTTCTTTTTGCTGGACAAAGCCTTTTAGACTTTCTTCATTTGCAGCAAGAGTCGGTGACAATTGCAGGAGGAATAATCTTGTTAATTATTGGGCTTCGATTGATATTTCCCCGCCCAGAAGGTATTATGGGGGAACAAGCTGATGGTGAGCCTTTTATAGTACCTATTGCTATTCCTATGATTGCTGGACCATCTGTATTAGCTATGTTAATACTTATGACTAAAAATGAACCTGAGCAATTGAACAATTGGTTCTTTGCGCTTCTAGTTGCTTGGGCAATTTCGGCCATTTTATTATTGTCCGCACCATTCCTCTATAGAATTTTAGGTGAACGTGGACTGAAAGCTATTGAACGTTTAATGGGAATGATACTAGTAATGATGGCAGTACAAATGTTAATCAATGGAGTTAAAATTCTATTCTAATCAGTTAAAACCAAATGCACGTATTGCCAACAACATGTATAAGTAATTGCGGTTTAAGTGATAAAACGAAAGTATCAACATAATTCAATGTCAGCGTTATACGGAAAAGTTTGTGAGTAGAAATCCGCTACTACTCATAGCCGATACCGTTAGGTGTAATTTGATAATCGAGCTAAATTTGGAGTTTTTACCAATTTTTGGTAAATTTGATTAAAAGAAAAATAATGAAAAATACATCTATATCACTCGGAAATTATTTTGATCAGTTTGTACAAACTCAAGTTTCTGCTGGTCGATACAAAAACGTTAGCGAAGTTATAAGAGCTGGACTTAGAATGCTTGAGAATGAAGAAAATAAAGTGATCGCATTGAGAAATGCTATACAAGAAGGATTGAACAGTCCTTTAGTTGAAGACTTTGATTTTGATGAAAATCTGAAAAGATTAAAAGCAGAAAAAAGAAAGAATGGCTAAAGTTATACTGAGACAAGAAGCCATTAACGACTTAAATAGAATATGGGACTATACTTTCAAAAAATGGTCTGAAAAGCAAGCCGACAAATATTATACAACAGTTAAAATGGCTTGTAATGGAATTAGAGAAAGTCCTGATATTGGAAAAGAATATGACGGAATAAGCAAAAACTTACTCGGACTAAAATCTGGAAAGCATATAATATTTTATCAGCAAATATCCAGTGATAGAATTGAAATCATAAGAATTTTACACGAGCGAATGGATTTGAAAAATAGGATAACCGAATAAAAACTACACCCAACATTGGCTATAAGTAATTGCTTGTTCTGGTCTACTTCTGAAAATTGCTTGCGCCAGTTCTCTTCGCTCGTGTCTCTCGGATTGTCATTTTGGTGTGTACCTGCCAGCCGGCAAGGCAGGCTTGCAAAGTTAAGTGCTAACCCACGCAACTACTCATAGCCGATACCGTTGGGTGTAATTAAAAAAACGGAATGAAAGACCCATTCCGTTCACTTTTAGATTATCCTCTCTGGAATCCAAATACTCGTGGAGCGAAAGTTGCTTTAAGACCCATACCCAAGGCGGCTTGTTTCATTTCTTCAGGAATTTCACCACAAAACAAGAACTCACCTGGGTTAGCAATTGAAAGTAAGTTTTCAAAGTGTCCAGCAGCGGTTGTTCCAAGATGAAATCCAACTGCACTTGCATTTGCAAATAAATCCATAACAACTAACGTTGAAGATGTTTCATCAAAATAACATTCGACGTGTTTTGCATCAGGTTCATTGTCTTCCATTTGCTGTGAAACTTCTCTATATATTCCCTTAAGTGTTTCAGATTGTCCCTCTTTGGCAGTCCACTTATATACTACCATTACTTCTTGATTTGTCATAATTACTAATTTTAAATTTATAATAATACAAATATATGTCGTATTGATAATTTTTAGATGTGTCTTTTACGACATTTTAAAGGGTTGTTTCCGACACGTATTTTAATTACATTTGTCAAAAGAATAAAAATGAAACACATAAGTGTAATAGTTCCATCTGGAAAGAGTATTGTTGATACAATCATAGCTCCATATAATTTGTTAAATATGGCAAATTCCTATTCAATGCAGTTAAGTAAATCTCACGAAAAACCATTCAAAATTGATTTAGTGGGTTTAACATTAGAACCTGTCTTGTATCAAGGTCTATTCAGTATTCAACCAACAGCGACTATTAGTGATATAGATAAAACAGACTTAGTTGTTATTTCACCGATTAGTGGAGATTTAGTTTTGGAAATCCAACAAAACATTGAGTTTGTTCAATGGATCAAAGAACAACGAATTAAGAACGGAACAGAACTTGCCAGCCTATGCAAAGGAACATTTTTATTAGCTGAAACAGGATTGTTAAATGGAAAGTCCTGCACAACGCATTGGACTGCTCACGACCTATTTAAACAAAGGTATCCCAAAGTAAACCTTATATCAGAAAAAATAATTTGTGAGGATAATGGAATTTATTCAAGCGGTGGCGCATATTCCATACTAAATTTTACTCTATACATGATTGAACGATATTTTGGAAGAGAAACTGCGATTTGGTGTTCTAAAATTGCTGAAATTGATTTTGATAGAAAAAGCCAGAGTGAGTTCATTATTTTTAATGGGCAGAAGGATCATTCTGATCCAGCAATTCATAAAGCTCAAGAATACATTGAAAATAATTTTAAAAACAAATTGAGTGTAGAGCAAATTGCAGATGTTGTTAATTTAGGTTCTCGCAGCTTTTTAAGGAGATTCAAAAAGGCGACATTTAACACACCGTTAGAATATATACGTAGAGTCAAGGTTGAAGCTGCAAAAAAGCAACTCGAAAGTACAGCAAAATCAATACTCGAAGTGATGTATTTTATTGGGTATAATGATGAAAAAGCTTTTAGAACTACTTTTAGAAGGTACTCAGGGCTTTCCCCAAAAGAATATCAAAAAAAGTACAACCGAGAAATTGCTTTTGCATCTTAGTAATTGAGAAATAACTAAACCTAACAACGTGCATAGTTCATTGCGCTGAAATTCCTACTCGGAATTTCTTTGCTGCTGAACAATGGTTTCTATCCTATTCCCTATCTTAGTACTAACGCAACTAAACCATACACGAACACGTTGTAAGTAATTGCACCCATAATAGACGGATTAATATATTTTGAGATTTTAATTATTTCACTTAACTTAATACCTTAAAAATCAACACAATGAAAAACACAAATTTTAAAGAGTTTAAAAGAAACATGATTACCCTTGCCTTTGTTTTTTTAGCAATTGGCTTGAACGCTCAAAGCAATGGCCTCTCTGACAAAGAATCTTCTATTGCCACAACTATTGATAACAAAGATTTGAAATGGTTACCTGCTCCAGATTTCTTTCCAGATTGTTCCTTTACAATACTTCATGGCGATATATCTAAACCTAATTTAGATTTTTTCTTTAAAATAGAACCTAATACCGAAGTTGTGAATCATACACATAATTCACCTGAACGTATGATTTTAATTTCAGGAGATTTGGAAGTGCAATACCAAGGAGAAAAACCTATAGTATTAAAAGCTGGTTCTTATGCTTATGGTCCTGCAGGAAAACCACATAAAGCAAAATGTCTAGATAATGGCCCTTGTGTGCTATTTGTCGCTATGGTCGACCCTTTTGATGCAGTTCCTGTTACAAAAAAAGAATAAGATAGTTTGTAAAATCAATATCATTAATAAAACAACTACTGACAACAATATATATAAATTATTGCTGGTTCTAGCCTACTGACGAAAATCCTCTCGGATTTTCTGCCTACCTGCCGGTAGGCAGGTTCGGTTTGTATTTATTCAATTCGTTGCTTTAAACACGCAACAAACCATACACTAGACCGTTGTAAACAAGCTAAAAAAACAGACTAAATAAGATATTTATTCACTAAATAATATAACTATTAGTGATTACATGTACATATGAGTATATTTGTGTAAAAATATAACCCATGTACACTAGGACATTATTTAATACAATTAATACTAAAATTGGGTCTGGAAAAGCTATTATTCTAATTGGACCAAGGCAAGTAGGAAAAACGACATTAATTAGAAATTTAATCGAAGATAAGAAACATCTTTTTTTAGATGCAGATGATCCGACAGTTAGAAGTATCTTAAACAACCCAAATACAGAACAAATAAGAAGTATCATTGGTTCAAATAAAATTGTTTTTATAGATCAGGCCCAAAGAATAAGTGGTATTGGATTAACGCTCAAAATAATTACCGATCAATTTAAAGATGTTCAATTATTAGTGAGTGGTTCTTCTTCATTTGATTTATCCAGAGAACTTAACGAACCTTTAACTGGAAGAAAATGGGAGTATGAATTATATCCTATTAGTTGGAAAGAATTTGAAGATTATCACGGATATTTAATATCTGAACAACAATTAGAAAACAGATTGTTATATGGGTTATATCCTGACGTTTTGAATAATCCTGGAGAAGAAAAAGAAATCTTAAAACAACTCGTAAGTAGTTATTTATATCGAGATATATTAGCATATTCAAATATTCGTAAACCAGAGGTTCTTGAAAAATTAGTACAGGCCTTAGCATTGCAGATTGGGAGTGAAGTTAACTATAACGAACTTGCTCAAATTGTGGGAGTTGACAAAAACACCGTCTCAAGCTATATTGACATTCTGCAAAAGGGATATGTAATTTTTAAGTTAGATAGCTTTAGCAGAAATCTAAGAACTGAGATAAAGAAAAATAAAAAAATTTATTTTTATGATAATGGTATTAGAAATATGGTTCTAGGAAATTTTAATTCATTGGATCTGCGTAGTGATACTGGTGCACTTTGGGAAAACTTCTTAATATCGGAAAGGCTTAAGCAGAATACCTATAAGAATAAATTCACTAAAATGTACTTCTGGAGAACTAAACAGCAACAAGAAGTTGACCTAGTAGAAGAAGTAGATGGTATAATTACAGGATTTGAATTTAAATGGAACGCTAAGAAGAAAATTAGATTACCAAAAACATTTGTAAATGAATACAATGCAAATGAAGAACTAATTAACAGAAATAATTTTAGAAAATTTGTTTCCGAATAAAGCCGGCAGTTTACAGCAACGGGTATAACCAATAGCTTTGGTAGTCAGCAAAAAATAAAACCCAAAATACCTGTAGAAATGTCAATTAAAATTTCATGACTCAAATTATTTACTTTTTAAATAAAATAAGATGGATTCAAATAAAATAGTTAGTCGATTTAATAGGAAAGCAAATGAATGGTTAGTTGACTTAAGAATGATGGATGAAGAGGTAATTCAAATTAAGCCCTCTGAAACATCATGGTCTCTTTCAGAGGTATATGACCATGTAATGAGGGTAGCAAGAAGTTATCAAATTCCAAATCTAAAAAAGAGTGTTACACAATTGGCTAAAAGAAAGAAACGCAAAAACAAATACGGAATAGCCATTTTCGACTTAGGATATAGGAAAGACGTACATATAAAAATGGAAGAATTTCCAAAGCCATTAGTTGAAGCTTTCACACCTACCATAAGGGATAAAAGAGATTTAGTCAAAGATTTCTTATCCTTCATCAAAGAAGTTAATGAGCTGCAAGATATTTTAGAAAAGAGTGGCAAAGAGCATAAGCAATATCATTTTATGTTTGGTGATATCAATACGAGAGAATGGTTTTCATTAATTGAACTTCACATTTGGCTGCATGATAAACAAAAAGCAAAAATAAAAAGATATTTAGAAACTAAAGAATTATGTATAGAATGTTGATAGTGAAATTCAGCTAAAACTTCTTATAAAGAAAAAGCCGAACCGCTAACACTATATAAACGGCATTAAAACGCCCCTTATACTAAACGTTAGCTGCAAGCAAAAAAAGAAACTAAATGATAAAACATATAGAATTTCCATCAAAAAATGAATATCCCATCTATGCAGAAATGTATATGGAATTAGTAAAAAAAGATGGAAGTCTTTTAGAACAATTGAAATCTAGTTTGCAGAAAACAAAGGCTTTAATAAATAACTTATCTAATGAAGAATTAGACTATAGATACCGCAAGGACAAATGGTCAATAAAAGAAGTTTTGGTTCATATAATTGATGATGAAAGAATATATGGATATAGAGCTCTTTCCTTTGCTAGAAATGATAAGACAAATCTCCCAGGATTTGAACAGGAAGATTATAATCTCAATTCTGACACATCAGATAGAACAATTGAGAATATAATGGAAGAATATGAAGCTTTAAGATTGTCAACTATTACTTTATTTAATGGACTTTCTGATAAATCGCTAAAACGTATGGGAATTGCGAATGGAAATAAAGCAAGCCCAAGAGCATTGGGTTATCATATTCTCGGACACGACTTGCATCATATTAAAATAATTGAAGATTTGTATTTAAAAAAGTTGAGGAAATAAAGACAGCGGCTAACAATGGCTATAGTCCATTGTGGTTTTGTGCCACATTAAAGTTTAGTATATTTATGATGGCTGATTTCCATAGCGGAAAGTCCTAACGGAATCATCCACAACGAAATAATAGCCTAAGGGTTGGGCGTCATTAAAACCAAGTGATGATAAAATTCTTTAGAAAAATTAGACAAAAATTTCTGGCTGAAAACAAATTCAGCAAATATCTGATTTATGCCCTTGGGGAGATTATTCTTGTCGTTATTGGAATACTAATCGCGTTACAAATAAATAATTGGAATCAAATACAAAAATTAAAAAAAGAAGAAACCAAAATTCTTCAAGGTCTATTTGTAGAGTTTTCAGAAAACTTGGTAAAGTTTGATTCTCATTACAAAAATCAATTAAGAAGAGATCGAATAATTAAGGACTTGTTAGATCCTAAATTAGTTGATGCTCCTTTTGAAATAATCGACTCTTTAATTTATTATCATGGATGGAATTATAAGTTTAACCCTTCTACTGGAATTTACAATTCTGTTATTAATTCAGGTAAAATTGATCTTATTTCCAACGATTCATTAAAAAAATCTATTTCGAAATTTAACAACTTTTTGGTTGATTTTGAAGAAGAAGAAGATGGTGCAAATTTTTACGGAACCAACTTTATGACACCTTACATCAGATCACAATTAAATTACAGATTCCCATTTAAAAATAGAACTAAGGATCAATTTGATTATGACAACAAAATTTACAGAGAAGTCATCAAATCAAATAGAACCAGAAATGAATTGATATTTTACTCGAGTTATCTGCTCATTACTTTAGAAGAAGGCAAGGAACTTAGACACCAAATGATTTTGATAATCAATATGCTCGATGATGAACTTAATAAATAACATCGCCCAACACTGTAAACAGCAAATAGGGCGTTCGGTGGTTTGCAAGAGTTCAGTGCTATTTTATGGATCGATGATGTTCAAATTGTCAAAATATAATGCGGCACTTGAAAAAGGTTCCTAATAAAATCAAAGAGAATTAAAATCGAATGATCCTCAATTGATTTTTTGATGACTTCTCAAGTCGTCCACAACAGATTGAATCAGTATTGTTAAAACCATTTTTCGATTTATTAAAGGCACTTTCATATGCCAAAATAATTCATTTTTAAAGGACCTTAAAAGTACAAATATTCGTCACCTTTCTTCAATTTTTCATAATCATTGGGCACCATAGTCATTCCTAAAGGACGGATATTACCTTTCAGTCCAAATTCAATTAAGGCAAGGGTATCAATGACTCCATCCTTATAATATTCACCGATATAAAGCATATCTCATATACTTCAAAGGTCTATTATCATCTGCCATTTTTTACGGATTTTTCTGAAGAAGGGAATCGTTATATTGATTGTTGCTAGATAACATATAAGGATTAAGTTTTAAGTGTACTCCAAAACAGCTACTACTCATCCTTAAATCGTCACAAGTTATTTTAAAAAAGATACTCTTTTGTAACATTCACGAGTTTACAGCTACCTATCTGTAATCAATCAAATAATCTATCAAAATATGAAATCAATTAAAAAAGCTGGAAGGCTTGATTCCCGCTATCGTACCTGAACAAAACAATACCACAATAAATAATTCATATGTGAAAATGAGTCAATTAACTTTAGGCTTTATTAATGCATTTCTTAAAAATGACACTAAGTCTAAGCAGGATTGGTTGGATAATAATTGACACATTTTGATTTAAAGAAAATAATAACGAATGCCAACAATGTATATACAAAATAGTAGTACACTCAAAGGGAGCAGTCCGCTTCAACTTTAGTATAACTCGATAGTAAATATCTCCTAATCGCCTACTTTGCACATACTCAAGGTTGGCAAACATTAAAACAGAAAAAATGCAACTAAAAAAACTATATCTATTAATTATATTAACAATGCTTTGCGCTCAAAACATGTTTTCTCAGGAAACGAGTGATACTGTTATTGAAGAAAAAATTGCCCAAATCGAAGCCGAAATTCAGGCTTGGCAAAAGCAAAACAACGCCCCTGCTGTTTCTGTAGCGTTCCAACACGGCGATTTTTATCATGAAAATGCTTGGGGTTTGGCGGATATTGAAAATCAAGTCAAAGCAAAATCCACATCTTCGTATCAAATTGCTTCAACGACAAAGCCGATGACCGCCATGGCAATTTTGAAACTTTGGGAAATGGGAAAAATCGATTTGGATGCCGAAGTACAAACGTATTATCCGTCTTTTCCGAAGAAAAAATATCCTATTACGATTCGCCAAATATTATCTCACACAGCAGGGATTTCCCATTATCGAAGCGACAGTAAAGAGGAAAAACACATCAAAGATCCTTACTCTACAAAAATGGCGATTGATATTTTTAAAGATTGGGAGTTAATTTTTGAGCCAAGCACTGATTGGGGGTATTCGAGTTATGGTTACAATCTTTTGGGTGCGGTGATTGAAGAAGTAAGTGGAAAATCGTACGAAGAATTTTTAAAAGAGCACATTTGGGTGCCTGCAAACATGGAAAATACCATGATGGATGACCCGATTACGATTGTTCCGAATCGAGTTAGAGGCTATTTCAAAAATGGAAGTAAAATAGAAAATGGTGAATATCTGGACATCAGTAGTCGATTTGGAGCTGGTGGGGTTCGTTCGACTGTTCAGGATATTGTTAAAATGGGAATTGCCTTGAGTAATGGAAAAATTCTAAAACCTGAAACCGTTGAATTGATGCTTGAACCTTGGGGTGAGCAAGGTTGGAATGAGTATGCATTAGGAATTTCGGTGCGTCCATTTTTGGGGCAACACATCATTATGCATAGTGGAGGAATGCCTCAAACCAGTTTTTTGTTTCTCGCTGCGCCTGCGGATAATTTATCATTGTCAATCGGGTCTAATTTGGGACGGCAAGATGTAGAAAGTTTAGGGATTAGTTTGGTTCAAATCCTATCAGGAATTGACACTAAAACCGTCACAGCAAAAAAAACCGAAGATAAGTTGATGTTGGATGCCATAAACGAAGTTTTTAATTTTGGGCAAGGTTATTACCAGAAAATAGGTAAATCCAAAATTGAAAATGATAAAAATTTAGCTTCGAACTTTAAGTATTTCAATCGGTATATTAATCCAAAATACATCAAAAATAATTCTAAAGAAGCTCGGGAAAAAATCGAAGCAGGGCATCAAATCCAACCTGAAAAATCTTTAATTTGGGATAGAGTAGGCGGATACATGGCAAGCCAGCTAAATCAAAATTACTCCCAAGAAGGCGCATTAGCTTTTTTCAAGGCGTATATTGATTTGTACCAAAAAGATAAATCCATTTCGTACCGTTTTACAAAAGATTTTGAAAATGCTGTGCAGAAATATTATCAGGATTGGCAAGTTACCAAAGCGCTAAACCCAAGTTTGACACATTTTGACAAAAACACAGATTGGAATCAAGTGTCAATACAATTGGACAATGAATTGAAAAAGTATAGCGTATATCCGGATTTTTATGGTGATCTGATTGATTATACGTATTCGAATTTACTTTTTAAGAAAAAATATGACGAAATTTCTCATATTACTAGCCTTGCGGATACGTATTTTTTTGGGCGATTTTTTACGGAGTTTTTAAAGGGATTCGTAGCATTGAGTCAAAATGATTTGAACAATGCGAAAACTTGTTTTGTAAAAGCCAATGAAATCGAAAATCATTTAGAAAATCCGAATTGGATTGGCTCATTGATTTTACAATTAGCACAAGCCGACCCTGTAATGGCATTTAGTTTAGGCGAAATTATGGCTACGTATAATCCAAAATCGTATGTATTTCAGATTGGCCTAGCAAATTTAGCCAGTAAAATGGGAATGAAAGAAAAGTCTGGATATTATGCTCAAAAAGCTTTAGAAATCAAACCTGATGACGAAATGGCTTTGAAATTTATAGGAAATGAATAATCAATCTAGCAGGGGTAGTGTTCTCAAAATAACGATAGATATTTTAATTTCAAGAAAAAAATTAAAATTGAAAGAGTGAAAATATTTGCCAACAATGTATAAAAATAATAGCGGTTTCGGCGCTTAATCGAAATCGCTTTTTTTATATTTAACGTCAGTGTTTAATCCGAATGTTTCGTGTTTGAAAACCCGCTACTATTCTTATATTAAAGGTTGTGCCCAATTAAAAAATTTCGATTCATGACAATATTAGAATTAAATGACCGTATCTTTGATAGTGTCAAATGATAGTATCAAGAATGAAGCCACCTTACGAAATAACTCCTAAAATATTAAAGTTAATAACTTTAATATCAGAAAAAATTGGAGAAGTAAACGCTAACTTTTTAAACAGACCTTCTCCTAAATTGAGAAAACAGAATAGAATTAAAACTATTCATTCTTCATTAAAAATAGAGGGGAACATACTTACCGAAGAGCAAATAACTGCTCTTCTCGAAAACAAAAGAGTTATTGGTCCAAAAAAAGATGTTGCTGAAGTATTAAATGCAATCGAAATCTATGAACATTTAGAGCAATACAATCCAACTAACGAAAAGTCATTTTGGAAAGCACATCAAAGCTTAATGAAGGGCCTAATAAATGATGCTGGAAAATATAGAAGACAAAGTGTTGGTATTGTAAAAGGCTCAAAAGTTGAACATCTCGCTCCTCCATTTGAGAACGTTCCGTTCTTAATGAAAGATCTTTTTGAATACTTAAAAAAATCAGACGAAATTCAATTAATTAAAAGTTGTGTTTTTCATTATGAGATGGAATTTATCCATCCCTTTTCGGATGGAAATGGCCGAATGGGAAGATTATGGCAAACGTTAATATTAATGGAAAAATATCCTGTCTTTGAGTTTCTACCTTTTGAAACTTTGATTAGTAACGACCAAGACAAATACTATAAAGCTTTAGCAGAAAGTGATAAATCCGGACAATCAACAAAGTTCATTGAATACATGTTAAACGTTATTGATATTTCAATTAGCGAACTATTGAAGTTTAATAATAGAACTTTAAATGAAAAAGACAGATTAGAATATTTCGTTTCATTAAACAAATCTGAATTTACTAGAAAAGATTATATGGATATTTTTAAAGATATTTCTTCAGCGACAGCGAGTAGAGATTTAAAAAAAGGTGCGGAATTAAATTTGTTTGAGAAAATAGGAGAAAAAAATAAAACTATTTATCACCTAAAATAACTGGGCACAACAAAGTGTATAAGCAATGGCTCAGATTGTCGTCACAAGGAAAATTAAAGAAGAAAGAAAACCAAACCTATAAATCAACGGTCGTTCAAGACCTGCTGCTCATACCCAATACGTTATGCTTAATAAAACACAATAATTATTTTTATATGAAAACAACCAATTGGATAAAAATCGATGAGAATCCTTTAGAACCTGGAGTTCATAATAGTCCAAAAGCTATTACAGAAAGTAAAGATATCCCTGGAGAAATAAGAATGTTTCGTGGCACGACAACAATTGCCTATGGAATAGTTCCAATTGCCAAAGCAGTATGCGAACCTAAAGCACGATTAAAATGGGTAGAGCGCATGACTGAAAATATACTCATCGAGGGAAATCCCGATGATGGAAAATGGTTAAGTTATGAAGCCTATGATTTGGTATGGCCTGTTAGCAACCGTGACTATGTATTTCAACAGACATTAGAAAAATCTTTAAATAAAGAAAAGAATAGAATAATAGTTAAAGTGTCATCTATAGAACACCCTGACTTCCCTGAAAAAACGAATCGAGTAAGGGGTAAATTACCGACATGCGTCTTTACACTTGATGAAGTAAGTGAAAAAGAAACACATCTAGAGGTAATGGTTCAAGTTGATCCGGGTGGAAGCATCCCCGGTTTTATAAAAAACATAATACAAAAAGGTTGGTCACTAAAAACAATGCGGGCACTTAATAACTATATGAAAAACCACTAAAATTAAGAACCTAAATTAGAAGAAAGTAATAAATTTTATCTTTAACATAACTATTTGAAAACTAAGCGTAACACTATGTATAAAACATAGCTAATAAGTGATAAAGCGAAAGGTTTGTGCTTGTTTATAAAGACCGCCAAATTTTTAAATTTACGACTTTGTTTTTATTATATATTTTGGTAGTCGTAGTCCTTCGGTGGGCTTTTAAGAATGATAAGTTAAAAACAAAATATAAAAATTGGCTCTGTGTTTATCCGAAAAGTTAGCGTTTTTTTACACGCTACGTTTCATACACAAACCGTTGTAGTGCATTTTATGACATTAGATCAATAAAAGCCTTGATATGATCATCCTATATCAATATATTAAATTAATATTTACATGATACGAATTTATCTATTATCTGCCCTTCTGCTTTATAATCTTAGTTATAGCCAAAAAACTGATAATCTAGATTTATTGATTTACTTGGGTTCAGAAGCTGGAAAATATAACAATAATTATCTCCAAAAAAATGCTCCTGATGCTTTATTACAAGAATTGTCTGAACTTAAAAACGAAGATTGTCAATTTGCCATTGATTTTACACTTGAATCTTTAAAAGACTCTAATGATTTATTAGACAAAAAGTATTTGACAAAACCGTCAAAAGAAAATCTCAAACAAATATTCACTATCAGCATTACAATGGGATTTTCTCTCATTTATTCTGGAGAACAACTAAAAAAAAATGTTGAGTTCAATTCTGAGTTATACCCATCTTATTATGATTTAGTGGACACTTATTATAGCGCTCTTTTTAATGCTCTTATTAATAGGAATCGAGAAGCTCATCGTTCTATCTCTGACCTTGATTTGGAAGATTATAATCTGACTAATGATACTGAAAAGTCAATATTCTATTTTAAGTATATGAATATGATATCTAAAAATGCCCTATTCCCAATTTTAGCTAATGGTGATGTCAATAACACATCATGCTCTGAGTTTAAAAAGTTTCCTACAATTAATGGTAAAGAGTTTTATTACTATACGGATTTTGATTTTAAAGATTTTCCCTCGAGATTGGCTAATTTAGATGGTAGCTACAAACATTACTACATAGATGAAACATTTAAAATCCTATTTATGTATATTGAATGCAAAGAAAAAAATCTGATTCCGCAAGGTGATATTTCAAGCATAGTAGAAAATTCAATATTGTCTCACCAACAACTTTATAAATTTTGTGAAAGAAAGGATCTGCTAGATGAAATATTAAGTAAATATTCTAATTAATATCCGAACGCACTACAACAACGGTTATAAGCTGCCTGCCGGCAGGCAGGTTAATTGTTTTATAATGGCTTTCTCAGAGTTTGAGGTTGTCAATAAGTAAGAGCGAAAAAGAAAAAGTAAAGTTAAATCAATCCTCAACTAATCATAACCAATCCGTTGGCAACAATTAACAAGTATTTGTGTTTGATTCATAATTGGTGTATATTTACACCATTAAATTAAAAATTATGGCACGTCAAAGTATATCATTCTCTAAACCTAACGATGATTGGTTAAAGAACCAAGTTGAAAACAATGAATACTCAAGTAAAAGTGAGCTTGTAAATGACCTAATTAGGCAAGCTAGAAAACAACAGGTTCAGATTGACTGGATTCGAGCTAAGCTTGAAAAAGCAGAGAATAGTGGGTTTTCTAAGGATACTAAAGAAGAAATATTAGCTCAATCAAAGTCACTACTAAATGGCTAAATACAGATTAAGTAATCAGGCCAAAGAAGACTTGATTCGAATTCATCATTACGGAGTTAAAAAGTTTGGAATGATTCAAGCCGACAAATACTTTGATTCTTTTTTTGAACATTTTGAATTAATAGCTCAACAACCCTTTTCGTTTAAAACAGTAGATCATATAAGGAAGGATTATAGACGATGCGCTTGCGGCGTGGATAGTATTTACTTCAAAGTCAATGGAAAAAGCATAGATATTATTGCAATTGTTGGAAGACAAGATTTGAATGGAATATTATATTAAAACTACTGACAACAACGTATATAAGCAATAGCTTCAATTCGTAACACAACGAAAATCAAAGTAAGAATAAACAAATAGAAGTAAATCAACGCTCGTGTAAGAGCTACTGCTCATGCCCAATACGTTGTTCTTAATACAAGACAAAAGAAATGACGCTTGCAGATTTAGGGTATAACATAGGTTTTGAAGACTACCGAAAAGAACAGAATCTTAGTTCATTTGGAGTTGGACGAGTCATTTCCGAACACAAGGAAAGGTATGTTGTAAAAACTACCGAAAAAGAATATGAGGCAGAGATAATCGGGAATTTACGATTTTCGGCTCATAATAGGTCTGATTTTCCTGCTGTTGGTGACTGGGTTTCGATTTCTGAATATGATGACAATAAAGCACTTATTCATTCTGTCTTTCCAAGAGAAACTATTATTGAAAGACAAGCGGTTGGGAAACAGAGCGAGAAACAAATTATAGCAACAAATATTGATTATGCCTTTATTGTGCAAGCGGTTGACCGGGATTTTAACATTAACCGAATAGAAAGATACCTGACAATTTGCTATACATCAAATGTAGTACCGATTATCATTCTCAATAAGATAGACTTAATAGATGATACAGAATTAACAGAGTTGGTTTCTAAAGTTCAAGAACGAATAAAGCAAGTACCTGTAATTACAATAAGTAATGAAACCTTAAATGGTATTGAAAAACTCAAAGAGAATATCAAAAAAGGAAAAACTTATTGCTTGTTAGGTTCATCGGGAGTGGGAAAATCAACTCTTTTGAACAATCTTTCAGGTAAACAATTAATGAAAACTAATACAATTAGTGTAAGTACAAACAAAGGGCGACATATTACAAGCCATAGGGAATTGTTAGTTCTTGAGAATGGCGGAATTCTAATTGACAATCCAGGAATGAGAGAAGTTGGAATTGCGGATTCAACAGAAGGATTGGAGACGACATTTGAAGCAATAACTGATCTATCCAGAGGCTGTAAATTCAAGGACTGTACACATACTTCAGAAATTGACTGTGCTGTTTTAGCAGCAGTTGACAGGGGAGAAATTAAAAAAAGTTTTTATGATAACTATCTAAAGATTGAACGTGAAAAAGAACATTTTGAATCGTCAGTTGCAGAAAGACGTAAAAAGGATAAAGATTTTGGGAAAATGATTAAGTACTTTAAGAATACTAAAAAATCAAATAAATACTAAGCACAACAATGTGTAAAAATGATTGCCACACTGCGGGATGGCATCGCTTCTTACACTGAACGTTGTGTACAAATTGGCTACGTTACCAAGATTTGGTACATTTGAGTATAATTTTAGTCAAAATGGGAAAAAACACATCAATATCACTCGGAAATCATTTTGAAGATTTTATCAGAGAAGAGGTTAATTCTGGTAGATATGGTTCAGTTAGCGAAGTTATTCGGTCTGCTTTGAGACTTTTAGAGCGTGAAGAAAAAAAGGAAAGAGAGCTTATTAAAGCTCTTGATATTGGAGAGAAAAGCGGATTTGTTGAGAATTTCGACCCAAAACAAAATCTGACTGAATTACATCGCAGACACTTATGAGTAAAATCAAATACGGAATAAGTAAACAAGCGATTAACGATTTAAATGATATTTGGGCCTATACTTTTAATAAATGGTCTAAAGAGCAAGCGGATAGATATTACGACTTAATAATAGGAGAGATTGAATTTATTGCGGACAATTATCTAATTGGTAAGTCCGCTGAACAAACTCGAAAAAACTATCGAGTAACGAAAATCAAATCGGATCTGATTTTTTACAGAAAAGTCGAAAATGAAATTGTTGAAGTCGTTAGAATTCTGCACCAGAGAATGGATATTAAAAAACGGCTGAAATAAAAAAATCTGCACACCACAAAGGGTATAAGCAATAGCTTTAATTCGTAACAAAACGAAAACCAAAATAAGAACAAACAAATAGAAATAAATCAACAATGGGGGAGAGCTACTGCTCATATCCACACCGTTGTATGCCATTTGAGAGCAGCTATGCGAATTGAAGTAACATTGAGTTATAATTATTCTGAACCGTGCCAATAATCATTGATTTATCAGCCTTTAAACCATCAATAATATCTATTTCATTAAATTCTCTCATATTAGAGTCGCCCCATAAACTGAATTCAATAATTATTGGAGTTAAACGAATCCCTTTTTCCGTTAACAAATAAATATTTTCTTTTTTGTTATCTGGCACTTTCGTTTTGAAAATCAGTTTATACGATTCTAACAATTTTAATCGTGCAGATAAAATGCTTGGTGCAATCTTTTCATCCGAATCTGAAATTTCCTTGAAAGTCTTTTTATGCTTAATTAGCATATCTCTAATAATTAACAAAGACCACTTATCGCCAACAATATCTAACGTAGAAGCGATTGGACAACCAGAGCGAAATTTATTTTTCATTTTTATTCGATTATTACTATTAATTCGATAGTAATTATTATTTTTGCTTTCATTTCGATAGCAAAAATATAAAAATAAATCAAGAATTATGTTAGCAGGTCACTTTACTACAGCATTAATTGCCAAACAAAAATTCCCTAAAGGAACTCTTTTGTATTTTTTAATGATATCGCAATTGCAAGATTTTTTGTGGTTTACCTTTCACTATTTAGGTCTTGAACCAACCAATCCGAGTGATGCCTTTGATGCTACTTTAAGCAATATGGTAGTTGATATGGTTTATAGTCACGATCTACTTCCACTTTTAATTTGGCTTATCGTAGCTTTTACCCTAGGAAAAATATTTTTCAAAAGCACACAAATAGGCTTAGTAAGTGTGGCTTTGGTGTCAATTCACTTTGTTTTGGATTTCTTTTCAGGACATATGCATCACGTATTTGGTGCAGAAACCATGGAGTTAGGTTTTGGTTTATATGCCTCTAATCCTTATTTAGCAATTGTTATTGAAGCCTTATTCAGCATTGTAGCACTTTGGTATTTCTTTAAAGAAGAAACTAAAAAGGGAATTAAACGTACCAAAAAGAATAAAATAAGCATTATGTCTGTATTTGCTTATGGCATTATTTTTATGCTACTCATTGCCACAAAATCTTTTAGAGAGTTATTTGGTATTCCAGAATTTGATGTAGGATTTAATACCAATATGCCTACGCTCATTTTTACATACGGAGCAATGCTGTATTGCTTGAATTATTTTGTGCCGAAGTTTACGCTTGATCAAAAACAATAAGGTAATGATTGAAGGAGTATTAAATTTTATTAAGGAATTAAAAATTCGGAATGAATACTTATTTTATTTTGGTTTGTTCTGCTTATCTCTTTCAATAATATTTATCGTTTTAACCAAACTTACAACTACCCAGGTTCACGGAGTAAACGCTTGGTTCAAGCCTTTCAAATTTGCAGTATCAATAGGCTTATTTTCTTGGACTATGGCTTGGTACTGCCATTATCTATCCGATTTTAATGTAACACCTTTTAATTGGACAGTAATTACATTGTTCGGTTTTGAACTTATATATATTATTTTTCAAGCATCAAAAGGACAATTGTCTCACTTCAATATTAGCACACCAACATATTCACTTCTATATTCGTTAATGGGGTTAGTAGCAACACTAGTTACACTATATACTGCTTATATTGGCTTGTTATTTTTCACACAGTCTTTTCCAAATTTACCTAGATATTACGTTTGGTCAATTCGTTTGGGAATCTTGATTTTTGTTATTTTTTCATTTGAAGGTGGTTTAATGGGTTCTCGGATGAATCATAGTGTTGGAGCTATCAATGATAATTCGAATTGGTGGATTGTAGGTTGGAGCAAAACTGTAGGTGATTTAAGAGTCTCGCACTTCATTGGAATGCACGCTTTACAACTTTTACCGTTGCTATCATTCTATGTTTTTAAAAACACAAAAATTACTATAATTATTTCAATTTTTTATGGACTTCTTGCAACATCAACATTAGTTCAGGCATTAAACGGAAAACCTATCATTACTCAAAACAAACTAAAAGAATCGGAATAAAAACTGTATACAATATATAAAAAAAATAGCGGTTTCGGTGCTTAATCGAAATCGCTTTTTTATATTTAACGTCAGTGTTTAATCCGAATGTTTCGTGTTTGAAAACCCGCTACTATTCTTATACCAACCGTTGGCTTAATTTGAAAAAAATCATCTTAAAGTAAACAGTTGTGTTTACTTATATTATTTTTTGTCAACACATATGTTTACTTTTATGTACATTTGTAAGCATATGGGTTTACATTATTTATGTTATATAAACTTAAAGATTTACAAAAAATGAGAAACAAGCGAAAACTTTTAATTGAACAACTGGACCAAAAGCTACAGCCATTCTCTGAAGCTAGAAAGGCCCTGGTCCCAGAACGCGGATGGATAAACACAATTCGAACAACACTAAATATGACAATGGCCCAACTTGGCGCCAAACTAAATATTACAAGACAAGGTGTAAAAAGAATTGAGGAAAGTGAAGCTAATGGTACGATAACACTCAATTCCTTACAAGATGTAGCCAAGGTAATGGATTTAAAATTGGTATATGCACTGGTCCCAAAAAATGGGACCATCAACGATTTGATACAATTAAAAGCAGAAAAGCTGGCCCAAAAAATAGTGTTGCGGACCAATCAAAATATGAAATTAGAGGACCAAGGAATTGGAGATGAAAAGATAAACAAAACCATAAAGGAACTTGCAGTTGAAATAAAGCGAGAAATGAGAAGGTCATTATGGGATTAGAATTCGATTATAAAGATGGACAAACACCATTAGACGAGGAAGAAAAGGAAGGCCTTAAAATAAAGTCAATTACTACTCAAGGAGAACTGGATGAATTTGAGCAATTAAACATTGAAAAGGCAGTCGAATGGACTATTCATACAAAATTGAAACCTGAAAATATTTTGACAGAGAAATTTATTAAAAACTTACATAAAAAAATGTATGGTGATGTATGGAAGTGGGCAGGTCAATTTAGAAGAACTGAAAAAAACATCGGAATTTTATGGACAAAAATTGGAATTGAGTTAAAGAATTTACTGGACGACACAAAGTATTGGATTGAAAACAAAACTTATTCATATGAAGAAATTGCTATAAGATTTAAACATCGAATAGTATCAATTCATTGTTTTCCCAATGGAAACGGAAGGCACTCAAGAATGATGGCAGATATTATTATGGAATCAATATTTGGAGGGGAAATATTTTCATGGCATCAATCAAATATGGTCAAAGCTAACCAAACAAGAAAGCAGTATATAGAAGCCTTAAAAGAAGCTGATAATGGAATTATTAAACCATTAATTGAATTTGCAAAAAACTAAAGCCAACAACGGGTATGACCAATAGCTTCAATTCTCCACATAACTAAAATCAAAGTAAGAACAAACAAATAAAATAAAATGAACATTTGGGGAGAGTTAAGCTCATATCCAATCCGTTGGTAGTAATTAAGAAAACCAGAACTAAAATGAATAAAACATACAGAAAAGGTGCTATTGGAGCTTTAACTGACGAATATGAAAAAGCTCTTGAGGAATTAAAAACTTTCCTCATCAAGATTCCTGATGCTGAATTCAAAAAAGCATATAATAAAGAAGTTGATACCGACTTTCAGTCAGTAAGGAATATAGTTTTGCATATGATTAATTCAGGATATGTTTATGCGAATCATATTAGAATTAGGTTTGGGAATAATTATGTTGTTCCGAAAATAGAAATTGATAAAACTGAACAAGGAATAGCTGAACTTGAAAAAATGTTTGAATATACAGTTGAAACTTTTGAAGACAAATGGCATTTGACATTTGACGAATTAATGAATACTATCATCAAAACTTCTTGGACGACCTACGATCTAGAAGCGATTATTGAACACGGAATAGTTCATATTTTGAGGCACAGGCTTCAAATTGAAAAAATGGTTGTCAAATACAAAATCTTATGATGAACAATGGAGAAATAACTACTGCCAACAACGGTTTTAACCAATAGCTTATTCATTCTCCGAAAAAAAAAGAAAGTAAGAACAAACAAATAAAATAAAATGAACATTTGGGGAGAGCTACTGCTCATGCACAAAACGTTGGGCAAAATTAAATGAGAATCTTAATAAACATATTTATAATTTTAACTTTTTCAGTTTTTTGGTCGTGTAAAGAAACATCTAATCATGAAAGAATAAAGGTGACTAGTTATAAAGACACTATTGATAAAGAATCATTTATAAAATCTAGCTATAAGTCCAGAGTTGTTTTGGATAGCGCTTTATCAAAACGAAATCTAGATTTTATTCAAATTAATGAATCGGATAAAACGGTTTCATTAATGAGTTTATGTGCTTGTGAGAAAAATATTATAAGCAATACATTAAAAATTCAAATAAGAACTTCATTCCCACCAAAAACTAAACTGAAAGAGTTAGGATTAAAAAATAGTCATCCACCTCCATTTATATCGGAAAAGGGATATGATATTCAGTATAGATTAATTACTTTTTCTGTCCAAGATTCAATTATTCAAAATGTTCAACTTTTTAAGTTGTCAACAGAGTATCAATTCCAAGGAAAAAATAAAGTACAAGTGGATCTAGATAAGTTTGTATTAAAACTTAATAAATTCAATTATAGCAGAGCAGATAAGATATTGGGGGAGTTTGAAATAATTGCTTCGTCAGGTTTTGTTATCGACGGAGAAAACTCGATTGTTAAGGGTACATTTCACTGTAATAATAACGGAATATATCATTTTAATGATTTAGATTTATTAATAGATCAAACACCTACTGAAGGTTTTATTATAAAATGAAGATTTATGTAGCTTTGCCCAACAACGGTTTTAACCAATAGCTTATTCATTCTCCGAAACGAAAATCAAACTAAGGATCAAACTGAATAAATAAAATCAACATTTAGGGAGATTTAAGCTCATAACCAATACGTTAGCAACAATTTAAAAACCAACCGAGATGAATAAAATAATACTCACATCAATTATCATATTTTTTGCCTGCAGTTCAGTTTTTGGACAATCTAACGATGAAAAATACGTGAAAGATGTTAAATCAATAGATGCAATAATAAATGCATATTACGATGTTGTTTCAGGCTCAAGTAGTGAACCATGGGAATTTGAAAGAGATAAATATATTCATTCAGAAAATGCTGTAATCACAAGACTGGACGAAAATGGAAAAGCTGAATCACATACTCTTGAAGCAGAATATATACCAATCGGATTATCACCAAAAGAGGATTTTTACGAAAAGGAACTTAAAAGAAAAGTCAGCAAATATGGAAATATAGCTCAAGTTTGGAGTGCTTTTGAAATCCGAACTAACCCAAAAACGGAATCTAATATTAGAGGACTGAATAGTATCCAACTACATAATGAAAATGGAAGATGGTTTATTGACAGTTGGACTTGTGAAATGGAATCTGATAAAAATACTATTGTGACTGACTTTTTAAATGAAGAATAAAAAACTTTTGCTAAGGTCTGTGCCAAGCCGTAAACTAACGCATATTAACCCGTAACTGACGGTTATACGAGACCGCCGTAGCCAATTCAAAGAAACGAATAATTAACATAAATAAGGTTGACATGCAGAAAGCATTCATTTTTCTAACAATTATTACAATTGGACTTTTAACCAGTTGCAATCAAGGTACAAAGAAGATTAATCAAAATGACCAAGAAAGCACAAAGACTGAAAATTCTATTCTTGGTAAATGGGTAAGGATTGGACACTCGGGACCAATAAGTTTTGATTTTAAAGAAAATGGAATAATTGAAGGCGATTTTGGAAACGACCGAACAATTGATATCATTTCAGAATATGAAATAAGAAATGATACGATCATTTTCCAAGATAAGGAAGGTAAAATGTGTCCAGAAAAAGGAATTTATAAAATTTATGAAAATAATTATTATATAGCTTTTGATTTAATAGATGATAATTGTAACGGAAGAATTAAAACAACATTGGGATTTTGGACAAAACCAAATTTCAAGGAATTACTGGGTGAACTTGATAAAAAATTATCTAATAATCCAAATGCAAATTTGCACCTAAATCGAGCAAGATTATATATGGCAATTGGCGAGCCAAAAAAGGCAAGGCCAGATTTTGATAATTATATAAAGAGTGATTCAACTAATGCACGAGTTTATATAAACAGAGCAGGGACAAGATTTCCAAATGATATGAAAGGAGTTGTGTTTGATTGCAATAAAGCTATCGAATTAGATTCAAATCAAAAGAATGCATATTTCATGCGCGGATTAGCTTTATATGAACTGGGAGAGAAAGAACAGGCTTGTGAGAGTTTTAGTAAAGCCATTGAATTGGGATTTTCAATATTGAAAATTGCGGAACAGGAAAAATGTGCTGAATATTGGAATAATGAGTAATAGAAAAAGAATGTAAAGGCTATAACAGTGTATATAAAAAATTGCCAAAACAGTTCGAAAATAGAGCATTGTAATCCAATTTAGATTTATAGTAAATTGGAAAATCAGTGCTTCAAAGTCGGCAACTTTTCATATGCTCACTGTTGTGCTTCATTATAACCAACCACTAACTAATGATAAAATTCTTTAGAGGACGGAGTGTGAAGAAAACGTCTAGTAGACATTTTTAACGAACGAGCCAGCCTGCAGCGCTGGAATTAAAGGTGAAAAAGATGATTAAATTATTTAGACAAATTAGACAAAACCTTCTGATGGAAAACAAAACTGGAAAGTCTGCCTTGCCGGCAGGCAGGTATTTCAAATATGCACTTGGAGAAATTGTCTTGGTGGTCATTGGAATTTTAATAGCGTTGCAGATTAACAATTGGAATGAGGAAAGAAAAGGAAAACATATGGCCAAACAATACGCCAAAGACTTGGTTCGAGACTTAATTCAAGATACACTAGCGTTAAACCAGTTAATCAAATTTCAGAATGAAACATCTAATGGTTTAGACACCTTAATTACTTTTAAAAATAAAGATTTATATCAATCTAGTATTAATGACTCTCTGCACGTTCTATTCAGGAAGTATTGTATGAATATTGGAACATTTAAAAATAATGAAAACACCTTAAGTCAATTGAAAAGTGCGGGTGAACTAGTTTTATTTAATGAAGCTGTGAAAGACAGCATTATATCCTTTGAAATGTCTATTTCAGAATTAATCAAACAAGGTGAATTCTATAGAAGTGCTTATAAAAGCAATAGAACTATTTCGAAGAAAATATTGGATTATTCTGTATTTTTAGATTCTACATATTTTAAAAAAGGAAATTATACAGGTAAAATGTTACCAAAGGGTTACTATACAGATAACACAACTCGAGAATTATTTAATGAATTAGCTATACTAAAAGCGATATCTGCAAACTATTTAAATAATTATTTAAAACTGCATTTGAATAAGACAGAAAACTTAATTCAATTATTAACTATATAATATAAATTGGAAGTAAATTGAATGCTATCTATTTTAACAAATAACGAAAGCCAACAACGTATATAAAAAATAGTGGTTTAAGTGCATAAACAACAAGGAATTAATAAAATAGAGGTCATTGTAAAACCGAAAAATTAGTGTGTAAAAATCCGCTACTCCTCATATCCACACCGTTGGCGTTAATTTAAACGAACTCAAAATGATTAAAAAACTAAAATTCATATTAATTGGATTTTTCGTATTTATTTCCTGTAAACAAAAACAAGAAACTACAGAAATCGATTGGGTTTTTGTAAAAGGCGGAACATTTGAACAAGGCAAAAATCAAATTTTAATCAGTCCAAAAGGAGATTCTATAAAGGGTTTTACAAGTCCTCATCGATTTATAGAAATTAGTGACTTCTACATTAGCAAATATGAAATCACAGTTGAACAATTTAAAGAGTTTAGCAAGAGCACAGGAAAAAAAATGCCAGAACCACCAATCGAAAATGCTTATGGAAAGAAAGTATACTATAAGTGGGAAAGTGAAAAACCTATGCTCGCAACCTGGGACGAAGCGAATGAATTTGCTAAATGGGCAGGAGGAAGATTACCAACCGAAGCGGAATGGGAATATGCGGCAAAAGGAGGCCAAAAGAGCAAAGGATTTAAATATAGTGGAAGTAACAATCCAATTGAGATTGGTTGGGTTAGAGAAAATTCTGATAGCACTTTTCACAAAGTAGGACTTCTCAAACCTAATGAACTTGGCATTTATGATATGACAGGAAATGTTGGAGAATGGGTTTTTGATTGGTACAATCCTGAAAAAGATAGTTTAGTCAGTAAAGTCAATCCACGAGGACCACCGGATGGTAACGGCAAGATTTCAAAGGGTGTAAGTTGGTTTTATGACACACAAGGAGCTGACGGAAAACCTTTAGAATATGGAATTCATATGCCAGAAGTAAGGTATCAATCACCGATAAACACACGAAATGATGGATTCGGATTTAGAATTGCAAAAGATAAATAAAAAACGATGGCCAACAACGGCTATAACCTGCCTGCCCGCAGTTTCGGTTTGTATTTGCTAATTTAGTTGTTGAAACACACAACAAAACAGATACCATAAGTAGTAGCCAAAAAATAGACATCATGAAAAAAACACTAATCATTCTGACATCAATCTTCTCAATTGGATTGTAACATATAATTATGACTCAAAGCAAACCTTTTATCCCGACTGATTTTAAAGTGCCTGACACATTGCAAAATGAACACTTTAGAATTAGAATGCTCTCCGTTAACGATGTTGTAAAAGATTACGATGCTGTAATGTCTAGTGTTCAGCATTTAAAGGCAATGTATCCGACATCTAATTGGCCTTCAAAGGATTTTACCTTCGAACAGAATTTAATTGATTTGGGATGGCATCAAAAGGAATTTCAAATGAGAAGTTCATTTGCCTATACTGTTGTTAGTATAGATGAAAACCAAGTTCTTGGTTGTCTATATATTAATCCAACAACTAAAGGAGATTATGATGCAAGTATCACCATGTGGGTAAGGGCAAGTGAAGTAGGCAATCGACTTGATTCGATCTTATTTGAATCTGTTAAAAAATGGATTTCGGAAGATTGGCCATTTCAAAAAGTTGCCTATCCTGGAAGGGAGATAAGTTGGGAACAATGGAAATAAATGAAATAATTACTGTTTACAACAAAGTGTATAGTGCATACCAATTGGGATACGCATCATACACAAAACGTTAGCCACAATTAACCTAAATTTTCAACTCAAAATTTGTTTTTAAAATTTCACATCATGAATACACTTCTTAAGCTACGTTTCCATTATCTTTCTCTGTCATTCTCATTGTTGCTAGGTACGTCATTAGTTTTCGCCCAGGACAGTGAAGCCAATGCCACGCCATCCTTGCTGCTTGGTCAAGGCGATCAACTTCCGCGAGTAAAAGTAGGACTTGCAACAGGCAATCCACATTTAGTTACAGCCTTGAAAGAAATTGTAAAAGACGCCGATGCCGCGCTTGAGCAACCTGTCGCCAACGTAGTTGACGAGGGAGCCCTTCCGCCAAGCGGTGACCCACACGACTATTACAGTTATAGCCCTTATTGGTGGCCGAATCCTGAGAACCCAGATGGCCCTTACATTTGGCGCGACGGAGAAGTAAATCCTGATCGTAATACTTCCGACATCGTGAGGATTAAAGCTATGGTTGATAGAGTCACGTCGCTGGTACCTGCTTGGTATTTTACCGGCGACGAGCGCTATGCGGAAAGTGCTGTTGAGCAAATTCGCGCTTGGTTCCTCGATCCTGCAACGAATATGAATCCTAATGTGCAGTTCGGCCAGAAACGCCGTGGTCACAATTATAATAGCCCATCGGGAGTCTTAGAGGCATGGCGTATGCGCTGGGTGATCGATTGTGCGATTCTACTGGAATCCTTTCCAGGGTGGACAGAAGAAGACGCAAACGCATTGCGCAGTTGGTTTAGCCAATTCGCAACTTGGATGGTGGAAAGCCCTACAGGTATCGAAGAGTCCATGCAACCGAACAACCATGGTTCTTGGTATAATGCCCAACTCATTCTTTACGCACTCTATGGCGAAAATTTCGACCTAGCGCGCAAACAACTTGACGGCATGCCTGCACGTATATTTTCACAAGTCTTCATTGATGGACGGCAACCGCAGGAGCTCATCCGCACTCGGTCGCTAAGCTACAGCATTTACAATGCCCGGGCTCTAATTACTGTGGCCCGTCTTGGTCGGCATCTCGACTACGACCTCTTTGCTTATCGCAGTTTAGAAGGCCGGAGCATAAGACTCGCTGTAGACTATATGACGCCATTTATTCTCGGTGAGAAAGAATGGCCTATTATGCAACTTCGGACCCACAGTAATGGAAGCGCTGCACAGCTATATTGGAATGCGGCAAAAGGTTTTCAGGATCCCGAATACGCTAAGCTGCTGCGCAAACTGCCAGAATCGCCTCTTCCATCTTCTATTGTGCAATTACTCGATCCACTTCCGGAAGGCTGGTAAACCCTGCTTGATCTAAAAATCTTGGCCGAGTCCATTTTCGGGTAAGTACAGATGACGAAATGCCATGACAATAAAAAGTGAATTGGGATAATGAGGTTGACGAGCCAGCAGATAAATTGGTACATAAATTTAGTAGGAAAATCACAATGACTAACATCTTATATATCCTACCTGCAGGCAGGTTAATTGCTGCGGAATTCCCTCGCGGAAATTCACTTGAATTAATTAACTTCGTTGTTCGTCGAAAAATATAACCGATTTATGGCAACGAACCATACACAAATCGTTAGCAAAAAGCTAAAACAACAAATGAAGAATATAATACTGATTCTATTTTTTTACATTATTATCTATAGTTGGATTTAGTCAAAATGATAATAATTCTGATATCAAAGATGCAATTCCTGCTGGTTCAGATTTAAAGGGAGAATCTGATTTTGAAACTCACAGTGAAAATAGTAGGAGATTTATCCCCAAAACCTTTGAGTTTTAGAGTGAAAGATAGTTTGGATACCAAACAAAAAATTGACTTTATTTCAATTGATACAGGTAATGTTAGTCATGGAATGAAAATTTCAGATTGAAATGGAGTTAATTTGCCAACAACGGGTATAAGCAATAGCTTCTATTCATAACAAAACGGAAATCAAAGTAAGAATAAACAATAAAACATAATCAATAGTCTGGATGAGTTAAGCTCATACCTCCTCTGTTGGCACCATTTAAATCAATCAATATGAAAGTTACAGCCGAAAAAAATGAAAAGGTTGCCAATATGATATTTGCATCCATTTATCCACTTTACCTCAATAGATTAGAGAAAAATGGAAGAACAAAAGAAGAACTCAATCAAGTAATTAAATGGTTTACTGGTTTTGATCAGGATGCTTTACAAGCACTTATTGATGAAAAAGCAACCTTTAGAACATTTTTTCAAAAAGCCAAAATAAATCCAAACGCACATATGATTAAAGGAGTGGTTTGTGGTTATCGAATTGAAGAAATAGAGGATGAGTTTGAATTGTATAAACAATGTAGACAAATGGAAAAGCTGATTGATGAATTGGCCAGAGGTCGTAAAATGGAGAAAATTTTAAGGGAAGAAAAGAGATAAAACTGTTGTCAACAAAGTATCATTAATAGCGGTTTAATCGACAAAACGAAAATATAAGCATAAAACATAGGTCAGTGCTAATCTGAAGCTTAGTGAGTATAAAACCACGACTATTGATTCACGAGACCGTCGTGTATAATTAGAATCCAGTAGGAATAACCAATGAAACTATCAAAAGTTAACTATCTTAAAGCGAGGGACTTCATTTTGACAAATGCAAGAATGATTGAAAGGCGTTTATTTGAATTTCATTTTGTAAACGGAAATATGAATGGTGTTTTTCACGCCGTTTATGCTTACCGAAATCCTGATGGTGGATTTGGGCATGGAATGGAACCAGATACTGCATCACCAGAGAGTCAACCCCTCTTTAGCATTATGGCACTTGAAACGTTAGATGAAGTTGGTTATCTGACCAAAGAAATTATTCTAAATGACTTTATGCCCTATTTTGAAAGCATAACAACAGAAAATGGTGGAATTCCGTGGATGTTTAAACCCACAAGCACCTATCCCTGTGAAGCGCATTTTAAAACAGTTAAAGAATGGAGTGCTTTAAGCACGACTGCACCACTACTTGGAATTTTGGAAAAATATGAGATTGATATTCCTTGGATGAAAAAAGCGGAACAGTTTGTTTGGGGTGAATTTGAGAGAATAAAGGATAAACACGTTTTTTGCTATTTATGTGTACCAAGATGGTTAACTTTTTTGAAGTACACTAAGAGTCAAGAGAAAGCAATAAAAACAATAAATGACTTAAAAAACTGGATATCGAATAACGGAATAATTTGTGAAGATAAATCTGATGACGGTTGGGGTCTTTATGGAAAACCACATAGTTTAAATTATGCCACATCTTCCGAAAGCATTCTATATTCGTTATTCACCAAAGAGACAATCCAATCTGACTTAAATGAACTAATCAATAGACAAAAAGAAGATGGACAATGGGATACTTGGTATGGCATTAGTGAAGGAACAAAATTAGAGTGGGCTGGTATTCAAACACTATGGGCGTTAAAGACCTTGAAAAATTATGATAAAATTGAAAAATAAATAAAAACAACACAAGACACCGTGTAAAAAAAATGTTGGTAAAAGCTAATTTACGAAAGCCATGCAGACTTTCTATCTGTGATTTGCTTTCTAATTTCAGCGCTTAAAACACGTAGCTTTCCTTACAGAGAACGTTGGCAGAAATGAAAAAGAAAATTTAAATCAATCCACAACTAATCATATCCAAACCATTGTAGCCAATTTAACCAGTCAAAACTGAAAAGTGGAATTTATAAAACTGAAAGAACTATCAAAAACTAATAAACAAGAAGTTCTTAATCTTTGGAATAACGAATACCCTGAAAAATTGAATTATAATACTCTTGAGGATTTTGAAAATTATCTTGAAAACTTGACTGAGCAATCTCATATTTTAATGATTAATGAAACTGAAGAAATTAAAGGTTGGTATTTTGACTTTATACGAGAGGGTGAAAAATGGTTTGCAATAGTTATAGATTCCAAACTTCAAGGAAAAGGACATGGTACAAAAATTCTTAAAATTGCAAAAGAAAAAGAGATTGATTTAAGTGGTTGGGTAATTGACCATAACAGCGATAGAAGGAGAAATGGAGAAATTTACATATCGCCTATTGATTTTTATTTAAAAAACGGATTTAAAAGGTTAGATAAAAACAGACTAGAACTTGAAAAAATATCTGCGGTACGGATAAAATGGAGGAAATAAAAAACTGGTTACAACATTGGTTATACGTTACCAAACATTATAAAAACTTAAACAATGAGAAATAACAGCTTTCTATTTTTAATTCTTGTATTCGCACTATTTTTTAATGCCTGCAATACTAACAAACAGAAATCAAAAGAAAGTGGTTTGCCAACTACAAAAAACGCATATTTTGGACAAAAGCCTCCAAGTTTAATTCCTGAAATTTTTGCTCCTGGTATTATTTCATTAAACGGAAGATATGAACATGCTATTTCGTTTTCTCCTGATTTAGATGAAGTTTATTTTTCAGCTAGTAAAAAGGACGAAGACCCAAGCATCTATTTTTCAAAACTAGAAGGCAAAAAATGGATAAATCTTAAAAAAGCAAATTTCACAAAAGGCAAAAAAGTTGGAGAAATGCATCCGTTTGTGAATCCTAATGGTGATAAAATTTATTTTACAGCCCATGACGCATTTACATTGCCTCACCATAAAGAATCAGTTAAAACTTGGTATGTAAATCGTCTTGAGAATTCCTGGAGTAAGGCAATTCAACTTGATTCCCCCGTAAATGAAGATTTTACTTTTTATCCTAATCAAGCAAAAAACGGTGATCTTTTTTATACCAATGTGTCAAAACGAAAAATGTATTATGCACCTAATGTAAATGGCAAATTCCCTCAAGTACAAGAAGTTGGAATTGAATATGGTTATCACGGTTTTATCTCTCCATCTCAAGATTATTTAGTAGTGAATGCACGAAACAAAGAAAATGATCAAAGAAAAAGCGATATTTATGTCTATTTTAAAGGAAATGATGGAACATGGACAGAACCAATTAACCTTGGAAATACAGTCAATTCTAATTTTGCTGAAACATGCCCTAGTATTACTCCAGATGGCAAATATTTATTTTTTAGTAGATATAACGAAGAAGGCGGATTATCAAACTTTTATTGGGTGAGTACAGAAGTTATTAATAAGGTAAGGCCAGCTAATTTTAAGAAGTAAAAATAAATTCGGCTAAGTGCTGAACCGAAAAGTAAGAGTATTTCAATCCCTTACTATTCGTATATTAAACGCTTTACACAATTAAATCAAAATCCAAAATATGAATAAAAATTCTCTTCTATTAATTATCGGTTTAGCAGTCTTAGTTTCGTGTAACAAGATTGAATCTCCCGAATTCTATATAATAAATGGAGAAATTAAAAATTTTGACGGTGAAATATATTTGATCCCAGCCATTGATACACTATACTATTCAAATAATTTCAGAGAAGATACTGCTATGGTAGTGGATGGAAAATTCAAATTTAGATTGAGTACAAAATTTACAACACCTTTACCATTTCGCATAAGAACTGACAACTCAATAACTAATCAGTTTATCATGGAATCAAAAGACCAATTGATAAAAATTGACGAAATGAGCCCAATTATAAAACCAAATATATTTTGTGAGAATTCGACAGTACATAGCGAAGATGTTAATCTGGCAGAAAGGAGGCAACCTTCAAGAGAAGAATTATTCATTGCAATGGGCAGTCTTAATAACTCGAAATTTTCAAATGATTCAATTCAAAAACTTTCCGATACCGCCCAAGAAAAATTCAAAAGGAAGACATTATTGATTATAAAAGATTTCTCAAAGGAGTATCCCAAATCATATGTTTCATTCTGGTATCTTGCCATGAGTCAAATGCGCTATGGGTATGATATAGCAATTGAAAACGCCTATGAAAATCTGTCACCAGAGATAAAGAATTCAGATGTTGCAAAATTATTTGAACAAAAAATATTAATGTCAAAGATATCACAAACTGGAAGTCCGTTTCCCGTCAATTGAGACAAGATGAAAATTTATAGATAAACTCTTTACAATAACAGGTATAAGTACTAGCTTTAATTCGTAATAAAACGAAGATCAAAGTTAAAATAAACAATAAAACATAATCAATATTGGGGATAAATACTGCTCATAATCATCACGTTGTGCTTTATAATAAAAAAACCGTTAACCAATGATAACTCTATTTTTTCAAGCAACCTTAATCATTTTAGCTCTTGTAACGCTGTTATGGATATGGAGTGTTTTTATAAAAAATGTAAGTATTGTAGATATTTTTTGGGGCTTCGGGTTTGTGGTTGTTAATGCATTTTACGTATTTATGTCAGGAGAACTAAATGCTAGGAAAATATTGATTCTAACTTTGGTTAGTATTTGGGGACTTAGGCTTTTAATTTATCTGGCATATAGAAATATTGGCAAAGGAGAGGATTTCAGATATCAGGAATTCCGAAGAAATTATGGTCCTAAACGTTATTGGTGGTTTAGTTTTTTTCAAGTTTTTTTATTACAAGGAGCCTTGATTATGATTGTTTCTTTACCCCTTTTGGGTATTAGTGCAAGTGCTAGTAATGGAACCCTTAATGTACTGGATTATGTAGGAATTTTAGTGTGGCTAATTGGATTTACTTTTGAAGCTGGTGGCGATTTTCAATTGGCCCGTTTTAAAAGTAATTTTAAAAATAAAGGAAAAGTATTAAATACAGGGTTTTGGAAATACACCAGGCATCCAAATTATTTTGGAGACTCCGCAGTTTGGTGGGCATATGCCATTTTTAGTATAGCAGCGGGAAGTTATTGGCAAATAATAGGTTCTATTATAATGACGTTATTGATTATTAAAATATCAGGTGTGAGCTTACTTGAAACAACTTTAAAAGAGACAAAACCTCAATACAGAGATTACATTGAAAAAACAAATTCCTTTTTTCCATGGTTTCCCAAAAAATAAATGACAATGGATTTTATTACTAAAAATATTTGGTTTATACTTTTTGTGGCTTGGGGATTACCACTAAGTTATTACAGAAGTAAATTTCGCAAAATTGTCTATCAAACAGATAGTTGGTTAATAAACATTAAACCTGTTTTTTGGAAAGAAATTAAGGGCCTTTTTGGCAATATTTATCCCGACAATCTCAAATATAAAAAGTTTAGAAACTTCTATTTGTTCTATCTGACTATTTATTTTTTGTTGTTTATAGCTTATCTGATTTTTGATACAAATTTCAATGAATAATGAGAGCGTAACAGTGGGTATGACAAATAGCTTAATTTCTTAACACAACGAAAATAACAGTAAGAACAAACAAATAAAATAGAATCAACTGCTGGGGAGGATACTGCTCATAACCAATACGTTAGGTTCAATATTGTTTCTAAAAGTTCTCAGAAAGAAATACAATTTTAAAAGAAGGAAAAAATATGGTACCGAAGAATGTTGATCAACATGGGTATGAAAAAGCAGGGGCACGTTTTTGGATAAGACTAATTTTTATGTATTTACTGATGCCAGTGGTTCTTCTAACAATGGGGTGGGACTTAGGTTGGTGGCAGGGATGGTTGTATTCAGTATTGTTTGTAGGAATAGGAATAGGGTCACGGGTTTTAGCCGAAAAAAGGCACCCGGGATTAATGGTAGAACGGAGCAAATTTGGAAAAGATCAAAACGCAAAGCCTTGGGATAAGGTACTTGCTCCCTTAATGGCATTTAGCTTATCCTTTCCATTATTTATTGTGGCCGGACTCGATCACCACTTTGGATGGTCACCCGAATTTCCGATATGGCTCAACATACTTGGCTTCATACTGATCATACCTGGATTTGCTTTTGCTTCATGGGCAATAATAGAGAACCGCTTCTTTTCATCTGTGACGCGTATTCAGAAGGAGCGCGGGCATGTGGTATGTGACAGCGGCCCTTATAGGATTGTAAGACATCCTGGCTATGCCGGAAACATTCCGCCACTGGCGGGAGTCGTTTTAGCCTTAGGATCTGTATGGACAATTATTCCAGCGATAATAGCATTGATCATTGCCGTGATAAGGACCACGCTGGAGGATAAAACTTTACAAGAAGAATTACCAGGTTATCGGGATTATGCACGTCGTGTGCGTTATCGGTTGATTCCAGGTATTTTCTGAGGAACATAATTCTGCGATGCAATTTGGCGGTGGTTGTTATATTCCATTGATGGAAATAACACAGCGCCTAATAATAAATCAACGATCATGGAGGAGCTGCTGCTCATATCCAAATCGTTGATAAGAAGCAAAAAAAATGGTTAAATGAAAGACAATAAGCATATAAAAAGAGACGGAGAAACAGCCACAAAAATATTTGATAATAGAAGTTTAAAAGTTGATTATAGAACTCTTGAACCGATTTTGAAAGAAGGAATCTCTGTTTTAGATGTTGGTTGCGGAACTGGTTCTATTTCTAAAGACATTGCTAACATTGTTGGTAAATTGGGAAAAGTTACAGGAATAGATAATACAGCAAAGTTTATAGAAAGTGGAAATGAAACATATAAAAACATCCAAAATTTAAATCTTTTACATTCTGACTTATTTGACTTTCAATCTAGCGAGAAATTTGACCTAATTACTTCGGCAAGAACTTTACAATGGTTAAATAATCCGAAAGAAGCTTTATTAAAAATGAAATCATTGTTAAAACCAAATGGTAGAATTTCAATTTTAGATTATAATCACAATAATTTAGAATGGAATCCAGAACCTCCAAAAAGTATGAAAGAGTTTTATAAAACTTTTTTGAAATGGAGAAGTGATGCTGGAATGAATAATGGAATTGCAGATGATTTACCTGACCTTATGAAAGAAATTGGAATGGTTGAAATTGAAAAGATAAATTCAGACGAACATTACGAAAAACATAGAGCTGATTTTAACTCAAAAGTTGGGATTTGGTCTAAAGTTGCTGGTTCTATTCAAATGGTTGAAGAAGAATATTTAGACAACGATTTGAGATTAAAAGCTATTGAGGAATATAATGACTGGGTTGAAAACAAAGCTATTTCAATGACAATGAAGCTGAATGAAGTAAGAGGTAAAATGCCAGTTACCAAGACCGTTTAGACTTATCGTTAGCTCTTATTATATACATCAAAGTTCCTGACCGCCTAAATCACGCTATTAGCTTCCTTGGGAGAATTACAAAATTTTCTTCCTTCGTGAGAACCATGAACTGAGTAGCTTCGCATGAAAACATAAATGTTAAACATGCTCTAGCATTTTGTTATATTTGAGGCCTATGAATGAATATTTTAAATCGATCATTCTGCAGTGTACGGGAGCTTCTTCTTTATTTGAAAAAGAGACCATCCAGGAATTGTGGAGTGGGTATGGGAAAATCATGCGAATCGGATTGGAGAATGCCTCAGTCGAAAGTGTAGTTATAAAGCACGTTCAGATCCCCATATATAAAAATCACCCCCGCGGATGGAACACTGATATCGGTCATCAACGAAAAGTTAAGTCATACAAAGTAGAAACTACATGGTATGACAGATACAGTAAAAGCAGCACTGCCCGTTTGCCGCAATGTTTAACCATTGAGACCAAAGATGATGAGGTGCTGATGGTGATGGAGGATTTGGATGAAGCTGGCTATCCTTTACGTAAGAGTGTTGTCACATGGGAAGAAATAGCTGCGTGTTTGGCATGGTTGGCACAATTTCACGCAAGTTACCTGGGAAAAATACCAGATGGGCTTTGGGAAGTAGGAACTTATTGGCATTTGGAGACCAGACCTCAGGAATTAGCAGTATTGGATGATCAGAGGTTGAAAGAGGCAGCTCCTATCATCGATGAAAAACTAAACACATGTGAATACAAAACCTTTGTTCACGGCGATGCGAAACTGGCAAACTTCTGTTTTGCCAAAGATGGACAGGTTGCAGCCTTAGATTTTCAGTATGTAGGTGGCGGGTGTGGAATGAAAGATGTAGCGTATTTTATAGGAAGTTGTCTGAATGAAAATGACTGTGAACGTTTGGAAGCACAAATCCTGGATACCTATTTTGAGCATTTGCAAAGTGAAATGAACGAAAGAAATGAAGCGCTGGAAACTGAATGGCGCTCTTTATATAGAGTAGCCTGGGCAGACTTTCATCGCTTTTTAAAAGGGTGGAGTCCCGGTCACTGGAAGATAAATAGTTATAGTGAACGTATAACAAAAGAAGTGATCAATAATCTATAGAAATGAACCTATCACAACTTAACAATATAGCAATCAAGGCAGCTCTTGCCGCAGGAAAAGTTATTCAGAAGTATATGAATGATGACGTTAAAGTAGAGCAAAAGGAGGGAGGGGCAAGTTATGCCTCACAAGTTGTAACTGCAGTAGACATAGAATGCGAAAAAGTAATTCTTTCTCATCTACTTCCTACCTGCGACGCGTTTGATATAGCAATTTTATCGGAAGAGACCGAAGATGATGGGAGTCGATTCGAAGAAGATTTTTTTTGGTGCATTGACCCGATGGACGGAACCCTTGCTTTTATCAATAAACAACCTGGTTTTTCTGTATCAATTGCTTTAGTCGCAAAAGACGGGACACCGCACATTGGAGTAGTGTTTGATCCCAGCACGGATACCTTGTACCATGCTATCAAAGGAAATGGCGCCTTTAAGAATGGTAGTCCTTGGAAAATTAAGCATTCAAATGACCATTTGAGCTATGTGACAGATCGAAAGCTGAAGGATACACCTCGTGCAGCCGAAATAGAAAGCTTGCTACATGAAAATGTAAAGAAGTTGGGTTTGAATGGGCTGACAGAAATTGCTGGAGCAGGTTCAGTTTTGAATGGCATCCTTGTACTGGAAAATGGCCCTGCATGTATGTTAAAGTTTCCAAAAAAAGAAAACGGTGGAGGGTGCCTATGGGACTTTGCTGCTACGGCGTGTATGTATCAGGAATTGGACTTACTCGCAACGAATTTTGAAGGAGGACGATTAGACTTGAACAGAAAGGATGGCACTTTCATGAATCAAGAAGGTGTCTTTTATGCTAATTTAATTAATAGATAAAAGGAGGTATTCACTATTATCCTTTTCTAAATGACGCTTCATGGTCAGAAAAAGCCAGTCACGCCGGATAAACGTGAGCTTTAATCAAAATTAGTTTAATCATGAAAAGACTGAAAAGGATAATATTCAGATTTATAATAATTTCATTTGCATTTGGCTAATTTGTGTTGCGATTGTTTCTACAACAGGTTTTGAAATACAAGACAATCCAATGGAACATTTCTTTTCTCAGCACAAACAAATTCATTCCCTTCGATGGGATAAGACAATTCCTATAGGTATTGTATATGAAGATATAAAGGGAATCAAAAACCCAATAAATATCAATTATAGATTTAAAGGAAATATATATTTATCTGTCTAACCAAGATATGTTCTCAATATCTTGCTTCTTGAAGTGTGTTTCAACCTTCTGATTGCCTTTTCCTTAATTTGTCTTACTCTTTCACGGGTAAGATCAAAGGTTTCACCAATTTCCTCAAGCGTCATTGGGAGTGCATCTCCTAAGCCAAAGTAAAGTTTTAAAACATCCGCTTCTCTAGGGGTCAAAGTTTCCAGAGCCCTTAAGATCTCTATTTTTAATGATTCATGCAACAAACTCTTATCAGGATTTGGTGACTCTCCTGAGTTTAAAACGTCATAAAGATTAGAGTTCTCTCCTTCAATTAGCGGAGCATCCATTGATACATGGCGACCTGAAATTTTCATAGATCCCTTTACATCACTAACAGTCATATCCAAATCCAATGCGATTTCTTCTGCAGAAGGAGGTCTTTCATTTTCTTGTTCTAATCGTGCGAAGGCCTTATTGATCTTATTGATCGATCCAATCTTATTCAAGGGTAATCTTACAATCCTCGACTGCTCAGCCAAAGCCTGCAGAATAGATTGTCTAATCCACCAAACAGCGTAAGAGATAAACTTAAAACCCCTTGTTTCGTCAAACCTTTTGGCTGCCTTTATCAATCCCAAATTACCTTCATTGATAAGGTCAGGTAGCGTTAATCCTTGATTTTGATATTGTTTCGAAACAGAAACTACGAACCTTAAATTCGCTTTAGTCAATTTCTCTAAGGCGACCTGATCTCCTTGTTTTATTTTTTGTGCCAATTCAACTTCCATCTCGGCTGTAATCAAATCAACCTTACCAATCTCTTGCAAATACTTGTCTAATGAAGCAGTTTCACGATTCGTAACCTGCTTAGTTATTTTTAGTTGTCTCATTAAAAAATTGAAATTTTAGTTAAATAGTGAAGGCGTGTCAATACTTATACGTGAAAGGAGGCCTAAATGTTACAATTTTACACAAGTATTTTAATAAATTATTCCAAACAGTAACTTAAAGTTAACAAGACCAATGGCTACACTTGGATATGAACCAGCAGAAAATTTAAGATATAATCATAGAGGTAGCAATATGATGTTTCATTCATTTGCCGGAATATCGCCAGAGAATGAGTTAGGTATAGTATTTATGATGAATTCACATAATGATTATGCGATAACTCAAACAATCAATTTGTTGTTAAAAAATTATTCAAAAAAGTAATAATGATAACTTAGAAAATAAATTACGGTTGCTAACAATGCATATGAAAAATTGCTTAATTCAGTAAAATGGAATGTTTCTAAAACAAAAATCATTAATTTTAAACATCAGAAAATTGCATTTTCAAACCTGCAACTTTTGATATTCTAAGCCTTTGTACTTTATTATGACAAACCGCTAACCAATGATCGAGGACCAAACGGACAGCAATGCCTTGTGCACCTTTGATATTGATGGACCAGATAGGACGAAGGCAATTTAAAACAAAAATGAAGATATTATTAATCTTACTTGGGGTAATACTAATAGCTTTTGTGGTTATACAGTTATTTGCTTTTAATAGCCAAAGGAATATTGAAACTTACCCTTATACAGTGATTAAAAAATATGACACATTTGAAATAAGAAGTTATGAAGCTACTTTATTTACCTCCGTCAAACTGGCAACTAAAGGATTTAAGAATTCTTCAGGTAAAGGGTTCTCTATTTTAGCAGGGTATATTTTTGGGGGTAATGAAAGGAATGAAAAAATAGCCATGACCTCTCCAGTAACTATGTCATTAGAAGATTCTATGACTATGATGTTTATGGTTCCAAAGGAATTAAAAAAAGAAATGCTTCCTAAACCTGATCAATCACTTATAGAATTTAAGGAAGAGCCTGCAAAAACTGTTGCTGCAATAAATTTTAACGGTTGGGCTAATGATAAAAAAATAGAAAAGTTTAAACTAGAATTAAAATCAGCTTTAGATGCTGAGGGTATAACTTATTCTGATCGATTTTACTTTTTGGGTTATAATGCGCCTTATGAAGTTTTTAATCGAAAAAATGAAATTATAGTTGAATTGCAAAGAGATACTCTTGACTAATTTAGTTCTCACCTGCACAACTAACCTAAACGAACACGTTGGTGTCAATTTGAACAATTCATCTGATAAATTCAACAGTTCAGTAACTTAACATTTCGAAAACAAAATTATAATCCGATTTTTGGTTTTTTATTTGAATTAAAAAATCTTAATAATGCATGATTTTGTCAATACCCAACTTGGCTGGTTTCACTTTATTACAGCTATGCTTTCAATACTTGCTGGAACCTATATTTTATGTAAGCCAAAAGGAACAAAACTGCACAAACAAGTTGGGTACTTATATGTTTTATCAATGTTCTTGGTGTGTGGTTCAGCTTTAGGAGTTTACAATATTACTGGTGATTTTGGGGTATTTCATGTTTTGGCCATTGCTGGATTAGTAACGCTGATTATTGGTTTGTTACCGCTATTCTTAAAAAGAATTAATAGAAAACATAGAGTGCTTCATATGTGGTTTATGTATTATTCTGTTTTAGGACTTTATGCGGCATTTGTTTCTGAATTGAGTTTAAGGATACCAGAAAAACCATCTTATAGCGCAGTGGGAATAGCTACAGCTATCGTTTTTATTGTTGGTTCTATTTTTATTTTTTGGAAAGAGAATATTTGGAGAAAATATTTTAAAGAATAAAAAACTCTTACCAATAATGTCTATAGTCTATTATATTTGATTTTCCTTTCGGAAAACTCACGTTGCTGAACAGTGGGTTTCTTTCTTTTTATTAACTTGCTACGAAACGCTACGAAACCATGCACAATACCTTGGTAAGCAGAATTAACTTATGTCTCAAAAACAGCATCACACTTACTAGGTCAATTTGACATTGTTCAGGTAAGAAAACCAGGGCTTCATCAACTATGAAACAATATATAGTAATACTCAGTTTTGTGTTAATTCTATCTACACTATCAACAGCATTTTCTGTTAGAAATGATTATTCCGCATATCATTCTGAAGTGTATCAGGCTGAAGAACTCATTGTGCAAGAGTCATTTGTCGAAGCCCTGAATATTTATCGCAGGCTTTTTGAGAATTACAACTTTATTTTTGTTCGAGATTATAAAGTTGCTACGCAAATTGCCTGGCACCTGAACCTTGAGGATGAAGCCTATCAATACCTTAGGTTGGGAATTGCCGGTGGTTGGGAAATGAAATCCATTAAAGGAAACAAGTTCCTTAAAGAGCTGCTTCAGCAAAATGAATGGACTGTCATTAAAAGTCAATATGATTCTCTTCGAAATGTTTTTAATCAGAACATCAATCAGGAGATTAGGGCTGAAGTACGTGAAATGAGCCTCCGTGATCAAAGAAAAGCACTGGGATCCGTATTTCGTATAGGATCAAAATCCCAGGATCAATTTGGTGAAAATAAGTTTGCTCCACTAAATGAAAAGCATCTGTCAAGATTAATGGAAATTATCGAGAATGAAGGTTTCCCTGGGGAAAAACTAGTTGGTTATGAGCCATGGGGGCAGGGTATTCTGAGCCGACATAATTCAATTTCTCAAGCCTACTGTAAATCAGATACTTTGTATCCATTTCTGAGGCCAATCCTCCTGTCTTCCATTAATAAGGGTAACTTGTCTCCAGCAAGTTTTGCCTGGATAGACGATTGGTTTATTACGGTTGAAAGTGGATGGTCTACAGGGTCTTATGGTTATGTCAAGCAGTTAAAGAAAAATGAAGTCTCAAAGTCAAATGAGATTAGAGAACAAATTGGATTGAGAAAAGTCGAAACCCGGAATCAATTAATTGATTTGCAAAGCGAGACTCAAATGGATTTCTATTTACCAGTTCGCCCCGCAGAAAACGGAAAAATATTGGCAAATTAATTTAACATGCTTCCATAAGGATAAAACTATTGATGTCAACAATATAAACGGCATTGAAACGTCAGTTTATACTTACCGTTGGTTACAATTAAGAACAATACTAAAAGTTTAATAAATGGAAAAAATTTGGGTATTATTAATAGCATTTTTAATTTTCTTAGCATTCGTTTTTCTTTTTTGGATGCTGACTAGTGGTGATGTCAAAAAAGAATATGGAATAAAAATGTGGAAACATTGGCCAGCGAGATTATCATATTGGCAAGGCGCAGTATTCTATAGTGTTGGATTTACAATAATAACAATGTTTCTCTTAAAATGGGGAGGGATATTATTGTTTTAACAACTAAAAAACTGTTGCGAACAATGCTTATAAGTAATGGCTAAGAAAGCACATACCATATATTTTGTGCTTTTATTGTATTTTTGAACTTACCAAAAAAGTGATATTATTTTATTGCACTACTCATTCACAATCCGCAAGCCATTCGAAAAAGTCAAAGTTAGCGTATGAAAGATGTTGAAGACTATTGTCCTCATGATAAAAAAGATTGGAGAAAATGGCTCAAATTGAACCATAAAAAAACAGATGCAGTTTGGCTCATTTTTTATAAGAAAAAATCTCCGAACCATAACCTAGATTGGAGTGAATCAGTTGATGAAGCCCTTTGTTTTGGTTGGATTGATAGCACCAAAAGGGCAATAGACAGTGAGAAATACAAACAGTATTTTAGCAAACGAAAAGCAAAAAGTAATTGGTCTAAGATAAATAAGGATAAAGTGAAAACCTTAATTGACCAAGGGCTCATGGAAGAAGAAGGCTTCAAAAGCATTGAAATTGCAAAAGAAAATGGTTCTTGGATAATTTTGGATGGAGTTGAATCACTTATAATTCCAGAAGATTTAAAAGAAGAATTTGCAAATCATAAGGGCTCAATTGAATACTTTGATACCCTAAGTAAATCCGTTAAAAAGGGTTTATTGTACTGGGTGGTTTCTGCTAAAAGAATTGATACAAGAAAAAAGAGAATTTTAGAAATCGTAGAAAATGCAAGTGAAAATTTGAAACCAAAACAATTTAGATAGAATAAAAACGACACTACCTATTACTTTGATAAATATCTTGATATGGCTTATCAACGTGATGATTTAAAAATTGAATTTAAGGGAGTACTTGGTTTTGATTCAACAATGATAAATAAACCTGCTCCTAATGATATTCCAATTCCTGATTTTCAAGCACGAAATATGAGAACTTTTGATATAAAGCCAATTGACGATTAAAACTGACAGTATACAATAGTGGACATAATTCAAAAGGGTTTCAGAGGTTTTTAGTATATTCATTCGCATAAATTTTGGATAATAATTTGATAGGCTTGAAGCCCGAAATCCGTTATGAAATCATACATTTAACGTTGTACCTTTGAAAAACTAAAACAAATAAATACATTTAATATGAAACCAATCAAAACCCTTTTACTCTTTCTCATGACTATTTGTTTTTGTTCGTCTAACATTTATGCACAGGAGAAGACTGACAAACCTATTTTTGTTTTGGTACATGGCACCTTTCAATGGGGAGGACAGTGGAATTTACTCAAATCTGACCTTGTTTCTAAAGGTTATACAGTATATAACCCCACGCTGACTGGTCTAGGTGAAAAGAATCATTTATTATCAAAAGAGACAGGCATATCTACCCACATAAATGACATTGTGAATTTAATAGAATGGAATAATTTAGATCATATCATTTTGGTGGCTCACTCATATGGTGGGCCAGTAATTTCGGGCGTTGTTGACAAAATTGGAAATAAGATAAAACATCAGGTATATATTGATTGCGCACCAGCTGACCATGGAGAAAATACATTAGATGTTTTTGGACCTGAGGTTGCGCGTATCTCAATGGAATCTGCAAAAGAAAATGGAGATGGATGGCTTATAACAGCAGATGCATTGAGAGAACCCATCGCAACAATGTCGAAACATCCGTTAAAATCATATTTGGAACGAGTAGAAATTGTGAATGACGTTAAAACAGACGGTACTATTATCCTTGCCACTGAAGCGATGTCAATTTTTGGATATATGAGAACAACAAGCGCACCAGCGAAGGCCAAAGCAAGGAATTGGGACATAATCACAATTGAAGGGCCGCATACACTTCAAGAACAAGATCCTTCAATGTCGGAAATTTCAAAAATTTTAGTTGGTATTTACAAATCCATTTGAGCATAAAGGCTTCCTACTTAATTAAATTGAGAAGTTAAAAAGTAAAAACGGAACAGAACGATAGCCATAAGTAATTACTTTTTCTGGTCTACGCTGCAAATTGCGTCAGGTAGGCTGGTCAGAAAATTCTGCGTCTTTTTACACAATGCGCTTCATATGCAATGATTTAGCAATTATTAACCCAAGCACCCTACTTCAATAATTGAAGAATATTTGTTTTATATATTTTCCCAACAGGAACAATGTGGTCAGCAATTAATATTCTGTTTCCTTCAATACTTTTAATATGTTTGGGTGCAACAGCAAATGACTTATGAACTTGTAAAAAATCGTCTTTTGGCAACAACTCTAAAACGATTGATATTTTTTCTCGAATAGTAATTGTTTCAAGTGTTGTGATCACTTTAGTATAATTTCCTGACGCTTCAATAAATAAAATAGAATCAATTTCTACTTGGGTATATTTTTTATTGCTCCTTAGAAAAATACGCTTAGAGATTTTATTGCTTTGAGATGGAACGACATGTTTAGTGGCAGGTGAACTGAACGTTTTATTAATTGCTTTTAAAAAACGGTCAAAACCAAATGGTTTTAATAAATAGTCTGAAACATTAAGCTCATAGCCTTCAAGTGCATATTCCTGATAGGCAGTAGTCACAATTACTTTTGGTGGATTCTTTAATGTTTTTAAAAAATCGAAACCCTTTAATTTTGGCATATTCAAGTCTAAGAAAATCAGATCAACTTCATTTTTACTCAAATACTCAAATGCTTCTAAACCATCATAACAATTTTTCATTAACTGCATATTAGGCAACAAATCACAATAACCTTTTATAATATCATGGGCTATATATTCGTCATCAATAATTAAATATGTAATCATAGTTGCAGTGTTAATTGTGCTTTGTACACATTTTCTTTTGTAGAAAAAGTTAGACTATGTTTTTTTGGATAGACCAATTCTAATCTTCTTTTTAAATTTTTCAAGCCAATTCCATTGTCTCCTTTAGTTTGCTCCACGTCAAAATTATTTTCTGTTTCAAATAAAATCTTGTTGTCCGTTGCATTAATTTTAAAATAGGCATAAGCATCTTTGCTCAAGTTCTCCACACCATGTTTAAAGGCATTTTCTAATAGAATTATAAATAGCAAAGGCATTACTTTGTAATCATCTTCATCTTCAATTTCAACTTCAAACTTAATATCAATTTCTTTGTGATATCGCATTTTATGAAGCGTAATATAGTTGTTTAAATAATCAACTTCTGTTTTTAGTGACACGACCTCTTTTTCACCTTCATAAATGCTATATCGCATCAAATCTGAAAGCTTAAGAATTAATTCTTGTGCTTTTTTCGCGTCTGTCCCAACAAGGCCATATAAATTATTAAGTGTATTAAAAAAGAAATGCGGATTTACCTGACTTTTTAAATGAAGTAATTCTGTTTTTTCTCTTTCATTTTTTAACCTGAAAAAGGAAATTACTTGTTTTATAAACCATGAAAGGGCTAAAACAATTAAGAGAATATAGTATAACAGGATAAATATGATGAATAAGTCAGGATACCCTTCTAAAAAAACGACAGATTCTTTATCTGTTTTAATTAAGTCAAAAGCAGTTATTAGTATTGGAAGAAGTGCTATTGCTGCAGCAAAACTAATAATTACGTACCATTTCTTTTTATTTATGTTGAATGCCATTGGGCTAAATTAAGAGGATTGAACGTCATAACAAAAGAAGTTGACAAACAACCTAGTAAACGCATTCAAAGTAGTGCAAAGTGGGATGAAATCACTTGATACATCGATACTGTTTTTGCATCCCTTGTTAAGATGTGTTCGTCACTATTATTTTATGAAGGGCGAAGTTGATTTTAGTTTTGCTGGAAATTAATTCAAACATAACTGAAATGAAGAAAAGAATAGCAAGATATCTAAAGCATATTTTCGGAACGATCATAAGCTTGTTATTAGTGGGTGCCACGGTTGTAATATCGCTAAATGGGAGTTTTGAATATGGAGAAGATCCGCAAGCAATAAACCTGGAAAGAGAAGGCCCTTATGTGTTTTATGAAACGGATAGTACTTTAAATGTTAATTATATAAGAGGCAACAAGACAGATGGTTTTTATCTTGATAAAACCGAACATCATACAAATGATGAAATATTCGCGAACTGCTATTTTCCACTTGATGGTTCCGGCTTTGATTTCAACATACGATCGGATATAAAGAGTCCACAGTCAACTTATGATGATGAGGAGGTCATTTTAGCCATTTCGGATATTGAAAGTGGCTATAAAACATTTCGCGATTTTCTGATCGCCAATATGGTTATAGACCAAAATTTAGATTGGATTTTTGGTAAAGGACATCTTGTTTTGGTCGGTGATTTTGTTGATAGAGGCTTTTCAACAACTCAAGTTCTATGGTTTATCTATAAGCTAGAGCAAGAAGCTAATAAGCAAGGCGGACATGTGCATTTTATTATAGGAAATCATGAATTGTACAATATGCAAGGAAAATTCAAGTCCGCTTCCTATAAGTATTATGGCGTTGCATCGATACTAGGGAAACAACATCACGATCTATATAATAAGAATTCATTTATAGGAAAGTGGATGGCGTCTAAAAACACGCTGGAACTTATTAATGGATATCTTTTTACGCATGGCGGAATACATCCCGACATTGCAAATTATGACATTACAATCGAACAAGTCAACCAAATCAATAGAGACCATTATGATCAGTCTTACTTTCCTAAACCTAAAGAATCGGTTGCGCAATTAATTCTTTCTAACAAGAATGGAATTTGCTGGTACAGAGGTTATTTCAATGATGATTTATCTCAAGAAGAGGTGGAGAAAGGAATTGATCAATTTAATGCTAAAGCCGTTGTGGTTGGACATACCTTACAATGGTCAGTTAAGAAATTATACAAGGGAAAGGTATTTGCCATTGACGTAAAACATCCAAAAGATTACAATAAAAACTGGCCTAATAAAAAGTCAGAAGGTTTACTGATAAAAGAAGGTAAATACTACCGAATATCAGCTGATGGGAAAATGAAAAAATTATAACCAAATTGATAAAAAATGAAAACCAAAATATACAATTATTTAAACAAGCCCTATGCAGTGGTTTTGATAATGCTCATTGCACCAATATTTGGGCTTATTGATCGCAATTTCGTCTTTTTCTTTGGCCTTGGGGTTGCATTCCTAATTTTGCGAGGTAGCAAATTTAATTGGGCAAAATTCGGAATAGGGATGAAAATTACTTGGAAAACCGTTTTAAAGAGTTTAATAATATCGCTAGTCCTTTTTTTTGTTTTTGGCATTTTTATAGACCCTGTACTTGAGTCATTCCTGGGTGAATATGATTTGTCATCTATAGAAGATATCAGAGGAAATTTAGTTGGTTATATAGTTTTAATGCTCATCATGTGGTTGTTTGCAGCGTTTGGAGAAGAATTCCTGTTTCGTGGTTATTATATGAAAGCATTAGCTGAGTTATTAGGTAATAACAATAAGGCTTGGTTAGTCTCAGCAATTATTACGTCACTCTATTTTGGAGTATCTCATGTCTATCAAGGTCTCATTGGAGCAGTGTCTGCTTTTTTATGGTCTTTCATTATTTCATTGATCTTTATTAAAAATAGAAATAATTTGCTGCTACTTGTTTTGATTCATGGGATTTATGATTCAATAGGAATAACTTTGATATTTTTGAATATGGATCATGGAATTTCAGAATGGGTACAGCAATTATTTTAATAAGTATTATAGTTTCTTTCTTAAAAAACTGACCAAAAGGAGAACCGGAAGAACTACTGATTGAAGGAAATAAAAACTATAGCGTTTTTGTTAGCGGTAAGAAGAAAGAAATTGAACCAAGGCTCGGACTTACATATTGGTTGTACACACTTGATCTCAATGAGATAGAAGTAAGCCTGAAAATAACAAAGGGCTATGACCTGTCTGCCGCGGGTTAATAGCTTTGGTGTTGTTCATTTGGGAAATTCTCACGGAATTTTCTTTGCTAAGCTATTGTTTACTAAATTCGTTACTTGAGCAGGCAACTAGGCATAAACAAGAATGTTGCACTAATTGAAACGAGGACTTCAAAATTATCTAAAGCAAAACCAACTATGCGCAAGTACTCATGTTTCAGGCTACATAAACGATAACAATTATAAAATGAAGCGACTATCAGTATTAATATTTCTCATGTTTTTTCAAGTCAATCTAATTATTGGACAGACTTCATTAAACAAGATTGACTTGGAGAACGGAAAACATAAAGTTGGATTTCGTCATTATATTAGATCTGATAGTACTAGAACTTACAGTAGAATCTACGATTATACGAATCAAACGATTGCAAGACCAATTCCAGTAAGCATTTGGTATCCTTCAATTCAAGATACAAAAGGCAAGGAAAAGCTACACGTTTTAGATTATTTAGAAATCTTAAAAGAAGAAGAGGAATGGGAAAACCTTCCTAATGAACAAATATTGAATTGGTTCTATTATGCGAATACACCTGCAAATCAAAATCATTTGAAAGAGATAGCAAATGCCTATCCTAAAACAGAATTTGCCAAAGGTAAGTTCCCCGTCATTATTTACACACCCAGCTACCAGTCTTCTTCAATAGAGAACTTTGCGCTTTGTGAATATTTAGCAAGTCATGGATATATTGTTATAGCAAGCCCTAGTCGGGGTACAGAAACACGTTGGTTCAGCAATAACAATGCAAAAGAGATGGAGAATCAAGCTAGTGATGTAGCGTTTTTGATAAAGGAAGTTGGAAAATATGAGATGGCCAACTATGATAAAATTGCAGTTATGGGTTTCAGTTTTGGTGGATTGTCTAACATGATTGCCCAAAATAAGAATGAAAGAATAAAGGCGATTGTCAGTCTTGATGGTACAGAAAGATATCAATATGCGCTATTAAAAAAATCACCATTCTTCGATATAAACAAAATGGAGGTACCATACATTCATATGTCTCAAAAAGAAATACCTGATAATGTTCTCGAAGAAGACAATATAGAAGCTGAACTTAATACAAAATTTGATTTGTATGACAGTATCTCTTATAGCACAGTTTACAGATTGAAGTTCCATCACCTGACACATTCCTATTTTAGTACTTTAGGAATTCTATTCGGAGATAGAGATCAAAGACAAGATAAAAGTGATGCTGAAATAATGGAATCCTACAAATGGGTTTCCACTTATACTTTAAATTTTTTAAATGCCTTTCTAATAAATGACGTCAGCGCATTATGTTTTGTCGAAAATAACCCATCTGATAATGGAGTAAGAAATGGTTTGATAAGCCAAAGAACCAAACAAGCAGAAAGTGTAGCATTCTCTTTTCAAGATTTTAATGATGTAGCATCAAGCCAGAACTATCAGAACCTTTTTCAGTTATATGATTCGATTGTAAAAAAACATCCTTCATTTAAAATCCCTGAAGGCAATCTAAACACACTTGGTCTGCAACTTGTTTTTAACCCGAGTACTTCAGAACAAGGAATAAATGTCTTTTTGTTGGCAACAAAATTGTATCCAAACTCTGCAAATCTATTTGATAGTTTAGCGGAAGGGTATTTACATATTGGTAATAAAAGTAAAGCGATCGAAAATTTTGAAAAATCATTGGAATTGAATGCTCAAAATCAAAATGCGATTGACAGATTAAAACAATTAAAATAGGGTTTGTGATAGATCTAAAAATCAATACATTACTAGGACCAACCAACGAGAAATAAAAAATGGAAAAAGACATTGATTTTGAACAATGCAAAAGATGTGGAGCTGAATTGAGTGGTGATTTTTGCTCTAAATGCGGAAACCCCAAAACATTAAAAAGAATTAACGGAAGTTATATTTTATCGGAAATAATAAGTGTATTTAACTTTGATAAAGGGATTTTCTATACCATAAAAGAGCTACTTATAAGGCCTGGAGAAAACATTCACAAATTCATTCATAGCGATAGAAACAGACTTGTAAAACCTATCATTTTTGTTATAGTTTGTTCATTGATTTACACCATTGCTCAACAATTTTTGAAATTTGAAGATGGCTATGTTAATGCCGGTGGCTTTGGAGATTCAACGGTAACAGATATTTATGAGTGGATACAAAGAAACTATGGCTATGCAAATATTTTAATGTCAATTTTCATCACGCTTTGGATTAAACTTTTCTTTAGAAAACAAAATTATAATTTTTTTGAAATAATAATCTTATTATGTTTTGTAATGGGCATCGGAATGTTGATTTATACAACATTTGGAATCATAGAAAGTATTGCTAAGGTGAAAATATTACAAGTTGGTGGCATTATAGGGTTTATATATACTCCTTGGGCAATAGGACAGTTTTTTGATAAAAATAAAATATTGAATTATATAAAAGCATTAGCTGCCTATTTGCTAGGTATGATGACTTTTTATTTTCTAGCAACACTTTTGGGATTTGCAATTGACACGATTAAATAATACCAAGTAATTACTCGTAGCCGAAACAATTGGCTCAAATAAATTTAAACTATGAAAACATATTTTTTCTTAATTATTGGCCTTGCAATTCTGTTTTCGAGCAATCAAAACCTACCTGCTGAGTACTTGATTCAAAACGGAACTATTATTGATGGCCTTGGAAATCCAGCTATTAAAGGAGATGTATTGATTCGAAATGGTAAAATGGAATTGGTAAAGCCAGGAGATAAAGTTGACGCTTTAATAACTATCGATGCAACCGGATTGGTTGTTGCTCCCGGATTTCTTGATATTCACAATCATTCAGATTGGAGCATAAACAATCCTAAGAACAGATTAAATGAGACTTATATTAAACAAGGTGTCACAACCATAGTTGGAGGGCCTGATGGTTATCATTCTCCGAGTACTATACAACGGTTGATTAATGCTTTTAATAAAAATGGTATTGGTACAAATGCAGCTTTTTATGTTGGTCATAATGGGATTCGTAAAGAAGTGATGAAGAATGACCAGAAGCGCCCACCAACGGATGAAGAATTAGAAGAAATGAAGGCTTTAGTGAGAGAGGGAATGGAAATGGGAGCAGTTGGCTTATCAACAGGTCTAATGTACGAACCAGGAAGCTATAGTGATACTGAAGAGGTTATTGCATTAGCCAGGGAAGTTGCTCCATATAATGGCATTTACGATTCTCATGTTCGAAATCCAGTACACGCTTTTGTCAAATCACATAGAGAAGTCATAGAAATCTCTACTAAAGCAAATATTACAGGAAAATTAGGTCACCTCAAAGCGGTGGGTTTGCATAATGAAGGAGCCATCTCGGAAATAATAGAAATGGTAGAAGAGTATAGAGGGAAAGGTTATGAAATTGTTTCAGATCAATATCCCTATGATGGAGCTCAAACAGAAGTTTTGGAAGGCATTATTGTAATTCCTTCTGCAATGAAAGAAAGTCGAATCCTCGAGAATCTTTTGAACAATGGCAAACTAGATGATGCCAAAAGCTTATTGAAACCAGTTTTGAATGATAAGCTAATTAGATCTCAAATAAAGGAAACTAGCGAAAATGGAGAAAATGAAGGTTTCGCCTGGTTAAAGGCTACTGGCTACTCAAGCATGAGAATTACCAATAGTGAAGATTATCCTGAACTAGTTGGCAAGTATCTCTCAGAAATAGCGAAAGAAAGAAAAATGAGTGGTTTTGATTTGGTTTGTCAATTGATAATTAACGGTAAGGGACCAACAACAATAACTTTGGGAGGAATTAATGAGAATGATGTACAAGCTCTTTTATTGCAACCTTGGAATATGATTGTTAGTGATGGTAGGTATGTGAAGCATTCAACTGAATCTGGTGGTCATCCAAGAAGTACAGGCACATTTCCGAGAGTCTTAGGACATTATGCGCGTGATCTAAAATTACTTTCATTAGAAGAAGCAGTGCGCAAAATGACATCTTTACCAGCTGATGTAATTGGCTTCAAAAACAGAGGAAGAATTCAAAATGGATTACCCGCAGATATAACCATTTTTAATCCGGAGACAATTATTGATAATTCTACTTTCGAGCAGCCGAATTTATATGCAAGTGGCGTAGTACATGTCTTTGTAAATGGCATTCCAGTATTATTAAATGAAGAAATGACCGGGAATGCACCGGGTAAGTATTTGAATAGAAAAACGAATGCCGACAAAGAATAGAGGGTAATCCTACTTGTCGAACGTGTAGGAAAAAGATCGTTTTTACTAAAATTTATGCCAAATTACCGGTTCTGCGCAGGCAGACACGGATACAGCGAACTGCGAAGCAATATCTAGCTAATTTTGCTAAGGTTAGGTTTCCTTTTATTATTTTAGTTGCTCGAGACAAGCAACTACTGATAGCCGAGACATTAGTTAGCATTAAAGAACAATTCTATTTATCTAATAATAACATGAAAGACAATAGTAAATTAACAGGAAAAAACGTTCTCATCACTGCCGGCGCTCAAGGAATTGGAGAATCAATTACCAAACACTTTATTGATAGCGGAGCTAATGTTGCTATCCACTATTTTTCTAGCGCTGATATTGCAAACCAATTGACGGAATACGCAATTGGTAAAAAGCAAAAAGCGATTGCTGTAAGTGGTGATCTAACAAAGGAAGCCGATGCGAAGGCATTAGTCGAAAAAACATTGGAAGCATTTGGTGGATTGGACATACTGATCAACAATGCAGGCTCACTTGTTGCACGTAAAATGCTGGATGACATGGAGGCCGAGTTCTGGCATAAGGTAATGGACATCAATCTCACATCCATGATGTTTGTGACGCGAGCTGCAGCTCCTTATCTAGCGAAAAATGACAACAGCAGTATTGTTAATTTGGCATCACTTGCAGGTCGTAAAGGCGGGCACCCAGGCTCGCTAGCTTATTCTACTAGTAAAGGTGCTATTTTAACGTTTACACGAGCCCTCTCTGCCGAATTAGGCCCTCAGGGCACAAGAGTAAATGCTGTTGCTCCTGGTCTTATCCTTGGAACCTCATTTCACAATACCCATACAACAAAAGAATCAGCGGCTGCAACGACGGCTGGCATTCCGATCCAACGAGCTGGTAATGCAGATGACGTAGCACGAGCGGTTTTATATCTGGCTTCGGAATACGATGGATTTATTACTGGTGCTACGCTCGATATCAATGGTGGTGTGTACAATATGTAGTTCCTTTTTAGATAGAAGAAGAAAACAACTTTTAGCAAACTTGATTTCATTTATTGAAAGTTGAGAGGCTAGGTTTTGTAACAAGAAGAGATGACTTTTTTTTAAGTTTATTGTTTAATCCAAAATTCAGTAGATTTAAACTTACTGGGTTTCGTTAACAAAACGCGGTACATAATTAAATTTTTAACGATGAAGAATATTAAGTTCAAAGTGGTTCTTTTAGTAGCTATTTTAATTATCATAATACTGATTTGGATAGAGTTGGCAGTTGGCATATTTGGAACGCCCTTTGCTGGAAATTGATTAGTATAATGAATGATGTGCCGCCAATAACAAGGGCTGGAAGTAATTAAATTCAAATCATAAATTGGAAGAATTAATCAATAAAATAAAAAGCAGGTTAGCATTAAGTTCAGAAGCGGAAGAATTTCTTTATTCCATTTCAAAAGTAAAAACACTTCCCAAAGGAGAAGTCTTAATTCGCCAAGGGCAGGTTGTTAAGAGAACATTCTTTGTTACATCAGGCTGCTTAAGATCTTACTGTATTGATAAAAACGGAAGAGAACACACCTTACTATTTGCCATTAAAAACTGGTGGATTAGCGATTATATAGCTATTCACACTGATGAGCTCGCAACGCTAACTGTAGAATGTCTTACCGAATCGAACATTATTGAATTCAACGCCAAAGAACTGGATGGAATTCATGCCCGTTTCCCAGAATTCGAATCTTATCAAAGACATAATTTAGAACGTCACGTAGTGAGTTTACATAAGCGAATTTTGAATCAATTACAATTAAGTGCTCCAGAGCGGTATGATTTGTTTCTAAAACAATATCCAGACATAGAACAGTACACTCGAAATTATCACATTGCATCATACTTAGGAATCACCCAACAAAGCTTGAGCCGCATTAGAGTAGAAAAAGTAAAAAAATAGATTTCTTACCATAGGGTAATTTCTACTTGAAACCTTCGCCTTAATTTTGTATCAAATAATTCTAACAGCATAACAGATACAAATATGAAAGCTTTACAAATATTAAAATACGGTGAATTTAAAGACAGTTTAGCCTTCAACGAAGTAGCTAAACCAGTGGTGCAAGCCAAAGATGTACTTATTGAAGTTAAGGCTGCCGCGATTAACCCGATCGATAAAAGTATTATCCTGGGGAACTTACAAGGTTTGCTTCCTATTCCGTTGCCTAGCACTAGTGCTTACGATGTCAGTGGAGTTATAGTTGAAAAAGGAAATGAAGTAACCGATTTTGAAATTGGAGACTTGGTATATTCTCGAGTCCCACAAGAACAGATGGGGACAATTGCAGAATATGTTGCTGTAACCAGCGATGCAGTTTCAAAGAAACCCGGAAATATTTCTTTCCAAGAAGCGGCAAGTATTCCTTTGGCCGGGCTAACGGCTTTGCAATCCTTAGAGAATGCCGGGATAAAAGAAAACGACAGAGTTTTGATTCATGCAGGCTCTGGTGGTGTTGGTAGTTTCGCTATTCAGTATGCCAAAGCTAAAGGAGCTTATGTGTACACCACCACAAGTACTACTAACGTAAGTTGGGTTAAAGAACTTGGAGCAGACAGGGTAATTGATTACAAAACCGAAGATTATAAAACCATTGTAAAAGACGCGGATATCGTGTTTGACACACTTGGACAAAACTATACTGCTGAGGCCTTCGAAGTGGTTAAGAAAGGTGGAATAGTAGTTAGCGTTATAGGACCTTTAGATGAAGCGAGTGCAAAAATGTTTGGAATGGTCGATTACAGACTACCTGTAGAACTAACCAAGTTAGTGAAAGAGAAAGGAGCTGCTTACAAATATGTTTTTATGCACCCGAACGGTGCGCATTTAGGGGAGATTAAAGCGATGATTGAAGATGATAAAATCAAGCCAGTCATTGATAAAGTTTATCCATTCGCTAACAGTATTGAAGCGTTCTTGCACCTTGCATCGGGCAGGGCAAAAGGTAAAATTGTCATTGAGATAAGTTAAACTAACAAAATATCGAAACCGAGAAATACATTTCAATAGATAACATTTTAAAAAGATAATGATATGCTTAAAAAATTATTAGGAATTGCTCCAAAGTTAGAGTCAGACGGCTCTTATAGCCCCTCAAAATTAGCTTTAAAGTTGGGAACTGTTGCCACATCTGATTTTGAAAATATTTCATACACGAAATACCAGGGGGATAAATCGAAAATATTGGTGATTTTCACCGAACAAAAAAACATGCAGATGCAGAATGGCAAACTGTTTTCTACCGGAAACCATCCCATAGAAGCTTTAGTACCCATGCTGCATTTGAAAAATGCTGGTTTTGATTTCGAAATAGCCACTCCTACAGGAAAACCAGTGGTGTTTGAAATGTGGGCTTTTCCTGAAAAGGATGAATATGTAAGGGCTATTTATAATGAACATAAATCAAGTTTTGAAAATCCTAAAAAACTAACTGATTTTATTGAAAACTCATTCGGTGATACGGCGTCTTATGCAGCGGTTTTTGTGCCTGGAGGACACGGCTCTATGCTCGGAATACCTCAGGACGAAAATGTAGGAAAAATATTAAATTGGGCTCACCAAAACGATTTGTTTACGGTAAGCCTTTGTCATGGGCCAGGTTCATTTTTAGCAACAACGCTCAATAATCAGGATTTTCTATATAAAGGATATGACATGGCTGTGTTTCCTGATTCAGTTGACAAGCAGACTCCAATGATCGGTTACTTACCTGGTCATATGCCATGGGGCTTAAGTGAAAAACTGAAGAGTCTGGGAGCCAATATTGTAAACACAAAATCAGACAAAACTGTTTGTTTAGACAGAAAACTCATAACGGGTGCAAGCCCTTTAGCCTCTAACGAATTGGGCAAACTAGCGGCTGAAACCTTATTGAAAGAACTGAAATAAAAACAGCTTTCAACATTTTACAAAAGCATTAGCGGTTTGGGTTCTTACTCAAACCGCTTTTATTTTTGAAATAAGTATCTTGGTTTATGAAATAATGAAAACGTTTTCTAACAAAGTGTCAGCTATTTAAAACGGATTAGGCATGAGACGTTGTCATAAAAAAATATAAGTCATAGTCAAACCTTTTCCAGGCATCAAAAAAATGAATCTAAAAGAATATAAACTTTACTAGGGCTCATTTTCTTTTACTAACTTAGTTCTAGCCAATGCAATAAAACATACGAACTTATTGTGTTGAATTAAAGCGCAAAGAGCAACTGTTGTAACATTAAAACTTTTGTGTCGTCTTCATATTAAAAAATAAAATGAATATACTTAGAAGCCTTATTTTAGTTATCGCGGTAATATGTATTATTTCCTGCAATTCTAATACGAAGAAATCCCCAATAGCGAAAGTAGATGTTGTCTTTCAAGAAGACTCGCTCAAATTTACGGAATCACAAAAAATTTTCATCCGTGAAGTGATAAGCAATTCAGAAGAGGAGGTTCGCAATCTTTTACCGAATCTACCGGATAGTATAAAAGTTATTGTTGAAAATGTAGATTGGAATCTTGATATTGTGAATGGCGTAACGGGAAGAACAGAAACTAATCATCCGCCTCTGGTGCTAGTTCAAATATCAAATAATTATCAGGAAGGCGTAATTGATTCGGTATATCAAGGAATTAAAACCACAATTTTTCACGAATTCCATCATTTGTCACGTGGCTGGGCGATTCAAGACAACAAATTTAGTTATGGAATCCCTAATGCAATGGTTAATGAAGGTTTGGCAGTTGCGTTTACAGAAATATATACAGGAAACATAAATGATGTAAACTCCTACCCTAAAGAGGCTGATAGTTGGGTGAAAGAGATATTGGCACTTCCTCTGGATGCAGATTATGCTCAGTGGGTAATGGGTGAGCATCCTGATGGAAGAACATATATAGGATATCGAACCGGAAATTTTTTGGTGAGACAAGCAATGAAAAATTCAGGAAAAAGTATTTTAGAGTTAAGCAAACTGATGCCGAATGAAATAATTAAACTAGCTGGCTACTAATGCTGGCAAAAACTGCATACAACAGGGTATATAGCGCATTGAAAGGCACCAAATACCAAACGTTGTTCAGTACATGCAAATAATATGATTAAAAACACCGCACAACTTCTAGTATTATTAATTACTATCATCTCGTGTACAAATAAAAAATCTGAGTCTGTAAAAGATGAAAAGCCTAATGTAGTTATCATTTTTACCGATGATCAAGGTTATCAGGACATTGGCTGCTATGGTTCTCCTGATATAGAAACACCAAATTTGGACAAAATGGCTCAAGAAGGTATAAAACTTACTGATTTCTATGCAGCTCAAGCAGTTTGTTCAGCATCTAGAGCAGGACTTCTTACAGGCTGTTATCCAAATCGTTTAGGAATACATGGAGCATTTACGCCGAACAGTTATCAAGGCTTGAGTTTATCTGAGACTACCATTGCAGAAATGTTAAAAGAAATCAATTATAAAACTGGGATTTTCGGGAAATGGCATTTAGGAGATCACCCTGACTTCATGCCTAACAATCAGGGATTTGATGAATATTTCGGTATTCCTTATTCAAATGATATGTGGCCTTTACACCCTCAACAAGGACCCATATTTGATTTTGGTCCGCTTCCATTATTTGAAAATGAAAGAATTATTGATACCTTAACGAATCAATCTTCACTAACCACACAAATTACAGAAAGAAGTGTCGAATTTATTAAAAAAAACAAGAATGTTCCTTTTTTCTTATATATAGCGCATCCACAACCTCATGTCCCATTATATGTTTCAGATAAATTCAAGGGAAAATCAAATCGAGGGTTGTATGGTGATGTTATTATGGAGATTGATTGGTCTGTAGGGCAGGTATTAGCTGCATTAAAAGAAAATAATCTGGATGATAATACGATCGTTATTTTTACCTCAGATAATGGCCCTTGGCTAAGCTATGGTGATCATGCCGGAAGCGCATACCCTTTAAGAGAAGGAAAAGGAACTGCTTTAGAAGGAGGACAAAGAGAGCCTTGCATTATTAGATATCCTAAAAAAATTAAATCAAAAAGAGTTATAGATGTGCCAATGATGGCAATAGACATCCTTCCAACCATCGCCGAAATAACAGGTGCAAAGTTACCAGATAATAAAATTGATGGCAAAAGTGTATGGGATATTTGGACTGGTAATTCTAATCAATCCCCACATGAAGCATACTACTTTTATTATCATGTGAATGAACTACAGGGTATAAGATATGGTAAATGGAAGTTGTATTTCCCACACAGATACAGAACATTGAATGGACGAAAAGGAGGTGAAAATGGTCTTCCAGTTGAATATGAATACAATACAATTGACAAAATAGAACTTTATGATTTATCAAAAGACATTAGTGAAACAACAGATGTAGCTGCTGAAAACCCCGAAATTGTAGAGAAAATCCAATTACTTGGAAATAAAATAAGAGCTGAACTTGGCGATGAATTAACAAAAAAAGTTGGAAAAGGAACCAGATCAATAGGTGAAACCGAATAAAAACCGGTTTATAAAAATGAATAAACACCATAAAGCTGACTTTTATTCAAACCGTTAGATACAATTACAAAATGCAACAGATAAAGCAAATTAAAGTTGGGAATTTAGAATTTGACTGCATCGTAACAGGTGAAGAAAAAAATGAAGCGGTAATTTTTCTTCACGGATTTCCTGAAACCTCCTTCATGTGGTCAAAAATAATGGAAAAAATAGCTTCTCTCGGATTTTATTGTATTGCTCCAAATATGCGTGGCTATAGCAAGAATGCTTGTCCAAAAGGAGTGAAGAACTACACGATAGAGAATTTAAGTGCAGATATTCTAAATATTGCAGACGCAGTCAATGTTGATAAATTCCACCTTGTTGCCCACGATTGGGGAGCTGGAATTGGTTGGAATATTGTCTATAATAATCCAGACAGGATTATTAGCTGGACTGCTTTATCAATCCCTCATTCAAGAGCCTTTGGAAAAGCTATTAAAACTGATAAGGAACAAAAAAAGAAGAGTCGTTACATCGGCTGGTTTTTAATTCCAATTATTCCTGAAATCATGTTGCGGAAGAATGATTTTGAAAAATTCAGAAGATTATGGAAACATAGTTCACCTGAAGAATTGAAAAATTATCTTTCTGTTTTCAAAAGAAAACAATCCTTAACAGCTGCCTTAAATTATTACAGAGCAAATTTTGGAAAAGGAAAAAGGAAGCCCATTGGAAATGTTTCAACACCTACTTTATTCATTTGGGGAAAAAATGATTTAGCAGTTGGTGCAAAAGCAGCTGAATATAATCATAGGTATATGAAAGGAGATTATACTTTTCTGGAATTAAATGCAGGTCATTGGCTAATTCAAACAAATTATCTTGAAGTGGAAACAGCTATTGCAGAACACTTATCCAAATATAAATCTGTAGCTAACAAGGTATAAGAAAGAACTTCAATTATTAATACAGCGAAAATCAAATTTACTCGTATAAATACTTTTCACTTGGTTTCTCAGAAAGGTATTCTACTAGCTCCCACTCGAAATCTGCATTATCAAGAAAATACGCCCGTTTTCTATGTTTTTCTATTGGTGTATCAATACCTCTTCGGTAGCCATGATCAAGCAGTGTCTCTTCAATTTCTTGGAGCTTAGACACAACTAAAGCCATATGATTTATGCCATAATTCTTATAAGGTTGAAGCCGTTTCTTTGGATCTGCATCTAGGTGTGGTTCTTGCAAAGCAAAATAATAATCTTCATTTCCGATATGTGCCCAGCGATAACTATTTGATGGCTTTTCATCTTTTCGCACCTCAAAGTCAGGGGCTACGATTTTGAGAAAACTAATCGCGGCATCAATATCCGGTACGGTGATATTTGCATGTTCAATTCTTGTCATTATATGTTTGCTTTGTTGTATTTACCTAATATAAAGCAATTTACCCTATGAGCAAAAAATGAGCGTAATAAAAAAAATATAAACTCAATATCGTGTTGTCTTAATGGCTCAGTTTGCATTTGTTCGGAACAACTTACGTGTGTACCTATTGTTCGATCCATTTTTAGTAAGTTAGTTGTATGCATTGACAACTGTTCTATTAACTATACTTAAGGATAACAGGCTAAATTGTAGTAAAACATTTTTGCTTTGGTTTTGGTATGCTTACTTTTACAATAGAAGCAATTACAATTAGGATAGTAATAGACATAATAATTAAACCATAAAACTTATGAGCAATAAAAAAGGAAACTTGTTTCCATTCGTAATAATAGTAATCGTTTTAGGAATGGGTATTTATAAGGAATTCGACTTTGAAAATTTTAAATTCGAAAAACCAGCCTTGGCTATTGTATATATTTTAACCTTTCTAATGTCTGTTTTCTTTCTGGTTAAGAATTTTAAAGAAAATAAGTAAAGATAACCGTTTGCAAATTCAGGAGTGGGTTCAAATATTTCTTTAAAGGAAAGTATATAAATTCTACTCCTGCGATAACATATAAGTCATTGAATTTCATCACTCTATATTCGAGTTAATTAATTGTAATACCTTTCAAAAAAGGAACCAACTTTCTACTGTTGAGATGTCATTGTTTTCAACTAGTGCAATTAAAAAATAAAGTAGGTTTGGTAAATTAGAAGTACTAGTATAAAAAATCAAATGGAAAAGAACAAGAAAAATTCGTTCACTAAATGGTTGGAGATACTTCAACAAGAAAGCTGGCAACTTGAACTATTGATTTCTGGTTTTGCTATTTTTTTACTGGCTGAATCATATGATCCAGTGCGTAACCTGGATAATCAAATTAACCTATTGTTATCAGGAAGTGCTTATTATGCATTACTGTATATACCTTATCAAGTGATTTTGGGCGCGTGGTATGTTTTGATTATCAATCTTATACTACATGTTCTGTTACGTGGGCTGTGGATCAGCACTATAGGATTACGCTATGTGTCGGGTGATATTGATTTTAACAAGCTAAATATCAGTCCTAAATTTGACCGTTTTCTTAGAAGCAAGATTGTGAGTTTCGATTTATATATCCAGCAACTGGAAAAATTGTGCAGCGCTGTATTTGGTTTTACTTTTCTTATCATTTTTATTCTAATTTCGGGAGGTCTTTATGTTGTTGGAATCTTTATAATGGCAATGGCTATGGAAGGGATAAGCACGACATTTGGAGATCTGTGGGTCTTGGTAATCGTACCTTTTTTATTATTATATCTGCTTGGAGGTTTTATTTATTTCCTTGATTTTATTACCCTTGGTTGGATAAAAAGACAAAAAGGAATTGCGAGAGTCTATTATCCTATTTATCGCTTTTTTAGCGTTATTACTTTGTCTTTTATCTATCGTCCGATATATTATAATTTGTTGGACAATAAATACGGCCGTAATATTGTTTTATTTTTAATTCCTTACCTGATCGTTTTTACTTTAATTGCTTCATTAAACGTTAATACATATGCTTTTCTACCGAGAAATAGAACCTTACAATCGATAAGCAACGATTTTTATGATGATACGTCAGAAGGCAGGTCTTCTTATTCAGCAAGTATTTCTTCGAAGTTTATCAAAAACGGCTTTGTTCAGCTTTTCTTACCTTATGTGGCCCGTAATGATGATCAAGTTATTGAGGCTATTTGCCCTGACTTAAAACCAGCTAAAACAGGTATCTTTTTCTTTGGCAATAATGATCCGTTACGAGACAACATGAATGCAGATTTGGCTTTAGATTGCCACGCCCAACGATTTAAAATTTATGTTAATGATTCACTAATAAACGATCTTAAATATCGGTTCCATGAGCACCCTACTCGCAAAAATCTTGGATTACTGACTGTTCTGGATGTAGGATATCTGCCTCGCGGAGAACACGCAATTAAAATAAATGTAAAAGTCCTCGAAAGCAATAAGGGCAAAGACAGTTTGTTTTTTAGAGAATCAGTCATTATGCCTTTTTGGAAAGAATAACTGAGGCTAACAGCGTTTAAATAAAGGTCTAGATTGAAAAACCTACAGATTTTCCTCTGTTTTGTTTTCTTTTAGTATTTTCGCAGCTAAAGCCATACAACCAAACATGAACAAACCATTGTGGCCAACTAGATTAAAATGCTACTTAATAATTAAGAACATTATGGGATACAGAAAAACGCTTCTTCTAAGCATCATATTATCTTTATTTTTAATCAATAGTGATATCTACGGTCAAAGCAAGAGCAAAGAAGAATTAGGAAACTCACTCGTACAAAGTATTTTAAGCAATAACTTAGACAGTTATAAAGCTCTTTTGTTGCCTAAGAATGAAGTTTTGAAATTGAAGGAAAGTATTGATTTGGAAAATATTGATATAGAAGAGCGAGATTCATTAATGGCCCAATATGACAGTGCATATGATAATATGATTATCCCTCGATACGAAAAAAACTTTTGGGAAATTGTAAACCTGAATGAAGTCAATAAAATAGATTGGAGTAATTTGAATTTTATAATTTTATATAAGGATTCATCAAAAGAGGAGGAATATATTCCCTTTTTTATTCATACAAAATTGAGCAACTCAGATTATAATCACTTTTATTTCGGTGCAGTGAGATATAAAGGAGAGTGGTATTTAGAAGGAAAAATGGAAATCACGAAGGATGAGAAATATGCTCCCAATGATTGAATAGATAAAATAAAAAATCAATAAACTACCTGCAGCAACCGTTGCGAGCAATAGCTTCAATTCACAACACATACTCAAATAAAATGAAATTAAACACTGTTCTTGGTCAGTTACGTATTCTTGCTATATTAGAAGGAATCTCATATCTTTTATTACTCCCAACCGTAATACTTAAATACAAATTTGAGATGGGCCTGCCGAATAAGATCGTAGGAAGTATTCACGGTTTGTTGTTCATCTTATATAGTATTTGGGTGATCTATTATGCCGTGAAAAAGAAATGGCCACTCATAAAAACACTGATCTGTCTGGCAGCATCTTTATTGCCTTTTGCAACATTCGTGGTGGACCATAGAATTCTTAAAATTGAAGAGGAGAATGAATTAGTGGCTGCCCCGAGCAAATAGTTGATTTCTTTTTCTCGCTCTTGTATTTTATGCTGTTTTAATTATGATCATAGCGCTGCTTCCTCAGATGAGATGTTTATATATGAAGAAAAATTCTTTAGAAGAATAAGAACAGTTTGATACGTCAGCTATATTTTGTTGAAGACGAGAAGGCGTATATTCACAATATGAAAGCAAAATTAAACCTTTATCAAAAGAATCATTTTACAAAACTAAAAGTGGCATTATGCTAACAGACATCAATCCGAAATTACCAATGCGTGACAAAAAGGTTACGAGAGAATTTTACATAAAAAAGTTGGGTTTCAATCAATTAGGAAGTACCGACTATGATGGCTATTTGATGATAGAAAAAGATAGAATTCAAATTCATTTCTTTGAATATAAAGAGCTTGACCCTAAGGAAAACTACGGACAGGTTTATATTCGAACGGATAATATTGACGATTTTTACCAATCATTATTAGATAAGAAAACACGAATACACCCTAACGGACCACTTGAAATTAAATCTTGGGGACAAAAAGAATTTTCTATACTCGACCCGGATAATAATCTGTTGACATTTGGACAAAGTATTGCTGATTAAGTAGTTGTTGCAGGCTACTTTTCACGCAAGCTGTTTAAGCAATTTGATAAAGTGGACTACACTAAATAAATTGATGAAAAATAAATCAATTTGTTTTGTATTAAAACTTTTATCTATTAGTCCAAAAATCCTTATTTTCAAATCATTAAAAATCACATCTTAAATTTCCAATTAAACCTTTTTAATATTTAACGATGACCAATGCAAATTCAAAAATAACTTTCGATTGTGGGGCGATGATGAAAAACAGGTTTATGTTGGCTCCATTAACGAATCAACAGAGCCATGACAACGGTCAACTTTCTAATGATGAACTAAAATGGCTCACTATGAGAGCAGAGGGCGGGTTTGGTTTGGTAATGACTTGTGCCTCTCATGTTCAGGAAATTGGAAAGGGATTCGCTGGTCAATTAGGTATTTTTAGTGATCGCTTAATTGATGGGCATATAAAATTAACAAACAATATTAAAGATCAGGGAAGTTTGGCGGTTATTCAGTTACACCATGCAGGAATGCGCAGTCCGTCTGAATTGATAAATGAAAAGCCAGTTTGCCCTTCTGATAATGAGAAAACCAATGCACGTGGTCTTACCTTAGAAGAAGTTGTGCAGCTTAGAGAAGATTTTATTACAGCAGCTATTCGCGCGAAAAAATGTGGTTATAATGGTGTTGAAGTTCATGGTGCTCACGGTTATATTTTAACTCAATTTTTAAGCTCAGAAATAAATAAAAGAACAGATCATTATGGAGGTTCATTAGTAAACAGGTCTCGACTGCTATTTGAAATAGTTGATGGAATTAGAGAAAAATGTGGTGAGGAATTTTTACTTGGAGTTCGATTGTCTCCCGAAAGATTTGGAATGGATATTGAAGAGGTGAGATCGGTTTGTCAGCGCTTAATTAATGCAGGAAATATTGACTTTTTGGACATATCCTTATGGGATAGCTTTAAAATTCCGAACGAAGAGAAATATCAAAATATGACTTTATTAGAACACTTTAGTAATCTAGATTTTAAAAAGGTGAAGTGGACCGTTGCCGGAAAAATAAGTAACGCTGTTGATGTGCAAAATATCTTGGATGCTGGAGTAGATTTTGTGTCAATCGGAACTTCAGCAATATTACACCACGATTTTCCAAAACTGGTTATAGAAAATCCTGATTTTAGTCCAATTGCAATTCCGGTTTCAGAAGCGCATCTTAAAAAAGAAGGCTTAGGAAAAAACTTTGTAGCGTATTTAAAAAGATGGCCGGAATTTGTAAAATAACAGTTTCACAAAACATTGTTAACTGAATTTTGCTATTTTTTATTAAATTTTAGAATGGATTATATTAGGATAAAAAATACTTTAGACAAGTATTTTACTGAAGCATGGGACTTATATGAAAACGCATTTCCTCTTGAGGAGAGGAGGTTAATAGATGCTCAGGTAAATGTATTTAAGAATTCAAACTATCATTTTGATGTCATAATTGAAGACGGAAAATTTATTGGTTTTTTATTATGGTGGGAGTTTGATAAATTGATATTTATAGAATATTTTGCCACAGCTGAAAGCATAAGAAACAAGGGCTTTGGAAAACTTATTATAGAAGATTTTTTAATAAGAAGTCAGAAGCCAATCATACTAGAAGTAGAGCTGCCAGATTCAAGTATAAGAAAGCGCAGGATTGAATTTTACAAGAGATTGGGTTTTTATTTAAATCCGCATTTTTATGAAATTCAACCTGTACATGAAGGTTTTTCGGCTTTAGAATTCCTAATCATGTCTTTTCCCTATGCTATTTCTGAAAGGGATGTCAGAAATTTTGTTGAAAAATGTCATCCTATCATTTTTAAAGATTAAATGATATTTCGACATAATTACTTTCCATTCGCAATTCATAGATTATGAATTAATTGTACCTTTGTAGCATTCTAATTAGGTATATTCCGCTTTACGATTTACTATTATATTACATGTCCAAATTACCAAAAGAGCATAAATTTGTTGATCTTTCGGATTATGGAAGACCAATAGCTAAGGTTATTGCGAACTCACTTAAGAATACTTCTTTCACTCCTGTTCACGTTACAATTGGATTTATAATATCTGGCCTCGTTGCTATTTATTTTATTGTTCATGGTCATTATTGGCTGGCTGCATTCTTTTTGATTTTTAAGTCTATTTTAGACGCTGCAGATGGTGAATTGGCTCGTGTAAAACAAAAACCATCTTATACTGGGCGTTATTTAGATTCTGTAGCAGACATTTTATTAAATGCTTCAATTTTTATTTCCATATGGTATATTACCGATACAAGTATTTGGATATGCCTTTTAGCATTCTTCGGCTTGCAACTACAAGGCACCCTTTACAATTACTACTATGTTATTTTAAGAAATAAATTTGATGGCGATACGACTAGTCGTGTGTTCGAAGACAAAACACCAATTGCCTTAGAAGGAGAAAAACAAAAGCATGTGAATATCCTTTTTGGGTTGTATAAACTGTTTTATGGCCCTTTTGACAAGATCATTTATGCCCTTGATAGGAATGCAGATAAAGGCCAAGTAATGCCAAATTGGTTGATGACATGTGTTTCTACCTTTGGTCTGGGTTTCCAATTGCTCATTATTGCAGTGATGCTTGTATTAGGCTTAAAAGCCTTTATTCTACCTTTCTTTTTAGTTTATACAGTCATGGTTTTTGTTTTTATTGGTATTAGAAAGTTTTTCTATCAAGAACTTAAAGAGGATGGTCCTAAACAAACCACAACACTCTATAAACGGAATTAAAACGACTGCTTATACCCAACCCTAATGTACCACCCTAAAAAAAAGTATATGAAACGAAATTTAGCATTAACAATCATTCTATTTCACGTTTTAGTTTTCTTCGGATATTCACAATCGAAAACGAAAATAGAACTAAAAGACAATTGGTATCATCTTAATGGACAAAAGTTCTTCATTAAAGCAATCGGATATGAAATAGGCGCTCGTCCTGGACAACATCCTTATGAAGATGCAAAGAAAGATGACCTTGAATTAATGAAATTTGATCTGGAAAACATTAAAAAAGGTGGTTACAATACTATTAGAACCTGGAGTCAGTATTCTGAAGCTCAATTGAAACTTGTTCAGGAATCGGGTTTAAAACTTATCATGGGTATTGACATTAAACCTGACGAAGATTATGGAGACCCTCAGTTTATAAAAGAAAGCGAGATAGAGCTGAAAAGAGTTTTGAATTATGCAAAAAAATATGATTGTATTATTACTTATCTGGTTATCAATGAACCTCAAACCGATCATATCCATAGTGTTACAGGTAAGGCGTTTGTTGATCTGATGGAAACTCTGATAAATATAATCCATGACGGGCACCCTGGAATTCCGGTAACGCTTTCAGCCAATGCTATGATTAGCGATTATATGGATGAAAGTATATTTGACGTGTATGCTTACAATTGTTATGACCATAACGAGGGTCAGACTGCTACCATGGGTTTTAAAGATTATATCAAGGGCTTGAGTGAATTAAACGGACTGGACAAACCTTTTATAACTACTGAATTTGGGTATTCAGTTTCACCTAGTGGCGGAAATGGCCGCTATGGTTCAAATACGCTTAAACAACAAAGCGACGGGCTTATCTCGAATTACCGAGACCTTATTGATGCCGGCGCCGTAGGTATGTGCCCGTTTTATTATGCCGATGGCTGGTGGAAAGGTGGCGAAAAAAGTGATCATAGTTTAGAGCAACCAGAGGAATGGTTTGGTTTCTGGGGCTATAGTGATTTGAACGACAAATACGGTTCTCCTCGTCCGGTTTGGTTTGCAATGCGAGATTATATGAAAGGGTTGATTATAAGCCCAAAAAACAAATCGATGCACACCAATACGATACTACCTATAGAGCTATATAATGATAAGGATGTAAAAAAAGTTGTTGTAAGATATCGTGATAAAATTATCTATTCAAAAAATATAACAAAGGAAGGATATTTTGCCGACCAATTGACAATTGACCCGGTTGGCATAGAAGATATGGAACTTGCTTTCGAATTTTACGATAAAGATGATCAAATCATTAAAAACGAATCTATCAATATACTGGCCTCAAAAACAGCTTTCGAATTACCTGTATTAACCATTGAAGTGACGCCTGGAAAAGATTTAAATGAAGGAAAAATAGCGAAGATCAAAACTAAAATAGAGACCAATGAAAATTTTAAATTGGTTGGAGATTTGAAAGTAAGTTATAACACACACCTTGGCTGGGCAATAGGACCACATGCATCAGTTTCTATTATTGACCAACTGGATAAAAAGACTATTACTTCTGAAAATTCCTTTGACATCCCTGATAATTGTTGGATAGTTAATGCTTCTGCAGGAATTTCAGTTCAGTATGGTAAGTTTATTTTTAAAATTCACGACCAGAAAATAGTTTATAGAGGTGATTGGGCAAAAGAAGTTGGTCGGAAATAAGGCGGTACAGTGAAAGGAGCGTAGTTCATTGCTCCTAAATTTTATATCGGAAATTCCTTACACTATTACTATCTTGGATTCTTAAATTGTGAAATCTCACGGATTTTCTCACAACTGAACCTTACAAACGCGCTGTATACAAGTTAATAAAATGAAATACCTACTTACAGGACAAGAAACCGAGAGATTGAAATTTAGACTGCTCAAATCAGATGACTTCGATTCTTGGATTGATTTATTTAAAGCAAATAATGTTGCTAAATATTTAAGTCTTGATCCAAAACTATCAGAATCTGAATTATGCAAGTTATGGTTCGACAAAGTTTTTCATAGATACGAAAATGAATTAGGAGGTATGAACGTTCTCATTGAAAAAAAAACAAACCGACTTGTAGGCCAATGTGGCCTCTTAATTCAAACTATTGAAAATATCAAGAGATTAGAAATCGGTTATGCTATTCTTCCAGAGTTCTGGAATCAAGGCTTTGCTTCTGAATCTGCAACCAAATGTAAAAATTACGCTTTTGAGAACAATTTTACCAATTCATTAATCTCTATGGTTCATATCGATAATATAAGCTCTGAAAAAGTAGCGTTAAAAAACGGAATGATTTTTGAAAAAAAATTAAATTCTTTTAATATTTTTCGAATTGACAAGGAAAACTGGAACCAATAAAAAACCAGTTTACAACCATAGCTATATCCATTAACTTCATTATTCAAAACTCAACTTAATGTTTTACCTTTAAAGAAACCTATCAATTCAACAATGATAAACTTCTTTAGAAAGACACGAAAGAAAATGGCTGATGATAACAAACCGTTAAAATATATAAGATATGCTATTGGAGAAATTGTTCTTGTGGTAATTGGAATTTTGATTGCCTTATCGATCAATAATTGGACTGGGAACAGAAAGAATCTTGAAAAAAAAGAAATGCAACTCAAAGCACTTCGAATTCAATTCGCTTCGAATCTTAGTCAGTTGAATCAGGTAATTTACTATGACAACTTGGTTTTAAGATCTACTAAAAAATTACTGGAATTAAATCCTGAGAACTCATTAGAAATGGCAAGTGACTCTTTACGGTTCTGGCTACAATATTCATCATATCGATGGACCTTTAACCCCATTAATGGAGCATTGAGGTCTGCTATTTCATCTGGAGAAATTCATTTAGTAAAAAGCGATTCATTGGTTGATTTGCTCTTTGGGTGGCAAGATGTAGTAGCTGATGCAAAAGAAGAAGAAGAACGATGCGTTGCGGCTGTAATCGCTTCACAACCTGTAATCGAGAAGCATGTTAGAAAGCTAGATTATAAAAGTGTTCATGTACCAGAACTAGGAAAAAGTAGATTTCCAACAAATTATCAATCTTTATTGCAAGACCCTTTATTCGAAGATTTTTTAGGAGAACGCTACATATCTATGCACGAAGCTTTGTTTGAATTAAATAATGTAAAAAAGAATAATGCATTGATTCTTAAATTAATAGATACAGAACTCATTAAAAAAAAGAAATAACTCAAATTAATGGATATTTCTTTTGGTAAATTGCATCAACACCTATATCAGAATGGACCTTAAAAACATTGCTGAAAAAATAATTGAGCTAAAAAATGCGGATTTAAAACTGAGAGCCAGGCTTATCAAAAATGGGCAACTCAGCGAAGGTTATAACAAAGAAATGGAAGCCTTGCACAACAATAATGCAAAGATATTAAACGAAATAATTGATAGGGTAGGATATCCAACATCAGATAAAGTAGGCAAAGAAGCCAGTGAAGCAGCGTGGTTGGTGATACAACATTCTATAGCACAACCCAGCTTCATGAAAAAATGTGTTACGCTATTAGAAAAGGCAGTGGAACAGCATAAAGTAGCCCCCATTAATTTGGCATATCTTTCAGACCGAATAGCTGTTTTTGAAGGAAAACCACAACTTTATGCAACTCAGTTTGATTGGGACCAAAACGGAGAGTTGAGCCCTAAACTTTTTGATAATTTGACTAAAGTGAATGATCGAAGGAGATCTGTAGGGCTTAACACTCTTGAAGCGCAGACTCAAATTATGAGAGAACAAGTTAAAAGCGAGAACCAAAAACCACCTAAAGACTTTGAAAAAAGTAAACAGAAATATGATGAATGGAGAAAAACAGTAGGTTGGTTATGATAAAAAATGTAGAAATTAAAGATGTGATGAAAAAAATTGTATTGATTACTTTATTGGCAATCTCTGCAGTGGCTTGCCAAGAAAGAGCTAAAAAGAATACCGAAGCAGAAAGCAGCTCACCTTTGAATTCTGTAAATACTGATAAGGCAGAAATAGATTTTAAGAGCAACCCAATTGCTGAACGCTATAGAACTGTTATCTCAGATAAGTATAATGAACTTGATGTGAATTTTGCATCCTATTATGTAATTATAACCTGGGGTTGCGGCTCTGGCTGCGTCAGTGGGGCTATGGTTGACATTCGAGATGGATTTGTGCATGCTATGCCTGAAGACAAGGAATGGGGAGGCAACGGAACGTATATTGATTCAAAAAAAGAAAGTAAAATTCTGTTAACAGTTGCTGTGGCTCAATCTCTATCTGGAGAAGTTGAAGAAAGCCGTAAATACTGGGAATGGAACGAAGACATAAAGAAGTTCAAGTTTAGTAAAGAGGAAGTTGTTCTTTTGAAGAACACTGATTAAGGTATGGCCTAATCACGGATATAAAGAATCGTTTTGTAAATACTTAAATTAACTAAAACAGAGAATCATGAAACATCTAACCACACCTGTACTGATTATACTGCTCATAATGATGAGTTGCACAGAAAATCAGAAAAAGAACGTCACAAATACTGAAAAGAGCAGTTATTTAGATTACTCAGACAGCGATGACCAGCTTACGGGCGGCATTAAAATGATCCCTATCGAAACACCAAAGGGTAAATTCAATGTCTACACAAAACGTATGGGTAACAATCCTACTATGCGGGTACTGCTGCTTCATGGAGGCCCTGGCGGAACACATGAGGAATTTGGAAATTTTGACGGCTATCTGCTCAATGAAGAAATTGAATACATTTACTACGATCAGCTCGATTCTTATTATAGTGACAAACCCAACGATTCCACACTTTGGACCACCGAACATTTTGTCGAAGAAGTAGAACAAGTCCGAAAGGCATTGCAGCTCAATAAAGATAATTTTTACCTTCTCGGCCAATCCTGGGGAGGCATTTTGGCTATGGAATACGCTCTAAAATATCAGGATAATTTAAAAGGACTTATTATTTCAAATATGATGGCAACTGCTCCTGAATACACCAAATATGCCAATGAGGTTTTAGGACCGAAAATGGATCCTAAGGTTCTAAAAGAAATTATGGACATGGAGGCGAATAATGATTTTGACAATCCGAGGTATAGCGAACTTTTAATGAATCACTATTATACAGAACATATTTTGAGGATGCCTGTAGAAAAATGGCCAAAATCAGTAAACTTACTTTTTGAGCATCTCAATCCAAATATTTATGTTTTTATGCAAGGTCATAGTGAATTTGGAATGACAGGTAATGCTTCTCTGAAAAACTGGGATGTGTCTGACAGACTCAAGGAGATTAAAGTACCAACCTTAATGCTTGGCGGTCAATATGACACGATGGATCCAAAATATATGGAATGGATGGCTGCGGAGGTTCAAAATGGAAGAAGTGTTACTACAAACGGAAGCCATCTATCTCAATTTGACGATGCGGAAACTTACTTTGCCGGATTGATAAAATTTATTAAGGATGTAGACAACGGAGATTTCAAATGAAGGTAAAAAAAATAAAAGCAGTTTCTATCATAATACTCATGCTCATAGCATCAATAGGGTATGCACAAGAAACCTATAAGGATATTTTGGAAACGGCGTATGTAGCTATTGACAAAGAAGTCTACGATGACATTGTAGCCATGGATAAAACGTATTTTGATGCGTATAATAATTGCGATATGGAAAAACAAGCCTCACTCTATTCTGAAGATCTTGAATTCTTTCACGACAAAGGGGGTTTATCCACTTCAAAACAAGAAGTCTTAACGTCAATCGAAAAAAATATTTGCGGAAAAGTAACAAGAACCTTAATCGAAGACAGCATCGAAGTATATCCAATAAAGGGCTATGGTGCGATTGAAATCGGATACCATAAATTTTATAACAATCAAGAGCCTACAGCTAAGTCTAAACCGAGTAAGTTTATTATGGTTTGGAAAAAGGAAGGTGACAAATGGAAAATTTCAAAAGTGATTAGTCTTCATTAATTAAAGGATGATTATTTATAAAAAAAAAACGAGTATAAATGGAGTTTAGAAATGCACGACATACTGACAACTTAAAGCTTATTGAAGAATTTTATACAAATATTATCGGCTTGAAAGTTCTGTTTTCTTTTGAAAACCACAATAATTATAATGGAGTCTTTATTGGCAAGGAGGGCCACAATTGGCATCTGGAGTTTACAGCTTCTAACATCAAAGCTGAACATAAATTTGATATCGAGGATGTTTTGGTTTTTTATCCTACTGAAAGGGATGAATACGATAAAATTGTTGGGCAAATTGAGACAAATAATATTGAAAAAATAAAGTCAAGAAACCCTTTTTGGAATGACAACGGAATTATGATTCAAGACCCTGATGGCTTTGGGGTAATAGTGAGTAACTTAAAGATAAAGTAAACGATTCGTAACAATGACAACGCCAAGGCTTTTAATCAAGCTCATTACAAATAAACTGACATGATTAAACCAAATATAAATACACATAATTAAACGAATATGATAAATTTAAAAAATAAAAAAGCAATCATCACCGGAGGTGGCAGAGGGCTGGGAAAAGCTACTGCTATTGCATTTGCGAAAGAAGGAATTGACGTAGCGATTACAGGTAGAAATGAAGCCGTTTTAAAAGAGACCGTTTCAGAATTAGAGGCCTTTGGAATAAAGGCTGTTTATTCAGTATTTGATATAGGTAACTATGAGGATGTCAAAATAGGTATTGATCGTATTTTAAAGTCATTAGGCACTGTTGATATTTTAGTCAACAACGCAGGCATTGCAGCTTTTGGCACTTTGAATGATATGGAAGTTAGTCAATGGAGTCAAATTATTCAGACCAATCTTATGGGCATGTACTATGTGACTAAAGAAGTTTTACCCTATTTGATTAGTAACAATGAAGGTGACATTATTAATGTTTCTTCTACAGCTGGATTAAACGGAAATGCAAACACATCGGCCTATTCGGCGTCAAAATTTGCCGTTATTGGCATGTCTCAATCATTGATGAAAGAAGTTCGTAAGCATAATATTAGAGTGTGTACCTTAACACCAAGTACTATTGCGTCTGACATGTCAATTGATCTGGGTATTGCAAAAAGAGATTCTGAAGATAGCGTTTTACAGCCTGAGGATTTTGCAGAATTAATAGTGGCTGGATTAAAACTATCAAGAAGGGCGATGCTTACAAGCGCCTCTTTATGGTCTACAAATCCTTAATGAGCAGTCTGCGATGATTTGTGAAATCACAACTATAAAACAGCAAGAGCAACAGCTCAATAGATTTTTGCTTATATTTAAACTAATAAACATTTAAAATAAAAGATCATGTCAAAAGGTAAAGATTCAAAAAAGAACGTTAAAAAGGAGCCTGTTAAAACAGCAAAAGAAAAAAAAGCGGCAAAGAGGCTAAAGAAATCTCAATAAGAATTACACAAGAGAATTTAATAGATTGCTAATGATCATTGGCGGTTATAAGCAATAGCGTCAATTTTCAACACAACGAAATTAAGAGTAGGAAACCGCAATGAAAAAAATCATGCAGTTATATTGCTCGAACACACCTTTATAGAAAATAACAAGATTAGCGCAAATCATTTGGTTTGCGCTTTTTTAGTACCTTTCGTATACGCTAGAACAATAATATAAACTTCAATAAATGCTAGATTTCAAAAAAACCTTATCCTTAAATTCCTTCAAACTTCTCGCGTTTATTTGTTTTTTCTCTCTTAATTTTAACTTAGAAGCACAAATAAACTGGACCAACGATGGGGATTCTTATTTTAAATTGGAACAAAACCAACTTGTTACGTATACCCTTCCTAATCAGGGTGTAAAAACAGTCATTTCAAAAGAGCAACTTACACCGGTAGGAGCGTCGGAACCCATTGAGGTAGCTCATTTTTCATTCTCATTAGACCAGGAAAAAGTGCTATTATTTACCAATACTAAAAAAGTTTGGAGACTAAATACCAAAGGAGATTATTGGGTCTTTAATTTTAAAACAAATACGTTGCGCCAAATTGGCAAAACCCTGCCGCCTTCGTCTCTTATGTTTGCAAAATTCTCACCAAATGGGAATACGATAGGGTATGTTTCAGGGAATAATATTTATAGTGAAGATTATGCCAGTGCTAAGATTCAAGCCTTAACTACAGATGGCACAGTTTCATTAATAAATGGAACTTTTGATTGGGCCTATGAAGAAGAATTTGCTTGTAGAGATGGTTTTCGATGGAGCCCTGATAGTAAATCTATTGCCTATTGGCAGATCGATGCAAGCGCTATCAAGAAATTTTATATGATTAACAATACAGATTCCATTTATTCGCAATTAGTTCCTTTAGAATACCCTAAAGTTGGCGAAACACCTTCTGCATGCAAGGTTGGTGTTATAAATCTTTCTGATGCCAAAACAACTTGGATAGATGTTCCTGGTGATCCGTCGCAAAATTACTTGGTTAGAATGGAGTTTGTTCCATCAAGCAATAAACTGTTAATACAGCAACTAAACAGAAAACAAAATAAAAGCAAATTATACATTGCAGATGCTTTAAAAGGAAGTACAAAAATGATACAGGAAGAATCTGACGAAGCCTGGGTGGATATATTTCGAATAGGAAGCAAGTATAAAATTGATTATATAAATGATTTTAGCTTTTTAAAGGAAACAAATAGTATTCTTTGGGCGTCTGAAAAAGATGGATGGAGGCACTTATACCAGATATCCCTCGAAGGAAAACCAGAGATTCTTATTACAAAAGGTGAATTTGATGTTATTGATTTAAAACACATCAATTCGAAAGATGGTTATGTTTACTATATGGCTTCTCCGGATAATGCCACGCAAAAGTATTTGTATAAATCTAAACTAAACGGAAAAGGGGAAAACCAATTGTTAAGCCCTGAAAGCTTAAAAGGAAGTCATGATTATTCATTTTCTTCGAATGGCAGTTATGCTGAGCATAGTTTCTCAAACCACTATACTCCAAGCACTAAAGAATTTATTAGCGTCGCCAATCACAAAGCTTTAAGCGAAGAAGAAAGCATTGTTCTTAATCTTAAAAAAATAGAAGAAAAACCTACCACAGAGTTCTTTACTATAACAACGGTAGATAATATTGAAATGGACGGATGGATGGTGAAGCCGACAAATTTCGATCCAAATAAAAAGTATCCTGTGGTGTTTTATCTTTATTCTGAACCTGCTGGCACTACTGTAAATGACAGATATGGTGTTAGTAATAATAGATTATATAGTGGAGATATGGCAGACGATGGCTACATCTATATTTCATTAGATAACAGAGGTACACCTGCTCCAAAAGGAAGGGTATGGAGAAAATCAATTTACAGAAAAATTGGTGTGGTTAATATTAATGATCAGGCTATGGCGGCTAAAGAAATTTTGAAATGGGATTTTGTAGATCCTGAACGAATAGCAGTTTGGGGCCATAGTGGAGGTGGATCTGCTACATTGAATTTAATGTTTCGATATCCTGAAATTTACAAAACGGGAATTTCACTTTCTGCAGTGGCAAATCAGTTAACTTATGATAACATCTATCAAGAACGTTATATGGGCTTACCTCAGGAAAATATGGAAGATTTTATGTCTGGCTCTCCCATTACTTACGCTAAAAATTTAGAAGGAAATTTACTTTATATTCACGGAACCGGAGATGATAATGTTCATTATCAAAATGCTGAACTGTTGCTCAATGAATTGATAAAACACAATAAACAATTTCAATTTATGCCTTATCCAAACAGATCTCATGGATTTAGAGAAGGAGAAGGAACTTGGAAACATATGACAACTTTATATACCAATTACTTAAAACAACACTGTCCTCCAGGAGGTAGGTAGCTACTAGTTTAAAACATGTGTGTAAAATAAAAGACAAGATATGAATGCGATAATAATTAAACTCTTTTTAAGATTTGGAATAGGACTTGGTTTTTTATCTGCAGTGGCAGATAGGTTAGGACTATGGCCTGCCGAAATTTCGGCTTGGGGCAATTGGGATAGTTTTTTGGCTTATACCGGGCTCATTAATCCCTTTATTCCAAAATTATTAATTCCTGCAATGGGAGTCATAGCAACTGCTGCAGAATTAATATTTGGCATTTGCTTAATTCTAGGATTTAAAACAGAACTGGTAGCAAAACTAAGTGGGTATCTTATGTTGATTTTTGCCTTAGCGATTACTTTTTCAAGTGGCATAAAAGGCGCCTTTGATTATTCTGTTTTTGCCGCCTCGGCCGGGGCTTTCGCATTAAGTATGATGAAGGATAAATATTTGGAACTGGATTTATTATTTGATAAAAAGGATTGAAACGGGTTTAATCATGTTGTGTAATTTTTAAAATAAGTGAAAAGTAGTATTCCCGAAATTAAACAGATCAAAGCATCTGAGACGCTTGATATTAGGCATAAAGTGATGTGGCCGGATAAACCGAGAGCCTATGTTGAATTGCCAAATGATGCAAACGGGAAACATTTTGGCTTATTCGTGAATGGTGAACTAACATCAATAATATCCTTATTTGTAGAACATAATGAGGTGCAATTCAGAAAATTTGCAACAATAATTAAATTCCAAGGATTAGGATATGGAACAATGCTATTAGAAAGTATTATAGATGTAGTTAAGAACGATGGAATTAAAATGTTATGGTGTAATGCTCGCGTAGAAAAATCAAATTTCTATGAGCGGTTTGGCTTTAAACTTACAGATAAAACATATGAGAAAGGCGGAATTGAATTTGTAATCATGGAAAAAACGTTTGTTTCTTTTTGCTAACTCAGTGCCAATGCTAACAAGAACAGATTAAAGATAATTATAAAGAAAGATCCCGATTTGAATGACTAAAAAGGCGTTTATTTTAGCAGGTTTTATTGTATTGAAATTTCTTCTTCAATACATTTTAATAAGCTCTGAATACGATTTACAGCGAGATGAATACCTTCATCTTGACTTAGGACATCATTTGGCTTGGGGATATTTATCTGTTCCACCATTTACTTCCTGGATTTCGAGAATTATTTATCTTTTAGGAAATACAGTTTTCTGGATTAAGTTCTTTCCTGCCTTGTTTGGAGCTTTGACCATTTTTGTTGTTTGGAAAGCTATTGAGGAACTAAAAGGGAACCTATTTGCTTTGATCTTGGGAGCAACATGCGTATTGTTTTCTGCTCTTTTAAGACTGAATACCCTATATCAGCCCAATTCTTTTGATGTATTAAGCTGGACAATTTTGTACTTTATAATTATTAAATATTTCAACACTGAAAATCTAAAATGGCTTTTTGCGGCAGCAATCATCTTTGCTTTAGGATTTCTGAACAAGTACAATATTGCTTTTTTACTTTTAGGATTGATACCTGCTATTTTTCTAACCCAACAACGCAAGGTTTTCGCTCAAAAGGAATTATACATTGCTGCACTCTTAGGATTATTGTTCATTGCGCCTAACCTTTTGTGGCAATACAATAATGATTTTCCTATTGTTCATCATTTAAATGAGTTGGCAGATACGCAATTGGTAAATGTTGACAGGTTTGATTTCTTAAAATCTCAACTACTGTTTTTCATTGGTTCTTTATTCGTGATTATTTCAGCCTTATATGCGCTACTTTTCTATCAGCCTTTCAAAAAGTACAGAACATTCTTTTGGGCATTTCTATTTACACTCATCATTTTTATGTATTTCAAAGCGAAGGATTATTACGCGATAGGTCTTTATCCTATTTATATTTCTTTTGGTTCCGTTTTTCTTGCCAATGTTTTACAAGATGGATGGAAAAAATATTTACAACCAATAGCTGTCGCAATTCCAGTAATCATTTTTATTCCAATTTTTAATATCGCTTTCCCAAATAAAAGTCCGGAATATATCATTGAACATTCCGATAAATATGAAGCTTTGGGAATGCTCCGTTGGGAGGATGGTAAAGATCATTTACTGCCTCAAGATTATGCAGATATGCTTGGCTGGCAAGAACTAGCAAGAAAAGTCGACTCCATTTATATCAAGGTACCCAACGCTGGTCAAACACTTATACTTTGTGATAATTATGGACAAGCAGGAGCGATAAATTATTATACCAAAGAAGGCATCAAAGCAGTTTCTTTTAATGCAGATTATGTCAACTGGTTTAATCTTGACACAGAGTATATCAATGTTATAAGGGTTATAAATTATGAAGAAAAAGATCATGAGTATAAGGAAACCAGCCGGTATTTTGAATCTGCAGTTGTAGTTGATTCAATCACAAATCAATATGCGAGGGAATTCAAAACAACAATATTTCTTTTTACAAAAACTAAAGTTGATATTAATAAAATAATAAAAAGTGAAATTGAAGAAGTTAAAAATTACAATTAGTAGGCTGTGTAAAAAACAGGCATTTATCGCTTTTAACTAAAGGTATTCTACAACAACACATACAATGGGTTAGGAAATAAGGCAACATTTATAATATAAAAAATGAAAAATACAATAGAGGAAAATAATAGAAGGAACTTTCTGAAAAAATGTGGTATATCAACTGTTCCGTTTTTACTTCCAACAGCTGCTATGCATGCGATGCCTTGGTCAGAGAATAATAACACTGATACTGCGAAAAATGCTGAAACAGCTGTCAACTTTATTTATGATGGTCTTGAGCTATCACCTAGACAGTATTTAGAAGTACTAACTGATATTGATCAAAGAAAGCCCCTTGAACATGACTTCTATGGAAATGGTGGAAGTACCAAACAACTTGAAGAAGAATTTGCAAAACTAACTGGTAAAGAAAAAGCCATGTATTTACCTACCGGAACCATGGCGAACCAGTTGGCTATAAAGCTGTTGAATGGAAACAATACAAAAGTAATTGTACCTGATAACTCGCATGTTTTCAGAGATGAGGCTGACGCTTCACAAAGTGTTCATAGACTTAGATTAGTTCCTACGGGAAAAGACAAGCCTTATTTTCAATTGGAGGATTTAAAAAATACCGTAAAATATATCGATAAAAATGAAGTGTTCAGAAGTGGCTTAGGGACTGTTGTTATCGAAAACCCTATTAGACGCGCTAATGGCACAGCAGTGCCTATTGAGACGATTAAAGAGGTGAGTGCTTATTGTAAAAAAAATGGTTTTAAGATGCATTTAGACGGAGCGCGTATCCATTTAGCATCGGCATTTACAAACGTTTCGCTAAAGGAATACGCTTCTTATTTTGACACGGTATATGTGTCACTATACAAATACCTGAACGCAAATGGAGGCGCAATGCTTTGCGGCGATGCAGCGGTTATTGATCAACTTTCTCATCAGATAAAAATTCTGGGAGGAACCACCTTTCAAAACTGGAATAACACTGCCATTGCTTTACATTACTTGGAAGGGCTTACTGAACGCTTAGACCAGGTTGTGGTTACTGCAAAAAGATTAATTGATGAGCTCAACAAAATAGATGGAATTAGCATAAGCAGTATAGACAATGGAACTAATATCTATATGCTTAAATTAGCAACTAATATTAGTTCAGCGGAATTGGCGAAAAAACTATATGAAGAATACAACATTCGCTTGCGTTCTGGTGAAAATGACACAATGCGATTTGCAGTGAATGAAAGTTTGCTTAGAAGAGATGTACAGGAAATTATTAATGCTTGGAAAAACGTTATGAATCAAATACGCAAATAAAAGCACATTGCAAGACAACATATAATAATTGATACTACAGTTTTATTTATAGCTGACATTAAAACGGCCTTAATCTAAATCTTAAGTAAGAAGGTAACAAAAATACTGCCCTTTCGTCTTCTGTAAACTAATCAATCAGCAAAGTCATATGCAAGAAAAATTAACAATACAAAAGGAAGCTTGGAAAACTATATTCACTTTCCTTGGAATTGTTACCATACTAAGTTCACTATTTCATTATGCAATAGTTAATTTATATCCTTCACGGATTTATATTGGTGGATTGATGTGGTGCCCTGCCATAGCCGCCATGATTACAATAAAATTGAAAGGACGGCCTATATCTTCTCTACATTGGGATTGGGGAAGCTGGAAATATATTCGCTTATCCTATTTTGTTCCGGCATTATACGTTTTAACTACCTATGCGCTTATCTGGATTTTTGGATTAGGAGGATTTCCGAATGAGGAGATAGTTTTGGAATGGGCTAAAGAACTCGGGTTAATAGGAATAGGAACATTAAAGCCAACAATTGCCGCAGTTATAGGTGTTTTCTTATTAGGAACAGTTGGTGTTATTAGAGCAATGGCAACTACTTTAGGAGAAGAAATTGGGTGGCGAGGTTTTTTTATCTATGAATTAAGAAAGGTACTTTCTTTTACAGGTGTATCACTTTTTAGCGGATTTATTTGGGCTTCCTGGCACTGGCCTTTAATTGTATATTATGGCAAAAATGTCTCGATGGAATTGATAACTTTTTTTGTTGTTGTTATTTCTATGTCATTTATAATGACTTATTATACATTTAAATCTAAAAGTTTATGGCCTGCAGTAATCTTCCATGCAGTAAGTAATGTATACATTCAGAAAGTATTCCCTCCCTTAACTATTGAAATTGAAGGAACAGAACATTGGCTTGGTGAATACGGTATCATGTTTGCGATTGTAACATTCGTTTTTGGGCTGTATTTTTGGAGAAAAGCGCTTAAGGAAAAATTATAATTAAGTAAAAAAACAATAAAATGAATTATAGAAAAGCCCAAAATAAAGATTTAGATAATTTAGCTGCGTTGTTTGATAAGTACAGAGTTTTCTATCGCAAAGAAGCAGATATTGACGGAGCCAAAGACTTTATAGCCGAAAGAATTTCTAGTAATGATTCTGAAATATTTGTGGCTGAAAATACTGAGAGTCAGTTAGTAGGCTTTGTTCAATTATACCCACTTTTCTCTTCTACGCGAATGGAGAAATTGTGGCTTCTAAACGATCTTTTTGTAGATCCTGACAATAGAGGTAAAGGAATTTCAATTGGATTGATCAATAAGGCTAAAGAGCTTGTTAAGACGTCAGATGCTTGTGGCATGTTTTTGGAAACTGAAAAATCAAATTTGATTGGAAATAATTTATATCCAAAAACAGGGTTTGAATTAAATAAAGGCGCTAACTTTTACGAGTGGAGTATTCAATAACTACATGCACAATCAATAGTGCTGGTGAGCTGTTCATAACTGAACCATGGTGGTTATTATAAAAATACTGAATTGATCATATACCTAGTCATGAAAATAATCGTCAAGTTAATTGGAGTTCTGATAATTCTTGTGGGCGTATCTCTGCTAGCTTATCCTGAAATCATTATAGGTTGGATAGAAAATGATATGGAAAGCACCTCGCTATATATCTTTGCTATAGCAGGCAGGTTGGTTTTTGGTATTTTATTTATTGCTGCTGCCAGAGATTCAAAACACCCTGGCGTAATGAAAGTATTCGGTTACTTATTTATTATAGCTGCCGTTATCTTTGTGTTCATTGGTAAAGAAAGTTTTCACGGCTTTATGGCGTCGATTGTTCCTGATGCCAAACCCTTTGCTCCTTTAAGTGGTCTGCTTAGTATTGGATTTGGAGCTTTTCTCGTCTATGCATTTTCAGGAAACAAAGAATTAGAAAAGAAGTAAATTAGAAATAACCCGCAACAGCTGTTATTGAAAAACGAAGTTAAATGAAACTTGAACTATATCAAATTGATGCATTTACGGATAAAACCTTTGGTGGAAATCCAGCTTGTGTGGTTCCTTTAACATATTGGTTAACCGATGACTTATTATTTAAAATCACCAAAGAGAATGCCGTAGCTGAAACTGCGTTTTTTGTAGATAATGGGGATAAAATACATTTGCGATGGTTTACGCCAGAAATTGAAATGGATTTGTGCGGACACGCAACACTTGCAACGGCGCATTGCTTAAAGACGATTTTAAACTATCCCAAGGATCTAATCATATTTGAAACGCTGAGTGGAGATTTGACCGTTACGGTAAAAAATGATTCGTATGATCTAGACTTTCCATCGCGAATGCCTATCGCTTGTGAGCTCCCCAAAATAATTAAAAATTCATTGAATCAACAACCGAAGGAAATCTATAAATCAAGAGATTATTTATTAGTCTATGACACTGAAGAAGAAATCGAAAATATCAAAATTGACAGACAAATATTTGACCAGATAAATCTTGATCCAGGTGGAGTCGTTATCACAGCAAAAGGAAGGGAATGTGATTTTGTATCGAGATTTTTTACGCCGCAAGCAACAATTTTGGAAGACCCGGTAACAGGTTCTTCACATTGTTCACTTATTCCATTTTGGTCATTAAGACTTAAAAAAAAGGAACTAAATGCGATTCAAATTTCTGATAGAGTAGGGAGATTACATTGTCAAAACAAAAACGACAGGGTAATTATTAGCGGAAAGGCGAAGACCTATTTAATGGCTAATATATGGACTGAATAAACGAGAGCCAACAAAAGGTATTGCACAGATTTTCAATATGTAACATAAGTAAATCTAAATCAGCTTTTGAAGGGGGCAGGTGTTCATGCCTTTATAAGATTTAAAAGTAACACAATCTGTTGGAAACCAATTAACACTCAGTTGAATTGGTATATTTGTAATATGTTTTTTAATTAAAGGAAAAAAGAGGAACAATGAACAAAGCGATATTAGTGTTTTTAGGGCTTATTCTTTTAGCAAGTTGCAAGCCAGCTAAAAAGGAAGTAAAAGAAAATCAATTATTAGAAATGGTGACTGACAAATCTCAAGTCATTCTTGAAAAAGAAGGTGTACGTTTTAGAGATTTAAATAAAAATGAAAAATTGGATGTCTACGAAGATGCCAATCAGGCAATTGAGGCAAGAGTAGAAGACTTATTGAGTCAAATGACACTGGAAGAAAAAGCCGGAATGATGTTCATTAATGGTGCGCCCATTAGTGAGGATGGTTTGCCGGATGGCAAGCAGGGGCTTAAGGGCTCTTCATCTAGAATGAAATCGGTGGTATTCAATATGGATACGCTTAAAATGAACCATTTTAATATTTGGAGTATTCCTGCTGATTTAAATATTTTTGCGAAATGGTATAACGCTACGCAACAAGTTGCAGAAAAAACCAGACTCGGTATTCCTGTCACGATTGCTTCTGACCCTCGTCATCATTTTAGTAATAGTATTTTTTCACTTGAGGCTAAGGGTTTTTCCCAATTTTGTGAGACCCTTGGACTTGCTGCAATTGGTGATGCAGCACTTGTAAAGGAGTTTGCAAATATTGTAAGGGAAGAATATTTAGCGGTGGGGATCAGAGAATCTCTTCATCCACAGATAGATTTGGCAACTGAACCAAGATGGGCTAGAATAAATGGCGCATTTGGAGAAGATGCACAACTGACTGCAAGAATGGTTACAGCATATATTGAAGGCATGCAAGGTGAAACGTTGAACGAAAATAGTATTGCTTGCATGACAAAGCATTTTCCGGGAGGTGGCCCTCAGAAAGAAGGTCTAGATCCTCATTTTTCTTTTCAAAAAGGACAAATATATCCTGGAGACAATTTTGATTATCATTTAATTCCTTTTGAGGCAGCTTTTGAGGCGAATACTGCTGCTATAATGCCATACTATGGTATTCCAACTGACCAAACTGATGAGAATGTTGCCATGGCCTATAATAAAGCAATTATAACAACGCTGCTAAGAGAGAAGTATAAATACGATGGTGTAGTTTGTACTGACTGGGGTTTGATTTCTGACCTGCCTATGGGGCCTGATGTGGTATGGAAGGCCAGAGCCTGGGGGGTAGAGGATTTAAATGCTGCAGAAAGAGCTTTAAAAATAATAGATGCGGGCTGTGATCAATTTGGTGGAGAGAATCGACCGGAGTTAGTAGTTCAATTGGTTAAAGAAGGTAAATTATCAGAAGAAAGAATTGATGAATCAATTACACGTTTACTCCGACAAAAATTTCAGTTGGGTTTATTCGACAATCCATTTGTGGATGAGGGTAAGGTAGCTGCTGTAATTAATAAAAAGTCATCAAAAGAATTAGGAGAAAGAACGCAGAAGGAGTCGATGACCTTGCTTAAAAATAAAGGAGAAACTTTACCAATTTCAAAAAACATGCTCAAGGTCTATATTGAAAACATAGACAGTATAACAGTTGCCGGCTATGCCATGGTAGTCAAAACGCCTCAGGAGGCAGATCTAGCTATTATCAGATTAAATACACCTTGGTACCCGGTTGATACTAAGGTTCCTATGGCTAAAGGGTTTCATCATGGTGATTTAGATTTTAAGGGGGAAGAAAAGGCAAGAATTTTAAAACTATTAAAAACTGTTCCTACAGTTGTAAATCTATATTTAGACAGGCCAGCGGTGATTCCTGAAATTTCAGAGGCAGCACAGGCTGTAATTGCCGATTATGGAGCTAGTGATCAATCGGTTTGTGAAGTACTTTTTGGTAACGCATCACCGAAGGGGAAATTACCTTTTGAATTGCCTTCATCTATGGAAGCTGTTTATAAACAAAAAACAGATGTTCCTTATGATAGTGAAAATCCATTGTTTGAATTTGGCTTTGGGCTCACATACCAAAATAAGTAAAAAATGATAGTTAAAGTGAATGGGTAATAATGCACTCTAAATTGTGGGCTTATGAACATACTTGCCAATACCTTTAATTAGAATGGAGTGAACTCGAATCAATCACCGATGAAATCAAAAATGAAAGCTGTCCTTTTTTATAAATATGGCCCCCCGGAGGTACTTCAATTTAAAGAAGTCGAAAAACCGGTTCCAAAAGCCAAGGAAATCTTGCTTAAAATCAAAGCCGCTGCTGTTACGATGGGAGACTGTGAAATGCGAAGACCTGAGATTACCAGTTTGACCTGGTTTTTGGCGCGACTATATTTTGGCCTTAGAAAACCCAGAATAAAAACACTTGGCAGTTATTTTGCCGGAGAAATCGAATCAGTCGGTTCTGAAGTAAAATCATTCAATGTGGGGGATGTGCTTTTTGGGATTAGCCCAACTTTTGGCGCGCATGCCGAATTTGTATGTCTTTCAGACGCCTATGCCTTGACAAAGTTACCTTCAAATATGAGCTTTGAGGAAGCTGCTCCGGTTGGCTTAGGCTTGGACTCATTGCATTTTTTGAAAAAGGCAAAGATTAAAAAGGGTGAACACGTGCTGATCAATGGAGCTGGTGGAGGTATAGGAACTTATGCTGTGCAGCTAGCAAAACACTTTGGAGCAAAAGTAACCGCAGTAGACAGCAAAAACAAACTCGAAATGTTGCGCTCAATAGGAGCAGATATGGTTATCGACTATAAGGAAGGTGATTTTACCAAGAAGGGAATGACATACGATATTGTATTTGACGTTGTTGGCTCTCTTTCACATAAACGAAGCTTGCGATTACTAAATAACAAGGGGAGGTATATCTCTGCTATTCCATTAATAACAAGACTATTACCAAACCTTTGGGTCTCCTTGACGAGTAATAAGAAAATGATGACAGGATTAACAAACCCGCATATTGAGGACTTAGATTTTCTCAAAAACTTGATAGAAGATCGGCAGCTTAAAACAATTCTCGACAGTACATTTGATCTGCAGGATGTTGCAGATGCCCACCGATATCTTGAACAGGGGCTTAAACAAGGAAACGTTGTTATAAGTCTAAAATAAAATTTGTTGCTAGGACCCCTAAGCGCTTAAACTCAAATAGAAAGTTTCAATGTAAAATATGCTTGTAACAAAAAGGAAATTGTGACGTCTGATTTCAATTATCTATAAATGCAATTAATGAAAAAAAGAAGTGTATTCTTTGTTATTATTCTAATTCTAACGGGTGGTGTGACTTGGGTTATTGAACCGCTGTCATTCAATCCGTTCAGCCAAGCCATAATTCCTGAAGCTAAAAGCAAAATTGATTTTAATTGTGAAATCGCTTCGCTTGCCATAGAGGATGAATTGGAAAGTAAGGCCAATGAAATTGTCAATGAGCATATGGCGTCTAATAACTTTTTGGGAGTTACTAGTGGTCTTCATATAGATAATTGTGTGACTTATGTAAGTGGAGCAGGATTTACTAATAAAGCTGATCAAAAAAGAACAGATAGCAATATGCTGGGAAGGATAGCCTCTGTTTCCAAACCAATGACAGCCATTGCAATTATGCAGCTCTACGAAAAAGGTATACTTGATTTAGATAAACCAATTCAAACTTATTTGAAAGAATTTCCAAAAAAAGTCAAAGGCGACATCACCATAAGGCAGCTGCTTAAACACACTTCTGGAATTCCTCATTACGCATCAAAGTGGGATGCGCTTTCATTCACTCATTATCCAACTTTAGTCAAGGCGCTGGATGCCTTTAAGGATAAAGAGCTTGACTTTAAACCCGGTACGCAATACATGTACTCTTCTTACGGATATACTGTCTTAGGCGCAATCATTGAAAATGTATCTCAAATGAGTTTTGGGGAGTATATGAGAAAGAACATTTGGGATAAAGCAGGCATGCCTGATACAAGTCTGGAAGAAGACAAGCAAAAATATAAGAACAAATCACTTCTCTATCTTAAAGTCAGTTCTATGTTTATAAAGAGCCCAAATACTGATTTAAGCGTCATATATTCAGCTGGAGGTGTACAATCCACAGTCAAAGATTTGCTCAAATTCGGAGAGGCTGTTCTCAATAACAAGCTCATTGAAAGTAGTACTTTGGAAATGATGATCAATTCAACAGATGAACTCGCCCCGGCAATAGGAGATGATCCTTATGGTTTTGGATGGGCGGTTTATGATGACCCAGCATATGGAAAAATTATTCAGCATGGGGGTTCTCAGCCTGGAGCCAGCTCTTTTTTCTCTATTTTTTTAGACCAAAAAATTGTCTCTGTTGTTTTGTCAAATAGTTTTGGAACCCGGCAGGATGCCTTTACTCTTTCCAGAGAATTGGCAAACTTAGGTTTGGAAAAATAAGTAGCTACAAGTCTTAAGTTAAACTTCAGCTATAATTAATAATCACAGCCAAAAAATTATGAAAATCACCTTTTTAAGCTTACTCTTTTTTACTCAATTTGTTTTGGGTACCCTCTCATTAAATGCACAAATATTAGAAAGCAATAAGGATCTTAGAGCTAAAATTGACTCTTATTTAGAGGCAAGCGTGTTGAATGGATTTTCGGGATCTGTTCTGGTATCACAAAAAGGGAATATTATTTTATCTAAAGGGTATGGTTGGGCAGACAGAAAAAATAAGATACCCAGTACAGCCTCGACTGTTTATAATATTGGTTCGGTAACAAAACAATTTACGGCATCAGCAATTCTAAAACTTGTTGAACAAGGAAAGATTAAAACATCAGATAAAATCAGCATATTTTATAAGCAAGCACCCACAGACAAGAAAGATATAACGGTTCATCAATTATTAACGCATAGCTCAGGAATTTCTCCCAGAACCGGTGGCTTTAGATACGATGAGGCTGATAAAGAACAGTTCTTAAAGGAATTCTTTGCATCAGTATTACAATCTAAACCTGGTACAAAACACGAATATGCCAATGCCAATTATATTATGCTTACAGCCATTTTGGAATCCGTTTCAAAACAAAGCTATGCTGCTTTTCTACATGAAAATCTATTTGAACCTGCAGGGATGGATTATTCGGGATATAAAAGTGTATCGTTTAGCACTGAAAAACTTGCCCATGGCTACTATTACCATATAGGAGATGAGCAATGGTTAGATTGGGGAACAACCCAAGAACATCTTCCGTATTCTAATAAGCACTGGTACAGTATAGGTAAAGGTGACATTCATTCATCTGTTGAAGATCTTTACAAATGGCATGTTGCCTTAAAAAATAATAATGTTTTATCCGCAGAAACTAAGGAAACTCAAGAGACTGCCTATGTCGCTGAAAATGAAAATATGACATCACACTATGCCTATGGTTGGGCCATCTCTAATAGTGAACGAGGCACTAAAATTGTAACACACAATGGAAGTAATGGAATTTATTTCGCAGATTTTATTCGATTTATAGATGATGAGGTGGTTATTATTTACCTAACCAACGCATTTTTAGGAAACGAATCTGAATCAGTAGCATGGGAAATAAGTAAAATGGTATTTGATCCTAATTATAGTGCAACACCCCTTTCTGAAAATATTTATGAATTGATTCATGGTTTTACAAATACACATGAGTCAAATGATGCCGATAAATTACCTGCTTTTCTTAAACAAGAACTTAAAGCTGAATTTAATGACCATTCCATTCTGAACCAGATAGGGTACCGTAAATTAAAGAAAGAAGCAGCACCTGGTTGGGGATTGGAATTGTTTAAGTTGAATGTTCAATACTTCCCTGAAGATGGAAACTTATGGGATTCGCTTGGTGAGGCTTATTTGAAATATGGACAAAAAGATGAAGCGATAAAAAGCTATTCAAAAGCAGTAGATTTGGGTAGTGAATCTTCAGAACCAGTATTGAAAAAAATATTGGAAGAAAAATAAGTATTGAAACTGTTGCTATCGAACCTTAATTAAATACAAACCAAATAATGAAAAACTTAATAATTACTTTCTTTACGGTCTTCCTTTTTGGCTTACAAACTTCATTTGCTCAGCAGGATAGCGCTATCATATTAGGAACTGAGTTTACAATAAATTCTAACATCCTTAATGAAGCAAGGACTTGTTTTATAAGCCTTCCTGATTCGTATAATGAATCATCTGATGTGGAGAATACATATCCAATTATAATATTATTGGATGGGATGACTCATTTTAAAACAGCATCTGGCGTAGTACATTTTATGAGTGCGGGTAGGGTTCGAAATTATATGATGCCGGAAACAATTATTATAGCCATCGAAAATGTTGACCGCGAACGAGATTTTACGGTGACAAAAATAAAGACCAAACGTGTCAATACGATGGGTGGAGGAAGAAATTTCTTGAATTTTATTGAAAAGGAACTCATACCATATGTTGACAAAAATTATAGAACAGATCCTTTTAGAACGCTTGTTGGACATTCTTTAGGTGGTCTGCTTGCTTTGAATGCATACATCGATGAAAATAGTCTGTTTGATGCTTATATTGCTATCGACCCTAGTTTATGGTGGGATGATGAAATGAGGCAGCAGAAAGTTGATGCGATCACTCCAGTATCATTGAATAAAAAACTTTATATCGCTACAGCAAACCAGGGAGAGGCCAGTAATGGACGAAATAAAAAAAGACATGACGCTTTTTATGCCTTAGTAAAAGAGAAATCGGAAGGGCAAGTAAATGTCGAAATAGAATATTTTGAAAATGAAGACCATCGCTCTGTTCCTATGATAGCTTTGTATAAAGGCTTACAATACCTTAATCAGGAGGATTAGGTTTTGAGTGCGGTTTGTTAGATTGCGAACAATGAATGTGTCTTGAGGCGAGGAGGTGCATGTAAATCTTTGTTCTCGCTTTTTATTTGAAAACTATGTGTGAATAGATACTCAATTATAATAAAAACAACGATTCTGATTAAGGAGGTATAAACCAAAACCCTTGTCGCCAAAAAACAAATTTATAGCCTTATATTTATCAGTGTTTAAAACTGAATCTGATTAAAATGAAAAAGTATTTAACAACTGTTTTGTTTCTGTTATCACTTCTAGCACCTATGTATGGCCAGGAAATTCCAAATGAAAACCTTCAGATGCAACTTCCTGAAAACAAACAGGAATATTCAAAATCAATTTTGGGGAATGAAATTAACGGTATTCATTTGATGCATATGGCCGTTACAGGTGACATGTCTAGGCTTGATGCATCCAAAGAGGGGTACAAAACCATATACTTGTTTATAAGTGGTGCAGGCAATGTTACGGCAGCGAATACAAATTATGAGATCGTTCCAGAAACGATCTTTTTACCAAATACAATAAAAAGTATTTCGATTAATGCAGCTAAAAATGACACCCTGCATTACCTCAAAATATCCAGTAAATTAACAGCGCAAGACCTTTTGGATTTAAAAGAATTTCCAGTTGATCATACTGAAAATATATATTATGCAAAATTCACTGATTGCGAATCTTATACAGAGCCAATTAAAAGCCCGAATACAGTAAGTCGAACCATACTTCCTAATAAATACATTCCAAGAATTGCGATGGGGACGGTTCAAACAAAAGGACCTGATAAAGTTGGCGCCCATGAACATCCTATGTTGGAACAATTGTTTTTAGGTCTGTCAAAAAACAATTGTGTGGTTTATGCAGATGAGGCCCAAATTGATTTTCCCCAATATTCGGTACTTCATATTCCATTAGGCTCAAGTCACTCTGTTTCTGTTGAAAAAGATGAGGTGATGTATTATGTTTGGATGGATTTCTTTTTGGATAAAAAGGGTGAAGAATGGTTAAAAACGCATAAGGTAAATGATGATAATTAGTCATCATAAAATAAAATATTGCTATACGCTGCTTAAAGACACAAATGGTTTTCATTAAAGACCTGGAAGAAATATAGAGATGGATAAAACGCCTCAGTATAATAATATAAGCTTCTTTGATTTGCTTGCTAAAGCAAGTAAGCTAGTTCCTCAGCTTCCAAGGATATTAAAGAATATCAAGAAAACCAAGGTAATCAAAGACGATACTCATGCATCTATTGGGAAAATAATTGAGGCCAATGCATTAAATCACGGAAGTATCTCTGCGCTTAAGTTTGAAGACCAAAGCTATACGTATGATGAATTTAATCAAATTGTTAACAGGTATGCGAATTACCTTCTTGGAGAAGGTGTAAAAAATGGTGAAACTGTGATCTCTTTTATAGAAAACAGACCTGAACTTTTATTTTTAATAACTGCCTGCGCAAAAATAGGTGCCATTATTTCACTGATCAATCCGAACCAGCGGGGCAAGGTCTTGATTCATTCCATGGAGCTTACCAAATCAAAATATTTCATGATAGGAGAAGAATTACTTCCATATTTTGAAGATATTAAAGGTTCAATTTCAGATGCTACAGGTCAAAAGCACTACTGGATTAGTGATCAAAAAACGACGGATTGCCCAAAACATTATGTGGCACTAAAAACGAAATTGGAGAAAGTCGTATCGGAGAACCCAACTACTACTCAGCAAATTATGGCAGGTCAGCCTTATGCATATGTTTTTACTTCTGGTACTACGGGATTACCTAAAGCATCAAGACAAACCCATAGAAAATGGTTGTTGACTTATTATTGGTTTGGCAAAGTAAATATGAACCTTGGCCTTAATGATGTGATGTATGTTCCACTTCCTTTTTACCATACCAATGCGCTTATTGTTGGTTGGCCAACGGCCCTTGCAGGGCCATGTACAATGGTCATGAGAAGGAAATTTTCTGTAACTGAATTTTGGACGGATGTTCAAAAGTACAAGGTTACGGGTTTCATTTATATCGGTGAATTGTGTCGTTATTTATTGAATGCCCCAACATCAGATTTGGATAGAAGCCATAGCATTAAAAAAATAATGGGTAATGGGTTAAGACCAGATATCTGGCATCAATTCAAAGATCGTTTTCAAATCAAGAACATCTATGAATTTTATGGTGCCGCAGATGGAAATGTAGGTTTTGCCAATATCCTCAATTTTGATTGTACCATCGGATTTTCTCCTCAAAATTTTAGAATAGTAAAATATGATGTTGAAAACGATTCACCTATAAAGGATACGAATGGCTTTCTCATTCCTGTGGGTAAAGGTGAGACAGGCTTATTGATTTCTGAAATAAGTGAGGAATCTGTTTTTGATGGATATGTCAATACAGAAAGGAATGAAGATAAAATTCTTCGCAATGTATTTAAGTCAGGTGATCATTGGTTCAATAGTGGTGACCTGCTACAAAACATTGGTTATAAGCACGCTAGGTTTGTCGACAGAATTGGCGATACCTTTCGATGGAAAGGAGAGAATGTTGCTACCGCAGAAGTAGAAGGTGTTGTTGGTGATTTAAAATGTGTGGAGATTTGTGCAGTGTACGGGGTGCAAATTCCAAACAATGACGGGCGCGCAGGCATGGTTACTATTGTGAAGCATAGTGAAGAAATTTTTGACATTGATATTGTTGCGGAACACCTTCATAAAGCGCTACCAAAATTTGCAATGCCAATTTTTATCAGGTTAAGGGATAGAATCAATGTAACACATACGCATAAAATTAAAAAAATCGATTTAAAAAAAGAAGGTTTCAATTGCGATGGCAAAATATATGTGATGCTTCCAAAAAGTATGACATATGTTGAAATGGATAAGAACCTCCTGAATGATATTAACAAAGGAGTCTATATATTCTGAAGAAATAGGCCTGAATCCAAATTATTTGGCTTGATGTTTATGCAACAAATGAAATAGGGTATAGCCTGTATAAAAAAATGGGTTTCCAAGTTAGTAGGATTATTAAAGGTTTCTTTAGAGAAGGAGATGCCTACATAGACAAGATTCAAATGTACCAGCACATACGATAAAGACGACGCTATTTGCCTTCTTTGCCAGACATCTGAATCAAACTGTAACAAGAAATTAGTTGTAGCGTCTATTCTAGCATAAAATAAAATCAAGAATAAATGAAGAATTATATCAAGCAGTTGACCATAGCATTATGTTGTTTCTTTTTTATAACAGGATGCGAAGGGCAGACAGAGAAAAATGATGAAGAACTCATTTTCGAAAGATCAGATGCTTATGTTAAACAGATGATGGACAGTCTTGAAATTATAGGGCTTCATTATGCTGTGCTGATCAATGGAAAGGTGATGCACAAAAAGGCAATGGGCTTTGCTAATTTTGAACACCAGGTTCCAATGACTGAAGACAATTTGTTTGCTGTGGCATCTATGTCTAAATTATTTAGCTCAACTGCTTTACACAAATTATTAAAAGACACAAATCGAAGTGTGGATGAAACGGTGGGCGAATTTCTTCCTGATAGAAAAGACTTGCCAGAGTCTTGGAGAATGTTGACTTTAAAAGAATTGTTAAGCCATAGTTCAGGTATACCTGATCAGATCGATTACGATATATATTTAGCGCCCGAAAGTGCAGAATTTGTTATTGAGGCATTAAAAGACAAACCATTTAGTTCTGCACCAGGCGAAACAACCAAATACAACGCTACTGGTTTTATGCTTGTTTGTTTGGTTATTGAAGAGCTGGCAGAGCAAGACTTTGAAACACATATGCAGAAAGAATATTTTGATCGATATGGATTAAGTAAAGCCAACTATGGTGGATTCAAAAAAGTGGTACCCAAAAGAGTAAAAAGCTATAGAATGGTGGGTGATAATCTTGAAATGTTTCCGCTAAATTACGGCCCACCAATGTATGCAGCTGCAGGATTGAATATCAATATGGATGAATTAATCGTATGGACTCAAGCTGTTTTAGAAGGAAAAATTGTAAGCAAAGAAGGATTGTCAAATATTTGGAACCCAGTGCTGTTAAACAATGGGAAACCTGGTTATTTTGGATTGGGTTGGGAAACCTACGATTTGGAAAATGGGATTTGGATGACGGGGCATGGTGGAGCTGGGATATCAGCTATAAGGCATTATTGGGAAGAGGATTCTCAAGAAACAGTTACAATTGTTTTATTGACAAATGGAGCGAGGAATTGGGTGAAGTCACCAGATGAAGTGAATATGGGAATCGCTGATTATTTTATGCCAGGAATAGTAGAAGCAAATTAGAAAAATGAGATAAGAAAGAAACATCATGATGATAAGAAAACATAATGAAAATGATCTTGAACAAATAATGAAGGTATGGTATACATCTTCAACTTTAGCGCATCCATTTTTGAATCTAGAATTCGTAGAAAAAGTAAAATCGGATATGAGAAATATGTACATTCCAAATTCTGAGACTTGGGTTTATGAAATTGATTCGACTGTGGTAGGGTTTATTAGCATGATGGATAACGAAATAGCTGGTTTGTTTGTTTTGCCAGAATACCATTCAAGAGGTATTGGATCAAAATTGGTGAATTTTGTGACTGAGTTTAACGATAAACTGGAGGTTGAGGTGTTTAAATTGAATAAAATCGGAAGGTCATTTTATAATAAATATGGATTCATTCAAGTCAAAGAATTCGTTCATAAAGATAGTGGGGAAGTGGTTTTACGATTAAAGAAATAGATTAAAATTTGTAGAAGCGCCTAAAAGAGGGACACGTAAAATTAACTAGTTTAAAAAATGAAAATTTTTGCAGAGACAGAAAGATTTATCTTAAGAGAAATACTTCCAACTGATATCGACGGAATGTTTGAACTGGATGCTGACCCGGATGTTCACAGGTATTTAGGAAATCAAACGTTAAGCACAAAGGAACAGGTAGTTGATGTGATTAAGTTTATCAGACAACAATATGTGGATAATGGTATTGGACGTTGGGCTATAATTGATAAAAACTCCAATGAGTTTGTTGGTTGGACCGGGCTTAAATTAGTCACAGATGAAATCAATAAACATAGCAACTATTATGATCTAGGCTATAGACTGGTTAAAAGAAAATGGGGGCAGGGAATTGCGACTGAAACAGCTATTGCATCATTGGAATATGCTTTTGAGACCCTTAAGGCAAAAGAAGTTTGTGCCATGGCAGACTGTGAAAACGATGCTTCAAACAGAATTTTAAAGAAAGTAGGACTTCAGTTTGTTGAAGTTTTTGAACTAGACGGTGATAAGCTGAATTGGTATAAGATTGACAGATCAACATTTCTTAATCAATAGCTGTTAGAATAAACTTATTTCAGGTAAAATTTAATCCTTATATTTAAAATTAAACAAGAGTAAAGCTTCGCAATTTATGGATCAAAATTTTCTTAATAAACTTTCAGAGGAGCTGCTCCTTAAAGTGAAAATGGAGGAGCATACGGCAGCAATTCGCTTGGAATTAGAAAGTTTGAATCCAAATACACTACTTATAAACTTGTCAAATGATCATAAGAAAATAGCATTCTGGATTAATGTATATAATGCGTATTATCAGATTATTAGAAAAGAAGAAAACCTAAGTAAGTCAGCAGTTTACAGCAAGAAATTATTTTCAATTACAGGTGAATTATTGAGTCTTGATGATGTTGAACATGGTATTTTAAGGAGATATAGGTATAAATATTCTCTGGGCTATTTTGCAAATTTATGGGCCTCAAAATTCGTTAAGAGGCACGCAGTAGAAAAACTTGATTACCGCATACATTTTGCTTTAAATTGTGGAGCAGAAAGCTGTCCTCCAATAGCATTTTATAACGTGAAAGACATTGATGAGCAGTTAAACAAGGCGACGAAAGGATTTTTGGATGTTGAAAGTGAGTTTAATGATCAGAAGAAAATAGTTTATACAACAGCTTTATTCAAATGGTTTTACGCTGACTTTGGCGGAAAAAAAGGCATAAAAAAAATCTATAAAGAGCAACTGAATAAAGATATTTCCGATTATAAAATCAAGTATAAAAAATACTCTTGGGAGGATGATCTGAATAATTTTGTACCAGATGCTCCATGAATTCAAAAAATGAAACATTTACAAAACAATCTTTGAACTTTTATATAAATTAATTATTTATATAATTGATAGTCAGCAGATAAGCTATTGTATTTGAAGGCTCTAATTAAATGCTCTTTTTCTACTATCAATTTAATATTTAGTTTTAGTTTTATATCTGGTTATGCAATGAAAAATAGACATTGACTTAACTTTTTTATGAAAAAAGAATAAAGTGAAAAAGAAACTATTATTGAGTATCATGATAATGACATTTACCCTTGCCAATGGGCAAGAGGTAAGTGTTGAAAAATCTGTATTTGGAATTCAAACAGGGCTTATTGGTATTTGGGCACATAATGAATTTAGAATGTCAGACAAGTTTGCATTTAGAACCGAAATAGGCCTGGATGCTGGCATCACTGAAGGGACGTATTATAACAACTCAGAATTTTTCCTAAGCCCTTTAATAGCTGTTGAACCACGCTGGTACTACAATCTTAACAAAAGGGAATCTAAGGGGAAAAGAATAGACGGTAATAGTGGGAACTTTCTTTCCTTACGAATTAATTATCATCCAAATTGGTTTGTAATTTCTAACCCAGATCTTAATATAGTGGGTGATATATCAATAATTCCATCCTGGGGTTTAAGAAGGAACCTGGGGCAGCACTTTAATTTTGAAACAGGTGCTGGTATTGGCTATGTATATTACTTCGCTAAAAATGCCGGCTTTGCTGAAAATGAAGGAGAAGTAGGCATAAACATACTTTTTAAAATTGGTTATAAATTTAAGCCGAAACAGTAGTTCAAGCAACTGTCAGTAAAGTTTAGTGGCCTTATTCATATTTTCTATATTTGTAGTTCAATAGAAAAATAAATCACAATTTTCAGAATGGATATCTTTAAAGTATGAGCGCCCTAAATCTAAAGCCAAAAAAGGCAGACAAACTAGCAAACCAATTATATGAGCAGATATTAGATTGGATCATATCCGGTATGTTGTCTGAGGGTGAAAAACTTCCTTCTGAAAACGAGCTTTGTAAGTCCTTTCAGGTTTCTAGACCCATTGTTCGTGAGGCCATGTTAAAGCTTCAGACTGATGCGTTGGTAGAGACAAAGAAGGGAATAGGAACCTTTGTACTACATAGTCCTTCTAAAGGGCTAAGCAAGTTTGCATCTGCCGATGATATTGCAGTAATTCTTCAGAGTCACGAGGTGCGTATGGCATTAGAAGGAGAGGCGGCAGCGCTTGCAGCTACGAGGCGATCACCTGGGCAACTTCAATTTATTAAAGATGCTTTAGATACAATGCGTAGCGATTTTGAAGCCTCTAATTTGTCCATAAAGGCGGATTATGATTTCCATTTGGGTGTGGCTCAAGCCACTAATAATGACATTTTTGTACAATTGCTTGGAGATCTTCATGTAGGGTTGAAAAAGACGATGGCCGTAGCACAAAGTCTTTCACGTGTAAGTGTTAAAAGTAATATCTCACCAGACAGAAACAAACTAGTACTGGATGAGCACCAAAGAATTGTAGATGCCATTGAATTGCAAGATGAAGAATCAGCCAGATTGGCAATGCGCTACCATATTTCGAAAATAAAGCAACGTATTACCAATATTCAAAAGAAATAGCGGTAGTGACATTACTGATGTTGCATAAAAAAAAGGGCCCCTTTCAATAGGAGCCCTTTGAATTTTATTAAAAATAGCTGGTTTTATTTCTTATCTGATTTCCAGGTTTCAAATTCTTCCTTTATCGCTTCATCAGTAAGTGGATACAAGCCAATTACAGGAGCTCCTTCAAGAACTTTGTTTGTCACAAATTCTTCGTAAAGTTCCATTCCTGAGGCTTCGTCAGCTACTTGGTCAGCTAAATGTGCCGGAATCACCATAACGCCATCATCATCACCCAAAATCACATCACCAGGATATACGGCAACATCACCACAGCCAATAGGAATATTGATTTCCATGGCCTGGTTCAATGTTAGATTTGTAGGAGCTGATGGAGCACTATGAAATGAAGCGAAGTCTAAATCGGCAATGATCCCGGAATCTCTGAAACCGCCATCAGTGACTACACCTGCTGCACCTCGTTTCATTAGACGCGTAATTAAAATAGAGCCCGCTGATGCCGCTCTGGCACTTTTTCGACTGTCCATAACCATAACAGCTCCTTCAGGGCAGGTTTCTACTGCAACACGTTGTGGATGTTTCGGATCTCTGAACACTGTTATTGGATTTAAATCTTCTCTTGCCGGAATATAGCGCAGTGTAAATGCCTCACCAACCATTGTGGGCTTTCCTGTTTTTACGGGCTTTACATTTTGAATAAATTGATTCTTAAGCCCCAGTTTGAATAACAGGGTTGCAATTGTTGGCGTGCTTGTTCTTTTTAACTTTTCTCTGGTTGAGTCTAACATATTGGTAATGATTATTTTATTATTAAAAAGGAGTACACACATCTTGTTATTATAAGTTACAAGCTTAGCGTGTAAATACTTTTTATTTAATGATATTAGACAGAAAAGATACTTTTAAACTAAATTAAGCTGTCTTTTGCATCATTTTTTTGGCAAATATAAATAATTATTTTAATACTTGTAAATATTTATTACAAGTCCTTTGTTTATCTGTACTTAATTCATTTATTTTGTAGATATAATAATTATTCTGTATTCAGACTGACAGATTATTGGCGTGAAAAGCCAACAGAAGAACAAACTGCCTTATAAGAATCAGAATAAGAAAAATGTATAGCAATACAAACCGATACAAATTGTGTCAAGATGCTATAGGATTATGCGATGTTACACATTGAGATTGTTAACCGAGAAGTTACTCAAGACTCATTAAAATAAATTAAAAATAAGATGAAATTATTAACTGTTTTTCTTACCGTTCTTTTGTCGACAATCTCAATGTCTGCGCAAGACATTCCTACCCATAGTGTCATTCCTGTTGAAGAGCTGACTCAGTTCCTTAAAGAAGATGTTAAAAAGCAACTTACCGCTAATGGAGAAATTACAGAAGCTTCTTTGGCAGCTTATTTTAGAGAGAAATTTTCAGAACGATTTTTTTACGACTGGAGAACGGTTGATGCACGATTTGAACAGTATGAGAAAATCTATGGAAATAAGTTAAACCATTATACAAGAGCTGAGGATCATATGCAAAAGTATGCCGATTCAACACAATGGGTTTTACCTTTTAACTACTTAAACGGAGACCCTGTAAATGCCTATGGACTGCGTCATTTGGCCAGACAGCACAAGATGATTGACATCTCTTTTCTTTATTTCTATGAACAAAAGAACGCCAAGTATATTGAGTATTTCGTCAACCAAAGGAATTCGTTGAATGCGGCATTAGAATTGGGTACCTATGAAAAGATAAAAGATGGAAATGGCACCTATGAAAATTTCCGATCAAGTTACCGTGCACTAAACTGGCTTGAAATCCACAACAGGTTTTTAGGCGAAAAAAACTATTCAGATAGAGATCAGTTAAAGACAATTGCCACACTATTGCAACAAGGGGCTCATTTATATTCAATTAATGGAAGCTTTACGCCTGGTAATCATCAAACCAGAGGGGTATCTGGCCTTGCCATGTTATCCATTCTTTTACGTGATTTTGTTGGCACAGACCAATGGTATACAAGAGCCATGGACAGATTGGGAGAACATCTTTCACAAGAGGTTAATGATGACGGTTTTCAATCTGAACGATCAGTACATTATCATATGAGTGATATTGGTAATTATTACTACGTTTATCAGTTGGCTAAAATTAGCGGGATTAAAGTGCCACAAGTGTGGGAAGATAAACTCCAAACACTGTTTACGACTTTAGTGAAAATTGCCTACCCAGATAAATCAGCGCCGGTGTTGCAGGACGATACTGACAATCCATGGGCTGAAAAGAACGATATTTCAGGAGCAGTTACATTGGGTTATTTATTGTTTGAAGATCCGGAATTTGGATATTTTGCTGACAAGGGCGTACAAAGAAAAATGTATTGGTTTTTGAATAAAAAGCAACTCGACTTACTAGAAAACATACAATCGAAAAAACCAAGCTACGGTTCGTTAGTATTCCCTGAAACCAATTATTATATCATGAGGGAAGGCTGGGATAAAAATGATAAGATGATGATTATTAGTGCCGGGCTAGATGACGAAAAACCATCGCACCAGCATGGGGATATGCTTGGCATTCAGGCTATAGCTAATGGACAAAATATATTACCAAATTATCAGGTCCGTTATTCATTGCCTGATTTTGATTTGTTTAAGAATTCAATGGTTAAAAATGTAGCCCTTGTTGACGATGAACTTATCGGGAAAAAATGGACTCCTAATGCCGGAAGAACTGGTTACGGCCAATATGCAGATCTGCCAGAGCCAACAACGATAACCTGGAAAAGCAATGAGGAATTTGATCTGTTTGTTGGCAGTCATGATGGCTTTGAAAATGTTGGTGTGACCTATACAAGACAAGTCATTTACATAAAAGATGATTTCTGGCTTGTAAAAGATAACTTCAAGTCTGATGCGCAGCACACTTACAAACAAGTATGGCAAGGGCATTATACAACCGAAGAAGGCCCCAAACTTTTACGGGCTGTTTTTAATGATGCCAGTGGCTGCGATATTCTGCAACTAGGCGCTGTCAATAAAGTGGAAAGCTCGGGTTCGAGAGGAAAACAATGGACGGTAGTATCACAAGATGGTCAAAAAAACCATCAGTTTACCACTATAATATTTCCGTATAAGGGCTATGATAAAAGAGTGGATGAAGCGGGTGAAACAGTCATCTTAAAAGGCTGGAAAGTAAATAATCCTTTTTGCGATGTTGAAGGAAATGATATTCAATCACTTTCCACAGATCAAGAGACCTTATTGTTCAATGTCAATAAAATAACAATTGATGGAATTGAAATCGCATTTTCAAAAGAAGCTGATGTTTTTGTTAAAAACGAGAAGGGCAAGGTTACTATTCATTCCATAGGAGATGCTGCGTTCTCTGTTGAAATTTCTGGAAGTAAATCCAATCTGCTAAATGCGAAAGATGTTGGAGAAAAAACGGAACTAAATCCAGGGGAATTCATTGAAGTGTTGAAGAAATAGGTAATTAGAAACAGAGATTATTCTATTGGTTCGTTTTGTTTTGGTATTTTAGTATTGGCAAGGTAAATAGTCATCAAATCTATTTTTACTTTTGATAAAGAATCCAATTTAAAAATAAATGAGTAGAAAAGAGCTAATAGAAAAATGGGTTAAACTATTCAACGAGGGTAATGCCAACGAAATTGCAGAGCTATATCATTTCGACGCCATAAATCACCAAGTAGCTAACGACACGATTGAAGGAAAAAAAGCAATTGGAGAAATGTTTGCCGCTGAATTTAGCGCTGCGAATATGACTTGCATAACTGAAAATATATTTGAAGATGGCGAATGGGCAATATTAGAATGGAAAGACCCCTTGGGATTAAGAGGTTGCGGGTTTTTTAAAATAATTGATGGAAAAATTAAATTTCAACGTGGTTATTGGGATAAATTATCATTTTTGAGAATGCATAAGCTTCCGATTCCAAAGGAATAGAACTTCAGACATATTTCGGCAGCATAGTCAGGTCTAAAGATGATGTGATTGATTTATCGCTTTGTGAAATTCTCGTATATTTATGTGTTATCAGTATAATCATGATTCGATACAAAGTAATTCAATAACAATGAAGACAATCTTAAAATCGACAATAAGTTGCCCGAGTTGCGGGTATCAAAAGGAGGAGACGATGCCAACTGACTCTTGCGAGTACTTTTATGAATGCAGCAAATGTCATAAAATATTAAAACCAAAAGAAGGTGACTGTTGTGTGTATTGCTCCTTTGGTAATGTGCCATGTCCGCCGATACAGTTAGACAAAAAATGTTGTTAAAATGAATCGTATTTCTTGCTATGTACAGTCACATTAATCAGGAAGACATAAAACTATACAGGAACGTTTAAAGTTATTATAAAAATGACAGAAAAAACCATAGGAATTGCGCCTAAACAAATGCAGGATGTCCTCCAAAAACTGTTTCTGAAATATCACTTTACAGAAGAAAAGGCCAAATTATTGGCTGATGTCTTTACCGAAAGCACCTTGGTAGGTGTTAATTCTCATGGTATAAATCGTCTCCCTCTTTTTATTGATTATATTGAGAAAGGCATCATAAAAATTGATAATGAGGCAGAAAAATTAGAAAATTTTGGGAGTATTGAACGATGGGATGGTAAGCTCGGTCCGGGTATTATTAATGCAATAAAGTGTACAAATAGGGCTGTAGAGTTGGCAAAATCACACGGAATGGGTATGGTGGCTTTGCGCAATACCAATCATTGGATGAGAGGTGGGACTTATGGAAGGCAGGCAGCAGATGCGGGTTGCATTTCAATACTTTTTACAAATACCCAACCGAATATGCCGCCATGGGGTGGAAAAGAAAGCCGCATTGGCAATAACCCACTTGTTATTTCTATACCTAGAGAAGAGGGGCATGTTGTTTTAGATATGTCTATTTCACAATTTGCCTTTGGAAAAATAAACGACTATAAACTAAGAGGAAAAAAGCTTCCTTTTCACGGGGGTTGGGATGACGATAATGAGCTGTCTAATGACCCAGAAAAAATTCTATCAAATGAGCGTGGATTACCCATTGGTTATTGGAAAGGATCAGCCCTTTCAATAGTGTTGGATATGCTGGCTACTTTATTATCAGCAGGGGACTCTACTTCAAAAATAGGGGAAAAAGACTTTGAAACGGGGGTCTCTCAGGTATATCTCTGTATTTACCCAGCGGCTTTTAAAGATAAAAATTTGCAAGAAAAACTCATCAAAGAAATTATTGACTATACACATGATGTTGAACCGATGAATCCCGGAGGTAAAACCTATTATCCCGGAGAGCAAAGTTCACTCATAAGAGCCAGGAATTTGAAGGAGGGTATGCCTGTTAATAGAGGGGTGTGGCAAAAGGTTATGACGCTGTCCTCATAAAATTATTGATCTTTAATACTAAATATGGTGTCATAGTGGCGTATTGAAATGATGCGCCTGTTGAACGAAACTTTGATTTTCACTGAATAAAATTTATAACATGAATAAAATAAGAATAGCACAAATAATAATGCTGGCTGGGGCTATTTTACTGATTATGAACCTAAGTCAATTAGACGTCAAGAATTTGCGATTTGAAACAGGACCTGTTCTAGGTATTATATCAAATATTCTATTAATTATAGCGATGTATGTAACGATAAAAGAGATCAGGAAATCAAACAAATAGTTGCAGATAGCAGCTGCTCTTAGTAATATTTTGCTATAATAAAAGAAAAAGAAAAAGAAAAAGAAAAAGAAAAAGAGAATGATATACATCACTTCAGTGAGAATATTAAAAACGACGAACTGTATTTTGACCATAAATTGAAAGCTGGAAAATTAAAGACTAGAAATGCAATTAAAATTCTGGAATTATATAAATACCCTGATATAATTATCAAAGACGCAAGAGCTACCGAACAAAGTAATTTTGTCAATTAAAATTACCTATTTTTGTGGCTTCAAAAATCTGAAATGCATAAACTTAGAAAATACATAGAAACTATAGCAGCCGTTAATGAAAAGGACTGGCTTCTTTTTTCATCACGTCTAGAAAAAAGAGTGTTTTCGAAGAAAAGTGTTTTGGTGAAAAAAGGTCAAATCGAGAATTATATCTCTTTTATTGAAAGGGGAGAGGTACGCTTGTATATTCCGAAAGAAGATGAAGAAAAGGAGATCACTTTTGGCTTTAGCTTTCAAGATGAATTTATAAGCGCCTATGATTCATTTTTAAGACAAACCCCATCAACATATCAGGTAGAAACCTTGGTTGACACAACACTTTGGAGTATTTCTTATGCTGATCTGCAGGAGGTCTATGAAACTACTAAAATCGGCAATACTATGGGGCGTTATGTAGCAGAAAAATTATTTTTGATTAAATCTAAAAGAGAGCAAGCGCTATTAAATGAAACGTCAGAACAACGTTATCTGAACCTTTTTAGAGACCGCCCAAATGTGATCAAGCAAATTCCATTAAAATATATTGCATCTTATATTGGCGTAACGCCACAAGCATTAAGCAGAATCAGAAAGCGAATTTCTTAACTTAGGTTCATTGTACTTGATGCAAGTCCTTCCTAAATTTGCAGTGTTATATACAGGCAAATGGAAATTATAGTTTTATTTTTAGTTTTATGGTATGGAGGTTTGTTTTTTCAAACATTCTTTCTTCATAGATATGCTGCACATCAATCATTCACTATGTCGAAGGCAGCTGAAAGAACAACCTTTGTTTTAACATGGTTATTTCAAGGTTCAAACTATTTAAGCGCCTATGGATACGGGGTAATGCATAGAATGCACCATGCCTATGCAGATACTGATAAAGACCCTCACTCGCCGAAGTATGATGAGAATGTTTTTGCAATGATGTGGAGAACAAAGTCTATTTATCAAAGCATCAATAGGGGAAAAATTGAGGTCGATAAGAAATTCACAAAGAATGTTCCGCAATGGTATCGTTTTGATCAAATGGCCAGCTCTAAAATTTCGAGAATTATTTGGACAGCATTATATGTCGCATTCTTTATCAAATTCGCATCATTTTGGTGGTTATGGTTATTTTTACCAGTTATCATATTAATGGCACCTATCCATGGTGTAATTATAAATTGGTATGCCCATATTTATGGCTATACGAACTTCAAAGTAAGTGATACCTCTAAAAATTTATTACCGATTGATTTTCTAATGATGGGAGAGGCTTATCATAACAACCATCACAAGCATGGGAGCAGGGCAAATTTTGGTGGTGTGCGATGGCATGAAATTGATCCGACATATTTCTTAATGAGGGCGCTAAATAAGGTTAAAATTATAAAGATAAAAGGATAGTATTATTACTTAAATCCTTACCGTAAAATTAAATATTAAGCATAAAAAACCTTTCGTAAATTGAGTTTTGCTACAATAATTCATTCAATCTTATCGAGCCTTATTTGCATTGCCGATTCAGTTAGCACAAGAAAACACTTCCTTATAAATGTTAGTAGTAAATATGCGGCCTTATCCTCAAAGGAACGCAATATATTCATCCAATATTCACTTATATTATTATCTTCGTCATGCGGTATTAGTTGATCTTGATTAGACACAAGTAATCATGCTAAAGCCCTTGGCGGTAATATTTGAATATGTCCTTATGAAAAAAATATATTATAGTTATTATTTGATAATTCTTCTGATTACAATTTCTTGTAATTCAAAAGGAAAAGAGACCGAAATAGTAAATTCAAAACCTAATATTCTCTTGCTGGTTGCCGATGATATGGGGCTAAGCGATATAGGGCCTTTCGGTTCTGAAATTCAGACACCAGCTTTAAACAGACTTGCCGAGCAAGGAATTTTATTGAGCAATTTTCATGTTTTACCAACTTGCTCGCCTTCAAGATCAGTATTGTTATCAGGTACTGATAATCATATTGCAGGCTTGGGTGCTATGGGAGAAATGATGACGGCCGAACAAAAGAAGAATCCAGGTTATGAAGGTGTTTTAAATAAGACGGTTGCTGCTTTGCCAGAAATACTGTTTGAAGCTGGTTACCATACCTATATGGTTGGTAAATGGCATCTTGGAGAGGAGGATGGTTTTAAACCATCTGACAGGGGCTTTGAGCAAACATTTGTATTGCTTAATGGCGGAGGAAGCCACTGGCCAGATCAACTTCCTGTTAGTCCAACTGAACCTATGACCTATGCGCGAAATGGTGAAGAAATTGAAACACTTCCCGAAGATTTTTACTCTACTAAAAACTATACAGATAACTTGTTAGAATGGTTAGAAGCAGACAAGGTTGATGGTAAACCATTTTTCGCATATGTGGCCTATACCGCACCGCATGATCCATTGCATGCTCCGAAGGATTATATAGACAAATACAAAGGAGCATATGACGCCGGTTTTGATGTATTAAGAACTGAGCGATACAACAAATTAAAGGAGTTAGGAATCATTTCTGAGGATACCAATCAATTTCCGTGGAATGGTGTGAAATGGGAAGAATTATCTGAAGAAGAGCAGCAAATTACAGCTAGAGAAATGGAAGTGTATGCTGCCATGATTGACTACATGGATGCACAAATTTCAAGAATATTCACATGGTTAGAGGAATCTGGAAAGATGGACAATACCATGGTTGTATTTATTAGTGACAATGGCGCAAACGGGCACCATTTCACGGCTTATCCAGGTCAAACACAGGAGTTTATGGATTCATTCAACAATAGCTTAGAAAACATGGGTCTTCCAAATTCTCTTGGTGATATGGGCCCTAATTGGGCTTCAGCCAGTATGTCACCATTTCGTCTATTTAAAGGGTTTACAACAGAAGGGGGTATCAGAGCACCTTGTGTTATTAAACTTCCAAAATCGAAAAAATCAAATGAATCGATGATTCACTCTTTTGGTCATATTTCAGATTTAATGCCTACTTTTTTAGCCTTGGCAGAAGTCATTCACCCAAGTGAAGAAAGCAAAAGCACGCCACCCATGATGGGGAAATCGCTTGTGCCATTATTGACTGGCGATGTAGAAAATATTCACGTCAACGAAGGCGTAGGCTATGAATTGCATGGTAACAGGGCTTATTTTAAAGATGAATGGAAAATTGTTAGTCTTGTCAGTCCTTTTGGTACAGGAGACTGGCAGTTGTATAACCTAAGTCAAGATCCTTCAGAAATTAATGATCTCTCCGTTGCGTTTCCAGACAAGAAAGAAGAGCTAATTGCTGGTTGGAATGTATACAAAGAGTATGTCGGTATGGTATATCCATTGAATTAGGATAAGCAGTTGAATTGGCATTTAGAAAATGACAAAAAAATATTATAAAACCAAAGAGTCAGTTGAAGAATACATCAGCTTAGCAAAGGATGTAAATGGAGCTGAGCTGATTGAAAAACTGAAAGATTTCTTGCCATCCGAATCGAGCTTACTTGAAATTGGGACAGGACCTGGAACAGACTGGAACATCTTAAAAGATGATTATGAGGTAGTGGGTTCAGATAATTCACCGGAATTTCTAAAACACCTCAATGCGAACCACCCTAACGGAACCTTTCTTGAATTGGATGCGATTACGCTCAAAACCAATCAAAATTTTGATGGAATCTATTCTAATAAAGTAATGCATCACCTAAAAGACAGCGAACTTGTAGAGGCTGTAAAAAGGCAAAATGACGTTTTAAATCCTCATGGAATCATTTGCCATTCTTTTTGGAGAGGAGAAGGTTCAGAAATTTTTAAAGGTCTGTTTGTCAACTATCACACAGAGCAATCGTTAAAGCATTTCTTTGCGGAACAATTTGAAATTCTCATGATTGAATTTTATGATGAATTTGAAGAGGCAGATTCTCTTTTATTAATTGCTAAGAAAAGAGAAGTATCAGAAATTAAATACTAAACTCCTCTGTTAGTTAATGAATATTTTGTAGCATATTATGCTACTATTCTTATATTAGACATTGAAAAAAGATAAAGATTCAACAAAATAACTATGAAAAAAATTGCATTTATTATTTTATGCTTAAGCTTTAGCGTTTCATTTTCGCAAAAGATAAATGAACAAGCATATGAAACAGAAATTAGCGAAGTCACTGTATTTATAAAAGGAGCGCAAATAGTCAGAAAGAAGGCTGTTGTGTTGAATAAGGGTAAAACAATTTTAAAATTTACAAATCTTTCTCCCTTTATAAATGCAAAAAGTGTTCAGGTAAAAGCAAATGGCAATGTTACCGTTTTATCAGTTAATCACCAGCAAAATTTTATTGATAAATTGGAAAAAGACAAGGAGTTAGAGAAACTGGAATTGGAGTTTAAGACTATTAAAAAACGAATTGAATTAGAAAAAACACATCTCGATATTCTCAATGAAGAATTATCCTTCCTAAAAGAAAATAGAAGTATTGGAGGTAAGAACCAGGAATTAAGTGTTTCGAACCTAAAAGAAGCCTCTAGCTTTTATAGCAGTAAACTCACCGAATTAAAGCTAAAAGAAATTGATAGAAATACCACTTTGTACGAGCTAAGAGAAAAGGAATTTGATCTCCAGAATCAAATTAAATCGATGACAAGTCAAAGGAATTATGCCAATGGAGAAGTTCTGGTTAAGATTGAAAGTGAGGAGCAATCAAAGACTGATTTTGAAATTTCATATTTGGTTTCAAATGCCGGATGGTTGCCATCATATGATATCAGAGCAAAAAACATCAATGAGCCAATAGAACTAATTTACAAGGCCAACGTAAAGCAGGATACAAAAATTGATTGGAAGAATGTGAAGTTGAGTCTTTCATCTGCAGACCCTAATTTATCGGGTGTGGCTCCATCATTAAAAACCTATTACTTAAATTACCATACAGCACCCCCCAAGTATAAAGGTGAGATCAATCAGGTGGAAGGAATCGTTTCAGATGCAGAAGGTCCATTGCCAGGAGTTGTGGTTCTCGTTAAAGGAACAACCATAGGAACTACTACAGATTTTGATGGTAAATATACTTTAACAATGCCTGAAACTTCCAGCCAGCTTGAATTTACTTTTATTGGATTTAAGAGCAAAACTATAAATGTAAACAGTTCAAGACATGATGTGGTTTTAGCGTATGATGAACAAACCTTGGACGAAGTTGTTGTGACATCTCTAGGAATCTCAAGGAAAAAAAAATCAATGGGTTATGCTACTCAAAAAGTAAACGAGGATGACTATGATAATTCTATTCCTTTAGTTCAAGTGGAAAACCAGACGAGTATCAATTTTGAGATTGATGTGCCTTATTCCATTATGTCTGATAACAAGAGTTATGCTGTTGATATGGCGAAATACAAACTTGCTGCTGATTATCAGTATTATAGCGTCCCGAAAATTCAAAAACAAGCATTTTTAATTGCCAGTATTAATAACTGGGAGCAATATAATTTATTAGAAGGTGAGGCGAATATCTTTTTTGAGAATACTTATGTAGGCAAGACTTTACTTGATGTAAGGTTTACTTCAGATAGTTTGCAAATATCACTTGGTCGGGATAAAAATGTAATTGTGGATAGAAAAAAGATATCTAATTATGCCTCCAAGAAATTTATGGGAAGTAAGAAAGAAGAAAGTAGAGACTGGGCAATTTCTGTTAAAAATAATAAATCTCAGAGCATAAACATGCTGGTTATAGACCAAATACCCGTGTCAACACTTGATGAAATCAAAGTGGAGGTGCTTGAACTTTCAAAAGGGAAGCATAATTTAAGCAACGGTGAAGTGAAATGGGAATTTGATTTGCAGCCTAAAGAAAACAAAGACATAGATTTAAAATATATTGTCAAGTACCCAAAAAACAAAAGCTTGGTTATTGAATAAAGTTTTTAGAATATGATTTATGCATGGTCTTTATGTCAGTATCAAGCAGTGATTCAAAACATACAGATAATGTATATTTATTATATTTGCCCCTTGAGAATGAACCCTTATATGAATCATAGTAGAGCATAAAACACAAAAAAATTGAAAAAGATAACATTGCTACTCGCCATAGTCATGTGCGCAAACATGACAGGTCAACAACTGAAAAAAAAGAAAAACTCAGCATATTTTTATGAAGAGATATATACCATCGACAAAAGCTCAAAAAAGAAGCAAGGAGATTATTTGAAACTTAGTAAATATTCAGGAGATACCCTGGTAAAAGGCCAATATGAGCAAGATAAGCAGGTTGGGATATGGTCATTTATGGGAGCAGATAATAGTAAATATATATCCTATGATTATAATGAAGAAAAGTTAATTGAGATCATAGACGTAAACTTTAAAGAGGCTTCAGTCCAAGTCAAAAAAGAAGGTAACTTTAAGATGACAAATGTTGATCATCCAGCTGTTTATATAGGTTTCAAAAATGAAATTAAACGGACTATGATAGCGGTACTCAAGCCGCCACCAAGTGTCTATGCTCAAGCAAAACCAGGCGTGGTCATGGTTTCCTTTGATATTAATACCGAAGGAGAAATAGAAGGTTATAAAATGGAGACGTCTTATGATAATAATTTGAATAAAGCTTTGGAGAAAGCTTTTGAAAATATAAAGAAAGGATGGCTCCCTGCATCAATTGGTGGAACTCCGGTAGTTTCAAAAATGCACATGATGTTTAATTTTGATTTTGTTATGGGTGCTATTCCACCCAAAAGCTCAAAACAGCGATCATTGGAAAGGCCTGATTTAATCGTTATTGATATGGTCTATTATGGTGCTGCTCATTAAATGATGACGGGTTATTAATCAACCCTAAATGAAAAACATTATATAGATTAGTCGGCTACTCAGCCATTGTAATAATAGTGATTGTGATGTGCAATGATATAGGACACTTAGGAATAAACCTATAATATTGATCTTAGTTGCGCCAAACTATTTTCGAATCAAATACGCAATTTGATAGAACAGATTTGCTTCAGGACCTGACTTTGAGAGTATTGCACAAAAATGAGGATAATTCATTGGCAGCGATAATACAAAAGCTTAAATTAGTATACCCTTACTGGCCTAAATTCTAATTTCAAGACAATGTGTTCACAGGCCTTAAAGGGAGCATAAATCATTCTAACAATCCGTGAAAATTAAATCAAATGTTAACAAAGGCGAATATCACAAATAATTGATTGCTTTATTTACCAGATGATAAAGAGCTGTATCAAAAAAATATAAATGAATGAGGTCAACTATATTTTTTTACTATTAGCGCTAATAGCTGAAATAATTGGAACTATTGGAGGCTTTGGTTCATCAGTTTTCTTTGTTCCATTGGGTAATTTTTACTTTGATTTCTATTCAGTTTTAGGACTGACTGCACTATTTCATTTGTCAAGTAATTTGAGTAAAATTTTCTTGTTTAAGAAAGGCTTAGACAAGAAGTTATTGTTAAGTATAGGTATCCCTTCTGTAGTTTTTGTGACCATTGGAGGATTCCTCTCCAGCTTTTTGAATACTGACATTTTAGAAATCGTTTTAGGATTATTTTTAATTGGATTCAGTTCATTATTTCTGATCAAAAGAAAAATCACTATTTCACCGAATAAGAAAAACGCCATTATCGGTGGCTCTTTTTCAGGATTTTCAGCTGGTTTACTGGGAACTGGTGGTGCAATAAGAGGCCTGACCATGGCGGCATTCAATTTAGATAAAAGTGTATTTATAGCAACATCTGCCTTTATAGATTTCATGATAGATTTTTCAAGGATGTTTGTTTACTACAATAATGGTTACATACACAAGCACGATCTGAAATACGTTCCTTTTTTATTTATTATTGGTTTACTAGGCTCCTTTATTGGAAAAAAAATACTTGTCTACATACCTCAATCCAAATTTCGGAGGTTATCCTTATTTTTTATTCTTTTTATTGGTGTTGTTACAGTAATTCAGTTGATATTCAGATGGGGAATATAATAAAGAAAGTAAATAAATTTTTGACCAATATGGGGATTAATTGGTTTTCAAAAGTCACTTAATCAATGAGTTATTAAATTTCAGTATCTTTAAAGAATGGAACATTCTAAAAAAGTATTGATTTATTTAGTTGCAATTTTATTCTTTTCACTTTCGGCCTGTAAAAAAGATAAATCCGACCCAACCGAGGCATTGGCATCAATTGATTTACGTCGTGGTGATATTTTGTTGTGCGGAAATCCACAATTTGGCGATGTAAGTTTTGCTTTAGAATGTAAATATGATACAAGAGAGGCTTTTGACTTGGCAATATCCTTGTTGCACTCCTTTGAATATGCAGAAGCTGAAAAAGCATTTGTAAAAGTAATCGATGCTGACCCTGAATGTGCTATGGCCTATTGGGGCGTTGCCATGAGTATTTACCATGAGTTATGGGCTCCTCCAGGTCCGAAGGAATTAGAAAAAGGCTCACAACTTCTTGACATTGCAAAAACATTGCAAAAATCTGAACGTGCTGAGGAGTATCTGGATGCAATTGGTGTTTTTTATAAAGATTGGGAAACCCTTGACCACAAGACCAGAGAGTTATTGTATGAAGAAAAAATGGAACAGGTTTATTTGAACAATAAAGATGATATAGAGGCGGCAGTCTTATATTCCTTGTCTTTAACTTCTTCAGCAGATCCTAATGATATGACCTATGAGAACCAACGAAAATCCGGAGCTATTTTAGAAGCACTTTTCCAGAAATATCCCAACCATCCCGGAATTGCACATTATATTATTCACACCTATGATTATCCTGAAATTGCTTCATTAGGTCTGACAACAGCAAGGAGGTATGCTGAAATAGCGCCTTCTTCTGCACATGCACAACACATGCCATCACATATTTTTACCCGACTCGGGCTTTGGCAAGAGTCGATCGATACCAATCTAAATTCTTCATCGTCAGCGATTTGTTATTCAGAAAGTGTAGAAGAAGAAGGGCATTGGTCTCAAGAAATACACGCCATGGATTACCTTGTTTATGCTTATTTACAGCAAGGAGATAGTGAAAAGGTGAAAGAACAAAACGAATATATGAAGTCGATAAAAACAGCCTTTCCTGTTAATGATTTTGCTGTTGCCTATTCGGCAAATGCCATCCCGGCCAGAATTGCACTTGAGAATAGAAACTGGATTGAGGCAGCCAATTTAGAGAGGCCTGCATTAGAATTTGAATGGGATAATTTTCCATGGGAAGGATCGATTTTGCATTTTGCAAAAGCATTTGGTGCGGTGCGTTCAGGAGATATCGCTTCTGCGGAAAGCGAGCTGGAACTCATCAAAAGTTTCCATCAACAACTGATAGCGATAAACGATGCTCAGTCAATTTATAAGGCGGGTCAAGTAGCAATTGAAATCAAAATAATCGAAGCCTGGACAGCCCTGGCAAAAGGTGATAATGAAGAAGCACTTACTTTAATGAAACTTGCAGCCAGACTGGAAAGTGAAACAACAAAACATCCTGTAACCCCCGGAGAAATATTACCTGCGGATGAATTATTGGGCGATATGCTGCTAGAATTGGATAGGCCAGAGGAAGCATTGGTGGCCTATGAGGTAAATCTTGAGGGTCATCCGAACAGGTTTAATGGCTTGTATGGTGCCGCTATTGCGGCCAAAGAATCGGGTAATGAAGAAAAAGCTGATTTGTATTTTGATCAGCTCCTTCACTTGACTGAAAATTCAAATAGTGACAGGCCAGAATTGAAAGAAGCCAAAGAATTTGTATCGAGAAAAGTAATCTAACAAGTATCATAAATGAGCAATCTAAAAGTATGTTTCATTATTCTATTTGCGCTTGTTTTCATTTCATCAACTTCTTGCAATCAGGCTTCGGAAGAAACGCTACCCATTTATAATCCCTCAGACTTTGATCCAGTTTTAGTCGATAGGAGTCTTCGGGATACAAATAAAAATCACAAGGTTTCTGATTTCTCACTAATCAATCAAAGTGGTGATATTATTACGCAAAAGGTTTATGAGAATAAAATATATGTGGTTGACTTTTTTTTTACGCGCTGTCAAACGATTTGCCCGATTATGACTAATAATATGGCTAAAATCCAAAAGGAATTTATGAATGATTCAGATGTTATGTTACTGTCATTGTCGGTTACTCCGGATATCGATAGTGTCTCTGTATTGCAAAAGTATGCCATGGATAAAGGTGTGATTGCCTCAAAATGGAATATCACTACCGGAGAAAAAAAACACATTTATAACTTAGCGCGTAAAAGCTATTTTGCGGTTGTGGAACAAGGCGATGGAGATTTACAAGACTTTATTCATACTTCTAACTTTGTTTTAGTGGATAAAGACAAGCAAATTCGGGGCCAATATGACGGAACTGACACCGAAGAACTGAAGCGTATTATCGAAGATATTAAAGTCTTAATAAATTGAATGCAGCTGAAGGGCTATTTTGACTATTTTAGTCAATAATTAGAGCATATGTCAACTTTTGATTTATCTCCATAACAGCCATATCTATGAAGAAACGAATCTTATCTTATTCAAGCCTGTTAATTTTATTGTCAATACTCATTTTTTCAGCTTTTACAAGAGAAAGTAAGGCAGACAAGGATATATTCAAAACAGATTTTTCAGATAAAAGCCAGTATCATTTTTTAGAAGTAGGTAATCACGTACAGATGGCCTATCTGGATATCGGAAATAAGAATGACCCAATCGTTCTTCTACTTCACGGTGAGCCTGCTAGTGCCTATTTATACAGGAATATTGCACCGCAAATTGCTGCTAGAGGGTTCAGGGTTATTATACCTGATTTGGTTGGTTTTGGATATTCTGACAAGCCAGAAAATCCTGATGCAATTACGTATTCAAGTCAAACCGAATGGCTGACCAACTTTATTACAAAAATGGAATTGGATGAAATTAATTTATTTGCTCATGATTGGGGCGGTATGATTGGCCTGCGAATCGTAGCAAAACATCAAGATAAATTCAAAAAAGTCGCAGTTTCTTATGCCTATCTTTTTGAAGGGAATGAGATGATTCCAGAAAGTTTTACGGGTTTTAAAAATTATGCCAAGAATGAACCTGCATTTTCGGCCGGAAACATTGTCAATTGGGGAAGCAAGAAAGCATTGCCTGATAGTATAAAAAGAGTATACGATAGTTATTATACTGCTGAAACTGATTACAATGCAGTAAGAAAATTCCCTTCAATGATTCCAACAGAAATAGCGGATGAGGAAGCTGGTTTGAATCGAGAACTGAATAAAAAGCTGGTGTCTTTCGAAAAACCATTCATAACCATTTGGGGGAATCACGAAGATTTGATGTGGAAAGGAAAAGATGTTTTGCTACAAAACAGCATTGCTGGAGCTAAAAACAGAACCCATTATATTTTAGATGCTAGTCATTTTATACAAGAAGATCAAGCGGATGAGCTTAGCCAAATTCTAATCCGTTTTTTTGAATAGATAATGATGGACTATAAAAAACTACCTAAAGTTGAACTTCATTTACACTTAGACTGCTCCTTGAGCTTTGATGTTGTGAGTCAGATCGATCCATCAGTGTCATTTAAAGACTATTCAGCATCCTTTATAGCACCTGCAAAGTGCAAGGATCTGGCCGATTATCTTCATCGAGCCAATAGAGGGGTTGATTTAATGCAAACCAAAGCGCAATTAAGACTTGTAACGTTAGATCTTTTTAAACAACTCAAAGACGATCATGTAATCTATGCAGAAATACGTTTTGCACCCCTGTTACATACTATGAAAGGACTTAGTTCTGCTGAGGTTGTTGAATCTGTTAATCGAGCAACAGAAGAAGGGATAAGAAAATATGGGATTGATGCAAATCTTATACTATGTACTTTGCGACATTACTCTAAGGAGCAAAGTTTGGAAACGGTAAGGCTTGTTGAAGCATACAAAAATACCAATGTAGTCGGGTTTGATATTGCTGCTAATGAAGCAGGGTTTCCAATAGACAATCATATTGAGGCCTTTAAGTATGCTCATGATAAGCATATTCCTTGCACTTCACATGCAGGAGAGGCTAAAGGAGCAGAAAGTGTTTGGGAAACCTTGTTGAATTTTTACCCATCGAGAATTGGCCATGGTGTTAGGAGTGTGGAAGATGAAAAATTGCTTGCTCATTTAAAAGCAAATAAGATTCATTTAGAAGTTTGCCCTACCAGTAATATTCAAACAGATGTTTTTGAAAACATAGAACATCACTCAGCTAATAAATTATTCGAATACGGAGTTTCTATGAGCCTTAATACAGATTCTCGAACCATATCAAATGTCACATTGGCCGATGAATATGCGCTTATGGAGAAAACATTTGACTGGAAAAAGAAGCGCATTAAACATTGTATCATGGAAGCCATCAAACATTCTTTTGCCAGTGACGCTATTAAAGATACATTACGAAATACAATTGAAGCTGCTTACCACTAAAATTGAAACGGTATTGTTTAGAGCAAAAAGGCTTATTTTTATAAAATATAAATTCTAGTTAGATAAGATGATAAGTTACAAAACACTAGTATGGGTATTCTTGCTCATTGTAACAATAGGATGTTCCGATAAGGCTAAAACCAAAGAAGGGGAAGCGCTTTACAAAACGGATGAAGTTACTAATAAAACCATATTAGAAAAAGTAGATGCGCTAAATGGCCAGTTGCATAAAGCCAATAAAGGGATGACTTTGGTTGCCTCATTAGACCACCATAGAATGGCGAAAGAAGTAGGGGTTTATACGCCCCCTGCTATTGCCGGAATTTTTTCAGATCCAAAAACAAACACAGCAATTCTCGCCAAAAGTGACCCGCTTGTAGGTTTGGATTTACCCTTTAAGTATTTATGTTACAGCGAGGCAGATACTTTAAAAACCAGCCTGGCTTATACTTCAGCTGCTTTTATCGCAAAACGACATAATTTAAGTGATGAAACCCTAGCTGAGTTTAATAGTAAACTGAACAAGTCATTAGCATCATTTGATGCTAAGGTTATTTCTACTTCAAATATTGAAGGAGTGGAAGCTGGTTTTGGTATGGTGAAAATTCAGTCTGATTTTGATTTTGAAACGACTGTAGAGAAGTTAAAGACAATTGTAAATGCGCAATCGGATACACGTTGGTTTGGAGAGATTGATTATAAGAGTGAAGCCAAGGCATATGATGTGGAATTAAATCCAAATACATTGTTGCTTTTCGGTGGGCCTACACCTGGTGGTAAGGCTATGATGACATCGCCTAAAATTGGCTTGGATGCCTTTTGTCAAAAACTGTTGGTATATCAAAATGATAAAAAAGAAGTTTGGATTGCATTCAACGATATTGTCGCTTTTGCCGAGCTCTATTACGGTGCATCAACAAAACCGCAAAACATGATCAATAAACGCCTTATTTTGACCTTTACAAAGGCGGTGAAAATAAAAACAGAATAATAAAAACACTATGTTTATAGGGCATTATGCACTTGCTTTTGCAGGAAAAAAATTCGACAGACTTCCATCTCTGGCCATCATGTTTATTGCGGTGCAATTATTGGATTTACTATGGCCGATTTTTGTATTACTTGGAATTGAAACATTTGAAGTCGAAGTGGGTAATACGGCGATGACGCCACTTAACTTTATCTCTTATCCTTATTCACACAGTTTATTTGCTGCAATAATATGGGCTGTTCTTTTCTCAACAGTTTACTTTTTGTTTACTAAGAATAAAAAAGGTTCTGTTTTGTTAGGTCTGCTGGTGTGCAGTCATTGGGTATTAGATTTCTTAACGCACGCACCTGATTTACAACTATCACCTTTCAGCAGTACAAGGGTTGGATTGGGTTTATGGAATTTTCCTGTTGTAGAAATTATTGTTGAGGTAGGCTTATTTGTTACGGGTGTTTATTTGTATTTTAAAACGGTTAGTCCAAAGAGAAAAATTGCTTTTTGGACGCTCATCATATTTTTCTTAGGGATGTATTTCATGAATATTTATGGCCCACCACCTCCATCAATGAACGCTGTTGCCTGGTCTGCAAATGCTATGTGGCTCTTTGTATTATGGGCTTGGTGGATAGAAAAAAAACAAACTTGACACGATGGAACTATTAGACAATCACATTAATTATGTTGAATTCAAGGCGAAAAACCTTGAAAAAGTGAAGCAGTTTTATACAAGATGCTTTAATTGGACTTTTAAAGATTATGGACCAGATTATACAGCCTTTTCGGAAAGCGGGCTGCACGGAGGGTTTGAAAAAACCGAAAACGAGGTTGTTAATGGGGTATTAATAGTTTTGTACCATCGAGATCTAAATTTAATAAAAGACCTTATTGTAGCTTCGGGTGGAAGTATTTCAAAAGACATTTTCTCTTTTCCAGGGGGTCGAAGATTTCATTTTATAGACCCTTCTCAAAATGAATTAGCTGTTTGGTCAGATAAATGATGCTTAAAATTTGAAAAATAGAACATATTCTATAATTAGTAAAGATTAAATAATAAATAAAAGTTAATATCATTATGAATAAAGTGAGTCAATTAGTATCTAGCATTATGATTTGTGGATTGTTGTTTTCTTGTCAAACTTCAAAGAAAGATACTTCAGAAAAACCTATAATTGAGGAGGTAGCAAAGGAGCCTCAGGGAACAATCGTAACACAAGACAATTTTCCACGCGCCTATACAAATATGCGTTTAGCCGCCGTTATTAAAAAATCAGGTGGTGTGAATACATTTTTCGAGATGCCAGTGCCAAGCAGTGTTCCTGAAGAACAGTTTGTTGTTAGGATGAACAGAGACACTTACTATTCAGTATCAGTTATAGACTTGTCAAATGGAGGGGCTTTTGTGAACATACCGAAAACAGATAAGTATGTCTCGTTGCAGATTGTTGACGAGAATCACGAAACACAGCCAATGATCTACGGATCAGGTAGGCACCATATTAATGCTAAAACAAGTCATGCTTTTGTGATCGTTCGTGCTCTTGAAGATGCTGCACGTCGTAATCTTGTAGTTGAGTCACGCAGCGCAAAGCCTTTTGAGGTTAAAAAATGGGATATGAAGTCATTTAAAGAAATTGACGCGGCAGGGAATATTGATTTCAGCGATGGTTATGATCAATCTAAAGCTTTTGGAAATGTTGAGAGTGGTCAAACTCCTTATATGAATTATGTTGGAGCGGCCGGTGGATGGGGTGGTGCCATGGTAGAAGATAATATCTACCAAACCAGTCAATACTTTGAAAATGATGCTTGTTATGAGGTGACTTTTAAAGATCCTAAGGATAAGTCATTTTGGTCGGCAACTGTTTATAATGGTGATGGTCGTATGTTTAATGATATCGCCCATGTTTCCAGCGAAATGAATCCTGTAGCAAATGCAGATGGTACCTATACGTTACATTTTGGTTGTGAAGGAAAGCCTAATAATATTCCTATTTTAGAAGGAAATACTACCGGTAAGTTTAATGTTCTTATCCGCCACTATAATCCTAGCGAACAAGTAAGTAAGGGAGAAGAAGGATACGATCCTTCAATCCTAATTAAGAAGGTAGAATAATTACCATTATGATGACTTTCATCCAAGATGAAATATAATAAATACATAAAGGATTCTCCAGCAGTTTCTGAAATAGGCCTTGGGGCCTGGCAACTTGGAGCAGAATCTGGTTGGCGAAGTCTGTCCGAAAAAGAGGCGATTAAAATGGTTCATGCATCAATTGAACTGGGCGTTAATTTTTTTGATACGGCTCCTAATTATGGATTTGGAACAAGTGAATTAAGACTAGGAAAAGCGCTGAGCGGAATCGACAGAGACACAATTGTTGTGAATACAAAATTTGGTCATACAGATTCAGGAGATACTAATTATCATTCAGATTACATTCGAGAATCTTTAGAGGGCAGCTTAAGAAGACTGGGCTTGGACTATGTTGATTCACTGATTTTTCACAACCCACCGCCTGAGTATCTTGATGGAAATAAAAATGACCATTATGAAATACTCGAAGAGCTTAAGGAAGAAGGAAAAATAAAAGCATATGGCGCATCTTTAGACACTCATGATCAGATGAAGCTTTTTATGGAAACCACAAACTGTGAAGTAATTGAAGCTTTCTTTAATGTTCTTCATCAGGATACAGCAAGAGCATTTGATTTAGCATTAGAAAAAAAGGTAGGTATTATCGCAAAAATTCCGCTTGATTCAGGATGGCTTTCCGGAAAATATGATGCTGACAGTGCATTTAACGATATAAGAAAACGTTGGTCGAAAAATGATATTAAAGTGAGGGCATCTTTAATAGAAAGCTTAAAAAAAATGATTGACGAGGAGCATAACCTGTCGCAAACAGCTATTTCATTTTGTTTGGCTTATGATGCAGTAAGTACTGTTATACCAGGTAATGCTTCAATAAAACAGTTAGAGAATAATATAGACAGCATCACAAAACCAATTTCAAGAGAACTCGCCGAAAAGTTTGAGAATTTTTATCAGCATGAAGTGAAAGAACTGAACCTACCTTGGTAATAAAATTTCATATTAACCGAATGGAATTTTAATGATTGTCTTTCCTTATTTCGAAACATTTATTTTGTATCAGAAGCCATCTTCACATTTTAACTATCTTAGGAGCTAAACCAAACCAAGCATGGCTGATAAGAATAAGGATGAAGGATTAAAACGTGTTGTAGGCGTAACAGGCTTATCGCTGAATATAATAAATGGAACAGTTGGCGCAGGTATTTTCGCTTTACCTGCTATCGTCGGAATAGAGTTAGGAGGGTTTAGCGTATTTGCCTATATCTTTTGCGGGATTATGATGGCTGCCATCATGCTCTGTTACGCAGAAATTGGTACGCGTATAACCACTGCTGGAGGAAGTTATGCCTATGTGCAAGCTGCCTTTGGAGACTATGCAGGCTTTATTGTCAGTTGGCTGGCCGTTTTTGGCTGGAGTATTTTAGGAAGCGCAGCATTAATGAATCTTGTTGCCGATTCACTGGCGGTTATATTTCCGATATTCGAGAATGCATGGATTCGAGGCTTATTATATTTTATACTTTTGGGCTTTTTAGTTGTCACAAATATTCGTGGAGCTAAAGAAGGTGTTGCCTTAATAGAGACGATTACTGTAGTAAAATTATTGCCATTATTAGGTATTATTATCTTCGGATTCAGCCTGATAAATTATGAAAATCTGCATTGGGAAAATTTACCATCCATTTCAACTTTTGGAAACACCACGCTTATTTTATTTTTTGCATTTGCCGGTTTTGAAACGGCATTAGGTGTTAGTGGCGAAATAAAGAATCCTAAACGAACTATACCACTAGGAATTTTATTTGGAGGTGGTCTTGTTCTCGTTTTATATTTACTGTTACAAACTGTAACGCAAGGCATTTTGGGTGCTGAAATAGGAGCGGTTAGAGAAGCGCCTTTAGCGGCAGTTGCAGAAAACATTGTAGGACCAATAGGTGGCACCATTTTATTGGTCGCTGCTGCGATTTCATGTTTTGGGGCAGTTAGTACAGATGTTTTGAATACACCTCGTGTATTATATGCAGGATCTCATGATGGGTTATTTCCAAAATTCTTAAGTAAGATTCACCCAAAATTTGCTACCCCGCATTGGTCCATATTCTGTTTTGCAGGCTTGATTTTTGTTTTTGCGATCTCCGGTGGCTTTGAGCAATTAGCCATATTGGCCAGTGCTGCCATACTATTGATTTATTTGCTCGTGATTTTCGCAACGATTAAATTAAGAATGAAAAAACAAGACAGTTCTGAAAAGACTTTTAAAGCACCTGGAGGGTTGATTTTTCCAATTATTGGTATTGCTTCTATTATTTGGTTGCTTACCAGTCTTAGCGAATGGGAAATCGCGTCAACGCTTATTTTTATTGCGGTTGCCAGTATCGTCTTCTTTGTAATGAAATGGATTAAAAAAAGACATCAAGAATCTAAGCATAGTACATAGAATCAAGCTACTGGGGCAAGGTCAATTATTGTAAAGATTGAAAACTACTAAATTTGTAATCAGTGTCTTTTGCTAAATTATGACATGCAATACATCGGGCAGTACCTTCTGTTGAGCTTTGATAGGTTCCGTTACGTTTTTCAAAACTTGCATAACCCCAGTTTCCCGGATTATTAGAGAATTTACTGCTGTCTTTTATCGAATAATCAATTTGTTGAATTTCATTTGCTTCAATCGCTTCATTAAATTTTGACATTTTTTTTACACTCCAGGCGATGTTTACTAAGATACTTCCTTCAGGAAAATCTTCTTTTTCATATAGCGCTTTATAGGCTTTTTTATTGGCTAGAATATAACGAAGTTCATTATTGTCAGTAACATAATGAGTGGCAACAATTTTATAATTTTTATAATCTTTAATTTCTTTAAAACGAAGCCCATTATCAGGCATAATTAGATCTGGGACGTCAGAGAATAAAGTATAATCATCGTGTTTTTTACAAGATTGGAGTGATGCCATGACCAATAATAGAAGTATGATATTTTTCAAATTGATTTGGATTAAAATTTTATCTAAAATAGGCTTTATTATCGATTACATGCTATATTCAGTCTAGATCATCTTTAGGAATATTGATTCCAACTCACTTTTCGGCTTCCTAAAATGATGTTTTGAAGTAATTCATGAACAATATACCGGTTATAATGATGTGTTGGATGTTACGCGTTGATCAAATGAAAAAGTCTGCAGCGATTTTCTAGCATGAAGCAACAGGCATATTCCGTTTTATTTGTTACTTTAGTTGCTCAACAAGGCAATTAACCATGCGGAATCACTTGATTTCAATTCTGACTATTAATGGGTCATTGAATAAATCTTTAGAGTAGGTAGTTACTGTCTTTATGGATAATAGCTTTATGTTAAAAAAAATATTTCTTTTAGGTTTTCTTTTTAGCTCTTTTTTAAGTTTTTCTCAAGAAACAAAGTTTAATACCTATTCCCATACCGAGTTATTTGAGATGATAGCAGCCGAAAAGGATTCGGTTTTTGAATTAAAAGATGCTATCATCATTTTTGATAGAGAAAAAGATTCAATTTCCGGAACGATCTACAATAAGGAAACCAACCAATCAGATTTTATAAGGACTGACACAATCATTATAAACAAAGCCTTGGATTTTTACAATGTTCATTTTGAACATACAACAGGATACCCGTATATGACAGGAACAATGCATCATATAAAGTTTGTTAAGCCAGTTAGTTTTGTCAACACAAGTACTTTAGTCATAAAAAACAGTGTGTTTCTTGATGAATTTGAAATAAGAAGTCATAAAGAAATTAGCGAAGGGATAGAATGGCTAGACAAAAATTGGGGTATGTTTTCAGGTTTTATTTCTTTTGATAGCGTTACGTTTAAAAAAAGCCCTAATGTGGCTTTTCTTTTAGAGAATCATGAATTTTTCACTGCATTGTCAATTACACATTGTGATTTTTACCCACCTGATATGAGTAATGGATCGCGTATATCAGCTAATCATATAACTTATGCTGATTTTAAAAATAATACTTTTTATGGAAGTGCAAGAATATACATTGGCTATAATAATGTTCAAAATTTAGATATAGGCTATAATAATTTCAAAGAATTTAATCCAAGTATTGTTCTGAAAAATTTTAAGGAATCATATGATGTATCCATCATTGGTAACGAGATAAGTGATAGGGTGCCATTTTCAGTTGATGTTTTAAGCCCAAATTTTGTAATTCCATGGGAGCAATTGAATTCTAAAATTATGTCACCTGAGGGCTATGAATTTTATTTAAGAGGTTTAAATAAAGAGGTGGGAGGTGATGAGTATGATTGGCGTGATTTATCTAGAATTGATTCGCTACAAAAAGATTATTTTGTCAACAAAATATATATTAAACATAAGAACAGTTATAAAAAAGAAATACAGTTGCTTGCTAAATTTCGTGATTTTTATGAAGAGCAACACGATCCGGAGGAAGCCAATATGGTTTATATGGCACTTAAGAATTTGGAGACTGAGCGTTTAAAATTCCTATATAAATCAAACCCGGCTTTCAAAACCTATTTTAAATGGAAAATCAACCAGTTTTTAAAAGTATTTAGTGACTATGGTACCGATCCTTCAAAGGCCATTATTTTTTCTATTTATGTCATCTTGGCTTTTGCTTTTATCTACTTGTTTTTCCCCAATACATGGGATTCTCACGGAAAAAATAGAATTTTAGACAGGTATAAGTTCTTTATTAAATATATGAATAAAAAGGCCGGTATGCATGAAGTGTATATGGATGAGAAGAAGGAAGCACTTTTGGAATATGATGAATTCAAGGCGATGGTGCAGTCATCCGGAAAAACGGTGCCCAAATTCTTTACGATTACCGCACTACCAATTTATAAATGGGCTGTTTCTGGTACAAAACTATCTGTTTCGTTACTTAAAAGAATAGACTTTTTAGAAGGGAATTGGGAGGAGTTACCAGAAAAGAAACGATTTTGGAAAAAAGTACTTTTAATAAGCGCCTTTTGTGTGGTACTTATTTATGATGTTTTTATAAAAATGCTCAATGCATTAATGCTTTCTGTAAACACGTTTACAACTTTGGGTTTCGGTGAAATACCAATCAAAGGACTGCCGAGGTACCTGGCTATTATTCAAGGATTTATAGGCTGGTTTATGTTGACCATATTTAGTGTGTCACTGATTACTCAGTTGCTTAAATAATACAACTCGAATTTAAAATGAATATACAAGATTATGAAAACAATGACCTGTCAACAATTAGGAGGCGCCTGTGATTTGGAGTTCAATGCCGATACTTTTGAAGAAATGGCTGAAATGAGTAAGAAGCATGGAATGGATATGTTTCAAAAGAAAGATGCAGCGCATCTAAAAGCTATGAATGATATGCGGAGTTTGATGAAGACACCTGAGGATATGACCAATTGGTTTGACAAGAAAAGAAAAGAATTTGATGCCTTACCAAATAATAATTAATTAAGACATACTATAAAATTGTACGATATGAATAAAGTGACAAGAAGATCTTTCGTTAAAAATATCGGTTTGGGTGTTGGCTCGGCTGCTATTCTACCAACCTTAGTATCTTTTGAAAATAGTTCTCTGCTGAGTAGCATACCCTACACGGGTAAAAAAATAAATATAGCACTTTGCGGATTAGGGCGATATGCCAACATTCTTGCGGCCGGTCTTCAGGAAACAGAATTTTGTTCTTTGGCTGGGATCATTACTGGGACACCAGAAAAGGCCAAAAACTGGAAGGATAAATATCAAATCCCTGAGGAAAATATCTACAATTATGAAAATTTTGACGAAATCAGTAAAAATAAGGCCATTGATTTGGTCTATGTCGTCTTGCCCAACGGAATGCATAAGGAGTTTACTATAAGAGCTGCAAAAGCAGGAAAACATGTTATTGTAGAAAAACCTATGGCGAATACTGCAGCTGAGTGCAAGCAAATGATAGATGCTTGCAACAAAGCTGGTGTTCAATTGGCAGTAGGCTACAGATTGCACTATGAGCCACATCATCTGGAAATTCAAAGATTGGGTCAGGAAAAAATTTTCGGCCCCGTCAGGCATATTGAAGCTTCTCTTGGGTATAATATAAAAGGAATGCCGGCTGATGATTGGCATTTTAATAAAGCGCTTTCAGGAGGAGGCGTATTAATGAACTTGGGTGTTTATTGCGTACAAATCAATCGTTACGTTTTAGGAGAAGAACCTGTTTCTGTCACGGCACAATTTTCTCCAAAAACCAAGCCCGAACTCTTTTCTGAAGTTGAAGAAAATATTAGCTGGCAACTCAATTTTCCCAGCGGAGCAGTGGGTACTTCAACCGCTGCTTCTAATTGCAGAGCCGATCGTTTTTATGCTGCTGCAGAGCAGGGATTTTTCGAACTATCTCCTGCAATGGGATATGGTCCTTTTAAAGGGAGAACAAGTAAAAAGGAATTTAATTTTCCTGTAATAAATCAACAGGCCATTCAAATGGATGGGATCTCGAAAGTGATTCTGGATGGGAATAAGCTTCCCAATCATATTTCAGGTGAGGAAGGTTTGAAAGACATGCGTATCATTGACGCGATTTACAAAGCTGCGGAAACGGGTAAAAAAATCAACTTAATTTAATATATAAGGAGTTTGGATAATGTTACTGTTTATTTTTGAAAGGTGATGTTTAGATCAATGAATCGGCGAAAAGACAGGGATAGGCTCATTAATAAAAATAATATATCTAGTTCAGTTTAATAGAAATTATGACGGAAGTTGACAAATTAGAATTAATTAAAACCAGTTGGGAATTGCATAGCCAGGTAGAAGCGAGTTACCTAAATCATAAAGCGAGTCGTGGTGATGATGAATGGTTGGAGAAACAACGCTTTTTACTTGCCGATATGGCCTTGCATTTATTGCAAACAGCTATAAAGCCTGGAGATATAAATTTGGAAAGATTGAGAGATAATATTCACGCTGTTTTGACGATTAGCGATGAGTTTTTACCGAAGGCCGAGCTTAAGGAGGCTACAGCTAAACTTTACGAAGATTAAAATTCGAAGACCAATCAATATAGAAATATTAACTTAGTACAATTCAAAATCAACACCAAGCTCCATGACATTTAAATCATTCATTCACTTCACACTTTTTTTATCCTTTTCATCTATTTTTTCACAGACATATATTACTAATGTGACTATTGCTGATGTTGAAAAGCAGAAATTAATCCATAACCAGACAGTTGAAATAACCGATGAAATAATTTCAAATATAAAAGGAACAAAGAAATTTAAAATTCCTGAAAATGCTAGTATAATAGATGGTTCAGGAAAATTTTTATTCCCGGGATTGACGGATGCACATATCCATTTTTTTCAAAGCGGTGGGCTGTATGCCCGTCCTGACGCCATTGATTTACGCAAAGTAATGCCATATCACAAGGAACTTGATTTGGTTCACAATTCAATGGAAACGACCTTAAAAAGATATTTACAAGTTGGGGTAACAAATGTTATAGATGTAGGCGCATCATATAGCTTTCTCAAGCAAAGAGAGAGTTTTAAAAACAATAACCTTGTGCCTTCCATATATATGACCGGCCCATTACTTACTACTTATGAACCTTCGGTTTATGAAGGTCTGGGTGAAGAAGAACCTTTTAGTCTAGTAGAAACTGTTGAAGATGGAATCAAAATGGTTCTAGAGCAACTAGAATATCATCCGGATTTTATTAAGATCTGGTATATCACTTCCAGAGACCCTTTAGAAGTTGAAGCCAGCGCAAGAAAAAACTTACCAGTCATAAAGGCCATTATTGATGAAGCACATAAGCATGATTTGAAAGTAGCTGTGCATGCCACACAAAGAATTACAGCTCAGCTTGCAGTAGAAAATGGATGTGATTATTTGGTACATAGTGTTGATGATGAGATTGTTAAAGATGATTTCGTTGCCTTGTTGAAAAAAAACAATACGATACTTTGTCCGACCTTGCTAGTTCACATTGGTTATAACAGCACATTTAGTCAAGAATTGAAAATCAGCAATTATGATTTACTTAAGGCTGATCCGAAGCAGTTAGGGACCTTATTAGACCTTAATCATCTGTCAGATACTTTATTGGTTAATAATTATAAAAAAGGGGCAAGTTCTGAGCGAAGCAAGGCCCGTTTAAAAAAAACAGACTCTATTAGCATGGCCAACCTTAAAATATTAGCAGATGCAGGTGTTTTAATCGCAACGGGTACAGATGCTGGGAATATAGGAACACTGCATGCTTCATCTTATTTAGCTGAACTGCAGGCAATGAAAAAGAGTGGTTTGTCAAATTGGCAAATATTCCAGGCTTCAACTATTAATGGTGCAAAAGTTTTAGGTAAAGAAAATGAGTTTGGATCAATTACTGTTGGTAAAAAAGCCAATCTATTGTTATTAAATACCAACCCCATAGAGGAAATAAGCCACATCACATCCCTTGATAAAATAATAAATAATGGGGTAGTACTGGAGCCGGATTCTATATTGAAGGAAACACCTTCTGCTCTGGCTCAAAGACAATTAAACGCCTATAATCTTAGAAATATTGATGCGTTTTTAGAACCTTATGCCGATGACGTCGAAGTTTATAATTATCCGAATGATTTAAGATTCAAAGGAAAAGAAACGATGAGAAAAGGCTATTCTAAGATGTTTGACAACACACCTAATTTGCACTGTGAATTAATTGGTAGAATTGTTCAGGGCAATGTTGTTATTGATAAAGAAAGAGTTCGATTTGGAGATAAGGTAATGGAGGCAGTAGCCATTTATCATATTGAAAATAATAAAATAAAAAAGGTCTATTTCATTCAGTAAGGATACCAGCCAGTATTGAATAAAAAAAATAAAAGTGAATAACATGGAAACTGACTCATCAAACAATCTAGAAGTTCAAGAATGGCGGACACGCCTGCGATTTCTGGCAGACATTATTTTTGCCACAGCCATGACGGTTATGGTTCTCAATTTAGATATTCCTGAATTTGGACATATTACAGACGCCAAAGAGCTAACTACTTTTCTGCTGAAGCAATTAAGTAAGATGTGGGTGTTTTTTATAGCTTTTATGGTTATTGCGGTTTATTGGATAAAACACTTAGAACATTTCAGTGTTATTAGAATTGTAAACCAAACATTCATTTGGTTTCAGTTGCTGTTTTTAGTTAGTGTTATGTTGATACCATTTTGGAATTCCTATATAGAGCAGTTTCCTGAGAACATTGCGATTAAAGTATTGTTGAGTATTAATATGGTTTTAGTAGGGGTTTTTTCTTTTTTAAGCTTGAATTATGCTGCCAATCCTAAACATCGAATGTTACAAGAAAATGTTACTGACAACAGTATCAAAGAAGCAAAGAAGCAAATACTCACTGAACCTGTTATAGCTATACTTGCGGCTGGTCTTGCATTTATTAATCCTGTTTTATGGGATGTAGCCTTTATTTTGGTCCCTGTGTTATTTATGGCAAGAAGAAAGCTCGTGAAAGTTAAATATTTCGGATTAATAAAAACGTCTAATTAATAATGGTTTTATACTAAAATGGAGACTATATTTATATGAGAATTATAAAGAACCGGACAAAATAAAAAATTGTTAATGAGGCTATTAAAATGTTTTGCATTAGTTTCTGTTCTCTTTTTGACAACAGATTCTTTTGCTCAAGACAGTACTAAAACTGAAAAGCCATTTAAGATTGTACCCCTGATTACGAGTTCACCCTTAATGGGTTTTGGTTTTGGAGCAGCGGTTTCTTATTTATATGCAACTGATAAAGGAGCATCATCAAAATCGCAATTACAAATAGGAGGTCAATATTCAAACACAGATAGTTATAGCATCTTTCTTAAGAACAATGCCTGGTTCAAGAATAATAGAATTTTATCTGCTACGGTGATGACCTATTCGGGAATCAATAATGAATTTACTTCTGATGGAAAAGACGTTGCATATAATGTGAATACCTTGTTTATCTCTGAACAGCTCATGTTTAGAGTGGCTGAAGACATTTATCTCGGAGGCCCTTTAAAATACAAGAACATTAAATACAAGGCTAATAATGATGAAGGAGAAGATTTCCTATACGACAATGGTTTTCAAGATGAAAACTCACTTGGTGTAGGTATTTCTTCAAGCTATGATACCCGTAAGAATAAATACTATCCTATGGATGCAGCCTTTGTGAGTTTGAATGTTAATCTAAACCCATCATGGCTGGGTGCAATTGATAATTATAGTTCTCTCATTTTAGATGCACGTTATTATGCAAATGGATTTACAGATCATGATGTCTGGGCCTGGCAGGTTTATGGTCAGTATAGTTCTGAGAAAACACCAGACAGTGGTCTTCCAACACTTTCGGGTAAGAGTATGCTCAGAGGTTTTCCGGCGGGTCAATTTAAGGCTAAATATATGACAGGGGCCCAATCTGAATACCGTTATACCCCTGGGCAATCAAGGTTTCGGATAACCGGTTTTTATGGTCTGGCCAACCTTTCTGGTGGCTCTTACGGCATTGATGATAGATCAAGAGATGATGATGGATGGTATTCAGCGGGGGGTGTTGGTCTGAGGTACAAATTACAGCAAATTACAGGTGTAGATTTACGACTTGATTTTGTCAGAACGAGCATTGGAGAAAATGCAGTGTATCTTATGCTGAATCAGGCATTTTAAAAGCTAAATTATTGTTGAAGAATATATTATATTTGGTATGCAAATAACCAAAGCACATATCATGAAAGATCAAAATAAATCCAAGGATGTCAATCGTCGAAAGTTTTTAAAAACCGGATCAGCCTTTGCAGCTGCTAGCATGTTTTTACCCTTAGGAACTTCAAAAATATATGGTGCATTTAAAACAGGTCATCTGGAGAATTCAATTCCTGTTGCAACACTTAACAATGGTGTTAAGATGCCCATGCTTGGTTTTGGTACCAATACATTAAGAGACGAGCTTGGTGTGAAATCTGTAGCTACTGCCATTTCAGTGGGTTATCGCCTGATAGACACTGCCCACATATACGGAAACGAAGAAGCTGTGGGAGAAGGTATCAAGAAAAGTGGTATCAAAAGGGAAGCACTTTTTATAACATCTAAACTATGGGTTGACGATGCGGGCTATGAAAGTACAAAAGAAGCTTTTGAAACCTCTATCAATAAATTGGGTGTGGATTATTTAGACCTATATCTTATCCATAGACCTCGAGGTGATGTAAAAGGCTCATGGCAAGCCATGGAAGAACTTTATAAAGAAGGTAAAATTAAAGCCATTGGTATTAGCAACTTTAGTCCTAAACAAATAGATGAACTAATGACTTATGCCAAAGTAAAGCCAGCGGTGAATCAAATTGAAAACCACGTTTTCTTCCAGCAGGATGAATCGCATAAATTCTTAAAAGAATCTAATATTCAAATGGAGGCCTGGTCACCATTTGCGGCAGGACGAAATGGAATTTTCACGAATAAAACGATTGCTGACATTGGGAAAAAGTATAATAAGAGGAATGCTCATGTATGTCTTAGGTGGCTGTTTCAAAGAGATGTTGTGGCTATCCCAAGGTCTTCTAATAAAGCCCATATGATTGAAAATTTGGATATTTTCGATTTTGAATTGTCAGAAGCTGACATGAAAGCAATAAGCAAATTAGATCTGAATGTGACTCAATTTCCAGAGTGGGAATAAAGCTTGATGAACCCAGATAATTATATATACCAATAGATGAACACAAGAGTAGATCAGCAATTAATTTTAATTACAGGTGGCTCCAGTGGCATTGGTAAAGCTGCAGCTGCAGCCCTGCATCGAAATGGCGCCAAAATTATTTTACAAGCCAGAAATCTAGCAAAGCTAAAAGCGGCGGCTGAAGAGATCGACCCAAACCTAGAAAGGATTAGTTATTATAGTGCTGACCTTAGCAATGAAGATGAGGTTATCTCTGTTGCAGATGAACTAATTAAAAAAGAAGGACTTCCTGATGTGATTATCAATAGTGCAGGAGCAGGTGAGTGGTTGTCTTTTAATGAGGCAGATCTAGGTCATTATAGAGAGACTATAAATTCTCCTTACCTGGCAACAGCTTCTACATGCAAAGTGTTTTTTGACCGAATGCAACAAAGAGGATCCGGGCATTTTATCATTATCAATTCTGCAGCCTGTTATTTTTCATTTCCCGGGACTACGGGTTATGCTCCGGCGAGATGGGCAATGCTGGGATTTGCAAAAGCCTTACAAGCAGATCTTTACGATACCAATTTTAAGGTTTCGATGATTGCCTTGGGTAAGGTGGATTCTCCATATTTTGATAATAACCCCTTAAGTGAAGACCGTATTCCTAAGATTGCTGATTGGTTGATTCCAACAATGACTTTAAATACAGCGGCAAAGGTTATAATGAAAACCGTAGAGACTAAAAAAAATACTGTTATAAAGCCATTTATGATGTCAATGATGGTGTTTTTGAATAGGTTTATGCCAGGAATTTTTCGATGGTTAATGAGAATCACGAGTAATGTAAAAAGTACATGATATATAGAATTATAATTTTTTTGGTCATCAATTTTGCCGCCCTCGCTTTGGGAGGTTTGTTTACAAGTAAAGGAGTTCCTTCAGATTGGTATGCGGGTCTTATTAAAGCTCCCTGGACACCGCCAGGTTGGGTTTTTGGAGCAGCATGGACTACCATCATGATTTGTTTTAGCTTTTATATGGCCTATTTATGGCCAGCTACTGAGAATAAGAATCTCCTTATCGGGTTATTTATAGTCCAATGGATTCTTAACGTATCATGGAATCCTGCATTCTTTTATTTGCATCAAATTACCACAGGACTTGCTATTATAACGAGTCTTACTTTGCTAGTGGGGTTTTTTCTTTTTTATTATTGGCCTCAAATAAAGTTAAAAACGCTTTTTATCCTTCCTTATTTTATATGGCTACTCATCGCTACTTCGTTAAATGGCTATATTTATTTTAAGAATTAAACAGATGAAATACATTGGATTATTAAGCCTCTTCATCATGACCATGTCATGCAAAAAAGAGTTGTCTAAAAATAGTGAAAAAGAGGAGCACATAGACTATCTGGAAGTAATTAAAGAAGGTTATGAGTTGAGCAGTAACGGAGAAAATAGCAAGGCTGTTTTGGTCTTGTTTGGCGGATATCCTGAAGTCCCTAAAGATGTAAAAGAACAATTTAACATACTTCCCATAGCAAAAGAGAATCAAGTTGCAGTTCTTATTGTGAATTACAATCAAAAATTGTATTTAGAAGAGGAGGAGAAGAAGCAATTGGCCGAACGACTTTTAGGTATTTTAAAAGAGCATAAACTGCCTCTTGATAACCTTTACATCGGAGGATTCTCAAGCGGAGGAAATGTTTCTTTATTGTTGAGCTCTTATATTATAGGGCATCCGGAATTAGATTTCAGTCCTAAAGGTGTTTTTATTGCTGATTCACCAATCGACCTGGCTGCTTTGTATTATGCAGCAGAGAAAAATTTGGAAAACAATTTTTCCAAACCATCGGTTGAAGAAAGCACTTGGATTATAGAGCAATTTACCACTCAATTTGGTAACCCACATCTCAACCTTTCCAAATATGAATACCATTCGGTATTTACCTTAGAGACTGATGATACGCACAATATCAGTGAGCTGAAAAACACTAAAATCAGATTGTATACAGAGCCGGATACACTATGGTGGCAAGAAAACCGAATGGCAGCTTATGAGCAAACAAATGCCTTTTATATCAAGAAACTTGCTGCGTCTTTACGAGCCAAACAATTCAAAGATGTTGTCTATATTCCAACAGAAAATAAAGGTTATAGAGCCAATGGAGAACGTCACCCACATAGCTGGTCAATTGTTGACGAAAAGGATTTGATAGAATGGATGCTGTCAGAATAAGCACAAATTAATATGCAAAAATTAGTACTTTTTTTACTTTTGACATGTAGCCTTTGTGCTCATAGTCAGGATACAATTTATTTAGGTGAATTTGGTAGCGGTATTGTTAAGAATAAATCACAAGCGACGAAATACCGTATAGTAACGCCTGATCCTAGCGAGAAAGACGTGTATGAGGAAAGGACATTTTACATGAATGATACGCTTTCTATGTATAGGAGTGTCTATAAATATTATAAGAAAAAGAAGCAAGTAAGAATTCAAAAGTCTTATTATAAAAGCGGGAAAATACATTTACTTATTCCATACCACCAAGGGAAAAATCATGGAGATTTTATATCCTATTGGGAAAGCGGCAAACTAAAAAGAAAAGACCTTTTTAAGAATGGAAAATTTGTTGAAGGAACCTGTTGGGATGAAGAAGGTGTAGAAGTTCCTTTTTACAGATTTGAAATAAATCCTGTTTTCCCAGGAGGTCTCGAAGCGATGCATAAGTATGTAAAAGATAATTTTGATGTAAGTAAGGTGCCTGAAGGTAGTATTTTCACAAAGGTGCAAGTGAGCTTTTATATTGACACAGATGGTTCAGTAATTGATGCAAAGATGCGAAAAACGGCTGATCCTATGACCAATTACCAGGCCATAAAGTTGGTTATGGATATGCCAAAATGGTCTCCAGCCATGCAAGATGGAAATCCAGTAAAAGTGAAAAGAACTTTACCCATTGCTTTAAAATAACAGTCTTTTAGGAGGTTTAATTATGGCTAAATTTACAAGAAGAAAATTTATCAAAGGAGGTGTTTTAAGCGCCTTGGCACTCGTTATACTAGATTCTTTTTGGTTCGAAAAATATGTGATAGACTGGAATTATTTTGACATTTCAAAGCCAGGATCGGATAAACTTAAGACGCTTCAAATCTCTGACTTACATTTTGATAAATTGCGGTATTTTCATAAGTCAATGGCTAAAAAAATCAATAAAATTCAGCCAGATCTCATTTTTATTACCGGAGACTCGGTAGATGCTACAGATAAAATTAAAGGGCTTGATGATTTTCTTTCTCTGATTGACCATTCTATAAAAAAAATTGCAATTACCGGGAACTGGGAGTATTGGGGGGATGTTGATTTGATTCAACTTAAAAACGTGTATGCAAAACATAATTGCGAACTGCTAATTAATGAAAACAGGACGCTGACTTTAAGAAACAGAGAATTGTCGATCATCGGACTTGATGATTTTGTTGGGGGCAATTCTGATTTCGAAAAATCCCTAAAAAATTTAAAACAGACCGAAACGAACATTGTACTTTCTCATTGTCCTGGATATCGAGATGTTTTGGAGAAGGAAAAAGAAAACTTGTCGATTGACCTGGTACTTTCAGGTCATACCCATGGAGGTCAGATATCAATTCTTGGATTTGTTCCGTTTAAGCCTCAAGGAAGTGGCAGGTACTTAAAAGGCTGGTATAAAAATACTACACCACATATGTATGTCTCAAAAGGAATAGGAACAAGTGTTTTGCCAATAAGATTCGGTGCCAGAGCAGAGGTGGTGCAGATTGATTTATAAAATTCTTACCTTGTAATATAATACAAATCTTGAATAAATGAGAAAGATCATCTCCTATATAGCCGTGAGTTTAAATGGAAAAATAGCCAAAAAAGATGGCAGCGTTGATTGGCTGGAGTCCATTCCAAACCCTGACAAAAGTGACTATGGTTATGGAGATTTTTATGCTTCTATCGATACAACTATTCAGGGTTATTCAACCTATAATCAGGTAATGGGCTGGGGAATAGATTTTCCGTATGCTGATAAAAAAAATTATGTATTTACCAGGAAGACAAACCTAAGTGACACCCAATTTGTTGATTTTATATCAGATGATCATATAGCGTTTATTGAGCAATTGAAGTCGCAAGCAGGATCCGGAATTTGGCTTATTGGTGGAGGTCAATTGAATTCATTTTTCTTGAATAACAAAATGCTTGATGAGATTATTTTGTTTGTGATGCCAATTGTTTTAAGTGAAGGCATTGATTTGTTTGGCGCAATTCCTAATGAAACAGCGCTCAAATTACTCGAATCAAAATCATATAGCAATGGGGTTGTTGAATTAAGGTATAGCCTCAAATGATGTCAAAGGATGAATTCTATTTAAGCAAGACAGAACCCAACAGAAGTTGTTTCCTGGCACTGCGTGACCTGATTCTTCATCAAAACACATTGATTTCAGAAACAAGGAAATATGGAATGCCTTGTTTTTGTTTTAAGGACAAGGCTTTTTGCTATTTATGGAAAGATAAAAAAACAGATGAACCGTATATTCTATTTGTTGAAGGTAACCCGCTTGAACATCCACAATTAGAAACAGGTGGGCGCGCCAGAATGAAAATTTTAAGAGTGAACCCAAATAAAGACCTTCCAAAACAAATGATTGAAGTACTTTTGCGCAAGGCTTTGGATCTTTATAGAGTTGTTTAGAAATGCAAACAAAGCCATAAGCGGAGAATTCAAAGACGAATTCATTTATATACAGCGTAAAAATAAGCTATGCCACATTTTATAATAGATTGCTCAAAACATATCATTGAATTGAAAACACCTGATGAAATTATTCAAAAGGTTTATGATACTGCTGAAGACAGCGCACTTTTTGAAAAAGGTGATATAAAGGTTAGAATAAACCCTTTTGAATATTACAATGTTGGTAATTCAAAGGATGATTTCATTCATGTATTTGCCAATATGATGGAAGGAAGGTCCATAAGTCAGAAAAAGGATTTGTCAGAAAAGATTGTTGCAGCCTTGAAATCGATGTTTCCTGCTGTTCCTATTATATCAATCAATATAAGAGATTTTGAAAAGGCGACTTATTGTAATAAGTCAATGGTCTAATAAATCGCAAATCAAGAGGCAGATGAAAGATAAAAATAAACCATTGGAGGAACAACCTAACAATCCGTTGCATGGAGTCAAATTAGCTACCATTTTAGAGTCATTGGTTGACCATTATGGATGGGAACAACTGGCATCAAAAATTAATATTAATTGTTTTAAAAAGAATCCTACGATAAAGTCTAGTCTTAAATTTTTGAGAAGGACACCATGGGCCAGAGAAAAAGTAGAACAATTATACCTTTCAATTCAAGCATATCTTTAAAAGCAGTCTCAACTATTAAATTGTACTTACTTTGGGCTTTCAATAGACGAAATTGTCCCAAGAGATTTTCTTATCTTACCAACTTAACCAGCTTTAGAATTTCATGTCTGATAAAAAGAAGAAACACCCTGATAAAAAGCCAAAATTACATCCTCGAAACAAACATAGAGAGCGATATGATTTTAAAATACTTATAGGCAGTTGCCCGGAATTGAAACAATTTGTCGTTGAGAATAAATATGGCGACGAATCAATTGATTTTTTCAATGCAGCCGCTGTCAAAATGCTCAATAAAGCCTTGCTTATCCATTATTATGGGCTAAAGGATTGGGATATTCCAGAAGGCTATTTGTGCCCACCCATCCCCGGAAGGGCAGATTATATACACCATATGGCAGATCATTTGCGTATAAGTAATTTCGGCAGGTTGCCTGATGGAGAAAGGATCACTTGTCTGGATATAGGAGTAGGTGCCAACTGCGTGTATCCTATCATTGGGGTGCATGAATATGGCTGGTCATTTATAGGCTCGGATATTGATCCTGTTGCTATAGATGCTGCCAATAAAATAATTGAGGAGAATCCGCATCTAAAAGAAAAAGTTGAATGTAGGTTACAGCCTAAATCATCTGATATCTTTTATGGAGTGCTGCTAAAGACTGAGCGCGTTGATCTTACTATTTGCAACCCACCATTTCATGCTTCTCAGGCTGAGTCAAGGGCTGGCACGCTGCGTAAACTAAGTAACCTAAAGAAAGAAAAAGTCACAAAAGCAGAACTGAACTTTGGAGGGAAAGAAGGAGAATTATGGACAGATGGAGGAGAGAAGCGGTTTATCCGAAGGATGATCAAGGAAAGTAAAAAGTTTGGCAAAGCCTGTTGTTGGTTTTCGACTTTGGTCTCTAAGCAATCAACCTTAAAGGAAATTTATACTTTACTAGACGAGTTGGAGGTAGAAGAATATAAAACCATCCCTATGGGACAAGGAAACAAAACCAGTAGAATTGTAGCCTGGACTTTTTTAAATAATGAAGAAGAGAAGTCATGGGTTCAAGAACGCTGGATAAAAGCAAAAAAATAGATTAGTTGATACTATAAATAAGGATATGATCAAGAAAGTAATTAAGATGAAACTTATATATGTATTGTTGTTTATCATGACAATGGCCTGCAATACAAAAAATGATAATAAGGAAGCGCCGGTAATTAAGGATGTTAGTGTTGATCTGGTGGCCATGCTTGATACTGTTTTTAGCTCAGAACAAGAGCCTATCAGTTTAAGAGATGAATATATAGACAAGTACGGTGTTGATTCCAAAGAAGCACAAGAACAGCAAAAGATTTACGAACAAAACCATATCATCAATGAGCGGAAGATTCGTGAGATGCTAGATAATGATGGATGGCCGGATGTAGCGATCATAGGAGAAAGAGGGAATCGGACCATTTGCAATGTAATTCAACACGCTGACAATGATGTCAGGATACTTTACCTCCCGATGATGAAAAAGGCTGTTAAAGATGGGAATTTAAATCCTCAGTTATTAGTTAGAGCAGAAGACCGTATCGCAACTGAACGAGGCGACCTTCAGATATATGGCGGTCAGATGAAGTACTATCCTGAAACCAAAAGTTTCAATGTATGGCCTGTTTATGACCCGGTAAATATTGATAAAAGAAGGGCCGAAATTGGTTTAGGACCCATTGCGGAGTTTTTGAAAGCGCGATTTGATTTTGAATGGGATCTTGAGGAACAAATCAAAAGATCTGAGGCATTTGAAGCTGAAAAGAAGTTAAAAGAAAATGAGGATAATCAGTAAATACAACTTGTGAAATTAGAAGAAGTCTTGGCATGCCTTTATGATCTTCAGGATGCAGAGGTGGTTCGTTATAAGGAAAAGAAGTTTGGAGCTATTTCTCATAATTCCCTGGGTATCTACCACAAAGACTTACGTGTTATTGCCAAAGAGATAGGAAGAAACAATGACCTTGCACTACAGCTATTTGACAGCGGCATTTATGAAGCCAGACTGCTGTGCAGCAAGATATTTAATCCAAAAGACCTGACTGCTGAACTTATGGAGACTTGGGTTATTACTTTTGAGAACTGGGAGATTTGTGACAGTTTCTGCATGGGGTTGTTTGCTAAAAGCGAGCTGGCAATTGATAAAATACAAAACTGGACCAAGAGGGAAGCTGAGTTTGAGAAAAGGGCTGGTTTTGCCATCATGGCTGCTTATTGTATGGCAGATAAGAAAGCGGCTAATGTAGTTTTTGAGACATTTTTACCTATCATTAAAAGAGAAGCAAATGATGACCGTCTTTATGTGAGAAAAGCGGTTAACTGGGCCTTGAGAAGCATAGGGAAACGGAATATTGATTTGAATCTTAAGGCTATTCAACTCGCTCATGAAATAGTAAACCTGGATAGTAAGGCGAGTAAATGGATCGGAAAAGATGCCATCAGAAAATTGGAGTTAGATACAGTTAATATACTTGACTATCCTCGTGCCATATACAGACCACTGTGAGGAAGACTTTTTTTTTAGATCTATTTAAGGGATGAAAGAACTACTTGATAAAATACGAAGTTGTACCATTTGTCTTCCGCATTTAATCAATGGGGTAAATCCTGTATTGGCTGCCCACCGGAATAGCAAGATCGCCATTATTGGACAAGCTCCGGGAACAGTGGTCCATAAATCAGGAATACCCTGGGATGATAAAAGCGGAGAAAGGTTGAGAGCATGGCTGGGCATAGATAACACTGATTTTTATAATGCTGAAAAAGTAGCGTTGATCCCTATGGGTTTTTGTTATCCCGGGAAGGGAAAGAGTGGAGACTTGCCACCAAGAAATGAATGTGCTCCTGAATGGCATGAATCCTTATTTAAGGAAATGAAGAACCTACAAATCATCATTTTAATCGGGACTTATGCGCAATCCTATTATCTGAAGGAAAGAAAGAAAAAAACACTGACTGAGACGGTAAAGAATCATGCTGAATATTTGCCAAAATATTTACCTTTGCCTCACCCATCTCCGAGAAATAACATTTGGTTAAGTAAAAATGCATGGTTTGAAATAGAAGTGATTCCTATACTGCAAGACAGGGTCAGAGCGATTTGTAATAGTAAGTAGATTTATTTTTTAAATAGCGTTTATGGCAGAGATTATTGATTTAAGTCAAGGGATTTATCAGGGGATGCCTGTTTTTAAGGACCTTCCTCGGGTAAAGATGACAATTCATAATTCACATGAAGAATGGGAAGGAATTAAGAATCCAAAAGTAAAGACGCCGGCGGTCCATAAATTAGAACTGGGAGAACATACAGGGACTCACGTTGATGCCATAAACCACATGGCAAAACAATACAAAGGGCAGTCAATCGATACCATGCCATTATCCATGTTTTACACCGAAGGAATTTGTCTGGATTTTTCACATAAGGGTTTAAGACAGTTAATCACATCAGCTGAAATTGAAGCCTACTGCCAAGAAAATGGATTGATTATTCAAAAAGGAGATACGGTATTGCTTTATACCGATCACTATAGAAAAATGTTTGGTAAAAACGACTGGAATAATGGCCCAGGGATAACTGCAGAGGCAGCTCGTTGGTTGGGAGAGAAACAGGTCTCGGCTTTTGGTGTAGAAACGATGTCTCCTGGTGTGTCTGGAGTTTCAAATAAAGAAGTGCATCATATTTGTGGTGAATTGGGCTTTACGCATTATGAGAATTTGATCAATCTTTATAAACTAGTTGGTAGAGGCAGGTTTAGATTTATAGGGCTTCCTCTTAAGATTATGGGCGGTACTGGTTCTCCTGTAAGAGCCGTAGCTGTTTTTGAGGATTAAACAATTCATGTTTCTCATCCGAGTAATCAAGATTATATTCGACCAGCACAATTTTTTTCGACTTATATAAGTAGTATGGATTTGGTATATTTGAAATAAAACAATGAGCGAGGATTTTAACAGAGATATCATACTTGAAAATGAAAGGGTTTTGCTACGACCTTTAGCCATCTCGGATAAAGAACTGTTAATGCATTTTTCTCTAAATGAACCTGAATTGTGGACTTACTCTTTAACACCTGCCAGTGGTGTTGAGAACTTAGAACACTATATCTCTAAGGCAATTCATGATAGAAAAGAGGGCAAGTCGTATCCATTTTTGGTTATTGATAAGGCTACAAATGAGGTGGCTGGCTCCACGCGATTTTATGATTATAATGAATTGTATAAGACGGTACAGTTAGGCTATACTTGGTATGGTAAAAAATTTCAAGGTACAGGCTTAAATAAGCATTGCAAGTATTTACTATTAAGTCATGCTTTTGAATCCTGGCATATGGAACGTGTTGAGTTTAGAGCAGATGCCACTAATAAACGATCAATAGCTGCCATGAAAAGTATAGGTTGTATCGAAGAAGGTGTTCTAAGGAGCAACTGTTCAAGCCCTAATGGAAGACGCGACAGTATTGTGCTTAGCATTTTAAAAAATGAATGGCAGGATGGTGTTAAGCTGCTTTTGAAGGGTAAATTACAATGACAAAAATTAATATGTGCTGCACTATTAAGTAGCCTAAAAAACAACCCATAATTAAAAATATATGAATTATTTAAGAATCATCATTACCCTATTTGTATTTAGTATAACAATCAGTTGTAGTAAAGCGGTAGAACAAAAAGAAACAAATCCATTTACCGGCTTGTGGTCATTAGCTGCTATGGATCAATTGAATCCGGAAACGAATCAATGGGAACAATGGAGAGACGGCATGCAGGGTTATATTTTATATGATGATCTAAACAATATGTCAGTTCATCTTACTACTTCGGGTTATCAAGATACTGAGATTCGGTTTGCAAATTTCACGGATACCATTTCTACAGCTGCTTTAAAACACCTGACCGGCTCATATGTTTATGTCGCAAAATATAAGGTTGATAAAGAAGCAGGTACGGTTGAGCACGCCAGAATATCTCATTCGAACCCTGGTGACTGGAATGCAGTCGTTAAGAGAAGGTATACTTTTAAAGGAGATACCTTGATCTTACAGCCAGTTGAAAAGGCAAATTCAGGCTTAAGGTTAAAGTGGGTAAAAGACAAAAATTAGATTGTAATAGTCACTAATATGGAAATGGAATATTATACATTGGCACGGGTTGTTCATGTGATTGCTGTCATCTTATGGATCGGCGGAGTCAGCATGGTAACAACCGTTTTGATACCGGCCATCAAAAAATTAAAATCCAAGGAAGATCAAATCAAGACATTCGAGCAGATCGAAGGTAGGTTTGCAGTCCAGGCCAAGGTAACAACCTTACTCACTGGAATAACTGGTTTTTATATGCTGTATGCCATAGATGGATGGGACCGATACTTAAACCTTAAGTTTTGGTGGATTCATGCCATGACCTTGGTTTGGGTCTTATTTACATTGGTTTTATACGTTTTAGAACCATTGGTATTACACAAATTATTTAGAAAATATGCAGAAATAAATCCCGGTAAAACTTTCTCTATTATGCACAAGGCACATTGGTTCTTACTCTTATTGAGTTTGATTACAACTGCAGGTGTCGTAGCAGGAAGTCACGGCTGGTTTCTCTTTTAACACTTTAATTAAACAGATATGAAAATAACACTAACTAGAACCTTATTTTTAATTTTAACAAGTATCACCATGTTTCAAACAAATGCACAGCGCGTTTATAAAGATGCTTTCGCCCATACCTTTTCTATTGTAGCCAAAGATGAAGTCACAGGTGAAATGGCTGTGGCGGTACAAAGTCATTGGTTCGCGGTAGGCACGATCGTTTCATGGGGCCAATCAGGTGTTGGAGTTGTCGCTACCCAATCATTTGTAAACCCGGCCTTAGGTCCGGAAGGATTGAAATTGATGGATGAGGGCAAGAGTGCTCCAGAAGTACTTGACCTATTAATTGCACAAGATGAAGGCAGGGATGTCAGGCAGGTAGCTATGTTGGATGTCAATGGTAAAGTTAGTGCCTATACCGGTAAGAAATGCATTGAATCTGCCAGTCATTATGTTGGTGAAAACTTTTCTGTTCAAGCCAATATGATGCTCAATGATGAAGTGGTTCCGGCTATGGTTCGCGCTTTTGAAGAGCATAAAAATTTACCTTTAGGAGATCGTGTTTTAAAGGTCTTGATAGCTGCTCAAGAAGCAGGTGGAGATATCCGTGGACAGCAATCAGCTGCTTTGATTGTAGTCAATGCAGAAAAAGTAAAAGAACCATGGCTGGATAAGAAAATTGACCTGAGAGTGGATGATCATCAGGCACCTTTAGAAGAGCTGGAAAGGTTGTTAAAGGTACACAAGGCATTTGCCCACCTTAATCGTGGTGACGTTGCCATGGAAGAAGGGGATATGAAACTGGCACTTGATGAATACGGAGCTGCAGAAAAGATGTTTCCCGATAATTTGGAAATGAAGTATTGGAAGGCAGTTACCCTTGCAAACAATAACCGTCTGGATGAAGCTTTGCCTATTTTTAAACAGGTTTTTGCAAAAGATGAAAATTGGCGGGAATTAACCAGAAGGCTTCCAGCCTCTGGATTGCTGACCATCCCAGCAACAGATATTGAAAGTATTCTTGATTTATAGAATTGCTGAGAATAGTTTGGAGGTTTTTAAATTTGACTTTAGATGATTAAATATTATCTTAATCCCTAGGGAATGATGACCTGGTTTAACCAAATATGTAAACAAATGGAAAAACGATTGGACCTGAATAAAGAAAATGCAATTGCCTTTTATAGAATGGCCTATGAAGGGGATCCAAGAAAAGCAGTTGAATTATTTGTTGGTGATCAGTATATTCAACATAATCCGCTGGTAGGAGACGGGAAGCAGTCATTTATTGACTATTTTGAAAGAATGCATGCCGAGTATCCTGAGAAATCAATTGAATTTGTCAGAGGAATAACAGAAGGAGAACTAGTGGCTTTGCATACACATCAGGTATGGCCAGGCAATGATCAATACGTGACAATGGATTTTTTTAGATTTGATGAGCACGGTAAGATTGTTGAGCACTGGGATGCGATGCAGCAGATCCCTGAAACGTCTGCTCATAATAATACCATGTATTAAATGATAAGTAGGTCAACACTTCGTTCTAGTGTATCTAATGTAAAAAAGAATCAAAAAAACAATAAAGAAATAATATGAAATGTAAGCTTTTTACACTCCTGTTCGTGGGCAGTTTGAGCCTTATGGTTGCTCAAGAAAAACTTCCAATCATAGATATGCACGTGCATTCTTATGACTATGATTCAGCCACATTAAAGGAGATTGAATTTAATGGGATTAAAGATTTTTACGGTCATGAAGGGGCGTTAAGCAAAGAGGAACATTTTAAGGAGACTTATGAGCGATTTAGAAAATATAATATAACCAAAGCAGTAGTAAGTGGTTCGTTAGAAAGTGTTCAGTATTGGAAAGAGCACGATGTTGATAACAGGATTATACGGGGCATTTTTATGGCATCTTCGAAAGATGAAGGCATGAATCCTGCCCTTTTTGAAAAACTGGTAAAAGATGGAACGATTCAGGTATTTGGTGAAATAGGCCCCTATTATTCAGGGAGTACTTTAAGTGATGCTGAATGGGAGCCCTACCTCACTATTTGCGAACAATATGATATTCCAGTGGCAGTGCATACTGGAGGGGGCGAGCCAGGAGGAACTTATACCTGGTCACCAAAGGCAAGGTTACGTTTAGGAGATCCTTATCTTATTGAAGATGCTTTGGTAAAACATCCCAAGTTAAGAATCTATATGATGCATGCAGGAGGTGAAGATTGGCCTGAACACGCTATCAGATTGATGGACTATTATCCAAGGTTGTATACAGATATAGCAGTGATGTTGTGGGTCAATAACAATACAAAAAGGTTTATAAAAAACTTTTTAAGAAATGCAAAGGAAGCAGGCTATCTGGATCGCGTGATGTTTGGTTCAGATCAAATGTTCTGGCCAGATGCGATTGATCGGTCAATAGACTATCTCAATAGTATGGAGTTTTTAAGCGAAGAAGATAAGCGTAATATTCTATATCATAATGCAGCCAAATTTCTGAAATTGGAAGAAGGAAAGTAAAATATGGGGAATGAATTCTATCAAAAAGTATGATACACCTTATTGTAGGGAATACAGGGTCTGGAAAAACGACCTATTCAAATAAGTTAAAACAAGAAACAGGCGGTCTCATATTTAGTATAGACCAATGGAACAAAGCCTTGTTTTTTCCTGACAAAAAAGAAGATGATGGGCTGGATTGGTTTCTTGAACGCATAGAGCGGGCTGAAGGCCTTATGATCGACTTGATCAAACAATTGGAAGCTTCCGGGACCGATGCAATTCTAGATTTAGGACTTTCTAAAGCGACACATCGGAAAAAATTCAGAGACTTTGCGACAGAAAATGGATTTGAGCTAAAAACCCATTTTCTGGATATTTCCAGAGAAACTAGATTAGAACGAATCTGGCGTCGCAATAAGGAAAAGGGTGCAACCTTTGAATTTGAGGTGACAGATGAGAATTTTGAATTTATGGAGAATTGGTTTGAAAGACCAACAGAAGAGGAGATGAAGAATGGAATAATAATTACTGAATAAGGATATCAAAATGTCAGAACCAAATCTAAATTTATTTTGGAGCTTGAGAAAGCAAAAAATAACCTATATCATCCTTTTTCTCATGAGCTGGTCTTGCGGCAAGGAGGCAACACAGCCTTTAGATGAGAAGACTGATTTTTGTGCAAACATTCACCGCAACGACAGCATTAGTTTAACTGAACAGTTACAAGATGTAAAAAACTTGATGGAGTCTAAAACAGGAGTGTATGTTTTAGAAGATGGCGCCGGATCAATGATCTCAAGAGCCTGGCTTACCTCATATGCTGAAAAGACAATTGACATACAGTACTTTATTTTTTCAACAGATAATGTGGGTTTGATCGCCATAGATTATTTGGTTAGAGCTGCTGATCGCGGTGTGAAAATAAGACTATTGGTAGATGATATTATGGTTAATGCTGAAATTGAAGACATTTTGACTTTGGACTCGCATGAGAATATTAGCATTAAAATTTACAACCCCGGAGTGAATCTTGGGAAAAGTATTTTTGAAAAAGCGAAAAAGTTTGTCACTGAATTTCGATCTGCTAACCAACGCATGCATAATAAAACATTTATAGTTGATCAGCAAGTTGTAATTACCGGAGGCCGCAATATAGCGGATGAATACTTTGACTATGATCATGAATACAATTTCAGAGACAGAGACGTCTTATTATTAGGGAAAGTGACAAAAGATGTGGCTGTTTCTTTTGATGAATTTTGGAAAGATTCGTTAAGCGTTCCGATCACAGACTTAAGTGATGCTGTCTCTAACGACTCCATTAATAAAGTAACTTTTGAGCGGCTTCATGAGTATGCTTGTAATCCTGAAAATTTCTGGCCTCAGGTCAGAACAAAAATAGAAAATTTACCATCTCGTTTCGATGAGATAAAGAACTCCGGTGGCTTAACATGGGTTGATGAGGTTGAATTTATTTCAGATATTCCAGGTAAAAATGAAGAAACAAGTGGCCTTGGTGGAGGAGGTGAGACAACAACGGCACTGCTTCAGCTAGTGAAAAGTGCAAAGTTTTCTCTGGATATTCAAACGCCTTATTTGATTACTTCTGAATTGAGTCAGAACTTATTTCGTGAAGCTGTACAGCGAGGCGTGAAAGTTCGAATCTTGACAAATAGCCTGGCTTCAACTGACAATGTTGAGGCTTTTAGTAGTTATCAAACAGACAGGCAAAAACTCCTTGAGACAGGTGTTAGGATATTTGAGTTCAGACCTGATGCTGAAGAACGGACTAAGGTGATGACCGGTGAATTACAACGAACCCTAAATCATACACCAATATTTGGTCTACATGCCAAATCGATGGTAATCGATGGTCAGGTAACGGTCATAGGAACTTTTAATTTAGATCCTCGAAGTGCCAACCTGAACACTGAATGTATCACGGTAATTCATTCAGAAAAAATTTCAGCTGGCGTTTTAAAGGGTATGGAGCAAGAATTTCAGCCCGAGAATTCATGGGAAACAACCTTTGAATATAATCCAGATGCTGAGGTGAGTAAAATTAAAAGGGTTAAAACCTGGACTAGAAAAATTCTACCCAAAGGTATTTTGTAAATTGCTGCATTGAATTTATAAGAACCGCTATAGACATAAATGAACAAGGGGATAAAGACCATTAATTTTATTGAACTTAATCTGGCAATACTTTTTATAAGTACTTCCGGAGCATTAGGAAGGTTTATAGATTTACCCATACCCCTTACTATAGGATTAAGGTCTCTTTTAGGTGGCGTTGCACTTTACTTTTTTTGCAGATGGAAAAAGATAAGTTTTTATGTTGAGGGTCGTGACAGAAAGACAATACTATTAGGAGGTTTGTTACTGGGCCTTCACTGGATCACTTATTTTTATGCCTTGAGATTGTCAAATGTAGCAATCGGCATGTTGTCATTATTCACTTATCCTGCTATAACAGCTGTTTTGGAACCCATTATTCTTAAGACAAAAATTTTAAAAATACATTTGATATTAAGCCTGATGGTGTTGGTAGGCATCTACTTTTTGGTTCCTGATTTTGATCTGCAAAACGACGATTTTAAAGCAGTTGGTTTTGGTATTTTCTCGGCCTTTTGCTATGCTACCCGGAACATCATCATGAAGAGTAAAATCAATCATTATGATGGTTCTTTGTTGATGGTATACCAATTACTTGTAATCACCATTGTTTTGAGCCCTTTTGCCTTTGTTCTCGATAGTTCAAATGTGATAGCATATTTGCCGGCCACAATTGTTTTGGCTTTATTAACCACTTCTATCGGGCATACTTTGTTCTTACATAGTTTAAAGTATTTCTCAACGGTTACGGCAAGCATAGTGAGTTGCGCGCAACCGGTTTATGGGATCATTATCGGAATGATATTTTTGCATGAATACCCTAAATTGAATACTATTATTGGAGGAGGGATAATTATATTTACAGTAATCATAGAAAGTTTGAGAGTGTATAAATTAAATAATTCGGTTCATGATTAAGATCAATCGAATGCACCATATTGCCATTATTTGCAGTGATTATGAAAGATCAAAGCATTTCTATACGCAGGTGTTAGGGTTTAAAATAGAGCAGGAGATCTACCGTAAGGAGCGGGATTCATTTAAGTTAGATCTTTCGCTTAATGGGCAGTATATGATTGAACTTTTTTCATTTTCAAATCCGCCAAAGCGATTGACCAGACCAGAAGGGCTTGGATTAAGACACCTGGCTTTTGAGGTGGATGACCTTGAAGCAAGTATCGAGGAATTGGCCAAGAAGGGTGTGCAAGCTGAACCGGTTAGAGTTGATGACATGACGCACAAGAAGTTTACATTTTTTTTTGATCCAGATGATTTACCCTTAGAATTATACGAAAGATGATAGCTATAGATACTTACATTGAGGAATTTTCGACTAAAATCAATCAAGACCAAAATCAGCCATGGGAATTGGTTCATAATTTGGAGCCAATTATTGAAGGAATGATCGCCGAACTTGATGATGATTTTATTATTGATAACAGCATTGCCATCCATAAAACAGCGAAGATTGAATCAAACGTAATTTTAAAGGGGCCTATAATCATTGGTAAGGATTGTTTTATCGGTGCAAATTCATATTTGAGAAATGGTGTGATTTTAGGCGAATCAGCCAGAGTAGGAACAAGCTGCGAAATAAAATCATCTATTATTTTTGATCATAGTGCTGTGGCTCATTTTAATTTTATTGGAGATAGTATCATTGGTAGTCATGTTAATTTTGAAGCAGGATCTATTACAGCAAATCACTTTAATGAACGTGAAAATAAGGCTATTTTTGTTCTGTATGAGGCTGATGTGATCAATACGGGTGTCCACAAATTCGGAGCACTTATAGGGGATGGCACTAAAATAGGAGCCAATGCAGTATTATCTCCTGGCACATTACTACCAAGAAAATCAATTGTAAAAAGACTTGAACTGATTGAGCAAGTGAGTGTTAATTCTTCTGATGAATAGCATTTTTTTGACAATTCTTTATTAACTTGAGGAGGAAGATTCAAAACGCCTGGTTATGAAACAATTTTTCTTGCTTTGCTTTATTGTGTTATTCACTTCTTGTGCTCATGATAAATCAAGCCCTGAGGAAATTCTTGATTCGCATCCATATTTGATTGGGGAGTGGTCAGGAGTTGGAGGTTTTATGCACGTGGATTTTGCTAAATCTATGGGAGAAGTTCCGGTAGAAATTAACATAGCTGCTTATAACAACATCAGTGCAAAAATCGGAGAAGCCCATTTGATTCAGATTGAAATTGCTAAGGCTAATTACGGTATTGAACTAAGAGGTGTTTTGGATGCCAGGATAAAAGAGACTATTGATTTTGAGAAAGACCATGTGGTATTTTTACTGGTTTTACCAGATGAAAATCGTCAAAACTTAAAAGTGATCGATGCGAATTTTCACGTTAAGTCAAACTACGCATTTGACTTTGGTATGAGGGTTGGCGGGGTCATGCTTAGAAAACAAGAATGATAGAACTATGAATAATATTAAAAAGGTGGCAGCGGCTCAGGTATCTCCTGTGTTTTTAAACAAAGAAGAAACCATAGAAAAAGCCTGTAAAGTAATTCTGGAGGCAGGTGCAGCTGGAGCAGAACTCATTGTTTTTCCGGAGGCTTTTGTTTCGGGTTATCCTGATTGGGTCTGGCTTATTCCAAATAGCAAAGGCGGCGAGCTCAATAAGTTATATGTCGAACTGGTAGAAAATGCAATTTCAGTTGGAGACACCAGTACGAAAAAGCTTTGCAAAGCTGCTAAAACCGCAGGGATACATGTGGTCATGGGAATGCATGAACGAAATTCAGAAACGAGTAATGCCAGTCTTTTTAACAGTTTACTTTTTATAGATGATCAGGGAGAGATTATTGGAAAGCACAGAAAATTAATACCCACTGGGGGAGAGCGACTTATCTGGGCGCAGGGAGATGGACAGACCTTAAAAGCCTACGATACTTCTGTTGGCAAATTAGCCGGCCTTGTTTGCTGGGAGAATTTTATGCCCTTGGCTCGAAATTGCATATATGAGCAGGGGGCCCAGATATTGGCTACACCTACCTGGGATAAAAGCCCAAATTGGCTGCAAAGTATGCAGCATATAGCGCGTGAAGGGGGGCTATTTATCATTTCTGCGTGTATGCCGCTAAAAATGGATGACATTCCTGATCGTTATGATTTTAAAAAATTATATCCTGAAGGAAGGGAGTGGGTCAATGTGGGCAATAGTTGCATCATTGCTCCCAATGGAAAATTATTAGCCGGGCCTGTTGAAGCAAAAGAACAGATCGTCTATGCTGAAATAGACCTAAAGGATATCATACACGCCAAAAGGATGTTTGACGCTACAGGACACTATGCCAGACCAGATGTTTTTGAGTTCAACCTTCGAAAGAAGTAATATTTTACGAATATTTTATTAGAATTTAAACTTTTTAATGAGTTAGTTGAATTGACTGGAACTAGAATTTGAGTCGTTTTTATTTAGTAAATTAAGGGTCTTAATTTGCGATTATTTATGAAGTACTTAAAGTTTTTTCTTTCTCTTATACTTGCGATTTCCGTCCTTTATGGCTTAAATAATAAATTTGGTTCGATTCCTCCCATTGGGAAATTTCTGAACCCTTATTCTGGATTTTGGCAAAATGAAACAGACGAGTCTATTGAAGGTACAGTGCTTATTAATGGTCTTAAAGATCAAGTAACTGTTCATTATGATGCGCAATTAATTCCTCATGTATTTGCGAAGAACGATGCAGATTTATATAGGGCTCAGGGGTTTATAACGGCAAAGCATAGACTGTGGCAAATGGAATTTCAGACGCATAGTGCGGCAGGGCGGATTTCCGAAATCATAGGTGAAGCAGCTTTGGATTATGACCGTAAAGAAAGAAGGATGGGTATGGAGTTTGGTGCAGAGCAGGCTCTTAAGGCAATGCGTGAAGATCCAAAAACAGCAGAACTAGTTGAAGCCTATGCATCGGGTGTAAATGACTATATAAATCAATTGGATGATAAGGACATCCCTGTGGAATATAAGTTGCTTGACTATAAGCCAGAACAATGGAGTTCTAAAAAAACAGCTTTGTTATTAATGCTCATGACCAAAGATCTGGCATCATCTGACAACGATCTCGAACGCACGAATGCCTTAAGAATATTTGGCAAGGAAAAATTTGATTTTTTATTCCCGGATTACCTTAATGATGGAGAACCTGTGATCCCTGAAGATACTGATTGGAGCTTTATTGATGTCCCGATGACGGAAACTCCAGTTCCTGAGATGGTTATGGATTCTATTTCTATGGTTATTGAAAAACCTGACCCTGATAATGGGAGCAATAATTGGGCGGTTTCTGGAGCTAAATCCTATTCAGGAAATCCAATTTTGGCCAATGATCCGCATTTGAGTTTAAGCTTACCTTCAATTTGGTTCGTAATGCAGCTCAGTACTCCTGAGCACAATGCTTTTGGAGCTACCTTGCCCGGTGCTTTAGGTGTTATTTCAGGTTTTAACAATCACATATCATGGGGTGAAACGAACGCCAGGAGAGATCTCGTGGATTGGTATAAAATTGAATTTGACAAGACTGATCCATCAAAATATAAGCATGATGAGCAATGGAAGGATGTTTCTTTTCGCATGGAAGAGATTAAAATCAGAGGTGAGATGCCATTTAAAGATACGGTTCGATACACGCATCATGGGCCCGTGACTTATGATGATAAATTTATGGGAAATGACAGGTATCAGGGTTATGCCATGAAATGGATAGGTCATCATGGCGGAAATAACCAAAGGACATTTCTAGAATTGAATAGCGCCAAGAATTATGATGATTATGTGAATGCGTTGTCACATTATGCTACGCCTGCACAGAACTTTGTATTTGCTTCTGTAGACGGAGATATTGCATTATGGATTCAAGGTAAGTTTCCAAATAAATGGAATGGGCAAGGTAAGTTTTTAATGGATGGTAGCAATCCAGAACACGATTGGCAAGGATTTATTCCTCAGCGTTTTAATGTGCATACAAAGAATCCTAAACGAGGTTTTGTTAGTTCTGCTAATCAGCGTCCTGTGAATGATGCTTATCCGTATTATGTAATTGATGATTTCTATGAGAACTATAGAAACCGTGTAATTAATGACTTTTTTAATACTAAGGAGAAATTTGAAATCCAAGATTTTAAAGATTTACACAATAATAATTACAATTTAAAAGCTGCGGAAATTTTGCCGTATATGATTGCGAGTATAAAAAGTGATGACTTGAATGACGAAGAATCAAAGATGCTAGGCGAAGTGAAGGCCTGGAATTATATGAACAATATGGATGAGGTTGGCCCTAGCATTTGGTCTTATTGGTGGTGGAATTTTAACAATCTGTTATGGGATGAGTTCGATATTAAAGATGTGGCGATGGCTAGGCCAGGATCTTATCATACGATTTCTTTATTAAAGAATAACGCCATGGATTCCTTTATCGATATGAAGAATACCCCAAAAATCGAAAAGGCTGATGACCTGTTTTTGATCAGTTTTAAGGAAACGGTTGCATCATTGACGAAGTGGAAAACTGAAAACGGGGATTATAATTGGAACGCATATAAAGCAACTCATGTTGATCATTTGTTACAAGGTTTACCAGCCTTTTCAAGATTTAATATCCCTATTGGTGGAGGCTCTGGAATTGTGAATGCAACCAAAGAAAACCATGGCCCTTCATGGCGTATGATTGTTGAGATGAGCAGCCCGCCAAAAGCCTTGGGGATTTACCCTGGAGGTCAGTCGGGTAATCCTGGTAGTATGCATTACGATGATTTTATAGATACCTGGGCAGCGGGGAATTACCATGAGCTGAACTTTATGCAATCTGCAGAAAAAACCGAATTCGTGATAGGTACACAAACATTAAACTCAAACTAAATGAACAATACGAGCCTTAATTTTTTGACGACTCTTTTTCTGGCAATACTGTTTTCTTTCTTCATGCCTTGGTGGTCAGTTATGTTAGCTGCATTATTGGCTGGATTGTTTTTTTCTGTAAAAGGTATTTCAGTATTTCTCGTTCCTTTCTCAGCGATTTTTTTCTATTGGATAGTGTATGCTTTTATTTTGTCAAATGGCAATGATTTTATCTTGGCAAAAAAAATAGCAGTGTTACTGCCTCTCGGAGGTAATGCCTACGCATTAATTTTAGTAACCGCTATTGTTGGAGGTATAGCCGGCGGAGTTGCTGGTGTCTTAGGGAAACAGAGTAAATTACTTTTTGAAAAATAAATAAACCAAAAACAGCTTATTAACCAACTTACAACCAGAACATGAGAAAAATTATTAGCCTATCATTATTATTGCTATGCATCAGTATTTTACACGCTCAAAAACCAAGAGCCAGAGATTTAGGGGTGCCCTTTAAGGGAACCACTGGAGAATTTAATGCCATTACTGATGTTAAGGGAGTAGAAGTGGGATACAGTACGATCATCAAAGGCACTGGAAAGAATATCTTAGGAGAAGGCCCTATTAGAACAGGCGTTACTGCTATTTTCCCAAGAGGCAAAGCCAAAAAATTTAGCCCTGTCTATGCGAATTGGTACAGTTTAAATGGTAATGGTGAGATGACAGGAACCACATGGGTAACAGAATCAGGTTTTTTAGAAACACCTGTAATGATTACCAATACGAATAGTGTAGGTGTAGTAAGAGATGCTGTTTTGAAATGGTATGTTGATACAGATTGGTATAGAGGAGAAACCTGGTGGTATACTTACCCAGTGGTTGGAGAGACCTATGATGGTTTTTTAAATGATATTTATGGTTTTCATGTGAAGGAATCACATGTGAGAGAAGCGATTAATGATGCCAAAGGAGGTGCCATAGAAGAAGGGAATGTGGGTGGAGGAACTGGTATGATGTGTCTTGGCTTTAAGGGCGGAACCGGGACCTCGTCAAGGGTTTTTAAAATAAATGATACAACTTATACAGTTGGGGCGCTTGTGCAATCAAATTTTGGGGCTAAGAGAAACTTGAGTATTGCTGGAGTGCCTGTTGGAATTGCCTTAAAAGACACTTTAAACTATGAATACAAAGCAGATCCTATCTCCCGACGACAAGAAGGAGATGGTTCAATTATCGTGGTGATCGCTACAGACGTTCCTTTATTGCCGCATCAATTAAAGCGGGTAGCTCAAAGAATACCTTTAGGTGTCGGTATCGTTGGTGGAAGAGGTAGTAATGGCTCAGGTGATATTTTTATTGCTTTTTCAACAGCCAATGAAAATGCTTTTCACCGCGATCACAAACAGAAAGTGGAGGTGATTTCTAATGATAAAACCTTCCCATTATTTGAAGCTACAGTACAGGTGGTAGAGGAGGCGATTATCAATGCCATGGTTGCTGCGGAAACGATGGAAGGTATTCATGGGAACAAGGCTTATGCTTTGCCACATGATCTGCTTATTGAAACCCTTAAGAAGTACAATCGATACGAGAAGAAATAAGTGAATAAGCTTTGAATTGGTAAGCTTTTAATAGCTAAGAATGCTTATTAAATCTTGTGAAATAGTTATATTGAAGACGTCTTTTAAATTTGTCCTTAATGAATAGATTAAACCTAATACAAATTGCGAACCAGCTAACAGCCAAGCGCATGACAAGAATTCAAATCTATAGCGTTAATTTGATCTGTCTCCTATTTTCTTTAATTACTTGGGGACAAGAGACAAGGACGATCCCCTTTAATGATTTAATTGATCCAAGTGTTTTTCTTATCGTTCTAGGAACGGTTCAAGATGCTGGTTCTCCGCATATAGCCTGTAAAAAAGAATGTTGTGCCCTCTTGTTTGAAAACCATGATGATAGCAGAAAAGTGGTTTCATTGGGTTTGGTGGATCAGATAAATTTTTCCAAGTATATCTTTGAGGCCACCCCTGATTTACCTACCCAGTTGAAGAAGTTAAAAAATAGAGGGATGGTAGACAATAATGAAACTCCAGACGGTATATTTTTAACCCATGCGCATATTGGTCACTATACCGGATTGATGTATTTGGGCAAGGAGGCCATGAATGCGGAACAGGTTGCCGTTTTTGCCATGCCAAAAATGAAAGGATATCTTGAAACAAATGGGCCCTGGGATCAACTGGTAACTAATAAAAATATTTCGCTTAAAAGTTTAGAGAATCAGGTGAAATTTAAACTAAATCAAGATGTGAGTGTAACGCCATTGCTTGTGCCACATCGTGACGAGTATTCTGAAACGGTAGGTTATATAATTGAAGGGCCAAATAAAAAGGCTTTATTCTTACCTGATATCGACAAATGGGAGAAATGGGAGACCGATATTATTGAAATAGTCAAGACTGTTGATTATGCGTTTCTAGATGCTACCTTTTATGATGGTGAAGAGATTAACAATAGAGCTATTAGTGAAATACCACATCCTTTTGTAATTGAAAGTATGGAAAAGTTTAGATGGCTCTCTCCAGAGGAGAAATCTAAAATAATATTTATCCACTTTAACCATACAAATCCGGTTTTAAGAGCTGAAAGCGAAGCCTCCAAGACTGTGATAAAAAAAGGATTCAGAATTGCGAGGACGGGAGATATATATGAACTGTAAGAACTTGTAGTTTTTTTATTTTTAAACCAGATCGATTGCGCTAAGATGGATACTTATAAAATCACTTTTAAAACCTGGGATGCCATAGCCTCAGCTTATGAAAGGCAGTTTATGGATTTGAGTTTGTACAATGATAGCTATAAATTGTTTTTGTCTTCACTTGATAAACCGAATGCCAGGATCTTAGAACTGGGATGTGGCCCGGGAATGATAACTCGCTTTATGATGCAACGATTTCCTGACCTGAATTATACTGCAACCGATGTATCAGCTCAAATGATCAAAAGAGCTGAATCTAATGTTCCTCAAGTTAAATTTGAGGTATTGGATTGCAGAAATATGTCAAGCATGAAACAACAATTTGATGGCATTGTTTGCGGCTTTACGCTACCCTATTTATCGAAAGAAGATCGTTTAAAATTAGTTTCGGACTGTACTGAATTACTTTCAAATAAAGGTGTGCTCTATTTGAGTTATGTGGCAGGTAATCAAACAGAGCCAGTTTGTATGACCGATAAAGAAGGTAACAGCCTGTATTTTTTCTATCATCAGACTGAGGAACTCAAAAAAGAACTAGAGATGTATGGATTTCAACTAATTGATATCATTAGCTTGATTTATAAGAAAAAGGAGGATGTGGAGGAGGAGCACACTGTCATCATTGCCAGAAAAAAATAACAGGATCAGTAATTTTGTAGCCTGATCTTAGAAAAGGTTTATTATTTTTAATGCGGGTTTAAATCTCGTTTGCAAACTATGATTCAATTCGAACATTATGCTTTAAGGCTCCTTACAATGGAGGATCTCGAGGCTTACTTCAACATGATGTCAAGAAACAGAGAGCGCCTTCTGCAGTATTTTGCAGGTACGGTTTCCAAAACGAAAAATTTTGATGACACAAAAGAATTTCTGATAGACATGGAAAAGAGAATAAAGGAAAGAAGCTATTTTCCTTATGTTCTGGTTGACAACGACACTGTATCATTGATTGGGTTTTATGACCTTAAGAATATCGAATGGTCAGTTCCGAAGACAGAGATCGGTTATTTTATTGACCTTGAATATACAGGGAAAGGAATAGGAGCAAAAGCCTTGAAGGTCTTTTCTGATCACTGCTTTTCAGAATATGGTTTCGAGAAATTGTTTTTACGAACCCATGAAAGTAATCTGCCGGCGAGAAGGATTGCTGAGAAATCTGGATTCGAAATTGAGGGTACTATTCGTAAAGATTACAAGACTTCATCTGGTGAATTGGTAGATGTCTTGTATTATGGATTGATACAATAAAAATAGTCAGGATATAGTGATGAAGAAACAAACGGTTCAAGAATTTTTAGATGCTTTGGTATTAACAGATCCTCAAAAGCATGGTATAGTCATGCAGTTAAGGGCTAAGGTGAAGCATCTTGAGCCAGCTATTCAGGAAAGAATGATGTATGGTGGGATTATGTTGTCGTTAGAAGAAGATTTAGGTGGTATTTTTGTTTATAAAAATCATGTTTCGCTTGAATTTGGTCAAGGTTATAGATTTGATGATCCTGATGGGATATTGCAAGGAGGTGGGAAATACCGACGCCATGTCAAAATTAAAACAAGCCAGGATCTAGCTTTTATAAAGATTGATTCTTTCCTGAATCAAATGCTAAGTTTGTAATGTGGATCTATTAGAATATTACTGAGCACATTCTTAAGCGGTGTGCAAAAACAAATCACATTCAATGAAGAATATTATTTTTTATAAATTATTTAAAATATTTATAATCATTATTTTATCATCACTTTTCTCATGTGATGAATCAATAAAATTAAACGAAGTTTACAAAACGAAAAATTTAAAAATAAATCAATTATCGGAGCATGCTTATATACATGAATCCTACCTGGATACAGAAGCGTATGGGAAAGTTCCTTGCAATGGAATGGTTTTTATTGATGAGCTTGAAGCGCTTGTGTTTGATACGCCCACGACAAATAAAACATCTCAAGAACTAATAGATTGGTTAAAGAATGATATGAATTGCAAGGTTCGTTCTGTAATTGTTACACACTTTCATGTTGATGCGATGGGTGGCTTAGAAGCATTTCACAAAAATGAAATTACTTCCTTTGCGAATAGTTTTACCATAGATATTGCTAAAGAAAAGGAGCTTGTTGTGCCGGAGTACGGCATAACTTCTTCCTATGAGCATCAGTTTGGAAATAGTAAGGTGATTAGTTTGTTTGTCGGTGAAGGACATAGCAAAGATAATATAGTAGGGTATTTTTCAAATGAAGGTATTCTTTTTGGGGGCTGTCTTGTCAAGGCATTGGGAGCTAAGAAAGGGAATTTAGAAGATGCAAATACGGTTGAATGGCCAAAAACAATCGAGAAATTGAGCGTCATGGTGCCGAAAGTTCAAATTGTTGTTCCTGGTCATGGTGAACCAGGTAGCGCAACATTATTAAAGTATACCATAGAATTGTTCGAATGAAATTCAGGCCAGCAGAAATAAAGGATATTGAGGCGCTTAATCATATTAGTCTGGCCTCAAAAAGGTATTGGAATTACCCTGAAGAATGGATACGGCGTTGGAAGGATGATTTACGTATCAGTGAATTAGATTTGATTGATTTGGAGATTAGGGTCGTGACAATAGACGACCAAATAAAGGGCTTTTGTGCGATAAGAGAAGCGGATAGTTATTATGAAGTAGAGCATCTTTGGCTCAGGCCAGATACAATAGGGAAGGGCTTGGGTAAGGCACTTCTTTTAGCATCTTTGGAGAGTGCAGTGAATAAGGATCTTCCCATCCTGGTTGAGGCTGATCCAAATGCTGAGGTATTTTATAAGAAGCAGGGTTTTGTTACCTATGACAAGAAGGAAAGTTTCCCGAAAGGGAGGTACCTGCCATTAATGAAAATGGAAAGTTATTTGCGACCTAAAAAATAATTAAATCTTAATGGTCTAAGGTCTAGGAATCATAAACCATTATGATATATTTGAAGTTGAATAAATGTACTTATAACGTTTAATAAATTACAACCTGCTTATGGAAGTTAGATCCTATCGAATTGTAGCTTTTGTTTTAATTTTTATGTTGCCAATGTTAATAATGTCTCAAGTAAGGGAAGTGAAGGAGTTAAACGATCACTGGAGGTTTGAAAAAGGCCAAAATGACGAAGCCTATCAAAACTCATTTGATGATTCCTCCTGGGAAACAGTTTCGGTTCCACATGATTGGGCCATTTATGGTCCATTCGATAAAGAAATAGATAAGCAGCTTGTGAAGATAGAGCAAAATGGGGAAGAAATTGCTACAGAAAAGACGGGTAGAACAGGGTCTTTGCCGCATATTGGACAAGCCTGGTATAGAAATAAATTCTCTCTTTCATCTGAAGAGGCGGGCAAAAAAGTGATCCTGAGTTTCGACGGAGCCATGAGTGAGGCTAAAGTTTATATAAACGGAAAGTTGGTAGGTCAACATAATTATGGCTATAGTTATTTCTATTTCGATGTGAGCGATTATGTAAAAGAAGGAAGCAATACTTTGGCTGTTCAGCTAACTAACAGACCGCTATCGTCACGATGGTATCCTGGAGCCGGGCTTTATCGCAAAGTCCAATTAATCATGAAAGAAAAGGAAAGCATAGCACACTGGGGAGCTTATATCACAACTCCAGTTGTAACAACAGCTAAGGCGAAGGTGAACATCAAATTGAAAGTAACTGCTGAGCAGGGCAGGATGGAGGCGCAATTAATTGATAAAAATGGACAAACAGTAGCTGAAGGAGAAGCTACTGAACTATTCTTAAATGAGTTTGATTTAAGTCTGGCGGTTAATAATCCTAATCTATGGAGCCCTGAGTCACCAGACTTGTACACAGCGGTACTTAAGTTCTATGTTGGAGATGAATTAAAAGATGAGATAAGCGAAACTTTTGGAATTCGAAGTATCAGTTATACAGCAAAAACTGGGTTTAGTTTAAATGGTGAATCCAGGAAATTTAAAGGAGTTTGTCTCCACCATGATCTGGGGCCTTTGGGTGCGGCGATCAATGAAGCTGCATTGCGAAGGCAGTTGGTGATTCTTAAAGATATGGGGGTTGATGCCATAAGAAGTTCGCATAATATGCCATCATTAGAGCAATTAGCGCTTTGCGATGAAATGGGTTTTATGTTTTTGGCAGAGAGTTTTGACGAATGGGCCAAACCAAAGGTTGAGAATGGTTATAACCTGTATTTTGAAGAAGATGCTGAAAAAGATGTTGTTAGTCTGGTTCATGCCACCCGAAATCATCCTTGCATTGTGATGTGGAGTTCCGGGAATGAAGTGCCTGATCAATGGGGTGCCGAAGGTGTTAAAAGAGCAAAATGGTTACAAGATATATTTCATCGGGAAGATCCGACAAGACCGGTGACGGTTGGTATGGATCAGGTTGAAGCCACAATGGAATCAGGGTTTGGTGCCCTTATGGACATTCCGGGTTTAAATTATAGATTACATCTTTATGAAGAGGCTTATCAGCGATTTCCACAAGGACTTTTACTAGGGTCTGAAACGGCATCTACAGTAAGTTCAAGAGGGGTTTATAAGTTTCCGGTTGAGCAAGGCAAGATGAAACAATATGATGACGGGCATTCATCTTCTTATGATTTGGAATGCTGCAGCTGGTCAAATCTTCCGGATGATGATTTTGTGTTACAGGATGATAAGCCCTGGGTTATTGGAGAGTTCGTGTGGACGGGTTTTGATTATTTAGGGGAGCCAACACCATATGATGAAGTCTGGCCATCCAGAAGCTCTTATTTTGGAATATGTGATTTGGCAGGAATCCCTAAAGACAGATACTATTTATATCGCAGTCGATGGAATACGAAGGAGGAGACTTTACATGTTTTACCGCATTGGAACTGGGAAGGCAGAGAGGGTGAGAAAACGCCCGTATTTGTTTATACAAGCTATCCGAGTGCTGAATTGTTCGTTAACGGGAAAAGCATGGGAGTCCAGAAAAAGCATAAAGCTACGGCGCAAACACGCTATCGTTTGATGTGGATGGATGTGGTTTATGAGCCGGGAACACTTAAAGTGCTAGCCTATGATGAAAATGGAAAAGAACAGGCTGTAAAGGAAGTTCACACTGCAGGTAAACCCATAAATTTTTCTTTGGAAGCTGATCGAACTACACTTTCAGCGAACGGTAAAGACCTTTCTTTTATAACGGTATCAGCCGTTGATAGGGATGGAAATTTTTGTCCTTTGGCAGACAATGATCTGCAATTTAAAGTGAAAGGTCATGGCAGTTTTAAGGCAGTTTGTAACGGTGACCCAACGTCATTGGAAATGTTTCATCTGCCAAAAATGAAATTATTTAGTGGTAAATTAGTGGTCTTGGTTGAATCAAAATTGACGCCGGGAGAAATCATATTAGAAGTCAAATCGAAAGGGTTTAAGACTCAGAGAATAAGCTTATACTCTAAATAAAATCATAAAAATAAGTTCAACAATAATTTTAATTAATAAATCGTAATTATTTATGGTTCAGATGTATAATTATATTTTATTATTGATGTTTCTAATTGGGTCATTACACTTCTCAAATGTGTTAACTCAAAAGAATAGCGATAAATATAGCTATACGCAATACCACCAAAAAGTAATCTTAGCTGAGACATTTGTAGCTAGGGAAGCACTTGATTCTGCTCTTGTTGTTTATAAAGATATTTTTAAAACCTATGATTATGTTTTATTGAGAGAATATCAGCTGGCCACACAATTGGCGATAAAACTAAAGAAGGATGAGGAAGCTGCTTTATTTTTACGAGGAGGCATCGAAACCGGATGGACGAAGAAATCTATTAAAAACAATGAACTACTTAAGCCTTGGCTTGATACTCAAGATGGAAAGGCTATTCTTCTTGATTACGATAAGTACCATGAAAGCTTTGAGCAGGGTGTCAATGATACTTTAGCTGCTAAGGTGCACGATATGTTCAAAAGAGATCAAAAGCTCGCTATAAAGGCTCTTTTTAAGTTGAGTTCAGCATCTCAGGATAAATATGCGGAGAAAAAATTTGCTCCTCATAGTGAAAAACAGATGGCCCAACTCTTGATTATTTTAAACCAAGTAGGTTATCCGGGAGGGAGGCTCATTGGGAATGATATGTGGATGTCTATAATTTTAAGCCACCATAATTCCATTTCACAAAAGTATGTACAGAAGGATACTTTATATCCGCAACTACGACCATTACTGATTGAAGCAATCGATAGAGGGGAAATGCAACCTGTTGATTTTGCTTTTATTGAGGAATGGAGAATGGCTACCATGACGGAGCCTTCAGAGGTGAGTTATGGATTTTTAGAGGCTCCTTTTGCGAAAAGTCTGACGAAAACAGATTCCTTGCGCGCTGCCATCGGTCTAAGATCTGTGCAACTGAGAAATGACTTGGTGGAAGTGCAAAACAAAACAGGTATTGATATGTATTTGTTTGGTTCTCCATGGGTTGATGGTAAAATCGAAATGAGATGAATTCAGCTAATTTGAAAGAGGTTCGTCTGGTTTAACTGACCGTGAGTGTTACTTGGGATTAAGGTTTCTCAAATTAAGTGCTTTTTGGATTATTATTGGAGGAGGTTTTTCAGGATAGCTTCTCTTGCTTGTCTAATTTGTTGCGTTTTTGTGGAAAACACAGAAGGAAACAAGGATTTTTGAATTGCATGTTTTATATTTATGGAAAAATTAAAAAGATGGATTTCAAAAAAATTTCAACCCTTTCACTCATTTTCTTCATTAGTGCGCTTTCTTCAGGCTTTATAATTACTTCAGACTGGTTTTTAATGAAAAACAAAGACCAGGGATATCAGATTGAATTCCCTAAAGAACCTTCTGTAAGTGTCCAAACAGTTAATACAAAGGCTGGGCCGTTAGACATGCATATCAACATGCTGGATCTTTCTAAGAAAGATGAGGACAGTAACATGATCTACTTAAGCAGTTTTGCGCAATACCCTGATTCATTGGTGCATTCAGATCGAAAAGAACAATTAGCCGGCTTTTTTAAAGAAACTTTAGATGGTCTGGTAAGTTCTATTGATGGAGAAATACTCTCCAAAAAAGAGGTTAAGATCGATTCATATCCAGGTAAAGAAGTTAAGATCAATTTCCAAGATGGGATGGCTGTTATAAGAATCCGCGTCTTCCTTGTTGAGAATAAGGTTTACATGCTGCAAGTCATTACTAAAACAGAGAAGGATTCTAACGAATCAATTTCAAAGTTTATGAACTCCTTCAGTTTAATCACTGATTAGTTTTAGACTGAATTCAGATCGTTTATGAAGGAAAAGTATTTTGGAGAACAAGACTTTAACAGATTGGTTTTTTCCGAAGGCACTTTTGAAGAGGCAGACTATGAAAACTGTGTTTTCAATGCCTGTGATTTGTCAAATGCGGATTTCTCATTGATAGATTTCATTGACTGCGAGTTTATAGATTGCAACCTCAGTCTGGCAACACTTAATGGCACTTTGTTTCAGGAATGTTCATTTAAAGGTTGTAAAATGCTTGGCTTGAGGTTCGAAAACTGCAATAAATTTGGACTTTCAGTACAATTCGAATCCTGCGTTCTAGATCATTCTTCATTTTATGAAACAAAGATGCAGAAGACTGTTTTTAAAGCATGTCAATTGCATAAAGTTGACTTTAGCAATGCCGACCTTCAGGCGTCGGTCTTTGATGGGAGTGATTTAGGTGGGGCTGTATTTAATATGTCAAATCTAGAACAAGCTGATTTTAGAAACACCATCAATTTTTTAATTGACCCTGAAATGAATAAAGTAAAGAAAAGTAAATTTTCACAATCCGGTCTCTCAGGTTTGCTTACGAAGTACCAAATTGAAATTGACTAGTTTTGAGTTGTGTCTCAATTCTACATCAGACTAACCGAAGTACAATACCAATTTCGATTAAATCTTTCTTATGAAATTAGAACATATAGGGCTTTGGACAAAAGACCTGGAAGCAATGAAAGACTTCTATGTGACTCATTTTAAAATGAGTAGTAATGAAAAATATGTAAATGAAGTAAAAGGGTTTTCATCTTATTTTCTCACTTTTGAATCTGGTACAAGGATAGAATTAATGCATAGGGCTGATATCAAAGAGGCTTTGGGTGAAAGGGGGCAAATCAGCGGTATGGCTCATATGGCCTTTTCATTAGGATCAGTAACGGCAGTGATTGAATTAACGGAGAGATCCCGAGAAATGGGACTCAAGATCATAGGGGAGCCAAGAACCACTGGAGATGGATATTTTGAAAGCGTCATTGAAGACCCTGAAGGTAATTGGATCGAACTTACAGCCTAAAACCGTCTTTTAATCCATGTAAATGAGTTCATATTCACGGATATATTAACAAACTAACCAAGTAAATATTAAAAATGTTACAATCAATTAAAGCCAAATTGAGCCTCTTCTTGCTCATTCAAGTATTATTTATGTCTGCTCAAGAAGTAGATCATACAGGTCTTTTGAATATTGACCGAATCTATTCAGATGAATTTAAGGAGGATACAGAGCGAAAGATCCAATGGATTGAAAATGGAGATGCCTATGTTATTATTGAAAAGTCGGCGTCGTCAGAAGGAGCAGATGAATTGATACGCTATGATAGCAAAAGCCTGGAAAAGAGTATCTACGTTCCGGCAAAAGGATTACAGATAGATTCAGGTTCTTTGCCGATAGAGAGTTTTTCGTTGTCCGCTGATGGAAGCAAAGTGCTGATCTTTACTAATTCGAGTAGGGTTTGGAGAACCAATACAAAAGGTGACTACTGGGTGTATGACTTACATTCTAAAAAATTGAATCAGGTAGGTAGTAATTTTGAGGCTTCATCGCTCATGTTTGCAAAATTCTCAGCTGATAATAAGGCCGTGTTCTATGTTCATGATTTCAATGTTTATCAGGAAAACACGCAAACCAATGAGGTTCAGCAATTGACTTTTGACGGTACAGGAGATATCATTAATGGTACTTTTGATTGGGTCTATGAAGAAGAGTTCGGAAAAAGAGATGGCTTTTTGCTAAGTTCTAAAGATTCTAATCTGGCATTTTGGCATTTGGATGCTAGTGATACGGGTACTTTTTATATGATCAACAATACGGATTCCATTTATTCAAAACCTATTCCGGTACAATACCCAAAGGTAGGGGAGAAACCTTCTGCTGCCAAAATTGGTGTGATCGATTTAAAATCTAAAAAAACAGCTTGGATACCTCTGCCAGGCGGGGAACGAGAAAATTATATACCTGGGATGCAATGGGTGCAAGATGACTTATTGTTGATCCAGCAAATGAACAGGCATCAGAATACATTGATCGTTTGGACTTATATGCCCTCAAGTGGAGAATTAAAGAAAATCTACACCGAAAAAGAGGAAACCTATATTGAATTAAATTACCCTGACCTTTCATCCAATGCTTGGGGGAGTAATGATTTGCCAATAGTTGCGGACGGAAAGGCATTTTTACGAATGACTGAAAATGACGCATGGCGACATATTTATAAAGTGGATATTACAACGGGAGACCAAACTTTGATCACGCCTTTTGATTATGATGTTGCTTCAATGCGTGTCCCTACAGAGAAAAACGTGTATTATATGGCTTCTCCTGAAAATGGCATGCAACGCTATCTTTTTCAAACTGATTTGAAAGGCAAAGGGAAGTCGAAGCGTCTTACACCTGAGGTTTTTGACGGGCTGAACAACTATAATGTGTCTCCTAACGGGGCTTTTGCCATTCATACGCATCAGAGTTCTAAAAAGGTAAGAACGGTTAGGCTGATCAGTCTTCCTGATCATAAGGTCATTAAAACCCTTGTTGATAATAGTGCTTATGAAAAGCAATTGGCTGGTTTAGCATTGCCGGAGGTCATTTTTAAAAAGGTGACAACTGATGAGGGTATTGAGATTGATGCGAGAATAGTACTTCCTGTCAATTTTGATAAAAGTAAAAGGTATCCAGTAGTTTTTCATGTATATGGAGAGCCTTGGGGACAAGTAGCTACAGATACGCAGGTAGGGTTATGGAACATTATGATGGCGCAAAAGGGCTATGTGGTAATAGATATGGATAACCGAGGCACCCCTTGTTTAAATGGTTCTAAATGGAGAAAGAGTATCTACAGGCAAGTTGGTAGGATTAATTCTAAAGACCAGGCTATGGCAGCCAAGGAAATTTTAAAACTGGATTACCTGGATGCAGACAGAACTGCTGTCTGGGGCTGGAGTGGTGGTGGTACCATGACCTTGAATTTAATGTTCAAATACCCAGAAATATATAAGACTGGTGTGGCCATAGCTGCCGTATCAAATCAACTGGTTTATGACAATATTTACCAGGAGCGTTATATGGGCTTGCCACAAGAAAACATGCAAGACTTTATAGATGGTTCTCCGGTAACTTATGCTAAGAATTTGGAAGGCAATTTGTTACTTATCCATGGTACAGCAGATGATAATGTACATTATCAAAGTGCTGAAATTTTGATCAATGAATTGATTAAACAAGATAGAAAGTTTCAAATGATGTCTTATCCAAATCGTTCTCATGGCATTTATGAGGGTGACAATACCAGAAAGCATTTGTTTACTTTAATTAGCGATTACATTATGGAACATACGCCACTAAATTCGGTTGATTAGAGGTTGAAACTTTTAAATTATCCTTATCTTTAGTAGACTTAAAATTATTTCGAAAAACCCAGTTGATTAATTGGGAAGAGGCGAAAAATGAAAACTTGAATAAAATGGATTTTGTCGATTATTACAAGACCTTAGGTATTACAAAAAAGGCCTCGGAAGCAGATATAAAGAAAGCTTACAGAAAACTGGCCCGTAAATACCATCCTGATCTGAACCCTAATGATAAGGAGGCAGAAAGGAAGTTTAAGGAGATTAATGAGGCCAATGAGGTGCTTAGTAATGCAGCGAATAGGAAAAAGTATGATTCGTATGGCAAGGATTGGAAACATGCCGAGGAATTTGAAAAAGCAGGTCAGAGGAGCAGGTCTCAGCAGTCATATCAAAGACCAAGTTCTGGTCAGTATTCAGAAGAAGATTTTTCGGATTTTTTTGGTTCGATGTTTGGCGGAGCTCGAGGAGGTCAAAGAGATGTGAAATTCAGGGGGCAGGATTTTCAAGCTTCCTTGCATTTAAATCTTCAGGATGTTTACCATACCCATAAGCGCACGCTTACTATTAATGGGAAAAACATCCGGTTGACAATTCCTGCGGGCGTTAAAAACGGACAGACCATTAAAATAAAAGGTTATGGTGGAGAAGGAGTTAATGGAGGGCCTAAAGGTGATCTGAATATTACTTTTCAAATTGACAATCACACGAATTTCAAAAGAGATGGCAATAACTTATATTCAAGTATTGATTTAGATTTGTATAAATCAATACTTGGAGGAGAGGTGGTTATAGATAGTTTTGAAAGCAAGGTTAAACTTAAAATTGCTCCTGAAACCCAAAATGGCACTCAGGTTAAGTTAAAAGGAAAAGGATTTCCAGTTTATAAAAAAGAAGGGCAGTTTGGCGACCTCATTATAACATTTAATATCAAAACGCCAGTTAACCTGACTGAAAAGGAAAAAGAATTGTTTAACGAATTGTCAAAATTGAGATAGATATGGATACTGAAAAATATATACCTGTACTTCATCTTTGTGATTTGTATCAAATAGAAATTTCTTTTTTTAAAGAATTAAATGAAGAGGGATTGATAGAATTGGTTTCAAGACAGAACAGCATGTATGTGCTGGAGGAAAAACTTTATAAAGTTGAACGAATTATCAGGATTCATCGAGAGTTGAATGTAAATATTGAAGGCATTGATGTGGTTTTAAACTTATTGGAAAAAGTGGATACATTACAAAATGAAGTGTACAGTATGCAAAGTAGGCTGAGATTATATGAAGACGACCAGTAAGGTTGAAAATCAAAACATGTAGTAATGATACACAAATTAAAATTTGCTTTTACTTTTCTATTGATCACCATGATATTATCCTGTTCAGACAAGCATCACAATACAGACAAAGACAGTAAAAGATCCAATTCTGATGGTTTATGGTTGTCTTATACAAAAGAATCGACAGTTTTTAAGCTCTGGTCACCTCACGCGGATAAGGTGAAAATCTATCTTTATGATGCAGGAAACGAAGGAGAAGCCTATGCAACCTATTTATTGGAGCCTAAAGATGGAAGAACGATATGGCAAAAACAGATAAGCGGAGATTTACAAGGTGTTTATTATACCTTTCAGGTGAAAATTGACGGAAAGTGGCTCGATGAAACGCCAGGGATATATGCTAAGGCAGTTGGTGTGAATGGTAAAAGAGCGATGGTACTTGACATGAAAACTACCGATCCGGAAGGTTGGGATGAAGATAAAGGTCCGAAGCTTAACTACCCGAATGAAGCGATTATTTATGAATTGCATATAAGGGATATGACCATACACCCGGCATCAGGTTCGAGTATGCCTGGAAGCTATCTTGGTTTGGTTGAATCAGGAACCAAGGGGCCAGCGGGAGTGGCTACGGGTATAGATCATTTGAAAGAATTAGGCATCAACTATGTACACCTATTGCCGACCTTTGACCATTACGCTATAAATGAAAAACGCCTAGACAGCGCTCAATTTAACTGGGGGTATGATCCGCAGAATTACAATGTGCCTGAAGGGTCATTTTCATCAGATCCCTTTAAGGCAGAGGTAAGAATTCGAGAGTTTAAAGAAATGGTCAAAGCCTTCCATGACAATGGTATTGGTGTTATTTTGGATGTGGTGTATAATCATACAGGCCGTACAGAGCAATCAAATTTCAATCTGGAGAACCCAGGATATTATTATCGTTTCAGGGAAGATGGCAGTTATTCAGATGCTGCTGCCTGTGGCAATGAGACTGCTTCAGAGAATGAAATGATGCGTAAATTTATCTTGGAATCTGTACGTTATTGGGCAGAAGAATACCATATGGATGGATTTCGCTTTGACCTGATGGGTATACATGATATCAATACTATGAATGAAGTGGTGGCTACTTTAAAACAGGTTAACCCTAATATATTGGTATATGGTGAAGGATGGACGGCTTCCGATTCTCCTTTACCCGAGAAAGACAGAGCGCTCAAAAAACATACCAAGCAGATGCCGCAAATTTCGGCTTTTAGCGATGACATTCGAGACGGGTTAAAAGGCTCAGTTTTTGAAAATGAAAGTACAGGTTTTGTAAGCGGTGCCCAAGGAACGGAAACGTCCGTTGCTTTTGGTGTCGTAGGGTCGATTGAGCATGCAGATATTGATTATTCCCAAGTAAATTATTCAAAAGAATCTTGGGCGAATGATCCGTGGCAGGCTATTTCATATGTGTCTTGCCATGATAACCACACATTAATTGACAAGTTGGAAGTGTCCAAACCAGGTGCTAGTAAAGAAACGCTTATAGCCATGGATAAGCTTGCCAATGCAGTCGTTTTGACCTCTCAGGGCGTGGCTTTTTTACATGCAGGATCAGAGATGCTAAGAACGAAAAATGAAGAACACAATTCATACAACCTGCCAGATTCGATCAATCAAATTGATTGGAACTGGAAAGTGAAGAACAAGGCAGTAGTTGACTATTATTCAAATTTGATCGCCTTGCGCAAAGCACATCCGGCATTTAGAATGGCCTCAGGGGATCAGGTTAGGAAACACCTTTCTTTTAAAGAGAAGGAAAACGGATTGATTTCGTATCAGATCAGTGATCATGCCAACGGTGATGATTGGAAAAATATCTTAGTCGTTTATAATGCCCGCAATGAGTCTGTTCGCTATGATATGGAAGGAGAATGGCACATCGCAGTGTTTGGTGATGCCATTGAAATGGAGCAGGGCGTAGAAGTAAATGGTATGATAAAGATTCCGGCCATATCAATGCTGATAGCTTATCAGAAATAAATTTTAAGAACTAATTTAAACCTTTCCTAATGGAAACCATAAAAACAACCAAACCAAGCTTACATATCATTTCAATATTCGCTTCATTAGTTATTATAATTGCTGGGGTGATGTATGCCCAGTCTTTTGTAAACGCTATGCTTTTGGCCATTTTCCTTAGTATTGTTTGTGCCCAGCCAATTATTTGGATGCAAAAGAGAAAAGTGCCTTCGGTTATAGCAATTCTCATTGTGTTATTAGGGATTGTTGCAATTTTTATAGGTTTTGCCGATATTATCGGTAACTCAGTTTCATCCTTTTCTAAAGACGCCCATCTTTATGAACAACGCCTTGAACAAATATGGGGGGGCTTCATGCAGTTTTTTAATGAAAGAGGCATCGATATTAGTACTGATAGGCTGACAGAAATTATTGCGCCTGGAAAAGTAATGGGCTATACGGCAGGAGCACTAGGGCAGTTAGGTGGCGTAATGAGTAATATTTTTACCATTTTCTTTCTCATGTTGTTTTTGTTAATGGAGTTGGATAGCTTTTCAATAAAAACCCGAGCGATAGCCGCAAATTCTAATGTTTCTATAGGTTACTTAAATGCTATTGGTAAAAGTATTCGTCATTATCTCTCTATTAAAACGGTAACGAGTTTGTTAACCGGTTTGGTTATTTGGATAGGCCTCATGATTGTTGGTGTAGATTATGCTATTATCTGGGCTCTCATTGCCTTTTTACTTAATTTCATTCCTAACATAGGATCTATCATTGCAGCGTTTCCTGCGGTTTTATTTGCTTTAATTCAATTGGGTGCCGGAGGTGCTTTTTGGACTATTATCATTTTTATAAGTGTAAATATGCTTGTTGGAAATCTGGTTGAACCTAAAATAATGGGAAAGGGCTTAGGGCTTTCAACCTTTGTGGTTTTTGTTGCCCTTATTTTCTGGGGTTTTGTTTTAGGAACTGTAGGTATGTTTCTTTCTGTGCCGCTTACGATGGCAATTAAGATCATGTTAGAGCAAAAACCGAGTACCAAATGGTTAGCTGTTTTACTTGGAACAGATGAGGATGCAAGAGCTATGTTGAAGGGGCCACAGGAAAGTAGTTAAATTGGATAGAATTCGCAGTAGTCAGCAATCATAAGTTCTTAAACTTGCTTGGGTTCATGTAGAGTCGCTACAACACTTTTACTTATATATTCGTAGGGTCTATTTGAAATTAATTGAATTGCAATTTGTAATTTACGGCCCTTAAATAAATTGAATGAAAACATTTTCGATAGCCATTCATGGCGGTGCAGGAACTTTAGTGAAAGGCATGATGACTCCAGATTTGGAAGCAGCATATAAAAGTGCTTTAAAATTGGCTTTAACTGAAGGTTATAAGGTTATAGAAAATGATGGAAATGCCGTAAAGGCGGTAGAAGTTGCTGTAAAATATTTAGAAGATTCACATTTGTTTAATGCAGGAAAAGGCTCCGTTTTTACGGCGGCAGGAACCCATGAAATGGATGCTTCAATAATGGATGGAAAAACGCTCGAAGCTGGAGCTGTTAGCTTAATTACGGGAATTAAAAACCCGGTAACATTGGCTAAAGATGTTATGGAAAAAAGTGAACATGTATTTTTAGCTGGTGAGGGTGCTATGGAGTTTGCGAAACAATTAGATTATAAAATTGAAGATGATTCTTATTTCTATGATGAATTTAGACATAATCAATGGTTAGAAATAAAGGACACAGATAGTTTTCAATTAGATCATTCAACAAAAAAGGATTCCAAATTTGGCACCGTAGGGGCGGTTGCTTGTGACAAAGATGGAAATATTGCCGCGGCCACCTCTACAGGAGGAATGACTAATAAAAAATGGGGACGCGTTGGAGATAGCCCAATGATTGGATCAGGAAACTATGCGAATAATAAGACTTGTGCCGTGAGTTGCACTGGAAGCGGGGAGTTTTTTATTAGAGCTGTTGTTGCCTATGATGTTTCCTGTTTAATGGAGCACAAAGGTTTGTCTTTAAAAGAAGCTTCGCAAGAAGTTGTCAATAAACGCCTTTTAGAAATTAAGGGAGATGGTGGTTTAATTGCTGTTGATGCAAATGGAAATATTGCAATGCCTTTTAACACTGAAGGCATGTACCGCGCCAGTAAATCTTCAAGCGGTAAAGAGGAAATCTCTATTTATAAATAGTCTTTGCAAGAAAACGGCAATCACTTCGTTACTCTCGTTTTGAAAACAGTCATTCACGAAAGTGAACTCCTTGATTTTCAAAACTTCAAAAGTCTCGTCTTTGACCTTTTCTTATCAAAGATTTGAAAATCATTCGATTTATTGCAGATACTAAATAGGACTAATAGAACTATATAAAAGGTGCTTCAATAGGTAAGACTGTTACTTTCCTGTTCTTAATATCATAATGATCACTATTAGAAAGCACATGAACTTTAAGATTAGCCATGGTCATTGGTGTACCTTCCTTTAAGTTTTTTTCGTTGTTATGGGTAAGTTGACTTCCATCGAAAACAATGGTCATACCAGATCCAATTACAGTGCAATCATTACCGTTTTTGATAATCATACCTGTATCTTCTGCAAGACCAATACCAATTAAATTTGGATATTTTGCTACCGCTTCGCTTTGTCTTCCAAAACGGCCACGACGAATAAAATGGGTGTCAATAATTAATTCAGGAATTAAGCCTAAACCTGTATACATGGTTACTGCGCCTTTTACAAATGCTTCAGTAGCACTTCCTCCTGCAATCATTTGGCTAGCCATAGCCATAGCTCCGGCACTAGTACCGGCAATTACGAATCCACTTTCGTTTTTATATCGATCTCTTAAAATATCATGAATAGTTGTGCCTCCAATTTTATCTGTAATTTTAGATTGGTTACCTCCTGAAAACATGATGCAATTAGCAGATTTTATAAGGTCTATTGATTCTTTTTTTTCAGAATCCTCTTTACTTCTAATATCTAAAACAGTCAAATTTTTACAACCTAAGGTTGTAAATGCTTCAATATAATTTTGACCAACTTCAACAGGAATACTTGATGCCGTAGGAATTATTACAATTTTAGCCTCTACACCACCAGCTTCTTTAACGACATGATATAGAATACCTTCATCAATAAATTCAAGCGTGTATATTTCATTTTCATCGCTCCCCTTGTCTTCGTTTCCGCCAATTGGAATTAATGTTCCTTTATAATTCAGCATAAAAATTGCAGTTAATTTTTAATTTGGGCAAAAATAAGGTAATTTTTTATTAGAAATATATTTATATTTATAATCTTACACTAAATCAATCTTAAATCCATTAACATGAAGATTCGCGAAATTAACGCCATGAGAGGGCCAAATTACTGGTCGGTTAGACGTCATAAATTAATAGTAATGGTTCTTGATCTTGAAGAGATGGAAGAATTACCTTCTAATAAAATTGATGGTTTTCCGGAGCGCTTAAAAACAATGTTTCCAAGCATGTATTCGCATCGCTGCTCTGAAGGTTGTGAAGGCGGTTTTTTTATGCGTGTAGATGATGGCACATGGATGGGCCATATTATAGAACATATTGCGCTTGAAATCCAAACACTTGCTGGCATGGATACCGGTTTTGGTAGAACCAGAGGATATGGTGAAAAAGGTGTTTATAATGTTGTATTCTCTTATATGGAGGAGTCCGTTGGGCGTTTTGCTGCTAAATCTGCAGTTAGCATTTGCGAAGCATTGATTAAAGGGGAGGATTATGATTTATCTGATGACATTCAGGAAATGCGGGAACTTCGAGAAGCTGATCGTTTGGGGCCAAGTACTGGATCTATTGTTGAAGAGGCTGCAAGTAGAGGAATTCCATGGATTAGACTTAATAAATATTCCCTTTGTCAATTGGGTTACGGAGCGAATCAAAAGCGAATCCAGGCAACGGTAACAAGTGAAACCAGTAGTATTGGTGTTGAACTTGCCTGTGATAAAGAAGACACAAAATATTTATTGGAAAAAGCTGAAGTAGATGTGCCGCGAGGCGATATCATTCGTCGTGAACGCAGTTTGAAAGAGGCGTGCCGCTATGTTGGCTACCCTTTAGTGATTAAACCCGTAGACGGGAATCACGGTAGAGGTATTACCGTAGATATACAAAATTACGATGACGCACTGGTTGCCTTTAATCATGCAAAAGAAAGCTCACGAAGTGGTGCTATAATTGTTGAGAAATTTATCACGGGTGACGATTATCGGTTGTTAGTGATCAATAATGTGTTGGTGGCGGGTGCTATTCGAACACCAGCGCACGTTATTGGGGATGGAGAGTCAACAATACAAGCATTAATTGATAAAGTAAATAGCGATCCACGTCGTGGTTTTGGGCATGAAAATGTATTGACAAAAATTACAACTAACGAATTAACTCAAACTATCATTAAAGATGCAGGTTATTCTTTAGATAGCGTTATTTCAAAAGGTGAGAGACTTATATTGAAGGACACAGCGAATTTAAGTACCGGAGGAACTGCCGAAGATATTACAGATATCATCCATCCTGCCAATGTAAGTATGGCTGAACGGATTTCTAAAATTATTGATTTGGATATCTGTGGGATTGATATTATGACCACAGATATTTCTAAACCTTTGTCAGAAACTGCAGGTGCTGTTTTAGAGGTGAATGCTGGTCCAGGATTTAGAATGCATTTAGCACCTACATCAGGATTACCTCGCAATGTTGCGGCACCAGTAATTGATAAATTATTTCCTCAAAAAGGAGACACAGGTCGTATTCCGATTGTGGCAACATCTGGAACCAACGGAAAAACAACAACAACTCGTTTAATTGCACATATCGCAAAGATGAATGGTTACCGTGTTGGTTATACGACGAGTGATGGCGTTTACATTCAGAATAGATTATTAATGACTGGCGATTGCACGGGGCCTGCAAGTACAGAGTTTGTATTGAAAGATCCTACTGTAAATTTTGCTGTTTTAGAATGTGCAAGAGGCGGTTTATTGAGGGCTGGCTTAGGTTTTAAAAATTGTGATATTGCAGTTGTGACGAATGTTGCTGCAGATCATTTAGGTTTAAAAGGTATCCATACAATTGAGCAATTAGCAAAAGTAAAAGCGGTCGTGCCCGAAACGGTGTTGCCAGATGGTTTTGCTGTATTAAATGCTGATGATGATTTGGTATATGATATGCGACGCAATTTGGATTGCAATGTGACTTTATTTTCATTAGATGAAAATAACCCTCGTATTAAAGCTTTACAACGCTTGAATGGAATCACTGCAGTTTACGAAAATGGTTATGTTACTATTTGTAGAGGTGAATGGAAAATGCGTTTAATGAAAGCTGAAAACATTCCATTAACCTATGGTGGAAAAGCGAAGTTCATGATTCAAAATGTATTGGCAGCTGTTCTTGCTGCGCATGTTCAAGGGATAAGTATTGAAGATATGAAAGCTGGTTTAGAAACCTTTATTCCTTCTGCCGCTCAAACTCCTGGACGTCTAAATTTATTCGAATTCAACAACTTTACGATTCTTTTAGATTATGCACATAATCCAGCTGGAATGCGAGCACTTCAAAAATTTGTTGAAGAATTAGATGCAACAGTTAAAGTTGGTATCATAGCCGGAATCGGGGATAGGCGAGTAGAGGATAACAATGAAATGGGAGAAATTGCAGCCGAAATGTTTGATGAAATTATTATCCGTCAAGACAAACGTCTTAGAGGTAAAACAGAAGAAGAGCTTATTAAAATGGTGAATGATGGAATAAAAATGAAAAATCCAAATAAGAAAACTACTATTATCCCATCAGAAAAAGAAGCCATTACCTATGCAGTAAAAAATGCGGTAAAAGGTTCACTCATCATTTTGTGTAGCGATGTAGTTCCAGATGCTTTAGAATTGGTTCAAAAATTAAAAGACAAAGAATCTCGTGGTGAATTGGTTTTTGATTGATAAAAGATGTCAAGAAAGCTGAATTAGAAATTATAATTAAAAGAAAAGCCCTACAAATCTAAATAACTGTAGGGCTTTTTTTGTACCCTCGCTAGAAGTGAAACCTTTGAATATAACTGATCAAAATTTAAAATAAATTGACTAATTTTCAATGACTTAAGAAATACAATGTGCAATTTGGTTCATTAATGTTCATGTAAATTCATTTAATCAGGGGTCCCATCAGGGGTTGTATCATAATATGGCAACATTCACATATAGAATTAAAGGAAAGGCTAATCCAGGTAATATTCGAATTAGAGTTAAGCAAGGTGATGCTTTTGACTATGAAATATCAACAGGATTAAAATGCAGATTAGAACATTGGAGTCAACCAAAACAAACAGTAAAAAATATTGCGGTTGCCACATACAAGGACAAAGTAAATATTAAACTAAGAAAACTGAAAGCATTTATCGAGGCTGAATATTTTAAGGAATTAAGTGATGGAAATGGTATTTCTCAGTTATGGCTCAAGAAAAAGGTTAATCAGTTCTTTAATCGGCCTGATACAATTGACAATGAAAAGGATTACTTCTTAGGATCATTCATTGAAAACTATATAAACGAATCAAAAAATACAGTAAAATTAAAATTGGGCAGAACTTTGTCACCAAGGACAATTGAATATTACCATATGACATTGGATAAATTGAAAACCTTTGAAGAATTTAAAGGGAAAAAAGTTAAATTCATTGATGTCAATACTAAGTTCCATCAAGAGTTCGTAACATTTTTATCCACAGAACAACAACTTAATCCAAATACGATAGGGTTTTATGTTTCAAAATTAAAGTTATTCTGTAAGGAAGCAGACATACAAGGGATTAATATTAATAACGAATATAAAAGTTCTGATTTCTATGTCCCAAGTAATAAAACAATTGATATTTATTTAAATGAAGCTGAAATTAAAAGCATATTTGAATTGAATCTTCATGGAAAGGAAAAGTTAGATAATGTTAGAGACTGGCTAATTATTGGTGTTTGGACCGGGTTAAGAGTTTCCGATCTATTGACTCTAAAAAAGGAGTCCTTAGCAGAGTCTCAAATTCATATTACCAATATCAAGACTGGTATTCCTGTAATAATACCTCTTCATAATCAAGTGAAACAAATTCTATCCAAAAGAGAGGGCGAATTCCCAAGACCAATAAGCGACCAAAAATTCAATTCCTATATTAAGACGGTTTGCCAACTTGCAAAAATCACCAATGAAGTGGAAGGATCAAAAATGGTAGCCAAAATGATAAACGGAAAGAAGGCGTTTCGAAAAACCTTTGGTAAGTACAAAAAGTTTGAACTTGTCAGCAGCCACATATGTAGGAGATCATTTGCAACCAATCTATACGGTAAACTAGACACATTAACCATAATGAAAATAACTGGTCATAAGACTGAAAAGCAGTTTATTGAATATATTAAAATTACGCCTTCAGAATACGCTAAAAAGTTGGAGCAGTATTGGAGTAATCAATAAAAGAGCTATCATTTAATAATTGTTTCATTCTTTGTTTTATTAACTTAATAAAGTTTCCAAATATGGTCGCTTTAATCCTGTTTAATATTACTAACGGTTTTTCAATTCATTATTAATTGAAAGTGATTTTGATTATAACAAATATACAAGGTGTTTAAATTTTATATAAATCATCAACAAAACCAGGATTTTTCGCACCATAATGAACTATTTTAGTCTTTAATTCCTTTTTTGTGCCGAAAAGTACAACTGGACAATCTTTCCAATTCTCAATTTCAAATTGTTTGGTAAACTGACGCCACGTGGGATCAACAATTATTTTTTCCTTCGTATTATGGTATTCTGCAACTACATAAGAATGATTATCTGCTCCTTTAATATTGTTTACATTCATAACCTTTGCACCTGATCCTGCAATCTCTTTAATCGTATCTGAAACCACCTGACATGCTCCTTTTCCTGCTGAATTTTCAACCTGTTCAATTTGCCTTGCAGAATCTAATTCTTTATCGGGTAAAATTGCTCTGCCTAAGGAAGTTATGCTTTGAGATAAAATTACACGTCGAATGGCCTTATAAATTGACAATTTTGTGTCATCACTATTAAAACGCTCTTCTGCATTATCAGATCTCAATTTTTCTATTTTGGACCGGTCAATTGCAGGAAAGTTCTTCTCTAAATATTCATTTAGTTCAATAGGATTAGTGAGAGTTTTATGAACTTGCTCTGGTAATTCATCCTTCAGTTTCTCCATAATCGTATCTAATTCCATTTTCATATGTCCGAGTTTTTTACCTGATTCTAAACATTTCTGCAATTTATCTTTTAATAGGATAGCCTGTTTTCCTCTGTCAGGCCCTCCGAGTCTTGCTTTGTATACAGACCTAATATTATCTAAAATTTCATAAAAATCAGGATTCAAATCTTCATCATGTTTGTTTTTTTTTAAGAATATTTTCTTTTTAAACTCGTTGAGAAAATTATCATATGTCTTTTCGATAATTCGAAATTGAATTGATTCTCCGCAATTATTAGAGGTGTTGCTTAATCTATTCACTTCCGTTGTACTCAATTTGCCAAGTGCTTGTCCCCCCATCAAATCTGCCTCTTTCTCCAAACCTGAATCATCATTCACATTAACATTTCCCTTCATTTGCAAAGTTGGTTTTACACGCCCTTGCTTTTGCTGCACAACATGCCAAGCTTCATGAGGCAAATGTTTTTCTTGCCCAGGACCTAAATGAATATTGGTTCCTTGGGTATAAGCGTACGCTTGTAATCCAGCTGGTTTATGAGAGTTTCGATGCACCTTTACATCGTCCATCGAATAGCCGGAAAGACTTTCGATACCCGATTTTAGATGATCTGGTAAGCCGGTGTTATTTTCTTTCTTTTGTATGCAGTCCCTAGGTTCAGTAGATCGACTGTTCACCATTTCCTGTAATTGGGCTATTTGATCTACCTGTTGGCTGTTATTGGCCATATCCTGAAAAACTCTGAATTGCATAACAGTCTCAATTCGATTATCTGCGAACTGAAATATAGACTCTCTATGGCCTTGCTCTTGAGCGGTCACCTTAGCAACCGATTGGCTTTCATGTCTTCCAGTAGGCCTGGTATGTTCTTCTAACCTGTCTACATGAGTATTCATAGATTCATCTTTTATAGTTTTAGTTTATTTCGTACATGGTATTCAATAGATGGTCTTTTGAATGATGTTTATTTTTTATTATAAGGGTTTAAAATTCTATTATTAACATTATCCATAATTATTACAAATATTTCTTCATAAGAAAGTCAAACACATATTAGTTTGAGATAATTAATTGTAGTTTAAAATCATAAAATATTCATCTTTTTTTGTCTTCATTATTGTTGTTGTTGTTGTTGTTGTTGTTGTTGTTGTTGTTGTTGTTGTTGTTGTTTGAGTCATCCATTTTTACTGTCGAAATCTTTTTTTCAGGTTGCTCTAAGATTTCCTTGCCTTCTGAACAGAATAACTCATGTTTCTCAATTATTTCTTTGACGAATCGCTTACGAAACATTTTTTTATTTTCCAATGTATGTTTCAAATTCAAGGGAATTTCCTTAATCAATGCTTCTAGTTTTTTTTCGATAGATTTCGTTTCAAATTCTCGAAAACTATCAGATAAGCCTTTTTTTACATTATCTCTTGTAACTTCTTCCATGTCCGCATATTGAACAAAATCTACAATACTGGATAACGATTTTCCTCCCATTCTCAATATGAAGATTACAGATAATAAGTCATACTTATTTAGCAAGCGCACTTTTGAGAACGGTAATACGCTAAGTTTAGAGTATCCACTTTCATCGCAGGAAATGACGGGGTAACGATTGATCGATTCTTTTTCTGATGCATTGATCGATTTTTTTTCTGATGCATTGATTTGTTCCGTTCCAGGGTGAAAATCTTTGATTAGTTCAAGCTCTCGACTAAAGACAAGAACACCAGGAATGGGTCGGCAGTTTCTAACTAACGCTGCCAAAGATAATTCACCATTCTTCTTCTCTTTGTTTGCAGATAGGTCATTCGCATAATATTTAGTGACACGTCCTAATGAAGCACCAATATTTTCTGAATCAGATTCATCTGTTGTAAAGAAATGCAAGTTCTGTTTAAATTCTCCTTCTTTCATGACCTCCTTAGCACGTGGACCTAGATTTTTGCTAGCCGCATTCCCTCCTCGAATTTGCCCGCTTTCTAAGATCTCTCCAATTGCAGCAGTCCCATGGATGTATCCAGGTGCTGGCCGTTCTCCTTCGCGGTCTGTTGGCTCTATTACAAATGTGAACCCTTTAGGGGGGTGTTTTCCTTCTTTGTTATTTTCTTTCGGTTCCTTGATCCAATAAGTTTCATTTTTAGCATTGACAAACCATTTTCCTTGAATCACTGATTTTGAAGAAGAAATATCCGAAACTTCAAAACTCTGTATTCTATCGATCGATCTTGACTGTCGAATCGGTGAAGAATACCTTGAAGCCATTTTTGTCTCAGATCTACAATAATCTTGCATCTGAATGGCCCGAGACCCCATCACATCAGCCTCTTTCTCCAAACCGGTATCATCATTAACATTAATATTTCCCTTCATTTGCAAAGTTGGTTTTACACGCCCCTGCTTTTGTTGAACCACATGCCATGCTTCGTGAGGTAAATGTTTTTCTTGGCCAGATGCTATATGAATAGCAGTTCCCTGGGCATAAGCGTGGGAATTCAATTGAGCTGGTTGATTGGAATTATAACGTACTTTAACATCATCCATTGAATAACCTGAGAGTTTTTCAATTCCAGTTTTTAAGTTGTCAGGTAAGCCAGTGTTGTTTTTAGACTTAGGAGGGTTCTGACTCATAGTATGTTCATCAGCCATCTCCTGTGCCTTGCGTTGAAAAATTGTATCTGAACGATGGTCATTAAATTGCAAAGCATTATCATTAGATCCCCGGTCTTGAATGAATTCATGAGCTAGGTTTTGGTCTTTCTTCGATTTGTCAAGATGACTCTTCATAATTAATCTTTTACAATTCTACTTTTTTTATAGTTTTCAATAATCGGTCACATTGCGCTAAGCCACGTCGCACTGTGCTTGCCCTGCCTGAGAAATCGAAATCACCCCTCCCCAAGTGCAATTTAAGGTACAAGTATTATTTAAAGCCGGCATATTGGCAATCATTACAGTGGGGCTGCCGGGTGCCCACGGCGCCACCGTTACTGGAATGCAAGGCATGGGTGTTAATACCCCTAATGCTGCTGTAGTCGCAGTAACAACTGTAGGATTTGCCAAGGAAGAACACATTCCAAATGGAAGAATATTCACCATAGGTTTATTGTCCATAATATTGGCTGCGGGCATATTACTGGTCATAACTCTGTTTTGTGGCAAAACAATGAGCGAGGACGGTGCTACTCCAAAGGAACAGGTCATCATGGCTCCCATACATACTTGTTGTGGCATATTAAATAGTTTTATTTTGTTTGGCGTATTCTCTTCTTATTCCGGTAATTACATCTTTGTATAATAATTCTTTTTTGTTTCTTTTAGCTGATTCTAAGGCACAATAACGTAATATATTGATCATCTCTCCTCCGGTCAGTTCATAGGTATCGGCCAAGGTATCCAGATCTAGTGTTTCTTCAACAATAAAGTTCTCTTTAAATAGATTCTCCCATAGTTGTCTGCGTTGTTTCGTCTTGGGCTTAGGAAAATGAATCATGCTTTGAAAGCGTCGTGAAAAAGCCTTATCAATATTCGATTGAATATTTGTAGCCAGTATCACTAAACCTGAAAAATCTTCAATTCTTTGAAGTAAATAGGCTACTTCCTGATTTGCATATCGATCATTGGCACCTCTTGTTTGCGTCCTTTTTCCGAATAAGGCATCAGCCTCATCAAAGAATAAAATCCAATCCTTGTGTTCTGCCTCATCAAAAAGTCGTCCTAGGTTTTTTTCTGTTTCACCAATGTACTTTGAAACAACCATTGAGAGATCTACCCTAAAAACTGGACGGTCGGTTGCTTTACCTAGTAAGGTAGCAGCAAATGTTTTCCCGGTTCCTGGTGGACCATAAAACAGGGCCCTAAAACCGGGTTTTAAATTCTTTTCCAAATTCCAATCAATTAGAATTCGGTCACTATGAATCAACCAATCGCGTATTTCATCAAGATCGTCAGTAACCTGCTCTTCAACGATTAAATCTTCCCGAGTCAAATCCGTCTTAATTTCTTTTGCAGGGAATTTTGTACTGTATTGAGGTAATAATCTTTTCCCTGTTGTAAATAAACCCATATATTCATTAGAAATGGATAGTTTTCTATGAAGTCCAAAATCATCATTTCCATCCAATTCTATGATGCTCATTCTAAACAATAAATGTTCGCGATTATAGGTTTTTAAAAAATTAAATCGTTTCTCTAGCTCATCATCACCAAGGATGAAGCAAGCTGTTTCTAAGGTAGGAAGGAAACCCTTTGAATTATTCTCTTTTATACCTCCAAACTCAGAAAAATCACAGTTTAAATTTTGGTTTTTTATTAAAAAAACATCTAACAATTGAGGTCTAATAATAGGAATTAAGGCTAGAATTAAAATGATTCTGTCTTCAAATGTTAATTCGTATTCGGATATAATTTTGGCGTAAGGGGAAGGATCATTTTTTAATGAAGGGGCAGCATGATCCTTGATGCTAGTCTCTTTGGACTCATTTTTAAAATATAGCGTGAGTGCTGTATTAACTACAGCTTGAAACCATATTAATTCATTTTCTAAACTATTTGCTAGGTTTTTTATTACCTCCATGCTATTTGTAATAATTTGTCCATCCATTGCGTTTTAACCATTCCTATATTCCAAGGAATTTGATCTAATAAAATATCAATTCCTTTCGTTTCGATATGCAGTTGCAAGAAATCTTCTTTGTTTTCTAATTTTCCTTTTCTTTGAAAGAAACTCTCTCGCAGTGTATCGATTGAAGAGTTCTCTAAAGGTTTCCATTGTTGTGTAATTGAAGATAATAAACTATCTACCAGCTCCTTGTCTTTGCTGTTAAGTTGGATGCTTCTGTTGACTGGCAATTGAATGGCCAATCCACTTAGTATTTTTGGAATGATAAGGTGCTCCTCTCCTAGATCGATAGACCCTGTAGCTGCATAGGATAGCAGTCGAACAGCTTTCATTTTACGCTGCTCATCTATAAAATCTCCATTCTGCAACAGCCCGGATTTTTCAAATAAGGTCCCCAGAAAGGGCGATAATATGATCAATCCGGCATTGTTTACAAATATAGGGTCTTTGAATGCTTCTATTTCTTTAAATTGATTTTCGAATATTTCATTATAACTAGTTTCTTTTGTTTTGTCAATTTCTTGTTCGAAATCCGAATTACCATTGGTTATTGAGCCCATTTTTACAACTGTAGACCCCAACAAAATTTTGTTGTCTTGAATTAAGGCCTCCAGTATTCCATTTTGATAAAGCTTAATTTGAGGGTCTGACATAAGCTTCTGATCATTTTCAATTATTAATGACTTACTTTTTCGGACACCAATGATTTGAGAAAAACTGTGAAAAGTCAATAGATTCCATTTAAGCTTTGACCATGATTTTAAACCAGTTGAATGATATGAGAGCCATACAAGTTCGGAAAAAAGCAATCTGATTTTTTCAAACTCAACGATAGACAAGAGATTTTTAAACGCATATATAAAAGAAATACTTTTCTCAAAATAGTCTTCTTGCTCAGAATTCAGTTTCTGCGAAAGATCCTTGTGAATTTCGTTTAAAGTTGAAGAAGCAATAGATCCCATTTTTAAATTATCCTTTTCATACTTGGGCGTAATTATTGAGTTTGATAACTTGTTAGCTTTCTTTTTGATTAATTTATTTGAAAGATCTTTAAGAATGCTCTTTGTATTTAATAGTTCCTTTTCTATGCTGGGACCTAAGGCTTTGTTTAACAAGTTGTCAATGAGTTGATAAAAATATAGACCCGAATTTTCATATTTAATAAATTCAACCTTTAAAAGCCAATCATTCAAATAATCAAATACCTTACTTGTTGCTTTGCTACCTGAATAATTAAAGCCAATAGAAGTAACATTTGAAATGAACGTGGTGTAATCAATGTGTTTTAGAAGTCCTATAGGCACAAATTTATTTGCAAATAAATTTTGAAATTCCATAAATATTGAATCAAGGCCCTCATTATGTTCCAAATGCCCAGCTTTCCATATGTTCTGTATTTGTTCGAATTCAATTAGCCTATAAAACAATTTGCAATTTTTACTTTTCGAAAGAGAACTAATTAACTTCTCTCTTTTTTCGGAATGTTTCCATATTCGAGAAAATGATTCGTTCATCATAGATTTACTGAATGAAGGAATCCACCAGGGTAATTCTCCTTTGTCAATAATATATAAAACGGGCTCAAAAGAAGTTGGTAAAACCAATGGATCATGCTTTTCCCTAGGGTTTATTCTCTCTATGTCAGAATGTACTGGCAAGATTCCTGAATCTTTCTTCCTAATTTCTTCTAAAATCAGTTGTAAGGGCTGTTTAGATGCTGACAGTGAAAAGGATTTTTCAAATCTGAAAATCAATTCCTGCTGAGTACATTGAAGCCGTTGGCACCATTCAATCGAATTATTTTTAAACCATAATTCCCAAAATACTTTTTCATTCTGATAAGCAAACAAATTTATTTCATCAATTATTTTTTGAACTTCAGATTGAATTAATAATCCACTCACAAAAGTTTCCGAGTTTACGAGTGGGTCTTGTAAATTATTCGGCAGAACCAGATATATTTCATTGATCAGTAAATGTATTAAACCTTCCTCTTTCTCGAATTCTTTCAAAATACTCATCAAAAAGCTAGGTAAACGATCACTTAGATTTTTTGGATTATAAAGAAAAGAATGAAGTGTAAGTTTTGATCTTTGGTCTTTTATTCTAGTCCATAATTTGTTTGTGTCATGTGTTAGCCGGTTTCTATTATTGTCAACATGAAGAATAAAATCATCAATGACTTTAAAGGATGATGATGGACAAAAAGTAACTAATTCATCAAAAAGATGATGATCTGAATAAACTAGAAGTCTATTTAATTGACTAGGTTCTAGAATCCATTTTCTAATTTGCTTGATAAAATCCTTATTTTTCTCCTGGATCAAAAGCTTTAATCGATTGTTGAATTCTTTTTGTGACCCAATGAATATTTTTGATTTGAAAACACCAAAATTTAAAAAGTAATCAATTTCATAAACCCAATTGATTTTATTCTTATTCAAAGAATACTTAGCATCATTATTTATCCTCAATTCTTGACCTTTCAATTCTTTTATCAATCTTATAAATTCTAATGATGGGCTCTCTTTGCTTTTTTCAATCCCAATACCCTGAGTGATTTGTAGAAGAAAGGATTCTAAGGCAATTTGATACTTTTGAGATATGTGAACAATTAAGTACTTTACGAAAGTTTTTTTATTGGTATAATCACCGGTTTTTTCAAATACAAATGCCAGAATAACCTCCCATATAGCATCTTTATAATGAATTGATGACCGTTTAAATTGATTGCTCTCTTCCTTTTGTTGAAAAATATAGTTCTTAAAAGAAATCATATACTTATTCTCTTTACCCACTACCGTTAAAACAATATTTTCTAATAATTCCTCTGTAAATTGATAAACCATTCGTTTACGAACCAATTCCTTTTTACCAATCTTCTTCAGCATCGATACAACATCTATTGCATTGGTTTTAATCAGGTCTTTGAGCACAAGGGATGGTGATTTCTCTGAATTATTTTGCCAGGAATAATAGCCGTTTAGAAGAAAATATTCCAAATTATTCAAAGTTGAAATATTGCCTTCTATTCTTTTGGCCGACCTCAAGGTTCCATTGTCTAACATATTAGATTTAAAATATTGAATCAATTTCTCTTCAATAAGGATTGGCAGTTCATTTTCATAGTTATATTTTGAAACAACTCCCAAATCGAGTTCTATGGAATCGATATAAAATGAATAATTTTCAGGTATAAAATGATTGAGAACCTTTTCAATTAACGGGGTTATTCTACTGTTCTGTAGAGATATAATATCCGATTGAAACTGATAAGCGTCTTTTTGATCACTTAGTTCAATTTCATATGCATGAGATTTAATCAAATGTGTGTTATGTTCAACTAATATTGACATGAATGGTGGTATTCTTTTAATTTATTAATCAATTTGTAGGAATATTCCATTTTTTCTTCACAATTATCTTTTAAGCCCATCCATTTATAAAAATCCAATTCAAAAGAATGTAATTTTTCAATATTCAACCAATATGTATGATGAGCAATATGAGCTGGTGCGGTTTCTAATAGAACTTCATCAAATTTGATTCTGAAACCCAATTGTTGAAACCGGACTGGCCATGATGGTAAAACGATACTCATCCCAAATGAAAAAAAAGATTCATTTACCTTTCCTTCATTATAATATGCATAACATTTTAGTTTTTTTATAGACTTTCTAAATTTGGTATTTCCATTAAGAAGCTCTAAATACTTAATTTGTTTATTGATAGATCCCAAATTTTTAAAGGCATTGGTTCCTCTAGCTATAATACAATCGTTACTGTTACGTATTTGAAGGAAGAATTTGTTTTCAGCCTCTACATATTGGAAGTTTATATGTTTTCTTTTCCCTAAAGTTATTTCATTCAATTGCTCATTTCTTCTCTGGTACGATAACAATTGATCTTGAATAAAATGCAATTTTGTATCCTTATTTACTTTAATTACAAAGGAATAACCAAAATGATTACCATGATACGGAGGTGCTAATAACAAATGCTCAACCAAATAAAGACCTTCACTCTGTTGACTTACTATTCGCAATTGATTTATGGCGAATTGAATAGCTTGATTCGCCTTATCCTTAGAATTGGCAACATGAACAATTTCGGGTACACTTTCTTCTGATGTAAATTTAATATTGAATGGTTTTTCTTCAGGGATGGTATAATTATCCTTAATAATACCGTCTTTTAAGACAGAATTCAGAATATTTTCAGAGTTTCCTTTAAAGCAAAATGTGTGTGTCAAATATTTATCTGAAGTCTCTATTTCGGTTTTAACTGTTTCAACAATTTCTATCCCTTTTGTTAAGTAAATAACTTCTAAAAACACTTCTGAAGAAGAAGTTTCAGTTTCATTTAAAGAAAACAGTTTGATTTTATGATTGGAGAGGACATCGGAAAGAAACCTTAAATTGAAATTTTGAATACCCATTATAATGGCTACTTTTTGAATCAAACTTGGAACCGTATGGTCTGTTGCATGTGATTCCTTTTGCTCAACATTGTCATCGTAGTTCATGCTGTAATTATACCCTCTGGATCTATAATAACTCAATCGTGCATAATTCGCAATTAATTTGCGCTTGCTGAGAATAGCTTCTTTTTTAAATATCCTCCTTTCATGGTCGTTGCCGAAACTCTCTTTGTTGATATTTTCCAAAGAATACTCTGGAATATTTTCACTAAATCTTGCCAGTAAATTATTAGTAACATCACTGTGTCTTTCTATTTCTAAAGTATCAAATCGGGAATTAATACTTTCAAGTATGTTTTGCCATGCAATGATAAAATCAGAATCCTTCGAATTTTCGTAACCCGAAACTAAGGGTTTGAGATCCAACATATCTTTCAGTTGGCCATAAAAATATGACTGAAACTCCCTGCTGTTAGCATCATATAATTGATATATTCCTGTTAATTGAGCCAAAAAATTAATCATGATTTGATCAAATGGCAACAAATAAGCTTTTAACTGCTTTACCTGAGCATGTCTTTTCAATGATGCATTGTTTGGAATCCCATATTTGTTAATTCCATAAGTTGCTGGAAACTGTTCTCTGATAGAGTGATAAGAACGAATCCCTAATTGATTTCCGTCCGGAATATTTACAATATTCATCGCATTAGAAACAGACTTATAATTCCCATAGTTTTTTGAAACTAAATAATCATAAGCATGTTTCAATTCAACTATATCAGGTTTGAACTTAATATCACTATCTCTAAATTGAAGATGATCATTTGATTTTGGCAATTCCAACAAAGCCGTTTTGTTTTTAGGAAATGTATATTGGTCATTTTCCAAAAATATATCCACCCCAGTATCAGCAACTTTTAGCATAAATTTTTCTATATGAATAATATCAGAATTTTCATTGATCAAGCTTAATAGGATCTTTTTTCGAATTTTATTCTTTCTTTTTTTTAATTCCTTATTTAAAATAAATCCATTATCCAATGAAGGGCCATTGAAAATGAAGTTGATTCCAAAATCCTTATTAATTAAATCATTTAAAGAGGAAAACTTAACTTCATGAGATAAATAATCATTGATTTTGTAATAGATCTTAGCTAATATTTCTTCGCCGTTCACATTACTGCGCAAATTCAAATCCAATTCCATTTGAAATCTAATAGGGTCTAAAATGATCGTTTCATAAATATCTTCGCAGAGATTTCTGTGTTCAAGAAACAATCTTTTGGTCTCTTCATGAACTCTCTCTTTCTCCTTTTCTAATTTAGCAGTATTCTCGTCATAATGGAACAATTCAACATAGATATTATAAAGACCCTTAAGATGATTTTGCTCCAGAGCATTTTTATTTTTGCACTTAGCATTAGGAGCTTCAATCCAGACATTTTTTATATTTAAAATTTTATCAATAAATATTTTGCTCAAATCCTTAACTGTGATCGGATTTGTTGTAAGAATTTCTGACGGAACAAAAAAACCATTATCTCCTGAATTTAATTTTCCGTTTTTGGACTCCTTTAGAATATCCTTGATGGGTAAATCAACTTTATAGGATAGATTAGTGAGCGTATAAACAAGGTTTTCCAAAATCGTTACCCCTGGATCGTGTTCATTAAAATCAGTCCAATGATCGGATGAGAGACTTTGAAGATATTCAATCCCTTTAAGATAAAGTTCCTGGTATTCACCCGACCCCGATTTCTTTATATCTATATGATTTTTTAATGGTGTTTCCGACATTTTATAAATCGTTAAAAAGAGTCATTATATCATCATCCCATAATTTGGTGATATAGTATTTAATATCCTGATCACTACCATAATTCGATCTGGTTTTAATTTGCAATTGATAATTATAGGTATCTCCGGTCCATCTCAGATTGATTTTATCCCACCACCACCATTTATAGCGTGCTTGAGTTTTTCTAATGCGGCTCCTTGATTTACCATATGTACTAAGGGCATGGGCATGTAATAAGGCATGTCTGCCTGATTTTGGCTTACCCACTTGAGCAACAATTTCAAACGCAGAATATCCGTTCAAATTACTTAGGATGGTATGCCATTTACCATCTGCAGGAACTTTGGAAAGTCTATAGGTTCCTATTCTACTTTCTGCTGATAATATTCCATTTACTTCTAAGGAAGTTCTAGGTTTTTCTGTGCCAACACCCAAATTTCCACCCTTGGCAAGAAATAATCGAGTCGCTTCTTTATCTACTGAAACCGGTTCCACAAAAGCTAAGCCTTCCGAACCTTTTTGCACATAATCAATTCCCCATTTTGAAAGCCTGTTTTGAATTTTATCTTTAAAACTAATTAATCTCACAGCATCTTTCCCTTTTGGAGAAAGTATTAAGCCTTCCTCAATATTTCTTGAGATTCCATCATCAACTTGATTCAAAGTTGAATCTATAAGACTTGCAAAATTGGTCTCATTGGGCCTTTTTCCATTCTTGAAGAGTGATTTTAAACTTTGTCTATTAAGAGGTTTTGAGCTCATGATTACTTAGAATTATTTTTGAATTTAATCATTGACATTGATGCATTTTTATGAACTTTAGTACTGCTTTCCAATTCAGTTTTATTTTTACATTTTCCCTGCAAAATAAAATCTGTTCCAATTTCCATTCTGTCAAATCCTAAATTTGTCTTATTATTTATTTGGTCACCTTTTTTGTTAAAGGCAATTATCCGATGATTCTTAACCGGATTAAAAACTGAATAGGGGGTTTTAGTTTTAATTATTTGATTCTCACTATAAGTTCTAATAGAATATTGCCGTTTCTTTTTTACAATATGTTCTATGGATAGATCTTTTACCTTTTTCACATAATCCAATTGCTCGATAAATTTGAGCAATATTTTGGGCATAAAAGAACCACCAATGCCTACTTCATACTGATTTAGTTTAGAAATAGGCGATAAGAAATTTGATATTTCACTACGCAATTCATCAATATAAAATCCAGCGCTATCATTTTGATTTAATTGAATCTCGCAATTGACCAACAAATATTCAACAATTGGGTTGATGACGTCAATATTAACAAAGGAACTGCATCTTTTTTTTATGTATTTTTTCATGTATTTCAAAGTTGATTTTTTGAAATAGTATCTTTCGTAATAGGTCCATTTAGAATTCAAAACGATTATTTTTATTTTTCCTGGATCAGGATGAAAACCCTTATCTAGATTGGTACATTTCACTACTTCAATATTATCAAACTTGTCCATTAATATTCGTTCATAATCCCACGCAGATACGGCTCTTGATTTGTGCCTCAATCTTTCACTAACACGTCCATAAAAATCTTCCGTGGATTCTGCATCCATTCCTTGATAGGTTGAGCCGGGTTGAATAACACTTTTAATATCAGGTAGATTACCCAATACTTTATTAATGCTCTTTGGAGGGAATAATTTCCCTCTGATCAAGGGGTCATCACTTTTACAAATAACTTGAACGGCATTTAAATAAATTCCTTTAATCTTTGGGAAGAAATCAGCATATGCTTGAGTCGACACCCTTAACCAATACAACTCGCCGTCAGGAACACCATCAACTTCTGGCAAGATAAGTTCAATAATTCCAGATTTCGTTAATCTACTTGTGCCATCTTTCATAATCTTGCTATCTTCCAATTCTACCCAATGTATTCCATCGAAATAATTCCATTTCAGCTTATTATTTTTAATCTTATTGGTTGCTCCGGATCGAAGAAAATGAAAGAAAATACTAACTATAGGTTCATCTATGACCCCTTTAAGACCTAATACCAAATAGCCTTGAGATTCATAATTTGGAAGTAAAGTAAATTCTTTAACGAAGGATCCTTCAAGGGCTGTATCTTTCCAAAACGGCCTGATATGTATCATTTGACCTTTATTCTGTTTTGCTTTAATTCGATTAAAAAAAAGTGTGTCAGAAGTTTTATAGTTTACAGTTACCGAACTTAATTTAGGATTATACGGTTTGTTAGGAAGTGGTAAGTTTTTATTATTCTTCGCGTTATAAATAGCTATTTCAGTAACATCTTTATGATATATTGCAGCCCCAAAATCTGGATATGAACTTTTAAGCATGATTTTAATGAAACCACTTTGAGTGCCTACACCATAGGTCAGTGGCTCTTTTAGCATGAGAGTTTCGTTTAAACCTAAATCATTTACTCCCTCAAATTGAATAAGACTCAAATCGTTCAGATAACTGCTTTTAAAACCTTCTGGACTTATAATATCGGTAGTATTGAATAGTAATTCAGTCTTCCTTTCTTGATTCTTTGAGACCATTGGTATCCAGAAGTTATCAGTGAGAATGAATTTAGCTATCTGAAATGACTCATTGTTAATTTCTTGAGAATACCCATCATAATAGCTATCAAATCCACCGCTATTTTTAGGAAGAGATTCCCAACATAGTTCAACTTCAAGAGCAGCTAATTTCTTTTTAAACAATTCTGTATTACCTATCATTAAATAAGGCTCGGCCGATGGAAATGGTCCAAAAATATCAAAAGCTTTGTCTGCAGAAATTTTACCTACATTGTTGTATAATACTAAATTTCGCATTTTCTTAACGGAAACGTCAATCTTTATGGAATCCATTTCAACCTCTTTAAGGAATGAATACAGATAAATTGGTGCATAAGGGTTTATTTCAAACTTAAGAGATGGCCATAAAGTATCTTCATCAAATTTTTCAAGCGCCGGATCAGAAATTTCTAGATTGAGCTCAATAGAAATACTATTCTTGTCAAAATCTGCCGCATAATTTTTTACTTCTAGCCAACCATTTTTACTCGAATAGGAAATTTTAAATCCTTGTTCCATAACCATAGAAAAAGCCAGATCCAAGGTTATGTTATTTTTCTTCTGAATTTGCCTTAACAATCTCCAAAAGTATTTTTCAGAAGAACTTTCTTCTAAGTTAAAATAGACAACGATCTCCCTTTGTCCTTCACTTAAAAACAATACTGGAGAACCAAGAATAAAACCTATGTCAGCAATATTTTCTTTATCAATCCCAGAATCTTGCAGACTTTCTCCATTTGCTCCAAATAACATCCAATCATCTCTTGTGCTTTTAGCGTCTTTGCCTAAATGGATTAATTTATTTTTATATACCGAGGCTATGAGTGCTTTTTTATTACCATATCGAATATATGGGCTTGCATTGAAATAGATCGTTTCCATTTCGATCAATTCAATATTATTGGCAACCAACTTCTCTAAGGTTTCAAATTGAATATCAGTTTTACTTCCGAAAAGTTTTCCTGCCGACAAAATACTGCCCTTTTCAATTAATGAAGGATGTTTAATAATTGGCAATAAATTAAAACTCACAGTAGTTTTAGAGGCTCGAGCCTCATTTCTTTTTTGTTTTAATATATCCTTGTAATAAAAATCTAAATGTCTTTGGGGTATACCGTTTAACTTTTCCTGAAGAGCTTTAAAAAGCAACGTAAATGTGATATACATGGCATTATGCGGCAGCTGATTATTTTTTGACAACAAATGATCCTTTAGGTGCTCTTCAATTATTTTTTGAATGTGAATTATGGTTTTTTTAAAGGAATGTAAAATGCCGTTTAATCTGTCGAATTCGTTTTTATAATCATCTCGAGGTGGCGGGGGGGATTTTAATATTATAATATTCTTTGAATCAATTGGTCGTTCCGCAACATAATCTGTAATGTGATTATCCTGAGATTTTTTGAGTTGATCGATTTTAATTTTCAGAATGTCCTGATGCAGACTTTTTATTTTCGCAGCTAAGTTTTCTTCTTGATGAACTAACAATCCTCGATACCAGTTCCTTTCAATTTTGTCATACCAATAGAACAAAAACTTTTCGATTTTCTGAGAATCTACATCCTTACCAGTACTATTATCAACGATTTTTTTTATGAATGTGTCAAACTCATCTATGGGTTCATTAATAATGGTAATCATAAAAAATACTGCATCATTTTGGATAATTTTATTCCAGGTGTCTTTTACTTCATCATTAGTGTCATAAAAATTTATTTTTGTAAAAAATGCCTGTACATACCCCATTAAATCCGAAAATGATCGATCATCAGGTTTAAAGGAATTGTTAAGTAATTCATTATTCCATCTTTTACTTCTATGTATGCCTATGCTAGATACTGTCATGATTGTTCAATAATTGAGTCTTGACTGATTTGATTATGATATAACTGCGGTAGATCGGTTCCTTCTGTTTTATAATATGGAAATACTAAATTAAATCTGGTATTCGCAGCTCGAATGGTGTAGTCAACGGAAACTCTGATAATACCGTCGAGATAATCTTTGGTGTTAATTCTAATCTCGTTTACCGCTATTCTTGGCTCATATCTGAGTATTGCAGTACGAATCAATTCTCTTAAAAAATGGTTTTGCGAATTGGATACTGTATCAAACAAATACCTTTGAAGATCGCAACCATATTCAGGGAGCATAACCCGTTCTCCTAAATTGGTGCTGAAGAGAATTGCCAAAGACTCCTTTATATCCTGTTCGTTTTCAACCATTTTAATACCCATACTTCCATCATATTCAAAAGTTGGAGGGAAACTCCAACCCTTACCCAAAAATGATTTATTATTTTTATTGTTTTTTTTCATGAATTAATCATTACTGCTAAACCCTTAATATTTACTTGACCATCACTGGAAATATCACATTGAGCACTTCCCTTTATGGTTGTGGATTCATTTCCTGTAATACTCACTGAACCACCTGTATTATCGATTGATTCTGTACCACTTACTTTTATCGAACTACCCTCAATCTTGACCTCTTCGGCAGCTTTTAGAGTCATATTAGATTTGCTTTCTATGACAATGCCTTGGTCGTTCATTTCGATCTTATTTTCATTTTGATCCGTAATAATGATCCCTTTATCTTCCTCACTCAAGCATATAGAATTCCCTTCAGGACTTAAGATTGTAATCACTTTATTTTCTTCATCAAATTTAATTTGCAATTTACTCTGGGTAATGAGGGTTTTGATGGTGTTTTTTTCATCTGGAGTCTCTGGTGCAGGAATAGAACTACTATATACACTTCCCAAAATTATTGGAAATCTTGGATCGTCATTCATAAATCCCAAAATCACCTCATCATTAACTTCAGGTAAAAAATAGGCCCCAAAGGAATTCCCGGTATAAAAATTCGATAGTCGCGCCCAAACCGATTTACCGTCTTCACCTAATATGGGAATTTCTACTTGAATTCTAAATTGGTTGTCTGGATCCTCATACGTTTTTTTAACAATTCCAGTTTGCAGCCCTTTAATTCCTGGGATTAGCCCTGAAGCTTCAGGTGCTTCAACTTTGTTACGTTCGACAAACCAGTCGGGAGATAAGCCTATGTTAACTTCAGTATTCCAGTTTCCTTGATCAATGGTGTGCGTTAATCCGGAAATGAATGCGTTCCCATTGAATCGTTTTCCTAGACCCATTAATTTAATCGTTGAATTGATTTTTGCTTTCCAACTTCCCTGAAAGGTTATATTTCCAATAAATCTTGACAATCTCGATTTAAGCAGTCCAGCATCCGCCCAAGATTGAATATCTTCTTGACTAATTGAAGCAGAACTGTTTAAATTTTTTGTCCCCGAATTCAAAACCTTGGCTAAATCTGAACCACTAAGATCTCCCTGGTCATTTACTGATGGTTCCTTAGCCGTAGCATTTATAACAGCTTGAGAGGACATATCCCATGCATTTCCTTGAATTCCCGAGTATTGATGGGTTGCATCTATTTCGCCATCAAACTCAATAATGTCATAACCAAACTGAACTTGAAGGGCAGGTGACGAAGAAACATCAGGTTTTTGAACAAGGAGTTTTCCACTTTCAGTTAAAACAATCATACCATTTATTTCCGCTCGATTTACAATGAAATCCCAATCTGTAGCATAGTATTGTATAATTTCTTTATGCTGAGCATTGGTACTGTCAATAGATGTGCTTAAACTATATTTTCCAATAATCTCTTCCATAACAGCACTATCCTTCATGTCGGAATAGATAGCATTTTTTCTGTTTATTGTCATACCTATTGATTTGTCTTTACAAATGACCTGTAATTGAGATCCACTTGTACCATCAACCTTGATTATTTGCTTTATGACGACACCCTTAAAAACACTGTTGTTTTTATTGTGATAGCCCAATTTAATTTCAATTTCGCTGCCTGGCTTAAAATTATCCGAATCTGTAATATCAAAAGTTTGATTGGCTGTATTGCCATCATTTAATGATATTACGGCTTCGGATATTTTATTTATTTGTTGGCGAACCGTGATTTTTAAAACCTCATAGGTCGAGGGAATATCTTTTCCATTGGAGAGGATATTAAATGAAATCAGATTCGTTTCTTCTATAAGGGGTGATACTGACATATACTATTTAATTGGTGGTAAATACAATTCTGTTCCAGGTATTAAATTTCGAAAATTGATAATTTTATTTTGCTTGGCGACTTCAAGATAATAGCTACAATCCCCATAAATATCATAGCAAATCATAGGCAGTGTATCACCTTCTTTTACAAGTACCCAATGCGTCAAATCAGGAGATTGTGGATTTGCTTCTTTAGCAATGGTATTAGTATCACTAGCCTCTTCAAATTTAACCGAAGATTTGGCCCTTAAAGGTGTTCCGTCTGGTTTGAAGAGTGAATAATTAATGTCTAAAGATGTTAATTTACATTTAAACACTAATGTACCCCATGAAAGAATTAAATAATTGGGTTCATGAATATCTCCATTATAATCAAAACAAACATTTTTAAATACCTTAATCTGATCATGAACAGCCATTTTACTGTATTTAATGGCACCAGTGGCATCAAAATAGATGTCAAAAGAAACAGTTTCAGGTGGAATTCCTCTAAATTTCAAAGGTGTACCAGGAGCTCCTTGTGATGTTTCATTATTATAATTCACTTTATGATTATGACTATAGGAGGCTGGATTGATTTTAACAACGCAGGTATCTTTACCCTTTCCCAGGTATTTGTTGTTCCTATATGCCACTATTTTCATCTTATTCAAACTCATACTATCTTTCTTTTAAGGCGCTCAATTGCTTCCTTATTTCATTCTTGCATTCTTTAAGAAGGAATTGCCGTAATTGATAGGTATCCTTTTGATTGTTGCCCTCATTTACAGGTTCTTGAACCTTAACTTTTATCAATAATTCTCTAATTTCTATTGGCATTGTAATTGAATTAATTTGTTTCAGGTGTTGGGAAAACCGGCACTTTTACCGTTTTAAAATAACTATAGGCAAATTCAAGAGTTTCTATGACAATCTCATTGTTCATAGAATTCAAATCTGATGCAGACCATTTAACTGGCCAGGCATTTACAAAATTCCATGTTTTAAGGGGTTGCCCATTTTCATTCAACAATGATAAAATGATAGTTTTGGTTTCAATTAAATCTGAAAGTCCGCCACTCAATGTTTCCATACACCATTGGACAACTTCAGAATCTTGTGGAACCAATCCTCGCTTCAGCACCAGATTTGAGAATTTTACACTAGTTGGAACTCGGTGTTTATAGCTATTGTTTCCGCCTTCCGTAATTTCCTCTGTATCCATTTCCATTGAAATTCCCGTAGCCTCTTTGAATGCGGCATCAGCGGAATTGGAAACCCCACTAAAACTTAGCTTAAAATAAAAGGCTACTGGAGGGTAAACATTACTCATTACCCTCCATTTTTAATGGTCAAACCTTCATGTGCCAATTCCAATGTTTCTACTGCTACCTCGTTGGCATCTGATTTCATGTCGGTCCCAGTAATTTTGGTGGGCCATGCGTTGGCCAGGGTCCAGGTCATGGTTGGT
>NZ_JAUFQO010000006.1 GCF_030409835.1 Lutimonas halocynthiae
GGGTTCTTGGCTTCAGGGCATAAAAAAACCTCTAACATATATATGTTAGAGGTTTAGAAGAAAGGCAACGACTTACTCTCCCACCCAGGGGCAGTACCATCAGCGCTGATAGGTTTAACTTCTCTGTTCGGGATGGGAAGAGGTGAGACCTATCGCTATAATCACCTTAAGCTTGTCAAGTTATCATAGATAACCTGTAAAGGTTGACATATTAAAATAATGATATTGTTAAACATTGCAAAAAAAAGTTCTGCCGCTCTCCCGAAGGAGAGCGAACTTACATAAGCTATATGGGTTATTAGTACTACTTGGCTATGACATTACTGCCTTTACACCTATAGCCTATCAACGTGGTAGTCTTCCACGACCCTTAAAAGAAATCTCATCTTGTGGTGGGTTTCGCGCTTATATGCTTTCAGCGCTTATCCCTTCCCGACGTAGCTACTCAGCGATGCCACTGGCGTGACAACTGATACACTAGAGGTCAGTCCAATTCGGTCCTCTCGTACTAGAATCAGATCCACTCAAATTTCTAACGCCCACTATAGATAGAGACCGAACTGTCTCACGACGTTCTGAACCCAGCTCGCGTGCCACTTTAATGGGCGAACAGCCCAACCCTTGGGACCTTCTCCAGCCCCAGGATGTGACGAGCCGACATCGAGGTGCCAAACCCCCCCGTCGATATGAGCTCTTGGGGGAGATCAGCCTGTTATCCCCGGAGTACCTTTTATCCTTTGAGCGATGGCCCTTCCATGCGGAACCACCGGATCACTATGCTCTTGTTTCCAACCTGATCGACGTGTTTGTCTCTCAGTCAAGCACCCTTATGCCATTGCACTCTACGCACGATTACCAACCGTGCTGAGGGTACCTTTAGAAGCCTCCGTTACTCTTTTGGAGGCGACCACCCCAGTCAAACTACCCACCAAGCACTGTCCTCCCATAAGGGAGTTAGGCTTCAAATAAGCAAAGGGTGGTATTTCAACGGCGACTCCACAACGCCTAGCGACGCTGCTTCGAAGTCTCCCACCTATCCTACACATTACTTATCCAAAGTCAATACTAAGCTATAGTAAAGGTTCACGGGGTCTTTTCGTCCCATAGCGGGTAATCGGCATCTTCACCGATACTTCAATTTCACCGAGCTCATGGCTGAGACAGTATCCAGATCGTTGCACCATTCGTGCAGGTCGGAACTTACCCGACAAGGAATTTCGCTACCTTAGGACCGTTATAGTTACGGCCGCCGTTTACTGGGGCTTCATTTCAATGCTTCGCCGAAGCTAACATCTCCACTTAACCTTCCAGCACCGGGCAGGTGTCAGGCCTTATACGTCATCTTTCAATTTAGCAAAGCCCTATGTTTTTGATAAACAGTCGCCTGGATCTTTTCACTGCGGCCCCCACAATTAAGTGGGGGCGACTCTTCTCCCGAAGTTACGAGTCTATTTTGCCTAGTTCCTTAGCCATGAATCTCTCGAGCACCTTAGAATTCTCATCCCAACTACCTGTGTCGGTTTAGGGTACGGGTACTTATTATCTGAAGTTTAGAGGTTTTTCTTGGAAGCCCTTAGCCACATTATCCACTCCACCGAAGCTTCGTGGTACTATCCCAATTCAGCAAGACGTGCGCATTTAACTACACATCCTATACCTACTTGGTTCAACGTACTATTCCGTCAGTACGCAGTGGGTTCATTACTTCGTCACCCCATCACAATAATAAGTAGTACGGGAATATTAACCCGTTGTCCATCGACTACCCCTTTCGGGTTCGCCTTAGGTCCCGACTAACCCTCAGCTGATTAGCATCGCTGAGGAAACCTTAGTCTTTCGGTGTGCGGGTTTCTCACCCGCATTATCGTTACTTATGCCTACATTTTCTTTTGTAATCACTCCAGCATACCTTACAGTACACCTTCTACGCTGATTACAATGCTCCCCTACCACTCACAACTAATGTTGTAAATCCATAGCTTCGGTAATATACTTATGCCCGATTATTATCCATGCTCGATCGCTCGACTAGTGAGCTGTTACGCACTCTTTAAATGAATGGCTGCTTCCAAGCCAACATCCTAGCTGTCAATGCAATCAAACCTCGTTAGTTCAACTTAGTATATATTTGGGGACCTTAGCTGATGGTCTGGGTTCTTTCCCTCTCGGACATGGACCTTAGCACCCATGCCCTCACTGCTGTGTATCATTTTATAGCATTCGGAGTTTGTCAGGAATTGGTAGGCGGTGAAGCCCCCGCATCCAATCAGTAGCTCTACCTCTATAAAACTGTGCACAACGCTGCACCTAAATGCATTTCGGGGAGTACGAGCTATTTCCGAGTTTGATTGGCCTTTCACCCCTACCCACAGGTCATCCAAAGACTTTTCAACGTCAACTGGTTCGGTCCTCCACTGTGTGTTACCACAGCTTCAACCTGCCCATGGGTAGATCACTCGGTTTCGCGTCTACTACACCTAACTAAATCGCCCTATTCAGACTCGCTTTCGCTACGGCTCCATGACTTAATCATTTAACCTTGCTAGATAAAGTAACTCGTAGGCTCATTATGCAAAAGGCACGCCGTCACAGATCAAGTCTGCTCCGACCGCTTGTAAGCGCACGGTTTCAGGTTCTATTTCACTCCCTTACTTAGGGTTCTTTTCACCTTTCCCTCACGGTACTAGTTCACTATCGGTCTCTCAGGAGTATTTAGCCTTAGCGGATGGTCCCGCTTGATTCATACAGGGTTTCACGTGCCCCGCACTACTCAGGATACCACTATCAATAACTTCTCTTACTTATACGGGACTATCACCCTCTTTGGTCTGTCTTTCCAAACAGTTCTAATTTAATTAGCATCGAATATCGTGGTCCTACAACCCCAGTATTGCCGTAACAATACTGGTTTGGGCTAGTCCGCGTTCGCTCGCCGCTACTTACGGAATCACTTTTGTTTTCTCTTCCTCCGGTTACTTAGATGTTTCAGTTCGCCGGGTTTGCTCCTCTTGCGAGGTGACATGTCTTCAACATGCCGGGTTGCCCCATTCGGATATCTGCGGATCAATTCATATGTGCCAATCCCCGCAGCTTTTCGCAGCTTATCACGTCCTTCTTCGCCTCTGAGAGCCTAGGCATCCGCCATGCGCCCTTACTTTAGCTTATTGTACTTTTTGCGATAAAATCAACCTG
>NZ_JAUFQO010000007.1 GCF_030409835.1 Lutimonas halocynthiae
TTTTGACATTCCAATTCGCTCTTTTCTAAGGTGCAACTTGTGACAATCAGAATTAACAAGAAAATGATGGTTTTTTGCATGTGAATGATTTATTTGCCCCAACGGTGTGGTTATGATTAGTTGTGGATTGATTTAAATTTACTTTCTCTTTTTACTCTTACTTTTTGACTTGTTCTAACTTCAGGATAACTCTAAACCACAATTAATTATAACCGTTGTTGGCAACCGTTTTTATTCAATTCTTTTTTATATAATTGAGTATTGGTCAATAATTCGAATATTTAAATAGTAAACTATTTTGTTATTGCACTACTTCCTTTAATATATGCTATTTCAGGTCGATTTTTATTGATTAACAATTCGACATTATCACCTTTTTTTATACTTTTATTAACTAGGTGTTGATACCTATTGTATCTCTTTCCATTATAGGAATAGCTAAAACTGCAATAATTACTATTAAAGAATTCATCTAAATTATTACTTAGTATCATTGCTTGGGAACTTATGTAGTTTAAAGAGTCTTGCACAATTGGAGCGGTAAAATACACATTCACATTCTCAATATTATTTTTATCGTATGCAATCCAATAATTCTCACCAATTCTCAATTTGTGTATTTTATGAATATAATGCCCAATATGTTCATTTTGTAAACTATCATAAAACTTAACATTACAAGAACCTGATTTATGATAGGATATTTTCACTATTTCTCCTTTTGCATAGATTCTTTTATTCTTCGGAATCGGTTTTGTGCATGAAATTAAAAGAAACAATAATGGTATAATAAATCTTAGATGTGATGTCATTTATTCTTGTTTACTTTAATGGTTGCCAACGTATTGGGTATGAGCAGTAGCTCTCCCACAATGTTGATTTATTTCTATTTGTTTGTTTTTACTTTCATTTTCGTTTTGTTACGGATTGAAGCTATTGCTTATACCCGTTGTTACCTGCTGGCATTTCTACGATTTATTATCAAATAAGCCCCGCCCCCAATAAACACTGAAGTTATTAATACTATAATCAGAATTTCATTTAAATGGTTTCCACTATGTTTCAATAACCAATATCCAAAAAACAAACCAAAAAGAATAGATCCAATACCAATCTGAGTCGAGTTTTTATTCTGCCAGTCATTTTCAAATTTTGTGTCTCTTTTTAATCCAATTATTAATCTATCCCTTAATTCTTGGTAATTTGAATAACTAGTTGATGATAATTTATAATTAAAATTCTCACTAATTAGAGTTAAGTCTTTCCATTTTCTATGTGCTAAAGCTCTACTTGCATTTTCTTTTTCAATTTCAGAATAAGATTTTAACTCATTAAGTGAAATAGTTTTCTTTGTATAACCAGTGATTGATTTAAAGATTAATTTTCCGTTTGAGATAAGCAAAACATCATAATTTAGAAGCCAATAAAAACAGTATAACCCAAAAGCCAAAAGTGGAATTCCTATTATTAAAAGCGATGGTTTTTCAATTCCAATAAGCATTGATTTAATCCCTAATACTATAGTTGTAATTCCTCCAATTGTAAGTAATAAGATTGAAGAAATTTTCGGAATTGATTTTATCTCTTTTGGATTTCTCATTTTTTCAGCTTGCAGGTAACGGTTTGTGTATGATTAGTTGTGGTTAAACTTACTGTTATTTTCTTGCATAGCTCCTAGCTGATTGACTTGCCCTAAGACCTAGAGTTAATACCTCCGTAACAATTAATTATACACATTGTTGTAGCAAGTAATTTAACTTTCAATATCATCTTCATTTCCTAATTCTCCATCTTTACCTTTCGATAAAAGAACGTAATTTAAACCATTAGACAAAGACTCATAATGAAATTCATTTCCCCAAGAATCTAAAGTGATATTCTTTCGAAGTGGATTATTTCTGATAATCATTTTTAGCTCTTTTGGATATCTTCCTGAATATTTTCTATTTTCTTCCAGCAAGATCAGGATTTCGTCCATTTTACGTTTGGTTTCGTTTTCATAGCGATTTGAAATATAGATTCCACCTACAACTAATTTGACAACTACAGCTAATACCAAAGTAAAAAGTACAACTTTTGTTAATGAATGAACCAGTAATTTTTTTGGTAAATTGTTCTCCTTTTCATGCTTTCTCCTTTCCTTTTTCTTTTTCCAAAACTGAAAGTCAGAAACTAATTCCAATAAGTAACCTAGTACTTCACTCATATGGAGTTTTATTTGCTACAACGTATTTGTGTATGATTAGTTGTGGTTAAACTTACTTATACTTTCTCTTCTCACTCTTACTCTTTGACTTGCTCTAACTATGATATAACTCTTAACCACAATTAATTATACACGTTGTTACCCAACGTAATAAATTTCCGTACTAACATGTCAATTCAAACTTTTTGAAATTCCCTAAAAATCCAAAATAAACTAACAATAATGCCAAGAATACCCATAAAAAAAGCTCTCCACTCATAAGACGATGAATATTCTTTTCGTATTTCGTAGATATAGAAAATCATATATATTATAGATAAAATTAATCCAATTACACCTATTATAAGCCTCTTATTTTCCAATTTGTATTGTGATTGTTTTATTCAATGTTGGGTAACGTTTTGGTTAAGATTTGATGCGACTAGATTCAGCCTTTATATTCCGCTATAAACTGATTTTTTAAATTTCCACTAACTTCTAGTTTAGCTCAAACTGAGCAATAAATTTTAACCGTTGTAACCCAACGTTTTTTATTCGGTTATAAAGTTCAGTTTCGTTTCTTAGTATCTTTTTTTTTTCAGAACATTATCGAATATTTTAGTCTGCAGGCATTGTTACAAAACCAGTCCAAATCATAACTATAAAAATTAAGCACATTAATGAAAATGCTTTAAAAAATAGATTAGAGTATTTAAAAACCCATGGTGCTTTTTCGACTAATTTCGGATTGTGTATTAAATGAAAATTTTCCAGCTTTCTAGTTATAATTGGACCAGTAATTCTGAAAAATAAGAATCCAAAAAGGAAAAGTAATGAAAGTTCTATTTTTGTGCTCAATTTCTGTTTTTTATCTAATGTTGGGTAACGTATTGGGTATGATTAGTTGTTGAGTGACAGTTTTAGTTGAAGCCTAGAGTTCGAGTGTGCCGACATCTTACCGCAAAGGTGCTGGAGGCACTTAGTAGCGTAAACAAAACTGTGTGTACTTATGTTTCTTTTTAGCATTATTTTCATTAGTAATTCTTAGTTTGTATTCACTGGAATGCAACAATTAATTATAACCGTTGTTGCCATTTCGTTGTTTTTATTCGCTGTTAAAAGTGTTTCTTTTTCAGTTTGCAATTCCGCAAAGTTAGGTTTTCCGTTTCCTTATTAAACTCCGCAAATTTGAGTTAATTCAATCTGTGTTTTATTCCTTAAATATTTTCAATTATTCATTGCCCGTTTTTTTCTGAACTTGTCATACAACATGCCAAAGGCGATTAAACTCCAAAATATCCTATAAATCCATACGTTGATTTCAAATCCAAAAAATTCTATCGAATCTGAATATTTCCAAAAACTATAAATTACATTTCCGATTGCAATTATTCCAATTATTATTGATGCTATTTTATTCATAATTATTCAATTTTTATTCTTTTCCGCAATGAATGGCAACGTTTTGGTTATGATTAGTTGTGGTTTGATTTAAAATTACTTTCTCTTTTAACTCTTACTTTTTGACAATCTCAAACTCTGATAAAGCACTTGCAAAACAATTAATTATAACCGTTGTTAGCAAATGTTTTTTATTTATTCTCCTCGTTTATCTTATTTCTACCTTTATTTTCTATTCCTGTCAATTTAAATACTAACTCACATAATAAATCATTTCTAAAATATGCAGTTCCTTCTCTAAACCTATAATCATTATAATCTAAACTTCTGTGGACTATGAATATTTTTTTATTCGTAGGGTTAGGAAAAAATTGTATTTCAACTCTTTCTCCTTCTCCTCTTGTTCCAGTAGACCATTGTACATCCGTTACGTCACATATTTGTTTTGTAATAAAGTTAATCAGACTGTCATTTTTTATTGTTATCTCTCTACCTACAGTTCCAATTTCTGTCGGGACAAGTTTTATTTCTTTAACTTGATATGGGTTTTCACAAAACGTAGGTTTCTCTTTGCAAGAAATCAAACTGAAGATTATCAATAATGAAATTACAATTGTTTTCATTCTGTTTTTTAATCGTAATATTTGCTAACGTATTGGTTATGATTAGTTGTGGATTGATATAATATTACTTTCTATTTTCACTCTTACTTTTTTGACAATCTCAAACTCTGAGAAAACACTTGCAAAACAA
>NZ_JAUFQO010000008.1 GCF_030409835.1 Lutimonas halocynthiae
ATACTGGGTACTTTACTTTTGTAGTTTAATTGATATATGATTTCTCCCTCGAAGGATTGAGCCGAAATTTTTAAAAGCCCGAGTAGAAAAAGTAAAATGGTTAGGTTTTTTTTCATTTACAATTTATTTTGATTTTCTTTATTTGGCGTGCATAGTGCACAACGGTTTGGGTATGAGCAGTAGCTCTCCCCTGATGTTGTTTTATTTTATTTGTTTGTTTTTACTTTGATTTTCGTTGTGTTACGAATTGAAGCTATTGCTTATACCCGTTGTTGTGCACTTGTGCTTTAATTAATATGGACTCTTTTCAGTCATGACACCTTCAGGGATCTTGAATATATCAGAGTTTAACTTCTTAGGGTCGATTTTAACAGCAGTACTTTTAATAATGCACTCAGGTGTCTCAATGTAAGCCATCATAGGTAAAGCTCCAGATATTTTTAAATAATCAAACCAATGACCTAAGGCATGGTTCTCAAAAAGTGAAATGTCTATTGACAATTCAGAATTGAAATAGTATTTCTCATTTCCATTTTTACACACAAAGATGACCTCATCACACTCATAACCTAAAATCTTCAGAGCCTTTTTGTTGATTAATACTTCTTGAATAGTATTTCCCTCCTTACTGGCATCAATCCAATAAGCCATGTTTGAATCCGCTAACTTGTTATAGAGTTTATTCTCAGTATTAATGTACAGCTGCCATTCCATTCCTGTACCGTCCATCAGAGCTTTGTAGTTCCCTTCTTTGATAAAGTAATTTTGAGTCGTACCCATCATTTCGTTGAATTGTTCATCTGAGATACTGGGTACTTTACTTTTGTAGTTTAATTGATATATGATTTCTCCCTCGAAGGATTGAGCCGAAATTTTTAAAAGCCCGAGTAGAAAAAGTAAAATGGTTAG